>NZ_JBITJE010000006.1:0-449668 GCF_044459685.1 Kribbella sp. NPDC050241
GTCTTCCTCGAGGCTGGTTACGAGGTGGTGGCTTCGCCCACCCTGCGGCGGCGTGTGGTGCGGCGACGACTGGGCAACCATTCATGACCGTCGCCCGACGAAGGGACCATGTCGCTCGGACGTGCCGCAGATGGCGTGCGCTGCGGCAACCGGATCTGCCGCATTCCGCGCTCATGCCGGTGAGCGATTGTTGGCCACTCAAGCGATGGGCAACGCTCAGAGGTCTTCGTCGAGTGCGATTGATGCCCACTCAACGGAAGCCAGGTGTGAAAGTACGGGTGTCTCGATGGGTCGTGCCCACCCATGCTGATACCAGATCACAACGGCAATGCTGCGCTGGAGTGGATCGCCCGTCAGGGCGTTCGAGGAGAACGCGGCCTCGACGCGGATGGCCGGCAGTCTCGCCGCACCCCCGAATGGATAGTTCTCGAAGCCCTCAATCGGCTCCTGATCGACCGGTACCAGGTATCCGAGGTTCCGGTCGTGGCTGAGTTGCGCCTCGTTCATGCGCCGGTTCGGCAGGCCCTCCAGGAGGCCGTCGTACGTCAGCCGTTGGTGTAAGCGTGTGAGGCGAGGATCGACAACGCCGATACGAATCGGGACGGGAGTCACGGACCCATCGTGACAGGGGGCGCAGCGCACCAGCGCGAGCGTGCTACGCCGAGGGAGATTCGCCAGCTAACGCGATGCTTACAGTGTCCTCCGAGGAGAGTGTCGCCAGGTTTGGCGGCTCGCCTCCGCTCCGCGCCACGAGGGCCTCAACCGCTTCAGCAACACGGAGATGCCCGCCCCCGTCAGCTCCGACCAGGGGTAGCCAAACGTCCTACCGGATTCGGTCAGCCAGACTCCGTCCTCGTCAACGATCACACGGTCGGCCACCTGTGTACCTACCGATGCGCCGTGGTGATGGCCTCCGTTGCTCGGCTCTCGCGCCCTCAAGGTGGTCAAGTAGTCTGCCGAGCTGAAGCCAAGTCAGATCGGGGAGCAGGCTGCGTTACGTGCAGTCCCAGTACGCGAGTCCAAGCCCGCAGAGGCGACAGCGGAAGAGATAACCTGTCAGGTCTCCGTCAGCACTGAGGTTCCGCATCGCCGCGTCGTCCAAGCCTCCGTCCAAGCGGAGCGACTCCATCGCGCCGGGCAGTGCTGCCACGTCTTCCCAGCCGGCTCGACCGAGGAACTCCGCGCCGTCGGCGCAGTGGAACATCCAACGTTCCTGCTGCCACCCCGCGAAGCCTGGAGTCCGACGCACGATCTCGTCCAGTACCGCTGCCGGTACGTCGCTTGGCGCGCCATCCGCTGTCGTGAAGTCCGCATCGAAGTGGTCGGCCGCGCTTCCATCCGCAATGCACCACGGACAGAGGAACTCGACCTCCTCGACGGCGTACACCGGGCCGACGTACATGAGACCGCGAGCCTTGCCGCATCGCTCGCATACTTCCTCAGATGCAACGACAGATCCCGTCGCGACGGGGTCGGGGTGGTATGGGAACCGCGGCAGTCCGTCGCTCATGCCGGAAGCATCGTGGATCGGCGGACGCTGGCACAACCAGCCCGATGCGTCACGTACTCTCATGCCGCTGTGCGGGTGGGCGGAATCGCGGCCGCGGGTCGACCGAGTCGGCGGTTCATTCTTTCTTCGCAGCGGACACGTCCACGCAGACGATTCCCTGGTTGCCGTCCTGGTCGGCGATCACGGTGAGCGCGGGCGCGTTGCTCTCATCAACGACGGTCCCACCCGCGGCGACGGCGGCGGCGATCCGTTGATCGGCCACTTCGGGCGCCACATAGACCTCGACGTGGAACCGCTGACGCGGGGTCTCGTGCTCGTCGGCGTCCCCGAACCACAGATTCGGTACCCGTCCCGTGGCGTCTCGGATTTCGTCGCTGGGGGTTCCGCGGCCCTGGGCCTCAGCGCTCCCGGTCAGCAGGACGGCCCACATCGGGGCGATGGTCGCAGAGTGCGCCGTGTCGAGGCCGAGCTCGATGTCGCTGACCGAGGCCGGGTCGGCGTCGAACTGGTGGTTGGCGGCGATCTCGGTGATCCGTCGCGCGAGGTCGACGTCCTGCTGGGTCACCCATTCGACGACATGCTCGGTGCCCTCATCGTCGCGGTAGATGGCGTCGTCAGTGACCAGCTTGAGGTCGACGTACCCATTGCCGATCGACACGCGCGGGTGGTGGCCGAGAGCGTCGCCCGCCTCGCCCACCGCGGCGACGAACCGTGCGCCGGCGCCGAAGTCGTCGACCACGTACCGGGCGTGCAGTCCCTGGGCGAGCTTGCGCCAGTCGGTCAGGTTGGCCTCGGCGATCTGTTCGCCCCTCAGCATGTCCATACCCGGGGACCCTAGCTCTGATTCAGCCGCAGCGCCCGAGCTCATCGCTCACCCGCCGTCTAACGCATTGGCATGCCGCGGACAGGGCGGGGTTGGGTCTTGGGCGGCGGGCTGTGCGGCTTGCGTCAGAGCTCGGCGCGGAGGATCGACGCCGCGCCGGCCATGGCACGCATCTTTCCCTCCGCACTCGCGCGAGGGAGGTACTTCATCCCGCAGTCGGTGGCGATGGTGATCCGGTCCGGGGACGTGTACGAGAAGGCTCGCCGTACGCGATCGGCGACCAGCTCGGCGGACTCGACCTCGGGGTCGGACAGGTCGATGACACCGAGGATGACGGTCTTCTCGCTGAGGTCCCTCAGGACGCCGAGATCGAGACCCGACTGTGCGGTCTCGATCGAGATCTGGTCGGCCGAGCATCCGGCCAGCTCGGGGAGGAACGAGTACCCCTCGGGCCGTTCGTGGATGATCGCGGCGTACCCGAAGCAGATGTGGACGGCGGTGGTGCCGGTGACACCGTCGAGCGCGGCGTTGAGCGCGGCGAGGCCGTACTCGCGGGCCGCCTCGGGCCGTGCCTGCATGTACGGCTCGTCGATCTGGACCAGGTCGGCGCCGGCGGCGTGCAGGTCCTTGATCTCGGCGTTGACTGCGGCTGCGTACGCCAGCGCCGCCGACGCGAGGTCAGGGTAGTGGTCGTTCTGTGCCTGCTGCGACATCGTGAACGGACCGGGCACGGTCATCTTGACCTTGTGGTCGGTATTCGCCTTCAGGAACTCCACGTCGCGGACGCCGATGGGGCGCGGCCGCGCGATCGGGCCGGCGATCCGCGGCACCGGGTTGGGATGCCCGCTGCGATCGAGGGCCGACCCGGGGTTGTCGATGTCGACGCCCTCGAGGGCGGTGGCGAAGTGGTTGCTGTACGACTCGCGCCGCATCTCACCGTCGGTGAGGATGTCGAGTCCCGCCCTCTCCTGGGCGCGGATGGCCAGCAACGTGGCGTCGTCCTGCGCCTGCTCGAGGTACTCCGCTTTGACCCGCCACAGCTCCTTCGCCCGCACCCGCGGGGGGAAGCGGCCAGCGAGCTTGGCCCGGTCGATCAGCCAGTCCGGCTGGGCGTAACTGCCCACCAACGAGGTTGGCAGGATCGGCAGCGGGATCGATGTCGCAGTCACTCTCGTGACTGTAGACCTGCCGCCGCCCGTTGAGGAGGCGTCCGCTTCCCTCAAGGGTGCTTGGGAAATCCACTCAACGAGGTGCTCGACTGGCGCGTCTGTTCGTCGAGGTACTTCTGAACCGCCGACAGGATCCCCACCGATCGGTTGTCTGCAGCCTCGTCGTCCTCTGCCCCGGGAGACGGTACGACGACCGCCCAGCCATGCCACTCGAACACGACCGCATCCTGCCATCGAACCGACCGCACATACCGCGTTCCGCGCCTTCGAGAGACGCGCCATGTTCCTCACCAGGTGGTGAGGAACATGGCGGTGGAGTTATTTGGCTCGAGGCTGCGGCTTGAAGCGGCGGACCTCATGGGGCCAACCGCAGGCCTCCGCGACCTTGCCGGCCCACATCTTGGCGGTCTCGTCATCGGGCACGTTCACCAGAGCGAACCCGCCCAGAAACTCCTTGGTCTCCACGTAGGGCCCGTCGGTGATCAACACCTCGCCACTGGTGGGGTCGGCGCTGTAGATCGGGCCGTCCTCCTCCTCCAGACCCCCGGCAAAGACGTATACGCCGGCGGCCTTCATCTCCTCCGTGACCGCCATGGCGAGCGGCCCGCGCCCACGGAACCACTCCTCGGTGTGGTCGCCCACCCACTGCTGGTTGAAGTAGATGAGGTACTCGGGCATGTCTGCTCCTCCGGCTCCAGCGGACCCGCTGTCCGCCTCCACCTACGCTACGAACGGCCTCCGGTCGATCCGACAACCGACACCAAAAGACTTTACGGGCGTTGGATCATTGGGGTTCTGGTACCGCCCGCGGAGGTACGATCCTGAAGGTGGCGCAGTACCTGTTCAACCTCGTGAAGGCGGACGGCCACGCCGTACGCGAACTGGCCGCTGGGTTCCTGCGAGTCAGCATGTGGGGCATCGGCGCCGACGAGCCGCACGCCCACGCGCTTGCGTCCGGCGACCAGATTCTCCTCTATCTAGGCGCACCCGAGCGCGTGTTCATCGGCCGCGCCGACCTTGCCTCGGCTGCCCATGATTGGACACCGTCCGAGGCACAGGCGTGTCCGGGCGATTCCACTCGCGGAGTGTTGCTGGCTCAGGTCGAGGAATGGGACCCGCCCGTGTCAATGGGAACAGTGCTGTCGCGAATGGCCCCGTCCGAGAAGGCAAGGGCGGACTTCCAAACGGGCGTCGTTCGGATCACGGCCAACGAATACAAGACCGCCCTCGCCGTGGCCACCGAACGGTAACGCCCCAATCAGCCAATATTCCGGTTGCCTGGTTGTGAGTACTCGCCCAGACTCCGGTCGCGTGGATGATGGGGAGCTTGAGGTGCTGTTGAGGAACGAGCGGTATCCGCGGTCTGCTGGGTATTCGGCTCGGTGGATGGTTGACGGGGGGATGGGGCCGAACGCTGTGTGGCAGGCGGAGGCCTTGACTGATCTCATGCCGCTTGAGCCCGGTATGCGGGTACTCGACATGGGATGTGGCACCGCTTTGAGCTCGATCTTCCTGGCCAAGGAGTTCGGTGTTGAGGTGTGGGCGACTGACCTGTGGGTCAAGCCCGACGAGAACCTGCGGCGCGCGGCCGAGGCACACGCAGAAGGCGTGGTTCACCCGATCTACGCCGAAGCCCACGCCCTGCCCTTCGCCGAGGACTTCTTCGACGCGCTCATCAGCATCGGCGCCTACCACTACTTCGGCACCGACGACCTCTATCTCGGCTACTACTCACGCTTCGTCAAACGCGGCGGTCAGATCGGCATCGTTCAGCCCGGGCTCGCCGAGGAGTACGAGACGCTTCCCCCACCACACCTCGAGCCCTACTGGAAATGGGACTTCTGCGCATGGCACAGCCCCGCCTGGTGGCGCCGGCACTGGGAGAAGACCGGCCTGGTCACCGTCGAGGTCGCTGATCGACTGCCCGACGGGTGGCGAGACTGGCTGCAGTGGAACGAAGCCTGCGACCACGACAGCGGTACGCCGGGACAGGAAGAGGCGCAGATGCTTCACACCGACGCCGGCCGCACCCTCGGCCTCACCCGAGTCATAGCCCACCGCAACAACTAGCCGCCGCACAGTGCGTGGCACTGATGACGCGGCCGCTTCATCGACCTCGTGAGGTGCTCGCTGCAGCTCTGCTGGCGGTGGCGTCGTGGATGTCGTTGACTGTTGCCCTAGGCGGTTGAGCATCACGCGATGGCAACTCAGGAAGGTGGGACATGAGAGCTCTCCTCACGTCGAGCGGGGTCAAGAACGGCAGCATCCGCGACGCGCTGATTGACCTGCTGGGCAAGCCGATCGCCGAGTCCAACGCTCTGTTCATCCCCACCGCCCTGTACCCGTTCCCGGGCGGGCCCGGTATGGCGTGGGAGGCGATCTGCGGCAAGCGTTCGTCGTTGTTGTGTGGTCTGGGCTGGAAATCGCTGGGGATCCTGGAGCTGTCGGTCGTGCCGAGCATCGAGGAGGACACCTGGATGCCGACGGTCCGGGACGCCGACACATTGCTGTTCGGGGGCGGCGACCCGCTGTTTCTCGCCAACTGGATGCGGCGCTCCGGACTGACCGATCTCCTGCCGACGCTGCGCTCCGAGGCGGTCTATGTGGGTGTGAGCGCCGGGAGCATCGCAGCTACCTCCACGTTCGTCGAGACGTTCGTCGATCCGCCCCGCCCGAGCGACGGCCCGCTGAAGACGGAGAACGTCGTGTTCGCCACGCCCGAGGGTGACCTCGACAGAATCCTGGTCACGGGACAGGGAGCGGGACTCGTGGACTTCGGGGTGATCCCCCACTTCGAGCACCCGTGGCACCTCGACGCATCCGTGGCCAACGCCCAGAAGTGGGCGGCGCGGATCCCTGCGCCGACGTACGCAATCGACGACGACACCGCGATCAAGGTGGTCGACGGCACCGTCGACATCATCTCCGAGGGCCAGTGGAAACTGTTCCAGCCCTGACGAACCGAGGAGCTACGTGATCGGAAGGGCGATCACGACGACGTTGCTGAGGTAGACCTTGCCGTTCCAGTCCTCACAGGTCACGAGGACCAGCCGAGCACGAACACTCTGGTCGAACAGTTGCGTCGCCCTCTTCGCGAGCGCGGCTTTCCGGTACGTCGTCACCGACGCGACTCGGTAACGCAGCTGACCACGTACCGTCGACGCGACGACGACCGACCCGGGGACCAGCTGGTCGAGCTTGTCGAAGGCCCCACCACCGTTGTGAACCGTGTGCCCGGTGATGACCGCGGAACCACGCGCGCCGCCGGGCTGTGCGCCTCCTGACCACCAACCGACCGTCGACGGATCTGATGGCGGCGTCAGCGCACCGTGTGCGGCCTTGATGGCGATGACTGGAGCTTTGACGTCGAGTTGCGCAATGGTGAGGCTGGTCGGCCGGCCGGCGCGAGCCGCCGGGACACGGCCGGTCGACGAGGTCGTGGCAGCAGAGGACGAAGCTGCCCGAGGTGGTTCGGCGACCGCCCCGTTCGAGCGTCCCGCAACCGCTGCTGCCGGCGAAGGGGAGCCCGTCGGCGACGGCGAAGTACCAGCGTCGTCATTGAACTGCAGGTACGCGCCGGCAACGAGCACGCCCGCGCCGACAATCGCGACCGCCCCGCTCCACCGGAGTGGGGCGCGACGGCCGCGACGGCGGGCAGAACTCATGTCAGGCGCTGTGCCTTCCGCGTCGCCGGAGACCGACGACCACTCCACCGGCGAGCATCAGGCCGCCGGCCGCGAGCAGAAGACCACCCGTCAGGCTGAACGGGCTGTTGATCCCGGCAACCGAACTGGCCGAACCGCCACCGAGACCGGCGTCGACCTCGGTCGGCACACCGGGAGTGGGCGACTCCGAGTCCCCCGATACGTCGGAGGCCGGAGTCGAAGAGGTCGCGGTGGGCGAGGTCGACAGGGACTCCGACGGCGATGTTGACGGAGACTTCGACGGGGTCGTCTCCGGTGTGGTCGGAGGCGTGGTCGGCGGGGTCGTCTCCGGCGTCGTCGGAGGCGTGGTCGGCGGGGTCGTCTCCGGTGTGGTCGGAGGCGTCGTCGGCGGGCTGGTGGGCGGGGTGGTGGGCGGGGTGGTGGTGTTGCAGCCCTCGACCCAGAAGACCTTGTGCTTGACGTCGTTGCCGATCGAACCGGGGGCGTTGACGGTGAGCTTCACGTGGTAGCCCTGCTGGGGATGCGGCTGACCGGTGAACTTCAGCGTGTACGTCTCCCTGGCGTCGAGGTCGGTACCACCACCGGCCGCATCCTCACCGATGAACGGTTGCAGATTGCCGGACACCACCTGGAGGCCGGCATCCGCAGTCGGCGCCTGGTCCTCGAAGGTCACCGTCGCGTTGAACGACGGGTCCTTGTCGTAGTTGTAGAACTCGACCACGAACGTGCAGCCCTGGTGCGGGTTGTTGTCCGGTGGTCCGCTCTGGATGTCGTCGTCCTCGATCTTGACCGTGCCGTTGTTGCCTGGCGGGTTGCCTTTGTGGCCGTTGGCGGCGACCGACTGGTCGGCGTTGGCCGAAGGCGCCACCAGGAGAGCTGTCGCGCCGAGCAGCAGTGACAATGCTCCAGCCGCAGCGACGATGCTCGCGGCACGGGAACGGGTACCCACGGGGGTCATGTCTGTCCTCGAACGGTGCTGGGGATTGGTCCACGAGAAGTATTTCGGTCTCGTCACAGGAGTCAAGGTTGTTCGGTAACGATTGCCCACGCAGATGGACGGCGTTGTCCACAGGCCCTGTGTACAACCGCTGCCGGACTGTTGCCGATGACAAGGTCACCGGTACGTCGTCACCGGTTTCGGGAATACCTGAACCGACCGCATGCTCAACAGTCTTCAGAGCTTGGCCTGTTGCCAGCTGCGGCCGGCGATCTTGGGCGGGTGGGTCAACGAAGGCTGGATTGCGTGCCAGGTCGCGTCCCATGTTCGGGGTCGCTGCGAGAGGGTCTGGCAGACAGAGTGTGCGAGCTCGGCTGGGGTGTGGTCCGTCCATGGAAAGTCGACGAAGACCTGATAGCTGTTGCCGAGTTGGAGCGCTACCCGGAACACGGCTGAGTTCCGGTAGTCGTTGGCGACCCAACTCGGCTTCAAGCCGTGGGCGCGAAGTGCCTGCCGGTCGAGGTCGCGCAGGATCAGCCGTCCCGCGGTCCGGTCGGGTGTTTCCCAGTCGTAGTTGGCCGCCAGGCGCGCGACTTCGTTGTCGTACTCCGCCGCGGCGAAGCTGACTCCGCGATTGATGGGGACTTCGTAGAGCCAGTCCCAGTGGACCAGATCGTCGTCTCTCACGATCGTGACATCGGTCGAACCGCAGCCGTACACGCCGCACTCGCAGCGCGCGATGGGGATCGTACGGGCCCCGGCGGTGGCGACGAGACGGTTCTCAGGGACGAATACGTCGTACGGATCCATGCCAAGCCCGGCACCGGCTGCCGTCATCTCGACGCCGTTGACATAGACAAGTACCTGGAAACCGCTGCCGGACTCATCGGGTACGTCGGCGACCTCGAACCGGATCGCGTCCACTCCTGGGCGACGCACGGTCCCACCTCCGGCAGCAACGGCCTGACCCGACCGGAGCGTGCCCGGCAGAGGAATCTGGAGCTCGTCGAACGTGGTGCCGACCAGCTCCTCGAGATCACCCAAGCGGTCTCGCGGCGAGGCTCCCGCGAGTTCGCGCAGTGCCGGCGAGTCGAGTCCATCCCCGAGAGCGAGACACGCGGTGTCGATCAGATCGTCTGTGCCGAAGCCGGTTTCCGTGTTCCACCGCGCGACCGCATCGAAGAGTCGCTGCTCCGGGACTACCCGGTTCTGATCGTCGCTCACGGCAGCATCATCACCCAGAGCCCAGTGGCCCAGGTGCCGTGGGGTTTGTGGGCTAGGAGCTAGGTGTGGGCGGGGGTGTCGACCCGGGACATTAGACGGCATCACCGACGGGCGGGATCCGGGCGAGGCGGCGGACGGCGGCCAGGCCGTCGGGGGATCCGGGCCAGTGACGGTCGAGAGCTTCGCTGCCTGCCCGACGCGTGACTGAGCGCAGCGCGAACGCCACGATCACAGCGTCATCGGCGTACCCGATCACCGGGATGAAGTCGGGCACCAGGTCGAACGGCAGGGCAAGGTACGCGAGCAAGAGCCAGAGCCGGACCCGCACCCCACGCGGCAGCGTCGGATCGGCGGCGAGACGTCGCAGGAGTCGGACCAGATCGGGCAGCAGTCGCAGCGCATCACGGACGCGTAGTCCGTCCGGCCGACCGATCCACAGCGCGACGATCAGCGCCAGCCAGAGGAGCAGCACACCACCGACAACACCCGCCGCCACAGACCACCACGCCGCCGACATGCGACCATTCTGCCGAATTCACAGACGTGGCGAGCCGTTCTCCAAGTAAGCGGTCGTGGACGTCCGGGCGTTCAGGGCGGCCGTGACTCGGGCGTACTGGTTGGAGTCGAGGAGGTGCTCGGCCTCGGTCAACAGCACGAAGCGAAAGGTGCTCGCTTCGGTTGGGTCGAGGGCGATGCGGTCGATGTCGGACGGTGTGAGTACGCCGCCATCGAAAATGAACGCGACCACCTCGGTGAAGTCACCCAGCCGCGGCACCCAATCCACGGTGAGCAACGCGCCAGGCTCCACCACGAGCCCCAACTCCTCCTGGACCTCACGCTGGGCGGCGCGGCGTGGCGACTCGTCACGTTCGACCGCGCCACCCGGCAGGTCCCAGGTCGGCTTGTACGGCGGATCGAGCACCAGCAATCGCCCCGCCGGGTCGGTGAACAAGCAGTCGGCGGCCATCCGTTTGGTCGGGAACCTCGCGGTGAAATGAACCTCGTCAGTCACGTCGCCCAGAAAACCACAGGTGCTCGGGGGCAGTTTCGTGTTTACGCTCTTCGGGGAGGGTGAGGTGCGGATCCGGCTGCTTGGGGGATTTGGGGTCGATCGCGGGCAGTTGCCTGTCGATGGCCGGGCTTGGCGTCTGCGGAAGGCGCGGACGCTGGTCAAGATGCTGGCGCTGACGCGGGATCAGCGGCTGCACCGCGACGTACTGCTCGAGGCGTTGTGGCCGGACCGGGCGCCGACGTCCGCGGTCAACAATCTCCATCAGGCGCTGTACGTCGCCCGCCGGGTGCTCGCCGGCGACGAGTCGAGCGATGGCCTGCTCGAACTGCGCGACGACTTCGTGGTGCTGCGGGCCAATCACAGCGTCGAGGTCGACGTCCGGACGTTCGAGCGGTTGGCAGCGATGTCCCGCGCGAGCGGTGATCTCGCGGACCTGCGCGCCGCGGTCGCGGCGTACGCGGGCGATCTGCTCCCCGAGGACCGGTTCGAGGACTGGGCCGTCCGGCCGCGCGAGGAACTCCGGGAGACCTACTGCGACCTCCTCGTCGACCTCGCGGACGCGGCTGCCGAGGCCGGGGAGGACGCGGAGGCGCTCGATGCCCTGCAGCGCGCACTCGCGATCGACCCGCTGCACGAACGCGCCGTCCGCAGCCTGATGCGACGCCATACGACGATGGGCCGGCTGTCGGAGGCGCTGGCGCAGTACGAACGGTTGCGCGGCGAGCTGCGTACGACGTACGGCACCGATCCGGACCCGGAGACGCAACGGGTGTACCGCGACCTGCTGACCGGCAGCGTCACGGTCGACGACCCGCCGACGACGGCCCGGCACAATCTCGCACCGGCGTTGACGAGCTTCGTCGGGCGCGAGCGGGAGATCGCTGATGTCCATCGTCTGCTGGAGCGAGGCCGCCTGGTCACGCTCACCGGCGTGGGCGGTGCCGGCAAGACCCGGCTGGCGGAGGAGGCGGCCCGCCGGCTGCACGAGTACGCCGACGGCGTCTGGATCGCGGACCTCGTGCCGGTCGCGGATCCGCACCTCGTTGCCGATACCGTCGCGGCCGCACTCGGACTGGATCCCGCGGCAGGCTCGGACTCGTTGCGCACACTGATCACCCGCCTGGCTCCCCGAACCCTCCTCCTCGTGCTCGACAACTGCGAGCACCTGCTCCCCGCCTGTGCTGGTCTCGTCAGCGCAGTACTGCGAGGTTGTCCCGGCGTCACCGTGCTCGCGACCAGCCGCGAACCGCTGCATGCTCCGGGCGAAGTGACCTTCCGGGTGCCATCCCTCGAGCTCCCGGAGCCTGCGGACGCGGGTGATCTCGACCGACTCGGGACTCTGGCGTCAGTACGCCTCTTCGTCGAGCGCGCCCAGGACGTCCGCCCCGGCTTCGTCCTCGATGCGGACAACGCCGGCGCCGTCGTCGAGATCTGCCGCTGTCTCGACGGCATCCCGCTCGCACTCGAGCTCGCCGCTGCACGCGCCTCGCACCTCGAGCCGGCAGAGATCGCCGAGCGCCTCGGCGAAGCACTTCCGCTGCTGAGCCGGCACGGCGAGATCACCCGGCACGCGACGCTGCGGGCAGCGCTCGAGTGGAGCCACGCCTTGCTGTCGGACGACGAGCAGGTGCTGCTCCGCCGGCTCGCCGTGTTCGCCGGAAGCTTCTCGCTTCCATCGGCCGAGCAGGTGTGCGCCGACGAGCGGATTCCCGGTCCGACGGTGCTCGACTACCTCGGCCGCCTGGTCGACAAGTCCCTGTTGGTGGTTGACCACGACGGCCCTCGCTCCCGCTACCGCCTCCTCGACACCATCCGGCAGTTCGCACGCGAGCGGCTCGTCGCCGCGCGGGAGATCGGACCGCTCGAGGCCGCGCACTGCCGGCACTTCCTGGAACTGGCGTCCGACCAGGACCCGGAGCGAGCCAGCGTTGTCGTCGAACGTCCGCAGTTGCTGGACGCCGACCACGACAACCTTCGCGCCGCACTCGCCTGGGCGCTCCACCACGATCACGAACGGGCCCTGCTGCTCGGAGTGAGCCTGTCGCAGTACTGGCTGGCACGCGGTCATTTCGCCGAAGGAGCCGGCTGGCTCGAGCGCATTCTCGAGGCGGCCGCCCCACCGTCCCCGGAGCGAGAGCGAGCGTTCTTCGCGCTGGCGACCCTCGACGCTCGGAGGGGTCTGAGCGACCGGCTCCCAGGCCTCGGGGACGACGCCGTCGCTGTTGCCGCGCAGTCCGACGACCCTGCGGCCGTGGTGTCCGCCCGGGTACTGCGCGGCACTCTGCTGCTGGGGAACGGAGACCTCAATGAGATCGAGGAGATCGCCGCGAACGCGCTCGTCCGGGCCGACTTCCTGGCAGCGGCACCAGTGGCCGCCGCCGCCCGCGGGCTGGCCGCGATGGCTGCGCTCTTCCGCGAGGACGTCGTACCCGCTCAGGAACGGTTCGCCGAATGCCTGCGGCGGCTGAGTCTCATCGACGCGACCGCTGTCCCGTTCTTCCCCGCCGTCACGATGTGTATGCCGCTCGCGCCCGTCGATGGATCGCTGGTTCCGGTGTTCGAGGAGACCTTCCTGCTCGGGCGGCGGGTCGGCGCGGTACAGGGCCGTGGCTACGCTCTGTCCGCCTTCGCCGACGCCCATCGGCTGGCGGGCGACCTGGACGCCGCGCTGGACGCCGTACGGCGATCCGTCGACACGTTCGCCGGCATCGACGACGCGGCCGGGCTCGGCCACGCTCTCAACCATCTCGGGTGCATCGAGCGCGACCAGGGCCTGTTCGAACCGGCCGAGGAGCATCTCCGCGAAGCGCTGCGGATCCGCGAGCAGTTGGGAGATCGCCGCGGTGAGAACCTCAGCCTGGCGAACCTGGGGTTGCTGTCCGCAGCCGCCGGTGACGCCGGAGCCGGACGACGCCTCACCCGCATCGCCGTCGATCGCGGCGAGGCCGTCGACGACGTACCCGGCGCGGCGGGCGCACTGCTGAACCTCGTCATCGTCGAACTCTTCGCCGGCGAACGACACGCCGCCCGGCTGCTCGCCGAACAGGTGATCGAGGCCTTCCATCCGCAGGGGTACCTGCGCCTCGAGGCGTGGATACGGCTCCTCGCCGCCGAACTCGCCCAGGACGACGGTGACACCGAGACACTGGCCAGACACGGCCGGGCAGCGTCCGAACTCTTCGCCCGGCTGGGCTGCCACATCGGTACGGCGCGGGCCGCCGCCCTCCCACAGCGTCCGCTCACGGCTCGCTAAGTCACGCTAAGCCACTGCGAAGGCCGTCCTCCTAGCGTCGTGTCGTCCAGGAAAACCTCCTGGAGGGGACGAATCAGGAGTAGCGATGACAACGACGCAAGCGCGACAGGACACGCTCGGGGAGGCCACGCTCGGTGAGCTCGCCGAGGGACTTCGTGGCGAGCTGGTCCGCCCGACCGATCCTTCGTACGACGAGGCGCGGTCGATCTGGAACGCCGCGCACGACAAGAGACCCGCACTCATCGTGCGGTGCCGCGGGGTGGCCGACGTCATCCGGGCAGTCGAGTTCGCCCGGAGCGAGGGGCTCACACTGGCCGTCCGGGGCGGCGGCCACAGCATCCCGGGCTTCTCGACCACGGACGGTGGACTGGTGATCGACCTGTCCCCGATGAACGCGGTACGGATCGACCCCGACCGGCGCCGGATCGTGGCGCAGGGCGGATGTACCTGGGGAGATGTGGACGCCGAGGCACAGGCGTTCGGCCTGGCTGTAACCGGGGGTTTGGTGTCCACGACCGGTGTCGCCGGCTTCACGCTCGGCGGCGGGATCGGCTGGCTCGTCCGCCGGGCCGGCCTGGCCTGCGACAACCTGGTCGGGGCCGACGTCGTCACGGCGGACGGCCGGTACCTGCACACGAGCGAGGACGAGAACCCGGAGCTGCTCTGGGCGTTGCGTGGCGGTGGCGGCAACTTCGGCGTCGTCACGTCGTTCGAGTTCAAGGCGTACGAGGTCGGTCCGACGGTCTTCGCCGGTATCGTCTTCTACCCCGGCGACAAGGCGGCCGACGTACTGCGGGGATTCGGTGCGGCAGCGGCCTCGGCACCTGACGACTTGTCGCTGGCAATAAACCTCACCACGGCACCGCCGTTGCCGTTCCTGCCCGAGGAAGTGCACGGGAAGCCGATCGTCGCCGTACTCGGCATGTGGTCCGGGCAGGCCGAGGATGGTGACGCAGCGACCCGGCCGTTCCGTGAGCTCGCGCCTGTGGTCGCGGACCTGTTCGGTCCGATGCCGTACAACGCGATGCAGACGCTGCTCGATCCACTGTTCCCGCGGGGCATGCGGAACTACTTCCGGTCGGCGTTCTTCAGTGACCTCGGGCCGGCGACGGTCGCCGCGATCGTCTCGTCGCACACCCAGGTACCGAACGGCGTGTCCGAGCTCCACATTCACCATCTCGGTGGGGCGATGGGCCGGGTTCCGGCCGACGCCACCGCGTTCGGTACGCGGGACCACGAGTACATCCTCAACGTGGTCGCGCGGACCCCGGACGCCGATGGCTTCGACACCGCGGTTCAGTGGGCTCGCGCCGCGGGCGCCGCGCTCGGTTCGGACGCGGCGTCGTACGTGAACTTCACCGGCGAGACGAACCAGGACATCGTCCGTGCGTCGTACCCGCCGGCGACCTACGAGCGGCTCGTCGCGGTGAAGGACACCTACGACCCGACCAACCTGTTCCGGCTCAACCAGAACATCCCGCCGTCGGCGGGTTCGGATCGGCGACAGGGGTAGTCGCCGACTGCACAGGCCCGGCTCCGGATCAGGTGGTCCGGAGCCGGGCTGCGACACGACTCAGTCAGTTCTTCGGGCTCAGTTCTTGACGAAGTCGGCGAACATGCCGGGTTCGTACGAGCCGCCCGGAGTGCGCGGGATGACGTTCATCCGGTTGGCCGCGTTGATGATGGCGACCAGGGAGATCAGCGCGGCGAGCTGGTCGTCGTCGTAGTGCTTGCGGGCGTGCGCCCAGGTCTCGTCGGAGACGCCCTGGTGGGTGTCGGCCATCCGGGTGCCCTCCTCGGTGAAGGCGAGCGCGGCGCGCTCTTCCTCGGTGAAGACCGTCGACTCGCGCCACGCGGCGATCAGATTGAGCCGCGTCGGAGTCTCGCCTGCCGCGGCCGCGTCCTTGGTGTGCATGTCGATGCAGAAGCCGCAGCCGTTGATCTGGCTGGCCCGGATCTGGACCAGGAACTGAACGGTCTTCGGCAGCGTCGACTGCTCGAGCATCAGCGCCAGGCCGGCGAAGCGCTTGCCGAGCTTGGCGGCCCACTCGTTCTCCATCATGTTGAATCGGGCGTTCATAGCGTCGTCCTTCGGGTGTGATGTTGTGGTCGTGACGAACACAAGATGCCGACGGACCGATCCGCGTGACAGCGCGGTGAAGTGACGCACGCCACCCCGCCCGATCTGTCACAGAACGGCGGGTTCCGGTGTCTGATGGAAAACACCTTCGCCTGCGCAGAGGAGCCACCCATGGCCGGCCCGGATCCAGCCACCGAGGCGTTCGTTGCCCACCGCAACCTGCTGTTCACCGTCGCCTACGAACTGCTCGGCTCGGCCGCGGACGCGGAGGACGTACTGCAGGAGACCTGGTTGCGCTGGGTGGGCGTCGACCTCGACACGGTGCGGGACCAGCGGGCCTACCTGGTCCGGATCGCCAGCCGGCAGGCGCTGGGCCGCCTGCGGACGCTCGGCCGGCGCAAGGAGTCGTACGTCGGGCCGTGGCTGCCCGAGCCCCTGCTGACCGCGCCCGACGTGGCCGAGGACGTCGAACTCGCCGACAACGTCTCGATGGCGATGCTGCTCGTGCTGGAAACCCTCAAGCCGACCGAGCGGGCGGTGTTCGTACTGCGTGAGGTCTTCGCCCTCGAGTACGACGAGATCGCGGAAGCCGTCGACAAGACCCCGGCCGCGGTCCGCCAGATCGCGCATCGGGCCCGGGCTCACGTCGCGGAGCGCCGGCCGCGCGGGTCCGTATCCCCGGCCGAGTCCCGCGGCGCGCTGGAGGCCTTCCGTTGGGCGGTCGAAACGGGCGATCTGCAACGACTGCTCGACATGCTGGCGCCGGACGTCGTACTCCTCGGTGACGGTGGCGGCGTCAAGCAGGCCCTGCTGCGTCCGATCGTCGGAGCCGATCGCGTGGCGCGGTTGCTGGCGGCCGGCCTGCCCAACGTCGTCGGCGAGTTCACCGTCGAACCGATCCAGGTCAACGGCTCCCCCGCACTACTCCTCCGCCAGGACGGTGAGATCGAACAAATCGTCGCCGTACGCCTCGACGACGGCCTCATCACCGGCCTCTACGTCGTCCGCAACCCGGAGAAACTCTCCCACCTCGAGGAAGAAACCACCTTGAACCGCTGAGCGGGTCAAGTAGCTCCGCAGTACCCACCCAGGAGCGTGGTGAGTACTGCGCAGCCGCCTAGTTGGCTTCCTTCGTAGCCCAGTAGTGCCACTGTGGGGACGCGGCTGGGGAGCGGGTCAGGCCGTCCGGCCAGGTGGCCGGGAGGTCGTGACTCCGCGCCGCGTACAGGATCACCTCCGATGCGATGCGGTCGCCGCGGACGGCGACACGGGCAGCTGTCTCGGCACGCATGTCGGTGAGGTAGTGGATGGCCGGCAGGAACTCCGCGCTCAGCCGTGGACTCAGCCGCCCGACCGGTTCGTCGTCCAGCCGGACCTCGACCACGATCCGGTGCCGGTCGTTGAAGCTGTCCTCCTCCTCGATCGCGTGCATGGTGCCGTACGCCCAGCACTCGCCTTCCGCACGGAAGAACGGCGCGAGTACGTCGGGATGCACCTCACTGCCCGGTACGACGATGCCGCTGCCGGGCGGCAACAGGTGAAAGCTGCCCGGCGGAGGCAGATTCACCGGGACCAGCATGTGCGGCTGGCCGAGGGCCACCGCCACACTGGCATGGAACTCGGTGTCCTGGTCGCCCTTGCCGTCCCAGTCCGCCGGCTCCCACTCACTGACCCACAGATGGCACGGCACCTGCGGTTGCAGGCCTTGCGCCACCAGTTCTGACAACACCGCGTGGTACCGGTGCGCATCGTCCCTCGGCAGGTAGCCGACAACCTTCCCCTGCACCCGTACGGCGATCGATCGGGGGTCGAAACGGTTGTGCGGTTCCGGGACCAGGTCCGCGTCGGTGTCCAAGTCTGCGCCACGCGCTGGGATGGGGTCGGGAAACAGGCTTCGGATCGCCTGCTCGTGCGGAGCCTCCCGCACGACCTCCTGACCACACCACAGGGCGTCTCCCCACAGACTGAACGGAATCAGTTCCATCCGTGCCCTCCAGTCCACTTGACCGGCTTTACTCGGCTCATCCCGTCCAGGACCCTGGCCGTTACACCGAGTGAGCGTATGAAAACTAGACTGCCCAGTGAAGAGCCGTTTCACGCCTGGGGCAAGGGTCTGTTCTCCAATGGTGTCCCAGTCGTCCGTACTGTGGACGCGGATTGTCTTGTGCAGCGAGCGAATCGGCGAAGATCGTGCAAATGCACGGGAAGGAACGTCATGCAGGGCAGTAGTTCAGTCGCTCGATCGAACGCCGGTCCGGCCGTTGACGCGGCAGCGATCGAGGCGGCGGTACGGCGAATCGACGGTGTCGCGGTGCGTACACCGTTGCAGCGCAATCTCCGGCTGTCGGAACGCACCGGCGCGCAGGTCTGGCTGAAGCGGGAAGACTTGCAGATCGGCCGGTCGTACAAGCTCCGCGGCGCGTACAACCTGGTCGCCCAGCTCGACGACGAGGCGAAGTCGGCGGGCGTGGTGTGTGCCAGTGCGGGCAACCACGGTCAGGGGTTGGCGTACACGTGCCACACCCTCGGTGTGCAGGGCAAGGTCTATGTTCCGCGTACGACGCCGCGCCAGAAACGGGACCGGATCGCCGCGCTCGGCGGGAAGCAGATCCAGGTGATCATCACCGGTGACACCTACGACGATGCTGCCGCTGCGGCGCTCGCTGAGGGCGAGGCGACTGGCGCGACGATGGTCCCGGCGTTCGATGACCCGAGAACCGTTGCGGGGCAGGGGACTGTGGCTGTTGAGCTGATCGAGCAGCTCGGTCAGGCGCCGGACGTGTTGGTGGTTCCGGTCGGTGGTGGTGGGTTGGTTGCGGGCGTTGCGACCTGGCTGATGGAGCGGCATCCCGGCGTACGGATCGTTGGTGTGGAGCCTGCCGGTGCGGCGAGTATGGCGGCGGCGCTCTCGGCTGGTGAGCCGGTGACGTTGCCGCATCTGGACAGCTTTGTGGACGGGGCCGCCGTACGGCGTGTGGGAGACGTGACGCTGCCGTTGGTGGCGGCTGCCGGGGTCGAGATGATGTCGGTCCCCGAGGGGCTGGTGTGCTCCGAGATGCTCGAGCTGTACCAGACGGACGGGTTGATCGCGGAGCCTGCCGGGGCGTTGTCTACGGGTGCCTTGGGCAACGGTCTCGAGGTTCGGCCCGGTGAGACCGTTGTGTGCCTGCTGTCGGGCGGGAACAACGACGTCAGCCGGTACGGGGAGATTCTCGAGCGGTCGTTGGTGCATGAGGGGTTGAAGCACTACTTCCTGGTGACGTTCCCCCAGGAGCCGGGGGCGCTGCGTCAGTTCCTGGATGAGGCGTTGGGGACGGATGACGACATCACGCTGTTCGAGTACGTGAAGCGCAACAACCGGGAGACTGGTGTGGCGTTGGTCGGCATCGAGATCAGCCGGCCGACGGACCTCGACGGGTTGCTGGCGCGTATGGATGCCGCACCGCTGGAGATCGAGCGCGTCCACCCGAACTCCCCGGAATTCAGATACCTGATCTGAAGGCCCCACGCGCGAGAGGCCGGGCCGTGGGGTGGCTGGTGCAGAGAGTCAGGTTCGGGTCAGCGGGCTGGGGCGTTCGAAGATGAGCTCCAGGCCGTCCTCGTCATCCCACTGTTCGCCGTTCTCGACGAAGCCGAAGCCGGCAATGGTGGCCAGGGAGGCTTGATTGGTGGGGCTGATCGTGGCCCGCACGGTCCGTACTGCGGGTTCGGCCGCCGCGCGGTCAAGGAGCGCGGTCACGATCGCCTTGGCGAAACCCTGTCGCCGGTGCAGCGGGTCTACTGTGTAGCCGATCTCCACCATGCCGGCCTCGTCCGGTGGACCGTGGAAACCGGCGTAGCCGACCACGATCCCGTCGGCCACGACGAGCTTGACGAGCCACCCGAAGGTGCTGGGATCCCGGGTCAGCTGATCGAGGCGGTACTGCCAGAGCCACTTGGCCCTGTCCGTGAGGAACTCGTCGCCGAGCGGGAGGCCGAGCTCGGTCTGTGCCGCGGGACGGTCGTCGGCCAGCAATGCGCTCAGCGCCGTACCGGTCATCTCGACGAAGCGAACCGCTCGGGGGGAAGTAGTAGTCATCGCAGCCATCCTCGGCCCCGGCGGCCCGCCAGGCGAACCATTTACGGCGCTTGTGTCACTTGTGTGGGTGGTTCGACGAGCTGGATCGGGACCGGGGAGCGTAGTGCACCGGATTCGGCAGGCAGAACTCCCCACTCTGGCCCGCGAGGCGGGCAGAACCCCTCGCCCGCCTGACGTGCGGACCTGCGCCAATCACCAAGCCCCCCAAACGCTCAACCGTGGGGGCCGCCGAGCGTCAGAACACTCGCTTGGTGAGTGGCGCAGGTCCGGTCGAGCTCAGACAAGACCGCGGCGAGCCGCCCAGACGATCGCCTCGATCGCGGTGCCGAAGCCGAGCCGGTCGCAGACGGTTCGAGTACGGCGGCGGACCGTTCGTTCGGACAGATCAAGCCGGCGCGCCACGGAATCGACCGGAAGGCCGGTGGCAAGCAGGCGAAGCAGTTGCAGGTCGTCATGACTGATCTCGCGCGGTGGCACGCGACGGGTGAGCGGGCGGAGTTCCTGGGGGAGAGCGGTCATCGGATTCGTCGCGAGGACACGCCACAGTTCGGCGTGTGGAGGCCCCACGACTCCCTCCTCTCGGTCGTCGGGGACTGTCGGTCCCGTCTGGTTGGGTTGGCGGCGTGTCCCGGTTCCGGATGTACCCGACTCCCGCGCAGCAGGACGCGCTGCTCGAGCAGTGCGGGCACGCCCGGTATGTGTGGAACCTGGCTCTTGAGCAATGGTCGATGTGGACCCGCGAAACGCGACGGGCGCCGAGCTTCGCTGAACAATGCCGGCAACTGACCGCGGCGCGCGCCGCGTTCGATTGGCTGCGGGCTGGGTCGCAGACCGTGCAGCAGCAGGCGCTGCGGGACTTCGACCAAGCCGTCAAGCACTTCTACGCCCGGACCCACCGGCGGCCGACCTGGCGCAGAGCCGGTCGTAGCGAAGGGTTCCGCATCGTCGGTCCGCAAGCAGCACGTGTCACCAAGCTCAACCGCAGATGGGCCGCAGCACTGGTGCCGAAGGTCGGCTGGGTGCGGTTCAGACTGTCGCGGGCGGTCCCCAACGCGAAGTCGTACCGCGTAACCCGCGACAGGGTGGGCCGCTGGCACATTGCGTTCGCTGTCGCCCCAAAGCCGATCCCCAACCCTGGCATGGGCCTGGTGGTCGGCGTGGATCGCGGCGTCATCGTGTCGGCGGCCTTGAGTACTGGTGACCGTCTGACCTGTCCCAGCCTCTCGAAGGCCGAGCAGAGACGGCTGAGATACCTGCAGCGTCGTCTGGCGCACTGCCGTCCTGGTTCCAATCGCGGCCAGCGCGTGAGGGCCGCGATCGCGAAGCTGCATGCGCGGACTGGCGACCGTCGCAAGGATTGGGTCGAGAAGACCAGCACCGACCTCGCGCGCAGATTCGATGTCATTCGGGTGGAGGACCTGCGTATCACGTCGATGACGATGCGGCCCAAGCCCAAACCCGACCCAGGCTGCCCCGGCGCGTTCCTGCCCAACCGGCGGCGGGCGAAAGCGGGGCTGAACCGCAGCATCCTGGCGAACGGCTGGGGTGCTCTGATCCGACGTCTTGAGCACAAGGCTGCGGGGCGAGTCGAGAAGGTGAATCCTGCACACACATCGCAGACCTGTAGCGTCTGCAGGCATTGCGCACCGGAGAATCGCGAGAGCCAAGCGGTGTTCCGATGTGTAGCCTGTGGGCATCAGGCGAATGCAGATGTGAACGCAGCGTTGAACATCGCGGCCGGGCGGGCCGTCAGTGCACGTGGAGAGACGCCTGTTCCGGTCTCGCCGAAGCGTGAACCTCAACTCGCTACCTCCGCGTAGTAGTTGGATCCCTGGCCTGATGGTCAGGGGGACGTCAACTAGCTCCGTATAGTCGGGACTCGGCGGCGTCCCAGTCGGCCGGTTTTCCCTGCGGCTCGTAGCGCCGCAGACGATGGGTGGAACGGACCAGGGCGCGCATCGCTCCCAGGTCCGGCAACGGCTCGCCCAATGCGCGAGCCTGAACCAGAACGTTGCCCAGCGCCGACGCCTCGACCGGCCCGGCGAGCACAGGCAACCCACAAGCGTCAGCGGTCAGCTGACAGAGCAACTCGTTCTGCGAACCGCCCCCGATGACGTGCAGTACGTCGACCGGCCGGTCCGCGATCGTTTGCGCTTCCCGCAACGTCCGGCGGTAGGCGAGCGCGAGGCTCTCGAGCACACACCGGACCGCGGCGGCCCGCGAACGCGGCGGCTCCTGCCCGGTCGCCCGGCAACGCTCGTCGATCCGTGCCGGCATGTTGCCTGGAGCAAGGAACTCCGGAGCGTCCGGGTCGATCAGTACGGCGAACGCCGGTGTGCCGGCCGCATCCCGCAGCAGTCCCTCGAGATCGTCGTCTTCCCAGATGCGCTGGCACTCCTGCAGGATCCACAGCCCCATCACGTTGCGCAGGAACCGGATCCGCCCGTCAACCCCACCTTCGTTGGTGAAGTTCGCCTCGCGAGCCTCGTCCGTCAGCACCGGCTGCTCCAACTCGAGCCCCACCAACGACCACGTCCCCGACGAGATGTACGCGAACCGCTCATCCCCCGCCGGTACAGCCACCACCGAAGAAGCAGTGTCATGCGACCCCACCGCAACAACCGGCGTACCCGCCGCCAGTTCGGTCGCGGGTAGCACCGTCCCGACGACGTCACCGGGTTCGCGCAACTCCGGCAATATGCCCAACGGCACGCCAACTCGCGCGGCCAACGTCTCGCTCCATTCACGCGCACGTACGTCGTACAGCTGCGTGGTGGATGCGTTCGTTCGCTCAGCCCCGGCCTCACCGGTGAGCCAGTAGCCCAACAGGTCAGGAATCATCAGCAACTTCGCCGCCTGCCCGAGCAACTCCTCGGCGGCCAGTTGGTAGATGGTGTTGAAGGGTAGTTGCTGGAGGCCTGTAATGGAGTACAGCTCGGCGGTGGAGACGCGGGCCAGGACGTGTTCCATGACGCCGTCGGTGCGGGAGTCTCGGTAGTGGACGGGGTTGCTGAGGAGGCGGCCCGAGGCGTCGAGGAGGCCGTAGTCGACGGCCCAGGAGTCGATGCCGATGCCGTCGACGAGACCGGCCGCGCGGAGGCCGTCGAGCATGGACCGGTAGAGGTGGAGGATGTCCCAGTGGAGGGTGCCGCAGACGCTGACCGAGCCGTTCCAGAAGCGGTTGATCTCGGTGAGGTCGAGTCGGCCGTTCCCGACCACGCCGAGCATGACGCGTCCACTGGACGCGCCCAGATCCACCGCCGCGACTCGCTTCATGGGGAAACGACGGTCAGGTCGAGGTGGAGGAGGTCGGCGACCGCGGCCAGGTCCTTCGCCTTGTGACCGGTCCCGAGCGCCCAGTGGTGCGCGACCCCGGACGCGGACCATGCGTCGGTCCACTCACCCGGGTCGCATCCGAAGTCGACCCGCGACGTCGTGTTCCCGATCTGGAGCAACGGCCCGGGTACGACGGTCCCCTCGGATGCGATCAGATTGAACGTCCCGTCCCGCCGCTGCCCGAGTCCGCAAGCAGTCACGGGCCCGTGCTTCACGTCGAACTCGACCGACACGCCCCAGCCCCGCTTACCGTGATAGACGCCGAGCCCTCGCAGCAACGGCTTCCGGGCAGAGATCGCGAGATGCGCCGGCCCGTCGTGGCCCATCTCGACCACGTTGTCGTTGAAGTTCAGCGCCTGCAGCTCGGTGAACGACCCGCCGGCACCTAGCTTGTCCATCATCAGCATCGCCAGCGACGTACGCAGCTCGTACTCACCGGCCGCCGGCACACCCCTTGCCGTCAGCAACGAAGCACCCAGGATCATGCCGGCCGCCACCCGCTCGTGCATCTCGCCGTCGAGCCCGCGGTGGTAGTAGGCCAGCGAGGTCAGGGAGAAGTCCTCGACCAGCCGATCGAGCGCGACCGACACGGTCGCACCCCACCGGAAGTCGTCCTCGTCCACCGAGTCGTCGAGCGTGAAGATCTCCCGGGCGACCTTCATCCGCTCCTCGGTCTCCGCGGTACTGACCTTCTCGGCCCGGACGCGCAGATCGTCGATCTCCAGGATCTCCACGTGCCCGCCGAGCTGTGCGGACACCAGCGTCGGGTCGGTGATCACGTCCATCATCCCCGGGTACAGGTGCCCGAGCAGGCCGTGCCGTCCGTGCCGGAAGGCTGCGCGTACGCCGGCCGCCAGGATCCACCGGTTGATCCGCGCCCACGCGCGCTCGTCCTCCAGGTACCCGGACACCGACCGGAAGTCGACCCCACACCGCTCGAACGCGTTCGCCATCTCCGGCAGCGGACACGCACCGCAGTACGCGAGCCAGGCACCGGTGTCGAACGTCGCGTGATCCATCGCCTCGGTCGGCTGCAGGTTCAGCAGCAGCACCGGTGCCCCGCTCCGCTGCGCGACCGGGACCAGCATCGACGCGGTCATGTACGTCGTCAGGAAGCCGACAATCAGATCGCAGTCCGCCAGCCGCAGCTTCTCGGCCGCCGCGGCCCCCTCCTGCGCGTCCGAGATGAACCCGACGTCGATCACCTCGCAGTCCAGCTCCGAGAACCGCTCGGACACCCGCCGCGCGGACGCCTGCAACTGCGGCAGCAGGTCGGGGAACTGCGGCCAGTAGGCACCGAGCCCACCGGCCACCAGTCCGATCCGGGTCTTGCGCGGCTCGACCCACGGCAGTACTCCGCTGCCGTCGACAGACCGGCTCGGGTCAGTGGTCCACATAGCAATCTCCCCGAACTAGCGTAGGAACGCGGCGGCGACGCCGGCATCGACAGGAACATGCAGGCCGGTCGTGTGGGTGAGGTCGCCGCCGGTCAGTGCAAAGACGGCCGCGGCCACGTTCTCCGGCAGCACCTCGCGCTTCAGCAGCGTCCGTTGCGCGTAGTACGCGCCCAGCTCCGACTCGGGTACGCCGTACACCGCGGCCCGCTGTGCACCCCAGCCCTTGGCGAAGATGCCGGAGCCGCGGACGACGCCGTCCGGGTTCACGCCGTTGACACGGATGCCGTACTCACCGAGCTCCGCGGCGAGCAGCCGGACCTGGTGGGCCTGGTCGGCTTTGGCCGCGCCGTACGCGACGTTGTTCGGCCCGGCGAAGACCGAGTTCTTGCTGGAGATGTAGACGATGTCGCCACCGAGACCCTGGTCGATGAGGACCTTCGCGGCCGCCCGCGAGACCAGGAAGGATCCCTTCGCCATCACGTCGTGCTGCAGGTCCCAGTCCTTCTCCGTTGTCTCCAGCAACGACTTGGAGATGGACAACCCGGCATTGTTGACAATCAGATCGACGCCGCCGAAGGCCAGTACGGCCGCACGCAGCGCCTCCTCGACGGCCTCCGCCGACGACACATCGGCGCCGACGGCAACCGCGGCGTCGGACGACCCGATTTCCTTCGCCACGGCTTCGGCCGCGGCCAGATCCAGGTCGGCCACCACCACACACGCGCCTTCCGCGGCCAGCCGCTGCGCGATCGCCTTGCCGATCCCGGAGCCACCGCCGGTGACGAAGGCGACCCGCGTCGCCAGCGGCTTCGGTCGAGGCATCCGCTGCAGCTTGGCCTCCTCCAGCGCCCAGTACTCGATCCGGAACTTCTCCCGCTCGTCGATCGGCGCGTACGTCGACACCGCCTCGGCGCCACGCATGACGTTGATCGCGTTCACGTAGAACTCGCCGGCGACCCGCGCGGTCTGCTTGTCCTTGCCGAAGCTGAACATGCCGACCCCGGGTACGAGCACGATGGCCGGATCCGCACCCCGCATCGCCGGGCTGTCCGGCTCGGCATGCCGGTTGTAGTAGGCGGCATACTCGGACCGGTATTCCTCGTGCAACTCCTTCAGCCGGGCCACTGCCTCTTCCACCGAGGCGGAGGCGGGCAGGTCCAGCACCAACGGGCGCACCTTGGTCCGCAGGAAGTGGTCGGGACACGAGGTGCCGAGCGCTGCCAGCTCAGCCAGCTTCTCCCGGGACAGGAACTCGAGCACCCCCTCGGAGTCGGTGAAATGCCCGACCTGCGGCTTGTCGGTCGACGCGAGACCACGGATCACCGGGGCCAGCGCGGCGGCCCGCACGCGGCGCTCCTCGACCGGCAGGGGCTCGAAGCCGGCGACCACAGCGCCGAAGGGTTCGTCCACACCACGCTCCGCGAGGAAGCGTTCCGCCGTACGAATGATCTCCAGGGAGTTCGCCTCGCACTCGGCCGAGGTGTTGCCCCACGCGGTGATGCCATGCCCGCCGAGGATGCAGCCGATCGCCTCCGGGTTCTCCCGCTTGACCGCCGCGATGTCGAGACCGAGCTGGAACCCGGGCCGCCGCCACGGCACCCAGACCACCCGGTCGCCGAAGCACTCCGCGGTCAGCTTCTCCCCGTCGGCCGCGGTCGCCAGCGCGATCCCTGAGTCCGGGTGCAGATGGTCGACATGCGGCGAATCCACCAGGCCGTGCATCGCGGTGTCGATCGACGGCGCCGCGCCGCCCTTGCCGTGCAGGCAGTAGTCGAACGCGGCAACCATCTCGTCCTCGCGGTCGACGCCCGGGTACACGTCGACCAGCGAGTTCAACCGGTCGAGCCGCAGTACGGCGAGGCCGGCCTGGGTCAGCGTGCCGAGGTCGCCACCGGATCCCTTCACCCAGACCAGGTCGACCGGCTGCTGCGTGACCGGGTCGGTCGCCGTACCCTTCGCCGACGTGTTCCCGCCGGCGTAGTTGGTGTTGCGTGGATCGGCACCCAGTCGGTTGCTACGCGCAACGAGCTCGGCTGCAGTGTCGGTCATTGATTCAGGCTCCCCATCCGGCTTGCTGGCCGTCGGCTCGGTCTTTCACGATCTGCTCGAAGTAGCCGCTGCGCTGGTACGCGGCGACCGGGTTCGGGTCCAGGCCCTGCGACTCGCGCAGTTCGGCGAGCAGGGGCCGGACGTCGGTGTTGTAGGCATCCATCAGCGCGGCGTTCGCCTCCAGCACGTCACCCGAGGCCTGGGCCGCGCGGAGTGCGTCCCGGTCGACCAGCAGCGCCTTCGCGGTCGCCTCCTGGACGTTCATCACCGACCGGATGATGGCCGGGATCTTCACCTCGATGTTGTGGCACTGGTCGAGCATGAAGGCGATCCCGCGGTCCGGGTCGAGCGCGCCGCCGCGGACGATCTCGTTCATGATCCGGAACAGCTGGAACGGGTCGGCCGCACCGACCATCAGGTCGTCGTCGGCGTAGAACCGGCTGTTGAAGTCGAACGCGCCGAGCTTCTTGGTCCGGAGCAGGAACGCGACGATGAACTCGATGTTCGTCCCCGGCGCGTGGTGCCCGGTGTCGATGCAGACCGTCGCCTTCGGCCCCAGTTCCAGGCAGTGCGCGTACGACGTACCCCAGTCCGGCACGTCGGTGGTGTAGAAGGCCGGCTCGAACAGCTTGTACTCCAGCAGCATCCGCTGGTCGTCACCGAGCCGGTCGTACACCTCCTTCAGCGCGGCCGCGAGCCGGTCCTGCCGGTCCTGGATGTCGTCCTGGCCCGGGTAGTTCGTGCCGTCGGAGAACCACAGCTTCAGGTCCTGGGACCCGGTCGCGTCCATGATGTCGACGCACTCGAGCAGATGGTCGGTCGCCTTCCGGCGTACCCGCGGGTCCGGGTTCGTGACGCTGCCGAGCTTGTAGTCGTCGTCCTGGAACACGTTGCTGTTGATCGCCCCCAGCCGGACGCCCTGCTCCTTCGCGTACGCCGACAGCCGGGCGTAGTCGCCGACCTTGTCCCACGGGATGTGCAGCGCGACGCTCGGCGCGACGCCGGTGTACTTGTGCACCACAGCGGCGTCGGCGATCTTCTCCTCCGGGGAGCGGGGCACACCGGGCTGGCTGAACACCTTGAACCTGGTCCCGGAGTTGCCGAACGCCCACGAGGGCAGCTCGATCTCCTGGCGGCTGAGTGCGTTCTTCACAGCGTCGGTCGTCATGGTTCTCAGTCCTCTTTCAGGTGGAAGATCTCGGGGAGCAGCAGGAACGACTCGTCCGGCGGCCGGCCGTCATCTGTACCGTCTCCTTGGCTAGTGAAGAACTCGGTCATCTGGGCCTGCCAGCGGGTGTTCACCTCGGTCGCCGCCATCGCCTTCTGCGCCGCCTCCAGGTCCTCGGACTCGACGTACCCGATCAGCAGGCCGTCGTCGCGGAGGAAGAGCGAGTAGTTGTGCCAGCCGGAGTCCCGCAGCGCGGCCTGCATGTCCGGCCAGACGTTGCGGTGGCGCTCGACGTACTCGTCCAGACGGTCGGGCCGGACCTGGAGGCAGAAGCAGTAGCGATTCATGAAGTGGCTCTCAGAAGTTGAACTGGTCGATGTTGGCGGCGGTGAACTCGGTCGGCGGGCCGAGCACGATCTCGCCGTCGGCGCCGATGGTGTACTCGCCGAGCTTCCCGGCCTTGAACTTCTCGCCCTGGGCGCCGGTGATCTGGCCCGAGCTCAGCGCGGCACCGGCGTACGCGGCCAGGTAGCCGATGTCGGCCACCTCGGACCGGCCGGATCCGACCAGACCGGCCAACGCGACGATCTCCCCGGCGCGTACGTCGAACGAGACGTCGAGGAACACGGGATCGCGGCTCAGACCGCGAACGCTCAGGGCGACCGCGCCGAGTGTCACGTCCTGCTTGGGGAACAGCGCACCGAGGTCGCGGCCGACCATCTTGCGGACCATCTCGTCGATCGTGATGTCGGTGAGCAGGTCGGTGGAGATGTGCCGGCCGTCACGCATGATCGTCACCCGCTGACAGAGCGCGGTGACCTCCTCGAACCGGTGCGAGATGAACATCAGCGCGGCGCCGTCGTCCCGCAGCGACCGGGCCACGGCGAACAGCCGCTCGACCTCGACACCGGTCAGGGCCGCCGTCGGCTCGTCCATCACCACCACGCGGGCATCCGCGGACAGCGCCTTGGCGATCTCGACCAGCTGCTGGTCCGCGATCGACAGCCCGCGGGCCGGCCGGTTCGGATCGATCGACACGCCGAGCCGGACGAACAGCTGGGCCGCCTGCTGCACCATCGCGGCCCGGTCGATGGTTTTGAAACGACCCAGAGGCTGGCGGCCCATTGCAATGTTCTCGGCCACGGACAGATCCGGGAACAGCGTCGGCTCCTGGTAGATGACCGCGATCCCGGCCGCCCTCGCATCGGCCGGGCCGCCGAGATCGATCGGGATGCCGTCGAGTTCGATCGTGCCGCTGTCCGGGCGATGCACCCCGGCCAGCATCTTCACGATCGTGGACTTCCCCACTCCGTTCTCGCCGACCAGGGCGTGCGCCTCACCGCCGTACAGGTCGAAGGAGACGTCCCGGACGGCGGCGACCGCGCCGAACGACTTCGACACCTCGCGCACGCTGAGCAGCGGGCGGCCGTCGCGCATGGTCACCTCCAACTCGGCGCGGTGAGTTGCTGAAAGGTTTCAAGACGATGGCATGAAGCTAAGCGTGCACGGCTGGAGGCGTCAAGACCTCGCCCGCCTTTCGGCCGCCCTCCGGCGGCCGGACTCGGACGAATACTGCGGATCCCCCGGTCCGAACAGGTACGCTCCACCCGCTAAGACGTTTCAAACCGGTCCATCCCAGGATCACGACGCAGGGAGGTCGCGCATGCCGGACAGCGCGCCCGAAACCTTGCCTCCAGGAGGCGGAAAGCGGCGGAAGGCCGCCAAGCGCCATACCGCCGGCGTGAAGGCAGTCGCCGCGGCGGCCGGGGTGTCGCTGGGGACCGTGTCGAATGTGCTGAACCGGCCGGAGGTGGTCAGCCCGCTGACCCGGGCCAAGGTCGAGGCGGCGATGGCCTCGCTGGGGTTCGTCCGGAACGAGTCGGCCCGGCAACTGCGCGCGGGCAGCAGCCGGATCCTCGCGTATCTGATGCTCGACGCCGGCAACCCGTTCTTCACCGACGTGGCCAAGGGTGTCGAGGAGGCGGCCCAGGCGGCCGGACTCTCGGTCTTCCTGTGCAACAGCAACGAGGACGCCGACCGCGAGGCCGACTATCTCGACCTGCTCGAGCAGCAACGCGTCCAGGGCGTCCTGATCACCCCGATCGACCAGAACTCCTCCCGCCTGCGCAAGCTCCCCTCCCGCGGTACGCCGGTCGTCGTGGTGGACCGCAACATCGACGACGGCGAACACTGCTCGGTCGCGGTCAACGACATCCTCGGCGGCGAACTCGCCATCGCCCACCTGCTCGAACTCGGCCACGAACGGATCGCGTACGTCGGCGGCCCGAACACGATCGGCCAGGTCGTCGACCGGCGCGACGGCGCCCGGCGCGCCCTGCGCAAGGCCGGGAAACCCCCGGAGAACCTGATCGAGCTCACCACCGGTGCGCTCACCGTCGCCGAGGGAAGGGGCGCAGGGCAACGACTTGCCGGCCTCCCGGCAGCCCGGCGGCCGACCGCCGCGTTCTGCGCGAACGACCTGCTGGCCCTGGGTTTGCTGCAACAGTGCGTCAGTCTCGGCCTGCGCGTTCCCGAGGACCTCGCCATCGTCGGGTACGACGACATCGAGTTCGCCGAGGCGGCCGCCGTACCGCTGACGTCGGTGCGCCAGCCGCGGCAGCTCCTCGGCCGGACCGCCGCCGAGCTCCTCCTCGACGAGTCGTCGAACCCGGACCACGAACACCAGCGGGTCACGTTCACCCCGGAGCTCGTCGTCCGGACCTCGACCCGCGGCACCCTCTGAGCCTCGATCCACCGATCGACCCGGCAGGTCGCGCTATCGTGGCGAGGCGACTCGTCCACTGAGCGGGGTGAGACATGCGCGTCGCTGGCGGGGCTTTGGTGCGGCGCTGGGGCGGCCGCGCTGTCGGCTTGGCCATCACCGGTGTCGGCCTCTACATCGTGGCGCCGAGCATCCTGTCCCTTTTCGGAGCCTGGCCACGCCTCGCGGACGTGGAACCCTGGTGGTTCCCGGTCCTCGTCGTACTGGAGGCCCTCAGCTTCGCCGCACTGTGGTGGCTCGCCAGACTGGCCCTGGCCGAGCGCGCAGGGGACGGGGAGCCACCACCCGTCCATTCGGGCTGGGGCACGCTCGCGACGGCGCAACTGGCCGGGAACGCTGCCAGCAAGGTCGTCCCCGGCGGCCCAGCAGCCGGCGGAGTCCTCCAAGCCAGGCTCTTGATCCAGGCCGGGCAGCCCGCGGCCGTCGTCGCCTCCGCTCTGACCGCGATCGGCCTGATCACCACCGGCGTGCTGTTGTTGTTGCCCATCCTCACGGTGCCCGCCCTGCTGATCGGCCCACCGCCGGCGCGGCAACTGGAGCTCGGCCTCCTGGTCTCGCTGATCCTGGCGATCGTCATCGTCGGTCTCGGGTTCAGCGCGCTCACCTGGAGCCGGTTCGTGGTGGTGGTCGGTCGCGTAGCCGGTCGCGTCATCCACATCGTCAAGCGCAGCGTGACTGCGGACACCTGCTCCGCGACGCTGATAGCGCAGCGAGACCGGGTTGCCGCTGCCTTCGAGGGTCACTGGTGGAAAGCGGTCCTCGCGGCGGCGGCGAACCGCATGTTCGACTACGCCGCACTCGTGGTCGCGCTGGCCGCGCTCAACGCACATGCCCGCCCGTCCGAGGTCCTCATGGCCTATGTCGTTGCTCAGGCCCTCACACTGATCCCGATAACGCCGGGTGGTCTCGGCTTCGTCGACGCCGGTCTCACCGCGCTGCTTGTTGTCATCGGACTCAGTGCCGACACCGCACTCATCGGGACGCTGCTGTATCGGCTCATCTCGTTCTGGCTGCCGATCCCGGTGGGCCTCCTGGCCTGGACGGGCTGGCGGATCCACCTGCATGTCACCAGACCGACGAGGAAAAAGGCGCCTGAGCCCCCGTCCGCCGGGAACGACGAATAGAGGCTAAGCGCCGTACGCGGCGAGGAAGACGTCCACCGCCTGATCGGCGAGCTGGTCGAGCTCGCCGGCGACCGGCCCCGCCTGGGTGCCGGCGAACATCGCCCGGTTCATCGGCTTGTACATCACCAGTCCGGCGAATTGGTACGCCGCCAGCGTCGGGTCGTCGAGCTCACGCAACAGACCGCGCTCGGTCAACCGGGTGAGAGCTTCGCCCAACGCCTCCAGCGATCTCTCGAAACCGGTGTTGAACCAGGCCCCGCAGACCTCCGGGAACCGATCCGCCTCGGCGATGACGAGCCGGCGCAACTGGAGCACGCTCCCGGCGGTGAGGCTGTCCAGGAGCCGGCGAGCCAACGCCCGAAGGGCTTCGCGCGGGTCGGTGGCTCCCTCCAGCGTGTCGGCGTACGCCTGGGCCAGGCCGTCCATCAGCTGATCGCTGGTGCCGAGGACGATCTCGGCGAACAGGCGCTCCTTGTTCTCGAACTGCTTGTAGACGGTCTGTTTGGACACACCCGCCTTCGCGGCGACCTCGTCCATGCTCGCGCCGAGGTAGCCGTGCTGCAGGAAGACCTCGGTCGCCGCGGCCAGGATCGCCCGGCGTTTCCGCGGCGTACGGCCCTCGCCTTCGATCTCGACGGCCTGTCCGGGCTGCCAGACGGCAGCGCGTTGTCGGTACTCCACGCGGTCCTCCTCGAGTCGTCCCAAAATCATACTAGACAGTCCAGTTCCTCTCTGAGTACTGTACGGTCTAGTTCCCAACGACATCAGAAGGAGTACGACGATGAGCACAGTGAGGTCCGCCGACGGTACGACGATCGCCTTCGAGGCCTGGGGATCCGGGCAGCCGCTGATCATGATCGACGGCGCCACCGCGCACCGCGCGGTCAACCCGTCGAACGCCGAGGTCGCGAAGCTGCTGAGCGACGAGTTCCGGGTCTACGCCTACGACCGGCGCGGGCGCGGCGAGAGCACCGACACCAAGCCGTACGCGATCCAGCGCGAGATCGAGGATCTCGCTGCGCTGATCGAGGACGCCGGGCAGCCGGCGATCGTGTTCGGCTGGTCGTCCGGCTCACTGCTGGCGCTGGACGCCGCTGCCGCCGGGCTGCCGATCACGGCGCTGGCCCTGTTCGAACCGCCCGTGGTGGTCGACGACGGCCGTCCGCCGCTGCCGTCCGACTACGTCGAGCAGCTCGAGGCGTACGTCGCGGCCGGGGACCGCGGCGCCGCGGCGGAGCTGTTCATGACGGCCGCGGCCAACATGCCGCCCGAGTTCGTCGCCGGCATCCGGCAGAGCCCGTACTGGGCCCCGGTCGAGGAGATCGCGCACACCATCTCGTACGACGGACGCATCATGGGCACGACCATGTCCGGCAACCCGCTCCCTGCCGAGCGCTGGGCGGCGGTCGACGTCCCAGTCCTGGTCATGCACGGCGACGCCACCGCACCCTGGCTGATCACCGGCGCCGAGGCCGTCGCCAAGCGCCTGCCGACCGCGCGCCTGCTCCCGGTCACCGGCGAGAACCACAGTGCCGAGCCGCCTGTCCTCGCCCCGGTCCTGCGCCAATTCGCGCACGACCTCTGAGTCAGCGGATCAGGTGGGCCGTCAGTTGCCAGGACTTGGTGGCGCCTGCGGGGAGGATCTGATGGGTGCCGGCCGCGACGCCGTCGTTGACGGAGAGGGGGTAGCCGGTGCAAGGCTCCAGGACGAGGACGTCGAGGCCGCGCCAGCCTCCGCCGTACGAGGCGAAGAGCCAGCACGACGGTAGGTCGGTGCGGTCCCAGGACAGCCGGAGGCCAGTGCCGGCGGAGGGATGCCGCACTCCGCACTCGCCGCGTTCGAGCGTGCTGGCGATGAGGAACTCCGAGACGCCGCGGCTGGTGGTGTCGGGAAGAGTGCGGAGGTCGTGGCCCGAAGCCCACGGCCAGGTGAAGCTGCCACCGTCCGGCCGGACCCGCGGATCACCGAACTCGTGCATCAGTACGTCGCCGGCCGCGAGGTCGATCACCGTGTCCGGACGCAGCTCCACGGCCACATGGGACTTCCACAGGAACGGCTGATCGATCCGGCCGGTGTTCGCGATCCGATAGTCGACAATCAGGTCCGGACCGGCGCCGACCGTGAGCCGCTTCGTCACCTCGGTCCCCGTCACGGCACCGCGGACCGTCAGCTCGAGCCACACCTGACCGGGGTCCGAACCAGTGCTCCAGTGCCACGGCACGGCCCACAACTCGCCGTGATCCGGGACCGGTTCGCTCGCCAGCACCTCCGGCTCGTCGTTCGGGTACAACTCGTCCCAGCCGCCGAGGAACTGGTCGTCGTACCCGGACCCGAAGGCGGGGGGCCGGACCGGGACGCGGTCGTTGCGCCAGAGCAGTTCGGCGTCGACCCGCTTGTCGACGATGCTCATGACCTTGCCGCCGAGTCCGGGGAGGACGACAATCCGGGTCTCCGCGTTCTCCAGGATGACCGCTTGCTGACCGGCCAGCGACCACTCGGTCGACAGACGTGGGCTAGTCGACACGAAGCTGCTCCATCACGTCGGCATCCACCTCAACCCCCAGCCCTGGTTGGTCGAGGGGAACCTTGACCGTGCCGTCGGCGAACGCGATCTCGCGCCGGACCAGGTCGCGTGCGATCGGCGAGGTCGACACGGTGTGCTCGATCAGTCCGCCGTTCGGGATCGAGGCCGCGAAGTGGGTCGAGGCCGCCACCAGCACGCCGCTCTTGAAGGCGTGCGGCACCAACCGCCGGTGCCGCGTGTGCGCCAGCCAGGCCAGCCGGCGCCCGGCGGTCAGGCCGCCGCACCGGGCCAGGTCCGGCTGGATCAGATCGAGCTCACCCTCGTCGATCAAGGTCTCGAAGGCGGCATGACTGCTCTCCTGCTCACCTCCCGCGATCGTGAGCGACGTACGGCGGGAGAGCTCGCGGTAGCCCGTGATGTTGTCGGGGGCAACGGGTTCCTCGAGCCAGGCGATGCCGTAGTCCTCGTACATCGCGGCCATCCGCAGGGCGGTCTTGGTGTCCCAGACCTGGCCCGCGTCGATCATCACGTCGATGTCGTCGCCCACGGCTCGCCGGATCTCCTTGATCAGTTCCTCATTGAAGTCCCGGTCCGGCCCGATCGGTCCCCAACCGAACTTCATCGCCCGGTATCCCTGCTGGGCATGGTCCGCCGCGGCCTTCGCCGCCAGCAGCGGCGTGTCCGGCATGACCAGACTCGCGTACGCCGTGAGCCGGTCACTGCGCGCTCCACCGAGCAACCGCGCCACCGGCACCCCGAGAATCTTGCCGGCCAAGTCCCACAGCGCGATGTCGACTCCGCTGATCGCGTGCATCGTCGCGCCACCGGAGAAGTAGCGACTGCCCTCCACCATCGCGTGCCAGCAAACCTCGATGTCGAGCGGGTTGCGACCGAGCAGGATCGAGCGCAAACCCCGGGCGATCAGGTGCGACGGCTCGGCCTCGACGACCGCCTTCGCGACCAGTGGTGCCGAGTCGACCTCGCCCACCCCCACAGAGCCGTCGCTGGCCGTGACGAAGATCAGCAGGGTGTCCTGCGTCCCGTCGCAGCGGTCCGCATCCACCGCGGACAGCCGGAGATGGACGGCCTCGACGTCGGTGATGGTCAGATTCGTTGCTGTGGTGGACATTCAGCCTCCGGTGAAGGGCTCGGGAGCGCGCAGGACCGCGCCACCGAGCTCCTCGGTGACGATTTCGCGGATCCGGGGCAGCCAGCTGACGAGGTCTTGCGGTGTCGTCCGACTGACCACTGCGCTGATGCTGATCGCGCCGGTCGGTCGGGTCGGCGAATCCAGGAACAGTGGCAGCGCGACGCAGACGATGCCGAGGTCGTTCTCCTGCATGTCGAGCATGTAGCCGTTGCTGCGGCCCTCCGCGAGGGCGTCGTGCAACGCCTCCGGCGTACGCAGCGTGTGCGGTGTCCGGGCCTCGAGCGGTCCGTACTCGGCGACGTACTGATCGACCTCCGTGCGGTCGGTGAGCTCGTGCATCAGCAGCGCCTTGCCGAGACCTGTGCGGTACGCCGGATTCGAGCCGCCGATCACCGAGCTCATCTGGAACGTCTGCCGGCTGGGCGAAACCTTCGCCTGGTAGACGATGTTGCCGTCGACAAGGACTCCGTAGTGGATCGTCTCGCCGGTCTCGTCCGCGAGCCGGCGCAGCAGCGGGCCCACCGTGAGACTCGGCGCCCGCGCCTCGTGGTACCCGAAGACGAGCCGGAGCAGATCGAAACCCAGATGGTAGACGCCCTGGGCGTCCTGCCGGGCGAATCCCGCCTGGACCAAGGCGCCGAGGGCACGATGAGCGCTGGATTTCGGCGCGTCGAGGGCCGCTGCCACCTCGCCCAGTCGTGTCCCGGCAGGGTTCTCCGCCAGGTGGCGCAGCACCGCCAGTACGCGCGCCGAACCGGTCAAGGCGCTCGCCTCTACGGCACGCTTCCCCTCTGTTTCCATCAGCCCCCTGCTTTCGTCCAAACGGTTGACTCCACCCTCATCTTTGCTCCTACTATGCCAACAGGTCCCGCTGATAGGAACAGCGTTCCGATAATTGGAACGAGGGAGTTATGGCTCAACGTCTTGCAGTCCGCCCGGCGGCCGAGGAACCGGTGGCGAGTACTCCGCCCCGCCGCGGCCTGACCATGACCCGGCGCCAGGCGTTGTGGTGCTACGTCTTCATCGCGCCCGCCGTCCTCGGCCTGCTGCTGTTCTCGATCGGGCCGATGCTCGCCTCGCTGGGCCTGAGCTTCACGTCGTACGACATGCTGACGAACCCGGTGTGGACGGGCGGGGACAACTACAGCGCCCTGTTCGCCGACCCGATCTTCCGCAAGTCCCTGAGCGTGACGCTGATCTACGGCGTCGTGAGTGTTCCGGCCACGATGATCCTCGCGCTCGTGCTGGCCATCCTGCTCAACACCAAGCTGCCGGCGCAGAAGTTCTTCCGCTCGGCCTACTACCTGCCGAGCGTGATCAGCGGCGTCGCCGTCGCGATGGTGTGGAAGTGGATGTTCAACGGCGAGTACGGCCTGATCAACGCCGCGCTGGCCAAGGTCGGCATCGACGGTCCGTCCTGGCTGACCGACGAGCAGTGGGCGTTGCGCGCGCTGATCTTCATGAGCCTGTGGGGATTCGGCGGCACCATGCTGATCTATCTGGCCGGCCTCCAGGGCGTGCCGAAGGAGCTCTACGAGGCAGCGAAGGTGGACGGCGCCTCGACGTTCCGCCAGCACCTGCACGTGACCGTACCGATGCTGTCCTCGGTCACGTTGTTCAACCTGATCATGGGCATCATCAACAGCCTGCAGGTGTTCGCCGAGCCGTTCGTGCTGACCCAGGGCGGGCCGAACAACTCGACGCTGCTGTTGTCGGTGTACCTGTACCAGAACGCCTTCCAGTACCTGAAGATGGGCTACGCCTCGGCGATCGCCTGGGTCGCGTTCGCGATCATCATGGCGCTCACCCTCCTGGTCTTCCGCTCGATGCCGATGTGGGTCCACACCGAGACGGAGGACGACCGATGACGCAGCGCAAAGGCCTCCCGCTCGGGACCTGGATCCGGCTGATCGTCTTGTCCGTCGGCTGTTTCGCAGTGCTGATGCCGGTGGTCTGGATGGTGCTCACCTCGCTCAAGGCGCCGACCCAGGTGTTCGTGACGCCGCCGATCTGGAAGTTCACCCCGCAGTGGCACAACTACGCCGAGGTGTTCCAGCTGGTGCCGTTCCAGCGCTACATCCTGAACACCGCGACGATCGTCGGCCTGGTGGTACTGGGCACTCTGCTCAGCTGCTCGTTCAGCGCGTACGGGTTCGCCCGGCTCCAGGCCCCCGGCCGGAACGCGATCTTCCTGGCGCTGATGGCGACGCTGATGCTGCCGACCACGGTCACCCTGGTGCCGACGTACATCGTGTTCAACCACCTCGGCTGGCTGAACACCTTCAAGCCGCTGATCCTGCCCGCCTTCTTCGGCTCGGCGTTCTTCATCTTCCTGTTCCGGCAGTTCTTCATGGGCATCCCCCGCGAACTGGAGGAGGCGGCCCGCATCGACGGCGCCGGCTACCTGCGGATCTGGTGGACGATCTTCCTGCCGCTGAGCTGGCCGGTGATCGCCACCGTCACCGTCTTCACCTTCATTGCCTCGTACAACGACTTCTTCGGCCCGGTGATCTACCTGTCGGACGAGTCGAAGTACACGATCGCCGTCGCCCTGTCCTACTTCAGCGGTTCGCCCCGGATCGGGCCGCAGATGCACCTCACCATGGCCGCGACCACCATCGCCGCGCTCCCGTCGATCCTGGTCTTCCTGCTGGCCCAGCGCTACTTCATCCGGGGCATCGCCGTCAGCGGCGTGAACAAGTAGCCCGACCGTCACGTCGAAGGAGACGATCCATGTCGAACAACACCGTCAGCCGCCGGATCCTGCTCGGGGGCCTGACCGCCGCCGGAGCAGCAGGTCTGGTCGGTTGCTCCGGGAACAGCAGTGGCGGGTCGGCCGCCGCGCCGGCGCCTACCGGAACCGCCTTGGTCGGAAAGACCGACCTGGAGATCTACGCCTGGACGAACGGCCCGACCATCGACGCGAACTTCCGCAAGCGGGTCGCGCTGTTCAACAAGGAGTTCGCCGGCAAGTACACCGCGAAGATCAACTTCCTGCCGTACGACCAGTACTGGCAGAAGGTGCAGTTGCAGTACGCCGCGAAGAAGCCGTTCGACATCTACTACTGGGATGTCCAGGCGTACGCCCACTACAAGAAGAACCTGGTCTTCAACGAGCAGCCCGTGATCGACACCACCCCGATGATGGACGCGAAGGCCTACCCGACCAAGCTGTACGACCCGTGGAAGTTCGACGGCCAGCACCTGTTCTGCGTGCCGGAGAACATCCAGTCGATGGCGATGTTCTACAACAAGTCCCACTTCGACGCCGCCGGGCTCGACTACCCGGATGCGACCTGGACCTGGGACAAGGTGGTCGAGACCGCACCCAAGCTGCAGAAGTCGACCGGCGGCAAGGTCACCCGGTGGGGCCTCGACATCGGTTCGCTCGGCATCTGGTGGGGGATCCAGTCGCTGTCCTGGGCAGCCGGCTCGTCGTTCGTCGACAAGGCGCTGGAGCCGACCAAGTTCCAGATGACCGACCCGAAGGTGGTCGAGTCGATGCGGTTCGTCCAGGACATGATGTGGTCCAAGCACATCGCCCCGCGGCCGGACGAGCGGGCCGGGGTCGCGCAGAACAACGGCGGCTTTGCCTCCGGCGCGTACTCGATGATTGCCGACGGCACCTGGAACATCTCGTCGTTCCAGCAGATGAAGGACAAGTGGGCGATGGCCCCGTTGCCGAAGTACCAGGGCAACAGCATCGCGCCGTACTGGCTCGGCGGCTGGGTGATCCCGCGGCAGTCGGCCGCGCTGTCGGCGGCGCAGGCCTTCGCGACCTGGAGCGCGACCAAGTTCCAGCCCCAGATGGCCAAGGACCACGACTGGATCCCGTTGCAGAACGCGGCCCGGGAGTCCCAGGACATGCTGAAGGGAATGCCGGAAGGCTTCGAGGCGGCCATGAAGGACCTGTCGAACGCACGCATCGGCGACATCTACACCGCCAACATGCAGCAGATCTTCAACGAGGTCTACGGCAAGAACTTCGAGCAGTTGCTCAACAACAAGCTCACCCCGGAGGACGCCGCACAGAAGATGCAGGACGCCGCCACCAAGTTGCTCGGCTGAGGAGCGTTATGGAGGCGCTGGTTCTCAGCGACGTCGGACACTTCGACCTGGTCACTCTCGACGACCCGGTGCCCGGGCCGGGCGAGGTCCGCATCGCCGTCACGCAGTCGGGGATCTGCGGATCGGAGCTCGGTGGGTTCCTCGGCACTGACGGCCTGCGCAAGCCCGGGCTGGTCTTCGGGCACGAGTTCGTCGGCGTGGTCGACGCGTACGGGCCTGACGTCCCGGTGGAGCAACAGCTGCCACTGGGTGCGTCAGTCACCGCCAACCCGCTGCGGTCGTGCGGGATCTGCCCGATCTGCGTGGCCGGGCACGAGAACGTCTGCCCGCAACGCAGGCTGCTCGGCGGCCACGTCCACGGCAGCAACGCGGGGCTGATCGTCGTATCGGCGACTGCGGTGCACCGCGTCGATCATCTGTCCGACCCGAGCTCCAGCGTGTTCGCCGAGCCGACTGCATGTGCGCTACGGGCGGTCGGACGTACCCGGATCTCGGCCGGCGGGTCCGCCCTGGTCATCGGTGCCGGTCCGATCGGCCTGCTCCTGCTGGAGGTACTGCGGTTTCGGGGCGTCGAGCACCTGTTCTTCACCGAGCGGGTCGAAGGACGGGTCGCCGCGGCCGAAGCCAGTGGAGCGACGCGGCTCAGCGACGACCCGGACGCTCTCGTCCGGCAGCTCAAGGAGCTCACCCGCGGACTGGGCGCGGACGCGGTGTTCGACGCGGTCGGCAGCGCCGACACCCGAACCTCGGCGACGCTCGCCGCACGACCGGGTGGAGACGTCTGCTTCGTCGGGCTGCACGCCGCCGACGGCGTGCTGCCGCTGCGGGACCTGATCCGTCGCGAGGTCGCCTGCACCACCAGCTTCGCGTACCGGCCGGACGAGTTCGGCCAGGCGGTCGAGTTGCTCGGACGCGGCGAGTTGGTGTTCCGCGGCGAGGTGGTGCACGCGGCTCTGGCCGACGGACAGCACTGGTACGAGCAACTGATCAAGGGCCATCCGGCCGGCAAGGTCGTACTCCAACCCAGCAACCCAGGGACGTGATCGTGATCGAGACGCCGGAACTCATCCCCGCACTGCCCGGCGCCGAGGCCGGACTGATCCGGCAGTCCGCCGATGCGGCGACCTACGCAGTGACCGTCACCCAGGCTGGTGAGTGGGATCCACAGGTCGGCTTCATTGTGTTGCCCCGGGCAACGTCGATCGACGGCTTCACCAGCGGCTGGGGGCTCGAGTACCAGCCGGTGGCCCTGCCGGTGGACGAGTCGGCCGAACTCGAAGTGACCACGGGTCGTTCCACGCAGGGCGCCGTACCGTGGCTGGCGATCGAGACCGAAGCCGGTGCGTACGTCGTGACGCTGCATTGGAGCGGGAACTGGCGAATCGCCAGCAGACCGACCGACGACGGCGTGCGGATCGATGTCGCGCTGCACCCTGACGGGCAGCGGATCATCCTCGGCGACGGTGAGACGTTCACGCTGCCGGAGGTCAGCATCGCGTGGGGCGAGACGCGTGCCTCCGCTGCCGCAGCCCTGGCGCGGCATCTGTCCGAGCAGGTCCCCGCCGGTCCGCCACTGCTGACCGAGTGGAACCACTGGTGGCCGTACGAGGACGCCGAGATCTCCGAGGACGTCTTCCTCGCGAACGCCGCCGTCGCCGCGGATCTGGGACTCGAGGTCGCGCTGCTGGACGCAGGCTGGTTCGGCCGCCCGGAGGCGGACAGCCAGTGGTTCGCCGAGCGCGGCGACTGGCATCGGGTCAACGCCGCACGCTTCCCGCACGGACTGGCCTGGCTCGCCGATCAGACCCGCGCCCTGGGCATCGAGTTCGGCATCTGGATCGAGGCCGAGGCGATCGGCGCCCGCGCGTCCATCGCCGGCGAGCGGCCCGAGTTGGTCGCCACGGGCGACGCAGGTTCCAGCCTTGGCTACGTCTGCCTCGGCTCCCCGGCCGGGCAGGAGCACGTCTTCGCCAGCGTGTCCGGGCTGATCGAGACCACCCGCGCCCGCTGGATCAAGTGGGACTTCAACCTCGATCCGGGAGCCGGTTGCACCCGCGACGACCACGGCCACGGCCCGGAGGATGGCCTGCTGCGCCATTACCTCGGCCTGTACGACGTACTGGATCGGTTGCGTGCGGCCTATCCGGAGACTGTGCTGGAGGCGTGTTCGTCCGGCGGGCTGCGGATCGACGCCGGGCTGGCCGCACATGTCGACGCGTTGTTCCTCTCCGACCCGGACTGGACCGAGCACCACCTCACGTGTCTGTGGGGTGCGGCTCAGCTGCTGCCGCCTCGTCAACTGCTGCACTGGCCGCAGAGTGAGTGGCGCGGCGAGCATCGGTTCCAGAAGGTCGACTACTCCGGCACGTTGATCACGTCGGACCAATTCGACACGAAGATGCGGGCGGCGTTGCTGCATCGGTTCGGTGTGTCGGTGCGACTCACCGAGATGCGGCCGGAGCTGTTGCGGCGGCTTCGGGATCACGTGGACAGCTATCGGTCGGTGATCAGGCCGTTGGTCGAGACTGGCGTGCTGATTCCGCTGACTGAGCAGCCGTTGCGCGAGGAGAAGGGCTGGCGTCAGCCCGCCTACCAGCTGACCGCGGACGACCGTCATCTCGTTGCCGGCTTCCGGTTGCACCCGACCGGGGGCTGGGAGCCAGTCCGGCCGGTTGGACTCGACCCGATGGCGACGTACGCCGTTGACGTGCTCGACGACGGGGATCTGCGGCGGGCGGAGCGGCGTACCGGGAAGGACCTTGCCGAGGCCGGGTTGATGGCGACGGCCGGAACCTCGATCCTGTGGCTGCTGAGCCGTGCCGAATGAGGTCGTCAGGTCGGGTAGGGATAGCAGCGCGCGGTAGCGCCGCCGTCAACGGTGATCGACTCGCCGTTGACGAACGACGCCTCGTCCGACAGCAGGAACGCGACCACGCGGGCGATCTCAACTGGTTCGATCAGGCGGCGGATCGGGTGCAGGTCGGCGTACTCCGCGAGCAGAGCATCGGGATCGTCGGACGCATCGAGGAACGACTGGGTCAGCGGTGTCATCACCGCGCCCGGACGGACCGCGTTGCACCGGATGCCCTGGGCCGCCTCCTCCACCGCGAGTTGGCGCGTCATCGCGTCGATGCCGCCCTTCGTCGCGGCGTACACGAACGACTCCGGAAATCCGGCCAGCGAGTGGATGCTCGACATGTTGACGATCGCGCCGCCGGCGCCGCGCAGGGCTTCGGTGGCGACGGCGCAGCCCAGCATGGTGCCGATCAGGTTGACCTGGACGATCGCCTGCAGGTCATCCTCGTCCAGTCCCCGGGCCGTCGTCGGTCGCTCGATCCCGGCGTTGTTGACCCATCCGGTCAGCCGGGCGTTCTCGGTGGCGACCTGCCGGGCTCGCTCGTGGTCCGCGCGGCGGGTGACGTCGCCGGTGACGCTGACGAACTTGTCGCCCAGCTCGTCGCGCAGGCTCTGCAGCCGCGGTTCGTCACGATCCAGCCCGATCACTGTCCACCCGCGTTCGACCAGCAGGCGGGCGATCGCCGCACCGATGCCGTTGGCCGCTCCGGTCACCACCACCGCGTTGTCCACGGCCCCAACCCTACGAGAGATGGCCACGATGACTGACTTCGGAATTGCGCATGCCACTGTGGAGGACCACATCGGTCCGTTCCTTCGACTCGCGACGACGCTGACCCGGTCCGCACCCCTGGCCGAGATCGAGCTCGAGGCGGACGAGGCGGTCGTGGAGTGGTTGCATCCCTTCAGCTGGGACGCCGCTGATCGAGGTGTCGTCACGCCGACCAGGAGGCTGGTCGAGGGTGATCTCATCTGTCTGCACGCCGGACCGTATGGCACGGCCGATGCCGTTGCCCATCGCAACGGTGAGCCGATGCGCTTTCCTGACATCAAAGACGGGCATCGCTATCTGGAGGGTGCGGCGCCGGGGCCGGACGACGATCACCAGGATGCGGCTGCGTGGACGCTGGTGGAGTTCGCCGGGCAGTGCGCCGTACTGGCGTGGGAGTACAGCGGTTCGCTGACCATCGAGGTGACGGTTCGGGACGGCCGGACGCGGATCACCAGCAGGCTGCCATCGGACACTTTCCATCCGGCCGGCTCGGAGGACTGGGAGGGACCAGTCGGCTGGGTTGCTGTGGTGCCGGGCGGTCTGGATGCGGGGGCGGCGGCGCTGCGGTCGCTGGTGATCGACGAGGTCGTGACGGCACCCGACCTGCGCGGGATGCCTGGTGACCCGGCATTCCCTTGTGTGGTGGCGAACTCGTGGGGTGTGCAGGAGAACACCTCCACCGAGCGGATCATCGCGATGATGGACGCGACCGCGGCGATCGGTGCCGAGGTCTTCGTGGTGGACAAAGGTTGGGAACGCTCGGTCGGCGACTGGCACGCCAACGACCGGTTCTCCTCCGGCATGCGGTGGTTGTCGGACGAGGCTCGCTCGCGCGGCATGGGCTTCGGTGTCTGGTGTGGCTTCGGGAATGCCGATCCGGCGTCACCGGTCGCCCAAGAGCACCCGGAGTGGCTGGCCAGTTGGCGAGGTATGACGCCGAAGCTGAGCTTCGGCAACCATGCGCTCTGCCTGGGTCACGACCCGGCCCGGGACTGGATCCTCGATGAACTCCGGCGGATGGTCGGCGAGTTCGGGCTGACCTGGTTCCTGCACGACTTCGAGTCCATCGCCCGCTGCGATCGCGACGACCACACTCACGATCCGGGCGCCGGCGAACATGCCGCCGAGCGTGCGTGGCACCACGTCCTGCGCACCCTGCAGACCGAGTTTCCCCAACTGGTGCTGGAGAACTGCTGGAACGGCGTACGTCCGCTGGACCTGGCGATGGTGCGCAGCCATCACACCACGATCACCGAGGACCACTGCCGTACGCACTGGAACAGCCTGGCCAAGGTCGGTCTCGGTCGGTACCTGCCGCTGGACTGGCAGAGCGCGTACATGGGTGCCGACAAGCTCTCCCCGCGAGCGCGGATCGCGCCGTACGTGATCGGTGGGCCATGGGTGCTGATGGACGATCCCGAGACCTGGAGCGACGAGACCCGTGAGACGATGGCTCAGGCGGCCGCGGCGTTCAAGCGGTGGCGCGGTCCGTTGCGTACGGCAACCGTCCGCCGGCCCAAGGTCGACGTCGATGGGTACGACGCCGTCCAGGCCACAACCGAGGACGGACGGGTACTGCTCGCGATCAGCCTGCCCGCGGCTCTGGGCGAGGTGCGGGTCGCGCTCGATGGGTTCGAGGGGGACTACGTCCTGTGCGACGAGTGGACCGGCGAGACGCGTCCGGTGACCATCAACGACAAGGGATTGACGCTCCCGGACGGTGACGGTCTCCTGGTCAGCCTCACTCCGGCGTAGACCTGTTCGGACTCGTGCGGCTCCACCGGATTGCTTGACCTGGAGTGCGCGCCAGGATGAAGCATCGACGGCATGATGAACATCGCGCTGGGCGCCATGGAGTACGGGACGCGGATCGGGGAGAAGGAGTCGTTCGCGCTGCTGGACGCGTACGTCGATGGTGGCGGAGAGTGGATCGACACGGCGAACTGCTACGCGTTCTGGCAGGACCCGAGCGGCCATGGCGGGCAGAGTGAGGAGCTGCTCGGCCGGTGGTTCGCGAGCCGGCCGGGTGTGCGGGACCGGGTGAAGCTGGCGACGAAGGTCGGCTGCGAGCCGCTCTGGCCTGGCAGCTATCCGGAGCATTCGGAGGGGCTCAGCGCCAAGGCGATCGACGCGGGGCTCGAGGCCTCACTGCGTCGGCTCGGGGTCGACCACATCGACCTCTACTGGGCACACCGCGACGACCGGGACACTCCGCTCGAGGAAACGGTCGCAGCGTTCGGCAAGCACGCCGCGGCCGGCACGATCGGCCGATTGGGTCTGTCGAACTACGCACTGTGGCGGGTCGAGCGGATGCGTGACCTCGCGCTGCAACTGGGCGTGATGGGCCCGACCGCTCTGCAACTGCGGTACTCGTACCTGCAGCCGCGCCCGTTCGTCCGCGACCACACCCACGACCACCGCTTCGGCTGGATCACCGACGAGGTTCTCGACTACGCCGTACAGAACCCCGAGCAGCAACTCTTCGCCTACAGCCCGCTCATGTCCGGCGCCTACGAGAACCGCCCCGACCGCCCCATCCCCGAAGCCTTCGACCACCCCGGCACCACCCGCCGCCTCCAGGTCCTCACCGACATAGCCACCGAACTCAACGCCACCCGCAGCCAGGTAGTCCTCGCCTACCTCACCACCAGCACCCCCGCCATCACCCCCATCATCGGCATCTCCACCCCCACCCACCTGACCACCACCCTCCACAGCACCACCCTCAACCTCACCCCCACCCACCACACCGCCCTGGACGACGTTTGGTAAATCACACCGGATCAGCGCTCCCGTTGGGGGTGGGGGCGGTGAGAGGCTGTGGGGGTGGACAGGGATGGTTTCTGGGGACTGGTCGAGGGTGCGCGTGGTGCGGTGGATGACACCGTCGCGGATCCGGACGGGGTTGCGGACGCGCTGGTCAAGGTGCTCGGTGGACTCGAGGCCGAGGCGATCGCGGGGTTCGGGGTCGAACTCGCGCGGTTGCAGGTCGAGTCGTACCGGTGGGACCTGTGGGCAGCGGCGTACCTGATCAACTCGGGGGCCTCCGAGGACGGGTTCGACTCGTTCCGGGGCTGGCTGATCGCGCAGGGACGGGAGGTGTGGGAGGGCGCGCTGGCAGAGCCGGACTCGCTCGCGGACGTGGTCGACGAGGATCGGCCGGAGGGCTTCGAGGGGTTCGACGGCGAGGCGATGCTGTACGTCGGCAGTCACTCCTACAAGAACGTGACCGGCGACGAGGCGGCGTACTGGAAGGCTGTCGAGGCGGAGGCACCGGATACGCCGGACCTGCCCGCCGGTAAGGAGATCGACTTCGACGACGAGGACGACCTGGAGACCCACCTCCCCCGACTGGCCGTGCTCTACGGGGAGGCCTAGGCCGGTTCGCCGCCGAGGCGTTCTATGGCGGCACGGAGACGGCGGCGCCAGCCTGGCTGGCCGGCGTCCTGGTCGGCGGCGGCCAGACTGACCAGGTGCTGCGCCATCTCGAACCCTTCCGTCGTCTGCGGTTCGGTGTCGGTGAGCGGTACGCCGCTCTGCGGTTCGTCATGGTCGAGCTCGATCGGACGGCTCGTCCAGCCGAACCCGTCCGGCACCAGCAGCTCCGGTACGAGCGTCTCGTGGCTGAGTGACGTCAGCTCCTTGTCACCGTTGCCGATGCTGAAGATCGTCGTACCTCGCCGCCGTACGTCGCTGATGCGTTCCAGCAACGTGTCAGCGGGGTCCTCCTCCGCCACCACCAGCAGGGACTCGCCCCGCCCGGCGTCACGCAGACGGTCCAGTCCGATCGCCAGGTGTGGCGGTGCGTCCGGTGGTGGCGCCCAGCGGACCAGAGCCGGCCGGATGTCCTCGACGCCGGCCCGGTGCAATTCGTCGTCCAGGTGCGCCGTCAGGTGCCACGGCTCGTCGTCGACCGGCCCGAACAGCATCAGACCGCCGTTCCGGGTGGTGAACCTGCGCAGCGAGTGCGCGAACTCCGTCGTCCGGGTGCCGAGCTCGGTGCCGGTCAGCATCTCCCGGAGGAGGGAGGCCCTGGTGAGATCCACAGCTCCAAACCTGACACATGTCCGGGGCCACCGCGAGTCAGATCAGGCGGTCCGCCTTGGACTGGAGGTAGTTGCGTTCCGGGACACTCGTCGTACGGCGGGCTGCGTGCAGATAGCTCTCGCGGGCGCCGGCCAGGTCGCCTGACATCTCCTGCAGGTGGGCGCGGACCGCCTCCAGCCGGTGGTTGTCGGTCAGGCGGTCGTCGGACTCCAGCGGCCCGAGTACGGCGAGGCCCTCCTTCGGACCGACCGCCATAGCAACCGCGACGGCGTGGTTGAGCTTGACCATCGGGTTGTCCGACATCTGCTCCAGTACGTCGTACAGTGCAACGATCTGCCGCCAGTCCGTGTCTTCGGCCTGCTCGGCCGTGTCGTGCACCGCTGCGATCGCGGCCTGCACCTGGTACGGCCCTAGCTGCGTGCGCGACAGCGCATCGGTCACCAGCGACTCACCCTCGACGATGGTGTCCCTGTTCCACAGCGACCGGTCCTGCTCGGCCAGCGGAACCAGTGCGCCGTCCGCACCCGTCCGAGCGGGCCGGCGCGCGTCCGTGAGCAGCATGAGCGCCAGCAGCCCCGCCACCTCGCCGTCGTCGGGCAGCAGCTTGCGTACGCCGCGCACCAGCCGGATCGCCTCCGTGGTCAGCTCGGCACTGTGCAACGCCGTACCCGAGGATGCGGTGTAGCCCTCGTTGAAGATCAGGTAGAGCACATGCAGTACGGCGCCCATGCGCTCGTCCCGCTCAGCCTCCGGCGGCATCTCGAACGTGCTGCCCGCCTGCTTGATACTGCGCTTCGCCCGGCTGATCCGCTGCGCCATGGTCGGCTCCGGCACCAGGAACGCGGCCGCGATCTGCGCGGTGGTGAGACCACCGACCGCCCGCAGTGTCAGCGCGATCTGCGACGCCGGAGACAGCGCAGGATGGCAGCACAGGAACAGCAGCGTCAGCGTGTCGTCCCGGCCGCCCGGATCGTCGATCTCAGGGCCTGCGGCAACGAACTCCTCGGGCGCAGCCATCTGGGCCGCGTTCTCCTCGCGGCGCCGCCTCGCCGACTCACTGCGCAGCAGATCGGTCAGCCGTCGCGAGCCGACCCGGATCAGCCAGCCACGCGGGTTGTCAGGCACACCGTCGTCCGGCCACTGCTGGGTGGCCGCGAGCAGCGCCTCCTGCACAGCCTCTTCGGCCAGGTCGAAGTGGCCGTAGTGCCGGACCAGCGCGCTCAGCACCTGCGGCGCCTGCTCGCGCAGCAGCAGCTCGACGCCGCTCACATCTCCAGCCCGGACGCGTCCATCACCGGCCGTACCTCCACCGCGACGTACTTCGCGTCCGGCATCCGGGCCGCGTAGCCGATCGCCTGGTCGATGTTGTCGCACTCGACCAGGTAGAACCCGGCCAGGTGCTCCTTGGCCTCAGCGTACGGTCCGTCGGTGGTCGTCGTGGTGTCGTCACGCACCGACACGGTCCGGCTCGTGATGGGATCGGCCAGGCCGGCAGCGCTGACCAGCAGACCCTGCTCGCTCAGCTCACGGGCCAGGGACTCGTGCGCGCGGCCCAGGCCTTCGCGCTGCTCGGCGGACAGGCTCGCCCAGCTCTCCGGGTTGCTGTAGATCAGCAGCATGTACTTCACGGGCACCATCCTGTCGCTCGCGGAGGCCGCTGTGACCCCCTGTTACCCGGTACGTCGGAACAGCTGTACCCACTTCGACAGATTCGGGATGTCGAAGTGGCCCGGCCAGACCCGACGTCTCCACCGAGTGACGCTCAGCGGGAGCGTCCCGCCGTACTGGAGATGTTCACATGGTGACCGAGACGAAGCGCTGGCTCGCGCTGGCGCTGCTGTGTCTGACCGGGTTCATGATCATCCTCGACGCGTCGATCGTGCTGGTCGCCGTGCCGTCGATCGAGCGTGAGCTGACCTTCTCGAGCGGCGGTGTGCAGTGGGTGCCGAGCGGCTACGCGCTGATGTTCGGCGGACTGCTGCTACTCGGTGGGCGCATCTCCGACCTGCTGGGCAGGCGGCGGGTGTTCATGACCGGCCTGGTGCTGTTCGGTGCGTGCTCGCTGCTGTGTGGGTTCGCCTGGAGCGGTGACGCGCTGGTCCTCGCGCGTGGCCTGCAGGGCGCCGCGGCCGCCGTACTGGCGCCGAGTGCGTTGTCGATCGTGATGACGACGTTCCCGTCCGGGGCGGACCGCAACAAGGCGCTGGGTATCTGGGGCGCGACCAGCGGCGTCGGCGGTACGGCGGGATCCCTGATCGGAGGGCCCGTGACCGATGGGCTCGGCTGGGAGTGGATCTTCTTCATCAACGTGCCGGTGTGCGTGCTGGTCCTCGTACTGGCTCCCGTCCTGCTGATGGACAGCCGCGGACCGGGCCGGCGTGGGTTCGACGTAGCCGGCGCGGCCAGCGTGACCACCGCGCTCATCGTCCTCGTGTACGCCGTCATCGAGGCACCGGAGTCGTCCGTCGGGCGGACCGTCGCGCTGATCGTGTTGTCCGCGCTGCTGTTCGGTTTGTTCGTGCTGGTGGAGAAGCGGTCGGCCGCACCTCTGGTGCCGTTGCGGATCTTCCGGTCGCGCAGTCTGGTCGGTGGCAACCTGATCACAGTCGCTTGGGGTCTGGCGGCGTTCGGGCTGAACTACATCTACACGCAGTACGCGCAACTGGCGCTGGGCGTTTCCGCGATCCGCTACGGCCTGATGTCCGCCGTACTCGCGGCTGCCGCTGTGGTCGCGTCGATGGTCGGACAGCACCTGGTCACCCGCGTCGGCACCCGCCGGGTCGGGTTCGTCTCACTGCTGATCGCAGGTGTCGGCACGACGCTGATGTGCATGCTCACCGTGGACTCCGGCTACTTCGAGCTGGCCTTCTGGGGTCTGACGATCTTCGGCGCCGGTCTGGGTGCCGGAACGGTTGCCGGCGCGATCGCCTCCCTCAGCGACGTCGCCGGTGAGGACTCCGGGGTCGCATCAGGCCTGCAGAACGCCAGCTTCCAGATCGGCGGTGCGGTGGGCGTCGCCGTACTGTCCGCCGTCGCCACTGCGGCCACGACCGGGACCACACCGATCGCTCTGACCCATGGCTACCGGATCGCCTTCCTGGTCGTCTGGAGCTTCATCGTCGTCGGCCTCGCCGGCTGCGGTCTGCTGGTCAGCCGCAAGCAGTCGACGCAAGGGCAGCTGGAGCCGGCAACCTCCTGACATCAAACACTTGTTGGAGGTTTGGGGCCCTCAGAGTGGGCACCGGATGCGGGTGGCCGCCACCTCCGCCCGGCGGTCCTGAGAAGGAGGCTTCATGCTCATCCTCGGTTTGATCCTGTTGATTCTCGGGTTCCTGCTGAGTATCCCGATCCTGTGGACGATCGGCATCGTCCTGCTCATCGTCGGGGCCGTGCTGTTCCTGCTCGGATCCACCGGCCACGCCGTCGGCGGACGACGTCATTGGTACTGATCCGGCGCTAGCCGTAGAACCCCGCGAACCACTCCGGTTCGCGGGGTTCTGTCCGTCCACGTCGCTACGGTGATCCCATGAAATACGTCGTGATGATCTTCCGGAGCACCGACCGCACCTGGACCGATGAGGACCAGCGTGGGCTCGGCAGGCTGATCAAGCTCGAGAGCGAGCTCGCGGCCAGCGGCGAGCTGGTCAGTTCAGAGGGTCTGCAGCCGCCGGAAGAGGGCCGGATCGTGCAGATCCGCGACGGTGTCCAGGTGGTCACCGACGGCCCGTTCGGCGAGACCAAGGAGCAGCTCGCCGGGTTCTTCATGGTCGACGTCGCCGACGACGCCGAGGCCGAGGCGATCGCGGCCCGGGTCTCCGCCGCGGTCGGCGACCGGGTCGAGCTGCGCGGCACTCTGATCTCAGCCTGAGCTGCCGCGCCACGGGAAGTCGGGTGAGCGCTTCTCGGTGAAGGCCGCGATGCCCTCCGCGAGCTCGCCACTGGCGATCGTTTCCCGGTAGCGCCGCAGCGCCTGCGCCTCCGCATCAGTCCCGGCCAGCAGAGCGTTGACCGTCTCCTTGGCCGAGCGGACGGTCAGCTGCGAGCGCGACACCATCGTGGCGGCGAACGCCCCGGCCGCCGCCAACGGATCGTCGGCGACGCGATCCACCAAACCCTTCAGCTCAGCCTCGTCGGCGCCGAGCAGTTCGCCACTGAACAGCAGGTACTTCGTCGTCGCGGGACCAACCAGGTCGAGCAGCACCTTGATCGCGTCCGGCGGATAGACGACCCCGATCCGGGCCGGCGTCACCCCGAACGTCGCGTCCCGTGCCGCGAACCGGAAATCGCAGTTCACCGCGAGCTCCAGCCCGCCGCCGATGCAGTGACCTCGCACCACGGCGATCGTCGGCTTCGGGAACTCCCGCAAGGCCGCCTGTGCCCGCAGGTTGAACGCGCGCAGTTCGGCCATCGGGTCGGCCGGATCGGTCCCGGAGATCAGCTCACCGATGTCGGCCCCGGCGGAGAAGCTCGGCCCGGCGCCGGTGACGAGCAGCACTTTCACCTCGTCGTCGGCGGCCAGCTCTGCGAGCAGACCGGGCAGGACCTCCCACATCGCGCGCGTCAACGCGTTCCGCTTCGCGACGCGGTCGATCACCAGCCGGGCCACCGCCCCGCCTTCGACCCGGAACCCGAGCTCATCCACCCCCGCAGTCAACCCTAAACCCGCTCCGGCCGCCGCGCGCTGGATCACATGGTGTACCGCCAGCCCCTCACAATCGTGGGCGCGGCCGTTGCCTGAGCGAGGCGTCCGCGTGACCGGAGCGATTGTGATGGGCTGGCGGTCCGCTAGCGCGATGCGCGTCGCTTCGCCCGCGCCATTCGGAACAGGTAGGCCGGGGTCGGCGGGACCCAGCCGAGTTGCTTCGCCTGGCCGAGGTCGTCGCGGTTGGCCCAGTGCTCGACGACCATGCCGTCCTCCAGCCGGAACCAGTGCGACTGCGTGATCGCGAAGGTCTTCCCGGTCGGCGGGAACACCGTGTCCACCCCGCCCGCCGGTGTGTACACCGCGAACGGCGCGACATGCCGCCCGCTCATGGTCGAGTTGATCGCCACCAAGTTGCCGTCGGCAATTACATGGTGGATCTCGTAGGCCAGCCCTTCGAACGCGGTCCGCAACCAGAGCGCGGTCGCGTAGTACCCGGTGGGTCCCCCGACCCGGCACTCCGGCGGCTCGACGTCGTCCTCGCGGTTGACCGCGTCCGGATGGACCAGCGCGTCGAAGTCGGCCCGGTCACCGTCGGCCATGATGCGGATGGCGCGGACCGCGAGTTCATTCGCCGACACGCCTGCCGTGGTACTCATCGCTGCCCCCAATAATTCGATACAGTGTGACTGTACTCAAAAGCATGGGATCGAGAATGACCGAAGTCAAGAGGCCGTACGACGCGACCGGACGGCGCGAGCGTGCCCGGCATCGCCGCCGTGACGTCGTGATCGCGGCGCGCGATCTCTTCGAGACGGACGGTTTCCAGGCGACCACGATCAGTGCGGTGGCGAAGCGGGCCGGGGTCTCGGCCGAGAGCATCTACAAGGGGTTCGGCACCAAAGCCGTGCTGGCCAAGGCGGTCTTCGACTTCGTCATCGCCGGCGACGACGAGCCGGTGCCGATGGCCGAGCGCCCCGAGTCCCACGCCATCCAGGCCGAGCCCGACGTACGCCGGAAGATCGCGCTGTACGTCGACGGCCTGGTCGTCCGGCAGCAGCGGTCGGCCCGGGTGCAGATCGTGATCCGGGACGGCCGGCTCAGCGACGAGACCCTGCGCGCGACCTGGCAGACGCTGATGGACGAGCGGCTGACCGGGATGACGATGCTCGGCCGCCATCTGCTCGAGACGGGCGATCTGCGCGACGGGATCACCCTCGAGGAGGTCGCCGATGTGCTGTGGACCTACATCTCGGTCGAGATGTACGAGCTCCTGGTTCTGGTCCGCGGATGGTCACCGGAGCGGTACGCCGGGTTACTCAAGAGCGCTGTTATCGACGCCTTGTGTGGACCAAGCGTTTGATCTCGGCACGATCACCTCCGGATAGCGGGCAGATCACGCTCGGCGCCCGGTGGCGGATGTTCGTAATGCGTTAAAACTGGGGGTCGATTGCGAACCCCGCTGGGATCTGTGCTTGACTCCTCCGGTCGATAACGTTTTGGTCTCGGCAGATTGGGTTTCTAGAAGTGTCTGCAGGACGGCATAGACAGGCGCGGCACCGTCAACAGCGCCCGAAGGTGATCCGGCCCGGCATCGTGAAGGTGGCGATTCCCGGCGCAGCAGTGGCCCTGGTGGCTACCGGTTCGGCGGCCGCACTCCCTGGTCAGCAAGTCCACCTGAACACCTCGATCGCCAGCTCGTCCCTGCAGCTGGCGCGCGACGCGGCCACCAGTCGGGACGCTCTCCGTCCCCCGCTGGACGTCACGCCGTCGACTCCGGCTCCGAAGCCGAAGGCGGCCCCGACGGCGAAGCACCTGAAGAAGCAGGCGCCGATCCCCAAGCCGTCGCCGACGAAGACCCGCACCGCCGAGCCGCCGAAGGTGATCGGCTCGAAGTACACCACCACCGACGTGAACCTCTGGTCGCTCCCGCTGACCGGCGTCCTGCTGGACGTGCTGCCGAAGGGCACCAAGGTCTCCGTCTCCGGCAAGGTCGACGGCATCTGGGCCGAGGTCGTCAGTGACGGCAAGTCCCGCTGGGTCAAGGCGCAGTACCTGTCCGCCACGAAGCCGGTGGCGAGCACGGCGGGTGCCATCTCCCAGGCCGCCTGCAAGTCCGGTTCGTCGGTCGAGGACGGGCTGACCCAGGACGCGATCCGCGTCCACCGCGCGATCTGCGCCAAGTTCCCGGACATCACGTCGTACGGCGGTGTGCGGTCCGGCGACAGCGGTTCGGAGCACTCGAGCGGCCACGCGCTGGACATCATGGTCAGCGGGTCGGAGGGCCAGGAGGTCGCCGACTGGCTGCACGCCAACTACAAGAAGCTCGGCGTCAGCCAGCTGATCTGGCAGCAGCACATCTGGACGGTCCAGCGCAGCAGCGAAGGCTGGCGCGCAATGGAGGACCGCGGTAGCACCACCGCGAATCACTACGACCACGTGCACGTGAGCGTGTACGGCAACTCGGGCACAGTCTGAGCCGAGCGGTCTCGAGCGAACCGGTCCCCAGCCCTCCCGGGGACCGGTTCGCTGTGTTCAGGGGCGGATGTTCGCGTTCAGGTGGAAGAAGTTCGCCGGGTCGTAGGCCCGCTTGACCTCGCGCAGCCGGCGCAGGTCGTTCGGTGCGTACGCCGTGTCCGCGCGGCCGGGGTCGCCGAGGAAGTTCACGAAGGTGCGCCCCGAGTTCGGCACCAGCTCCGGCGGGACCTCGCGGTCGATGATCAGCGAGTACGACGCTCCGCGGTGTCCGACCGGTCCGGCGCCGGGACCCGGGTGAGCCATCGCGCCACCCCAGTGCCGGATCTCGACAGTCGGTGCTTCCTCGTCCTCGAAGCCGGTGACCGCGTCGATCACGTCGTCGGTCAGGGTGTCCAGGAAGTCGAGGTGCCGGGCCGGCGTACCGCCCATCGCGGCCTCGCCGTACTCCACGGTGCGTAGCTCGCCGGCCAGTCGCGGTCCGGCGACCTCGAACAGCGGCTTCAGCAGGTGGTCGGCCAGTTCGGCCTCACCGGCGTACAGGACCTTGATCGCGACGGCGCGCTGCTCGGTGCCGGGTACGCGAGTGAGGACGACAGCGGTGCTCAGTTCGTTGGGGATCGTGGCGGTCCAGTCGCGGTACCGGCGCAGGACGGCGGCCGCGCGGTCGATGCCGTAGTACACGATGCCGGCGTGGACCTGGCGGACCGGGTACAGCCGGAACTCCAGCGAGGTGACGATGCCGAAGTTGCCGGTTCCGCCGCGAATCGCCCAGAACAGGTCGGGGTGGTGCTCGGCGGTCGCGGTGACGAACCGCCCGTCCGCGGTAACGATCTCGGCGCGGATCACACTGTCGGCCGCGAAGCCGTACTTGCGCGCCAGCCAACCGACCCCGCCGCCCAGCGTGTAGCCGGTGACGCCGACGTCGCGGTGCGATCCGGACAGCGGCGCGAGCCCGAACTGACCGGCGGCGTCCAGCACCGCACCCCAGCGCGCACCCGGCGCGACCTTGGCGACCCGGCGTTCCGGGTCGACCAGGACCGTCGTCATCTGCGTCGTCTTCAGGAGGATCCCGCCGTCGGCCGGTACGCGCGTCCCGTGGCCGGTGGCCTGCACCGCGATCGGTACGCCGTACTCGCGCGCCGTCCACACCGCCGCCTGCACGTCGGTCCGGCTGTAGGCCTCGGCGACCACCAGTGGCCGCGAGTCCACCGTCGGGACCACAGACTTCCGCTGTACGTCGTACTCCGCCTCACCCGGCAGCCGGATGGCGCCGTCGAACCCGGCCCCCAGCAGCCCTGCCACCACATCACTCGCAACTGGCACCAGCGCCTGTGTCGACATCCGAACCACTCCCTCGCCGTATCCGCTTCTACAGACACGTCGAAGGACCGGTCCCGTTATCGACACCCCCGGCAAACTTGTCTCGATGACACACACAGTCGAGGCCGACGACTCGGTCCTCACCAAGCACTACACGTCCTGGTCCCGCGACGAACCGGCGCGCGAGTGGGCTGCTCTCACCTTGCTGTCGTGCCAGGCCCCCGACCTCGTACCGGCTCCGCTGGCGCGCGCGTCCGACCCGCGGCCATGGGTCTCGATGTCCTTACTCCCAGGGGAGCCGCTGAGCGGTGCGCTCACCGTTAGGCACCTCGAGGGGCTTGGCGAGGCACTCGAGGCGCTGTGGTCGATCGATCCTGACGGCCTCCCACCAGTCGGCGTCCCGGCGGTGATCGACCGGACGTCGCGTTCGCTCGCCGAACTGCGCGAAGGCCGCGGCGTGATCGCGGACGCGGCCTCGGCGGCAGGCGACTGGCTCGGGGCCGTGGTGGAGGTGCTGACCGCGGTCCAGGATCCTGTGGTCGGCCACGGCGATCCGAACCTGGCGAACTACCTCTGGGACGGGACCCGGATCCGGATCGTCGACTTCGAGGACGCCGGGCGCGGCGACCTGACGCTGGAGCTCGCCAATCTCGTCGAGCATCTGTCCAGCCGTGCCACCGACTGGAGCACGGTGGTGTCACGCTTCCCCGTCGATCCGGAGCGCTTCCGTGCCGCCCGCTCGCTGTGGGCCGCGTTCTGGCTGACGCTCATCGGACCCGGCGGGCCGAGCGCCGCCCGGAATCCTCCCGGTACGGCGGAGGCCCAGGCGGAGCGCGTGTTGTCGCTGGTCAGGCCGACAACTTGAGCTGCTGAGTGCGGTTGAGGTCGGCGAGGATGTTGATCTCGGTGATCTTGCCGTTCACGACTGTGATGTCCATGACGCCCATCACGCGGCCGTTCAGGACCGTGACCGTCCCCGGCATGCCGTTGATCAATGCGTGCTCGGTGTGCGGCGCCATCCGGGTGAACAGCAGCGCCTGCTCGACCACCGCGCGTGCACCGCGGACCAGCTTCGACACCGCCGGTCCGGCGTACTCCGCTGACGCCGCGCCCGCGTCGGCCCGCAGTACGACGTCCGGGTCGAGCAGCTCGAGCAGGGCTTCGAAGTCGCCGCCACGCGACGCAGCGAGGAACGCGTCGACGATCTCCCGCTGGCGACCCGGATCGCCGTCGCCCGCCGGCGCGCCCTGGACCCGGCGCCGCGCCCGGCTGGCGAGCTGACGTGTGGCGGCCGGCGACTTGTCCACGATCTGCGCGATCTCGTCGAAGCTCACCCCGAACATGTCGTGCAGTACGAAGGCCAACCGCTCCGCCGGCGCCAGCGTCTCCAGGACGACGAGCAGCGCCAGACCGACCGCGTCCGCCTGGACCGCCTGGTCCTCCGGGCTCGGACCGTTGTCCTGCCGGATCGAGATCGGGTCCGGCACGAACGTGTCCAGCGAGTCCTCCCGCCGCGACTTGCGGCTGCGGAGCATATCCAGGCAGACCCGCGACACCACTGTGGTCAGCCAACCGGCCAGATTGCCCACTTCACTCACGTCCGACCGGTTCAGCCGCAGCCACGCTTCCTGCACGGCGTCGTCGGCCTCCGTGAGCGAACCCAGCATCCGGTACGCGACAGCTCGCAGCTGTCCCCGGTGCTGCTCGAACTGCCGCGCCAGCTGGTCGGTGTCGTACACAGGGCCTCCCTCATCCCGGTCCACCTCATCTGACGGATCGCGCCACCATGATGTGACAAGACGGTCCGAGGACCCATCATGGGGGCATGCCCACGACCCGTGGTGATCTGGTCTTCGAGGACCGCTTCGACGGTGCCGCACTGGACGAGTCGGTGTGGTCGCCGCACTACCTGCCGCACTGGAGCTCCCGCGCGGCGTCAGCAGCGTCGTACACCCTGGGTGACTCCTGCCTGACCCTCAGCATCCCGTCGGACCAGGGACTGTGGTGTCCCGGGGACCACAAGCCAGATCTGCGCGTGTCCGGGATCCAGTCCGGCAGCTACTCCGGTCCGGTGGGGAGCACCGTCGGGCAGCAGCCGTACCGCGAAGGGCTGGTCGTCCGCGAGGAGCAGCCGTCGTTCTGGGGCTGGACACCCAACGGCGGGTACGTCGAGCTCCGGGCGCGGGCCGACATCAGTGCACGCTCGATGGTGTCGCTGTGGATGGTCGGGCTGGAGGACAGTCCGGATCGCTGCGGCGAGATCTGCGTGATGGAGGTGTTCGGCGATGCGGTCGTCCCCGGCGAGTCCGCCGCGGTCGGGATGGGCCTGAAGACCATCCGCGACCCGTCGGTGCCGCAGGACTTCGAGGCGGTCCCGCTCCCGATCGACCTGCGCGACTTTCACACATACGCCGTCGAGTGGACCGCCGGCCAGGCCGACTTCTTCGTGGACGGCGCCCCGATCCGCACCTGCGCGGGCGCTCCGTCGTACCCGCTGCAGCTCATGCTCGCTGTCTTCGACTTCCCCGACCGCAGCATCGGCGACGACGACGCCCTGGTCCCCACCTTCACCGTCGACCACATCCGCGGCTGGAACGTTGCACAGGAGCTGGTCGCTTGACTATCGTCACTGGCATGTTCCTGCGCGCGGGTATGTGGTGGGCCGTCGACTAGACGGCTGCTTCCGCGCGTAACCGACCGGCCGTCTCCTGCGAGGCGGCCGTTGTCATGTCCTCGTGGGCGGCCCAGCACCCCGAGGATTGCCGATGGCAACAACACTCCGGACCTGGTCCGGACTCATCTCCGCCCTCCTGGCCGGCTCCGACCTGACCGAGGCGGACACCGGCTGGGCGATGGACCAGTTGGTGCTGGGCGATGCGTCTCCCGCGCAGATCTCCGGTTTCCTGATCGCACTGCGGGCCAAGGGCGAGACCGCCGCCGAGATCGCCGGGCTGGCGACGGTACTGCGCTCGCACGCCACGCCGGTGCGGATCGCCGGACCGTTCGTGGACATTGTCGGGACCGGCGGTGACCGGACCGGGGTGGTCAACGTCTCTACGATGGCCGCTGTGGTCGCGGCCTCGACGGGAGTGACCGTGGTCAAGCACGGTGGGCGGGCCGCGTCCTCGTCGGCGGGTGGCTCGGCCGATCTGGTCGAGCATCTGGGCGTTCCGCTCGACCTGTCCGCGGTCGACGCTGCTCGGGTGGCGGCAGAGGCCGGACTGACCTATCTGTTCGCGCCTCGCTTCAATCCGGCCTTGCGGCATGTGGCGGTGGTACGACGTGAGCTCGCAGTACCGACTGCGTTCAACGTGCTGGCACCGCTGCTGAACCCGGCGGACCCGCAGCACGCGCTGGTCGGAGTGGCGAACCCGCAGATGCTGCCGGTGATCGCTCAGGCCCTCGCACAGCAAGGGAAAACGGCTCTGGTCGCTCGCGGCGACGACGGGCTCGACAAGGTGACCACCACGGGGTACTCCCGCGTGTGGGTAGTGTCCGGTGGGACGGCGTCGAAGGTGGTGTTCGATCCGCGGTCGCTCGGGTTGAGACCGTCGTCGTTGGCTGAGCTGCGCGGCGGAGACGCTGCCTTCAACGCCCGGGTACTGCGGGGTCTCGTCGACGGTGAGTCCGGTCCGGTGCGGGACGTCGTACTGCTGAATGCTGCTGCCGCTCTGGTCACCCTGGAGCTGAGGACCGGTCTGCTGCTGGAGCAATTGGCTGACTGCCTGGAACGGTGTCGCGAGGCCGTGGACAGTGGGAAGACCGCTGACACCTTGGAGCGCTGGACGTTAGCGTGCAGGTAATGCATGAGCTCTTGGATGCGGCACGTGCCGGTGATCAGGACGCCTTCGGACAGTTGGTGGGGCCGTGGCGTGGGGAGCTGCATGCGCACTGCTACCGGATGCTCGGATCCGATGCCGACGCGGAGGACACCGTCCAAGAGACGCTGCTGCGGGCGTGGAACGGTCTGAGCAGGTACGACGACCGCGGATCGATCCGGCCGTGGCTCTACAAGATCGCCACGAACCGCTGTCTCACGCTGATCGAACGGCGTGGGCGCCGGGAGCTTCCGATCGGTCTCGACGGCCGGAGCGAGGTCCTGTGGTTAGAGCCTTATCCGCAGAGCCGGCTGGAGTGGACTGCCTCGCTGAGTCCGGAGGCGCGAGTGCTGGCGCTGGAGTCGGTGGAGCTGGCGTTTGTGGCATCGCTGCAGCACCTGTCCGCGCTCCAGCGGGCAGTGCTGCTGTTGCGCGACGTCCTGGCGTTCGCTGCTCGTGAAGTGGCCGAGCTGCTGGAGACGTCGGTTGCCGCGGTCAACAGTGCGCTGCAACGGGCTCGGGCGGTGGTGCGGGCAGTGCCCAGCCAGCAGTCGGCGTTGCCTGAGGCCGCCGAGCGTGAGCTGGTACGCCGGTACGTGGCCGCGTGGGAAGCGGGTGACGTCGACACGATCGTGGCGATGCTGGCGGAGGACGCGAAGTACTCGATGCCGCCGCTGCCGGAGTGGTTCTCGGGTCGGGCTGCGATCCGCTCCTTCCTGGTCGAAGGGCCGCTGCGGGAGGAGTGGCGGTTCCTGCCGGCGCGGGCGAACGGGCAGCTCGCGTTCGGGACGTACCTGTGGGACGGGTCGCGCTTCGTGCCGGGTGGGCTCGACGTACTGGTGCTGCAGGGGCCGGAGATCGTCGAGGTCGTGTCGTTCCTGGAGGCGGATTTCCCGTCGTTCGGGCTGCCGTCGTCGCTGTCGCGATGAGTTTCCGTCGCTCGCCGGGTTGTAGGCGGTGACAGTTCCTTCGGAAGGACGGACGAGAGATGACTGACGAGCAGGAGATCCGCACGTTGATCGAGAACTGGGTCACCGCGGTCCGCGCCGGCGACCTGGACATGGTCCTGGCCGACCACGCCGACGACATCGTGATGTACGACGTACCGCCGCCGTACGACGGGGTGCGCGGGATGGACGCGTATCGCGAGACCTGGCCCGGGTTCTTCGAGTGGCAGAAGGCCGGGGCGTCGTTCGCACTGGAGTCGCTGGACGTGGCGGCGGGGGCGGACGTGGCATTCGCCTTTGCGTTGCTGCGGTGCGGGACTGCCGAGGAGTTCGAGGCCAACCCGGCTCTCCGGCTCCGGCTGACGATCGGTCTGCGCAAGCTGGACGGCCGGTGGGTCGTGACGCACGAGCACCACTCGTTCCCGCACGACGACGTACCGCCCGCGGTCGCGTCCGACGAGATCCGCGGTGTGCTGGACGGCTGGTCTGTTGGCACCGCTGCCGGTGACTTGGAGGCGTTGATGGAGCCGGTCGCCGAGGACGTCGTGTCCTACGAGATCGACGGCAACTACACCGGGAAGGCGGCCGTCCGCTCAGTGTGCGCGGCGGGTCTCGACTCCAGCCCGAACCCGATCAGCTTTGTGGTGCCTGACTTCGGCTTGACGGTGGGCGGCACCCTGGCTGTCGCCTGGTCGAACGATCACGTCACGGCCGACGACGTCGAGACGACGTACCGCGCGACCCGAGTCTTCCGGAAGACAGCCGACGGCTGGCGGATGGTCCACCAACACCTGTCGTATCCAGCTCGTGCCTAGGCTCGTGGCATGGAGCCTGCCGTGTCTCTCCGTCCGCTGGTCCTGTCCGATGTGGCGACGTACGCACTCTGGGGACAGGACCGGCGGTTCTGCGAGCACGCCGGCTGGACCGTCGAGCTCCGACTGCCCGATCACGAGGCCCACTGGCACAAGCTGGTCACCCGGCCACCTTCCGACCTCCTGCGTCTCGCGGCAGTCGCCGGCGAGGAGGTGGTCGGGTACGTCGACCTGCACGGCGATGAGCCGCATCGGCGTGAGCTGGGGTACGTCGTCGGCCCGTCCGCCCGCTGGGGCCAGGGCCTCGGCACCACCATCGCCCGCCTCGGCCTCGCGCACGGCTTCGACGCCCTGGACCTCCGGGAGATCTGGGCCGAGGCCGTGGACGCGAACCGGCCCTCGATCCGCATCCTGACTGCCCTCGGCATGACCGAGACCGGTCGCGGCCACGAAGAGCCCTTCCTCGGCGCCCCGTCCTTCTACCGCCGGTTCGCCATCACCAGAGCCTCGTGGGAACTCGCTAACGGCCGGCCACTCTGAGGATCGTTTCAGCCACCAGGGCAGGGTTCCGGAGGCTCGGGAGGTGGTCGACGCCGGGCATCCAGATGAACTCGGCGTCCTGGATCCGCGCCGCGGTCGCACCCGCAACCGCGGCCAGGATCGGTTGGTCCTTGTCACCCACCATCACCACGGTCGGGGCCAGCACCTCCTGCAACCTGTCATAGACAGGCGGATCGGGCCGAAGGTACTTGTCTTGCGACAGCCAGCCCGGGACGGCCGCTCGCAGCTGAGCAACCGCCGCGTCGTCATGGCCGGCCGCGGCGCCGAGCCTCAGCCCGAACCGCACGAGGCCTTCACTATCGTCGGCTGCGACGAGCGCCTCGTACTCCGCGTCCAGCTCGGGCTCGTCCGGCATCGGGAACCCGGGCACCCCCGGACAGAGCAGCACCAGCCCCTGCACCCGCCCGGGATCCGCTAGAGCAAGGCCCAGCGCCGTACCTCCACCCATGGAGCACCCGACCAGCACGACCCGCTCGAGCTGCAGCTGATCCAGCACCACCACCAGATCCTCGAGCCGCGAGTACTCACTGGTCGGTGCGTCCGATCGCCCGTACCCACGCACGTCGTACCGCACCACCCGATGCCGCGCGGTCAGCTCCGGCATCACCGGATCCCACACTCGCGAGTCACCGATCCCAGGATGCAGCAACACCACCGCCACCCCATCCCCCGCCAAATGCTCCGCCCAAACCTCGCCGCCCTCGACCGGAATCCTCAGCTCCATACCCCCACCATGTCAGCCGCCGAGTCCGAACCGCGCCAGGCAGTGCCACACCCGCTTCAGATCCTGCGCGTCGTACTGTCCCGCCGCGTCATCGATCACCCGAGGTGTCAGTACGCCGTCCACCGCGATCCGCGCGCCGAGCTCGACGTACTGCGGTCCGCGGTACTCCGGATGTCGTCTGAGCTCGTCGACGGTCAACCGGAAGCCGGAGTGCCACTCCACCGGGCATGCGAGCCGGTCGGCCGCCGACTCGACCGGAGTACCGCGGTAGCTCGGATCCAGCACCAGCGCCTCGACATCCCGGTCCAGCCGTACCGGTCCATGCACCTGCGCCTCGATGTAGTCGTCCAGTACGTCGCAGTCGTCCGCCTCAGCCAACGCGATCAACCCCAACCGCTCCGCCACCCCGAAGTGCTCCGGCTCGAAGCAGCTGTCGGGGTAGCAGAACGTCGACCGATCAACCGCATCCGCAGTCAACCGCAAATGCGCCGACCCGAACCGCGGCGCACCCCCAACCGCCTTCCGCTGAAAGTTCAACGCGCCGTACACCGGCCGCTCGCACGCCGCAGCCTCGTCGTACACCCCACCAAACATCCGGCTCTCCCACCGCCACCGATCCCCACCCCGGTGCGCAGTCAACCCACCATTACTGGTCCCGGTAACGAACTGCGACCCATAAACCCCATCCCACGCCAGCCCTTCCACCACCCGAACCCCCGACTGAAAGTTCAGCGTCACCCGCAGCCCCGGGTCGAGTCCGGCGCCCACCGACAATCCGCCGACGAACTCCACCGCGCGCCGCGTCAGCTCCATGGCAGGTCCGAGTGGAGGATGCCGGTGCGGTTGTGCCAGTGGCGGCCGGAGCGTAGGTGGGTGATGTAGGCGCGTTGGAGGGTGGTGTCTTGCGGCACTCGGGCCAGGGCTTCGTCGTTCAACGGGCCTTCGGGCACTGGCAGGTGGAGGCCCAGGCGCATGAGTTCGCGGTCGCCTTCGCCGGGGTCGTCGGGCGGCACCAGGGGGAGGAGGTTGAAGCGCTGCTGGAAGCGGATGATGTTGGAGTCCGGTCGCAGGTACTCGGACAGCTGTGGGTCGAGCAGCCACGACGTACACACGAACGCCGTCAACGGTTCCTCCGGATACCACTGGGCGAACGACTCTGCAGCTGTGGCAACGGATTGTTCGGAAGCCTGCGAGTCCAGCGGACCGATCGGCGGGATGTGCATCATCAGCACGTGTCCGGAGACTCCGTCTCCGAGTCCGAGCTGCGCTCGGGTGAAATCATGCCGGCCGATCTCGTAGTCCGCACCGCGGAACCTGAGAGGTGGTCCCCAGAGATACATCAGCCCCACGCCTGCGCGACCGGTGATCTGACGATGAGTCGCCATCACACCTCCCAGTGCGGAGACCGTTGCGACGCTCACCGACTCCGGAACACCCCGCTGCGCATGCAGCTCGAGCAGCCGAGGCAGCTGGGCCAGCAACGCCCACGCAGCGGCGAACAACCCCACCGGCGATGCCGAAGCGGGCACCGTCGGCCACGCTGTGAAACCTGTCGACGGGACTGCCTGACCCATCTTCTGGTTGAGCTCACCAGCCATGGCTGACATGACTGCCCACCAGTCCGGATCCCGCACTGGGTCCGGCCGCGCTGCGAGCATCGCGCGACGATCAGCCGCGGCCACCCCGCAGTACTTCATCAGCGACTCGGCCTCATCCGGTAGCTGCATGTCCTCGCCGACCGGCAATCCCCGCAGCCACGCACGAGCCGCCGCCCCGAACCCGAGCCGTTGTGCCGCACCATCCACATCCACGTCCGCATCCCTTCACCGAGGCCCGATCACTCACCTCGACCCCAGCACGGGCCGCGGCTGAAATGCACGACTCGTGTGAGTCACCTCACAAGGAGTTCTTGCGGTACGAGCCGGGCGTGACGCCGTACTCGCGTTTGAAGGCGGCGGCGAAGGCGTACTCGGTGGCGTACCCGACCCGAGCCGCGATCTGGGCGAGCAAGAGGTCGGTACTGCGTAGCAACTGGCCGGCGACGGTCATGCGCCACCAGGTGAGGTAGGTGACGGGTGACTGGCCGACCAGGTGCGTGAAGCGTTTGGCGAACGCCGCACGCGACAGTCCGACCAGATCCGCGAGATCGGCGACCGTCCACGACCTGTCGGGTTGGTCGTGCATCGTGCTGAGGGCCTTGCCTACGAAGACGTCCTCAAGAGCGGTGCTCCAGGCAGCATCCGGATGTTCCTCATGCCAGCTGCGCAGTATCTGGATGAACAGGAGGTCGAGCAGGGACGAGACAGCCGCGTCACTCCCCGGTCGACGAGCCGACAACTCATCGGCGAGGAGAGAAACGGTGGCACCGAGATCACCCTGACGTCCGAGACGTGCCGGCAGATGCAGTACGTCGGGAAGCCGGCCGAGCAAGGGATGACGGCGCCCCTGGTCGAAGAAGTAGACGCCGCACAGCATGACCGACCGCGGGCCCGGCGACCGCGGCCCGTCCGGTCCGATGACCACAACGCCGTCGTCGTACTGCCCCGATGAATCGTCGACCAACTGCCTGACCTCCCGCGCCGGATCGTCGGCGAGGACGTGGTCGGAGCCGGCCGGCAGCAGGAGTACGTCGCCCACCGCGAGCGAGGTGATCGCGCCTCCCGGGCTGACGAGGTACACGGATCCTTCGAGGATCAGGTGGAGGCCGGCGCCCGGGACAGCTGAGTACCGCCGGGCCCATGGCGGATGGCACTCGACGACGAAGGATCTCGGTCGGCCCATCCGTGTCGCCGAGACGAGCTGGCTCAACACGTCCACGTTCGACAGCGTACGCGCAGACGCTCGCGTATTTTTCGGAGCTGCTCACGCATGGAGAGTGTTCAGCCCGGCGACTAGCGTCGATCGCGTTGGCAATCCGGTGAAAGGCAGACAAGTGACGAAGATTGCGGTCATCCTCGGCAGCACGCGCCCCGGCCGCCTCGGCGAAGGCGTCGCCGCCTGGGTGTACGAGCAGGCGCGGCAGCATGGCGGGGCCGAGTTCGAGTTGGTCGATCTCAAGGCGATCGAGCTGCCGCTGCTCGACGAGCCCGGGGTGCCCATGATGGGGCGCGGACAGCAACCACATACCGTGCGCTGGGCCGAGATCGTCGAACGCTTCGACGGTTTCGTGTTCGTCACCGCGGAGTACAACCACGGAATCCCAGCCGCCCTCAAGAACGCGCTGGATTTCCTGTACGCCGAGTGGAACCACAAGGCGGCCGGCTTCGTGAGCTACGGAGCTGACGGAGGCGCGAGGGCGGTCGAACAGCTCCGCCAGGTGATGGCACAGCTGCGGATCGCGGACGTCGGTCCCCAGGTGACTCTGAACCTGGCCACGGACTTCGTCGCCTACAGCGAGTTCAAGCCGCAGGGCCACCAGGAAGCAAACCTGAAGGGCGTCCTCGACGAGGTCATCACCTGGTCCGAAGCCCTCCGCGAAGTCCGCACCGCAGCCTGAGCAGTCATTCGCCGTGTTCCAGGCAGAACTCGTTCCCTTCGGGGTCCGCCATCATGACCCAGCCGCCGGGGGATGCGGTCCGGCGGTCGTCGACGATGGTGGCGCCGATGGACTGCAGTCTGGCGAGCTCCTCGTCCTGCGGGCCTCCCTCGGGTAGGAGGTCGAGATGGACCCGGTTCTTGACCGTCTTGGGCTCGGGGACCTGGACAAAGACGAGGCGAATCACGGCCTCGTTGTCCGAGGCAACCACCCAGAACGGGTTGCCCGGCATGTCGACGTACGTCGCGGGCCAGCGAGTGACGCCGCTCCAGAACTGGGCTTGAGCGGCAGAGTCACCGCAGTCAAAGGTGACGTTCAAGATCGTGCTGTGCAACTGCTTCCTCGATTCAGAGAGATTCAGCTGGTGAGGATTGTGAGTCGTTGGGTTGCTCGAGTCATTGCGACGTACCGGTCGACGGCACCCTCGATTCCCTCGCCGTAGGTTTCCGGGTCGACGAGAATGACCAGGTCGAATTCGAGGCCCTTCGCCAGAACCGGTGTCAGTGAACGGATCCGTGCGTCGACCGGCACCCCGGCAGGCGTCGTACCGTCCGCGGTGATCACGCACGCGACACCATCGGGCTGGCCGGCGAGCCAGCTCTCCAGGATCCCGCCGAGGTCGGCGATCGGACCGTGGAGGACCGGGTGATCGCCGTGGCGGATGGACGTCGGCACGTTCGCGTCCGGCAGCGCCGCCCGGATCACCGGCTCGGCTTCGGCCATGACCTGATCCGGAGTCCGGTAGTTGACGGTCAACGTCGCCAGCTTGAGCTGATCGAGCCCGACCCGCTCGAGCCGCTCCTGCCAGGACTCGGTGAACCCGTGCCGGGCCTGCGCCCGATCCCCGACGATCGTGAAGCTGCGTGACGGGCAGCGCAGCAACAACATCTGCCACTCCGCATCGGTCAGCTCCTGCGCCTCGTCCACCACGACATGCGCGAACGGCCCGGCCAGCAGATCCGGATCGGCGGTCGCCAGCCCGGCCTCGTCGACGAGCGCTTCCACGAAGTCCTCGCCACGGAGCATCGACACCAGTCCGCCGCCGTACGCTTCGTCACCGGCCTCGATCAGGTTGTCGACCACACCAGACATCCGCTCCCGCTCGGCAGCCGCCGCAGCCTGCCGCCGACGCCGACGCCGGGATGCCTCCGGATCACCGAGCCGCTGCCGTGCGGCATCCAGCAGCGGCAGGTCGGATGCCGTCCAGGCCTGTACGTCGGACCGCTGCAGCAGCCTGACCTCCTCGGGCGAGAGCCACGGCGCACACCTACGCAGGTACGCCGGCACCGACCACAGATCTCCGACCAGGTCGTACGGATCGATCAACGGCCACGCCTTGTCGAACGTCGTCCGCAGGTCCTCGTTCTGCTCCAGCGATCGGCGCAGAAGCTCCTCGGAGACGTCGTCGTCCTCGTACTCCTCCTCGTGCTTGTCGATCAGGATCGTGAGCAGTTCGTCCCAGACCTCGTCACGCGCCAGGTTGTGCGGCGTACCGGGATCCGCGGCTCCGAACGCCTCGGCCCAGTTCGCCGTACTCAGATGGATCTCGGACCAGTGCGTCACGACCGTCATCGGCTTGGTCGGCGCCTCCTCGTACAGGCCGACGGCCGGCTCGATCGCCTTCACCATGCCGGCTGACGATTTCAGCCTGGCCACCTCCGGATCGGCCTCGGCAGGCACCGAAGCACCCTCGGGAACCAGGTCCCGCAGCGTGCAGGTCTGGACCCCGTCCTCGCCCAGACTCGGCAGCACATCGCCGACGTACGCCAGGTACGGCTGGTGCGGACCGACGAAGAGTACGCCGCCGCGCCGCTGGTCCAGGCGCGGATCCGAGTAGAGCAGGTACGCCGAGCGGTGCAGCGCGACAACCGTCTTCCCGGTGCCCGGACCGCCGTCGACAATCAGCGCACCCCGGGACCCGGCCCGGATGATGGCGTCCTGGTCGGCCTGGATCGTGCCCAGAACGTCGCGCATCCGGGGCGACCGGCTGCTGCCCAGACTGGCGACGAACGCGGACTGGTCGTCGAGGGCGGCGGCATGCCGGGCGAACTCGTCGGCGGTGAACACCTCGTCCCAGTAGTCCGTGATCCGGCCGCGGGTCCAGCGGTACCGGCGACGGCTGAGCAGGCCCATCGGGTTGCCGTGCGTCGCCCCGAAGAACGGCTCAGCCGCTGGGGAACGCCAGTCGATCAGCAGCCGGCGGCCGTCGCTGTCGGTCAGGCCGAGCCGGCCGATGTACACCGGCTGCTCGGGGTCGTCCGCGCTGACGATGTGACCGAGGCACAGGTCCAGCCCGAATCGCCGCAGGGTGCGCAGCCGACTGGTCAGCCGGTGCACCTCGAGGTCGCGGTCCATCGCGCCCTGACCGATGCCGCCGGCCTCCTTCCGGGTCTCGTCGAGACGGGCGGACAACTCGGCGATCGACCGCTCCAGCGACTCCGCGATGGCCGCGAAGTGCTTGTCGTCACCGGCGATCAGCGCCGGCTCGGCTTTGGCAGTGAGGTTCTCGGGAAGGTCGAACGCAGTGCTGGACAGGGTTTCTTCACCTCGAAGGTCCGAAGGATTTATGGCCACGGCCGACGATTGTGAAGCATGAACCGGGGCTTGCGGCAAGCCCCGGTCTGCGTTATAGATTAATAATGGAAGGGAGCACCTGCTCACCTTCCTTTTTTTATGCCCTCAGACAGGCTGACGACGCAGCCGGCACCGGCAGTCGGACAGCCCGGGACGGTGCTTCAACGACCTAGGCACCCAACTCCTCGCCCACCCCAAGTAGAACGCCGTAGGGGCGCTGGCGTTCAGGGGCGCGCGAAGGACCAGACGGTAGGACCGTGCTGTCCGTGGGGTTCAGTCCGAGGAGACCCGCCGGCGGACCACCTGCCCGCATCATGGACTCCCCCACGCGGACGTCGAGCTGGTCGAACTGCTCGTGGGTCGCGGGCGTCACGGTCAGCTGCAGGAGAACGGCCATGCGCGCATCCTCCCCTGCGCAACACATCCGACGGAACAGCTGCTTGCGTCTGCCTGCTCTGACAACTAAGGGGTTTCAGCCGTTGATCTCAGGGGCTACGCCCGATGTGGCGTTGCGGCTCCCGGCCGCACGGTGAAGGAAGACGGCGAGCGTCGCCGTGAGGAGGAACCATGAAGCACATCTACTCCCTCGCCGCCCTTCCCGTTCTGGCCTGCGGATTCGTTTGGGCCGGCTCCGCCCAGGCTTCGGCGCGAGTGATCTACCCCGAGGAGCACTACTCCGGAAGTGTCGTGGTCGTTCACGACCCAGGCCCGACGATCAGGGTCGACGACAACCTTGCTGAAGTCGTGCAGACAGGTGCAGGTGCCATCGGTGGGGCTGGGATCGCCGTGGCGACGCTCTGGGCCTATCGGCGTCGCCACCCGGCCGGAGCTCACTGATCCTGCAGCCGCCGCTCCGCCAGAGCGGCGGCTGGAGACAGGACGGTGCGCGGCGGGCAGACTGGGGGGATGGGCGTCGCGTCGCGGTCGCCTCGCATCGCCGGGCGGGTCGAGGAGTTGGCGATCCTCGGTGCGGTGATCCAGGGGGCGGTACAGAACGAACCCTCCGCGGCCTTTGTGCACGGCGAGGCGGGCGTGGGCAAGACACGGCTGGTCTCGACCGCGTGTGACCTGGCGAGCGGTGTCACCGTGCTGTGGGGGCGCTGCGTGCGCTTCGGGGCAGTCGATTCACCTTATGTCCCGCTGTTCAGCGCTCTGCAGGGTTGGCTTGAGACAGCTGCACCCGCTCTGGTTGCGGAGGTCCTGGACGCCGTGCCGCGTGCCGGGGAGCTCCTGCCGTCTCTCGGCGGCACCGCCGCGGAGAGCCCGGTGCGGCTGCTGACGCTGCTCGATGGCTTGGTGACGGCGATCGCGTCGCACCAGCCGACGGTGCTGGTGGTGGACGACGTCCAATGGGCAGACGTCGCCTCACGCGATGCCATGGCCTATCTCATCAACGGATTCCGTGACCAGCGGCTGGCCGTCATTACCACCTACCGCGACGAGGAGCTTGCCGTCGGAGATCCGATGCACAGTTGGCTTGCCGACCTGCGCCGGCTGCCGCTGGTCAGAGACGTCCGGTTGGAACGCCTGACCAGGGACGAGACCGAGCAGCAACTGACCCTGATCATGGGCGGCCGACCCGAGCAGCGGTTGACAGATGCTGTGGTCCAGCGCTCCGACGGGAACCCCTACCTCAGCGAACTCCTGATCCAAGGTCTGCCTGCGAGCACGCCGGAGCTTCCGGCCGACCCGCCCGCCGAGCTCACCGGGGCGCTGCTCGCGGCCTGGCACGGCCTCTCGGTGTCTGCTCGCGAAGTGGTCCGGATACTGGCCGTCGCCGGGCGGCCGAGTGGCATCGACGACTTGACCCTGGTCGCCGCCGCGTTCGGGACCGGCCGCGAAGCACTCAGCACCGCGCTTGTCGAGGCCACCGCACGGGGCATCGTCGTCGCACTCGACTCAACGACCTGCTGGTTCCGGCACCCCCTCCTCGCCGAGGTCCTGTATGCCACATTCGTTCCTGGCGAGGCGGCGCCGTACCACGCGGCCTGGGCGAAGACCTTGCAGACCGGGACTCCTGCCGGAATCGACGAAGTGCGGTGGCAGGGCGATCTCGCCCTGCACTACGAGGGCGCGCACGACCTGCCCGCGTGCCTGGAAGCCTCGCTGCGCGCGGCCGACCTCGCGAGGAGGATCAAGGCGATCCGGGAGGAGGCGGTACACCTGCGTCGCGCCGCCAGGCTGTGGCCGGCCGTCCACCGCGAGGACAACGATGCCGAGGGCGAGGTCGACCTGCTGGAGCGCGTCGCTCGGACGACGAGTCAGGTCGGCCTGACCGAAGCGAGTTACGAGGCGTGGTCTCGTGCCAGTCAACTGGTCGACCCGGCTGCCGACCCGCTGCGCGCAAGCCGTGTGCTCATCGAGTGGAGCGACCAAGCCTGGGAGACGGGCAACATCGCCGCAGAGCCGCTCGGTGACGCGCACCGGGCCGTCGAGCTGAGCCGAGGATTCCCCGACAGTCCGGAGTACGCGATGGCCCTGGCCAACCTCGGCGACAGCGAAGCCTGGGTCGACGACCTCGAGTCCGCACAGCGGCACACCGACGAAGCCGTCCGGGCCGCACACCGCTCCGGCGCCGTCGAAGCCCTGGCGATCGCGTACGACGCCCGAGCCTTTGCGTACTCGCGCGAGCAGCAATCCGATCGAGACAGCGCAGAAGCGCTGCGGTACGCCCTACTGACAGGCGACCCGTCGCTCATCGGCAGCGGCAGCTTCAGCAGGTCCAACTATCTGCTCTATCGCGGGCGCGACATCGAGAGTTGCCAGGTTGAGCTGACCGCGTTCCACCAGCTGCTCGAGGCCGGCGCAACGGGCGATGCCGTCTACCTCGGTGGGTCGGCCTCCAGATGGCTGATGGAGATGGCGGAATTGTCCGAGGCTTCCGTCGTACTCCGAGAATGCCTGTCCCTTACCGGCCCGCCCAACGCGGCCGCGAAGGTTCGTCTTGGCGCTGCCGTGCTGGCTGTTCGGCGAGGCGACGTGGACCTGGCGCGGAACCATCTGAAGCGGGCGAAGGAGCTCATCCCGTCAGTCGAGGTTCGTCCCATGCTGGAGGCGCCGCCGATCTTGACGGAGTATCTGCTCGCGACCGGCCGGCCCGCAGCCGCCCTCGACCTGCTCTCGCGCACGATGCTCCCCCACTCCGTCGATCCCCGGGTCAACGACCGGATGCTGATGTGGGGTGCGCGAGCCGCAGCCGACCTCGCGCAGCACGCCCGGGACCATCGCGATGCCGCTGGGGAGAAAGCCGCTCAGGCCCGTCTCGACGACCTCGTCCGGCTGCGCGACAGCATCGCCTATCCGCCGTTCGAGGTACTCGTGCCTGACGACCCGATCCAGCCTGCGATGAGGGCGCTCTACCTCGCGGAATCCGCGCGCTGCCGTGCCGACGACCCCACCTCCGGCATTTGGGCTGAAGCAGTCGATCGCTGCGCGGCCGCCGGGATGAAATGGGAACAAGTGGTCGCGACCTGGCGCTGGGCAGCCGCCTTGCTTGACCAAGGAGATAGCCGCGCAACCGCCGCCGGGCCGCTGCGGGCAGCACACCGCATCGCCACGGACGTTGGGGCGCTTCCGCTGCAGCAACGGCTGGAAGAGTCCGCCGCCGTCGCCGCCATCCGCCTGGATGAGCCGCAGCGATCGCTGCCATCGGCGTCCCAACCATCGCCATTCGACTCATTGACCAAGCGGGAGCAGGAGGTGCTGTCATACCTGGTCGCGGGTCGCACCTACCCCGAGATCGCAGCGGCTCTGTTCATCAGCGAGAAGACAGTCAGCACCCACGTCTCACACGTGCTCCGGAAAACCGGAACCAGCTCCCGGCGCCAAGTAGCAGCGCTCGCCTTGCGGCTCAACCAAACTCTCCCCCGTTGAGTGTCGCCTCCGACGTCAGTCCCTGCCTACTTGAGCTGCGCCCGCAAGGAGTCTCGCGCCGCAGCCCGTCGAGCGGCTTGCCACTCGGCGCTCTTCTGCCAGTAGTAGTGGGTTTTTGTCTCCGGTGCCAGCGCAACGATGTCGAACGTGGTCAGAGCGAGGTGGACCTGCTCCCAACTCGGCAGCGGCACCGAACGATGTGCGGCGTACGCCGTCCAGAGGTGCCGACGGAGGTCACCGTACGAGCGTTCGGCGGCCCAACTTGCGCTGTCCCACTGGCTGCACGTGAAGTCGACAAGAGGAGACAGCACACCTCCGAACCCCCAGTCGAGAATCCCGGTCAATGTCCCCGATGCGTCGAGCAGGAGGTGGCGCTCGTAGAGGTCGCCGTGGGCAAGGACCGGGTCCATTGCGTCGACAGCTTCGAGGGCTTCGAGCAACGTCGTTCGCGCTGCCGGGCTGACGAAAGGTGCGACCGATTCGGCAAGGCGTTCCCGACTCGAGCTGATCGACCAGCTCGCCGTTCCAGTCGGCGTCCATGCGCCGCCCAGTTCACGGAGAGGCGAGTAGCACTCGGTCGCCGTCGGTGGCGTCGGCGGCGGTTCCGACCAGGCGTTGGCCCACAGGCGTCGTGGGACGCGCTCGAAACTGATGTCATGGCACGCTGCAAGCGCCGTACCGAGCTGTCCCGCCAACATTCGCAGGTGTTCGGGCGACATGTCGCCGGGCACGGAGCCCCGGAGCCGGGTCACGGCAAAGAACGGGTACGGCGAGATCGCCGGCTCGTCCCAGCGGCCGAGCAGCTTCGAGACAAGCGGGTGGTCGACAGTTGCGTAGACGTCGCATTCGCGCTCGAGCTGCGCGACGATCGTGTGGTTGCGAGGGAACAGAAAGGCGCGATCGTCGGTGAGGAGCACATGCTTCGTGGCTCCGTCGAACCGCGGCTCGATCGGCCCCGCTACCTCGCAGACCTCCCTGAATCGCTTGAGTTGCGTCGCGACGAGGACAGCGGCGACGGCTGTTTCGTCATCCATGTCGAGCCACCGACGGACGCGTTTCTCGCGGGAGTTCGTGCAACTGCCGTCTCCTGTCGACTGCCTGCGCCGCGCTCCGGTCGAACGCATCGGTGTCGGCTCCATGCCGAGCCCGATCAAGTAGGTCCGGCCTCGGTGATCGCGCTCACTTCCGGCTCCGGATGGGATGGTTCCGCAGACAGGTTAGCTGGAGAGTGAGCCGGCCGCCCTGGGGCAGACTGGGTTGGGTGAGCGTGTTGAAGCGGCGGCGTAGACCGCCTGACGGGCTGGTGGCTGAGGCGGCTCGGACTCCGGGTGGGTGGGTTTACGAGATCGATGGGGACTGGGTCGACGATCCGAACGGTTATGTGCCGCCGGAGGCGATTCGTGGGGGTTGGCGGGTCGACGAGGCGGGGCAGCTCACCGGTGAGTTCGTGCCCAACAAGGGACACGGGCGCCCGCGGGACGATTTCGAGTTGCTCACCAAGGCAGATCATTGGCTCGACTGGCTGGGAGATCAGCCCGGGCGAGCGGTGCGCGACGGGATCGAGGAGATGCTGGCGCAGCAGGTCGAAGGGGCCAAGGTCGAGTGGTTGAAGATCACCAAGGAGCCGAAGTTCCTCACAGGTGGCAAGCCGCTGGCGGATGATCCGGGCAAGGCGCAGGTGGTGCGGACCGGTCTTGCCGTGGAGTTCGGGCTGTCGGTGGTGCGCCCGGATGGGCGGCGGGACGTGCTGACGGGAGTGTTCAGTCTGGCCGTGGCCGGGATGGACGAGCCGTCGGCGCGTGAGCAGTCCTGGCTCGATCTGGGCGAAACCATCGACCAGGCCGGGCCCCTCCTGGAGGAACGGCTGCTCTCCCTCGGCTGAAGACGCCAGACCGGTCCCGACAAACTTCATCCCCGCGCCACACGAATTCGCCTAGACCCCAGGCCATGTGTGGCCCCTGACCTGGGGAAACTCCAGCGCGGCGCACGTGAGCAGAGGCGCGCGGGCACTATGCGGGCACAGGGCACCGAGTTCGGCCCACAAAGCAGCGACCGGCTCCGCGCTCAACGCCTCGTCTCGTACCTGGTCTGGACCACGCCGCCGGGAAACGTCCGCGTCTCCACCAGGTTCAGGTTCACCCAGCTGTCCAGCGCGGTGAAGAACGGTGTGCCGCCGCCCACCAGCACCGGATGGGTGACGATCTCGTACTCGTCGACCAACCCGGCCCGCATGGCCGCCCCAGCGAGCGCGGCGCCACCGACCCTCATCGGCTCGCCGTCGTCGGCCTTGAGTCGGGTGATCTCCGCTACGGCGTCGCCGGTGAACAGGCGGGTGTTCCAGTCGACCTTGTCGATCGTCGAGGAGAACACCACCTTCGGCGTGTCCCGCCAGTTCCGCGCGAACTCGATCTGCGCCGGGGTGGCGTCGGGCTGCTGGTCGCCGGTCGGCCAGTGGGAACTCATCGCCTCCCACAGCTTGCGCCCGTACATCAACAGCCCGATCGCCAACTCCTGCTCGAGCCACCACTGAAACAGCTCGTCGCTCGGCCTGCCCCAGCCGATGTCGTCGCCGGGCGCGGCGACGTAGCCGTCCAAGGTCAGGTTCATGCCGTAGATCAGTTTCCGCATGGCGCCACGCCTTTCTGTCAGTCCGGCGGCCTTTCTCCGGCTGCCCGTCACCCCTACTACGAACACCTCACTCCGGATCCGACAGGTCATTGGCAGCAATTCTCACGCGGCTTCTCCGTCGGCGCCTCTACGGCAGTGGCACTTGCTGGTCACCATTCCGGTCAGACCCGCGGGCGTGGTTGTTCAGGAGAGGGAGTCGCCGGCGGATTCGTGGTGGTGACGCTTGTAGTGGCGGGCTGCTCGGGCTCGGTTGCCGCAGGAGGGTTTGCACCATTCCTGCCGGCCGTGGCTCTTGACGAAATAGCGTACGCAGCGTGGCGCGGTGCAGGATCGCAGGTGCGTGCGCTGTGGGCCACTGAGGAAGTCGATGGCGGCACGGGCCAGGGCGGCGACGAGCCGAACCTGTGCATTGTTCTCCACCGACAGCAGGCGGGCGGTGGGGGTTCCGTCGGTGGGCCAGTTCAACTGCGGGGCAACCAGCTCGCGGGCGGCCGCCGCGTTGAGATGGGCGATCGCCTGGTCGGCGGGCATGAGGCGATGCGCATCTGCTGGGCTCGGGGGAGCGGGGCTGACTGTCCGCGCGAACAACGCCCGTACGGCGCGCCGGAGCTCGATGATCCCGAGTCTGAGAGGTTCATCCGCTGTCAGATCGTCAGGCGAGATGTCCCCGGCCAGCAGCTCTGCCTGCGCGTGGATCCAGCGACTTGTTCCTTCGATCGTGGCGAGATCGTCAACGACGCCACCCTGCCCGTCGTGGCGGATCGTGCTCGCCAGTTCCAGTGCCAGCCAGCGCTCCATTCGCCATCCCTTCCGTCGGCGCATCGTCGTCAAATCACTTGATCAGCTCGCTCGCAACAGCCTACGGTCTCTAACGGCAATCTGAAAACTTCCATTAGAGTCCGGGCTTCGGAGTTGTCCCGGCGATCACGAGGAGACTGCGACATGACGGCGCTCTTTGCACAGATCAGCGACCTCCACCTGGACGGCAGCGATCGGGCGACCCGACGGGCCGTCCGCGTCATGGATTACCTGAGGGCTCTGCCCCGACAGGTTGACGCTCTGCTGGTCACCGGCGACATCGCCGATCACGGTGAGGAGGCCGAGTACGAGGAGGCGGCTCAGATCCTGACCACCGACTTCCCGGTCCTCACCTGTCCCGGGAACCACGACGCGAGGCCGGCGTACCGCAAGTCATTGCTCGGTGAGGCACCGAGCGACGGCCCGATCAATCAGGTTCACCACATCTCGGGCACGACCATCCTGATGTGCGACGTCACCATCCCGGGTCGCGATGAGGGCCGGCTGGACGACCAGACAATCGGCTGGATCGAGACCACCCTCGGTGCCCTCCCGCGAAACGCTCCGGCGCTGCTGGCTTTCCATCAGCCGCCGGTCGTGCTGCACCACCCCCTGGCGGACTCAGGCATGCTCGAACAGCCCGGACAACTGGCCGGCCTGCTCGAAGCACATCCGCAGATTGCCGCCGTCATCACCGGCCACGCGCACACCGCAGCGGCGTCGATCTTCGCCGCCCGGCCCCTGATCGTCGGGCCGGCGATCACCTGGACCTTGCGCCTGCCGTGGGAGGGCGACCAACCTGCAGACCTCGAGCAGCCGCCCGGCCTCGCTTTCCACATCCTCGACGACAACGCTCGCCTGACCACCCACTACCGCGTCGTCCTCTGATGCTGCTCGAACGCGCTGGAGCCATCGTGGTCCATCCCTACGCGGTCGCCGGATTTCTGGCGGCCGTCTTCCCCTTGATCGCGACTCCCGGAGCCAGCCTGGCGCTGCTGATCCAACATGTCACCGACAAAGGACGCCGCCAGGCCCTGCCTGTCATCCTCGGCACCGCCACCGGTCTGTACATCCACGCCACTCTGGCGATCGCCGGCCTGTCAGCCTTGGTCATGCGCTCGAGCCAGGCGTTCGCGGCCGTCAAGCTCGTCGGTGCCGCCTACCTCATCGGCTTGGCCCTGTGGACTTGGCGTTCCGCCAGGCTGCACTCCGTACCCACACCCGCGCGTCGGCGACTGCCGAAGCGGGTGGACTCGATCTACGCCCAAGCGTTGCTCGCCAACGTCCTCAACCCGAAGGCGGCCTCGATCTACTTGACGCTGGTGCCCCAGTTCATAGCACCCCGGCAATCCTTCGGTGGCCAGATCCTCACCCTGGCCACTGCCCACGCGCTGCTGATCATGATCTGGCTGATGACCTGGACCTTCCTCATCCGGCGCGCCTCACGCACCCTCCAGAAACCCCGCTTCAAACAGGCAGTCGCCAGGACCATGTCCCTGGTACTCCTAACCCTCGGAATCCGAAGCGCCGCCACCTAGAGACCCAGCGCCAGTTGGGTGCGGGCCGGTTGATGTTGCCTGAAGGAAGTACGCGCTCAGGATCTTGCGGTTTCACGCGGCGAGAGCTGCGAGCTCGATCGAGGTGCACAGCCACCTGCCTTCTCGATCCGGACCGTGCCCTCATCTAGTCGCCCCGAAGCTTGGCCTCGATCCAATCGGCGACGCGTTGCGGATCAACCCCGCTGGCCAACCAGGTGGACACCGCGGCGGGCCGAAGGCCCCAGCACCGACCGGACCGGCGAGGCCCACCACCGGGTCCGCACCGACAAGGTCGACCAACCCACCGGCAGACCACCCGGACCCACCCGCAAACACCCCAAACAACAAACACCCGAACTCACGAATCGTAGGTTCGGGTGTCGCCTATGTCCTGAGACATCACAAAGCGGAGGGTGTGGGATTCGAACCCACGAGGACGGTCACCCGCCCTACCGGTTTCAAGGCCAAGGCGTCCGCACACTCCAAGTGCGGCCCTGACCTGGGCAAACACAAGATCGCGAAGCTACAGCAACTCGCACGTCTCCACGTATTTTGCACGGTTGCCGAAAATGTGCGCGCGAACGTGACTGAGCGTCGGTCGGTCCGCGATCGCCGCGACCCGTCCTGCTGTGTGATCCGCCAACTGATGTGCGGCACGTGTCCGCCAACTGATTCGCGACAGGCGAGAGGCCTGGCGAGATCCTGGCACGTCGGCGAACGCCCCGACATGCCAGTGAGTGGTCTTACACCGAGCGGCGTTCGGGTCCGCGGTGTTGATATATATCCATATGGAGATATGTTCGGGTGATGGCCCGTGCCTCGACAACGTCGGATGTCTTCAACGCAGTCGGTGACGTCCACCGCCGCGCGATCCTCGATGTGCTGCTCACAGGCGAGAAGGCGGTTGGGGCGATAGTCCGCGACCTCTCGATGTCTCAGCCGCAGGTCTCCAGGCACCTACGGGTGCTCGGTGAGGTGGGACTCGTCAGATGCCGGGCTGATGGCCGCCGCCGGCTCTACCGCCTGGCTCCAGAACACCTTCAACCCTTGCAGGACTGGGTGGCCAAGTACGAGCGGGCGATCAACGACCGACTGGATCGGATCGAGGACTACCTCGAAGAGTTGCAACGACAAGGAGAAGACAGTGGCACCTGATCGGCACGGCTCTGCAGTCATCACGTTCCCAAACGAGCTCGAGGTTGTCATCACTCGAGAGTTCGACGCTCCGATCGCGCTCGTCTTCGACGTGTTGACCAGGCCTGAGCACGTGAGCAAGTGGGGTGCGACACCCCCGGACCGGATGACGGAGTGCTCGATCGACTTGCGGGTCGGGGGCAACTACCACTCCTCCTTCGTGACCGGAGACGGCACCGTGTTCTCGTTCAGCGGGACATACCTGCAGGTCGAGCCGCCGGTCCGAACCGTGGAGACGTGGCACTTCAACTGTTGGCCAGACGTTGAGGCAGTCGAAACGATGGAGCTGCAGGAACGTGACGGAGTAACGACGTTCACATGGAGACTGGCGTTCCGCGACAAGGCCGGACGCGACCACATGACCAGTTTCGACGGCCAGCAAGACAGCCTCGACGAGATGGAAGACATCCTCAGGTCGGTTCTCGACTCCAGCCGCGCCCAGTAGGGGAACGCACACTCATGCCGCAGTTCGCGAATCAGACTGTCGCACGTCACCTGGCGGACGAGCGTCGCGCATCTGTCGACGGGGGACTCACAGCTTGGAGCCCTGTCCTGTGACGGCTGATGCCTGACATTCGTGTGCCAGCTGATGGTTGTCATCGGCACGACCGCGCGGAACGCGGCATGAGCGGACGTTGGACGCGACTGCGATAGCCTCCACTCGTGGACGGCGACACCCTGCAACGCCTGAGGATGCTGGCGCACTCGCTATGGGGGCGGGCCACTCATGACAGCGAGGCTGCAGTGGGTGACTCCTTCGACGTGAGAGCCGCAGACTCTCTCGATCTGGCGACCAACGGCGAACCCGGAGTTGCGTTCGAGAACCTGGCCCAGAACGTGTACGAGTTCGACGTGCCACTCACGGAGTCGGAGTACCGGGCGTTCGCGGAGATTGGAGGGTCGCTCAGGCTCAACCCAAACGCATGGGCCTTCCTTCGCGACCTGGTGACCCAGGTCGATCGCTGACGTCGGCGGTGTGTCGTCAACATCCGGCTCATCGCATAACCGCGCGATCAGCGGCATGTCCGAGCGCTTGTGAGACAGTGGCCCGTCGCGTGTGTCAGGCTCCCTGTCGTGACCAGATCCGCGGCAATTCGCCGCCTATTAACGGCACTTGCGGTTGGCCTGCCCGTCGCGGCGATCTGGTTGGCGTTCGACAACCCAGATATTCACGGCACCAGCCGAGGGGACGACTACATGTGCCTCGCACCGTACGACACTGTGCTAAACGGGGCCGATAACTTTCCGGGAGGCGACCAGCCGCCAGACGGAGACGACATCGCGCGCCGGTGCCGCCAGGCCGGTCAACACCGATTCGGTCTGGCTGTAGGCAGTGGCTCCGCGGCCGTCGCTGCAGCTGCGGGCGCTGCCGCGCTCGCCCTTCGCGGCCGACGGCCAAGCGGCGAGCGCTGACGATTGAAGGCTGCGCGCTCATCGGGATGAGCGGACGAGCGTCGTACCCTCGGTCTCCTAGACGAGGGTGTCAACCATCAGGTGGCACGGAACTGTCAAGCATCAACTGGCATACGACACACAGCTTGGAGCTCGCTCTGCCGGATTGACCTCCTAAGAATCAAGATCGCGCCTTCGGCGCGCAGCCCCGGCTGCGGGCGGCGCTGGGGCGCCGTCCTCGCCGGAGCCCAGGAGCAGGACGCGTCTTCATCCACGCGATCGCAACCGTCATGAGCCGCCGTCCTGCCGTCTAACTTGGGGGGAGCCCAGTCTCCCCGGCCGCTCGATCGTACGGCAGCTATCGGGGGGACGGGGCAGGTGTGAGCGCGGAGCCGCTGTACCGAACCGCCGCAGCATGTGATCATGTGCCGGTGTTCCCACGCCAGTTCTTCGATCGTCCAATTTGGACCGACCCGCTGTTCTGGTTCGGCATTGTCGTCGGGCTGTCCGTCAGCATCGTCGTCGGCCTGCAGAGAGATCTACCGGTCGCGGACTTCATCTGGTACGTCTTCGCGTCCACATTCGCCTTCACGTGGTGGACCGCTGGCCTGATCCTTTCGACAATCCGGCACCAGTTCCGACGCCGTCGCGCCATGAATCAGCGCGAGGCTGAGGCTGCGGCTGATTGAGCGCGTGGTCCGGGATTGCTAACGGATTTGCTAACAGGACCCGTGGACGGCTGTCGACGCTTGTCCGGGATCTAGGCTGCGCGCACGCTCAGCGCCGGACATGGCAGTTGGCTCGGTGGACGTAGGTTGACGGCGGAGCAGCAACTTTGAATCTCCCAGATCTGTGCCCTCCACGTGCCCCAACTGGTGGTCGCTGGCGGTCACCCACGGGGTGTTGCGGGGGTGCGTTTGAAGCGTGGAGATCGCCTCCAGGAGGGCGGGCGGCCGCACTTCCAAACTGGCTACGCGAGCTTCACATGCCCGCGCAGCAGGCGACCGGCCGGGCCCAGCTCCCTACCCAAGCTGAGGCGTTGCCACAACACGTGGTAACCACTCGGGTGACCATTGCTCTGACTGAGCGGGGCTCGCGCTCGAAGTCCGAACGCAAGAAGCGCAATTACCATTTGGCCGACGACAAACACGCATGCTCCGACGATCACTTGAGTTCCCCTACCACCGGTCGCTTGGTTGTACAGCGTCCAGGCCAAGCCTGCCGCCATAGCTACGAAGGCAACGACGTACGTTCCAGCTAGCACTCGTCCCTTGCGTCCTACAGGCCAGTCCATGGAGGACAGTATCTCGGCTGAGGCAACTTTCTCGGAGCCGTAGTTCCCCTGGTCCCCGGCCCGCCCTTCGACGCACACGGACGCCGTGCCCTCTGTGTGCCCTAACGGAAGCGTGCGAAGGGGTGTGACCGGGCACTCATGGGGTTGAACCCGCCCGACCCAGACTCAGCAACCCTGCGCTTAAGCAGCGGGAGCGTCGTAACCGCCTTCGCATGGCAGGGGTTAGGAATCTATTCGCCCCGAAGCTTCGCCTCGATACGATCCATGGCCTGGTCCTCCTCTCCGTCCAGGCACTTGGCGTAGACCCGCATCAGGACTTCGAGCGAGTGCCCGGCCAATCGGCGACGCGTTGCGGATCGACCCCGCTGGCCAACCAGGTCGACACAGCGGCGTGCCGAAGGTCGTACGGGCGTTCTGCCAGTCGTGAAGTTCCGGCCGCCTCGACACCGAAGGCTGCAACCCGAGCGGCCTTCCACATCGCCTGATAGGTCTTCCCCGGAAGGGCTCCACCTCGCTGGCCCCAGAACAACAACCCGTTCTTGTTCGTGCCGAATCGATGGAGGTGGTCGTGAAGGATCTCGGTCAGCTCTGGCGGGCACGGAGCCCAACGGCCGGCGCCCTCCTCGCGGTGCTTCAGTCCTCGGTGTTCGCGGTCCTCCCCGCTGTCGGTCCATGCGCTGCCCGCGAACGGATTTGACCCCGTGAGGTACAGCTTGCCGCGTCCCTTCTCCGGGAGGTGCAGGTTGGCCTTGGTCAGATCGACTGCCTCGCCGGGACGCAGTGCGGCGTAATACATGCAGGCGAAGAACGCGACCATCCGAGGTCCGCTGCCAGGAAGCTCAGCCACCGCCGCCAATAGGGCTTTGGCTTGCTGGGGAGTCGGCACCGTCGCGGGGTCCACGACGTCCGCGTTGTGGGCCTTCGATCGAGTCCACTTGGTCGTCGTAATCGGGTTCACCATCAGGTGCTTCTTCTCGACGGCGAACTCGCACAGGTTCCACAGCACAGCCCGCCGGCGGGCCGTGTAGGTGACCGATGCGGCCTTACCGTCCAGCTTGCTTCCAACCGCATCCAGATCGGCACGGATGGTGCCGGGTTTGGCAAGCTCTGCCAGCGGCTTGCTGCTACCGGCAGCCCACTTCAAGAGTTCCCGCACATCATCCGGTGCCGAGTCGCGAGGGCTGGAACATACGGGGCGGCCATTGCACGGATTCTGCACGATCAACCGAAACTAACCGCTCGCAATCGGACACGGCCAGACTCAGCCGGACACCTGCCGCACGACCATGTGTTTCCGCAGGTCAGGGCCATTTTCGGGACGAGATGAGCGGAGGGTGTGGGATTCGAACCCACGATGACGGTCACCCGCCATACCGGTTTTCAAGACCAGCGCACTCGGCCACTATGCGAACCCTCCAGGCGACGTGGTCGCCGATCGTCGAGGATAGCAATGCGCGTGCGGGGGGCGGGGGCTGGCCGGTAGGGTCTCGGCAGAGGCGGACGGGCCGCCTGGGGTACGGACGGAGGTGAGGGCAATGTCCAGGTCGTTCGAGGACATGGCACGCACCGTCCGGTCGGCGCGCTGATCTGCCGCTGACCGGGCCGGTTGCCGGCGTCGGAGTGACGTCGGTCGTTCCGGTTGTTCCGTCATGCCCTCTGGAGCTCTCGTATGCCTTCCCTCCGTGCGTTGCTGCTGCCGTCCGAGCTCGGATCCGACTTCCGCAAGATCTGGCCGGCCGCGATCATCTCGAACCTCGGCGACGGCGCCATGCTCGCCGCCGGTCCGTTGCTGGTCGCATCGATCACCACCGAGCCGGCCGCTGTCGGTGCGGCCGCCTTCATCCAGCAGTTGCCCTGGCTGCTGTTCGCCCTGTTCAGCGGTGCTCTCGTCGACCGGCTCGACCGCCGACTGATGATCGTTGCCGCTGACACCTTTCGCGCGATCGTCATCGGCGCCCTCGGTGCCGCCGTACTACTCGGCACTGCACCCCTGTGGGCGATCTACGTCGCCCTCTTCCTCCTTGGTACGGCGGAGACGCTCGCCGACAACGCATCCGGTGCACTGCTGGTGGACGCCGTACCGAAAGTGCATCTGGGCAAGGCGAATGCGCGCCTGTTCGCCAGTGGCACCGTGCTGCAGCAGCTCGGTGGTCCGCCGCTTGGTGCTTTGCTGTTCGCGGTCGGGGCCGGGGTACCGCTCGTGTTCAACGCCGTCACCTTCGGCGCCGCGGCCGCTCTGATCGCACGAGTCGCCGTACGTCCGCCGCCGACCGAGCCCGCAGGTACGGCGATCTGGGCCGAAGTACGCGTGGGAGTCCGCTGGCTGTGGCAGCACGCGGGTGTACGGACGTTGGCGTGCTCGATCCTGGTCATGAACATCACCTTCTGCGCCGCGTTCGCGACCTGGGTGCTGTACGCACGGGAACGACTAGGGCTGACCGAGACGCAGTTCGGCCTGCTGGTGTCGGTCGGAGCGATCGGCGGCGTCCTCGGCATGCCGGTGTACCACGTGCTCGAGCCGCGGGTCGGCTCACTGGCCCTGCTGCGGGCCGGACTGGTCATCGAAACGACGGTCCACCTCATCCTGGCGCTCACCCGGAGTCCGTGGGTGGCCGGCGCGACCATGGCGGTGTTCGGCGTCCATGCGGTGGTGTGGGGCATCGTGTCGACCACTGCGAGGCAGCTGGCGACGCCAGAGCCGCTGATGGGCCGGGTCAACAGCGTGTACCTGCTGGCGTCGGTTGGTGGCGCCGCGATCGGCTCCGCGCTGGGTGGCGTACTCGCGCAGCGGTTCGGACTGGCTGCGCCGTTCGCGACTGCCTTCGTGGCGATGGTGCTGATGACGGCCGTCGCGTGGCGTCCGCTACGGCACGTGTCCGTACGTCGGGTCGTCGCAGCGGACTGAGTGGCGAAAAAGGGCTGGAGGCACTCGGCAAACGTTTGTTACTGTTTTCGGCCGAGAGCCCCAACTGTAGTCAGCGAAACGCCCCTGGTGGAGTGGTCTCGTAGCCAGCGCTGCGAGTGGGCCGAGTCGATGCGATCGGAGCACTCTGCCATGCCTACAGCCACGTCCCTCGGCCTCCCGAACGTCCGCGGCCGCCTACCGCTGCTCGCCGGTCTGGCGATCGACTCGTTCGGCGGCGGCTGCGCTGGACCGCTTCTGCTGCTGTTCTTCGTGCGGGTCGTCGACATCCCACTCGGGACGGCGGGAGTCCTGCTGACCGTCGCGACGCTCTTCTCGATCGCAGCACCGGCCGCAGTGGCTGTGGTGATCGACAAGGTCGGGCCGCGGAACCTGGTGGTAGGCGCACAGTTCGCGCAGGGGCTCGCGTTCACCGGCTTCTTCTTCGGCCGGTCGGTGTGGCTCGTATTCCTCTGCGCATTGCTGACGACCAGCGGCCAGCGCGTGTTCTGGTCCGCGATCTTCAGCCTGCTGGCCGATGTCGCCGACGACGGCGACCGGGACAGGTGGTTCGGGCTCGGAGGCATGATGCAGGCCGCCGGGTTCGGCCTCGGCGCACTGGCTGCCGGAGCACTGCTGGCCATCGGCGGCGATGCGCCGTTCCTGATCGCCATGGCGGTCAACGCGGTGACGTTCTACCTGGCCGGCTTCTTGCTGCTGCGTCTGAACCCGGCTCACCACCGTCGCGCCGTTCAGGACACCGGACCGGCGCCGCTGCTGCGTAAGGACAAGGCGTTCCTGGTGCTGATCGGCGCCAACACGTTGCTGGCCCTCTGCACGATGCTGCTGGGCGTCGGACTACCGGTGTACGTCGCTGAAGCGTTGCCGGCACCCAAGTGGTTGATCGGTGTCCTGCTGGCCGCGGTGTCCGTCGTACTGGCGACCGGGCAGACCCTGGTGGTGCGGCATACCGAGAAGCGTCGCCGTACCAACGTGATCATCGTTGCCGGGGTGGCGTGGGCGGTGTGGGGACTGCTGATGGCCTCACTGCTTCACGTTCCGACCGCGCTGGTCGTGCCGGGGTTGATCCTGGCCACAGCGGTGTTCGCGTTCGGCGACGTACTGCACGCGGCGACCGGCAACGCCCTGGCGGCAGCGGTGGCGCCGGTCGTGGGGAACGGGAAGTACCTCTCCTACTGGCAGTACTCCTTCACCTTCGCCAGCATCCTGGCGCCGGCGTACTTCGCTCAGCTCTTCGAGGCCCAGCACGAGCTGCCGTGGCTGGGCATCTCCGCCCTGGCCCTGATCGCGGCTGCCACCATCCTCATCCTCGATCGGGTCTTCCCCCACTCGACCACCCAGCGCCAGTGACTCCCGCGTACCTGTCGGTGGCCGGTGATAGGCCAGACAGGTACGTGTTCCTCGAGGAGAGGAGAGTCATGCGGTGGACAGAGCTGGAGTCGAAGCAGCCGCGATTGGCTGAGCTGGGGCGTGACCGGCTGCTCGGGCCGGGCGTCGTACTCGTCGGGACCGTCCGGCGCGACGGCACACCACGCATCAGCCCGGTGGAGCCGTGGATCATGGCCGAGGATCTCTGGTTGTCGATGATGTGGGGCTCGACCAAGGCGAAGGATCTCGGCCGTGATCCGCGCGTCCTGGTGCACAGCGTCATCACCGGTCGCGACGGCAGCGAGGGCGAGTTCAAGGTCCGTGGACAAGCGCGCGGCGAGGACGACGAGTCGGTGCAGCGCCAGTACGCCGAGGAGGTCGCGGCCAGCCTGGGCTGGCGACCTGAGCCGGGGCAGTTCCACCTGTTCGCGGTGGACATCTCCGACGTCACCTTCGTCCGGTACGTCGAAGCCACCGGCGACCAGTTCGTGACGCGCTGGCCGGCCGGACGCGAGTTCGTACGGCGCGGGACCGGAGCGACAACGGTCGGCGAACCCGAGCCATATCAGGACCTGCTCCGACCTACCACGGAGCGTTGACGCGGAGGAGTTTCCCGTAGCCGTCGATCGGGAGTGTCGTCCGGGTCGCGGCCAGGATCGAGTAGAGCAGGACCTGGTTCGCCTCCAGGACCAGTTGCCCGGTGCGGTATTCCAGCGTCTCGATGGCCTGGGCAGCACGGAAGCCGTTGCCTGCGATGAAGATCGCCTCGGTCGAGGCGTCCACATGGCTGCTGCCCCAGTCGATCACGTGCTCGGGCCGCACCTGCTCGGGGTCCTTGGGAATCGACGCCGCGGTGGAGACCGCGACATCGAATCCTTGACCGCGGAAGTACGCGGCGCCGAGGTCACTCATCTCGTCGTCGAACCATGGTGGATGGACCCCGGCGACCCGGCGTACGCCGAAGGCCCTCAACGCCTGCGTGGCCGCGATCCCGCTGGTCACGACCGGCACATTCGACCGCTGGCGCAAGCGTTCGACCAGCTCTACTTCGGCGGCGCGCCCGATCGCGTAGCCGGTCGTCGTCGAGGCATAGGCGATGACGTCGACCGACGCCTCACAGAGCCGTGCGACCGCACGTTGCAGAGCCTCGGGCACATTTCCAGAGGGACGCGACAAGGTGCGCGCGACCACGACATCGACACCCGCTGGCGCCATCTCCGGCAGCTCAACCTCGGGTCCCGCTGACACATGCGGCGTCAGCACGCCGACCCTGAGCGCCCTGCGTCGGGTCACCGCTGCACGGCCATTCGTCCAGCTCCAGGCACCACCAGACTCGCCCTCCTCAGCCGCGCTGCGGTCGATAGACCTGCACAACGACGCCACCGGGGAACGGTGTGGCCTCGATCAGTTCAAGGTGCCGCGCCGCCGGCAGCTGGTCGAACAGCGCCTCCCCGCGGCCCAGGATCAGCGGCTGGACCAGCAGGCGGTACTCGTCGATCAGGTCCGCCGCGGCCAGCGCGCCGGCCAACCTGCAACCACCCCAGACGATCACGTCCGGACCGGGCTCTGCCTTGACGTCGGCGATCTCGACTGCGAGGTCGCCCCGCGCGACCCGGGTTTCGGGCCAGGTGGCCTCATCGTCGCTGAGCGTATTCGAGAACACGACCTTGGGGATGGCGTTCATCGGCGACGCGTAGGGGTCGTCGGACTGCGGCCAGTACGACGACATCTCCTGGTACGTGACACGGCCCATGAGGTGTGCACCGGCCTTACTGATCCGGTCCAGCTTCCACTTCTTCAGCTCAGCGCCCTCAGGGATCGCGACCCCTGGGTGCTCACGGTCGCTGCCGACCAACCCGTCCAGCGACATCGACATGTACAGGATGACGTTCCGCATGACTTCCTCTCGTTGCTGGTTCTCGTTCCTGTCCTGACGCTCGCAGCCGGCTGAGCCGGTATCAACGCCGGCTTGGGTCACGCACCATGTAACGTGAGTTCACGATGGCCGACGTCGAGTTGCGGGAACTCACCCTGTTCATGGTTCTCGCCGAGGAGCTGCACTTCGGGCGCACCGCGGAGCGGCTCGGCCTCACCACGTCGCGAGCCAGCCAGACGCTGCGAGCGCTGGAACGCAAGCTCGGCGGGCGACGCCTGTTCGACCGCACGAGCCGCGTCGTCACCCTGACCGCGGCCGGACAAGCCCTCCACGACGAACTCGCACCCATCGTGACCGACTTGGACAACGCGCTCGCACGGGCCCGCGGACGGGCGGCCGGACCGGGGCTGATCCGCATCGGCGTCCTCAACGCGGCATCCGGGAGCCTCGTCCTGAACGAGGCGGTCAAGCTCTTCGAGCAGTCGTACGCCGGCGCCGACGTACGACTGGTCGCGACCCCCCTGACGGACCGATTGGGGCCACTACGTCGGCGCGAGGTGGACCTGTCGGTGACTCGACTGCCCCTCGACCAACCCGACATCGTGATCGGCCCCCTGCTCTCCCGAGGCGATCCACGCGTCGTGATGGTGGCCGTTGACCATCCGCTCGCCAGTCGAAGCCAGGTCTCGGTGGAGGACTTCGCGGACTATCCCGTGAGACGACCGGCCGACCCGCCAGAGCTGGCGGAGGCCAGCTGTCCCACCCACACACCCAGCGGCCGCCCGATCGTGTCCGCCGACATCCACATCAACGACAGCTCCGAGCTGCTTCTGCTCATCGCCCAGGGACGGCTCATCCACCCGACCGTGGCCCCCTTCGCCGAGCACTTCCGTCACCCCGGCATCGCGATCATCCCGATCATCCCGATCATCCCGATCCAGGACCTACCACCCTCATCAACGGCGCTGGCCTGGCTGCGGGGGTACGACGACCCCGCCCGCGACGCCTTCCTGGCCACCATCGAACACGTCGTCAAATCACACCCACACCTAGAGCAGGACGCCCGCCAGAAAGTCTGACGCACAGCAGTTGCAGGCGATCGAACATCTGTTCTAATGTTTTCCCAGTTCGCGGTTCTCCACCCCGGACGTCCGGCCGGCCGAACCTCCCACCTCCGATGTGGACCGGCTCTCCGGACACCGCCGCCCGGGTAATGAAGGCCCGAGCTGTGGAGATCCGCACACGATCGGGTACAGGCTCACGAAGGACAGGTGATGCTCAACGGAGGGACAGCGCGCGATGCTGCTCGAACACCGCGGCCGACGACCGGTCGTGCCCGAATCCGCTTATGTCGCACCATCCGCCGTCCTCTGTGGCGCCGTCGTTCTGAGCGAGGGCAGCAGAGTCCTGCACGGTGCCGTACTGACTGCGGAGAACGGTGAGATCCAGGTCGGTGCGAACAGCGTGGTGATGGAGAACGCCCTGGTGCGCGGCCGGGCGAGTCATCCCACCCTGCTCGGCGACGCAGTCCTGGTAGGTCCCCATGCACACGTCAACGGCGCCACGGTCGAGGACGAGGTCTTCATCGCCACGGGCGCCGCGTTGTTCCCCGGTTCTGTCGCCGGCGCGGGCGCGGAACTCCGGATCAACAGCGTGCTGCACGTGAACTCGCGCCTGGAACCCGGCACGATCCTCCCGATCGGATGGATCGCCGTCGGCGACCCGGCCCAACTCTTCGCTCCCGATCGGCACGAAGAGTTCTGGCCCATCCAGCGCGACCTGGACTTCCCCGGCACCGTCTACAACGTCCCCCGCGGAACGCCGATGCGCGACATCATGAGCCGCCAATCCACCTTCTACGGCAGCCATCAGTCGGACCGGGAGCTACCTAGCCCGGACTGAGTACGCCCGGCTGTTCGGTCGACTGTGGTGGGCTCGGGAGGTGGGGCGCGGAAGTGCGCTCTGCGCCCATGCCGGCCAGGACGACGAACGCGATGCCGAAGACGGGGAGCAGGCCCGGCATCTGATGAAGGATGAGCCAACCGACGAGGAGGGCCAGCGCTGGTTCCAGACTCATGAGTGTGCCGAACACGCCTGCGTCGAGGCGGCGGAGGGCCAAGTACTCCAGGGTGAACGGGATGACCGGGAGCAGGAGTGCCAAGCCAAAGCCGATGGCGACCAGATCCCAGGTCATCAGCGGGATCGTGCTCGGCCCGGCAACGACTGTCGCGACCACGGCAGCGACCGGGATCGACACGCCCAACCCCTGAAGGCCGGAGACGTTGTCGCCCACGTGCTGGGTGAGCAGGATGTACGCCGCCCAGCAGACCGCTGCGCCCAGTGCGAACAAGACGCCGAGCACATCCAGCGACCCGCCGACCGGCACACCCTCAGCCGAGCCATGCGCCGACGACGCCGAGCCGCCGACGAACCGCCACGGCTGGGTCAGCAGCATCACTCCGACGAACGCCAGTGCAGGCCACACCAGCCCGGCCCGCCTTCCGCCGAGGCCGCGGAGTCCAGGGGTTCGGACCGTGGCGGGTCGCCGCGCGTTGCGTACGACGGCCACGCTCAGCGGGCCGAGGAACTCCAGGGCGCTGGCCACGCCGAGCGGAATCCGGGCGGCCGCTGCCATGAAGAGAAGAGTCACGCCGCCGGTTGCGATCCCCAAGCCGACGGCAGCGAGGAGGGAGCGGCGATCGAACGAGCGGAGGCGGGGACGAAACAGGACCAGCACGATCACGGCCGCGAAGGACAACCGCAGCCACGCCGCGCCCTCGGGGCCGAGGCGGTCGAACAGGCTGACCGATACGGAGAGGCCGAGCTGGACGCAGCTCATCGACATGACGGCGAACGCCACGCCGGTGCGGCTCTCACGGGTGCTCATGCACTCCAGTGAAGCTCGCGAATCCGTTCGCGTCCACGTGAGAATCATGGACATACCGTTCGGGATCACTGAACAATAGAGCCATGGATGTACGCCGTCTCGAGCTCCTGCTGGCGTTGTCCCGGCTGGGGTCCATGCGAGCCGTCGCGGAGACCCTCGGTGTGACCACCTCGACGGTCTCCCAGCAGATCGCCGCGCTCGCCCACGAGGTCGGCACGCCGCTGCTGGAGCCCGACGGACGCCGCGTCCGGCTCACCCCAGCCGGGCAGCGATTGGCCGGGCACGCGGTGGACATCGTCGCCGCGGTCGAGGCGGCCCGTGCTGACCTCGACCCCTCGGCGAAACCGGCTGGAACGGTTCGCGTGGCCGCGTTCCACACCGCGATCCGGGACACGGTGCTGCCCGTCGTCCAGCGGCTCGCCTCCGAGCATCCCGACGTACGGCTGGAGATTCAGGAGCAGGAGCCGCCCGAGGCGCTGACGCTGCTCGAGCGTGATCAGGTCGACCTGGCGGTGAGCTACGACTACAACCTGGCACCTGCGAACGTCGACCCTGGCCTCCAGACAACCCGGCTGTGGCAGGCGACGTGGGGACTCGGCGTACCCTCTCGCTCCCGGCGTACCTCGGGAACGGCGGCGGAGGTGGCCGCTGCGTTCGCGGACAGCGACTGGATCGTGAACTCCCGCCACGCCGGGGACGAACAGGTCGTGCGCGCGATCGCCTCGCTGGCGGGCTTCGAGCCACGCATCACGCACCGCGCCGACAGCCTCCCGCTGGTCCGGGACATGATCGTCGCGGGCCTTGGCGTCGCATTGCTGCCGACCGGCAGCCTGAAGGCCCCTGGCATCTCGGTACGCCGGTTGCGCGATCCGGTGCCGATGTTCCGCACGTACACACTCACCCGCCGCGGCCGAGGCGGATGGGCTCCGCTGGCGTTGGTCCAAGGACTGCTCGAACAGCAGCGGCGAGCGCCGGACGCGGTCAGCTGGACGTGATGCTGTGCAACTGGAAGCGGCGGACCGTGGCCGGCGCGGTGCCCGCACACGTCAGCTTGGCGTCGACCGAGTCGAGATGCGCCGACACCTCGACGGTGAGCAGATCGGCGTCGGGCAACGCGAGATCCACCTGCCAGTGATGGCCGACCAGTCCACGAACAGCTCTGGGACGAAGCTCATCGACGAGTAGTGAGTGCCCTGCCGCGCGGGCGAAGTGTTGCGCGGCCTGGACCGGTGGGACGAACGCACCCGATCCACGCAGCAGATCCGGCACCACCCGCCCTTCGTCGTGATGCTTGGCGAGCTCGACCGCGCGAGCAACCGGAACATGTCCGTAGAACAACCCCTGCGGCAGTACGACGACGTTCGCGGCGAACCGGTCACCTCCGACGTGACTGCACTCCCAGGTCCGCTCCGGATACGCACCGGCCAACGCAGCCGCAACAGGCCGGCCACGTACGGCGCAACACGCGTCGTGCCGTCCGTGCGTGCAGACGAGGTACACCGGCTCACGACTGACCGGTCCTGGTTCAGCGTCGCCGCGCATGACGTGCAGCAGATGCTCGTCCGACGGAAGCTCGCCCCACCGGACCGACTCGCGCCCCGGCCGGCAGTCGGCCAGCGCGTACCGGCGCGGAGCCGATCGGTCCAACCGTCCGTAGCGTCTGATCAGCGCGGGCCGGTACCCCAGCTGCCGGCAGAGCCGCGCGACCTCCGCATCCAATCCCTCGGGCCGGAGGGCGGCCAGAGCGTCCCGCGGCCAAGCGACACGGGATTCGATCAGCAGCCAGCGCTCCGCGGGTGGCGCGGTCGCGACCAGCGAGTCGCCACGGCGGTCCGCCATTGCGGCACAGCCCGTGTCGGCCCGGTAGCGACCGTCAATCACCACGCCAGCCATGCTCACCCCACGTCACCGTTGCCCTCCGCAACTACCGGCTGTAGTTTACGCGTCGGCGACGAGGACGGCTTCGGTGAGGAGGCGGCGGACGAGGACGAGCTGGTCGGCCTCGTCGAGACCGGGCAGGTCGCCGACCTTGTGGTCGCTCCCCGCGCACAGTTGCACGACAGCATCGCCGGTGACTGCGGGTAGCGTGATCGTCCGGTCCGGCAGTTGCAGCACGACCGGATCCCCGACCACGACCCGGCAGCGCAGACCGGTCCGGAGGCGGACCGTCGTACCCACGGCCAACGAGGCGATGGAGGCGGCATGCGCCAAGGGTCCGAGTGGCGCAGGGCGGTTGGCAGACCAGGTACGGCGCCGGAGCCGGGCAGCCAGGTCCTCCGGAGTCGTCGATCGGATCTGCTGGGCGAAGAGGTCCGCCACCTCGGGCAGGACTGCTCTGAGTTGCTCCGGGTCGCCCGGATCGAATCCGAGCGGCAGAGCACGGCGCAGCGATGGCTCGTTCGCGGCAGCCGCGGCAAGCTCCTGCACGAGCAGGTAACGAGTCATGGTGTGCAGTCCGACCGTCAGATGAGCACTGACGCCACCCAGAGCCTTGGCCGAGTGCAGGAACCCCCGCGGTACATACAGCGCGTCACCGGGCCTCAACACCTCGTCAACGACCGGTGCCTTGTCACGAGCCGCGGCTGCGACCGCTTGAGAGTGATCCGTCCACGGCTGGTTGCGGAGTGGGTCCACATGCACCGGCTCGTGGACGGTCCAGTGCTTCTCGCCCGCCACTTGCAGTACGAACACATCATGGACGTCGTAGTGCGCGGAGAACCCCTGTGACTCGGCAGGGGTGATGTACGCGTTGATCTGCACCGGGTGACCCGCGTCGACCGACAGCTGGGTGGAGAAGTCGACCAGAGCGGGCCAGGTGCGGTGCAGGGCCTGCAGTACGACGGTGTGGCCGCCCGCGAACAGCGCGGCGACCTTGTCGTCGCGCACCTGGTCGGCGACCTCCGCTCCGACACCTGCCGACCCGGTGAACTGTCCGTCGCCGACGACCGCACCGTTCTTGGCGATCCGCAGGAACGGCGTGCGGAGGCCGCGGCGCGACAGCAGTTCGTCCGCAGCCTCCAGGCCGAACAGGTCGTCGTACGGCGCGGGCAGGTCCGGGCCGTGGGACAGCAGAGCCCGCGAACCCCAGTAGGAGGTCGCGAACTCGTCCAGGTCACCTGCCACGCAGCGCCGGAGAGCCGGACGCTCGTCAGGCTGCGAACCGGCTCCCGGCACCTTTGTCACCAACTTCCAGAACCTCCACTGGCTCTGCCGTCGGCACCACCGTCGGTCGCGTTGGAATCGGCACCGCCGTCCGCCGGACCCTCGCCACCTCCGGCACCACCATCCGCGCCGCCGTCAGCTCCACCATCACTCATGCCAGGTGAGGCTCCGCCGTCCGCAGGTCCCTCGCCGCCACCAGCGCCACCGTCCGCACCGCCATCAGCACCACCGTCAGCACCACCGTCACTCACGCCAGACGATGCTCCACCGTCCGCCGGTCCTTCAGTGCCGCCCGCGCCACCATCCGCACCCCCGTCACTCATGCCAGCCGTCGCACCGCCGTCCGCTGGTCCTTCAGCGCCTCCGGCACCACCATCCGCGCCGCCGTCGGCACCACCATCCGTCCCACCTACGGTCGCGCCACCGTCCGCCAGACCTTCGCCACCGTCGGACGAAGTCGTCATGTCGTCGTCGTTCAGACCCATTGTGCTGCTCCCTTCGCGAATGACCAGACGAGTGCCGGAGGGGCGAGCAGGGCACTCTGCGACCATCCTGTGCGCAAAGTGCAGGTGGACTAAACCCCTCGCGGGTTACGGCGACCAATCGGTTCGACGGCGAACGCCGCACGGCTCCGAACGGGGGTCAGGTCGTCAGGTCGCGCCACACCTTCGCGAAGGCGTCAGTGACGTCCTCCGGCCGGACGGCGATGCGCAGCCAGTCCGGTCCGAGGCCCGGGAACGTGTCACCCCGACGGACCGCGAATCCACGCTCTCGCAGGGCTTCCCGCAGTACGGCGCCTCCCTCGACATGCACCAGGACGAACGGTCCACGCGGCACGCCGTACGTCGGAACCGGACCGAGACTGTCGAGCAGATGGACACGTTGCCGGTCGATGTCCAGCGCGGCCTGAGCCGCTTCGGCGACCGCACGCTCGTTGCTGCAGGCAATAGCCGCGGCGAGAGCAGGAGTGGACACCGGCCAGTGTGGCTGCACAGCGGCCAGTTGTTCGACCAACCCGGCTGCCGCAAGCACATAGCCGACCCGGAGGCCCGCGAGTCCCCACGTCTTGGTCAGGCTGCGGATCACGACCAGACCGGGGATCGAGGCGCCGGCCAGCGACTCCGGCTCGCCCGGTACGGCGTCCATGAACGCCTCGTCGACCACCAGAATCCGGTCCGGCCGGGCCAGCTCGCGCAGGTCGTCGGCGCGGTGCAGTACGGACGTCGGGTTGGTCGGATTGCCGATGACGACGAGGTCAGCGTCGGCAGGGACCGCGCGCGGGTCCAGGACGAACCCGTCCTCCGGCCGTAAAACGACCCGGTCGACCACGTGCCCAGCCGACCGCAGCGCAGCCTCGGGCTCGGTGAACTGCGGATGAACGACGACCGCATGTCGCGGCCGGAACGCCCGAGCGATCAGCACGAACGCCTCTGCCGCCCCTGCGGTCAGCAGCACTCGGTCAGGCGAGACACCGTGGCGCGCGGCGACCGCTGCCACCGCTGCGTCCTGTCTCGGGTACGCCGCCAGGTCGCTCAGGCTGGCTGTGATCTCCTCGACCAGCCAGGCGGGCGGAGTGCCGGTCCGCACGTTGACTGCGAGGTCCACCAGGCCGTCCCCGACCTCGAGGTCCCCGTGATGATCCAGATCGAACCCATCCGCCACCCCAGGAGGCTAACCCGCTCGCAGCGATTCCGGCCGGGCAGTCCGCGCACCGGGCGTCAGCGAGGGCTCACGGTGTAGCGACGGTTCAGCAGCGACGGGTTGCGCCGCCGCACGTCGGTCAAGCGGTCGGCGGACACCTCAGCCACCGCGTACCCGTCTGCCTCTCCTACTGCGGTGAGCGCGATGCCCTGCGGGTCGATGACCTGGCTGAGGCCGCAGTACTTCTTGCCGTTCTGAGCGGCGGCTGCCACGTAGCAGGTGTTTTCCACAGCCCTGGCCGTGAGCAGAGTAGTCCAGTGGTGCTCCTTGAGCGGTCCGCGAACCCACGCGGCCGGTACGACGAGGACCTCGGCGCCGGCGTCGACCAGTGCGCGGGACAGCTCGGGGAAGCGCAGGTCGTAGCACGTCATCAGGCCCAGCGAGCGCCCAGCGACCTTCACCACGACCGGTGCGACATCGCCGGGAGTCAGCTGGTCCGACTCCTTGTAGCCGAAGGCGTCGTACAGGTGGATCTTCCGGTAGGCGCCCAGCAGCGAGCCGTCGGCGCCTACCGCCAGGAGCGTGTTGTACGGCCGGTGCTGGTCGCAGCTGCGCTCGAACATCCCTGCGACGATCGCCACGCGGTGCTCCTGCGCGCATTTGCGCAGTGTGTCCACGAACTCGCCGTCGAGCGCCTCGGCAGCCTCCCCGACCGATCCGCCCTCGACGGCGAAGTCGGCCATGATCGCCTCAGGCAGCACGACCACGTCCGGCTGCTCCCGCGCCGCATCGGCGACGACGCGCGTCACCAGGTCGCGGTTGGCGGCCTTGTCGTAGCTGCTGGCGGTCTGCACCACGGCGATCTTCACCCCTCCATGGTGCCGCAGAAGATCCGGACTTGAACCTCACGCCACGTGAGGACCTACGGTCGACGACATGGACACCGACGAGAGGACCTGGCGGGTCGGCGAGCTGGCGGAAGTCACCGGCCTCAGCGTCCGCACCCTGCATCACTACGACGAGATCGGCCTGCTGTGCCCGAGCGATCGGAGCGCGTCCGGCCACCGTCGGTACGACGCCGACGACGTCCGCCGCCTGCACCGGGTGGTCGCGCTGCGCGGGTTCGGGCTGACGCTCGCCGAGGTGGGGCAGATCCTCGACGGGGAACTGACGGATCCGCGGGAGCTGATCCGCAAACAGCTCGAGGTCGTCGAGGAGCAGCTCGCCGCCGCGTCCGAGGTGAAACGCAAGCTGCTCGGGGTCCTCGGTGGATTGGAGCGGGCCGACGAGCCGTCGGCCCAGGCACTTCTGGAACTGATCGAGGTGATGACTGCGATGTCCCGTGCACTGACACGCGAGGAATTCCAGGAGCTGGCGCAGAGCCGGCTCCGAGCCGTGGCCGACCTGACCGCTGCCGAGTTGGAGGCATTGGCCGAGGAGCGGAAGGAGGCGATCGCCGCGCTGACGCCCGAGGAGCGCGAGGTACTGCGAAGGAACCGAGAGGAGTTGATGCCGAAGGACTGACCCGGCGACACTGCTTCCGTGGACTTCGACGCGCTGGTGCTCGCTGGGGGTGGTTCGACCCGGTTCGGTGGAGTGGACAAGGCGATGCTGGTGCTCGACGGCGTGACGCTGCTGGACCGGGTGCTGACGGCAACTGATGCCGCCGTGTCGACCGTGGTGGTCGGCCCGGTCCGCACGACCTGCCGAGAGGTTGGCTGGACGGTCGAGGATCCACCGTCCGGCGGCCCGGTGGCAGGGATCGCGGCCGGACTCGCCCACGGCTCCGCTGCGGTCGTCCTGGTGCTGAGCTGTGACTTGCCGTGGCTGACGAAGGCCGACGTCGCGCGTCTCGTCGACGGTCTCGGGGACCATGACGGCCACGGGCTCCGGGATACCGACGGTCGTGTCCAGCAGCTCGCGACGGCGTACCGGCGTACCGCGTTGGCCGAGGCGATTCGGCGGATCGGCGATCCGCGGGACAAGTCGGTACGGCGGCTGGTGGCCGAGCTGGACCTGGTGTGGTCCGACCCGACTCGGGCCGGCGACGACGTCGACACCTGGGCTGACTTCGACGACTGAAAAACGTTCGACAGCACTTCTACTGTGAGGCTGTGGATGTTGTTGCGATGGTCGCGAGAGCCTGCCCGGACAGTCAGATTGCCGAGGTGGTCCAGCGAACCGGCGGACAACTGAGCACGGTCTTCGAGGTGCGGCGGACCGACGACGATCCGGTGATCGTCAAGGTCTACGCGCCCGAGTGGGCGTGGAAGCAGGCCAAGGAAGTACATGTGTACGGCCTGCTCGCCGCGGAGCTCGACGGGTCGATCCCGCGTGTCGTCCACGCCGAGCCGGCCGGGGAGTTGGACGCGTTCACGGTGCTGACCAAGCTGGACGGCGTACCACTGTCGGAGCTGAAGCCGCCGGACTGGCGGGCGACGTACGAGCAGCTCGGACAGTTGGCGGCGCGGGTGCATCGGACTCCGCAGCCGGCGTACGGGTATTTGACCGACCGGATCCTTGATCCGTTGCCGGACAACGATCAGTACATGCGGCGTCAGTTCGCCAAGAAGCTCGGGGAGTTCGAGGAGCTCGGCGGGGATACGGCGTTGCGGGAGAAGATCCGCGGGTATGTCGACGAGCGGTCCGGACTGTTCGCGGCGAATCAGGCGGCGACGTTGTGCCACAACGATTTCCACGAGGGCAACGTGCTTGTGGATCCGGTGACCTGGCGGGTGACGGGGTTCATCGACGTGGAGAACGCGATCGCTGCCGATCCGTTGATCGATCTCGCGAAGACCGTGTCGTACTCGATCCACGACGACGCGGACAAGCTCGCCGGCCTGGTCGACGGGTACGGCCCGCTGCCGGACGACTGGCAGGAACGCGTGCTGCTGTATCGCATCTACCACTCGCTCGAGCTCTGGGACTGGTTCGCCTCAATAGGCGAGACCACTCACCTGAACAGCATCGCCGCCGACCTCGCCGAACTCGTCACCACCTGACAGCCCCACCTGACAGCTGACCGAGTACGTGCTCACCTCCTTGACCGTGGGCGTGGTCGGTAGCTGAACGCGGACTCGGTCGGCACCTGAACGCGGACGTGGTCGAAGCTGACCGCGGACGGGGCGGGGGCTGGGCGCGGACGGGACCGGGGGCTGGGGCTGGGCGCGGACGGGGGCGGGGGTTGGGGTGGTTGCGCGGGTACGGTGTGGGGCATGCGAGCTGTCGTGTGTGAAGGTGCCGGTGGGATCGAGGTTCTGACGGTTGGCGAGATTCCGGATCCGACCCCGGCCGTCGACGAGGTCGTCATCGACGTCGTCGCCGCGGGCGTGAACCGGGCCGACCTCCTGCAGCGGCAGGGGTTCTATCCACCGCCGCCGGGCGCACCCGGGACGATCGGGCTCGAGGTGTCCGGGACGATCTCCGAGGTCGGGTCCGAGGTCGAAGGTTGGTCCGTCGGCGACGAGTGCTGCGCGTTGCTCGCGGGTGGCGGGTACGCCGAGAAGGTCGTCGTACCGGCGCCGCAGGTGATGCCGATTCCCGACGGACTCGACCTGATCAGCGCGGCCGCACTGCCCGAGGTGGTCGCGACGGTGTGGTCCAACGTGTTCATGACCGCGCACCTGAAGGACGGCGAGACGCTGCTCGTCCATGGCGGCGCGTCCGGCATCGGCACGATGGCGATCCAGCTCGGGGTGGCGCACGGCGCGCGCGTACTGACCACGGTCGGCAGCGTGGACAAGATGGAGTTCTGCACCCGGCTCGGCGCGGACGTCGCGATCAACTACAAGGAAGCCGAGTGGGCGTCGGTGGTGAAGGAAGCGACGGCGGGCGCCGGCGCGGACGTCATCCTCGACATCATCGGCGCGAAGTACCTGACCGACAACGTGAAGTCCCTCGCGTACGACGGCCGCCTCGTGGTGATCGGCATGCAGGGCGGTGCGAAGGGCGAGCTCGACCTGGGCCGCCTGATGAGCCGCCGCGCGCAAGTCATGGCAGCCGGCCTCCGTCCCCGCTCGGTCGCCGACAAGGGCCGCATCATCGCGGACGTCGTCGGCCACGTCTGGCCCTTGATCGCCGAGAAGAAGGTGCGCCCGATCATCCACACCACCTATCCCCTGGCGCAGGTGGCCCAAGCCCACCAGGACCTCGAAGACTCCACCCAACTCGGCAAGATTCTCCTCACCACCTGACCCCCTCCCCATCTGGCTGGCTGACCCATCGGACGGTGGGTTGGCCCACGGCACGCCGCTGGCTAACCCACGATCTGCCTGGCTAACCCACCAGAGGCGGTCGGTCGCCGTGGTGGGTTAGGTGGTCGGTCGCCGTGGTGGGTTAGGTGGTCGGTCGCCGTGGTGGGTTAGGTGGTCGGGAGGTTGGCGGCCAGCCAGTCGGGGTCGGGGGCGACCAGTTGGATGACGTCGAGCCAGCTGCCTTCGGGGTCCCGCACGAAGAAGTGTCGCTGGCCGAACACCTCTGTCACGGGCTGCGTCTCGAGCGGAACGCCTGCCTCCGTGAGCGCAGCGGCAACCTTGTCGGCGTCATCGACGACAAACCCGAAGACATTCGTGCTCTCGGTCAGAGCGGACACGGCCGCAGGGACCGTCGTGTGGCCGCGCTGACAGATGGCAAGCTCCCAGTCCGCCTCACCCCGGCGCACGGTGATGAACCAGCCGAGGTCGATCGCGATCTGCAGGTCGAAGTACTGCTGATAGAAGGCGGCGACCTCCGCCGGACGGTCGGTGACCACGGTCGCGCCGAATGCCGCGGGTTGCATACGCTCTCCTGACTACTACAGTTGTTGTTGTTATGTACGACAGTTGTAGTGGATACCTGCTAACCTGTCAACCATGCCCCGGAACCCGGAACGCCGTACTCAGCTCGCCGACGCGGGCCTCGCCGTCCTCGCGGAGGCCGGCGCCCGCGGCCTGACCCACCGAGCCGTCGACGCCGCGGCCGGACTCCCTGCCGGTACGGCGTCCAACTACTTCCGGACCCGTGATGCGTTGCTCGGCGCCCTCGGCGAGCGGATCTTCGAGCGACTCGCGCCGGACGAAGCAGTACTCGAACCGCTGGCGAAGCGCGAGCCGACGATCGACCTGGTCGTCGACTACTTCCGGTACATCGTCGAGCGCCTCCTCGGCCGACCCGAACTCACATTGGCCCTGTTCGAACTCCGCCTCGAAGCAGCCCGTCGGCCAGGACTGCACGAGATCCTGTCCCGCACGCTGAGGCAGGGCTTCGACGCCGACGTCTCGTTCCATGTCAACGCCGGACTGCCCGGCGGCGCCGAGGAGGTCCGCCTACTCCACTTCGCCATCGAGGGCCTCGCACTGGACCACCTGACCCCGGGAACAGGCCGCCCGTACGACGTCGACGCCGTCACCACCCGACTAGTCCGCCGCCTGATCCGCGCGGACTGAGTGGGCCACTCACAGGAGCCGGCCGGCGGACTGAGGGCGCCGCTCCGAGGAGCCAGCCGGTCGGCGGGGCCAGGCCAGTTGACCGGAGGATACCGAGTATGCATACTCAGTATCCATGTCGATCAAGCACGGTTTGCTGGCCTTGCTCCGCGAGGGGCCGAAGTACGGGTACCAGTTGCGCGGGGAGTTCGAAGCAGCGACCGGTGCGACGTGGCCGCTGAACATCGGGCAGGTCTACACGACCCTCACCCGGCTGGAGCGCGACGGGCTCGTCCGCGCCGCGTCCGGCGAGGCCGAGGTGGACGGCCGGTCGATGTACGAGATCACCGACGCCGGTCAGGCCGAGCTGGCCAAGTGGTTCGAGACCCCAGTGACACGGGAGTCGCGGCCACGCGACGAACTGGCCATCAAGCTGGCGCTCGCACTCTCGGTGCCGGGCGTGGACGTCAGTGCCGTCGTCCAGCGACAACGCATGTCGACCATGCAGTCGCTGCAGGAGCTGACGCGGCTGAAGCGCGGCGGCGGTGAGATCTCCTGGCTGCTGGTCCTGGAGTCGATGATCTTCGGCGCTGAGGCGGAGATCCGCTGGCTCGACCACTGCGAGGCGATGCTGTTGCGCCACCGGGCCGCCGGTACGACGCGGGCCGCGAAGCCGAACACCACCGACGTACCGGACCAACAGGAACACCACACGGGGGCCAAGAAATGAACGTCATTCTCGACATCCGGAATCTCACCAGAACCCATGGCCAGGGCGAGCAGGCCGTCCACGCACTGCGCGGTGTCGACCTGGCCGTGCCGGCCGGAGAGCTCGTCGCGGTCATGGGTCCGTCCGGCTCGGGCAAGTCGTCGCTACTCACGTGCGCCGGCGGCCTCGACCAACCCACCTCCGGCGAAGTCCTTGTCGACGGCAACGATCTCGCCACCCTGAGCCGCAACGCCGTCGCCGCCCTGCGCCGCCGCCGGATCGGCTACGTCTTCCAGGACTTCAACCTGATCCCCGCCCTCACCGCCGCCGAGAACGTCGCTCTCCCACTCGAACTCGACGGCACCCGCTCCCGCACTGCCCACAAGTACGCCGAAGCAGCCCTCGCGGAGGTGGCCATCGGTGACCTGGCCGACCGATTTCCCGACGACATGTCCGGTGGCCAGCGCCAGCGCGTCGCGATCGCCCGCGCGATCGTCGGCGAACGCCGCCTCCTGCTCGCCGACGAACCCACCGGCGCCCTGGACTCCGAGACCGGCGAAGCGGTCCTCCAGCTCCTCCGTGACCGTTGCGACCAGCACGGCATCGCCGGCGTCCTGGTCACCCACGACGCCCGCCACGCCGCCTGGGCCGACCGCGTCGTTTACCTGCGCGATGGCGTGCTGGTAGGCCAGTCCGGGCCGCTGTCCGACGCCGACGCGCTGCTGCAGGAGAGCCACTGATGGGCGGCTGGCGCCCGCCGCTGCGCATCGCTCGCCGTACTGCCAGGAAGTCGCTCGGCCGGACGTTCCTGGTCGCGGCGCTGATCGGTCTGCCGGTGCTCGCGGCGACCTGGATGGGCGTGATCTTCAAGACGTCCAGCCCGGAAGGCGAAACGCTCGCCAACATCACCCTCGGCCAAGCCGATGCGCAACTCACCGTGACTCAGTACGCCAAGCTCACAAAGCTACCGGGCTCGCCCTTGCTGGAGATGGGCGAGCCGCCGCCGGCCGCCGGCGCGGAGGAACCGGTCAGGACGCCCGGCAAGTTCGATCCGCTGCGACTGCTGCCGCCTGGGACCACGCTGGCCCGCCAGTTCACCGACAGCGGCACCGCGGAGATCCACGGCCGCGACTCGAAGACCTCCGTCAGCGTGGTCACCGGTGACGGCAAGAGCCCGCTGACCCAGGGCACCGTGAAGGTCGATCAGGGCCGGCTGCCCGCGACCGCGGACGAGATCGCGATCTCGCCGGCACTCGCCGACCGCCTCGGAATCAGTGGCCCGACCGGCACGGTGGTGAGCGCGAGCGGTCAGAGCTTCACCGTGGTCGGGATCGCGCGCAGGATGACGCTCCAGGGCGCCGAGACGATCTTCGCCACCCCCGACACCAGCCTGGCCAGGCCTGATCCGACCATCTCCGTGAGCTACCTGGTCAAGCTGCCCGCCGGCGCCGACCCGGACGCGCTCGTGCCACAGCTCATCGACCACGGCATGCTGTTGTTGCCGAGAGCAAACATCGTCGACCCGCCGCCGAACCCGTACGGCACGGGCAGCACGGACATCGGCCCCTACGCCGCGATGGCCCTGATCATCGGCTTCGGCGTGCTCGAGATCGTTCTTCTCGCAGGTACGGCGTTCGCCGTCGGAGCCCGCCGGCAGACCCGGGAACTCGGACTGGTGATGGCGACCGGCGGTACTCCGCGCGACGTCCGGCGGATCGTACTGATGCAAGGACTGTTCGCCGGTCTGGTCGGTGTGGTTGGCGGACTCGTCACCGCGGCCGTGCTGGTCCTCGCCGGCGAACCACTGTGGGAGAAGCTGACCGGAGCGGTGTTCACCGCCTGGCAGGTCCCGTGGCTGAACGTCGGACTGATCGCACTGCTCGGTCTGGTGGCCGGTCTGGCGGCGGCCGTCGTACCGGCGCGGAGTGCTAGCCGGCAGTCGCCGGTCTCGGCGCTTGCCGGGCGGTTCGCCGTGAGTGCGAAGCAAGCGCGGATCCGGAAGCCTGCGGTCGTGCTGCTGGTGGCCGGTATCGCGTGCGTGTTCATCGGCAGTGCCCTGATCGCCGCGGCATTGCAGGAAGCGCAGCGAGCCGTGACACCGGAGGACCCGTACCGGGCAACGGTCACACCGACCGGTCCGATCGCTCTGGTGCTGCTGGGGATCACCGCGACCATCGCCGCACTGGTTTGGATGCTGCCGAGTCTGGTCGGGAAGTTCTCGCGGCTCGCACGCGTGCTGCCGCTCAGCGCACGGCTCGCGGTCCGGGACGCCGCCAGGCACCGCCACCGCACTGGTCCGGCCACGGCCGCGATCATGATGGCCGTGGCTGGAACAGCGGCCGTCGCCTTCGCAGGATCCAACGCGATCGCGGCCGAGGCGAAGACCTACACGGCGGACGCACACAACGGCGACGCGTCGATCCGCTTCGGCACCGGCGGCACGGACTCGGTGCAGTACTCCAGCAGCACGGCAGAGCGCGTCGGTGCACTGCTGCCGGTACGACACCAGTACGAGCTCGGCACGGTTTCGTTGCCCGAGGCAAAGGCCAACGAGTACGGCTACATCCCGCAACTCTTCGCCGCCAGCGGGCAGACCGAGGGATCCACGTCGTACGGCCTGCTCGCGGTCGACCCGGCGTACATCGCCCGCTTCGGCGAGTACGGCGCCAAGGCCGCCGCAGAACTGCGGGCCGGGAAGGTGATCCTCCCGCTCGGCACGCTCGGTCCTGGACAGAAGACCGAGGTGAGCGGCGAAGGCGAGTCCGGGCAGGAGCAGATCGTCGGCACCCTGGTCGCGGCGTACGCCGCGAACCCGCCAAGGGTCAGCTACCTGCAGCAGAGCGCCCTGATCAGCCAGGACGCGGCCCGCAAGCTGGGCAAGATCTCGGTGTACCAGGTCCACTACGAGCTGACCCGCGAGCCCACGAAGGACGAACTGGGCGCAGTCGCGAGGTTCCTGGGCAGCGACGAGATCCTGCAGGTCGAGCGCGGCTACCAGAGCCCCGCACGGCTCCTTCTGCTCGGCATCCTCGGAGCCGCGACTGTGGTGACCCTGCTTGGAGTAGCGATCTCGGTGTCGCTGTCCGCTGCCGAAGGACGGGCGGACCTGGCCACGCTGGCCGCGATCGGAGCACAGCCGCGCCGACGGCGGAACCTGGCGGCAGCACAGGCCTGGGTGCTCGGACAGCTCGGCTGCCTGCTGGGTGTCGGCGTCGGCGCGCTCTACGGCTACACGGCACACGCTGCGTTCGGTGCACCGCACTTCATGGTGCCCTGGGCGGAACTCGGCGGCATCGTGATCGTCGTACCGCTGTTCGCCGGGTTGCTCGCCTGGCTGATGACGCGTTCGCGCCTCCCCATGGTCAGCCGGATCGACTAGTGCCCTGCGCTAGGCGCACGCAACGGGGGACGGCGGTGTGCTTGTGACCCTCCATCGGCCGCAAGCACACCGCTGGTAGACCACCAGGCCGTCGCTGACCTGATGGGAGGACACCACGCTCCAGTGGTGGCGATGGACATCGATTCTGGTCGTCATGCGTCCATCGTGATGTAATGCCATTATGCATCTCAACCCTTACGGCGCCGATGCGGTCCTGCTGGCGGTCAACCTCGTCACCCGGCCGGCGACCACACCCGAGGAACTGGCCGAGCGCTGCGAGGAGAGCGGTGTCGAGAACCGATTGGTTCGCGAGCGCCGCGTCACCGCCGCCGACCTGGCCGCCGTCCGGATCGCCCTGGACGAGTGGCTGGAGGTCGTGGACGCGACGGACGAGCAGAGTCGCGTCGGTCTGGTCAACGCGATGCTGGCCAAATACACCGAGCATCCGCGGCTCACCAACCACGCAGGCGACGGCTGGCACGTGCACTACCGGCCTGACAAGGTGCCGGTGGGACGCCTCGTCGCGACCCTGATCAGCACGGGTACGGCGCTCCACCTGGCGGGCCGCGGGATCAGTCGCCTGGGACGCTGTGCAACCGACGGATGCGAAAACGTGTACGCCGACCTGTCGCGGACCGGCCGGCAACGCTACTGCAGCCCCGCCTGCGCGAACCGGGACGCGGTCCGCCGGCATCGCGCCCGTGCGTCCTAGGCAGCGCCGCGTGTCCTCGGCATCCAGCACTCGGATCGTCAGGCGCGCGTCGGCCCCGGACCGGCCGATCTAGGATGGGGAAATGACCGACAGCAGCGAGGGCCAGGAAGTTCCGATGGCCGGGGCACGGACCGAGGACGGCAAGGTGCTGATCGTCGGGCCGGACGGCATGGCCGTCGAGGGGCCGCCGCGCTCCGACAGCGACCACGACGAACCGCGGTCGGTGACCGAACTGGTCGAGCAGCCGGCCAAGGTGATGCGGGTCGCGAACATGATCCGCAACCTGCTCGAGGAGGTGAAGTCCGCACCGCTGGACGAAGCGTCCCGGCAACGGCTGAAGTCGATCCACGAGGCCTCCATCAAGGAGCTCGAGAGCGGACTGGCGCCGGAGCTGGTCGAGGAGCTGGAGCGGCTCAGCCTCGACTTCACCGACGACACCGTGCCGACCGAGGCCGAGCTGCGGATCGCGCAGGCCCAGCTGGTCGGCTGGCTCGAGGGTCTGTTCCACGGCATCCAGACCGCCTTGTTCGCGCAGCAGATGGCAGCCCGGCAGCAGCTGGAGGGCATGCGTCGCGCACTGCCCGGCGGACAGCAGCTTCCCGCCGAAGAGGCGCCCGGCTTCCCCGGTGCACCACAGGCAGGCAGCACCGACGGACCCGGCAGCGGCGGGATGTACCTGTAGTCCCTTGTGTCAAAGGGTGAAACAACTCAAGACCGGAACAATTCTTCGAGGACGGCGGCGACGCCGTCCTCGTCGTTTGCGGGGCACACCTTGTCCACCACCGCCAGTACGTCGGGATGCGCGTTGGCCACCCCGTACGACGTACCGGCCCACGCAAGCATCGGCAGATCGTTGAGCGAGTCACCGAAAGCGATCGACTCGGCGGCCGAAATCCCTTGCACAGCAGCGAAATCGGCCAGCATCGCGGCCTTCGACACGCCGCTCGCGGAGATCTCCACCAGGTTGGTGCCGCCGCTGTGGCTGGCGGTGACGCGAGTGCCGACCACCGGCGCGACCCGCGCGAGCAGTTCGTCGGAGTGCCAGCTCGGATGACGGACGAGCAGCTTCGCGGCCGGCTCGGACAGCAACACCTCGACGGCCGCCACGAGCGCATCGTCGGGCACCGGCCAGCGATTGACGTAGTTCGGCTCCTGTCCGTAACGGTCCGATCGCTCAATCGCGAACTCCACTTCGGGAATCTCGGCCCGGATCGCCTGCGCCACCTCGAGTGCGACGCCCGGATCGATCAACCGGGTCCGGATCGCCGTGCGCCGCACGACGTCGTACAGAATGGCGCCGTTGGCAACTATTGCGACTCCGTGATCGCCGACCAGGTCGGACAGGTCGTGCAGCCAGCGAGGTGGCCGGGCGGTGACCATCACGAAAACACTTCCGGCCTGCTGTGCCGCGAGCACCGCCGACCGGGTCCGGTCGGAGATCGTTCCGTCACTGCGCGCCAACGTTCCGTCGAGGTCGGTGGCGATCAGCCGGGGCAGGCGGAGATGCTGGGATGCCGTCACCCGACCCACCGTATCCGGTGGCCTCATTACTCCTCCGACCGCGTTCTGCGCAAGCGAATGGACGTCGGTTTCAGAGGTTTCTGACCAATCTGATTGAGCTTTTGACAACGTCACCAGACCGTTACGGCAGGATGCTGCAAAGGCAGCAAGTTCCCCTGCGCAGCCCCGAGGACGCGTGATTTCATGCGGTGTCTGGCGGGGAACCGGGGGCGATTCGGCCGCGTCGTACGTCTGTTCTGGATCAGCGCGACTGATGCCGCCCACCGACCCTGAAGCACACAAACGCCGGGAAACCGTTGCGGAATTGGCTGCAACCAAAACCACAGCGGCGGCGTCAACAGTTATGGATCGGTACGTCCTTTACGGGACGACACGGTGGATCGGCAAACAGTTCGTCGGTCCATCAGTTAGTGGATCCACGTGATCGGGCGGCATTCATCGCTCGTTCATTCGGGTCCTGATGACTTGGGGAGCCACGATGACCGTCAACAGCGCCAATCTAGCCGGGCCGGGGGGCACTAGCGCCCGAGCGGCTGTGGACATATCTTCCACCACGGAAGGGGCAACGACCGGATGCATCGCCCGGTCGGACATCTTCCAGCACCGCTTGATGGAAGAGCCGCCGCCCGCATCCGCCACCCGCCGCACCCGCGAGCGGTACGAACAGCTCGTCCGCGAGGCCAAGACCCTCTGTGCCTCGTGCCCGCTGTTCACCGACTGCTTGTACAGCGCAGTTGCCGAACACGACGTGAGCGGTTTCGTCGCCGGAACCACTGCTGCACAACGCCGTTCGATCCGGAACCTGCTCGACGTCGAGGTGCAGGCCGACGACTTCGACCAGCTCGCCGGGGCCCGCGGCACCCGCCGGCCGGTCAGCCACGAAGAGGTGCTGCGGCTGCGCACGCAGTACCCCAACGACAGCCTGGAGTCGCTGGCCATGCGGCTGGGATGTTCGCTGTCGACTGTCAAGCGCCACCTGCGCCGCGCCCGCCGCGGCCAGAGCCCGGCCGCCAAGACGCCGCGCCCGCGCCCGCAGGTCAGCGCCGTGCTCGACGCCTTCGACACGGTGGTCGACCAGCAGCTCCAGCCGCGCCGGACCGGCGGTAGCCGCGTCGCCTGATCCGGTCTTCGGCCCGCCAGCGGACGATCGGACACTGAACGCGAAGGCCCGGAAACCCTGTGTACAGAGGGTTTCCGGGCCTTTCGGTTGCTGAGAGCAAGTTGCGCCTGCCAAGCCTTTCGATGCTGGTCGAAAGGGTCAGAACCAGCGGTTGAGGATCGCGGCGACGCCGTCGTCCTGCACCGACTTGGTCACCTCGTCGGCGGCCACCTTCACCTCGTCCGGCGATGACCCCATCGCGATCCCGCGGCCGGCGTACGTCAGCATCTCGATGTCGTTGCGTCCGTCCCCGATCGCAAGCAGGCCGTCCGGCTCCAGCCCGAGCTGCGCCAGCGCCACCTTCAGCCCGGTCGACTTGTCCACGCCTTCCGGCGCGATGTCGAGCCACGCGGTCCAGCCGACGAAGTAGCTGACGCCGTGCAGACCGAGCCGTTCGGCGAGCTGGACGAAGTCCGCCTCGGACTGCTCCGGGTCGCGGATGATCAACCGGGTCACGGGCTCCGGCGCCAGCTCGTCGGCGCCGACCACGCGGATCTGCGCGCCGATCCCGAGGTCGCCGTCCGGGAACGGCGCGGTGACCAGGTAGCTGCCGTCGTGCTCCTCGACGGCCATCCGGGCGTTCGGCGCGTACTTGCGCACCGACGCGATCACCGTCGTCGGGTCGAAAGTCCGCTCGTCCACCACGCGGCCGTCCGGGTACTCGAGTGTGCGCGCACCGTTGCTACAGACAACGAATCCGCCGGTGGGCAGACCGAACCGCTCGGCCACCGGACGGGTGGTCGACCAGGCCCGGCCGGTCGCCAGGATCACCGGAACCTGGGCGGCCGTCCGCCGGACCGCATCGACAACCGCCTCGGACAGCTGTTCGTCGTGGTCGATCAACGTCCCATCGATGTCCAGAGCAACTACTGTCGGCGCGGCGGCCACGGGCCGCGGGCCGTTTGTCATCTGCCCACCGGTTCGAGGACCTCACGGCCACCCAGGAACGGGCGCAGGGCGGTCGGCACCCGGACCGAGCCGTCGGCCAGCTGGTGCGTCTCCAGGATGGCGACGATCCAGCGGGTGGTGGCCAGCGTCCCGTTCAGCGTCGCGACCGGCTGCGTCTTGCCGTCGGCGTCGCGGTGCCGGATGTTCAACCGGCGCGCCTGGAAGTCGGTGCAGTTCGACGTCGAGGTCAGCTCCCGGTACCGGCCCTGCGTCGGCACCCACGCCTCGCAGTCGAACTTCCGGTACGCCGAGATGCCGAGGTCACCGGTCGCGGTGTCGATCACCCGGTAGCACAGTTCCATCTTGTCGAGCATCTCCTTCTCCCAGCCGAGCAGCCGCTGGTGCTCGTCGGCGGCCTCGTCCAGGCTGCAGTAGGAGAACATCTCGACCTTGTCGAACTGGTGGACACGGATGATCCCGCGGGTGTCCTTCCCGTGCGACCCGGCTTCCTTGCGGTAGCACGACGACCAGCCGGCGTACCGGACCGGACCGTTCGACAGGTCGATGATCTCGTCCATGTGGTACCCGGCCAGCGCGACCTCCGACGTACCGGTCAGGTACAGCTCCGGCTCGTCGAGCCGGTAGACGTCGTCGTGCGCCGACAGGTAGCCGGTGCCGCCCATCACCTCGGGCTTGACCAGCGTCGGCGTGATCATCGGGGTGAACCCGTACTCGACCGCCTGCTGGATGGCCAGCTGCAGCATGCCGAGCTGGAGCAGCATGCCGGCGCCCTTGAGGAAGTAGAACCGCGAGCCGGAGATCTTCGCGCCGCGTTCCATGTCGATCGCGCCGAGCAACTCGCCCAGCTCGAGATGGTCGCGGGGCTCGAAGCCCTCGGCGGCGAAGTCGCGCGGCTTGCCGACCTCCTCGACCAGGACGAAGTCGTCCTCCCCGCCGACCGGGGCCTCGTCGGAGACCAGGTTCGGCAGGGCGCGGGCGAGCTCGTCGAAGCGGTTCCCGGCCTCGTTCGCGGCGGCCTCGTTCGCCTTCACCTCGGCGGCCAGCGTCTTGGTGCGCTCCAGCAGCGCGGCCCGCTCGTCGCCCTTGGCCTGGGCAACCTGCTTGCCGAGGCCCTTCTGCTCGGCCCGGAGCGCCTCGAAGGCGGAAATGGACGATCGACGCTCACTGTCGGCGACCAGAATCTGGTCGACCAGGTCAGCACTCTCACCGCGCTTGGTCAGGGCCGCGCGCACGACATCGGGGTTCTCACGGAGCAGTTTCGCGTCAATCACACGACGAGGGTATCGGGGCGTGTCAGAACCGGCGAAGTGTATTCGGGATGATGTGGTGGCAACACGTGATCATCGAGGGGGATTTGAGCGGGTCATGAGCCACCATCCACCCACTACCGTCGGCCGTGCGCTGACGGTCGTCCTGGGTGCGCTCCCGTTCACCGTGATCACCCTGCTGGTGGCCGGTGGCTGGCCGCCACTGCAGCGCTGGGACGAATCCACCGCCGCCCGGGCCGCCGCGTATGGCGCCGCCCACGAGAGCATGGTGGACGTCTGGCAGGTGGTCGGTGCGGTGGTTCTGCCGTGGACCTCGCGGGCAGTGCTCGTGGTCGTGGCGGCGTACCTCTGGCACCGCCGGGCTCGCCTGCTCACGGTCTGGCTGCTGACCTCCGCCGTCGCCGAACTGGTGCTGGTCCAGGTCTTCAGGGCGCTGGTCGAGCGGCCTCGGCCGGTGCCGATGCTGGCCGACGCCGCGGGCTTCTCGTACCCGTCCGGTCACGCGACCGCCGCGTTCGTGATGGCCGGCGCGCTCGGCGTCGTCCTGCCCTCGGTGCGCGGGTGGCGGCGACGGTTCCGCTTGCTGGTGCTGGTGCCGGTCATCGCGGTGGTGTGGATCGCGTCCGCGGATCGGATCGCGCTGAACGTGCAGTTCGTGTCGGACGTCCTGGGCGGATGGGCACTCGGCCTGGCGATCCTGACCGCCACCTCGATCGGCTTCGGGCTGCGGCCGGGACTCCGGCGACGCAGGCGTCGTACCCCGTCGGACGGCGACGGTACGACGACCCCGCCGCGGGCCGCCGTGATCGTGAACCCCATCAAGGTCGGCGATGGGGTGGCGTTCCGCCGAAAGGTGACCCGGGCGCTGGCGGTCCGCGGGTTCGACGACCCGCTGTGGCTGGAGACGCGGGTGGACGACGCCGGCAACGCGATGGCCAAGCGAGCGATCGAGAACGAGTCCGACCTGGTCCTGGTGGCCGGCGGCGACGGGACGGTCCGCGTGGTCTGCGCGGCGCTGGCGTACACCGGCATCCCGGTCGGGGTGATCCCGGCCGGCACCGGCAACCTGCTGGCCCGGAACCTGCACATCCCGCTCGACCTGGACGACGCGCTGGAGCGGATCCTGGAGGGCCGCGAGCGGCGGATCGACCTGGTCAAGGTGCACGGTGACGAACTCGACACCGACCGGTTCGCGGTGATGGCCGGGCTGGGGCTGGACGCGGCGATCATCTCCGGCGCGCCGCCGCATCTGAAGGCGCAGATCGGCTGGACGGCGTACCTGGTGTCGGCGGCGAAGAACATCAACCACCCGTCGGTGCGGGTGCAGCTCACGCTCGACGACGAGGAACCGATCGAGCGGCGGGTGCGCACGGTCGTGATCGGGAACGTCGGCATGCTGCAGGCGAACATCCCGCTGCTCCCGGACGCCCGGCCGGACGACGGCCTGCTCGACGTGGTGGTGATCGCGCCACGACGGGTGACACAGTGGCCGATCGTGCTCTGGCGGCTGATGACGCGGACGAACCGGACCGACATGTACCTGGAGCGGTTCACCGGGCGGAAGGTGGAGATCACCGCGGCGGTCGACGTACAGCGGCAACTGGACGGCGATCCGATCGGCCCCGGCCGGTCCCTGACCGCCGAGATCGAGCCCGGCGCCCTGCTCGCCCGCGTCCCGAAACGCCGCTGACGCGCCCCCGCGCCACCTCACCTCGCCCCGCGCGGTGGGTTGACCCACGAGAGTGTGGGTTGGCCACCGGCGTACAGCTGGCCAACCCACAGGGTGGTGGGTCAGCCCACCAGAAGGGGGCGGCGGTCGGAGGGTGCGGTGGCGTGCGCGGGTGCGGGGGCGGGGGCGCAGAGTGCGGTGGGGTGGGCGGGCGCGGTGGGTTGACCCACGAGAGTGTGGGTTGGCCACCGGCGTACAGCTGGCCAACCCACAGGGTGGTGGGTCAGCCCACCAGAGAGGGCGGGGGTCGGAGGGTGCGGTGGCGTGCGCGGGTGCGGGGGCGCAGAGTGCGGTGGGGTGGGCGGGGGCGGTGCGGTGGGCGGGCGGGGGAGCTAGTCGTCGACGGTGGGGCCGGATTCCTTGCGGAGGGTGTCGATCGCCTCTTCCTCTTCCGGCGACAGCTTCGCCTCGCTCGCGAACGCCTTGATCTCCTTGGCATACGTCCGCGCGTCCGCCCGGCTGTTGATCGACGTCAGTACGACGCCGTCGCCCTGGTCATCGAGCAACGCCATCGACCAGGACAGCTTGCCGCCGGTGTCGCCGAACGCGTCGTACCGGACCACGGCGAGGTGCTGCAGCGTCCCCCGCAGCTCCCCGCGGGTCACCTCAAGCTCCTTGCCCAGCTTCTTGAGCTCGGACCGGACCGTGCCCTGCTTGGCCTCCGGCTGGTGCGGCTGAGGTTCGGCCTCCGGGGTCGGTGTGGCGGGCAGTCTGGACGATCTGGACGTACCGGACTGCGTTCGGAGGGCCTGGATGGCGAACACCAGGGCGAGCACTGCCACGAACAGGGCGGCGATTCCGAGAGCACCGGCTAACGTCGAAGACACGCACGAGAGCCTAAGGCATCGCGTGGTATGTCTGAGTACTCAGGCGATTGCGGAGAGTGCGTGGCGTTGGTTCATCGGTGGACCGGACGAGGTACCACGGCCGGGCGCCACGTAGATTCACGGCGTGACACATTTGCCTGATCAAGGTCCACAACCGGGCGTCCACGACCTCGGATACGCACGGCTCGACACCGACCGGCTGGAGCGCACCGGCGACGCCGAGGTGGTCTACGGAGCCGGCAAGACGCCTGCCCAGATAGTGGAACTGCTGCGTACGCTGCACGAGACCCACCCGGATCACGCCGTACTCGCGACCCGGCTGAGCGAGGAGGCCCAGGAAGCGGTCGCCGCGGCGCATCCGTCCGCAGTGGTCGACCCGGTCGGCCGTACGGCGGTCCTCGGTACGCCGCCCGTCCTGCGCGGCACCGTGGCGGTGGTGTCGGCAGGTACGTCGGATGCGCCGGTAGCGGCCGAGGCGGCGACGACGGCTCGGGTGTTCGGGGCCGAGGTGGATCTCATCACCGATGTCGGTGTAGCGGGGCTGCACCGCGTGATGGGTGTTCGGGAACGGCTCGACGCGGCCGACTGCCTGGTAGTGGTGGCCGGCATGGAGGGCGCGCTGGCCAGTGTCGTCGGCGGACTCGTCGGCGTACCGCTGGTCGCCGTACCGACGTCGGTCGGGTACGGCGCCTCCTTCGGTGGGGTGGCGGCGTTGCTGGCGATGCTGAACTCGTGTGCGCCTGGTGTGTCCGTGGTGAACATCGACAACGGTTTCGGGGCCGGTGTGTTCGCGGCCCGGGTGGCGCGGCGTGCGGCTCCGCGGGAAGCGAAGGAGCAGTCATGAGGATTGCCTGGATCGACTGCTCGGCCGGCGCCTCTGGCGACATGCTCCTCGGCGCGTTCCTGGACGCCGGTGCCGACCTCGGTGTGGTCAACACCGCGGTCGCCGCGGTGGACCCGTCCCTCTCGGTGACGCTCGAACGCACCGCGCGCCACCAGATAGCCGCCGCCAAAGCCACCGTCCGCGTAGACGGCACTCCCCACCCGGAGAACAGCCCGGCCGGCCACGGACATGGTCACGGCCACGGCCACGAGGAGCCGGCTGGTGATGGCCATCAGCACACTCGGCCTTGGGCGGAGGTGCGCCGGATGCTTCAGGAGGCCGCGCTGGATGGGGCAGTTCGGGATCGGGCGTTGGACACGTTTGCCCGGCTGGCCCGGGCCGAGGCGGCCGCGCACGGGGTGTCTCCGGATGAGGTGCATTTCCACGAGGTCGGTGCGTTGGACGCGATCGCGGATATCGTCGGCGTCGCGGCGGCCTCGGTGGCCCTCGAGATCGACCGCGTCGTGGTGTCGACGATCGCGCTCGGAGGTGGGCGGCAGGCGCGCGGGCAACACGGCGGCATCCCGATTCCGGGTCCGGCGGTGCTGCACCTGTTGTCCGAGGCCGACGCACCGGTGATCGGCGGCACAGCGCCGTACGAGATGACGACGCCGACCGGAGCGGCGCTGCTGGCCTCCCTCGCGGACGATTTCGGGCTGCTGCCGGCGATGCGGATCGAGCAGACCGGTGTGGGCGCGGGCGGCCGTGACCCGGTCGAAGTGCCGAACCTCGTGCGCGTGGTGGTGGGTGAGGCGATCGACGGCCAAAGCACCGAACTCGTCTACGAGACGAACGTCGACGACCTGGACCCGCGGATCTGGCCGCAGGTGCTCGCCCGGTTGATGGAGGCCGGCGCGGCCGACGCGTGGCTGACCCCGATCCTGATGAAGAAGGGACGGCCCGCGCACACCCTGTCGGTCCTGGTCGGCAGCGCGAACGCCGAAGTGGTCCGCTCCGTGATCCTGGCCGAGACCTCGGCGATCGGGCTGCGTGAGTTCGCGATCCGCAAGCATGCCGCGGACCGCGAGTTCGCCAGCGTCGACGTCGAAGGCCAGCGCATCCGCGTCAAGATCGCCCGGTACGGCGGTCAGGTGGTCAACGTCCAGCCGGAGTACGACGATGTGGCCGCCGCCGCGTCGAATCTCAAGAAACCCGTCAAAACCGTGCTGGCCAAGGCGATCGCGGCCGGCCACGACCTCTGGAGCTGAGGCTCAGCGACCGCTGTAGGGAGGGGCGAAGAACACCAGCAGGGCCAGATCCTCGGTCACGTCGGTGAACCGGTGCTCCTCTCCGGCCGGCACGAACAGCACGTCGCCGGGACCGACCGCCTCGGTCCCGCCCGGCGTCACCAGGGTCGCCCGGCCGGTCGTGACGACGTAGATCTCGTCCTCGTGGTGCGGTGCCTGGTCGTCCAAGCCGCCGGCTGGGATCGAGTAGGTGCCTACGGACATGGCCGAGGTCCGCAACTGTTCCACGTAGTCGTTCGGCTCGCGGCGTACGAAGACGCCCGCCCCCACCAGTTTCTTCATCCAGGGAGACTAGTGGTTTGCTGCGGCACGGACTTCGACTTGCGGCGCGGCCAGTCGTACGGCCACCACTGCGCCCCGCCCCGGCGGGCCCAGATGATCAGGCCGACCAGGACCGCCAGCTCGACGGCCGGGCAGATCGTGTCCCGCAGCCTTGCGCTGAACCACTCCAGTGAGTCGGACAGGCTCGCCGCCACCTGCCGAGCGTTCGGATCGCGTCCGGGCACGTAGGCGATCGCGAGCATGGTCGTCCGGACCACCATCAGCCCGTCGACCTTCGACGCGGCGACCGCGGCCAGCGCGACCCAGGCGATCAGGTCGTACCAGGGCAGCGAGTACATCGCGGTCAGGATCCACGCGATCGCGTAGATCGCCGTGTACCGGATTGCGGCCGGCGTCGGGTCGTCCGGGTGGGTCTGTGGGACCAGCGACTTCGGGAACACCTGCGTCAGCAGGATCGCGACCACGATCAGGCCGACCCAGGCAAGGATCGCCAGGACCGTCCGCACCAGTCCGTTCGGCAGGAACAGGGTGAAGAAGCTCAGCAGCACCTTGTGCGGTGTACCGGTGGAGATGAACGACGTCTGCGAGCGGGCCTGCTGGAACGCCTGCAGGCCGACGAACGCGTACAGACCGCCCATCGCGAGTGCGCCACCACCGCAGAAGATCGCGGCCTTGCGCCGGTCGTGGTGCAGCGCCCAAAGCATCGCCACACCGACCAAGCCGATGGACAGCTTGGTGCAGCCGGCGACGCCGATCATGATGCCGGCCCAGAAGATGTGGCGCCGGAACAGCACCAGCGCGATCACCGCGAACATCACCGCGATCGCGTCGTTGTGCGCACCCGCCAGAACGGTCCACAGGATCAGCGGGTTGGCCAGGCCGAGCATGATCACGCGGCGCCGGTTCGGCAGGTTGGGGCCGACCAGCTTGACCAGCAGCAGTCCGGTGACGACCAGGCTGATCGCGACCGACAACTGCAGCATCCACACCGTCAGTTGCATCGAGTCGCCACCGATCAGCGACGACAGCCACTGGACCCAGGTCGCGATCGGGCCGTACACGCTCTTCGCGCCCTGCCAGGGCCGCTCGGTCGCCGCGATCACCGGGTCGTACCCGAGCCGGATCGTGTCCGCCGGCGCCGTCGTGTACGGGTCGCCGCCGAGCGACATGATCCGCCCGTACGCCGCATAGATCAGGACGTCGCCCGAGGCCATCGGCGGGACCAGCGTGATGGCCGCCGTCGTACCGATGCCTAGGGCAATCAATCGGTCGACCCGTGGGGCCCAGCCGTTCTTCAGGGCCTTGGTGGCGAGGAAGACGCCGTACCCACCGAGGAGGATGGCCACGTAGATCATCACCGTGACGAGCCAGTCGTTCGGCTTCGTGTCCCACCAGTACGACGGGAGCCACGCGTGCCGGTTCGTCAGCGTCAGCACGACCACGGACGGACCGAGCAGGCCGGCGCCGACGATCAGCGCCGTACAGGCGAGGTAGAGGGCAACGGCCCAGCGGCCGTAGCGATTGCCCAGCCTCTGGTCGATCGTCGCGTCAACGGTGTCCGGGGTGACGTCTGGCGTGCTCATTGCCCCGACTTCCGCGGGAACAGGCTGCGGAGCGACGGACCGCCTCCGTCGGCGGGCAGGGCGCTCCGCGCGGCCAGGGCGCGACGGACGTGCAGGTACTGCTTCGCGCGGTGCAGCTGGCCGCGCAGGTCGGTCCCGGTGGCCCGGTGCCGGACCTCGATCGGGACCTCCAGGATGCGGAACCCCTTGCGGCCGAGGTCGATGCTGAGCGCGGTCTCGACGCCGAACCCGGCGGCCAGCGGGACCGCGGAGTCGAAGGCGGCCCGGGTCAGGCATCGCTGCCCCGACAGCGGCTGCTCCGGCGCCCAGCCGGTCGCCTCCTCGACGCCGGCACGAGCGAGCCGTACGACGAACCCGTGTCCGCCGGCCTTGGACCCGTCGGCCCGGACCTGCGCCGGCAGGGTGCCGATGGTCATGTCCGCCGTACCGTTCTGCACCGGCTCGATCAGTGGCGCCGCCGCGGTCGCGGAGTCGGTCAGGTCGGCGTCCAGGAACAGCAGGTGCCGGGGCCGGGCCCCGTCACGCGCCGCGACCGCCGCCGCCCCGGTCTCCATCGCCGCCGCCTTCCCCCGGTTCCGGTCGTGCCGTACGACGACGGCTCCGGCGCGCTCGGCGGCTCCCGCCGTACCGTCCGCCGAGCCGTCGTCCACGACCACGACCAGGTCCACCCCGATGATCTTGTGCACCGCGTCCACGGTGGCCGCGATCCGGTCCGCTTCGTCCTTCGCCGGGATCACACAGGCGACGGCACGCTCGAACGGCTCGGAAGGCAGGTCATGACCGGACACAGCACCGCAGCCTAGTTCCTCCACAGCCGATCGACCTCGTCAGCGTCCGGCTGCTGTGGATATCTCGTTCTTTCGTACGACTTGGCGATCCAGGGATATTGTCGGACAATCTGACAGATTGGTATGGCGTCCTCCGCTCGGGGCGTGGCTGCCGTAGCTTGGTTGGAACGACCGGACGAAAGGGGAGGCCCATGACCGAGGCGCAGGAAGCCGGCAGGGCGTACGGCGTCGACAGTGAGGTCGGTCCGCTGCGGACGGTGATGCTGCACCGCCCGGGGAACGAGCTCCGCCGGCTGACCCCACGGAACAACGACAAGCTGCTGTTCGACGGCATCCCCTGGGTCGGCCGGGCTCAGGAGGAGCACGACGCCTTCGCCCAGGCGCTGCGGGACCGCGACGTCGAGGTCCTGTACCTCGGCGAGCTGCTGACCGAGGCGCTCGGCGACCCTGACGCCCGCGCCCGCGCGGTGAAGGGCACCACCGAGGACCTCAGGCTGGGCGACACCCTGCGTGACTACCTCCGCTCCTCGCTCGCCGCTCTCGATCCGGCCCGGCTCGCGGAGGCCCTGATGGCCGGCGTACGCAACGACGAGGTCCGGGCCGGCGGGCTGGTGACATCCCTGCTGGCGCACGAGGACTTCCTGATCGACCCGCTGCCGAACCTGCTCTTCACACGCGACTCCAGCGTCTGGATCCGGGACTCGGTCGCGGTCACCTCGCTGGCGATGCCGGCCCGGATGCGCGAGACGCAGCTGACCGAGCTGATCTACGGCTTCCACCCGCGCTTCGCCGGCGCCGACAAGGTGTACGACCACCAGCTCGAGCACGTCGAGGGCGGTGACGTCCTGGCGCTCGGTCCCGGCGTCCTGGCCGTTGGAGTCGGCGAGCGTACGACGCCCGCCGGTGTCGAGCGGCTGGCCCGACGGGTGTTCGCCAAGGACCTGGCCCACACCGTGCTCGCAGTACCGATCGCGCAGCAGCGAGCCACGATGCACCTCGACACCGTGTGCACGATGGTCGACGTCGACGCGGTGCTGATGTATCCGAACATGGCCGAGGAGATGCGTGCGCTCGCGGTGACCACCGACGGCGACCAACTGCACGTCGCCGAGCCGGAGCCGTTCCTGGTGGCCGCGGCGAAGGCGCTGGGCATCGACACGCTGCGCCGGATCGATACCGGGCTGGACCCGGTGACCGCCGAACGCGAGCAGTGGGACGACGGCAACAACACCCTCGCGCTGGCGCCGCGGGTCTGCATCGCCTACGAACGGACGGTGGAGACGAACGCGCGCCTGGAGGAGTCGGGGATCGACGTCATCCGGATCTCCGGGTCCGAGCTCGGCTCCGGCCGCGGTGGACCCCGCTGCATGTCGTGTCCGGTACTGCGCGCACCGGTCAAGTAAGGCCTACGACACGCGCAGTGAAATCGGGGCTTGTGGCGGACGACCGATCTGAGTACTCTTCATGCCTAGGCCCAGGCCCTGTTGCTCCCCCGTCAGCAGGACTTGGGCCGTCCACATTCTCCAGCCGAACGCCCGGGTGCGGTGCACCCGGGCGTTTCGCATGTCAGCGGATGGTGAGCTGACGGCTGGCCAGACCGGCCCGTGCAGCCCGCTCCTCGGTGGTGAGCGGAGCCTCGGTGGCGAGCGCCTTCTCGAGCGCCACGGCGAACTCGCCCGCCGGCTTCTCGACATCGGCCGCCTCGGCGTCCGCCGGGAGCTCCCAGACCGGCGCCAGGACGCCCAGGGCCCGGAACGAGCCGATCAGGCGGCTGCCCTCGATCAGCGCCGACGAGCCCGCCGCGTGCAGCCGCGCCAGAGCGTTGAGCAGGGTGTCCTCGCTGTGCGGCATCACCCAGCGCAGGTACCGCCGGTCACCGATCTGCGTCCAGTACGCCGCGTCGACCGACTCCAGCCGCACCGTCGGAGCAGCGGCCGCGTTCGCGCGCTCCAGGCCCGCGGCGACCTCGCCGGTCGGGTCCTCGACGTTCTCTCCGACCCAGAAGTCGAACCCCTCGTGCACCTTCACCTCGATCGGCTTCGAGGTGTCGATCAGGTCCTGCAGCCGGGGACCGTCCTTCATCAGGTCGCCGAGCTGGATCGGGTTGCCCGGTTCGGTGTTCAGTGCGGCGGTGATCGCGTGGCCGAGGTCGCGGCTCGGGTCGCCCGACGACGCGTGCGTCTGCAGGCCGATCCAGATCGACTCGTCGTCGCGGACCAGGCCCGGCATCGCCATCGGCAGCAGGGTGACCAGGTTGACCACCGTGCCCGCGTGATCACCGGTCAGCTCGACCTCCGCCGTACCCGAGGGAACGATCTCGCGGAAGGCGATCAGGTCGCACTCGGCCGGCAGGCCTTCGAACGGCCGCACCACGAAGGTGTCCGCGGCCTGGGCTCGCTCACGGCCGTGGCACTGCTTGAACCGCTTGCCCGAGCCACACGGGCAGGGCTCCCGCGGCCCGACATCGACCAGATCGGCCGGGTCCAGCGTGACGGTCGTCGTGTTCTTCGTGCGCTGCCGCGACTTCTTTCCCATGGGCGCAGTCTTGCAGCCCACCGCACCCCGCGGCCAACCAGCTCAGTCCGGGGTGCTGGCTCAGTTCGGGATGATGGCGTGGACGGTGCGGTGAGTGGCGGCGGTACGGACGTCCCAGGTCGAGGTGAGCATGTCGACGATGGCCAGACCCCGGCCCCCGATCGATTCCGGATGGGTGTCGCTGATGCGCTGCGGTTCGGTGTCACCACGACCGTCGGTGACCTCGACGTGGATCCCTGACCTGTCGATCCACCAGGCCGCGCGCACCTCACCGGCCGGCAGCGGCGGCGCGTACCGGATGGCGTTGGAGAGCAGCTCGGACAGCACCAGCTGCGCGTCGTCGGACGCGGTTTCGGTGATCCGGTACCGCTTCAGATAGGCGGCCAGACGGCGACGGGCGTCCGCTACCGCTGACACTTCATGCGGCAGGACGACGTCCACGACGCTAACGTCGGCAGGCAGGGTCGCAGAGGACAAGCAGGGTCTCCTCGTTCATCGGAACAGCCATACGGAGATCTGCCCAGCTTCCGGCCCCGGAAAACACCCGCACGCATTCCGTTACATTGCCCCGGCGTAGATCACAGGTTTTGCCAGGAAACCGAGACGAAATCGACAGAATTGAACGTTGCAATAACGGGCCGCATTCATCCCACTACGTATCCGCACCAGTCACTTCAATCCGAAGTGGCAAGTCCCACATCCGACCTACTAGGTGTGACGGCGGGGCCTGCGCCGCGGCGGATACGTCACAGTGGGGACCGGTGCGGCCGGGGGCTCCGCGAGGGTCTTGAGGGCGGCCTCCGGGCGGTCGGTGATGATCGCGTCGACCCCGATGTCGCGGCAATGGCGGATGTCCGGATCGGCGTTCACGGTCCAGACGTGGACCTGGTGGCCGTGCTTGTGCGCCCGGTCGACGTACTCCGGGTGGGCGGTGACGATCTCCAGGCTGGGACCGGCGTACGAGACTCCGGTCGGCAGTGAGCCGTCGCGGAACCGGAGCGGGACGCGGTCCATCAGCAGCACGGTGCGGAGGCCGGGGGCCATCGTGCGCATCCGGCGCAGGGACAGCCAGGAGAAGCTCATCACGCGGACAGGGGACTCTGTACCCACCTTCGGGTGCGCCCAGCCGTAGCGGTCGAGTGCCTCGATCAGCCGGCGTTCGACCAGGCCGGCGTACCGGGTCGGGTGCTTGGTCTCGATCGCCAGCTCGACCGGCCGGCCCGCGTCCCGGACGGCGGAAAGCAGCGCGTCCAGGGTGAGGACCTTGCGCAGGTCCGGGTCCGGAAGGTCGGCGTCCTCGTCGAGGTCCGCCCACGGGTTCTTCCAGGACCCCCAGTCGAACGACTCGAGCTCATCGAGGCTCATCGTCGAGAGCACGCCGCGGCCGTTGGAGGTGCGTTCGATCCGGCGGTCGTGGACGCAGACCAGATGTCCGTCGGCGGTGAGCCTGACGTCGCACTCGAGTCCGTCGGCCCCCGCCGCGACCGCCCGGCGGTACGCCGCCAGCGTGTGCTCGGGACTGACATCACTCGCGCCACGATGAGCTACCACCCTGGGGCGTTTCGCCATAGAACAAACTCTGTCACGCCGTTCGGAGAACAAGTCACGCAGGCTCGCCGGTGCGTTGGAAAACGGTTTCTTGTTCACGACCGCATTCACCGGCCCGGCCCTGTCGGACCGTCAGGAGAGGATGACCGGCATGGAGATGCGGGCGATCGTGCTGGACGGGCCGGGCGAGCCGGAGGACCTGCGGGTACGACGGGTCCCGGTCCCTGATCCGGAGCCGGGATGGGTCCGGATCAAGGTGGAGGCGTTCGGGCTGAACCGGTCGGAGTACCACCTGCGGGCCGGGCTGGCGACGAACGCACGGTTCCCCGTGATCCCGGGCATCGAGGCGACCGGGACGGTGGACGCGGCGCCGGGCCGCGAGTTCGCGCCGGGGCAGCAGGTGGTCGCGATGATGGGCGGGATGGGCCGCGAGTTCGACGGCGGGTACGCCGAGTACACCGTCGTACCGGCGGCCTGCGTCATCCCGGTGCGCACCGGGCTCGACTGGGCCACCCTCGGGGCGCTGCCGGAGATGCTGCAGACCGCGCACGGCTCGCTGCACACCGGCCTCGCGATCGAGCCCGGTCAGACCGTGCTGATCAGGGGAGGTACGTCGTCGGTCGGGGTGGCCGCGGCCGTGCTGGCCAAGGAGCACGGGCTGACGGTCTTCTCGACCACCCGGAGTCCGGAGCGGACCGCCGTAGTGCGGGATCTCGGGGTGGACCACCCGATCGTTGACGATGGCAACGTTGCGGCGAAGGTCCGGGAAATCCTGCCGGACGGCGTGAATGCGGCCCTCGAACTCGTCGGCACGAATGTCCTGCCGGACACCCTGAAGGCGACCGCAGTCCACGGCACGGTCTGTTTCACTGGAATGCTGAGTGACCACTGGACGATCCCGCATTTCTACCCGATCGGCTATCTGCCCAACGGCGTCCGGTTGACCGCGTACGGCGGTGAGAGCACCGACCTGCCGGCGGAGGCGTTCCAGCGGTACGTCGACCTGGTGGCCGAAGGCAAGCTCCCGATCCGGATCGACCGGGTCTTCAGGATGGACGAGATCGGCGCGGCGCACCGGATCATGCAGGACGGCAAGGCGGTCGGGAAGCTCGTCGTCCGGGTCGACTGACGGTGCCGGGCCCGCCACCTGGAGGGCCCGGCACCTGATTCAGACCGTTGCCTTCTGCAACGAGGCGGGACGGGCCAGGCCGTAGTGGTCGCGCAAGGTCGTGCCCGTGTACTCGGTGCGGAAGAGGTCCCGGGCCTGCAGGATCGGGATGACCTCGTCGACGAACGCGGCGAGGCCGGACGGAAGGACCGGCGGCATGATGTTGAAGCCGTCGGCGGCGCCGGCCTCGAACCAGTGCTGGATCGCGTCCGCGACCTGTTCCGGCGTACCGGTGAAGGTCCGGTGACCACGCCCGCCACCGAGCCGGCCGATCAGTTCGCAAACGGTCAGCTTCTCGCGACGGGCCAGGGTGACGATCAGCGTGTAGCGGCTCTTCGCCCCCTCGATCTCGTCCTCGTCCGGCAGGTCGGCCGGGAGTTGCCGGTCGAGCGGCAGGTCCTCCGGCGCCACCCGCAGCGTCTTCGCCAACTGGGCCCGCGCGTACTCCGGCCGGATCAGCTCGTCCAGCTGACGTTCCAGCCGCTGCGCCTCCTCAACCGTGCCGCCGATCACCGGAACGATCCCGGGCAGGATCTTGATCGTCGACGGGTCACGCCCCAGCGCTGCCGTCCGCGCCTTCAGATCCTGGTAGAACGCCTGCGCGTCCTCCAGGGTCTGCTGCGCGGTGAACACCGCCTCGGCGTACCGCGCGGCCAGCCCTTTGCCGTCCTCGGACGACCCGGCCTGCACGATCAGTGGACGCCCTTGCGGAGACCGCGGCAGGTTGAGCGGGCCGCGGACCTGGAAGTGCCGCCCGACGTGGTCGATCGGCACCACCCGGTCGTTGACCGCCCAGACGCCTTCCCCCTTGTCCGCGATCGCGGCGTCGTCCTGCCACGAGTCCCACAGCTTGTAGGCGACCTCGAGGAACTCCGCCGCCCGCTCGTACCGCTCCGCGTGTGCCGGCTGCTGCGCGAGATTGAAGTTCAGCGCCGCCTCCGGACCGGCCGTCGTCACCACGTTCCAGCCCGCGCGCCCTCCGCTCACGTGGTCGACGCTGGCGAACCGCCGCGCGAGGTTGAACGGATCGTTGTACGTCGTCGACGCCGTGGCGATCAGCCCGATCCGAGACGTCACCGCAGCAAGCGCGGTCAGCAACACGGTCGGCTCCAACGACCCGGCGGGCCGCCGGCCGACATCTCCGATCAGCACCGGCGAATCGGCGAAGAACACCGAGTCGAAGCGACCGCGTTCGGCGATCCGCGCCAACTCCTGATAGTGCTCCACCGACGTGTTCGCGAACGGATTGCTCTCCGGCAGCCGCCACGAGGCCTCGTGGTGCCCGGTACTCATCAGGAACGCGTTCAAATGCAACTGCCTGCTCACCACGAAACCCCCAAAGCGTCGAGAAGCCGCGCGCGGACCGCGGCGAATCCTGGATCGGCCGGGCTGCGCGGCGCGGCCAGTTCGATCTGTTCCTGGGCGATCAACCGCCCTTGGTCGAGCACGATCACCCGGTCGGCCAGCACGATCGCCTCGTCGACGTCGTGCGTCACCAGCAGGACGGCCGGCTGGTGTGCCGCGCACAGCTTGCGCAGCAATGCGTGCATCTTCAGCCGAGTCAGCGCATCCAGCGCTCCGAACGGCTCGTCCGCCAGCAGCAGCTCCGGCTCGCGCACGAGCGACCGCGCCAAGGCGACCCGCTGCTGCTCACCACCGGACAACTCGTTCGGCCAGGCATTCTCGCGCCCGGCCAGCCCGACCTCCTCGAGACTCTGCCGGCCGCGTTCACCGGCGCCGTTCAGCCCGAGTACGACGTTGTCCAAGACTCTTGCCCACGGCAACAGCCGGGAGTCCTGGAAGACCACCGACACCTGAGCCGGTACGACGAGATCCCCGGTGCCGGCGACAGCGGAGTCCAGCCCGGCCAACGCCCGCAGCAACGTGCTCTTCCCGGATCCGCTCTTTCCCAGCAGGGCAACGAACTCACCCGGCGCGATCTCCAGATCCACCCCGTCGAGGACGGCGCGTTCGTCGTAGCGGCGGACCAGACCTCGGACCTGGACCGCGGCGGTCAGGAGGCCAGTGTGCGGCGCCATGAGAGGGCCCTCCTCTGGATCAGGCGGACGGCGCCGTCGGACAGCAGGCCGAGGACGCCGTACAGGACCAGGCCGACGATGATGATGTCGGTCTGTCCGTACGTCCGGGCCAGTTCCATCATGTAGCCGATACCGCTGGTGGAGTTGATCTGCTCGACCACGACCAGCGACAGCCAGGCGCCGGTCACGGCGAACCGCAGGCCGAGCAGGAATCCGGGCAGCGCACCCGGCAGGACGACGCGGCGGATGAAGTCCCACTGCGACAACCCGACGGTCTGCGCGAGTTCGACGTACCGGCTGTCGATCGTGCGGAGGCCGTTGTGGGTGTGGATGTAGATCGGTACGAACACCCCGAGCAGGATGGTGACGATCTTCATCGACTCACCGATGCCGAGCCAGAGGATCAGCAGCGGCAGCAGGGCCAGTGACGGGATCGCCCGCTTGATCTGGATCGGCCCGTCGAGAAGCGCCTCGCCGACACGCGACAGCCCGGACAGCAGCGCGAGGGCCACGCCGAGCACGATCCCGAGGCCGAGACCGATGAAGGCTCGCTGAGTAGAGGTCCAGAGGTTCGATTGCAGTCGACCGTCGGCGATCAGGTCGCCGGCCGTGGTGACCACGGTCCACGGCGCCGACAGCACTCGCTGGTCGAGCCAGCCGGTGGCCGACCCGATGCTCCACAGCACGAGGAGCAGCAGCGGTCCGAGAGCGGCGCCGAACCTGATCGGCTTGCCCGGTCCGAGCCGACGGCGCCGTACGACGGGAGTGGCCTGCTCGGCGGTGCGCAGACCGGGCAGCGTCGTGGCACTCATTTGGCCACCCCCGCCTTGATCGCGTCCGCCGCCACGGTCTGGAAGCGCAGGTCGTACAGGTCCTTGGCCTGGATCACCGGGTTGCCGGTCTCCTTGGCGAGCAGGTCGATCGTCTCCTGCTGCCGTTCGATCGCATCGCTCCAGTCAGCGCTGATGTCCGGGTGGCCGGCGTTGTCGACCAGCCACTGGCCGTCGGACTCGGTCAGGCCCTGGTCCTTCACGTAGTACCCCTGGATCCATTCCTTCGGATGCGTGTCGATCCACTGCTGGGCAACGCCCCAGGCGGCGACGTACGCACGGATCGCGGCCGCCTTGCCCGGGTCCTCCAGCGACTCGGTCAGCACATACAGATGCCCGGCGTCGTCGCGCAGTCCGTGCGGGATCGTGCTCGCACCGTCCTTGCCGTACTTGGCCAGGTACCGCTTGATCTGTACGCCGCCGATCGGGGCGACGTCGACCTGCTTCGCGGACAGGGCGTTGGAGTACACGTCACCCGTGCTGGGCAGCTCGACCAGCTTCACGTCCTCCTTGGACAGCCCTGCCTTCTTCAGCACCTTGAGCACCAGCGCGCCCTGCGCCTGACCGGGGCTGTAGGCAACCTTCTTCCCGCGCAGGTCGGCGAGCGTCTTCACGGTCACGCCAGGTGCGATGCCCAGCTGGTAGATCGGGTGATCGAGCGGGTCCTGCCGGAACTTCGACGCGACGATCTTCACGTGCAGCCCGGTCCAGGTCGCGTGGATCGGCGGGATCTCTGCCACCGAGCCGAGGTCGAGCGCGTGCGCCCGGAACGCCTCGGTGGTCTGTGGACCGCCGCTCAGATTGGCGAACTGGACGTACTTCGACACCTTGTCGAACTGACCGGACAGCTTCAGCGCCACCTCGGTGGCCGGATCGCCGACGACGATCTTGGCGCCGTCCGGGACGGTCGTCGGCAGCGCGGCGTCCAGCGAGAGCGCCGCGCCACCGGCCTTCGCGGCACCACCGCAGCCGGCCAGCAAGGTGACGAGGGCTGCGGCCAGTACGGCGTACTTGTGGGTTCTAGGCATGGTGGGCCTTCGGGTTCGGAGTGGCGGTGACGTAGCGGCCGTCGTGGTAGAGCAGCGGCTCGTGCTCACGTCGTTCGGTGTGGGTCGCGAGACGGGCGACGACCAAGCAGTGGTCGCCGACGGCGAAGCGGTGCTCGACCTGGGCGCGCAGGTAGCTCGGCGCCTCGTCGAGGACCGGCTCGCCGGTGTGCAGCCGCGACCAGCGGGTCGGCTCGCCGAAGCGGTCGATGCCGCTGGTGGCGAACCAGCCGGCGATGGCGTGCTGTTCGGCGGACAGGAAGTTGATCACCACGCTGCCGGCGGTGCTGACGGTCGGCCAGCTGGACGCGGTGGTCGCGATCGCGAACGAGACCAGCGGCGGCAGCAGGCTGACCGACACCAGTGAGGTGGCGGTGAACCCGGCCGGACCGTGGCCGGCGTCCGCGGTGATCACCACGACACCGGCGGCGTGGCGGCGGAAGACGGAGCGGTAGACGTCGGCGTCGACGATCCGCTCCTCGGTGCGGTCGGGAACCACGGACAGGGCAGGACGGTTCAAGGCAGGAACAGACATGTCTCTCCCTCGGAGGCGGGACAGCGGCGACCGGTAGCGGGCAGCACGAAGCGGCCCGGCCGGGCGGAGTGTGGGAGGCGGATCAGCAGGCCTCGTACGGCGGGAACACCGCCGGGACAACGGGGGCGGGGATCACCGACAGGTGGCGCTCGCCGTCCGGAGCAGATCGATGACGCGACGGCGGGTCAGCAAGGTCGTCGTCATGTCAGCCATCTTCTCACCAATGTCTACTGGACTACTCGACAATCTCGGAATCCGGACCACCCCAAACGGACGATGGCACACCGAGTCGTGGATCCAGGTCGGCAAATCGCCCGATCCCGGACCGCAATCCACGACTCGACGGCCCGCGGGGACCGGGCTCCCTCACATTCGGGGGTCGGGATGCGTTCTACTGTCGTGATGGCTCCGGAGAAGGTCTTGCTGCCACCGTTCCAGGCGCTTGTCGACGAGCACTGGCGAGACGTGGCACGGCTGGCGCGAGCCCTGGCAGGACCGGTGGACGGCGACGACGTGGCCCAGCGCGCGTGGGAGAAGGCGTTCGCCGCCTACCCCGGCCTGACGTCGGCGAAGAACCTGCGCAGCTGGCTCCTGACCATCACCGCCCGCTGCGCAACCGACGTGCACCGGGCGCGCAAACCACAAAGACCTCTGGACGAAGCGCCGCCGGTCGCGGTCGAAGGCCCGGATGCCGCCGACTGGCCGGATCCCGACCTCTGGCAGGCGGTCAACGAACTGCCCGAACGCCAGCGCTTCGCCATCACGCTCAAATATGTCGGCGACCTGGACCACCACGGCGTGGCCGCCGCCCTCGACACCACGCCCGCCGCATCGCGCCGGCTCGTCAGCGACGCGCTCGCGGCCTTGCGCAGCAAACTCGGAGTGAACGCATGAACGACCTCGAGAGCCGGCTGACCCGGTTCGCCATCCCAGACCTGAAACCACCTGTCCTCCCGGACGCTGACGTCGCCTACACCCTGCACGACACCCCGATCGGCACCATGCTGCTCGCGATCGCGAACGGCCGCGTAGTGGCCAGCTCCTTCGGCGACGAGGAGACCATGACGAACCGCCTGGCCCGCTCGGTGTCCCCGCGCGTCCTGCGGCAGCCCCGCGCACTGGACGACGTACGACGGCAGCTCGACGAGTATCTGGACGGACGCCGTCACGAGTTCGAGCTGGAGGTGGACCTCGCACTGGCGACGCCGTTCCAGCGGCTTGTGCTGACCGATCTGCCGGTGCACACCAGCTACGGCGCCACGACGACGTACGGGCGGGTCGCGGGGGAGATCCACAAGCCGAAGGCGGCCCGTGCGGTCGGTACGGCGCTGGGCGCGAATCCGGTGTGCGTCGTACTGCCGTGCCACCGGGTGATCGGCGCGAGCGGTGCACTGACCGGATACGCCGGCGGACTCGACGCGAAGCGTTTTCTGCTGAATCTTGAATCGAAAAGCTAGGTTTTCCGGAATCGCCCGAGCGGGATTTACACTCGGAATAGAAAGGAGCAGATCCCCAGTGTGGAGTGGGGATCTGCTTCTTTGTTTTCCCTTGCCTGCAAGGGCTGATGGAATACCTGACGAGTCAGTCAGTTGCCGGTTGATGGATCTCCAGGATAAGCCGGCGGCGGCCGCCCCAGTCCCGTTTGTAGACCTTGAAGTTCTCAATTCCGGCGGCCGCACAGAGCCGGCCGTAGCTGATTTCGTCGTGGATGAAGTGCACGCTGCTGGTGCCGAAGTGCTCGGTGGTGACGATCCGGTGCTCGGGACCCTGGCGCATCCCGTTGGCGATCTCGCCCGCCGTCGCAGGCCCCCAGGCCGGCCCCTCGATGATCGCCATCCCGCCCGGCTTCAGCACCCGGGAGATCTCACAGATCGTCGACAGTTGCTCCTCCTCGCCGAACAGTTCGTGGAACGCTGTCCACAGACAGATCACCGCGTCGAACGAGTCCCACTTGTACGGCAGGTCGGTCATCGAGCCGATCGCCCAGTCGATCGACAATTCCTCCTCGGCCGCCTGCGCCCGGCCGGCCTCGATCAGGTTCGGGGAGATGTCGAGTGCGCGCACGGTCTTGCCGGCCCGGCGCAAGGGCAGCGCGACCCGGCCGTAGCCACAGCACAGGTCGAGCACCGACTCGCGCTTCTCGAGCAACTCCTCGACGGCCGTGACGATCGCCGCGTCCCGCTCGGGCGTGGTACGCGCGGCCAGTCCTTCGGCCCCGAGTTCCGCGTACTCGGCCCGGCTACGCAGTGCGGAGTTCAGCATGACCGCAAGTATCCCGGTTACTCCGGGTCAGTTGTCCAGCGGCGGCGCCCGATCCTGCCCAGCACCACCGCGGCCAGCATCGAGACCACGATCGAGGTGTACGTCGCTCCGAGCCAGGAGGGCACGGGCTGGTCGTTGAAGAGCCGCTGCTGGACCTCGGTCCAGAACGGCGACCAGCCGGACACCGTGCCGGGGTTGACCAGTTGGTACGAGACGAAGCCGATCAGCCAGGCGACGGCCGGCTGCCAGCGGAAGCGCGCCGTACCGGACACGTCCCAGTTCATCTTGCTGACCACGAAGAAGTCGGCGATCGCGACCGCGAACAAGGGGATGAAGACCGAGCCGATCAGGTAGAGGAACTCCGTGTAGTTGCCTAGGTCAACCAACAGTGCGATGGCCGTTGCTACCACGCCGATGCCGACCGAGATCCACCGGCGGTCGACGTGACCGATCAGGTTGTGCGTGGCCATCGTGGTCGAGTAGACGTTCGCGTAGGCCTCGTCCACCTCGTCCACCAGCAGCACGAGCAGCGCGATCGCACCGGCGGGCAGCGTGACCAGCGCGGTGATCACGTCCTCGCTGTTGGTCTGCAGAGTGGCGACCGCGAAGACGCCCAAGGCGTAGTACGCGATCGCGGCCAGGCCGTAGCCGAGTGCAGAGCCACCGAAGGCTGCCTTGTTCGTGCGCGAGTGCCGGGTGTAGTCGGCGGCCAGCGGCGCGAACGACACCACACCGGCGGCGGCCAGGTCGACGGCCGGCCAGAAGCCGAACACGCTGTCCTGCGGCAGATCATGCACCGGCTTGCTGAGCACCTGCACGAACAAGTAGACCGACGCGATCAGCACCAGCCAGACCATGAACTTCCGCAGCACCTTCACGCTGCCCAGTGGTCGTACCGCCATCGCCGTGGCGATCACTCCCGCCACCAGGACGAACAGCCAGCGCCACCGCTCGCTCGTGACCGCGACCGCGGCCTGCGCGATGACGATGATCTCCATCGTGGCCCAGCCGACGTTCTGGGCAATGTTCAGCACGGTCGGCGCGATCGAACCGCGACGGCCGAACAGACCGCGCAGACTCGCCATCGCCGGTGCGCCGGTCTGCGAGCCGAACACGGCTGCGCCGCCGAGCACGAGCGCGCCGATCCCGCAGCCGACGACGACCGCGAGCAGACCCTGTGCGAGTGAGCCCGTGTACGCCGCCACCAGCGCACCGGTGACCGGGCCGAACAGCGAGATGCCGAAGTTCCCCCAGAGGGTGAACTGGTCCAGGAACCCGAGCGTGCGCGGAGAGTCCGTGGTGAGGACGAGTGGCGCCTCGGTCTGATCGGCAGGACGAACAGCAGTACTGGTCATGGTGACCCGCTCCCTACGCCGGCATTACCCGGTCAGGTTCAGGCGGTCGGCGACCCGGCTGTCCTCAGCTCGTCGCCCTCTCAGCCCGCGCGTTCGGTGCGAGCTCCCGCAAGGATTGCTACCGCGTCAACGATAACGCGTCAGGCAGGATCCGGCGCGGCGGCCGCCCGCTGGATGAGAGCGGCCAGCTCCGGACCGTTGGTCACCACCGGCATGTGCGCGCCGGTCGGCAGCGTCCGCGCCTCACCGTGGCACAGCTCGGCCAGCCGTGCGACCCACTCGGCCGTGGACACCAGATCGTGCCGGCCGCGCACGATCATCACCGGCGCCCGCACCCTGCCGATGACCGCGGCCAGATCGTGGCGCCTGGCCGCGTCGCCGGCGCGCGCGATCGAGGACAGCGTCGTACGGGCGTACTGCGGGGTGACGACCCGGATCAGCCGTGGCGAATCCGGTACGGCGGAACCCAGCCAGCGGGCGGCCAGGTCCACCCAGCTCGACGCCCGAATGTCCCCGGTCGGTGCGACCAGGACCAGGGCGTGGACCAGTTCGGGGAAGGCGATCGCGGTCTCGACCACGATCTGGCAGCTGGCCGAGTGCCCGACCAGGACCGCCCGCTCCCGGATCTTGTCCGCCAGCGCCGTCCCGAGAGCCTGTGGACGCAGATCCTCCCTGGCACCGGCCGGTTCGCCGTACCCGGGCAGGCTGACCAGGTGGTACGGCGTGGTGAGGTGCTCGACGGTTCGGTCGTACGACGCCGGCCCGAGGCCGAGACCCGGGACCAGGACGACGGGGACGTTCACTCCCAGGGTGGCCGGTCCGGGCGGGCCTGGACGACCGGGTTGCCGAGCTCCGGTTTGAGTTCGCGGTAGCCGAGGGCGAAGCCGGCCGCGAGGATCAGCAGGCCGAGACCACCCCAGCCGTACGCCGTGGGCAGCCGGTGCAGCGAGTCGTCGATCGCGCCCATGCCGGTCGACAGGATCATGATCAGCCAGATCAGGATCGGGACCATCGACACCGCGACCAGCAGCAGTCCGCCGAGCTCGACCGGATCCGGCTGGCGGCCGGCCCTCCGGCGGGCGAGCACGTCCCGGCCCCACATCCAGAGCGCGACCGCGCCGACCAGGAGCAGCAGGAGCTGGCCGATCGTGTCGATCACGTCGGTGCGCAGCGGGTGGTTGAGCGGCGAGCCAGGAGCCTGGGAGATCTCCCGGAGGGCAACCCGCTGGATCGAGATGACCAGCAGGCCGTAGACGCCGGCGATGATCGCGGCGAGCAGGACGACCCGGGCGGCGCGGGGATCGCGGGGCGCGACGGGTTGATCCCGCCCGTACGTCGGCAGCTCATGCTGCTGCGGATGCGCGGGCGGGCCGTACGGAGTGCCAGGCCGGTAGTTCGGCGGCTGGTTGTACGGCGGTCCGCCGGAGTCGGGCTGCCCCTGCGGCTGACCTGGCCCAGCGCCGCCGGGTGGGGCGCCGTACTGGCCTGGTGGGGAACTGTAGGGCTGGGGCGGGGCGTAGTGGCTTTGCTCGGGGGCGCTCTGCGGTCCGGAGCCGAACGTGCCGCCGCCGTACGGGGCAGGTTTGGCGTAGTGGTGGTCCTCGCCGGACTGCTCGGGCTCATCGCCCCGGCCGTAGGTCGGGAAATCCTGTGACGACATCGCTGCTCCCTCCCCTCCGACTCAGCTTCTCACGGACGGCTCAGGTTGCCTTGATCGTGGGCCACGCATTCGGCAGACAGCCGCCCAGGCCCTTGGTCTGCTGCATCATGACCGGCGCGGGGGTCTTCGCCTGGGTGCAGGTGGAGTGGCCGTGGCCGAGCGCGTGCCCGACCTCGTGGTTGACCAGGTAGTTCCGGTACAGGGCGACGTTCCCGCCGTACGCCGGAACCGCGTACACCCACCGCTTGGCGTTCAGGACGACGCGGTCGTCGACGCGGCAGGACACCTCGCCGCCGGTGTCGAGCGGCAGGCACAGCTTGTCGGTCAGGACCGGCGTGGCCAGGATGATCCGCAGGTCGGCGTCGACCTTGTCGGTGCGCTCGAAGTTGACCGGGTGGATCGCCTGCCAGCCGCGCGGATCGGTCAGCGTCTGGTGGATGATCGCGGCGACCGCGGCGCCGTTCAGCGACAGGCCCTGCTCGATCTCGACCCGGTAGGTCAGTTTGTCCTTCACGCCGCTGGCCTTGGCGAACCCTGGCACGACCGCGAGCCGGCCGGTGGAGAGGGTGACGTTCGGCTTCGAGCTCTTCGGCTTCCGGGTCAGACTCGGTGCCGGGCGCAACGGGGTGGTGAACTTCTGCGTCGGTGTGGCGATCGGTGCCGGTGCGGGAGTCGCCACCGGAGTCGAGGCGACCGGAGTGCTGGTGCCGGCAACGATCTCGGCCGCGAGGCTCCGCCGGCCGGCGGCGTCCGGGTGCATGACCACCACGGTCCCGAGCACTGCCAGCGCGGTCACCGAGAACCATTGCGCCTTGTGTGACTTCTTCCGGCTGTGACGGCCACCGCGCTTACGGACACGCGCGTCCGCCTGCTGGCCAGTCCGCCCGGTGGTCATGACGATTCACCCTACAGAGCCAGCACCACTCCACGAAAGGGCAGATTCATGACGTGCAACACCAACGAACCGAAGGCCACGTGGCCGATCAGAGGTCGACGAACCAGCCTGTCATCAGGTCGGTGACCCGCTGCTGCTCGTCCGGCTCGACCAATGCGCCGAGCATCGACGCGAGCGAGCCGACGTCTCGCAAGGCCTGCTCGACCCCGTCGGCGGACAGATCCAGCTTCTCGGTCGAGTGCGTGACGGCGGTACGGCGCGAGAGGACTCGGGCCCGCAGTTCCACGATCTCGACGCGCTGTGCGCGCGAGCATTCGGTGGCGGCCAGCAACAGTTCGACCTGTTGCGCGAGCCCGCCGGTCAGTGCACCGACCGTCTCGTTCAGGAACCGTTCGAGCGCAGCGGTCGCCGCGCCGATCGTCGCCCTGGCCGCGATCCGGACCAACTCGTCCTCGAACTCGCCGTACCCAAGCACGGCCGCCACCACTGTGCGGTAGACGAACACCGCCGCGGCGAAGCGATTCGTGAATCGGAGCCACTCGACCCGGCTGCTCTCCCGATGACCGAGATAGCCGCCCGCGAGCGTCTCCGGAGACATCCAAGGGATCACTCACCGAGAGTAGCGTGACAGGCACCTTTAGACACACTGAGTATCCAGTGGCGGACTGATCGACGTCACACTTATGAATGCGGTTCTCAGACGAGTCGTCCTGCTCAAGCGAAAGATCGCACCGCCGCGCCGCTTCCCATTTGCGAATCGCCCGGTACGCTCCATGAATGCCACCGGCTCTCCGAGCAACTCCCCAAGTGTCCACTACTGTTGGCAGTTGTTAGCCCGACGATTGATTCAGGAGAGTGAATGGCGCCTGACGGAGGGGGGTGGTCAGACACATCGATGACGGCCGCCTTCAGGAGCTCGTCTCGCGGGTCGCCTCAGGTATCCGCTCGGCTAGTTCTCCAGATTGCCGATACAGGAGCGCGACCGATCCTTGCCGTGACCGACGATGGGCAGCGTTATTGGATGAAATGGCCAGGGAATCCACACGGCAACCTGTCGCTGGTACACGAACTTGTCGTTGCGCGCCTCGGCTCGCATCTGGCGGCGCCTGTCAGACCGACAACTCTGATCCGAGTGGACGAGGCGCTGGTACAGGACATCCGGGTGAACGGAACCCGCCCACCGGGCGGCATATATATCGGATCCCAATTGCTGAGCGACGTCGAAGAGCATACAGCGATCACGCGTATCGCAAGAGACGGCAACGCGGCCCGGTTCGCAAGCTACCTCGCCCTCTGGGACCTCTGTCTTGGCAGCGACCTTCAACTGCTTTACCACGTGGCTCAGCATGACCAGGTCTGGTCAATTGACCACGGTCTATGGTTTGACAGCCTTGAGGGCGACTGGACTCCCACACTCCTGGAGCGACGTGTGGGCGAGCTGTGGCCGTGGCCTACCGACGTACACGCGACGAGTCTCGACACCGCAGCCCTCCAGAGCGCGGCGGACGCAGTTGACGACCTCTCGTGCGGAGATCTGGCCACCGTGATGAGCCAGGTGCCGCTAGAGTGGGGTGTTGCAGACGACGCCTTGCGCACTCTGGCTCGGTTCATATTTGAACGTCGCGCCCTAGTCGCGGCAAGGCTTCGGGACGCAGCGGGACAGCGCTCATGAAAGGGGGCCAAGTGCGTTACGACTACTGGGTCATACGCTATGTGCCTGACCCCATTCGCGGCGAGTTTGTCAACATCGGCGTGATCACCGGACGCGATGACGACTGGGCCTTCCGTCGCGTCGGCAACTTGCGGCGCGCGGCACGTCTGGGCGGATCACCGTCACTGACCGATTCCTTCCTGAAGCGAATCGAGGACGCAATCAGCGCCCGACTCGACTCGGTCGCGGCGCTTATGCCCGCTGGCGCGGCGCTTTTCAACAGGGGCGACGTCGAGGATCTCCGGGTCCGAATGAACAACATAGTTCAACTTTCAGACGCGAGGCCGGTTCTTGCTGATTCCGCGGCGCAAGCTGCAGACATGGCATTCGAGTTGATGATCGTGGACTCGGACACCGAGGTCCGCCATCGGACGCGCACTCTAGTAGTACACAGGCTAAGAGACGCGTTCGATCTGCGTCCTGAGCTGCTCAGACACGTTGCCAGGTTCCAAACCGCTACTGTTGGAGCGCAGGAGACAACTATCGACTTCGCGGTGAAGAGCCGCAGTGTTCAGCAACTGTCTCAGGTTTGGGCCTTTGATCTGAAGGACACACGGAACCTTCAGATCCAGATTCAGGCATGGAACTACTTGGTCGGGCTGCTGCGAGCAGATGGTGGTCGACTCGTTCCAAGAAGCGGCGAAGGATGGGTTGAAATACCAGCGGCGGTGGAGATCAATGCAGTGTTTACGCCTCCGGACAGCAGCGCAGGCGAGGAACAGCTTGAGATCGCAATGGATGGCTGGGAACGTCTTGGCGTCCAAATTGTTTCCGCGGCGGATTCAGACGCTATCGTCGAGGGCGCCGATCGTCTCCTGCGCGCGGCCGATTGATTCCCCACCCAGCTTCGCGTTGACTCATTCGTGCTTGTCATATGTCAGGCCGTGCGGGTGCGGAGGAACTTACCGAAGTGGGGGACGGTGAAGGCGACGGTGCCGCGTTCGGCGGAGAAGACGAGGCCCTTCTTGATCAGGCCGTCGCGGGCCGGGGAGAGCGACTGCGGTTTGCGGTTCAGCGTGCTGGCGACCTCGGCGGTGGGGACCGATCCGTCGTCGACGCCGATGCCGAGCTCGGCCATCGCGCGCATGTACTCGCGTTCGGCCGGGGTGGCGCGTTCGTAGCGGGAGCCGAAGAAGCCGACAGTGAGTTCGGCGGAGGCCTCCGGGCCCGCGACGGCGACGTCCTTGATGGTGATCGGTGAGGTCGGAGCGTGGTCCCAGGTGGCGTGCGCGAAGGCCTGGACGAAGTACGGATAGCCATCGGTCTGGGCATACAGCTCGTCCAGCGCCTCGTCGTCGTACTGGACGCCCTCGCTCTCCGCGGGGATCATCAGCGCGCGGTCACACGCGTCGCGGGCGAGACGGTCGACGCGGATGTAGCGGAACAACCGCTCGGAGTACGACTTGCTGGCGGACAGTACGGCGGGCAGATGCGGGAGGCCGGCGCCGACGACGACCAGCGGCGCGCTCTGCTGGGAGATCTCGTGGCAGGCGGCGCACAGCGCGGACAGGTCGTCGGGACTGATGTCCTGCATCTCGTCGATGAACAATCCGACGCCGACGGACAGATCGCCGGCCAGGTCGGCCGCGTCGGTGAACAGCTCGATCAGGTCCATCTCGAGGTCACCGGAATCCGCGCGGCCCTTCGCAGCGGCCACGTCGACCGGCGGATGCCAGCGGATGCCCTTGCGGTCGTTGGCCGCGGTGCGCAGCGCGAACGCCTTCAGTACGGCGCTGAAGCTGTCGACCCGCTCGTCGTCGCGGTGCCGGTGGCCCAGTTCGCGCATCGCGGTGTGCAGTGCCTGCGCGATCGGCAACCGGATGCTCTGGTCCGGCCGGGCCTCGATCTTCCCGGTACCCCAGGCGCGCTTGATCGCCTGGCTGCGCAAGGTGTTCAGCAACACGGTCTTACCGACGCCGCGGAGTCCACTCAGCACCAGACTCCGCTCCGGCCTGCCTGCCGCGACCCGTTCGAGTACCACTTCGAACTGCCGCACCTCGATGTCGCGTCCGGCCAGCTCAGGCGGCCGCTGACCGGCGCCGGGCGCATAGGGATTCCGGATCGGATCCATGCTGTCACTGTATGAGCGCGTCTAGCGTTTTCCTTAGATTTCGCTAGCAACCGCCAGAGCGTGTCGCGACCCTTGTCTACAGCTTTCTAGCAATTCCGCTAGAAACTCCTAGACCCGCCTAGCCACAACGTCGTACTCCACCTCGTCGAGGCGCTCCACCCTCCACCCTTCCAGCAATCCCTGGACCTCTGCGTCGTCCTGAGCGGAGATCTCCGGCTGCTGTGCACCGGGCTCGGTGAAGCAGACGAGGGCGGCCTGGTGGGAGTCTTGCAGGCGACTGGGCCTGCGGGAGCACTATCGTCCTGTCATGGTTGGGCGGGTGGAGTGGGCTCGGCAAGCAGGAGCCCTGTACGAGCGGATGCATCAGCAGTACGTCGGTGGTGCGCGCAAGCTCGAGGCGCTCATCGACGAGCTGATCGGTGACGAGGAGGGCATCAACTACCTCAGCGCGACCGCCCGGGCGAAGGATCCGGAGTCGTTCCTGGACAAGGCGTCGAAGCCGCATCCGGACGACCCGGCCCGGCCGAAGTACGACGACCCGCTGAACCAGATCACCGACCTGGTCGCGGCTCGGGTGATCACGTTCCTGGCCGAGGCGGTGGATCGGGTCTGCGAGGTGATCGAGGCCGAGTTCGAGATCGTCGAGCACACCGACATGGGTGCGCACACCCGGGCGCAGGGTGTGTTCGGGTATGCCAGCAAGCATTACCTGGTCCGGCTGAACGCGACTCGCCGCGAGCTGCCGGAGTACGCCGTACTGAAGAATCTGGTGATGGAGATCCAGGTTCGGACCGCGGTCCAGCACGCGTGGGCGGAGTTCGAGCACGACATCCGGTACAAGCTGGACATCCCGCCGGGTCGCAAGCCGGAATTCGACCGGCGGTTCCTGCTGGCGGCGGCGCTGATGGAGTTGGTGGACAACGAGTTCACGGAGATCGACCGGCTGTACCGCGAGCTCGCGGCGGCCGAACCGGACAAGACCCCGCGCGACCTGACCACCGCGACGCTGACGACGTACCTGACCCGGCGCTATCCGGACGCGCCGCACGCCAAGACGAACCACTACACGTGGATCCTCGGCATCCTGGCCCGGCTCGGCGTCACCACCGAGGAACAGCTCACCGAACTCCTGACCGGCATCGACAGCTCCGCGGTCCAGGCCGCGATGACCCACCGCTTCCCGGCCGGCACGGTCCGCCGCCTCGACGACGACCTGCTGGCCGCGAAGGGTACGGCGTACGTCGACCTGTTCCCGGACGAGGAACGCCGCCAGAAGATCCTCCGCGGCCGCCTCAAGGCACTCACGCGCGCAGGGATCACCGAGTCCTGACCAGGTCCTCCGCGACGGCCTCGGCGGTACGGCGGGCCCAGGCGCCGGTGGTGATGAGGCCGAGCACGAGGACGAGTACGCCGCAGCCGGCGATCACGAACCAGCAGAGCTTGGCCGCGTCGACGAAGCCGCTCTCCAGCGTGCCCACCAGACGGGCGGTGAGGATCGTCCCCGCGATCGCCACACCCAGGGAGGCCCCGACCTGACGGCTGGTCGACGCGATCGCCGCGGCGACGCCGGCTTGGGAGCGCGGCATCCCGGACACCGCCGCATTGGTGATCGGCGCGTTCAGCATCCCGAAGCCCAGACCGAAGATCAGGTAGCCGACCAGCAGCATCTCGGTCGACGTGGTCAGACTCAACCGCGACAGCACCAGCCCGGAAACAGTAAGCATGCTGCCGGCAACGACCAGCGGTAGTCGTGGACCGCGGTGTCCGACGAGCCATCCGGACAAGGGTGCGAACACCACAGTCATCGCCGCCATCGGAAGCGTCAGCAACCCGGCATGCAGCGCCGAGAACCCACGCACCGACTGCAGATAGAGCGAGTTCAGGAACAGGAATCCGGACAGCGCCGAGAATCCCGCGACCGCGATCAGCGTCGCACCCGAGAACGGCGCACTCCGGAAGAACCGCGGCTCCAGCAACGGTTGCTCCCGTCGCCGCTCGTACAACACCAGAGACACCAAGGACGCGACCGTCACCACGAAGCACCCGATGATCAGCGGCGAGGTCCACCCGGCCGACCGGCCCTCAATGATCCCGTACGTCAGCCCGCTGAGCAGCAGGACCACCAGGATCTGCCCGACCGGATCCATCCGCCGCGGCACCGCGGCCCGCGACTCCGGCACGAACCGCGCCGTCATCAGTACGGCGGCCACCGTCACCGGCACGTTGATCCAGAAGATCAACCGCCAGCCCGCTGCGTCGACGAGTGCTCCACCGACCACCGGCCCGACCGCCAAGCTGAGCCCGACCACGCCACCCCAGACCCCGATCGCCTGGGCGCGCTCGCGTGGGTCGGTGAAGGTGTTGGTGATGATCGACATCGCCACCGGGTTGAGCATCGAGCCACCGATCGCCTGCAGCATCCGGAACAGGATCAGCAGGTCGATGGTCGGCGCGACTCCGCACAGCAGCGACCCGAGCCCGAACACCACCAGCCCGGCCTGGAACGTCCGTCGCCGGCCGACCCGGTCCGCGGTCGAGCCGGAGACCATCAGCAGGCTGGCCAGCACCAGCGTGTACGCGTCGATGGTCCATTGCAGCTTGGTGACCGAGGCGCCCAGCTCGGACCGGATGGCCGGCAGGGCCAGGTTCACGATGGTGGAGTCCAGGCCGACGATGAAGAGGCTGGAGCAGCAGATACCGAGGATCAGCAACCGCCGCCTGCGCGTCAGTTCCTCCACCCCGCTCCCTCCGACACTACTTGAAGACTGTACAACCGTCGGCCGGGAGCGATTTCCGCTGGCCCAGCGCCCGGGACCGGCCCGGCCGAAAACGGTTGGCGGACTGTCGGCGGCCCCGCCTAGGCTTGATCCATTCGCCTGGTCAGGTGCCTTCTCCATCCTTCTATGCCTCTTTGTGAGACGTCATGTCCCTGCGCCTCATTCCGTTCGCCGACCCGGGTGTGCCGGACACCCGGTCCGGTCTCCGACTCATCATCTGGCTGGAGCACCAGCAGCTGCGCGGGCAAGCCCTCGCCGTGTTCTGGGGGCTGCTCTATTTCGGCGGCATCGCAGCCGCTCCGGTCGCCGTCGGTCTCGCCGTCCAGGCGGTGATCGACCTGTCCTGGGCCAAGCTCATCCTGGCCGGGGTGCTGCTGCTTGTCTTTGGCGCGGCCAAGGCCGGCGCCGACTCGTTCTTCCACCGCGCCGTGGTGACCAACTGGATCAGTACGGCGGCACGCCTGCAGCAACTGCTGTTCCGCAAGGCCGCGGAGCTGGGTTCGCTGCTCACCCGCCGGATCGCTGCCGGTGAAGTGGTTGCGGTGAGCAGCGGCGACGTCGAGAAGATCGGCTGGTTCGTCGAGGTGCTCGGCCGGTTCGCGGCCGCACTCCTGACGTGCTTCGCCGTGGTCATCGGGCTGCTGTTCTACGAGCCGCAGCTCGGCCTGGTCGTCGCCATCGCCGTACCGGTGCTGGCGTTCTCGATCGTCCCGCTAATGGGACCGGCCGAGCGTCGTGCGGACGTGCAGCGCGCCAAGGGCGGCCGCGCGACCGAGCTGGCCGCGGACACTGTGGCCGGTCTGCGTGTACTGCGTGGCATCGGCGGCGAACAACTGTTCCTCGATCGCTACCGCGACGCCTCACAGGACTACCGCGCCAGTGCGGTCCGGAGTGCCCGGATGTGGTCGCTGATCGCGGCTCTCCAGGTGCTGCTGTTCGGACTGTTCCTGGTGCTGGCCGTCTGGATGGGTGTCCGGCTGGTGACGTCCGGCCGGATCACGGTCGGCGAGCTCGTCACGACGTACGGGTTCATCACGTTCATGCTGGTGCCGCTGCACACGTTCGAGGAGACGGCGAGTGCCTTCATCTTCTCGAAGGTGTCGGCCCGCCGGGCCGCGCGCGTGCTGGCGCTGCAGCGGACCGACGAGACCATGGGCACCGCCGAGGCGCAGCTACCCGAGGGTGACCTGCTGGACCCGGTCACCGGTCTGCATGTGCAGGCCGGGAGCTTCACCGCGGTCGTCTGCGGTGACCCGGACGCGGGCGGCCGGCTGGCCGATCGTCTGGGCGGTCACAGCCCGGGCGCCGAGGACAACCAGGCGTCGGTGCTGCTGGACGGCGTACCGCTGGACGACCTCCCGTTGGAGTCCGCGCGGACCGTCGTACTCGTGCAGGACAAGGACCCGGTGCTGCTGTCCGGGACCGTGCGCCAGCTGTTCGACGTACCGGCCAGTGGCGCGGTCTCTCCAGAGACGGCACTCGATGCGGCGCAGTGCGAGGACATTCTCGACGTACTGCGGCAGACGCTGCCGGCTGGCGTGTCGGACCCGATGCAGGCGGTGCTGACCGAGCGGGGACGGTCCCTGTCCGGTGGGCAGCGGCAGCGAGTGGCATTGGCCCGTTCGCTGTACGTCGACCCGCAGGTGCTGGTGCTGGACGAGCCGACCAGTGCGGTGGACGCGCACACCGAGGCCCGGATCGCCGACGGTCTCCGGCTGCTGCGGGGCGGCCGGACCACTGTCGTGTTCTCCTCCAGCCCGCTGATGCTGGACCGCGCAGAGCGCGTGGTGTTCGTGCCGGAGGGCCGCGTCGAGGCGGTCGGGACCCACCACGAGCTGGTGCACACCAACCGGCGCTACCGCGCAGCGGTCACCCGTGAGGACGAGCCAACCTTCGAAGAGGAGTCGGCGTGAAGCGCCCCGAGTACGACCCGGCGGCGCCGCAGGAAGCGGCGCGGCTGCCGGTGGCAGGCAGCGCGACCGTGCGCGCCTATCTGAAGATGCTGTTCCGCCGGCACCGCCGTGCGTTCGCCTGGCTGACGCTGGTGAACACAGTGGCGGCGCTGAGCGGGATGGTCGGGCCCTGGCTGCTCGGCAACGTGGTGGAGAAGCTGTCGCAGGGCAAGAGCGACGTCGACCTGCCGTACGTCGTGGTCGGCTTCGTCTGCGCGCTGCTGGTGCAGACAGTGTTCGTCCGGCTGACCCGGTTGCGTGGTGCGGTGCTCGGCGAGGAGATGCTCGCCGACCTGCGCGAGGACTTCCTGGTCCGCGCGGTCGGACTGCCGCCGGGTGTCCTGGAGCGGGCCGGGACCGGTGACCTGCTGTCCCGGATCACCACGGACATCGACCGGCTCTCGCACGCGATGCGGGACGCCGTACCGCAGCTGACCATCGCGGTGATCTGGGCGGGGCTGCTGATCGGCGCGCTGATCATCACCGCGCCGCCGCTGGCCGTCGCCGTGGTGATCGCGATGCCGATCCTGATCATCGGTGCCCGCTGGTACTTCCGCCGGGCGCCGTCGGCGTACCGGTCGGAGGCCGCCGGGTACGCCGCGGTGGCCTCGGGCCTGGCCGAGACCGTCGACGCCGGCCGGACCGTGGAGTCGCACCGGCTCGGCGACCGCCGGATCAGCCTGGGCGACACCCGGATCGGTCAGTGGGTCGCCTGGGAGCGGTACACGCTGTACCTGCGGATGATTCTGTTCCCGGTGATCAACATGACCCACACGGTCGCGCTGGCCGCGGTGCTGGTGATCGGTGGCGGCTTCGCCATCCAGGGCTGGCTCACCGTCGGCGCCCTCACCACGGGCGCGCTGTACATCCAGATGCTGGTCGAGCCGGTCAACATGATGATCCGCTGGTACGACGAGCTCCAGGTGGCGCAGGTGTCGGTGGCCCGGCTGGTCGGGGTCCGTGAGATCGAGGCGGCCGCGGCCGACGAGCAGGCCGAGCCCGAGGGTAGGCGGGTGCTCGCCGACGAGGTGCGGTTCGGTTATCTGGAGGGCCGCGACGTCCTGCACGGCGTGACGCTGACGGTCGAGCCAGGTGCGCGGGTCGCGCTGGTAGGGCCTTCGGGTGCGGGGAAGTCGACCCTGGGCCGGTTGCTGGCCGGCATCTACTCGCCGCGGCTCGGTGACATCACCTTGGGTGGTGCCACCCTCGACAAGATGTCTGCCGAACAGGTCCGCAGCCATGTGGCGCTGGTCAACCAGGAGCACCACGTGTTCGTGGGCAGCGTCCGGGACAACCTGCGGCTGGCCCGGCCGGAGGCGTCCGACGCCGACCTCTGGGCGGCGCTGCGCTCCGTCGACGCCGACGGCTGGGTCGCCGGGTTCGACAACGGGCTGGACACCGAGGTGGGTTCCGGAGGGATCTCGCTGACGCCGGCGCAGGCGCAGCAGGTCGCGCTGGCCCGGCTGGTGCTGGCCGACCCGCACACGCTGGTCCTGGACGAGGCGACCTCATTGATGGACCCGCGCGCCGCGCGGCACCTGGAGCGGTCGCTGGCCGGCGTACTGGAAGGCCGGACCGTGGTGGCGATCGCGCACCGGCTGCACACCGCGCACGACGCGGACGTGATCGCCGTCGTCGAGGACGGCAGGATCGTCGAGCTCGGCGGTCACGACGAACTGGTCGATGCCCAGGGCCCCTATGCGGCGCTCTGGCACTCCTGGCACGGCGATCGCTGAGGCCGGGCTCGGGGGGCAGGCCGTTGGGCCTGCCCCCGGACCTGTCGCGTGTGAGGATGAACCTGTGCTGACAACGCTGTTCTCACTCCCGTCCACGACCGCTCTCGATGTGAACGACGAGGGTGCACTGCTCGTCCTGTACGACGGAAGCGGCACCCGGCAGGTGCACCACGTGGCACCGGACGGGACCTGGCGGGCGTTGACCGCGCTGGACGACACCGTCCGCGGCGCACGGTTCATCCCGGAGAGCAGCCAGGTCGTCGTGGAGCACGACGACGGCGGCAGTGAGCTCGGTCAGCTCTCACTGCTCGACCTCGACGAGCCCGGTCTCCCCACGTTGACCCCGCTCGTCCACGACCCGGAGTACGTCCACCACCTGGTCGATGCCAAGCCCGGCCGCGTCCTGTTCACGACGAACCGGCGCAACGGCACGGACTTCGACCTGGTCGCCCACGACCTGGGCAGCGACAGGGACACGGCCCTGTACGACGGCGGCGGCTGGGTGATGGGCGTGACCCCGTCCCCGGACGACAAGTGGGTGGTGCTGTCGCTGGCCAGCGCCCCGGCGAACTCCATCCAGCTCCTCCTGGTCGACTCCGGGACCCGGTCCGTCACCGAGCTCACGCCGTACGACGCGCACAACGACCAGGCGGCGGTGTCCTGGCTGCCGGACTCGACCGGGTTCCTGGTGTCGACGAACGCGGACCGGGACCGGATGGCCGTACGGCGGTACGACCTCGGCGACCGGGCGTGGAACGACGTACTCGTGGACGACTCCCGCGATCTGGCCGGCTGGGCCTCTCCCAATGGCGAGGACCTGCTGGTCGGTGTGGTGCACGACGGCGAGGTGTCGCTGGCCCTGCATCGGCTCGACGACGGCTCCGAGGTCGCCCCGGTCGGTCTGCCCGCGGGCGGTTGCGCCGGGCTGCTGATGCTGACGCCTGATCCGCACTGGTCCCCGGACGGCTCGTTCGCGGCGATCACGTACAGTTCGCCGGTCTGTCCGCCGACCGTGTTCCGCTACGTCCCGGCGTCCCGGGACCTGCTGGAGGTGCGGCCGCCGGAGATGCCGGAGGCGCCAGCGCAGCTCACGTACCCGGAGAGCTTGCTGGTGCCGTCGTTCGACGGTGAGCAGGTGCCGGTGTTCGTGTTCCGGCCGACCGGCCCCGACCTGGGGACCACCATCGTCCACGTGCATGGCGGTCCGGAGGGCGCGGCGATGCGCAACTGGGCTCCGATCGTCTCCGCCCTCGCCGCCGATGGCCACACGGTCGTCGTACCGAACGTGCGCGGATCGGCGGGGTACGGGAAGCGGTGGTACTCGCTGGACGACCGGGAGCTGCGGCTGGACTCGGTGAAGGACCTGGCCGCGATCCACGCGTGGCTGCCGACGATCGGCTCCGACCCGAAGCGGACAGCGCTGTGGGGTGGTTCGTACGGCGGCTACATGGTGCTCGCCGGGCTCGCGTTCCAGCCGGAGCTGTGGGCTGCCGGTGTGGACATCGTCGGGATCGCCTCGCTGGTCACGTTCCTGGAGAACACCTCGGACTACCGCCGCGCGATGCGTGAGCGCGAGTACGGGTATCTCGCCACCGACCGGGAGTTCCTGGAGTCCGCCAGCCCGTTGAACCGGGTCGACGACATCCGTGCGCCGCTGTTCGTCATCCACGGCGCCAACGACCCGCGGGTGCCGTTGTCGGAGACCGAGCAGGTCGGCGATGCGCTGACGAAGCGCGGCGTGCCCTGTCAGGTCCTGGTGTACGACGACGAGGGCCACGGCCTGGCGAAGCTGAAGAACAAACTCGATGCGTACCCGCAGGCGTTGGCGTTCCTACGCCGGCATCTGGTCAGCTGAACAGCGGTGCGAGTGTTCCAGCCGTAGCGTCCAGTCGCGCCGGCAGTCCGAGCGGTACGGCGAGGTTCAGGTCCTCATGCCCGATCGCGGCGCCCTCGACCATCGGCAGACCGAGCGGATCCAACCGATCGCGCATCACCGCGTTCACCAGGTCCGCGTCGTCCGCTCCACTGAAGTCGCCGATCACCAACCCGGCAACACCGGCGAACCAGCCAGAGCGGAGCAGCTGCGTCAGCAGCCGGTCCACCCGGTAGGCGTCCTCGCTCACGTCCTCCAGCACCACGATCCCGGTCGGCGGCTCGTAGGTCGGCGTACCGATGCTTGCTGCGAGCATCGCGAGGTTGCCACCGCGCAGCGGTCCTTCGGCGACGCCGCCGACCACAGTCCGGGCACCTGCGGGCGCGAGGAGGTCGGTCACCTTCTCGGGCTCGAACAGCAGCTCGCGCAGCCGCTCCCGGCCGTCCGCCGCGCCCAGCTGCTCGACAGCGGCGGCCATCGGTCCGTGGATGGTGACGAGGCCGCGGGCGTTCAACGGCTCGTGCAGCGCGGTGATGTCGCTGAACCCGATGAACCATTTCGGCACGGCCACGAGATCGTCGAAGTCGACGTACTCGAGCATCCGCTGGACGCCGTACCCGCCGCGCGCGCAGAAGACCGCGGCGAAGCGTGAGTCCAGCCAGGCCGTCCGCAGGTCCTCGGCCCGGGCCTTGTCGTCGGCGGCCAGGTAGGTCAGCCGCTCATGCCCGGCCAGCACTGACGGCATCACCTCGACCTCGAGCCCCCAGGCCCTCAGGTACGCCGTACCCACCTCGAGCCGATCCGCCTGCACCCGCCCGGACGGCGCCACCACAGCCACCCGGTCTCCAGCCTGCAGCCTCGCAGGCGTCGTCACGTCAGTCATCCGCGGAACGCTACCCCGCCCGACGCCGCCCCCGCCCGTCCCCCTCCGATGGGTAGGCCCACCAGCGCGCCCTGTGATGGGTAGCCCCACGAGCGTCCCCTCCGATGGGTAGGCCCACCAGCCGGTGGGTCGGCCAACCGCACGCCATGGGTCAACCCACACTCTCGTGGGTCAACCCACGACAGGGGCCAACGCCGCCCCCGCCCGTCCCCCTCCGATGGGTAGGCCCACCAGCCGGTGGGTCGGCCAACCGCACGCCATGGGTCAACCCACACTCTCGTGGGTCAACCCACGAGATGGGCCTACCAGAGATGGGTCAACCCACGAGAGGGGCTACCAAGTGACCTCGATTGTGGTGGTCTTGGAGACGCTGTTGACGGTGACGCCCAGCTGGACCGTGCCTGGGCGGATGCCGGTCACCTTGCCGGTGGCCGGGTCGTACGACGCGACGGCCCAGAACGGCGCGGTGTTGGCCGGACCGATGTGGAGGAGCGCCGAGCCGAACCAGTCGGACGACACCGGGAACGCAACCGGCACCCGGCGCTCGTCCTGGACCACCGTTGCGGCCGCCGAACCCGTCTCACCTCGGTGCAGCGTCGCAGGCGCCGCGAGCTCGAGCGAGTCCACGTGCGGCCGCAGCTCGACCTGGAACCAGGACCGCTCCGGCGCCGACCACTTCCGCTCGCCGGCCGGCGCGGCCGCGGCGTTCGGGTCGATCCCGACCAGCGCCCAGCCGGTGAAGCCACCCGCGTCCGGTGCCGCGGCCGGGCTCTTGCCCGAGTTGCCGGTCAGCGGCAGCAGTACGCCGTCCGTCCGGGTGGCGGCGAACGTCCCGGCATGCGCTGCCATGTACGCCGCTCCCTTGCCGGTCTGCGCGCGGAAGTCGGCCAGCCACTTCACCACCATCGCCGCTTCCTTGCGGTCACCGAGCTGCGAGTTGGCCGTCGGGGACGGGTCGTCGATCGGGTGGTGCGCCATGACCACAACGTTCCGGATCGACTCGTTCCGGGCCGCGTCATCCAGTTGCGCGCGCAGGTCGCGGATCTGATCGAACCCACCGGCCCGCAGCGAACCGAGCGAGGAATCACGCAGGACGAACCGCGTGCCCTTGTGGTCGAAGGTGCTGGTCGGCGACCCGAACACCTTGGTCCACTCGGACAGGTCACCCGGCCCGTAGCTCTCGTGGTTGCCGGGCACGTAGTGGACCGGCACCTTGCCGGCCACCTCCTCGTCGATGATCTGCTTGGCCAGCGCGATGTCGTTCGGGAAGGCCCGGTCGACGAAGTCGCCGTTGATCACCAGGAAGTCCGGGTGCTGCGCGAGTGCCTCGCGGATGGTGCGCCGGGCCTGCTTGACGTAGTCGGAGTTCGGGTCGTCGGAGGTGAACTGCGCGTCCGACATCACCGCGAAGCGCCAGCGACCACCGCCGGTCACCGTGCCGTCCGTGACCACCATCGGGTCGATCACCTTCGCCGGCGGCGCCACGGTCACCGGCGGCGCGCTGCGAACGGTCAGGTCGTCGACGATGATTCGTCCGGAGTACTGCCGGGTCGGCACGGTCTCCACCACATAGATCCGCCAGAACCGCAGCGGCATGGCCAGACCGGGCGGGATGTCCGCCTCGACATACTTCCAGCCGGTCCAATCCACCGTGGCCGCGAGGTTCAGCGTCTGCGCGGTACCACCGGCAGCGTCGTACGCGTTCGCCCGCAGCCACGCGCCCTTGCCGTCGCCGTAGACCCAGGCGCCGAGCTTCTGCGGCTGCCCGGGCAGCGTCTGCTGCGGCGTCTGCGAGAGGTACGCCGCTCGCGTCGCCGTACTGCCGGTCAGCGAGTAGTCGAGCGCGATCGCCTGGCCGCCGTCATGCCCTTCGGCGGCGGACGCCGATGCCGTCGCCGCACCGACCGGTACGGCGTTCGCGGCCCACTTGGTCAGGTCGTCGACCTCGTCCACGACCGTGCTACTCAGACCGGCGGTGACACTGAGCTGCGTGGTCAGGTCACCGACCTTGGCCGTGACCACCGTCGAGACCGCCTCGTCGCTGAGCACGTTGACCTCGAACCCCTTGCCCTTGGCAACCACCTTGACGACGGCCGGGTCATAGGTCAGCTCGACGTCCCGCGGCTCGATCCAGGTGGAGAACCCGTCGGCGTCGTACCCGTCGACCTCGAAGAAACCCTTCGCGGCGGAGTCCGCAAGCGACACCTGCCGCGTCGACGGTGCCAGGCGAGCCGGCGTACCGAGGACCGTCATGGGGAACCTCCCGTTCGCGGAGCCGCGAGCCGCTGTGACCACCACATCGCCGGCTCGCCGTCCTGTCACCACGCCCTGCTGGTCGACACCGACATTGCTCCCGGCGAACCAGTACGGCGTACCTGTCGCGGGAGCGTAGGTCTCGTCGTGGCCGGTGGCGGTGAGAACGCGGCTGAGGCCGGTGAGGACGCGGGAGCTGCGTGACACATCGGCGTCCGGGCCGTCGGCCGCCGTACCCAGAGCCTCGACCTGGTAGCCCTTCAGCCTGCCGGAGCCCTTCACCGGAAGGAGTCCGAGGCCGTTCGGGATCAGGCGCTCGCCGCCGTCGGACGGGTCGTTCACCACGTGCGGGCCGGCCTCTCCGGGCGAGCGGGCCAGCATCGTGGACGAGCCGCCGCCGTCCAGGTTGAGCGCATCGTCGGCACCGAGGCCGATCATCAGCTCGCCCATCTCCTTGAGCGACAGGCCGCGGGAGCCGGTCGCCCGGCCATCGACGGTCAGCAGGAACATCCTGCTGCCGTCCTGGTCGAAACCGACCGCGGTGCGCGGTGCGAGGTCGGCGTCCGGTACGTCGGCGGGGACCACACCGTCCTTGGCCAACTGGTAGTTGCCGCTGATGCCGACCGCGACGTTCGCTGCATCCGGGCGCAGGCCGTACTCGACGTCGACCTTGTCGCCGACCTCGAAGGCGGTGAGGGCGTCGGCGCCCGCCTCCCGGCCGATCAGCGCCTGCTCGTTCGCGGCCAGCGGAGTGGTGCCCGGAGTGGCGGCCGAGGAGACGACCAACCCGTCGCGAAGGATCACCTCGCGTACGGTCGGCAGGCCGTCGACGGTCCGGGTCCGGGCCGCGTCACCCCACTCCGGCGTGTAGAGGCCGATGCCGCCGGAGTTGACGGCCGGCGAGTTCAGGTTGGTCAGCTCGAGCTTGGTCGCGTCGTCGTCGGTCGCACTGCCCTGCAGGAAGAGCTGCGCGATCTGGCCAAGGCCGTCCTTGCCGATCACCGCTGTGTCGTTGTGGCCGGTGGCCGGCGCGTTGATCAGCCGGCCGTCCCGCTGTACGCCGACACCGAGCGGTGCGGTGGTGTCGTTGATGTCGAAGAAGTCGCCGTTGACGCCGGCGATCGCACCCCGGCTCGCCAGCTGCTGGCTGAGCGGCGTACCGCCGGAGACCTTGCCGGTGTTGACGTAGTCGACCGTCACGCCGTGCTTGTCCAGGTCGGTGGTCAGGATGTCGCCGCGCTGCCAGCCCTTGGGGTCCAGTCGCTCGAACGACGTGTAGTTCACGCCGGGCGCGACCGGGCTGTCCTCGCGCGTCGTCAGTACGCCGTCGCCGGCGATCCCGGCATCCGGGATCGGGTCGTCCGCGGTCTGCGCGTGGGACGGGCTGACGACGACACCGGCCAGCAGGCCACCCACGCCGATGGCTGTGGTCAAGGGACGGAAGAGCGACACGGGAGCCTCCCCAACGTGGACGGACGCGGCCATCCGACGCGGTGCGCCCTACCGCCACATGAGGCACAGGTGTACGCCGGTCAACCGACCGGTGACAAAGTAACGTCTCCAGAGGCTGACCGGAAGGTTTTCTTCTCTTACTGATCGAATCAGTTGGTGCTGACCGGGCGCCCCGACACTTGCCACGCGTGCATGCCGCCGTCCAGGTTGATCGCCTCGCGGCCGATCGAGTTCAGGAACTGGGTGGCCATCCCGGACCGTCCGCCGACCGCGCAGACGCAGAGCACCTTCTGGTCCGCCGGCACCTCGCCGACCCGCTGCTGCAGGTCGCCGAGCGGGATGTGCACGGCGCCCTGGATGTGCCCGCGGTCCCACTCGTCCGGCTCGCGTACGTCGAGCACGAACGCCTCCGCCAGCAAGGTGTCGTCGAGTTCGGCCACCACGACCGAGGGGATCTGCTGATTCTGGAACATGCCTCCGATCATCCCAGACGCCGGTGACGCGATCCGGCCACGGCGGGCCGAGGCGTGGAAATCGCGTTGACACCGGCAGACCCGATTGCGGAACGTAGATCGGAGGAGGCGGCGGCGTTGGCACTGATTCAGGGCATCCCCGGCGAGTTCGGGCCGCAGCCGTGGGGCGAGGCGATCCTGCGGAACGGCGAGCTCCTGCTGCTCCGGATCACCCGCCGTCCCCCCAACCACGAGGTCCGGCTGCCGGGCCTGGCGACCACGCCGCGGCACGTGGTCGAGGACGGTACCGGCAAGGCGCTGACCTGGCGGCACGATGGCGACGACCTACTCGTCCGCCTGCCCGAGTCCACCGAGCGCGCCGTCGTCCGGGTCTCGCTGGAGGGCAAGCTGCGGATCGTCCCGCCGGACACGGTCACCGCCAACGCGGACGGCGTCTGGGACGTCACGCCGCCCGGTACGACGGCCCACCTTGTCGCCCGCCGCTCCGCGGACGTCGCAGTCCGCGTCTTCGGCGAGGCGACCGGCGAGATCGAGCTGGCGAACCAGTCGCTGCCAATCGATCACCTCGGCCGGACCATCGGTCCGTTCCAGGTGCCGGCCGGCCTCGTCGTCCCGCTCACGCTTCCGGCCGGCGTACGTCGGGTGCTCGTCGCGCCGGTCGGCACAGTACTGGCGTCGATCCACGCCTGCGGTTCTGCCGGCGAGCTGGTTGTCCGCGTCACGAACTTCGGCCGCACGGTCGCTCAGGGGGAGGTCGAGCTGGCCCTGCCCACGGGGACCTGCCGCTGGACCTTCGAGGAGCTCGAGCCCGGCGGGTCGACGGGGTGGACCGCCGCGATCACCGGACGGCCGGGCGTGTACGTCCTCGAAGCCCGGCTGGACGCCGGGCGTCGCTCGGCCTCGTCGCCGTTGTCGATTCACCTGTGATGGGTTGAATTCCGGCAACGGTTCCCCTGTACTGAGGCTGATCGATCTTCCGCCCCGATCGAGGAGTCACCCATGCGCAATGCCCTGCCCAGAACCCTCCGGCTTGTGGCCGCCGGCATCCTGCTCACCGGCGGCGTCGTCAGCACAGCCGCCGCAGTCTCTCCCCCATCCACACCTGCAGCCGCAACAACGGCCGTACAGGCTCCTGCGCTGCCGTCGAAGGTTCCGGCCGGTGCGCTAGACGCGACCGGCTACTGGACCGCCGAGAAGCTGAAGAACGCCATTCCGGCCGATCTGCCGGGTGACGCCGCAACACCAGCAAAACAAGGGCCTTCCACGTCGAGTGGCGTCGCCTCGAAGCCGGTCGCGCCGCTCGGCCACACGCTCGCGAACGACGTCGTTCCGAGTACGGCGGGCAAGTTGTTCTTCGTCGACAACGGGCTCAACTACGTGTGCTCGGCATCCACGATCAACAACAACTACAAGAACCTGATCATCACCGCCGGCCACTGCGTCCACAGCGGCGGCGGTGGCGCGTGGCACTCGAACATCGTGTTCGCGCCGGCGTACTACAACGGCCAGTCGGGCTACGGCCTGTGGAACTGGAGCCAGGCGCGCACGTTCAACTCGTGGATGAACAGCAGCGACTTCACCCACGACCAGGCGTTCGTCACGCTGCAGCAGCGCAACGGCGCCAACCTGATCGACGCGGTCGGCGGGAACGGACTGGTCTGGGGCAACAGCCAGAACCAGCCTGGTGCCCGGATCTGGGGTTGGCCGGCCGAGCCGCCGTACAACGGTGAGGTGCCGTACTACTGCGACGGCGACACGTTCGCGTGGGGCGGCTCCGACGCCGCTCTCACCTGCTCGATGAACGGCGGCGCGAGCGGAGGTCCGTGGTTGAAGGACCGGATCGACGTGAACCTCGGGTACGTGTTCGCGGTGACGTCACGACGGACGACCAGCGGTACGCCGACGTTGCTGTCGACACCGAACTCGGCCGACGTGAAGACGATGTTCGATCTGATGACGACGTAGCAGCTATTTCAGGAGCTTGACTGCTCCTATTTCAGGAGCTTGGACAGGCGGCGGTCGGCCAGCGGCTTGCCGCCTGTCTGGCAGGTGGCGCAGTACTGCAGCGCGGAGTCGGCGAAGCTCACCTCGCGGACGATGTCACCGCAGATCGGGCACTTCTGGCCCTTGCGGCCGTGCACCCGCAGGCCGGACTTCTTCTCCGACTTCAGGTCCTGGACCGCGAGCCCGGCGGACCGGTCGACGGCGTCCTGGAGGGTTTCGCGCATCGCGTCGTACAGAGTCTTCAGCTCGTCCTCGGACAGATTCGAGGCGGGTTTGAACGGGCTCATCTTCGCGACGTGCAGGATCTCGTCGGAGTAGGCGTTGCCGATGCCGGCGATGACCGACTGGTTCCGCAGGACGCCTTTGAGCTGGACCCGGCCCTGGCGCTTGAGGATGTCGCTGAAATCGGCCGGTGACAGGGTGAACGGATCCGGCCCGAGCCGCGCGATCCCAGGGACCTCGGCCGGGTCGCGGACGACGTACACCGCGAGCTTCTTCTGCGTGCCGGCCTCGGTCAGGTCGAACCCGGAACCGTCGTCCAGCACCGTCCGCAGCGCGATCGGACCCTTCCCCGGCCGCACCAGCCCGGTCGATTGCTCCTCCCGCCACCGCAGCCAGCCGGCGCGCGCCAGGTGGATCACCAGGTGCACACCCTGAGCCGAGATGTCCAGGAACTTCCCGTGCCGCTGGACGTCGTCGATCAGCAGCCCGACCAGCGACGAGATCGGCGGATCGTACGTCTTCAACGCACTGATCGCGGTGATGTCCGCACGCACGAACGCCCGGCCGACGGCTCGCTCCCGCAGGAACACCGCCAGCGACTCCACCTCCGGCAACTCTGGCACCGTCCCAGTGTGCCCGAAGCCAGGGACAGTTTCCCGGGGTTCTCCGGTGAATCACCTATTGGAGACAGTTGTGCCGGACGGCTACCGTCGGTGCCAACAGAGTAGGGAGGCCCTCATGGGGTTCGTGAAGACGTTGGTGAAGGGTGCCGTCGTCGCCAAGCTGGCCCAGATCGCCCAGCGTGAGCTGAGCAAGCCGGAGAACCAGCGGAAGATCAAGGAAGCGTTCCAGAAGATGCAGCAGCGGCGGGCGCAGTAGGCAGGCTTGTGGGCCTGGAGGGTGTAGGTGGCGGGGAGCCGGTTCGGATTCTCCGTCAGACGCCACTCTCCGGCCTCGTCCTCGGTCATCAGACCGGGAGGCCACTTCAGTGCGCCGATTCCCCGGGGTAGGTGAAAGTCCACCCCTAGGGGAGGGGGCAGGGTGAGTGTGCCCGGGGGCTGGGGTTGGTGTGCTGGAGCACATGAGCCAGGGACTCGATCGGACGCGGATCCAGGACATCGACGCGCTGCGTGGTTTCGCCCTGCTGGGCATCTTGATCGTGAACATCACCTTCGCCGCCTCGGGCTTCCCGATCCACCTGGCCGAGGATCCGGCGTACCACTCGTGGCTGGATCAAACGGTGCACTGGTTGTCGGCGGCGTTCGTCGACATGAAGTTCTATCTGCTGTTCTCGTTCCTGTTCGGGTACAGCTTCCAGTTGCAGATGGAGGCGGCGCAGAAGGCCGGCGCCGCGTTCAAGCCGCGGATGCTGCGGCGGCTCGGCGGCCTGTTCGTGATCGGGGCACTGCACGGGATCTTCCTGATCACCGGTGACATCCTCAGCGTGTACGCGCTGATCGGTCTGGTCCTGCTGGCCATGCGACGGGTGTCGGACCGGACGGCGCTGATCGTCGCCGGCTCCATCTACGCCTACCTGTTCATCACGCTGGGTGCGGCGGTGCTGTTCATGGACACGTCGGCTGTCATCGACCCGACCACGGCCGTCGCCTCGGCACAGCAGACCGCGGCCAACCTGGCCGGCTCGTTCAGCGGTGTCATCGGCGAGCATGTCCGGGCCATGCCGACGTACGGCCTGTCGCTGCTGACTGTGCAAGGCCCGACGACTCTGGCCGCGTTCCTGATCGGCATGGTGCTCGGCCGCCGCCGGATGCTCGCGAACGTCACCGGCACCGAGGCAGTACTACGGCTGATTCAACTGCTCGGCTTCACCATCGGCATCACCGGTGGGATCGTCTACGCGTCCGCGGGTGGGAACGGCGACACCGGCGCCGTACTGGCCAGCGTGCTGACCGCGCCCTTCCTGACCGCGGCGTACGTCGCAACGCTGCTCAGGGTCATGCACTCCGACCGAGGTCAGGACGTCCGCCGCCTGCTGGCACCGGCCGGGCGGATGGCACTGTCCAACTACCTGGGTCAATCGGTGGCGACGGTGCTGATCTTCACCGGCGTCGGACTTGGTCTCGTCGGGCAGGTGTCGCCGCTCGCGACCATGGGCATCGCGGTGGCGATCTTCGCCGTACAGGTGGTGCTGAGCCACCTCTGGTTGAACCGCTACGGCTACGGACCCGTGGAAGGCGTACTGCGGGCGATCACCAACGCCACCGCGCCGACCTGGCGGCGCCGGCTCAGCAGGGTTTGATCAAAGTAGGCGGGGTTTGATCAAACAGAAGGCCCGCCGGGAAGTCCCGGCGGGCCTTTCTGATGTATCGGTCAGGCCGCGTGACGGCCGTGGTGCGTGATGAGACGGGTCCGGCGGATCGTGTGCACGGAGCCGGAGGTCGTCACGGGCTTGTGATTGAAGGGTTCGGCCTTGCTGCCGAGGGCGAGCAGGTCGAGCTTGGTCCGGGCCAGGTCGCGGTCGTCAGCAACCCAGGAACCGTCCGGACCGGTGGACAGACCGGTCGAGTGGCGCCTGTTGCTGAACTCCAGAGCCGCGATCACGGCCAGCACGAGTACTACGAGAACGATGTATCCGGTCATGGCAGTAATCATGCTACCAACTAGATCCAGCCACCATTGGCACTATTGACATAGTTCCACAAATTACTGCCATACTGGTTCCATGCTGGAAAAGATCGCCGTCGTGCTGATGGAAGACGTCGCCATGTTCGAGTTCGGGGTGGTGTCGGAGGTGTTCGGGCTCGACCGGACCGATGACGGTGTGCCCGCGTTCGACTTCAAGGTGTGCTCGACCACGCCCGGCCAGCCGCTGCGGAGCAGCAGTCACTCCGCGGTGATCGCGCCGTACGGGCTGGAGGAGCTCGAGGACGCCGACCTGGTCGCGCTGCCGGCGACGACCTGGCGGGAGGAGTACGACGAGCGCATTCTCGAGGCGCTGCGGCGGGCCGAGGCCCGCGGGGCGATCCTGCTGACGGTCTGCTCGGGCGCGTTCGTGCTCGGCAAGGCGGGCCTGCTGGACGGGCGGCCGTGTACGACGCACTGGCGCTACGAGAAGAAGTTTCAGGAGCAGTTCCCGCTGGCGAAGCTGGATGCGGACGTGCTGTTCGTCGACGACGGCAACATCATCACCAGCGCCGGCACCGCGGCCGGGATCGACGCGTGCCTGCACCTGGTCCGCCGTGAGCTCGGCAGCGCGGTCGCGACCCGGATCGCCCGCCGGATGGTCGTGCCACCCCAGCGCGACGGCGGCCAGCGGCAGTACGTCGACGTCCCGGTGCCGGAGTCGTCGAGCGAGAGCATGCAGCCGGTGCTCGACTGGATGGTCGACAACCTGACCATCGAGCACACCGTGCCCGCGCTGGCCCGCCGCGCCCAGATGTCCGAGCGCACGTTCGCACGCCGCTTCGTCGCCGAGACAGGCACGACGCCGCTCAAGTGGGTCACCACCCAGCGCGTCCTCCGCGCCCGCACCCTGCTCGAGCAGACGCGGATGGGCATCGAGCAGATCGCCGCCGAATCAGGATTCGGGACGGCAGCCCTGCTCCGCCACCATTTCCGTAGGGTGGTGGGCGTGCCACCACAGGACTATCGCCGTACGTTCCAGACCGCGAGCTGATGCTCACCTACCGCGCCGCGGTCGCTGCCGATGCGAACGACGTGATGGCCTTCTGGGCCATCGCCGCCGAGGACTCTCACCGCCCGCCGGATTCACCCGAGGCCGTGCTGCGGTTGATCGCCCGCGACCCTGAGGCGCTGATCCTTGCCGTCGACGACGACACGGTCGTCGGCTCGATCATCGTCGGCTGGGACGGCTGGCGCTGCCACCTGTACCGCCTGGCAGTCGCCCCGACCCACCGCCGCCGAGGCATCGGACGGGAGCTTGTCGCGAGGGCCGAGGCCCGGTTCGCGGCGTACGGCGGGACGCGAGCGGACGCGATGGTGCTCGACGACAACGCCCAGGCACACGGTGTCTGGTCGACCGCCGGGTACGCGCCGCAGCCCGAGTGGTCCCGCTGGGTCAAGCCGCTCTCGAATACTTGACATCGGATACCCTCGGACTAATACTCGATTTCGAGTAATTGAGATCGAGGAGGGTCCGATGGCCAAGCGGAAGGTCGGGAATCCCCTGGCGTTCGCCGTGCTCGGGAGTCTGGGCGAGCGGCCGATGCACCCGTACGAGATCTCCACGATGCTCCGGGCCCGTGGCAAGGACCAGAGCATCAAGATGAACTACGGCTCGCTCTACTCGGTCGTCGCGGCACTGGAGAAGAACGGCTTCATCGAGGCGCTGGAGACGGTCCGGGAGGGCAATCGCCCGGAGCGGACGGTGTACCAGATCACCGGCACCGGGCAGGCCGAGTTCGACGACTGGCTGACCGAGCTGGTCGGCACGGCCACCCGCGAGTTCCATCCCCTCGAGGCCGGCCTGGCGTACCTGCCGGGCCTGCGACCCGACCGCGCGGCCGAGCTGCTGGAGCAGCGCGCCAGGGCGATCGACGCGGACATCGAGGAGACGACCGCACTGCACGAGCAGATGGCGTCGATCGACTTCCCGCGCATCTTCTGGGTCGAGTCGGAGTTCCGGCTCGCGCTGCTCAAGGCCGAGTCGGAGTACGTGCACCAACTCGCCGAGGAGATCCGCACCGACACGCTGGGCGGCTCCGCCTTCTGGCGCAAGGCCTGGAAGCTCTTCGAGGAGGACGGCATCACCCCGGCCGAGCAGCTCAAGGACCCGGTCAAGTACTTCGGGACCGAGTTCGAGTGGATGCGGGCGATGCCACCGGAAGCCCGGTAACTGTACGAGACGGCCCCCGACCCACGGTGCGGCAACACCAGGGTCAAGGGCCGCAGTTCCTCGAGTCGGTCCGAAGACCTGGCACCCAAGGCGCAACCATCAGGATAGCCAGCAGCGGACCGGCTCCCATCACCCACAAGGGAGTCACCAGATGGTTACGCATGCCCTCGAGGCGGTCGACCTGGTCAAGACGTACCCGGCCGGCCGCAAGAAGCCTCCGCTGCGCGCACTGGACGGGCTGACGTTCAGTGTCCCGGAAGGCATCGTCCTCGGCCTTCTCGGCCCGAACGGCGCCGGCAAGTCCACCACCGTCAAGATCCTCACCACGCTCTCTCGCGCCGACTCCGGTACGGCGCGGGTCGCGGGGTACGACGTCGGCGGCGAGCAGGACCAGGTCCGTCGCGCGATCGGGTACGTACCGCAGAAGTCCAGCTCGGATCCGATGGCCACCGGCGTCGAGAACCTCGTGCTCAGCGGCCGGATCTACGGCCTGTCCCGGACGGACGCCGTACGCCGGGCCGCGGAACTGCTCGAGCGGTTCGGGCTGACCGAGTTCGGCGATCGTCAGGTCAAGACGTACTCCGGCGGCATGCAGCGCAAGCTGGACGTCGCGCTCGGGCTGGTGCACCGGCCGCGGGTGCTGTTCCTGGACGAGCCGACCACCGGTCTCGATCCCGAGGCCCGCGCCGATCTGTGGAACGAGGTCGGCCGGCTGTCCGGCGACGAAGGCCTGACGGTGTTGCTCACCACCCACTACCTCGAAGAGGCGGACCGGCTGGCCGGTCGGCTCGCCATCGTCGACCACGGCAAGATCGTTGCCGAAGGCACCCCGGAGGCGCTGAAGGCGGAGCTGCGCGGCGACTCGGTGCACGTCGAGCTGGTCGACCCGGACCTCGACGGCAGCGTCCGCGCGCTGCTCAGCGGGCTCGCCGGCATCGGCGAGATCGTTGTCGAGGGCAACGCCCTGCGCGCCCGGGTGGACCGAGGCGCGACCGCGGTTCCCGCCGTACTGGGAGCCCTTGAGGACAAGGCGATTCCGGTCGCCGCGGTGACTGTGTCCCGGCCGTCGCTCGACGACGTGTACCTGCAGTACACGGGACGCACGTTCCGTGCGGTGGAAGAGGAGGCTGCGTGATGTCGACTGCAGTTCCGGGATTCACGTCGCACACTCGCTTCATCACCGGCCGGTGGCTGCGGGCGCAGTACCGGCAGCCGGCGTTGATCGCGTTCACCCTGGTCCAGCCGGCGATCTGGCTGCTGTTGTTCGGGCAGCTGTTCGAGGGTGTCGTGAACATCCCGGGCTTCAGCGACTCGTCGTACATCGCGTTCCTGACGCCCGGGATCGTGATGATGACCGCGCTCATGACGAGCGGCTGGAGCGGTACGACGTTCATCGCGGACATGGAGCGCGGCGTGATGGACCGGATGCTCGCCTCGCCGGTCAGCCGTGGCGGCCTGATGGCCGGTCAGCTGATCAGCAACGCGACCACGACGCTGATCCAGACCATCCTGGTGTTCGCGATCGGTATGGCCGCGGGCGCTCGGTACGACGGCGGCGCGGCCGGCTACCTGGTCACGATCGGGGTGTCGATGCTGGTCGGCATCGGGTTCGGCTCGCTGTCCAACGCGGTGGCGCTGCTGACGCGGCAGCAGGAGGCGCTGATCGGGATCTCGCAGTTCGTCTCGCTGCCGCTGACGTTCATGTCGTCGATCATGATCGACCCGTCGGTGGCACCGCACTGGGTGAGCGTTGCGGCGCGCTTCAACCCGGTGGACTGGGCCGCGATCGCCGCCCGCCAGGCCCTGGCGGCCGACCCGGACTGGTCGTCGGTCCTGCGCCACTCCGGTTCGCTGCTGGCTTTCACCCTGTTCGTCGGCTGGCTGTCGACGCGCGCGTTCCGCACCTACCAGCGCTCGGTGTGAGCATGATCGGTGCATGAGAGCAGTCGTGGTCCACGGACCGGGTGACGTACGGGTCGAGGAACGGCCCGATCCGTCACCCGGCCGTGGCGATGTTCTGGTGGCGATGGAGTGGGGCGGGGTGTGCGGGAGCGACATCTCGTACGCGCTGCACGGCGCGTCCGGGACCGCCGTACTGCGCCATCCCTTGGTGCTCGGGCATGAGGTCGCCGGGCGGGTCGCCGTACTGGGTGAAGGAGTGACGTCGTACGCCGTTGGTGATGCGGTGACTGTGCATCCGGCGACTCCGTCGGACGAGCCGCTGCCCGCACGGTTGATGGGGCGGACGAACCTGCACCGTGAGGTCCGGTATCTGGGGTCCGCCGCCTTCGATCCGCATGTCGACGGCGGCTTCTCGACATACAAGGTGGTGCGGGCCTCGCAGCTTCGGGCGCTTGCACCCGGCGTCAGCACTCAGCTCGGCGCGTTGGCCGAGCCGCTGGGTGTGGCGTTGCATGCGGTCGGGCGGCTCGGTCCGCTGGACGATCGCGAGGTGCTGGTGAATGGCGCCGGGTCGATCGGGTGCCTGGTGGTTGCGGCTTTGAAGGCCCGCGGCGCGGGCCGGGTGGTCGCGGCGGATGTGAGCGTGGCGGCGCTGGATCAAGCGCGGATGGTGGGCGCCGACGACGTGTTCTCCTCGACCGAGCTCCCCGAGGACGTCGAGCTTGTTGTCGAGGCATCCGGCGTACCCGATGCCCTCGGTCCACTCCTGCGCGCTACCGCGCGCGGTGGGACCGTCGTGCAGGTCGGCAATCTCCCGATCGCCCCGACCCCGGCCGTACTGGCCGACCTCGTCACCCGCGAGATCACCTGGACCGGCTCCTACCGCTTCGTCGACGAGATCACCGAGGCGGTCGAGCTACTTGCCAAGGGCATCGATCTGTCGCCGCTCATCGCAGGTACGGCCGACCTGGACGACGCTCCCGCGGCGATCCGGGCGGCCGGATCCACCGCGGGCAAGATGCTACTTCGCCTCGGCTAGGGCGTCGGCGTACCAGGGCTTGATGACCTGGTCGATGATCGCGAGGCGTTCGTCGAAGGGGAGGAACGCGGACTTCATCGCGTTGATGGCGAACCAGCGGAAGTCGGCCAGCCCGTAGTCGAAGGCCTCGGCGAGCAGGGTCAGTTCGCGGCTCATCGACGTACCGCTCATCAGGCGGTTGTCGGTGTTGACCGTGACCCGGAACCGGAGCTTGGCGAGCAGGCCGATCGGGTGGTCGGCGATCGACTCGGCCGCGCCGGTCTGCAGGTTCGAGCTCGGGCACATCTCCAGCGGGATGCGCCGGTCCCGCACGTACGCCGCCAGCAGGCCGAGCTCAGCCTTGCCGGTGTCCGGGTCGTAGTTGATGTCGTCGATGATCCGGACGCCGTGGCCCAGCCGGTCGGCGCCGCACCACTGGATCGCCTGCCAGATCGACGGCAGGCCGAACGCCTCACCGGCGTGGATGGTGAAGTGCGCGTTCTCCCGCTGCAGGTACTCGAATGCGTCCAGGTGACGGGTGGGCGGGTAGCCGGCCTCGGCGCCGGCGATGTCGAACCCGACCACCCCGTCATCGCGGTACGCGACCGCGAGCTGGGCGATCTCCATCGAACGGGCCTTGTGCCGCATGGCGGTCAGCAACTGGCGCGCGACGATCGGCCGCTCCGCTCTCGCCATGCCGTGCTCGAAACCCTCATGGACCGCGTCGACGACGTCCTCCAGCGACAGCCCGCCGTTCAGGTGCTGCTCCGGCGCGTACCGCACCTCGGCGTACACCACGCCGTCCGCAGCGAGGTCCTGCACACACTCGCTCGCCACGCGCTTGATCGCGTCGGCGTTCTGCATCACCGCGACCGTGTGGTCGAAGGTCTCCAGGTACCGCTCCAGCGATCCCGAGTCCGCCGACTCGACAAACCACTCCCCGAGCTCCCCGGCATCGGACCGCGGCAGCACATGCCCGATCTCCTTCGCCAGCTCCAGCACCGTCTCCGGCCGCACTCCACCATCCAGGTGGTCGTGCAGAAGAACCTTCGGCGCCGCGCTCAACTGCTCGGGAGTAATCATGCCGCCATGGTGCCAGCACCGAGGGATCCGGCAAATGTTCAAGATTTCCGTCGGTGCGGCGTGCCATGGTGAGGAAATGATGAGCCGCCTGCGTCGCCGCCCCGAATGGCAGTTCTTCGCGGTTCTGCCCAAGGCGGATCCGGTGCTGGCTACGGTCTGGTGGCTGCTGCTACTGGCCCGTGGCGCGCTGCCCGCGGTGTTCGCGATCGCGATGGGGTCGATGGTCGGTGCGGTCCAGCACGGGTCTGCTCTGGCCGCTCCGCTGACCTTGATGGGTACGACGTTCGTCCTGCTCCAAGTGCTCACGCCCGTTCACCAGGCCGTCAGCGCCAACCTCGGCAGCCGGGTCGCCGCCTGGCTCAACGACGCTCTCGCGGAGGCCTGTGTGGGACCGCCGGGGATCGGCCACCTCGAGGACCCGGAGCTCGCCGAGGACCTGACCGTGGCGCGGGAGTTCGACCGCGGCCAGACCGGGCCACCGATGTACATGAACGTCGACTTCGCCGCGGGCGGCCTGGTCGAGCTCGCCGGTGGTGTCGCGTCCGCGGTGGTGCTGTTCGGGTTCAACTGGTGGGCGCCGTTGCTGCTCGTCGGCGCCTGGTCGGCGACGCACTGGCTGCTCCGGGAAAGTGGTGTCTGGCGGGACCGGAACACGACCGAGGTTCGATCGGCGCAGCGGCACGCCGACTACGCCTATCGGCTGGCCGTCGAGCCGGACGCCGCGAAGGAGGTGCGGCTGTTCGGCCTGGCCGAGTGGACCGTGCAGCGGTTCACCGATCGGCGCCGGCGCCTGTTCGAGTTGCAGCACGCCGCGACGCGACTGCGAGAACGCCCGATGATCTGGTGTCTGCTGATCGTCACAGTGGCCAACGGCCTCGTCTTCTGGGCGCTCGGAGCGGCCGCGATCGACGGCCGGCTGGATCTCGACCGGCTGGTGGTCTTCGCCCAGGTCGCGATCGGGGTCAGCATGATCGCGTTCGGTGGGCTGAACTGGGTCCTCGACGGAGCGGCGGCACCAGTGGTCGCAGTACGGCGGCTGGAGCCTGCGATGGCACCGGCCGGTGCGCTGACGCCCGCCCGGCGACCGGCCGGCGATGCTACGCCCGTACGCCGGGGAGCGGTCGCGATCGAGATCCGTGATCTGAGTTTCCGGTATCCGCACGCCACCCAGCCGGTCTTCGACGGACTCGATCTGACCGTGCCGGCCGGCTCGTCGCTGGCCGTCGTCGGCCAGAACGGCGCCGGCAAGACCACGCTGGCCAAGCTGCTGTGCCGGTTGTACGACCCCGACGCCGGATCGATCGAGGTCGACGGGGACGACCTGCGTGACCTCGACACCGACGGCTGGCGGACCCGAGTCGCCGCGGTCTTCCAGGACTTCCTGCGGCTCGAGCTCCCCGTGCGGGACAACGTCGCACCGGCCGGTGCTCCGGAGGCGGACATCCTGGCCGCACTCGCGGACGCCGGTGCCGGCGACCTGGCCGGCCTCGACACCCGGCTGGCCACGGGCTACGGCGACGGCATCGACCTGTCCGGAGGTCAGTGGCAACGGATCGCGCTGGCGCGGGCGCTGTGCGCCGTCCGGCAGGGCGCCGGACTGGTGCTGCTCGACGAGCCGACGGCGCAACTGGATGTCCGGGGCGAGGCGGCGATCTTCGACCGCATTCTGACGGCGACCCGCGATGTCACCACGATCCTGATCTCGCACCGGTTCTCGACCGTCCGCCATGCCGATCGGATCTGTGTCCTCGAGGCCGGCCGAGTCGTCGAGCTCGGCAGCCACGAGGAACTGATGGACCTCGGTGGGCGATACCGGACGATGTTCGATCTCCAGGCCCAACGCTTCACCGCGGAGGTCGACGAACAAGGGATGAGCTATGACACGCTCTGAGATCGACGACCTGCCCAAGGCACTGCCGGCGATGTGGCGGCTGTGCCGACTGGGCTATCAGCACGAGCCGAGGCTCCTGATCTTCGCCTTCGGGATGACTTTGCTGGCAGCACTGCCGGACGCGTTGCTCGCGTTGTGGCTCGCGGTGCTCGCTGAGGGTGTTCTGCAGGACGACCGACGAGCCGTTCTGGTGGCCGTGAGTGGGCTCGCGCTCTCCGTCACGGCGACCTGGTTCCTGCGGACGCTGTCGGCCCGAGTCTCCCGGCGATTCCGGGACCGCGTCACGATCATGCTCGAGGCGCACGTGGCCCGGCTGCAGGCGTCCGTCGCCACCGTCGAGCACCACGAACACCGCGACTTCCTGGACCGCCTGTCGGTCCTGCGCAAACAGGTGTTCGTGCTCGACCACATGTATATGTCGCTGTTCTCCACCTGCGGCTGGATCCTGCGGCTCGGGGTGACTGTCGCTCTGCTGATGTCGATCGATCCGGTGCTGGTGCTCCTGCTGGTGTTCGCGCTGCCCACCGTCCTCAGCTCGAGCTGGCGGCCGGGCGTCGAGCGCGCGGTCGAGGAGCGGTACGCCGCCGACAGCCGCCTGGCCGAGCACCTGTTCAAGACCGCGACCACACCCGCTCCCGGCAAAGAGGTCCGCGTGCTCGGCATCGGCCGGGACCTGGTGGTGAACCGTCGTCGCGAGTGGGAGCGGTGGTACGCCCCGATGGCCGCGGCCCGCTGGACCAGCGCCGCCTGGCATGCCGCCGCCTGGGCCGTGTTCGGCGCGGCCTACGTTGGTGCCGTGCTGTTCGTCGCATCCGGACTGAACGGCTCGGTCGGTCAGGTGTTGCTGATCCTCGCGGCCGGTGCGCGGTTGTCGTCGTACATCGGTGCGACAGTCGGCGAGATCGGCTTCCTGCGCGGGATCTGGCTGGACGGATCCCGGCGGCTGGTCTGGCTGGAGAACTACGCGGCCTCGTTCGACACCACCGCGGATCTGGCTGCGCCCGACCAGCTCACCGACGGCATCCGGCTGGAGCACCTCTCGTTCGCCTATGCCGGATCCGACCAGCCTGCGCTGGATGACGTCGAGCTGCGACTGCCGGCGGGCAAGGTGATCGCCGTCGTCGGGGAGAACGGCGCCGGCAAGTCCACCCTGGTGAAGCTGATCTGCAAGATGTACGAGCCGACCGATGGACGGGTTCTGATTGACGGCCTGCCACTGGACCGGATGCCGGCCGAGGCGTGGCGGCTGAAGATCGCCGGCGCTTTCCAGGACTTCTTCCGGTTCGAGTTCCGGGCCGACCACAGCGTCGGGCTCGGGGATCTGCCGAGGCTGGACGATGAAGCGGCCGTCACCTCCGCTGTCGGCCGTGCCGGTGCCGAGGACGTCGTGGAGCGGCTCGAGGCCGGGCTGAACACCCAGCTCGGTTCGACCTGGCCGGATGGAGCCGAGATCAGCTTCGGGCAGTGGCAGAAGCTGGCACTGGCCCGGGGCTTCATGCGGGATCGGCCACTGCTTCTGGTGCTCGACGAACCGACCGCGGCGCTGGATGCCGAGACCGAACATGCCCTGTTCGAACGCTATGCGGCGGCGGCCAGGAACAGCACGGACGGACGGATCACGATTCTGGTCTCACACCGCTTCTCGACGGTGCGAATGGCCGATCTGATCGTCGTCCTGGACGGTGCCCGGTTGGTCGAGACGGGAACGCACGACGAGCTCATGGCGCGCAACGGTCAGTACGCCGAGCTGTATCGGATCCAGGCCACCGCGTACCACTGATGCCGGCTCACACAGCGTGGATCTTGAAGACGGGGACGCCGGGGGCGATGTGGAGGAGGGTTTCTTCGGGGGAGTTCTTGGTGACGTCGCCGGAGAAGAAGGTCCCTACCTCCCAGGCCCACTTCTTCAGGTAGAGGCGGAGGACGGGGAGCTTGTCGGCGTCAGGGATCTCTTCGGCGCGGAAGGTCTCGATCTTGCGGCCCAGTTGGAGCCGGCCCTCGTTGCTGGCGCGGAGGTTCTTCACCCACTGGGTGTGGCCGCGGGGCGCCACCAGGTAGCGCTGTCCGTCGAGGACCAGGAGGTTGACGGGGGTGCTCCGCCAGTCGCCGGTCTTACGGCCGCGAACCGACAGGACCCGGCTGCCCATCAGGCTGATCCCGAGCTTGGTGAAGCGCGCGACGATCCGGTTGAAGATCCGCATGCTGCCGTCGGCAGCGGTGATCACGCGGTTGGCGTCGTAGGTCTGCTTGTACTCCGGCATCGTGGTGCCTCTCCAAGTCTGCGAGAGCGGTGCTCTCTGTTGTGATCAGTGAATACCGGAGCACCGCTCCCTGTCAAGAGCACTGCTCTCGGTTTTGTGGCACACTTCCTCTATGAACGCCGGACGCACCGCACGCGAGAGAGCCCGCGCCGAGCTGACCGAGGAGATCAAGGCAGCCGCCCGCCGGCAACTCGCCACCGAGGGAGCCGAGTCGCTGTCGCTGCGCGCGATCTCCCGCGAGCTCGGCATGGTCTCGTCCGCCCTCTACCGGTACTTCCCGAGCCGCGACGACCTACTCACCGCCCTGATCATCGACGCGTACGACGCGCTCGGTACGGCGGCCGAGTCGGCCGCGGCGAAGGACTACGAGCACCCGATCCAGGCCTGGCTGGCGGTGTGCGCCGCTCTCCGCGAGTGGGCACGGGCCAACCCACACGAGTACGCCCTCATCTACGGCTCACCGATCAGTGGCTACCAGGCACCGCAGGCGACGGTCGAGCCCGCCGCGCGGACGCCGATCGTCCTGCTGCGCATCGTTAGCCAGGCCCACGCGGAAGGCTGGCTCAAGCTTCTCGGCGACGCGCCGGAGCCCACCGGCAAGCTGCCCGAACAGCTCGACGTGATTGCGGCGATCGCTCCCGGCGTACCGCACCGGATCCTGCTGCGAGTGGTGATCGCCTGGACGCAGCTGTTCGGGATGATCAGCTTCGAGCTGTTCGGTCAGCTGGTCGGGACGATGGATCCGGCGGACGACTTCTACGACGCGGCCACCCGGCAGATGGCGAAGTTCATCGGCCTCAGCTGAAGGCCTTGGGCAGCGGCACTGTGACGGCCTGCGCGACCCGGCGTACATAGACCTCGCGCGGTATCGAGACTGCGCCGAGCGTCGCCAGGTGGTCCGTCACCCACTGGATGTCGAGCACCCGGTCGGCGGCGTACTCGTCGTCCAGCAACTCGATCAGTCCGGCCACCGCGGCCTTCGACCCGTCGGTCTTGTGGTGGAACATCGACTCCCCGGCGAACAGCCCGCCGATCGCGACGCCGTACAGGCCGCCCGCGAGTTCGTCGCCGTCCCAGGCCTCGACCGAGTGCACCCAGCCGAGCCGGTGCAGTTCGGTGTACGACGCGATGATGTCCCGGTCGATCCACGAGCCGGGCCGGCGCGGATCGGCGCAGGCCCGGATGACCTGGTCGAACGCGGTGTTGACCCGGATCTCGAACTTGCTTCGGGCTCGCCGCACCGTCCGCGACGGCCGGTACCCGGCCACCTCGATCACGCCCCGATCGACCGGCGACCACCACAGCACCGAACCACGGTGGTCCGGCATCGGGAACAGCCCCGCCCGGTACGCCGCCAGTACGGTCCCCGGGGCCAGATCCGCGCCGCCCGCGACCACGTCACTCGCCCCGGCGACCGCAACCGGCGGAAACTCCCAGACAGACCCAGCAGGCTCGACAGGCACGCCACCATCCTGGACCACGACCCATCGTCCCTTCCCACCTAGGGGACACCAAGGGTTTCTCCCGAGTGGCGGGGTACCAGGAGCCACGTAGAGTTGAGGCACGCCCCGACTCCGTCGCGGGGAGGGCCGGAAGGAGCACCGTGGCCGGAGTAGCCAGGTTCGTTGCCAGCAGTCTCGCGCCCGCCGCGCAGCGCCTTGCACCGCAGGCCGCAGCGGGTGCCCTGCGCCAGGTTCTCGAGATCGCGATCGACGGCTATCAGCGGTTCCCCGGCGCGGAGCGGATCGCCGAGACCAAGCTGGCCAAGGTCGGCGGTGACCCACAGCTCGCGATCGACGCCGTGATCGACCAGCACATCCGGCTGGCCGGTGTGCAGGGCTTCGCCACCGGCCTCGGCGGCCTGGTTACCCTCCCGGTCGCGCTGCCCGCGAACCTGACCGGCATCGCGATCGTCCAGGCACGCATGGTCGCGGCCATCGCGCACCTGCGCGGCTACGACCTCGGCGACCCACGCGTCCGCACCGCGGTGATCACCTGCCTGCTCGGCGAGGACGGCATCACCGACCGGCTGGAAAAGTCGAGTCTCCCGACGTCGCCGTTGGCGATCGCGACCGCCCCGGTGTTCGACCCCGAGCTGGACCGGCAGGTCGCCGGTGAGGTCGTCGGCGAGCTGATCGCGCGGATCAGCGGGAAGAAGATGGCGCTCACCTTCACCCGGCGGGTTCCGTTGCTCGGTGGCGCGGTCGCCGCCACCGTCGACGGCTGGTCGACGTACCGGGTCGGCCAGTACGCCGACAAGAGTCTGGTCCGCCGGATCCGTCGCCCGATCGAGCCCTGACGAGCGTGGTCGCGCCGTTCTGGGGCCCGACGCTCGACTGTCCGGATCCGCTGGAGCTGGGCGAGTTCTACCAGCGCGTCGCGGGTGGTGAGCTGGCCGTCGTCCACGAGGCGTTCGTGGAGCTGAGGTTCGAGACGTACAGCATCGGCTTCCAGCGCGACCTGAACTACCGGGCGCCGACCTGGCCCGATCCGCGCGTGCCGCAGCAGTGCCACCTCGACTTCATGGCGGCGGACCTGGACGCGGAGCAGACCCGCGTCATCGAGGCGGGCGCGACCCCGACCCCGCTCCAGCCGGAGCCATCGGTGTTCCGGGTCTTCCTCGACCCGGCCGGACACCCCTTCTGCCTGACCACCTGGCGTACGCCGAGCGGTCCACCCAAGTCCCGCTGAACGTCAGACCCCAGCCGCCGCCACCGAGCGGCGGGTCATCGGAAGCCGGTTGCGCGTCTGTTCGTCGGCCGGTGTCTCGACGAACAACACCAGCTCCGGATGCGCGGGCACAGCCAGCTCGGTGACGGTCAGATGCAGCTCACCGGCCAACGGGTGCAGGATGTGGCGCGGACGTGGACTGCACGCAGCGACCTCGTGCCGGGACCAGAGCTGAGCGAACTCCGGACTCAGCTTCTGCAGCCGCTCCAGGTCCGTCTCCCAGTCGGGGTCGCCGACATGCTCGCCGTACGCCGAGCGCAGCCGACCGACCAGATACGGGACCTCGGTGTCGTAGTTGAGCAACTGCTGCCGGGAGGTCGGCTCGGTGACGAGGCACCAGAGCAGGTTCTTGTGGATGCAGGGCAGTGCGTGCCAGTCGTGGAACAGGTCGCTGAACGCCGCGTTGGTCCGGACGATGTCGAACCGGGTGTTCGTGATCACCGCGGGCAACGGGTCGAGCGCGCCGAGGATCTCGGCGAGGACGTTCTCGTTCGCGCAATCGGTCACGCGCGGCGGCCGCGCCGGAGTCGCCTCGGCCAGGCGATACAGGTGTTCGCGTTCGATCGAGCTGAGTCGCAGCGTCCCGGCGACCGCGTCGAGCACCTGCCCGCTGGCGTTGATCGGCCGGCCCTGCTCGAGCCACGTGTACCAAGTCACGCCGACCCCGGCGAGCTGAGCGAGCTCCTCACGGCGCAGTCCGGGCGTACGACGCCGCCCGCCGGCCGGCAGGCCGACGTCCTCGGGGGAGACCCGGGCGCGCCGCGCCTTCAGGAATTCCCCGAGCTCGGTCCGGCGATCAGTCACCCGACCATCCTGACCGCACCTACCGACATTTCCCAGCGGATTACCCGGCGAGCGCCTGCACCACCCGGCTCGGCGACGGCTTGCCCAGCTGACCGGCCATCCAGACGCTGGTGGCGACCAGTTTCTCCAGGTCGACACCCGTCTCGATGCCGAGGCCGTCGAGCTGCCAGAGCAGATCCTCGGTGGCCAGGTTGCCGGTCGCGCTCTCGGCGTACGGGCATCCGCCGAGACCGCCCGCCGAGCTGTCGACCGTGGTGACGCCGGCGCGGAGCGCGGTCAGCGTGTTGGCGAGAGCCTGGCCGTACGTGTCGTGGAAGTGCACAGCCAGCTTGTCGACGCCCACCCCGGCGGCACCGAAGGCGGCGATCAGCGCGGTCACCTGCCCCGGCGTCGCCACACCGATCGTGTCGCCGAGGGACAGCTCGTGGCAGCCGAGCTCGACCAGCCGCGCGCCGACCTTCACGACCTGGTCGATCGGTACGTCGCCCTCCCACGGATCGCCGTAACACATCGACACGTAGCCACGGACCGTCAGCCCTTCGGCCAGGGCACGGTCGATCGTCGGGGTGAACATCGCGAACTGGTCGTCCAGCGTGGAGTTCAGGTTCTTCGCGGCGAAGGTCTCGGTCGCGCTGGCGAAGATCGCGATCTCCCGCACGTTCGCGGCCAGGGCCCGGTCGAGGCCGCGCTCGTTCGGGACCAGGACCGGCGCCCGGACGGCTTCCGGCAGGTCCAGCCCCTCGAGCAGTTCCGCGGCGTCGGCGAGCTGCGGCACCCACTTGGAGTGCACGAAACTGGTCGTCTCGATGGTCGTCAGCCCCGCGTCCACGAGCCGGTGGATGAACTCCGCCTTGACCGCCACGTCGACGATCGCCGACTCGTTCTGCAGTCCGTCGCGAGGGCCGACCTCGTAGATCGTGACCCGGCCGGGCAGTCCGTCGGCCCGCTCCACCTGCGGCTTCCGCATGTCCTTGCCCCTCCGTACCGCCGACAATGGTCGTGATGAACACTCTTGCTGACATTCTGCGTGGCGTCGAACGCGGCGCGTTCCCGCCCCCGGACCTCGGCACCACCGTCGTGCCCCCGCCGTCGGACCGAGCGTCCTGCCTGCTCGCGTTCACCGCCCACATCGTCATCGCCGCCGATGTCGACGCCGCCTGGGTCGCGGAGCGACTGCCACCAGGCGACCTGTGCGCACCGACGAACCCGCCGTTCCTGTCGGCTCTCGAGGCGGCGACCGGACGCCACGTGGCCTCCCTCGACGCGATGCTCCTTGCGCCGGCAGTCACCGACGCGGCGGAGCGCGCCGCGGCGACCGCCGGTCTCAGCGAAGTGACCGACCACCAGCACCCCCGGATCGAGAACGCCTTGCACGCCCGCGACGACGTCCGTGTGTACGTGGACGAGTACGGCGGGTTCGTGCTGACCGGACGCGGTCTCGCGGATCGCGTCGAGTGTGCGATCGAAGTACCGGGAGACGCCCGCGGCAAGGGACACGGGCGCCGGCTGGCGCGGGCCGCGCGGGCCTTGATTCCTGCGAATGCACACGTTTGGGCGCAGGTCACACCGGGCAATGCCGCATCGATGCGCACGTTCCTCGCGGCCGGATACCGGCCTGTCGGTTCGGAAGCTCTCCTGGTCAAGTGACCACCGGGTGAACATCCGATGGGCGGACCGTTGCTCGGGGCACCTAATCCACACCTGTGGACAACGTTGGGGACAACGTCCTCAGGCGGTGCGGAGCCGGCGGTGGTAGGTGTGCGGTTCGCCGGCGTAGAAGTTGCCGCGGTACAGACCCCGGATGATCTCGGCCTCGTAGCCGTCGAGTTCGGGCATGCCGAGTTCGCGGGCGATCTCGAGCTCGGCGTGCGCGTCGTACGGGACGCGGACGAACTGGATCGAGAACGTCGCCGGATCGGGTGAGTCCGGCACGCCTTCGAGGATCGTGTAGACCGGGGTCGGATCGTCCAGGCTGTTGCCGACCGAGCCGATGTTGAACAGCGTCCGGCCGAGATCGACCTCGTAGAACGGGTCGTGGGTGTCGGCGTACCCGACCATCGTCGGGATCGGTCCGGCGCCGGTGGCCTCGGTGTTCTCGAACATCAGCCGGTACTCCGCCTCGTCGTGATCGAACCGGACGCGCTTGTGAACGCTCGTCGACGACGCGTGGAACAACCGGATCTGCCGGCCGCTGAGCAGGAAGTCGTGGCAGAACGGGAGCCCTCGCAGCCAGGTCCCCTGGTCCTCGCGCAGTTCCTTCTGCCACCAGCGCAAACCCTCGGTGTCGAACTCGCGGTCCGGGTCGGGCAGCGAGTCGTCCCAGTTGCCGAGGATGTTCACCTCGCAGACCTCCCGGCACCGGTCCACCACCGCCTGCCCGCGCGGTCCCTTCCCGACGTAGTCACCGAGGTTGAAGATCCGCCCGATCCCCCGCCGCTCGATGTCCGCGAGCACCGCCTCCAACGCCGTCAGGTTCCCGTGCACGTCCGATATCAGCGCGATCCGCTCCAGCCCCATGTCCGTCATGGTTCCACCCTGCCGCACTCCACCGACACCGGTTTTCCCACGGCGGCCCCAGGCCTGTGGATAACTTCCGCGGCGATCGGCCGATCTTTGCCAGCCTTGATCCATGAGGCCGGAGCACGAGGACAAGTCACCGTTCGGACGCGGGTTCGTCACCGCCTGTGTGGTCGTCAGCGCGGTGCTGCTGTGCGGCGCTCTGCTGCTGGTCAGCGCTCTGACCTCGGACGACGACCATCAGGCGGCAGCGCAAACCGCACCCACAGCACTACCCGCGGCGTCCGCGACGCCCGACTCCCAGCCTGCCGCAACTGGAGAGGGCAACTGCGGTCCGCCCGGTGGTGATCAGACGATCCCGACGAAGCCGCCGGCCGTGGATGCCTGGGAGGTCAGCCGTCGCGTCGTCGTACCGCGATCGAGCGCGACCGGACCTGCCCGGACCGATCCCGACGGCTTCCGGCATTGCTTCGCCCACTCACCGACAGGCGCCGTCTTCGCTGCCTACAACGTGGTCGCCGCCTTCGCCGACCAGGAGCAGGCGCTCGCAACGATCCGCAAACTCATGGTCCCGGGTCCGGACACCGAGGCCCTGACGCGTGCGCAGAGCGAGTCGGAGCCATCCGGCTCGGCTGCCTCGCAGGTGGCCGGCTTCCGCGTGCTCGACGCCGGCGGGGACCGAGCCACGATCATGCTCGCACTTCCGGTCGAGTCGGCGTACATGAGCATCACGCTGACCATGCGCTGGTACGACGGCGATTGGCGCCTTCAGTCACCACCTCCCGGCGGGGCGGTCGGAGCGCCGTACTCCCAGCACCGGGACCTGAGCGACTTCGTGCCGTGGAGCGGTGTCTGATGTGTGGGCCGACGGAGATCGAGTGCCGCATCAGCAGAGGTCTGAACGACGTCGCCGGCAACGCACTGGAGCAGATCGCGAAGAGCATCGGGCAGGCGGCGTACGAGGGCATCCAGGCGATCGCGACCTTCTGGATCCACCAGCCGAGCCCGGCACTCTCGGTCGGCGCGGACACCTCGAGTCCGCGGAACAGCGCGATCGTCGACTTCCTCCAGGGCAGCGTGCTGTGGGTGTCGGCGGCCGTCTTCACCGTCGCGGTGCTGGTCGCCGGGATGCGGCTGGCCTGGGAGCAACGCGCCCGGCCGCTCCAAGAGTTGCTCAAGGCAACAATGGTGTTCGTCGCCGTCGGCGCGGCCGGGTCCGCGACACTGCAACTGCTGGCCGAGTGGTCGGACAAGCTCGCTGAGGCGATCATCCGCTCCGCCCATCCCGACGACACGACCCTGGCCACCGCACTCGCGAACGTGATGCTGCAAGGCTCCCTGGGCACGGTCACGGGAACGAGCCCGGCCACGCTGATCATGATGTTCGCCGGCGTCGCCGTCATTCTGGCCGCCCTGATCCAGGTCGTGCTGATGATCATCCGGTCGGCCATGCTGATCCTGCTGGCGGGCACGTTTCCGCTCGCGGCGGCCGCGACCAACACCGAGATCGGCCGGAGCTGGTTCCGCAAGTACTGCGGCTGGTCGCTGGCGTTCATCGCGTACAAGCCGGCCGCGGCGCTCATCTACGCGGCCGCGCTGAAGATGAACGAGCTCGGCATCGGGCAATCCGGCAACAGCTTCGTGCAGACCACCACCGGCCTGATGATGTTGTTCCTCGCGATCTTCGCGCTACCGGCCCTGCTCCGCTTCCTGGTTCCGGTCACTGCCGCGGTGGCCGGCGGCGGCTCGGGGATGGGCAGCGCAGTGGCCGATCCGGGCGGCATGGCGACCGGCGCCGTCGGTGTCGGCCGCTCGGTCTTCGGCCGAGGAGGCGGCGGATCGGGCCGGTCCGGTGGCGGATCCTCGGGCCGTGGTGCGTCGGGCGCGGTCGGGGTCGGGTCGCATCCCGGCGTCGTCGCAGCCGGCGGGATGGTGAACGGCGCGCGGAAGTTCGCCGGCGGTCTGGCCGGCGCCGCGGCGCACTCGGCCGGTGAGCAGGGCGGCGGATCGACCACTCCGACCTCGTCCTTCGGTCCGCTGTCCCAGCCCGGCGGATCCCGCGAACCCCGTCGCGAAAGGAAGGGTCCGAGTGGCAGTACGCCGTCCGCACCGCGCTAGACCGGATCCCGCCGAGGACGCTCGGTGGTGGCCGGGTTAGGCTCAGAAGCTTGTCGGTTCGGGGTCGATCTGTAGCCGAAAGGTCACCCCGTGTAGCGAAGTGACCTAGTCAGCTAATAGAGTCCGCGCATGACCATCGCGCCTTCGCTTTGCTCGCCCCTAGCGCTCGCCGATGCAGAACCCACCCGCGCCGCGGAACCATGGGAAAGCGACGTCCTCACCGCGTACGGTCTGCTGCGAGAAGCAGCGGCCGAACTCGATCATGTGATGCGTCACTCCCTCAAGCGCAGTGGTCTGCAAATGGCAATGTTCGAACTGTTGCTGCGGCTGGCCCGCAGTCACGGGGAGAAGCAGCGTCTCACCTCTCTAGCCCGGGAGCTGACCGTCACCACCGGCGGCATCACCCGGCTGGTCGACCGCGCCGAGAACCTCGGTCTGGTACGCCGGGAGCCCTGTCCCGACGATGCCCGCGGTTCGTTCGCGGTTCTCACCGAGGAGGGGAAGCGGCGGTTGCGCGAAGCACTGCCGGATCACCTCCTGGAGATCGACAGCCTCTGGATGTCCCAACTGGCCGACGAGCGGGAGGTTGTGCTCGGCAAGTTGCGCCGGGTTCGCGACAACGCCCGCCGCTGGCCGAACGGCCGGCCATCGCTGGGTCCGATCTCTCCCGAGCGCATCTGACGCAGTATCCGGGGCAAAACTCGATATTTGTATTACCCGCGACTAACGGATGGGGCGCCCGGCTGGTGCCGGGCGCCCCGCCGCGTAATGGTTGAGAGGTGAACCAGCAACTCGTCGACCAGCCGCGGGTGCCCCAACGTCGTACCGAGGGCAGGAACGGGATCCGCTGGCGTGGTGCCCTCGGTGGCATCCTCGCCGCTGTGTCCGGACTGGCGGCCGGGAGCGTGGCCGCCGGCCTCCTCGGCACCTCGCAGACACCCGTGGTGGCGATCGGGTCGGCGTTCATCGACCGGGTCCCGCCGTGGCTCAAGGACCTGGCGATCTCCTGGTTCGGCACCAACGACAAGACCGCGCTGCGCGTCGGCATCGTGATCGTCCTGCTCGCCCTGGCCGCGATCGGCGGCATTCTCGCGGTACGGCGCTACTGGGCCGGCGCACTGATCATCGTCGTACTGACCGGGGCGGCGGTGATCGCGGCGGCGACGCGGGCGGACGCCGGACAGACCGGGTTCCTGCCGTCAGCGGTCGCCGGGATCACGGCCCTGATCATTCTGCGGCTCTTCAGCAGGCGGCTCGAGCCGCTCCTCCAAGGACTCGACGACGGCGTGAGCCGGCGCGGGTTCCTGCAGTTGTCGGCCGGAGTCGCGATCGGCGCGGCGGCCGTTGGGCTGCTCGGCCGGGTGGTCTCGGGGAACCGTGCCGCCGTCGCCGATGCACGGAAGGCGCTCAACCTGCCGAAACCGCCGAGCCTCGACGCGCCGGCGGGTGCGCAGGCCGACGGCGCGGTGCCGTGGGTCACCCCGAACGACGACTTCTACCGGATCGACACGGCGCTGTCGGTGCCGCAGATCCTGCCGTCGGACTGGAAACTGCGCATCCACGGCATGGTCGACCACGAGATCGAACTGAGCTTCGACGACCTGCTGAAGCGCCCGGTCCTGCACAAGTGGGTGACGCTGACCTGCGTGAGCAACGAGGTCGGCGGCGACCTGATCGGGAACGCGCTGTGGTCCGGCGTACTGCTCAAGGACCTGCTGCAGGAGGCCGGCCCGTCTGCGGACGCCGACGCGATCCAGTCCACGTCGAAGGACGGCTTCACCGCGGGGACGCCGCTCAGCACGCTGCTCGACGATCGTCAGGCGATGCTGGCCTACGCGATGAACGGGCAGCCGTTGCCGGTCGAGCACGGGTTCCCGGTGCGGATCGTCGTACCCGGGCTGTACGGGTACGTCTCCGCGACGAAGTGGCTGACGGACATCGAGGTGACCCGGTTCGACCAGTTCGAGGCGTACTGGACGCCGCGCGGCTGGTCGGCGCTCGGGCCGATCAAGTTGTCGTCGCGGATCGACGTACCGGGTGGCAAGGAGGTGCCGGCGGGTCAGGTCACGGTGGCCGGGGTCGCGTGGGACCAGCACGTCGGGGTATCCAAGGTCGAGGTCCGGGTGGACGGTGGCCCGTGGCACGAGGCGACACTGGCGACGGACGCGTCGATCGACACCTGGCGGCAGTGGCACTGGACCTGGGACAACGCGCCGCACGGGATGCACATGCTGCAGTCCCGGGCGTTCGATGCCAAGGGCAACCCACAGGTCGAGGCCTCGGCACCCCCCGCACCGAACGGCTCGACCGGCCTCCACACGGTGAGCGTGAAGGTCAACTAGTCGGTCACCGCGGTCAGGACCATCGGCAGGAAGGTGCGTTCGAGCGAGCCGGCCGGGACCTTGCGGGGCTCCAGCAGGCTTTGTGACCGCGCACCTTCGTGTACGGCGATGACGAGCCGGACGAACTGCTCCGCCGGGACACTCATCCGCATCCCGCTGGTCTCGGAGATCTCCTCGACCAGCTTGGTCAGGCTGGACCGGAACATCGCCCGCTGCCGATTGAGCGCCCGCGCCGCCTCCGGGTTTTCGCAACGCGTGCAGGGTGAACTCGGTGGAGATCAGATGCCACTGCCGCTGGTCCCCGGCCGCCTCGTCGAGCAGCCCGAGTACGGCGTCCAGCAGGGTGCCGGGCTGATTCGCAAGGTCCGGCAGCAGCGCGCCGATCTGCTCGAGCAGGCGGTCGGTGGTTGCCTGGAACAACGCCAGCACCAGCTCGTCCTTGGACCCGAAGTTCGAGTAGAAGGCGCCTCGGGTGAAGCCGGCCCGCTCGCAGATGTCCTCCACCGAAGCGCAGTTGAACCCGCGCTCGGCGAACACCACGTTCGTCGCGATCCTGCACGCGTTGTCCGCCTGGTTCGGTGCCGTCGGCAAGTTCCTCGGCTTGGTCCTGATGGTGATCCAGCTGGTCAGCGCCGGCGGTACCTTCCCGTGGCAGACGATCCCCGCGCCCACCACGTCCTGGTCAGCGTCGACTTTGTGCACCGGATCCGCATCCCAGCGGCGGTTCGGTGCGCACGCGGTGCACAAAGTCGACGGGATCGCTAGTTGCGGGGCGTCAGTTGGAAGCCAGGACGCCAGCGGCAGTGAAGTTGTAGGTGGTGTTGGCGATGGTGAGGGACCGGATCGCGCCGTGCCAGGCGTTGTCCCGGCCCTTGCCGACGCCGGCGGAGATGAACTTCGCGTCGTCGCCCAGCTTGGACAGCGCCTCGGTCAGCGTGCACCGCGAACCGTTGATGCCGCACCGGTCCGTGCCGGTGTTGAAGTATGTACCGGTGAACCCCCAGTGGTTCCCCGTGTCGGCCTTCGCGTCGATCGAGGTCCAGGTGTTCGACGCCGAGTTGTCCGGCGTGTAGACCAGCGTCGTGTACGTCGCGCCCGTGGCCGGGTTCGAGATCTCGAACTTGATCGACGGCATGTTGCCCGCGATCGCCGAGTTCTCACCCGTCTGGAAGACCTCGTACTTGACCGCGGACAGGGTACCCGCGACCGGCTTGGCCGCGAAGTCGGCCTCGTTGCCCCACATGACGGCGTCCTGGCCGGTCGGGATGTTGAAGTTCAGGCCCTCGCCGGACGAAGACTGCCCCAGCTCGGGAGGAGCTTCCGGGGTCACATCGGTTTGGGAACACGGAGCGTTACATCGGCGCCGGAAGTAGTTTGGTTGCCCCCCGGTTCGTGCCCAAACCCACGGCCCGTGCGAGCTACCTGTTGACGAAGGCGGAGGTTTCGGAGAGCAGGCGGGTGGTGGTGGGCTGGTCGAAGAAGGTGATGAGGGCTTCGTAGGCGCCGGAATTGGCGGCCGAGGGGTCGACGATGTAGCCGTAGTAGCCGTCCGTGTAGCCGACGACGCGGGTGATCGGGTGCGTACTGTCCGCCTGCAGGCAGGCGCCGTGCAGAGCGAACAGTTCGACCGGCAGGTTGACCCAGCACACGTGGCCCATCGTCACCACGCTGACCGGCAGGTCCAGCGTCTCCGGCAGCGATGCAGCAGCCATCAGCGCCTGGCCGCGCGCACCGTCGAGCCGGGTCTGCGCGATCCGGGACGACGGGTCGTCGACGCCGTCACGCAAGGATCGCTCGGCCGTCGCGACGGCCGAGGCCCGATCGTCGGCCGAGGGTAGATCGCGGACCGGCAGGCTGATCGTCGTACGGCGGATGACCGGGGCCGATCGGGGTAGCTCGAGGCCCGGGCCGGCCAAGGCCTCGCGGACCCGGGACGCGAGCAGACCGCCCAACCGGGCGACCTCGACGGCGCCGCGGCCCTGGCGCGTGAAGCGCGGACTGACGTCGCCGGCGGCACCTTGGAGGTAACCGACCACCGCGGGTGCCAGTGCTGCACGAGCAGCGCCGGGCCAGTCGGCGGAGTACTGCAGGTTCTCCGGGCCGTGGGTTGTCGGATGGCAGGCGAAGTCCAGCAGGATCGCCTCCAGCGAGCCGTCGAGGGAGTGGAGCGCGAGGACGCCGGCGGTGTTGTCGTGCGGACCGTTCCGCCGGTGCCGGTTGGTGCCGACCCCGATCACCTCGATCGATCGCCAGGACGCCGTCACCGGACGGCGCTCCAACGTTGCATTGGCGATCGACGCGCTCAGCGCCTCGTACAGCACCCGCTCCCGCTCCGCCGGGATGACCGGGTGGATCTGGCCGGTCCATCCGGACGGCGCGGAGTGCGTGTGCGACGCGGACACCACCACGTTCGCCGGCGGGATCCCGGCCACCTTGGCGGCGGCCGCGGCCAGTTCCGTGGTCAGTTGCTTGCCCACAGCAATCGCGTCCAGAGTCAGCCACAGCACCCCCGGGTCGTCCGCCGTACCGAGCCAGATGATGGTGGCTCGCAACGGGTCCGCGGCACCGGTCGCGGGAGCGGTCCGGGCCGCGTACCCATCCAGGCGGTGCCCGGGCGGCGGGGTGACGTCGAGCGACGTCGCGGCGAGCAGGAGATCGGTCACTTGAGGGCTCCAGCGGTCATACCGGTGCTGATCTGTCGATGGAAGGCAAGATAGACCGCCAGCACGGGGAGGATCGAAATGGTCAGTCCGGCGAACAGGCCGGAGAAATCACTGTGGTATCCCTGCGTCACCGCGATGTTCGCCAAACCCTGGGTGACGAGGTAGCGACTCTCGTCGGTGTTCAGCACCAGCGGGAGCAGGTACTCGTTCCACATCCCGAGGAACTGGAAGATGCCGATGCTGACCAGACCGGGGCGAGCCAGCGGCAGCATGATCCGGAACAGCACACCCCAGTGTGAGCAGCCGTCGACGAGCGCCGCCTCGGCGAGTTCCTTCGATTGGGTCCGGAAGAACGCGGTCAGGAAGAACACCGAGAACGACATGCCGTGTGTCGCGTACACCAGGATCAGGCCGAGGTACGTGTTGAGCAGACCCAGGTTCTGAACCACGAAGAACAACGGCACGAGGGCCATGAACCCAGGGAACACCATGCCGCCAACAAAGACGTAGTACAGCAGCCGGCTGCCCGGAAACTCGAAGTGCGCGAGCACGTACGCGACCGCGGACGACAGCAGCAGGGTCAGCAGTACGCCGCCGCAGACGACGATCACACTGTTGAAGAAGTACGTGCCGATGTGGGATTCGTTCCAGGCCCGGGAGAAGTTGTCCCAGTGCCACACCGACGGCAGACTCCACGGACTCTTGAAGATGTCCGCGTCGGACTTGAACGAGCTGAGCACCGCCCAGAGCAGCGGGAACACCACCATCGCGCCCCAGACCAGCACGAACCCCTGGGACGTGCCGCCCAGCACCCGCGATCCCACGGTCCGCCCTGTCGGTGGGTCCGGTACGGCGGGAGCCGGGGCGGCGTCGATCCGGGCCGGATCCGTCAGTGTGGCCACCTGTGCTCCTCAGTACTCGACCCGCTCGCGGCGGGTCAGCCGGAACGTCAGCAGGGTCAGGATCATGTTGATGGCGAACAGCGTTACCCCGATCGCCGAGGCGTAACCGAACTTCCCGTAGGTGAAGGCGTTCGTGTACATGTACAGCGAGATCACCTGGGTCGCGTCGTCCGGTCCACCCGGCCCGACCGACAGGATCTTCACCAGCGCGAACAGGTCCAGGGCGCCGATCACCTGGAACGCGAGCGCGACCTGGACGGTGTTCCAGATCAGCGGCAACGTCAGCCGCCAGAACGACTGGAACGCGCCGGCGCCGTCGAGCAGCGCCGCCTCGTACAACTCCCGCGGGATCGCCGCCATCGCCGCGGTGAACAGAACGACGTAGAAGCCGACGCCACCCCAGACGACCACAGCCATGATCGAGCCGAGCGCGGTCTTCCCGTCGCCGAGCCACAGCTCGGCCAGACCGTCCAGCCCGATCGCCCGCAGGAACCCGTTCAGCAATCCGTTCCGCGGCTCGAAGACGAACTGCCACAGCACGCCGACGACCGCGATCGACAGCACGCTGGGGAAGAAGTACACGACCTTGTAGAACTTCGCGCCCGGTACGCCGCCGCGGTAGTTCAGCATCGCGGAGAAGAACAGCGACAGCGTGACGATGATCACCGGCAGACTGACCAGCAGGAACAGGTTGTGCCGCAGCGCCACCCAGAACACCGAGTCGTGGAACAGCGTGACGAAGTTGTCGAACCCGATGTAGTGGTAGTCCGCCGACAGGCCCTCCCAGTCGGTGAACGCGATCGGGAAGGCCTGCACGTACGGCGAGACCACGAACACCGCGTACAAGCCGAGCGGGACGAGCAGCAGGCTGAGGACGAACCGGTACTTGCCGTGGTGCATGTCAGACGTGGAACTTCTTGATCGACGAGTCCTTGGCGGTCTCGTCGGCGTACTTCTGCATCTGCTTGCTCCACTCGTCCGGCGTCACCTCGCGGTTCATCAGCGCCGCCATCGCCTTGTCCGAGTTGTCGAGCAGCTTCTTGTACCACAGCCGGAACGACCAGTCGGCGAACATGTTCGTGCCGGCCGCGGTGATCACGTCCTGCATGGACTTGTTCGCGGACGACAGCTCGACGCCGTCGGACGCGCCCTGCACCACGGTCAGCGACTTGGTCACCTGGGTGAAGTTCTTCATGCACTGCTTGGACAGGATGATCCGCAGCAACTCCAGGCCGCCCTGCGGGTTCTTCGCCTTGGCCGGCACGATCAGCGCCCCACCCGGGCCGCCGGTCACCGTCTCGAACGGCGCCTTGTCGTCCTTCGACCAGCCCGGGACCGGCACCATCGTCATGCCGAGGTCCTTGGGCGCGATGGCGCCCAGCTCGTTCTCCAGCCAGCCGCCGCACGGGATGAACACGGCCTTGCCCTGCGCCCAGTAGGTCTGCGACTGCGTGTGCGACAGCGCCTGCGAACCCTCCAGCAGGTAGCCCTTCGCGGCCAGCTCCTGGTAGCCCTCGGCGGCCTGGATCAGGGCCGGATCCCGCCAGGCGTTCGGCTCGAGGTTGTCGACCTTCTTCTTCAGGTCCGGCCCGGCCGCCTTGTACGCCGTCATCAGCATCGGGTTGGTCAGGTAGCCGGGGAACTTGCCCTGGTAGGTCCACGGCGCGATCCCGGTCTTCTTGATCTCCTCGCAGAGTGCGAGCATCTCGTCCCAGTGCTTGGGGTAGGTCCAGCCGTGCTTGTCCATCAGCGGCTTGCTGTACCAGATCCCGCCGACGCCGAACACGTACGGCATCTCGTACTTCACGCCGTCGTACCGGCCGGCCTCGGCGACGCCCGGCAGCAGGGTGTCCTTGACCTTCTTGCCGGGCTCGTCGTACGCGTCCATCTCGAGCAGCGCGCCGATGTCCATGACCTGCTTCTTGGCGGCCAGGGTGGCGCCGTCGAGGCCGACGTTCTCGATCAGGTCGGGCGGGTTGCCCTGGATGAACCGGGGCTGGAGCTGCTGCTGGAGCTGTTGGCCGCTGGTCAGTTTCACCTCCGCTTGCGGGAACTCCTTGCGGTAGAGGTCCAGTGGCATCGTGGTCCATTCCTTGCCGTAGCCGCCGTCGAAGTTGAAGAACTCCAGCGGCTTCGAGCCGTCCACCGAGGCGCCGGTACTCGCGGCCGGCGCGGACTTGTCGGCGACCGGCTTCGCACAGGAGGCGAGCGCCGCAACGGCGGGCGCGGCCAGCGCCACGCGGAGGAGGGTACGGCGGTCGACCTTGCCGGCAATGCTCATGTGTCGCGTCCTCTCCCAGGGTTGAGTTGCGTCATGGATACGCCGCCCGGCACTCGCGCGGAAGAGGATTCGACCCTCGTCGACAAGGTGGGCTAGACCACTCGGATGGCCTATGTACCCGGGATCGCCTCGACCAATCGGGCCGTGATGTCCATCGGATTCGTGATCGCGTGACCGACCACGACGGCGTACGCGCCCGCATCGCACACAGCGCGGACGTGTTCGGGCGTACGAATCCTGCCTTCGGCAACGATCGGGCAGTCCAGCTTCGCCGCGAGCTGCCGGACCAGCTCGACGTCTGGTCCGGCCGGCGACGTGCCATTGGTATACCCGGACAGCGTGGTCGCGACCAGGTCGGCGCCCGCCGCACGGGCCGCGAGACCCGCGTCGACGCTGTCCACATCGGCCAGTACCGGTACGCCGAGCTCCTCGTGGATCCGGGCGATCTGCTGGTCCAGCCGTTGCCCGTCCGGCCGCGGCCGCATCGTGCCGTCCAGCGCGATCAGGTCGGCCCCGGCCCGGGCCACCCCGACGGCCGAGTCGTACGTCGGGGTGATGAATACGCCGGCCGGATCGCCGAGTTTGTTCAGCCCGATGATCGGCAGGTCCGTGACTGCCCGGATCGCTGCCACGTCGAGCGCCCCGTTCACCCGGATCGCCCCGGCCCCGCCCGCCTCGGCCGCGCGGGCCATCAGCGCCATCGCGTCGGGCGAGTAGAACGGATTGCCTGGCCCGGCCTGGCAGGACACCACAAGGGTGCCGTGGGCAAGAACTCTCATCGTCTGTTATCACCCCCGAGCGAAGCGAGGGCGCCCTTTCTGTTGTGTCTTGCGGTGGATCACGGTGAGGTCGGCATACGGCTGCAGCGATCCGGTCGCGAGCCGCTCGGCGCCGTCGAGCGAGTTGCCGACGGCGGGGGTCAGCCGTGCACGGGCCGACAGCGCCGCGCGGACCGGCTCCAGCAACTGATCGCCGGCACCGCGGAACAGCCCGCCGACACACGCGACCGGCACCGGTCCTTCTCCGGCCAACTGCGCAACGGCCGCGTTGATCGTCTCGCCGATGTCCCCGGCCGCCTGTACGACGAGGTCCGCGGCAACCGGGTCCCCTTCGGCGGCACAGCGCAGTACGTCGGGAGCGAAGCGGGCAACGTCGTCGACCAGCGTCGCGGATCGATAGAGCGTGACCGGATCGAGCGGGGTGTCCGCGAGCTTCGTCACCGGGCCGCGGCCGTCGCGGGCCCGCTGGACGGCAACCAGACCGGCACGACCGATCGCGAAGGCACTGCCCGCGTCGCCGAACAGGTACCCGTGTCCGTCGAGCTTGTGCCAACTGCCGTCGCGATCCACCGCGAGACAGACAAGCCCGGTGCCTGCGGCAACCACCACGCCGTACCCGTCGGGCAGCGCGCCGGCGTGCGCGGTCACCATGTCCTGGGTCAGCCGCACCTCGTCGGCGTCCAGCAGTTCGCCGACGTCCGCCGCGAACTCTTCCGCGGCTCCCGGCGCAGGCGGATAACCCGTGAGGCCGAGAGCGACCACCTCGACCGGTCCGCTCACACCTGCCTCGGCGGCGGCCGCTCCGATGGCGGTCAGCATCCGTCGGAGCGCGTCCGGGCCGTGGGTGTACCCAGGGCCGGTGCCGGTGCGCCGGGACGGGAGGGCTCGGAGTCGGAGAGCGGACTGACCGCCGTCAATCGCGAGGTGAGTCATGCGGTGATCCAGTGTGAGTAGTCCTGCCACGGCAGGTGCCAACGGTTCACCTTGCGGGTCCGGCGGTCCTGTCCGGCGATGTCGTTGGCGACCAGGCGGACGGTTCCGAGCGTCTCGTCGTACAGCACGGCCGGCGAACCGGTGAAGTGCAAGGTGCCGACAGGTTCCCACGGGGTGTGGCCGCCACGCACGTCGATCATCGAGCAGTGGTGGATCCGGCGGTCCGCACCGAGCACGTACACCTCGACCGCGTCGGCGCCGGGGTTGAAGGCGGCCACCGGGTCGTCGGCCAGTTCCAGCTCGCCAACTTGTTGCCACCGGCCCTGACCGACGCGGTCGTCCAGGTAGGTGTGGTGCAGGTGGCCGTCCGCGCCGCGGACATAGATCTCGGTCGATCGGGCCGGCTCGTTCCGCGCCCAGACCGGTTCACCGGCTGCGACCAGATCGCCGAGCACTGCCTGAGCGCCGTCCTGGGTACGGACGATCCGGCCGTCGTCACGCCGCGCGAAACTGACCGGTGCCGGGCGTCCGGTGAGGATCGCGTCGAACTCTGCCTGGACCTTCCCGACGGTGGCGCTGTGCCCGGTGCTGGGTTCGGGCGGGAAGAAGGGGTCGCTGTTCAGGTAGAGCATCGCGCCGATCAGCGCGGGCGCCACGGACCAGCCGGTCTCGACGCAGTACGGTCCCCAGCCGAGGTCCGCGTTCGAACCGAAGTACTCCCACGCTTCGAAGTCGAACGCCCGCTGCCAGGTCCCGTCGAGTTGCTCGTCGTCCGGGTCGTCGATCTGGATCCGGCTCAGATAGTCGAGCACGCCGTGCGCCAGCTCCTCGAACTCCTTCTCCCCGGTGACCTGGTACGCGAGCGGCAGCGCCCAGGCGGCGAACGGGGTGCCGTACAGCTGGTCGGTGATCGGGTCGCCGTTCGCCTGGAAGATGGACGCCTCATCGACGCCGTACGCCTCGTTGCTCGGCGGACACTTCCCGTCCCACTCGGCGAACCCGCCGTCCGGGCCCTGCCGGCTCTTCAGGTACTCCGCCAGCGAGCGGAGCGTGTCCAGGTAGAGGGGCTTGTGGGTGTAGCGGTAGGCGCCGACCAGCGGCAGGAGGAAGCGGCCGGCCTCACAGGTCCGGCTGGTCTCCAGGCGGGCGCGCGGATGGTGGCTCGCCATGTGGTCCAGTCCGCGGGTGGCGATGTCGAGGTACCGCTGCTCACCGGTCAGGCCGTACGCGTACAGGTAGGCGCACTGGGCCGAGCTCTGCCAGTGCGAGGTCAGGTCGAGGCCGTCCTCGATCGGGGTCCGGGCGATCTCCTCCCAGCCCTTCACCAGGATCGTCGACGGGGTTCGCCACGGGTCGACCTGCAGGCCGAGCTCATCGCTCGCGGTCCGCATCAGCGACTCGACGCCGCGCAGCCCGGCCTCGGTCGCACCGGAGATCAGCGCGAAGAGGGAGATCCAGCCGTTGTCGTCGGCAAACAGGTTGTTCGTCGCGGTCAGGTCGGTACGAGCTCCACGCGGTTCCCAGGCGCCGTACAGCTGGTTGCGGTCCGTGAGCTGTTCCTCCTCGACCACGAGACGCATCAGGTTGTCGGCGATCGTGTGACCGCGCGGGAAGTCCGCCAGGTCGGCATACATCCGGAAGGCGTGCGCTGTCTGGGTGAAGCAGTCGCCGCGCGGCACCGGACGGAACGGGAGCCTGCCGTCGACGTCGACCTCGTTGGAGAAGCCTTCCGCGACGCCCTTGGACCCGTCCGGCCGGTCGTAGAACATGCCGGCCCGGTCGAACCACGCAATGCCCTTGTCGACCATCCGGCGATAACGCTCCGCCCGCGGCCCGACCCTGACGGTCGTCTGCTGGTCGCCGACGGTGAAGGTGTGTTCGCCGTCATCGAGGTACTGCGGCTCGGACTCGAACCTCCCGGTCGCGGTCTCGGTCAGGTCGAGATCCGGGGACGACGGCTTGGTCGCGGACCGCGCGACCAGACGGACCGGTTCGCCGGATGCAACCCAGACGCGCGGCTCGGTGAAGACCTCGAGGTCCGGTGGGATCTCGGTGCCGGTGACCTCGGCGACGATCACCTGCATCAGGCGCCGCCAGCGGCGTACCGGCTTGTAGCGGCCCTCGAGGTGGTGGCTGAGTGCAGTCGTGGCGTAGAGCAATCGGCCGTCGCCGACCGGGATGTCCAGCAGGGCCGGGAAGGTGTGTTCGGGTGGGCCGAAGACCGCCTTGTGCGTGCCGGCGACCGAGCCGTAGCTGAGCAGCTCGACCGCGTTGTTCGGGGCGGCTACTTCCTGAGCGCGGGACAGGTGCTCGTCCAGGATGCTGAGCGGCTCCAGCCCTGGCAGCGCCGCCGTGGTGAAGATCCGCTCGATGTGCGCCTCCCGCACGTCCCCGGCCGGCAGGAACCCGGTCTCGTCGAGGGCGAACTCGACGTACGCCGATCCGCCTGAAGCGACGTACTGCGCCAGCGCGCCGGTGTCGAGGTGGTCGGGTTCCGGATAGCGGCCGGCGAGGACGAACACCGCACGATGACCGGTGAGCTCGGCGGGCTGGGCGTCGTACCGGACGTAGGGGAGTCCGGCCCGGTCGAGGGCACCGGTGAGCGTGGCCGCCGGGCCGGGTGGTCCGATGACGGCGACAGGCGCTGATGCGGTCACCGGTTCACTGTCGCCGACTCCGCCCGGCCGGGTAAAGCACCTTGAGTAGACCACTCGGGGCTTCCGTGACACGCCGGTCTCACCCGGTCCGCCGATGGGCGCCTGCTGACCGGCCACGGCCTCTAGGGTCATTCGCCATGGGTGACTTCAACGGGCTCGACGTTCATCTCGGCAACGTGGCTCGGTTGTCGGCGGCACGGACCTACTCGATCAGTGCGGAGAATCCGGACGGCGCGAAGGCGGGCGGCGCCCGGGCGACCGAAGGCGCGTATTCACGGCAGGCCCGCGAGCTCGGCCCGGGCTGGAAGATGGCGCCGTGCATCCCGCTCGCACCGGAGTCGACCACGACGATCGCGGACATCGAGGGACCGGGAGCGATCACGCACGTGTGGATCACGGTCGACTCGAAGCTGTGGCGGTCGCTGGTGCTGCGCGCGTACTGGGACGACGAGGAGACGCCGTCGATCGAAGTACCGCTGGGCGACTTCTTCTGCAACGGCTGGGGTCAGCACTGCCAGGTCAGCTCGGTGCCGATCGCGGTGAACCCGTCCGGCGGTTTCAACAGCTACTGGCAGATGCCGTTCCGCGGCCGCGCCAGGCTGACGATCGAGAACCTCTTGGAGACAGAGGTCCCGGAGCTCTTCTACCAGGTCGACTACGTCAAGACCGATGTCCCGGACGACACGGCGTACCTGCACGCGCAGTGGCGACGCAGCAACCCGATCCCGTACGGCGAGGTGCACACGCTGCTGGACGGCGTCCGCGGCCAAGGGCAGTACGTCGGCACGTACCTCGCGTGGGGCTGCAACAACTCGGGGTGGTGGGGTGAGGGCGAGGTCAAGTTCTACCTCGACGGCGACGACGAGTACCCGACCATCTGCGGGACCGGCACCGAGGACTACTTCGGCGGCGCGTGGGGGTTCATCCATCCGGAGGGCGTGTACGCGACGTTCACGACGCCGTACCTCGGGATGCCACAGGCGATCCAGCCGGACGGGTTCATGAAGAACCAGCAGCGGTTCGGGCTCTACCGCTGGCACATCGCCGACACGATCCGCTTCACCGAGGACCTGAGGGTCACCGTCCAGGCCCTCGGCTGGCGGCGCGACGGCCGGCTGCTGCAACTCCAGGACGACGTGGCCTCCACGTCGTACTGGTACCAGACCGAGCCGCACGCACCGTTCCCTTCGCTGCCGGGAAAGGACTACCTCGAGGTCGTCTAGACCTGGTGCCGTGCAAACGGACAGGAGGTGTCACCTGTGGCACGAACTTGTGACGCTCGTCGAACCTGCTCGGCGGACGAATTGAACGGACACCTCCTGTCGAGCTGCACGGATCTGCCCTAGACCTCGAGGTTGGACATGACGTGCTTGATGCGGGTGTAGTCCTCCAGGCCGTACATGGACAGGTCCTTGCCGTGGCCGGAGTGCTTGAAGCCGCCGTGTGGCATCTCGGCGACGATCGGGATGTGGGTGTTGATCCAGACGCAGCCGAAGTCGAGGCGGCGGGCCATCCGCATCGCGCGGCCGTGATCGCGAGTGAACACCGACGAGGCCAGGCCGTATTCGACGCCGTTGGCCCAGCGCAGCGCCTCGTCCTCGTCGGTGAATCGCTGGACCGTGATGACCGGGCCGAAGATCTCCTGCTGGATCGCCTCGTCGTCCTGGTGCAGACCGGAGACGACCGTCGGCGCGTAGAAGTACCCGCGCTCGCCGACGACCGCACCGCCGGTCCGCACCGACGCGTGGTCGGGCAGGCGATGGACGAAGCCGTCCACCCGGTGCAACTGGGCCTCGTTGTTCAAGGCGCCGTACGCGACGTCAGGGTCGTCGGGGCGGCCGGTACGGGTGCGGTTGGCGCGGACGGTGAGCGCATCGACGAAGTCGTCATGGATCCGGGGACCGGCCAGCACCCGGGTCGCGGCAGTGCAGTCCTGCCCGGCGTTGTAGTAGCCGGCGTCGGCGATCGCCTCCGCGGCCTGCTCCAGGTCGGCGTCGTCGAAGACCACGACCGGCGCCTTGCCACCGAGTTCGAGGTGGGTGCGCTTGAGCTGCCGGGCCGCCGACGACGCGACCTCCATCCCGGCCCGGACCGAACCGGTGATGGCAACCAACTGCGGGATCTCGTGGTCGACCAGAGCACGGCCGGTGTCGCGGTCGCCGCAGACGACGTTGAACACACCCGGTGGCAGGAACTCGTTGCACAGTTCGGCGAGGAGGACAGTCGATGCCGGGGTGGTGTCGCTCGGCTTGAGCACGATCGTGTTGCCGGCGGCAAGCGCCGGCGCGATCTTCCAGATCGCCATCATCAGCGGGTAGTTCCACGGCGTCACCTGACCGACGACGCCGATCGGTTCGCGGCGTACCCACGACGTGTGGCCGGCCAGGTACTCGCCCGCCGAGCGGCCTTCCAGCACCCGGGCCGCACCGGCGAAGAACCGTAACTGGTCCACACAGGGCGGCACCTCGTCGGTCGCGGCGATCGCCAGCGGCTTGCCGGTGTTGCGGCTCTCCACCGCGATGAACTCGTCCGCGCGTCGTTCCATCGCGTCGGCGATCCGGAGCAGGGCCAGCTGCCGCTCGGCCGGCGTGGTGTCGCGCCAGGTCTCGAACGCCCGCGCGGCCGCGGTCATCGCCTGATCCACGTCCTCCGGACCCGACAGCGGCGCGCGGATGTACGTCTCGCCGGTGGCCGGCGCGATCACGTCGTACGTCGCTCCGCTCTGGGCCGGGACCGGCTTGCCGTCCACGAGGTTGGTGAGGGTTTGCTCCATGACCGTCCCTTATCTCGTTGAGTGATCACCGAAGACGCACTCGCCCTCGACATAGGTGGCCCGCACTCGGGCGGCTCCGATCTCGTCGGTCGGGCCGGTGAACGGGTCCCGGTCGAGGAGGACCAGATCCGCGAGCGCTCCACCCTCGATCCGGCCGGAACCGTCGGCATGGTTCAGCCAGGCACTCCCCGACGTGTACGCCGCCAGCGCGGTACTCAGGTCCAGGGCCTGCTCGGGAAGGAAAGCGTCGGGATCGCCTGGCGCCCGGCGATTCACCGCGACGTGGACGGCGGCCAGCGGGTCGGGGCTCGACACCGGCCAGTCGGAACCGGCCGCGAGCCGGGCACCGGAGCGGGCGAGGTCGCCGAAGGGGTACTGCCACGAGGTCCGCTCCGGACCAAGGAACGGGATGGTCAGCTCGACCATCTGCGGGTCGTACACCGCCCACAACGCCTGCAGGTTCGCGGCGACTCCGAGGCGAGCGAACCGGCCGATGTCGTCAGGGTGGATCACCTGAAGATGCGCGATGTGGTGCCGCAGGTCGCTGTCGCCGTTCTCCGTCCAGGCCGCCTCGAACGCATCCAGCGCCTCCCGAACCGCGCGGTCGCCGATGGCGTGCACGTGGACCTGGAATCCGGCGGCGTCCAGCTGCGTGACATGGCTCCGCAACGCGATCGGGTCCACGAACGAGAGACCCGCGTTGGGGGTCCGGCAACCACAGCCGTCGAAGTACGGCTCGAGCATGCCCGCGGTGAAGTTCTCCGCCACACCGTCCTGCATGATCTTCACGCTGTCCGCCCGGAACCGCGGGAACTTCACCGCGTCCCGTCGTTCGATGAGCTCCTGCAACTGCTCGGCGCCACGGTCCCGCTGCCACCACAGCGCGCCGACGACTCGTGCCGTCAGCCGCCCGTCGCGCGCGAGTTCGGCGTACGCCGGGGTCGCGTCGCTGAGGTTCGCGTAGTCGCCGAGGATGGCGTCCTGCCAGCCGGTGACGCCGAGCGAGTGGAGGTAGGCCTGCGCGTCGAGGAGGGCGGCGACCTGCTTGTCGTGGGTCGTCGGCGGGACCAGGCGGCCGACGAGGCTCATGGCGCCCTCGTGCAGTGTTCCGGTCGGTGTACCGTCCGGGCCGCGCTCGATCCGGCCGTCCGGTGGATCCGGTGTGGTCGCGTCGATCCCGGCGTACCGGAGCGCCTTCGTGTTGACCCAGGCGCCGTGGTGGTCCGCGTTCACCAGGAAGGCCGGGCGGTCGCCGGTGACCGCGTCGAGGTCGGCTTTGAGCGGCGCGGCGCCGGCGAAGTCGGGCTGATGCCAGCCGCCGCCGAGGATCCACGGGACGTCCGGGTGCGAGGCGACGTACCGCGCGATCGTCTCCTGGTACGCCGTGAGTCCGTGGGCGGGTGAGAGGTCGCAGTGGGCGCGTTCGAGGCCGCCCTGCACCGGGTGGATGTGGGCGTCCACGAATCCGGGCAGCAGGAGGCCGCCGGCGAGATCGACCACCTCGGTCCGCGGACCACGCAGGCCGGCGGGGTCGGCGGTGACCGCCGCGATCCGGCCGGCCCGCACACCGACCGTCAGGCCCGGTCGGTGGCGGTGGCCGTCGAAAATCGATCCGTTCACGAACAGGGTGTCCACCTTGGCAACCTTCCCGTGGTACGGATTTCGCATCAGAAGCCTATGCGAACCGATGACATCGACACCATATCGGCTGGATGGACACGAAATCACTTGCCTGAACGCTTTTTCCCAGGCAGGATGGCCAACTACACACAGCACCCGGAGACGAAGGATCTGACCATGTCGTTCGACGCCGCAGAGTTCACCACCCTGCAGACGTCGGCGCGCGACCACCTCTGGATGCACTTCACCCGGATGTCCAGCTACGAGACGGCCGACATCCCGGTGATCGTCCGCGGCGACGGCGCCTACATCTACGACGCCCGCGGCAAGCGGTACCTGGACGGTCTGGCCGGACTGTTCGTCAACCAGCTCGGACACGGGCGCACCGAGCTCGCCGAGGCGGCCGCCAAACAGGCGTCCGAACTGGCGTTCTTCCCGCTCTGGTCGTACGCACACCCCAAGTCGATCGAGCTGGCCGAACGCGTCGCCGGGTACGCGCCGGGCGACCTGAACCGGGTCTTCTTCACCAGCGGCGGCGGCGAGGCGGTCGAGACCGCCTGGAAGCTGGCCAAGCAGTACTTCAAGCTGACCGGCAAACCCGGCAAGCACAAGGTGATCAGCCGTGCGATCGCGTACCACGGCACCAGCCAGGGGGCCCTGTCCATCACCGGTCTCCCGGATCTCAAGGCGCCGTTCGAGCCGCTGGTGCCGTCGACGTTCCGGGTCCCGAACACGAACATCTACCGCGCCCCGATCCACGGCGACAACCCGGCCGCGTTCGGCCGCTGGGCCGCCGACCAGATCGCGGTCGCGATCGAGAACGAGGGCGCCGACACCGTCGCCGCCGTCTTCCTCGAACCCGTGCAGAACGCCGGCGGTTGCTTCCCGCCACCGCCCGGCTACTTCGACCGGGTCCGCGAGATCTGTGACGAGTACGACGTACTGCTCGTCAGTGACGAGGTGATCTGCGCGTTCGGCCGGCTCGGGCACATGTTCGGCGCCGAACGCTACGGCTACCAGCCCGACATGATCACCTGCGCGAAAGGCATCACCTCCGGCTACTCACCGCTCGGCGCGATGATCGCGACCGACCGGTTGTTCGAGCCGTTCAGGCACGGGGACACCACATTCGCCCATGGCTACACCTTCGGTGGCCATCCGGTATCAGCCGCGGTCGCGCTGACCAATTTGGACATCTTCGAGCACGAAGGCATCAACGAGCACGTCCGGGCCCGGGAGGGGGAGTTCCGGGCGACGCTCGAAAGATTGCTCGATTTGCCCTTGGTCGGCGACGTCCGCGGTGCGGGGTACTTCTACGGGATCGAACTTGTCAAGGACAAGGCGACCAAGGAGACCTTCGACGACGACGAATCCGAGCGCCTACTGCGCGGATTCCTGTCCAAAGCCCTCTTCGACGCCGGCCTCTACTGCCGGGCCGACGACCGAGGCGACCCCGTCATCCAACTCTCCCCACCCCTGATCTGCGACCAGCCCCACTTCGACGAAATGGAACAGATCATCCGATCCGTCCTCACCGAAGCCGAATCCAAGGTGTAGGTCTGGACCACTGGGACAAGCCCCACGCGTGCTACGCCGTGGCTTTGAACACACCTTCTGGGGACCACGGACAGGAAATAACCTGTCCGCGGCCCCCAGATTCTGTCCGCGGCCCCCAGATCCCGTCCGCGGCCCCCAGATCCCGTCTGCGGCCCCCAGATCCCGTCTGCGGTCCCCAGAACCTGTCCGGCGGAGTACGGCTAGAAGTCGAAGCCGAGGCCGAGTTTGTCGAGGGTTCTTAGCCAGAGGTTCCGGTGGCCTTGGTGGGTGTCGGCGCGGGACATGGACCAGCGGGTCAGGTGGATGGCGGCGGCGCGGATCGGTTCGGGTGGGAAGGGCATGGGGCGTTCGCGGACCATGCGGAGGCGGGTGCGGTCGGTGTCTTCGTCGTACAGGAGGTCGAGCATGACGTCGGCGCCGAAGCGGGTGGCGCCCACGCCGAGGCCGGTGTAGCCGAGGGCGTACCCGACCTGGCCGGCGTGCGCCGTACCGAAGAAGGCGCAGAAGCGGGTGCTGGTGTCGATCACGCCGCCCCAGCGGTGGGTGAAGTGCAGGCCCTCCAGCTGAGGGAATGTCGTGAAGAAGTGGCGGGCGAGCATCTCGTGGATGCTGTGGCGTAGTTCGTGGCGGGGATCGATCCGGCTGCCGTAGTAGTAGAGCGGGATGTAGCCGCCCCACAGGATGCGATCGTCCCGGGTCAGGCGGTAGTAGTGGAAGAGGTTCGACGCGTCGCCGACACCTTGGCGGTTGCGCCAGCCGATGGAGTCGAGCTGTACGGCGGACAAGGGCTCCGTGACCAGGACCAGGTCGTAGACGGGGACTGTGTAGCGGCGGAGGCGCCGGAGCAGGGACGGGAACGCGTTCGTGGCCAGGGCGATCCGGTCCGCCCGGACCGAACCAGTTGCTGTGGACAACGTTTTGCCATGCATCCTGTTCACCTGCGACATTTCATGGATGCGTACGCCGTGCTGCAGGCAGGCACGACGCAGACCCCAGGCCAGCCGGGCCGGCTCGACCAGAGCCATGCGACTCGGGTCGGACAGTGCGCCGAGGTACGTCGGTGAGTTGACCTCAGCACGGGCGGCGTCCTGATCCAGCAGCGTGACACCGTTGCGCTCACTCACCTCCTCGGCCAGTTCGCCGAGATGATGTGGCTCGGTGGCAACGGTGAGTTCGCCGCTCAGTCGCCAGTCGCAATCGATTCCGTAGCGCCCGATGGCGTCACCGATGGCAGCGAGATTGTCGGCGCCGAGCTGCTCGAGCTGACCGATTTCCTCGGGCCAGCGCGCGAGACCGTTGGCGAATCCGTGCGTGAGGCTGGCGTCGCAGAACCCGCCGTTCCGTCCGCTGGCCGCGGATCCACAGATCTCCGATTCCAGCAGTACGACGTCCAGTTCCGGGTACCGTTCCTTCGCCCGCAACGCCGTCCACAGGCCGGTGTAACCACCGCCGACCACGGCCAGGTCGGCCTTGGTCGGCCCGAGGAGCGAGGGCGAATGCTCCGGCGCGGCCTTGTCGTCGAGCCAGAACACTCGCGGTTCTGCATCCGCCAGCGCCGCAAGTTTCATCGCGTCCGTCGGCGGCGGGTGAGCTCGCCACCCACGACGAGCAGGAGGGCGAGCAGGAACATCGCCGTACCGACGACGTTGATCTGCGGCGGGATGTCGCGCTGCGCCGACCCCCAGACGAACATCGGGAACGTCACCGTCGTACCGGCGTTCAGGTTCGTGATGATGAAGTCGTCGAACGACAGCGAGAAGCTGAGCAGCGCGGCGGCCACGATGCCGGGCAGCACCAACGGGAACGTGATCCGCCAGAACGCCTGCCACTCGGTGGCGTACAGGTCCATCGCGGCCTGTTCCAGCCGGAGGTCCATGCCCGCCAGCCGGGCCTTCACGGTCACCACCACGAAGGACAGGCAGAACATCACGTGCGCGATCAGGACCGTCCAGAAGCCGAGCTGCCCGCCGAATCCGCTGGACACGAACAGCGCCAGCAAGGACGAGCCGAGCACGATCTCCGGCGACGCCATCGGCAGGAAGATGAACAGGTTCGCCGTCGTCCGGCCGCGGAACCGGTGCCGCACCATCGCGAACGCCATCAGCGTCCCGAGTGCGGTCGCGATCACGGTCGCGAGCAGGCCGATGCGCAGGCTGGTACTGACCGCGTCGCACAGACCGAGTGGCCGGCACGGGTGCTGCCAGTTGTCCCAGGTGAAACCGTCGAAGGTGTAGGACAGCTTGCTCGCCGGTTGGTTGAACGACATCAGGATCACGACGGCGATCGGCGCGAACAGGTACAGCAGGACGAGGATCGCGACCAGCATGACCACGTTCCGCCCGAACCAGTGCCCGACCCTGGTCATACCAGATCCTCTGTCCCCGCGCGGCGTATGTAGAGCAGCACGAGTACGACGATGGCCGCCATCAGCGTCACCGACAACGCCGCCGCCGTCGGGTACGCGCCGGCCGCGAACAGCCGCTGGATGTCGTTGCCGATCATCCGTTGTTTCGGCGTACCGAGCAGCTGCGCGTTGATGTAGTCGCCGGCCGCCGGGATGAAGGTGAGCAGCGTGCCCGCGATCACGCCCGGCATCGACAGCGGCAGCGTGACTTTCCGGAAGGTGGTGAAAGGCCCGGCGTACAGGTCCCCGCCGGCCTCGAGCAGCCGCGGGTCGATCCGTTCCAGGCTGGCGTACAGCGGCAGCACCATGAACGGCAGGAAGTTGTACGTCAGCCCGGTGACGACTGCGGACGTGGTGGCGAGCAGTCGCCCGTCCTCGCCGAGGATGTGCAGCCATTTCAGCGCGTCCACGACGAAGCCGTTGTCACTCAGCAGCAGCTTCCACGACAGTGTCCGGATCAGGAAGCTGGTGAAGAATGGCGCGATCACCAGTGCCAGCATCAGGTTCTTCCACCGGCCGGCCTTGATCGCGATCGCGTACGCGAGGGGGTAGCCCAGCAGCAGGCAGAACGCCGTGGTGAGCAAGGCGTACCACAGCGACCGACCGAACGGACGCCAGTAGTCCGCGATCGTGTCCGTAAAGTTCTGCCAGTGCCAGGTCATCGAGAAACCGTTCTCGATGGACCCGTTCGGGTCGTACAGGCTGGCCGCGAGCAACGACACCAGCGGTATGGCGAAGAACAGCAGCAGCCACAGCCCACCCGGAAGCAGCAGCAAGTACCCCGTCACCCGCCGGCCGGATCGCTGGGGCGGGGGCGGCGGCTTGGCTGCGGTGGCGGTCGCGCCCAGCTGGCCGACCGCACTCATCCGGCGCCACCCGGGTCGACGACGTGCTCGACTCCTGCCAGCGCGTCCTGTTCGGCGTCGAGCACGAACGTGTGCTCGGGCTGCCAGTGCAGGTCGACCTCGTCACCGACCGCGAACGTGCCCCGGGCACCGGTGTTCTGCTCGAACACCGTCAGCTCCTGGTCCCATGGCAGCCTGGCCAGGTACTGCGTACTCACGCCGACGTAACTGACGTCGGTGACGACCGCGCCGCGGAGCTGGTTCACGCCGTTGCTCTGCTCGGTACCGGCCGCGGCCAGGAACACCTTCTCCGGTCTGATCCCCATCCAGACGTCGCCCTCGGTCACCCGGCAGCGCGGCAACGGCACAGTCACCTTGCGCCCCTGCACCTCGACGATCAGGTTCTGCTCGGCCCGGCCGATGATCGACGCCCGGATCAGGTTGGACTGGCCGAGGAAGTTCGCCACGAAGGTGGTGGCCGGCAGGTCGTACAGCTCGGCCGGCGACCCGAGCTGCTCGACCACGCCAGCGTTCATCACCGCGATGGTGTCGGCCATCGTCATGGCCTCTTCCTGGTCGTGGGTGACGTGCACGAAGGTGATCCCGACCTCGGTCTGGATCCGCTTCAGCTCGATCTGCATCTGCCGGCGCAGCTTCAGGTCGAGCGCACCGAGCGGTTCGTCGAGCAGCAGCACCTGCGGCCGGTTGATCAACGCCCGGGCCAGGGCCACCCGTTGCTGCTGGCCACCGGACAGCTGAGACGGCCGGCGCTTGCCGAAGGTCCCGAGCTCGACCAGGTCGAGCATCTCCGTCACCTTCGGCTTGAAGTCCTTGACGCCACGACGCTTCAGCCCGAACGCGACGTTCTCGAAAATGTCGAGGTGCGGGAACAGCGCGTAGTTCTGGAACACCGTGTTCACCGGCCGCTTGTACGGGCGCAGCCGGGTGATCTCCTGCTCACCCAGGCTGATGCTGCCGCTGCTCGGTTCCTCCAGCCCGGCGATCATCCGCAGGGTCGTGGTCTTGCCGCATCCCGACGGTCCGAGCAACGCGAAGAAGGAGCCGGACGGCACAGTCAGATCCAGTTGCTGCACCGCGTACTGCGCACCGAACTGCTTGCTGATCCCGGTGAGGACTAGGTCGCTCGTCATGGTCAGCCCCCGATCGCAAGGTTGAAGTCGGTTTCGTAGAGCTTCGCCTGGTTCGTGTCCAGCGGCATGAAGGCGAACGTCTTGGACAGCATCGCCTGGTCGGGGAAGATCAGCGGGTCCTCGACCAGCTCGGGGTCGACCGCCTCCATCGCCTTCTGTGCGCCCTCGACCGGACAGATGTAGTTCACCCAGGCCGCGAGCGTGGCGGCCACCTCCGGCTCGTAGTAGTAGTTCATCAGCGCTTCGGCGTTCGCCTTGTGGGAGGCCTTGTTCGGCACCATCAGGTTGTCCGACCACAGCGCCAGGCCCTCTTCCGGCACCACGAACTTGATGTCGGCGTTGTCTGCCTGCATGGCGATCACGTCACCCGACCACGCCTCGCAGGCGGCGATGTTGCCGGCGTTCAGGTCCTGCACGTAGTCGTTGCCGGTGAACCGGCGGACCTGACCGGAGGCGACGCTGTCCTCGAGCCGCTCCAGCGCCTTGCTCCACTCCGCGTCGGTGAAGTTGGACGGGTTCGCACCCACCAGCCGCAGCATGAACGACATCGTGTCGGGCATCTCGGACAACAAGGTGATGCGGCCCTTGAGATCCTCGCGACTGAGAAGATCCTCGAAGCTGCCGACCTCGCTGGTGACCTTGGCGTTGTAGGCGATCCCGGTCAGACCGGTCTGCCAGGGCACGCTGTGGTCGCGGTTCGGGTCCCAGCTCGGCGCCCTGAGCTGCTCGAGCAGGTTGGCGTCGACGTTCGGGATCTTCGCGTGGTCGAGCTTCTGGATCCAGCCCAGGCCGATCATCCGGGCCGCCATCCAGTCGGTCAGCGCGAAGAGGTCGCGGCCGCAGGGCTGGCAGGTGCCGAGCTGGTCGCGCACCTTGGCGTAGAACTCGGCGTTGTCGTTGACGTCGGCGGTGTAGGTGACCTTGATCCCGGTCTGCTGCTCGAAGGCGGCGAGCGTGGGCGGCGGCGCTTTGCTGTTCTCCTCGTCCTCGTCGATATAGCTCGGCCAGTTCGAGAAGATCAGTGCCTTCTGCTCACCGGACAGATCGGTACTGACACACGAGCCGGCGCTCTGCTTCGCGGGGGGAATGCCGCACCCCGCCAGCGCGGAACCCCCGGCCAGACCGAGGGCGGACAGTGACATCCCGCGAAGAACCGCCCGGCGCCCCACGACGGAATGTTGCCGAAGACTCATCGCACGCCTCCCCGGATGCGTCTGTCGCGGGCGATACTGTCAAACAGAATGGATCGAGACAAGGGATTCCGTAGTTAATAGCCCGATTTGCAACGAATTCCGCTGCATTGACTTGCTTACACCAGGTAACCCTGAAAGGATCTCCGGGTGGCTGTGCGAACGGGGAACTCCGACAAGAACCAGGCGCTGCTGGACGACACCTCGAAGGCGATCATCGAGCAGCTCCAGAAGGACGGACGCCGTTCGTACGCCGCGATCGGCAAGGCGGTCGGACTGTCCGAGGCCGCGGTGCGGCAGCGGGTGCAGCGATTGACCGAGGCCGGCGTGATGCAGGTCGTCGCGGTCACCGATCCGCTCGAACTGGGCTTCGACCGGCAGGCGATGATCGGAATCAAGGCCGAGGGTTCGCTGGAGCCGATCGCCGACGAACTCGCGAAGATGGACGAGGTCGAGTACGTCGTGATCACGGCCGGCTCGTTCGACCTGCTGGCCGAGGTGCTGTGCGAGAGCGACGAGCACCTGCTGCAAGTGCTGTCGGAGCGGGTCCGGCAGATCGACGGCGTGAAGGCGACCGAGACGTTCGTCTACCTGAAGCTGGTCAAACAGACGTATTCGTGGGGTGTGCGCTGATCCTCTGGGCCGAGACGACCGAGCCCGCGGCCGCACGCCCGGGGCTCGCGGGTGACCGGCACGCCGACGTGGCGATCGTCGGCGCCGGGTACACCGGCCTGTGGACCGCGTACTACCTCGCGAAGGCCGATCCTTCGCTGCGCATCGTCGTACTCGAGGCTCGGACAGCCGGGTTCGGGGCCTCTGGTCGCAACGGGGGTTGGTGTTCCGCCTTGTTCCCGGTCTCATCGCGGCGGCTGGCGGCGCTGCCCGGATCGAGCCGTGAGTCGGCGATCGAGTTGCACCGGGCGATGCAGGCGACGGTCAACGAGGTCGGGTTGGTGACCGCTGCCGAGGGCATCAACTGCGATTACCACAAGGGCGGCACGATGATGTTCGCCCGGACCAAGGCGCAACTCGCCCGGGCCCGCGCCGAGGTGGCCGAGGCGCACGACTGGGGTCCTGGTGACCTGCGGTTCCTCGAGCCGGACGAGGTCGCGGCGCAGGTGCGGGCCACAAAGGTGCTCGGGGCAACATTCACGCCACACTGTGCCGCGATCCATCCGGGCAAGCTGGTGCGTGGACTGGCCGCTGTGGTCGAGGGCCTCGGCGTGACGATCCACGAGAACACTCCGGTGACCGCGATCGAGTCCGGCCGCGCGATCACGCCGTACGGCGTCGTCCGCGCCGAGGTGGTGGTCCGGGCGACCGAGGGGTTCACGCCGGCGCTCGACGGGCAGTCGCGGGCGGTGGCGCCGGTGTACTCGTTGATGGTTGCGACGGAGCCGCTCGACGAGGCGATCTGGGAGCGGATCGGGCTGGCGGACCGGCCGACGTTCAGCGATCACCGGCACCTGATCATCTACGGGCAGCGCACGGCCGAGGGGCGACTCGCCTTCGGCGGGCGCGGCGCGCCGTACCACTTTCGGTCGCGGGTCAAGGCGTCGTACGACGAGGTGCCGCGTGTGTTCAAGGCGTTGCAGGCGACGTTGCGTGATCTGTTCGACGGGCTGGACGACGTTGAGTTCACGCATGCTTGGGGTGGGCCGCTCGGCATACCCCGGGACTGGTGCGCGTCGGTCGGGTTCGATCGTGGATCCCGGCTGGCGTGGGCGGGTGGGTACGTCGGGGATGGCGTCAGTACGACGAATCTCGCTGGGCGGACATTGACGGATCTGATCCTCGGGCGCGACACCGCGCTGGTGCGGCTGCCATGGGTGGGGCATCGGTCGCGGCGCTGGGAGCCGGAGCCGCTGCGTTGGCTCGGAATCAACGCCGGGCTGCGCGCGATGACGTTCGCCGACACGGAGGAACGCGTGACCGGTCGGGACAGCCGGATCGCTCGTCTGATGGCGCCATTGATCGGTCGCTAGCGGAGCGCTAATTGCGTGGTGCCTTCTTCGAGCAGGGATGCGAGCGGGCGGCCGGTCAGTTGGATGCTGGGACGCATCCAATCGTTGAGGATCGGCTCCTCGGTGGTGAGGTGATCGGTCAGCTCGGTCCGGCTCAGTTCGAAGACGTGGGCCGGGTTGCCGGTCAGGTCGACGACGGTCTGCATCAGCCGGCCGGCCTGTTCCTCCCACAGCACATCACCGGCGTCGAGGTGGTCCGGGCGGATCAGCAGCAGGTCGACGTCACTGTCCAGGTCGCCGTCACCTCGGGCGATCGCGCCGTACAGGCTGGCGTGCACCGGCGGTATCCGCCAGGCGCTGATCTCGTCCGCGAGCCGGCTGACCAACGTACTGCGAAGATCCGCGAGGAACTCGACCGCCGGGGCGACCAGGTGTCTGCGATTGAGTCGATAGAGCAACGAGTTGCCGAGGTCATCCACATGCACGAGCCCGGTCGCCGCCAACCGCTGCAGCACCAGCCGCACACCGGCGACGCTGCCCGTGCCGGCCAGCTTGTGGATCTGCCGTCCGGACAGCCCCTCGTCACTGCGCGCCAGCACCTGGAGCACGGGACCATCGAGCGACGGCACGACGGTACTGATCGGGGTCCTGAGATCCATAACCCGACCACCCTAGTGATCACACCCCCACTCACCGTAATCACCATGACCCGTCAACCACCTTGCCCTACTGGTAGCCGCGCTTCAGCAGGTACTTGGCTCCCGCGTCGAAGCCCTCCGAGCTGAGGATCTCGAAGGCGAACGCGTCGGCGAGGCGGTCGGTGATGTTGAAGGCGGCGCAGACCGCCAGTGCGTCCTTGATCTGCTGAGGTGAGACACCTGCGGACAGCACCTCCCGCATGTCCTCGGCGCCCACCTTTCCTTCTCGGGTCAGCCGGCCGAGCATCCGCAGCGTTGCCCGAAGCCCGTTCTCGACGGGAGCCGTTTCCAGGTCGTCGAGGACCGCGGCAACCCGACGCCCGTCCTGATAGGCCTGGCTCGCGGTCGCGGTGTGCGCGCCGATACAGAACGCGGTCTCGTTCACCTTCGACACGTACGCCGCCATCAGCTCGCGGTCGCCGACCGACCACTCGGACGGGCCGCGCATCGCCTCGTGGGTGAACACCTTGGCGCGATTGCCGTAGAAATCGGGCCGGTAGAAGACCAGCTTGGCGGCGTCCGGTACCGGCTGCCGCGAGAACAGCCGGATCATCGCGAAGAGCAGCTTGGTTCCGGGCTTGTAGCCGCTGTTCAGGATCTCGAGGCGCATCAGCCGACCTCCCCTTCGGTCAGCGCCGCCAGTCCAGCTTCGTACTGCCGGGTGGACTGACCGACCGCAGCACACACCACCAGCTCGAACAACTGGTCCTCGCTGAACCCCGCTGCCTTGGCCGCAGCGAAGTCCGCGTCGGTCACCTGCGACGGCGTCATCGCGACCTTGCCGATCAGCGCCTGCAAGGGCAGAGGTACGTCGGCATTGCCGAAGGCGCGGGCCCGATCCTCGGCGGATGCCGTTCCCTCTCCGGTCAGCACGCGATCCACCAGGGCCTGGTGCGCGACTCGTTTCTTGTCCTCATCCGGCACGGCGCACTCCGCTTCTCGATCTCGGTTGTCTGCTCACATGTATATGACGATCGGCGCGCCGCCGAACACGACATCCACCCGAGGAAGGTGGTAATTGGTCTAGTTGATCTGGCTTCAACGGCGGTGGAAAGGGTTCACGGTGGGGTCCGCGGAGTGTTACGCAAGACCAATGCACAGTTCGCTGCCCGGAAAGGCTGCTGAGATCCGGGCGTTGCTGCTCAGCCTGATCGACACGCTGCCGGAGGGTGCCGCACTCCCGCCGGAGCGCGAACTGGCTGTGCGCTGGAACGTCGCCCGGATGACGCTGCGCCGTGCCGTCGACGAGCTCGTGATCGAGGAGCTCCTGGTCCGCCGCCACGGCAGCGGGACCTACACCACCCGCCCGAAGGTCGCCCGCTGGCTCGGGATGATCGGGTTCTCCGAGGACATCCGCCGGCGCGGCATGCGGCCGGGCAGCAAGATGCTGGAGTTCCGCCACCAGAAGGCCGAGCGCGCCGCCGCGCGCAGGCTGCGGATCCCGGTCGGCGACCCGATCATCGCGTTCACCCGCCTCCGTCTCGCCGACGATCTTCCGATGGTCGTCGAGCGCACCACGATGCCCGCGGCCTACGTCCCCGGCCTCCAGGCCGAGGACCTGAACGGCTCGCTCTACGACCTGCTCACCAACCGCTACGGCATCGACCTCGTCAGCGGCACCTCGCGCCTCGAGCCCGTCATGCCCGACGCCAAGACCGCGTCCTGGCTCGGCATCCCCACCACCCAGCCGTGCTTGGCGCTGCACGGCGTCAGCTTCGACCGCCGCGACCGAGTCTTCGAGTACACCTCCGCCCTCTACCGCGGCGACCGCTACGCCTTCACCACCGAACTCCGCACCACCCCCACTCCCCGAGCCAACGCCAAGGGCCTCTGAACCACATTCGAGTGGACCAGAGTGCCTTGCCCCGGTGCGTGCGGGGACCGGGCAGGGTGTGTCTGATGGTCCCGCGCAGTAGGCGGGGGACCATCAGACACCCCTAGCAAGTAACGTCCGGCGCATGGGCATCGGTGAGCGGAGTGCGCTTGTTGTCGGGGCGGGGATCGGCGGGTTGGCTGCGGCGGTGGCGCTGCGCCGGATCGGGTGGTCGGTCAGCGTGCTGGAGCGGGCGCCGATCATCGCCGAGGTGGGCGCCGGCCTGACGCTCTGGCCGAATGCGGTTCGGGCGCTCGAAGCACTCGATCTGGATGTCACCGACCGCACCGTCAAGACAGTCTCGCGCGGCAACATCCTGACTCCGAAGGGCCGTTGGGTACGGCGCAATCACCCGGAGGACGTCGGCGTTCTCGCGATCCATCGCGCGGAGCTGCACGACGTACTGCGAGAGCATCTGCCTGACTCGGTGTTGCACACGGATGCCGAGGTGACCGCGGTGTCGTCCGACGGCACGGTGACCTGCTCGGGCGAGGAACTGACCGCCGACCTGGTCGTTGCCGCCGATGGCGTCAACAGCATCACGCGGCGGACGTTGTGGTCCGGCGACGCGGTCTTCCAGCGCCGGGCGGTCTGGCGCGGCGTGACGCCACCGGAGTCGGTGTGGCCGGTCCAGGAGTCACTCACGCTCGGTCGTGGTGTGCAGGTCGGCGTACTCCCGCTGCCGAGGGAGCGCGTCTACTGGTTCGTCACCGTCAACGCCGATCAGCCCAACCAGTTGTACGCCGACGATCGCCGCGAGGTGCTGAATCGGGTCGGGGACTGGCACGACCCGATCCCGGCGCTGGTCGCGGCGACGCCACCGGACCAGGTGCTGCACAACGACATCATCGACATCGATCCGCTGCCGACGTACGTGAAGGATCGCGTCGTGCTGCTCGGCGACGCAGCGCACGCGATGCCGCCGGACCTCGGCCAAGGTGCGTGCCAGGCGATCGAGGATGCCGTGGTGCTGGCCGCGGCACTGGCCGACGACGATCTGCCGCGGTACGACCGGGAACGGCGCGCGCGGGTGCAGCCGATGGCGGCGGAAGCCCGCGATTCGGTCAAGCGGAACTCCAACACGAACGCGGTCGCACACTTCGGGCTGACCCTCGCGGCCCGGTTCATCCCGCCGAAGGCGTGGCGGAAGGCGACCGCCAAGTGGGCCGACTGGACCCCGCCGAGGCTGCCGAACTAGAAAACAAGCACCCTTGCTTCTTTTTCCTGGGCGTGCCAGTCTCGGCTGCACGATCCCCACCCAGGGAGTGCAGTGTGCAACTGGACGAAGTGCTGGCGGACCTGTGGGCCGAGAGTGCGGAGCTGGACCGGCTGGTCGGTGGACTCGCCGCCGACGCGTGGGCGACGCCGACCCCGGCGGAGGGCTGGACGATCGCACACCAGATCGCCCACCTGGCCTGGACCGACGAGGCCGCGCATCTCGCCGCCACCGATCCCGACGGCTTCAAGGCCTCACTACAGAAGGCGGCCGCCAACCCGACCGGATACGTCGACGAGGGTGCTGCCGAAACCGCGGCGCTGCCACCCGACCAACTCCTGCCGTACTGGCGCGAGACCCGCGCCGAGCTCGCTGACGCGCTCAAGAAGGTCGCGCCGGGCGAGAGGGTCCTCTGGTACGGCCCGCCGATGAGCCCGACCTCGATGGCGACGGCACGGTTGATGGAGACGTGGGCGCACGGCCAGGACGTGTTCGACGCGCTCGGCGTCCACCGCCAGCCGAGCAGCCGGTTGCGTCACGTCGCGCACCTCGCGGTCCGGACCCGCGACTTCGCCTACATGCTGAACGACCGCACCCCGCCGGCCGATCCGTTCAACGTGGAACTCACCGGACCCGACGGCCAGACCTGGACCTGGGGTCCGGACGACGCGGCGCAACGGGTGACCGGCCCGGCGCTCGACTTCTGCCTGCTGGCAACACAGCGCCGGCATCGCGACGACCTCGCCGTACAGGCTGAGGGCGCGGACGCGGAGGAGTGGCTTGGCATCATCCAGGCGTTCGCGGGGCTGCCGGGGAAGGGCCGGGAGCGAGGGCAGTTCGAATGACCGCGCCCCTCAGGATCGGTAACGCGTCCGGGTTCTACGGCGACCGCTTCGGCGCGGTCCACGAGATGCTCACCGGCGGTCCGCTCGACGTCCTGACCGGCGACTACCTGGCCGAGCTGACCATGCTGATCCTCGGGCGGGACCGGCTGAAGGACCCGTCGCTCGGGTACGCGCGCACGTTCCTCAAACAACTCGAGACCGGCCTCGGCGAAGCGCTCGACCGCGGCGTCAAGCTCGTCAGCAACGCCGGCGGCCTGAATCCGTCCGGCCTCGCCCAGGCGATCCAGGAGCTCGCGGACCGGCTCGGTCTGCACCCCAAGATCGCGTACGTCGAGGGCGACGACCTCCTGAAACGCGCGGACGAACTCGACCTCGGCGAGCCGCTGACCGCGAACGCCTACCTCGGTGCCTGGGGGATCGCCGAGGCACTGCAAGCCGGCGCGGACGTCGTCGTGACCGGCCGCGTCACCGACGCCTCGGTCATCGTCGGGCCCGCCGCCGCCCACCACGGCTGGAAGCGGACGCAGTACGACGAACTCGCGGGTGCCGTGGCCGCGGGTCACGTGATCGAGTGCGGCTGCCAGGCGACCGGCGGGAACTTCGCGTTCTTCAGCGAGATCCGCGACCTCGCCCGGCCCGGGTTCCCGATCGCGGAGATCCATGCCGACGGCAGCAGCGTGATCACCAAGCACGACAACAGCGGGGGCGCGGTCACGATCGACACGGTCAAGGCGCAACTGCTCTACGAGATCACCGGCGCCCGGTACGCCGGTCCGGACGTGACCACGCGGCTGGACACGATCGAGCTCGACACCGACGGACTCGACCGGGTCCGGATCTCCGGGGTCCGCGGCGAGCCGCCGCCACCGACGTACAAGGTGTCGCTCAACAGCGTCGGCGGGTTCCGCAACGAGGTGGACTTCGTGCTCACCGGGCTGCAACTGGAGCAGAAGGCCGAGCTGGTTCAGCAGCAGCTCGAACAGGCGCTGCCCAAGCGGCCGGCGGATCTTCGGTGGACTCTCGCGTGGACGGAGAAGCCGAACGCCGCGTCCGAGGAGGAGGCCAGCGTGTTCCTCCGGTGCGCGGTCAAGGACCCGGATCCGAAGGTCGTCGGCCGCGCGTTCTCCAGCGCCGCGATCGAGCTGGCGCTGGCGAGCTACCCCGGTTTCCACGTCACCGCGCCGCCTGGCGACGGATCGCCGTACGGCGTCTTCCGGGCCGGGTACGTCGACATCCATGAGGTCGAGCACACCGTCGTCCTGCCGGACGGGTCGCGGACCGTCGTCGAGCCGGCGATGGAGACGCAGCCCCTGAGTCCGGTCGACGACATCGAACTTCCGATCCCGTTGCCGCAACTGGCGTCCAGCGGGCGCCCGCGGACCCGGGAGGTCCCACTCGGACGGATCGCCGGCGCGCGGTCCGGCGACAAGGGTGGGGACGCGAACGTCGGTGTATGGGTGCGGGACGAGAAGACGTGGCGGTGGATCGCGCACACGTTGACGGTCGAGCTGTTCCAGGAGTTGCTCCCGGAGACTCAGCCGCTGACCGTGACGCGCTACGTGCTGCCGAATCTGTGGGCGGTCAACTTCGTCGTCGAGGGATTGCTGGGTGAGGGCGTCGCGTCGCAGGCGCGCTTCGACCCGCAGGCGAAGGCGGTCGGCGAATGGCTGCGCTCCCGGTACATCGACGTACCAGAGGTGCTGCTGTGAACGACTACCGGCAGACCGTACGGCGGTTCATGGCGACCGAGGTGCTGCCGCAGCTGGACCGGTGGGAACGGGACGGCGAGCTGCCGCGGGAGCTGCACAAGAAGGCCGGCCAGATCGGGATGCTCGGCGTCGGGTTCCCGGAGGCGGTCGGCGGTGGCGGCGGTTCGTTGCTGGACGCGATCGCGGTGGTCGAGGAGATGCACTACGCCGGCGGGTCCGGCGGTCTGGTCGCCTCGCTGCTGACCTGCGGGATCGCCCTCCCGCATATCGTTGCGGCAGGCAACCAGGAGCAGATCGATCGGTGGGTCCGGCCGACGCTCGACGGCGCACTGATCGGCGCGCTGGCGATCACCGAACCCGACGGCGGCTCGGATGTCGCGTCGATCCGTACGACGGCTCGGCGCGACCGTGACGTGTTTGTCGTGAACGGTGCGAAGACCTACATCACCTCGGGCTGCCGTGCGGACTTCGTCACTACCGCGGTCCGGACGGACGGGCCGGGCGCACACGGGATCAGCCTGCTGGTGATCGAGAAGGCGACGCCGGGCTTCGTGGTGTCCCGGAAGCTGGAGAAGATGGGTTGGCTGTGCTCGGACACGGCTGAGTTGTCGTTCACCGATGTCCGGGTGCCGGTGGCCAACCTGATAGGGGCCCAGGGCACCGGGTTCGTCCAGCTCGCGACGAACTTCGTGGCCGAGCGGCTGACGCTCGCGACACAGGCGTACGCCGGAGCGCAGCGAGCACTCGACCTCACCGTGGAGTGGTGTCGAGCGCGGGAGACGTTCGGCCGGCCGTTGATCTCGCGGCAGACCGTGCAGCACACGCTCACCGAGATGGCCCGGCGGATCGACGTTGCCCGGGTCTACGTACACGAGGTCGCCCGCAGGTCCGACGCCGGCGATGACGTGATCGCCGAGGTGTGCTTCGCGAAGAACACCGCGGTCGAGGCCGGGCAGTGGGTGTGCGACCAGGCGCTGCAGTTGCACGGCGGTCTCGGCTACATGCGGGAGGCCGAGGTCGAACGCCAGTACCGCGACCAGAAGATTCTCGCCATCGGCGGCGGCACCACCGAGATCCTGACCGGCCTCGCCTCGAAACGACTGGGGTTCAGTGCATGAGTAACCGCGAGGCGATGCTGGAGAAGCTGACGGCCTTGGAGGCCGAGCATGCCAAGGCGCTGGCCGGCGGTGGCGAGAAGTACGTCGACCGGCACCACAAGCGCGGCAAGTTGCTGGCCCGGGAGCGGATCGAGTTGCTGCTCGACCCGGACTCGCCGTTCCTCGAGTTGTCGGCGCTGGCCGGCTGGGGCTCGGACTTCACCGTCGGCGCCAGCCTCGTGACCGGGATCGGCGTGGTGTCAGGCGTCGAGTGTTTGATCACGGCGAACGATCCGACGGTCAAGGGCGGCGCCAGCAATCCGTGGACCCTGCGCAAGGCCCTGCGTGCGGACGAGATCGCGCGGGCGAACCGATTGCCGGTGATCAGCCTGGTCGAGTCGGGTGGTGCGGACCTGCCGACGCAGAAGGAGATCTTCATCCCGGGCGGCGCGATGTTCCGCGATCTGACCCGGTTGTCTGCGGAGGGCATTCCGACGATCGCGCTGGTGTTCGGCAACTCGACCGCGGGCGGCGCGTACATCCCCGGCATGAGCGACTACGTGGTGATGGTCGACGGCGGAGCCAAGGTGTTCCTCGCCGGTCCGCCGCTGGTGAAGATGGCGACCGGCGAGGACGCCGACGACGAGTCGCTCGGTGGCGCCGCGATGCACGCCCGGAAGTCCGGACTGGCCGACTACTTCGCGGTCGACGAGCAGGACGCGATCCGGCTCGGCCGCCAGATCGTGTCTCGGCTGAACTGGCGCAAGCTCGGTCCGCCACCGGCTCCGGCGTACGTCTCGCCTCTGTTCGACGAGGACGAGTTGCTCGGGATCGTTCCGGAGGACCTGAAGATCCCGTTCGATCCGCGGGACGTGATCGCCCGGGTGGTGGACGGGTCGGGGTTCGACGAGTTCAAGCCGCTGTACGGGTCGTCGCTGGCGACCGGCTGGGCGTCGGTGCACGGGTATCCGGTCGGCATCCTGGCCAACGCGCGCGGCGTCCTGTTCAGCGAGGAGTCGCAGAAGGCGGCGCAGTTCATCCAGCTGGCGAACCGCGCGAACACGCCGCTGATCTTCCTGCACAACACCACGGGCTACATGGTCGGGCAGGAGTACGAGCAGGGCGGGATCATCAAACACGGCGCACAGATGATCAACGCGGTCGCGAACTCCAAGGTCCCGCACATCTCGATCCTGATGGGCGCGTCGTACGGCGCCGGCCACTACGGGATGTGCGGCCGCGCCTTCGATCCGCGCTTCCTGTTCGCCTGGCCATCGGCGAAGTCGGCGGTGATGGGTCCGCAGCAGCTCGCCGGTGTCCTCTCGATCGTGGCGCGGGCCGCCGCGGCGGCGAAGAACCAGCCGTACGACGAGGACGGCGACGCCACGATGCGCGCGTACGTCGAGGGCCAGATCGAGGCGGAGTCGCTGCCGATGTTCCTGTCCGGCCGCCTGTACGACGACGGCGTGATCGACCCTCGCGACACCCGAACAGTCCTGGGCATCTGTCTGTCCGCGATCCACTCGGCACCGGTGGAGGGCACCTCCTCCTTCGGCGTCTTCAGGATGTGAGGGGCACATGCTGACAAGTGTTCTGGTGGCGAACCGTGGCGAGATCGCGCGGCGGATCTTCCGGACCGCACGGTCGCTCGGTCTGTCGACGGTGGCGGTGCATTCGACCGCCGACGCCGCGATGCCGTTCGTCGGTGAGGCGGATGCGGCTGTGCAGCTGCCGGGGAACGCGCCGGCCGACACCTACCTCCGTGGTGAGCTGGTGATCGAGGCGGCGTTGAAGGCAGGCGCGGATGCGGTGCATCCCGGATACGGATTCCTGGCGGAGAACGCCGGGTTCGCGCAGGCGGTGATCGACGCCGGGCTGACGTGGATCGGGCCGCCGGTGGACGCGATCTCGTCGATGGGCTCGAAGATCGAGGCGAAGAAGCTGATGGCGGCCGCCGGGGTGCCGGTGCTCGCCGAGCTGACGCCGGCCGAGGTGTCCGCAGCCGACTTGCCGGTGCTGGTGAAGGCATCGGCCGGCGGTGGCGGGCGTGGGATGCGAGTGGTCTCGCGGCTGGCGGATCTGCCGGGTGAGATCGAGGCTGCCTCGGCGGAGGCGCTGTCTGCCTTTGGTGACGGGACGGTGTTCTGCGAGCGGTACCTCACGGCCGGCCGGCACATCGAGGTGCAGATCATGGCCGATCAGCACGGCACGATCTGGGCGGTCGGCGAACGCGAATGCTCCATCCAGCGCCGCCACCAGAAGGTGATCGAGGAAGCCCCGTCGCCGCTCGTGGAACGCATCCCGTCCCTGCGGGCGGAGCTCTTCGACGCGGCTCGGAAGGCTGCGGCGGCGATCGGATACGTCGGCGCCGGCACCGTCGAGTTCCTGGCGGACGAGGGTGGCGCGTTCTACTTCCTCGAGATGAACACCCGCCTCCAGGTAGAGCACCCGGTTACCGAGGAGACCACGGGGTTGGACCTGGTGGAACTGCAGTTCGCGGTCGCGACCGGCGCTCACCTCCCACCCGAGCCACCCCCGACGGTCGGACACGCGATCGAGGTGCGGTCGTACGCCGAGGACCCCGCGCAGGACTGGCGGCCGCAGACGGGGGTGGTTCGGCGGTTCGCGGTCGGCGGGGAGGTTTCCGGAAAGAAGTTGGCGCCCGGTGGCGAGAATGTTCCGGAAAGCGGGGCAGGAGGGTTGCCGCGGCTTCGGGTGGACTCCGGGGTCGAGGATGGTTCGGAGGTTTCGCCGTACTACGACGCGATGCTGGCCAAGGTGATCGCGTTCGGGGCGGATCGGGCGGTCGTGGCCAGGCGGCTGGCGGGGGAACTGGAGCGGGCTCGGATTCACGGGGTCGGGACCAACCGCGACCTGCTGGTGTGGATCCTGCGGCATCCGGCCTTCCTGAATGGAGACACCGACACCGGGTTCTTCGACCGGCACGGGATCTCGCCGGAGGTCGACGCCGGGGTGGTCAGGACAGCGGCGTTGGCGGCTGCACTGGCTGATGCAGCGGGGCGGGTGCCGGTGGTGCGGGTGCCCAGCGGGTGGCGGAACGTGCCGTCGCAACCGCAGCGGAAGGCCTATCGCGTCGGTGATGCGACCGTGGAGGTCGAGTACCGGCTGACCCGGGACGGATTGGTTGTCGAGGGCAACATAGCGCTCGTGGACTCAGCGGCGGAGCGGGTGGTGCTGGAGGTTGACGGCGTACGCCGGTCATTCGATGTGGCGGTGTACGACGGACTCGTGTGCGTGGATTCCTCGGCGGGAAGTGTCGCGTTGACGCCGGTGGAGCGGTTTGTGGACCCATCGCAGCAGATCTCCGCAGGATCGTTGGTGGCGCCGATGCCGGGGACGGTGATCCGAGTCGGCGTGCAGGTGGGTGACGGGGTGAAGCAGGGACAGCCGCTGCTCTGGTTGGAGGCGATGAAGATGGAACACACCATCTCCGCCCCGGCCGACGGCGTACTCAGTGAGCTCAGGGTCGAAGCAGGTCAACAAGTCGAGGTCGGCGCCGTACTGGCCGTCGTTGGGGAGGAAGCATGAGCTTCGTGGAATCCGAGGAACGCCAGGCGCTGCGCAAGGCGGTGGGTGAGCTCGGGAAGAAGTACGGCTACAGCTGGTTCAACCGGCAGGCTCGGACCGGTGGGCACACGACCGAGCTCTGGCTGGAGGCCGGCAAGCTCGGCTACCTCGGTGTGAACCTGCCCGAGGAGTACGGCGGCGGAGGCGGCGGTATGGCCGACCTGTCGATCGTGCTCGAGGAGCTCGGCGCGGCCGGTTCCCCGCTGCTGATGATGGTCGTTTCACCGTCGATCTGCGGGACGGTGATCTCCCGTTTCGGCACCGACGAGCAGAAGCAGTGCTGGCTCCCGGGCCTGGCGGACGGTACGACGATCATGGCGTTCGCGATCACCGAGCCGGACGCCGGATCGAACTCGCACCAGATCACCACCACGGCGCGCCGTACCGACGACGGCTGGTCGCTGTCCGGCCGGAAGGTCTTCATCTCCGGCCTGGATGTGGCGCAGGCGGTCCTCGTGGTGGGCCGCACCGAGGACGCCCGAACCGGCAAGCTCAAGCCGGTCCTGTTCATCGTCCCGGTCGACGCACCGGGCGTGGAGTTCCAGCAGATCGAGATGGATCTGATCAGCCCGGACAAGCAGTTCTCGCTGTTCCTGGACGACGTACGCCTGCCGCGGGAGGCACTGGTCGGCGCCGAGGATGCGGCCCTGATGCAGCTGTTCGCCGGGCTCAACCCCGAGCGGATCATGGCGTCCGCGTTCGCGGTCGGCATCGCCAGGCACGCGCTCGGCAAGGCGACCGCGTACGTCAAGGAGCGCCAGGTCTGGAAGGCTCCGATCGGCGTCCACCAGGGACTTGCGCACCCGCTCGCGCAGATCAAGATCGAGCTCGAGCTGGCCAGGCTGATGATGCAGAAGGCGGCCGCGCTGTACGACGCCGGGGACGACCTGGCCGCAGGCGAGGCCGCGAACATGGCGAAGTACGCGGCTGGCGAAGTCGCGGTCCGCGCGACCGACCAGGCCGTCCAGTCACTCGGCGGAAACGGCATGACGGTGGAGTACGGCGTCGCCTCGCTGGTCGCGGCCGCACGTGCCACCCGGATCGCGCCGGTGAGCCGGGAGATGATCCTGAACTTCGTCGCCCAGCACTCGCTGGGCCTACCCAAGTCCTACTGAGGTCCGCCACAGTCTGATCACCCACCGGGCCAGGAGAGGATCCCCGCCGATGATCATCACGAGCCAGTTCCCACCCGTCGAGGTCCTCGACGTACCCATCCACGACGCCGTCCTCGGCCGGGCCCAGGAGTACGGCGACCGGCCGGCCATGGTCGACGGCGTCACCGGCAAGGAGCTCAGCTACGCCCAGCTGGATGCGATGACCCGCCGGGTCGCGGCCGGTCTCGCCGAGCTCGGCATCCGGCACGGCGACGTGATCGCGCTGTACAGCCCGAACACGATCCTCTACCCGGTCGTCTTCTACGGCGCTACTCGCGCCGGCGCGACCGTCACCACAGTGAACGCGCTCTACACCGCCGACGAACTGCACAAGCAGCTGGTCGACTCGAAGGCGAAGCTGCTGGTGACGATCTCGCTGTTCCTGCCGAACGCGACCGCGGCGATCGAGGGCACCGACGTGACCGAGATCTTCGTCTGCGACAGCGCCGAGGGGTACCGCTCGGTGATGGAGCTGCTCGCGTCGACCGCACCCGAGCCGGAGGTGATGATCGATCCGGCGAACGACGTCGCCGTACTGCCGTACTCGAGCGGGACGACCGGCGTGGCCAAGGGCGTGATGCTGACGCACCGGAACATCGCCACCAACATCTCGCAGGCCGAGGTGATGATCACGCTCGGGGAGGACGAGCGGATCATCGCGATCCTGCCGTTCTTCCACATCTACGGCCTGTCGGTGCTGATGAACCTGCCGCTGCGGCTCGGCGCGACCGTGGTCGTGCTGCCGAAGTTCGAGCTGCAGCAGTTCCTGACCACGCTCGACCAGCAGCGGATCACCCGGGCGTTCGTGGCTCCGCCGGTCGTGCTGGCGCTGGCGAAACACCCGGCAGTCGACGGAGTCGATCTGTCCGCGCTGAAGCACGTGACCTCGGCGGCTGCACCACTGGACGGCGAACTGGCCGAGGCCTGCGCGAAACGGCTCGGGCTGCACGCGGTGCTGCAGGCGTACGGCATGACCGAGCTGTCACCGGGCACCCATGCCGTGCCGCAGGACGACCCGGAGCCGCCGCCCGGTGCCGTCGGCAAGCTCTTCCCGTCCACCGAGATGCGGCTTGTCGGTGCCGACGGCAACGATGTTGGAGACGACGAGACCGGCGAGATCTGGATCCGCGGACCGCAGGTGATGAAGGGGTACCTGGGCCGCCTGGCGGAGACCGACGCGACCGTCGACCAGGACGGTTGGCTGCACACCGGCGACATCGGCCGGATGGACGCACGCGGGTACCTGTACGTCGTCGACCGGGTGAAGGAACTGATCAAGTATCACGGCTACCAGGTGCCGCCGGCCGAGTTGGAGGCTGTACTGCTCACCGACGACCGGATCGCGGACGCGGCGGTGATCGGCGTCCAGGCCGAGGGCAACGAGGTACCGAAGGCGTTCGTGGTGCCGATGCCCGGTGTCGAACTGACCGCCGACGACGTGATCGAGTACGTCGCCGCCCGGGTGGCGCCGTACAAGAAGATCCGGCAGGTGGAGTTCATCGACGCGGTGCCGAAGGCGGCGTCGGGCAAGATCCTGCGGCGTGAACTGCGGGCGCGGGAGGCTTCCGCCCGTGAGTGAAGCCCTGAAGGCACCCCAGCAAGACCGCAGCCGGGCCACCCGGCAGCGGTTGCTCGAGGCGGCCGTGGAGTCGCTCGCCGAGGTCGGGTACGCCGCGACGACGGTGAGCGTCGTGGCCACCCGGGCCGGGGTGTCGCGGGGTGCCGCCCAGCACCACTTCCCGACCCGGGCGGATCTGTTCGAGGCGGCGGTCGAGTACATGACCGAGGTACGGCTCGCGGAGATCAAGGCGCAGGCGGCCGCACTGCCCAGCGGCCCGGCGCGGACCGAGGCGATCGTCGAGATGCTGGCGGACGTCTACACCGGACCACTGTTCCGGGCCGCCCTGCACCTGTGGGTGGCTGCATCGACGGAGGACGCGCTGCGAAGGCAGATCGTCCGGCTGGAAGCACATGTGGGACGTCAGGCCCACCGGGCTCTGCTGGAAGTGCTGGAGGTGAGTGAACGGACTCCCGGAGTACGGGAGACCGTGCAGGGCGTGCTGGACCTGACACGCGGGTTGGGACTCGCCGACCTGCTGACGGACGACAGCGCACGCCGCAAGGGCATCGTCCGGCAGTGGAGCCGCATCCTCGATCAGGCTCTGCGGGCTCCCGGGGTGTGACCGAACGCCGCCCGGAAGGTGTCGATAAAGGCACTCGTCGACGCCCAGCCGCACTGATGCGCGACCCTGGTCACCGACTCCCCAGTCGCCAGGAGTCTGAGCGCTTGATGCAGCCGGAGCTGCGTCCGCCACTGCGGGAAGGTCATGCCGAGGTCCGTCCTGCACAACCGGCTGAGAGTCCGCTCACTGGCCCCGACTTCCCGGCCCAGCTCGGTCAGCGTTCGGGGGTCCGCAGGATCATCCCGCAGCAGATCGCAGACGGCGGCCAGCCGTGCGTCGGTGGGGGTCGGCAGGTACGTAGGACGCTGGGGCGATCGCCGCAGCTGATCAAGCAGCACCAGGTGGAGCCGCCGCCGTTCGTCCGCGTCGACCTCTTCGTCTGTCGTGTAGGTGAGGAGCAGTTCGCGAAGAAGTGGGCTCACGACGAGCGCTGATGGTGCGCCGAGGCCCAGTGGGTTCTCCTCGAGTCCCACGGTGTGTAGCGCGGTCTCGCCGTACGCGCGGTGCTCGTGCAGGGTGCCGGCCGGGACCCAGATCGCTCTGGTCCCTGGGACGATCCAGCTGCCTGCGTCGGTGGTCACCGAGAGAACGCCACGGCCGGCGTACACGATCTGGTTCCGGTCGTGCCAGTGCGCCTCGATCGCACCGCCGGCCGGGATCGGCCGGATTCCGGTGTTCGCGGGACGGAGCTGGCGGGTTTCCGGCATAGATTGGCATTTTATCGGAAGCCGGACAGCGGCGTCGGCGACAACCATCGACGGTGTGCTGAGACTTCGACCGATCGGACTGATGGCGATCGGGCACGCGTGCGTGGATGTGTACCAGGGCGCCGTACCGGCGCTGGTGCCGTTCCTGGTCGCCGAGCGCGGGCTCGGATACGTCGCGGTGTCCGGGATCACGTTGGCTGCGACGCTGCTGTCCTCGGTGGTGCAGCCGGTGTTCGGCGCACTGACCGATCGGCGGCCGCTGGCTTGGCTGATCCCGGTCGCGATGACGACGGCGGGACTCGGGATCGCGCTGGTCGGCGTCGGCGACACGTACCTGCTCAGCTGGCTGGCTGCCGCACTGTCCGGGCTCGGTGTCGCCGCCTATCACCCGGAGGCGGCGCGGATGGCGCGTGCGGTGAGTGGCGGCAGCCATGTCGGGATGAGCTGGTTCTCGGTCGGCGGGAACGTCGGTTTCGCGCTGGCGCCGGTGCTCGTCACGCCGATCATGGCGGCAGGTGGACTGTCGCTGACTCCGCTGCTCGTCGTACCGGCGCTGGTCGGTGCGGTGATCACCAGGCTGGCTGTTCGCTCCGCACGCTTGGTTGCTGGAGGCAATCGAATGCAACGGCCCGGGAGTGACGACTGGCCGTCGTTCCTGCGGTTGTCGGCGATCATGGTGTGCCGCTCGATCGTGTTCGTCGGCCTCGGCACCTTCATCGCCCTGTACGCCGGCCAGCGGGTCGGCAGTGGAACGACGACCGGCGGGGTGGCGTTGTTCGTGTTGTTCGCGGCCGGCGCCCTCGGCACGCTGCTCGGCGGCCGGTTCGCCACCCGGTACGGGCGGGTCCGGACGATGCGGACGTCGTACGCCGTCGCCGTACCGGCCATCGCGGCGCTGGTGTTCGTGCCCGGCCCGGCGTTCTTCGGCTTCCTCGCGCTGACCGCGATCGCGATGTCGATCCCGTTCTCGCTGCACGTCACCCTCGGCCAGGACTTCCTCCCCGGCCGGGTCGGTACCGCGGGCGGCATGACGCTCGGTCTCGCGGTCAGCATCGGCGGAGTCGCCACCCCGGTGCTCGGCACGATCGCCGAACACACCTCACTGCGCGTCGCGCTGAGCCCGCTGATCGCGCTGGTCCTGACCGGCTGCCTGATGGGCTTCGCGCTGAACGAACCCGCTACCGGGTAGCGGCGGTCGCCCGCTGGGCGATCCGGCGCTCGACCTTCTCGGCCAGGTGGTTGGGGGAGCACTCGGCCAAGTGGTCGCGGACGAGCAGGTGGATGAAGGAGTACTCACCGCGTCCGGTGCGGGCGAGCACGTACCGGTCGGCGGCGTACCGGAGGAAGGCACGGCGGCGCCACGGAAGGTACCCGGTCCAGCGGAGCAGGAAGTCGTGGAGCAGACGGGAGAGCGGCCCGGCGAACAGCGGTGGACGACGGCGCCACGCCTTCGCGGCGACAGCGCCGGTGATCACACCGGCCACCGCTTCGAGGTCAGGGGAGGTCAGATCGGCGCCGAGTGCCACGGCCAGCAGGAATCCGCCGACTGCACCGCCCAGCACCCACAGATCCATCCACCAGCCATGTCCAGCGGGCTGCTGGACCACGTGGTCGGTCGGTAGCGACTTGACCAGCCGGATGCCTTGCGCGACGAGCAGTCCGATCGCCAGACCGGTCGCGAAGCTGTCGGGCCGATCACCGATGCTGAGCGTCAACCAGCCGGCCGCGACCACCACAGCGAGCCGGACTCCCAGCAGCAACCGACGCCTGTTGCTGTGGGAGACCACCTGCTCGACGACGTACGACGCTGCGATCGCTGCCGCCTCGACACCGAGCGCCAGCCACACCGGGAGGAACTCGACCAGTCCCATCACAGCGACGATCAGGACGACCGTGCACGACGTACTCAGGACGAGCGTGAGCGCGAGCAGTGGCGCCCGCTGCGGCTTGGGCCCTTCGGTCATCAGCGCCTGCCACGGATGCGGCTTGATATGCACGAGTAGCAGTGCCGCTCCGGCCACGGCCAGCCCGGCTAGTACGCCGTACTGCGCGAGCGTCACGAGGATCGCACCGGCGGCCAACCCGGCGAAGATGGCGGGCAGGCTGACCGCATGGGCCAGGTAGTCCACCTCTGGCAGGGACAGTCCGTACCAGCCGTTGGGGATCAGCCACCGCGGTACGGCGGTGCGGTCACCGGCGCGGCTGCGGGTCCACCACGCCAGGCACCATAGCGAACGGACCGCCGTCCTTGAGTCGTACTGGCGATTGGTCGAGCGGTGTCTGGCCAGGACCTCGCTGATGTAGGTGTCGAACAGCTCGCGCCGCAGGTCGGCGACACCGCCTGCGACGACTTCCTCCGGCACGCGGCCGTGGTACGCGAGGATCATCACGTTCAGCATCAGCGGTGAGTTGACCAGGTCCCACAGTTCGTCGTCCTGCTCGATCGCTGCGCGCGCACCGTCCAGGTCCGGACCGACAGCGGCGAAGTAGTCGAGCACCTGCTGCCTGGTGAGCGGCCTGATGTGCACAGCGCCGTGCAGGCTGAGCTGGTCGGGGAGAAGCTCGTAGTCCTGCGTGCGGCACGTGATGGCGAGCCTGCCGATCAGGTAGCGGCGGCGGAGCTCTTCGAGGACTGGTGCGAGTTTGGCGCGGCTCGGTTTGGCGATCTCGTCGAGGCCGTCGAGCAGGAGTGCCAGGCGGCCGCGGCGCAGCCAGGTGCGGCCGACGGCGGCAGGGATGCCGTAGCGCGTGTTGAGCTCACCCAGCAGCCAGCGGACGAAGCCGGCCAGGAGCGGACTGTCCTGCGGTTCGTCGTCGTCCTTCCGCGACGGCTGAGCGGTCCATCCGGCCAGATCGATCAGAACAGGGATTGGCTTGCTCTCGTCTGCGTGGGCCTGCTCGGCGAGGGCGCGGGCGAGCTCAAGCAGCAGAGTGGTCTTGCCGGCGCCGGGTGCGCCGAGGATCAGCATCGAGTCCTGCAGTTGGTCGAACACCGTGGCGATGTCGGTGTCGTCGGAGACGGGTCGAGGTGAGCTGTCGAGTGGCTGGACCAGCAGGTCGTACGGCCGGATGACGGCTTCGGGACGCTCCTCGAGGGCCAGAGCGATGCGGGTGCGGGAGGCGAGCGAACCGGCCACGCGCTGGGACAGGTAGCGGTCGACGCGAGCCAGCGCGTTCGGCCGGTTGCGCGGCTGGTCGGCGGAGCGACCGGAGACGGTGGGCAGCCGTCGGCTGCGGAACTCGAACAGCGCGGTGACGATCGCGACCAACCAGAGCGCACCGATCACCGGCCAGGTCCAGTCCGCGTACGGCGCCAGGAAGCCGGGAGCGGTGCCACCGGTGCCGACGTTGATCGCGATCGGCAGCAGCACCAGCGTGAGCGACACGGTCACCACGAGCACGACGGCACGCAGCATCCCATCCCGAATCCTCACCCCCCGGAGCGTAGCTGTGCACTAGGGCACGTCTCTCGATTCCCTGCAGTAGCGAGCAGGTGCTCGGCGGAGTGCAGCGCAAGGCGGAGGGCGAGGCTCGGAGTGGGGTTCTCCGTGCCTCGTCCTCCAACGCCGCGATGTGCCCGCCGAGTGCCGCGCAGCACGCAGGGAATTGAGAGATGTGCCCTAGGCCGACCGTGCGTGCCCGAGCGCGCGTCCACCTGGCGATCCGGCGCTGCGGGAATCGTTGTCCCGGCAGTTAGATTGGCCTTTGTCATGACTACTGAGCGGATCGACCGGGCGAGTGTGGGGCTTCGGTCGGAGCGGGGACCGATCCTGCTCGCGGTGATGCTGAGCGTGGGGCTGGTGGCGATCGACGCGACCATTCTGGCCACCGCCGTCCCGTCGGTGGTGGATGACCTCGGCGGCTTCACCCAGTTCCCCTGGCTGTTCTCGATCTACCTGCTGGCCCAGGCCGTCTCGGTGCCGATCTACGGCAAGCTCGCCGACCTGCGCGGGCGCAAGCCGATCATGCTGGTCGGCGTCGGGCTGTTCCTGCTCGGGTCGGTGCTGTGCGGGTTCGCCTGGAGCATGCCGGCGCTGATCGCGTTCCGGCTGGTCCAGGGACTCGGTGCCGGCGCGATCCAGCCGATCGGGATGACGATCGTCGGCGACATCTACACGGTGGCCGAGCGGGCCAAGGTCCAGGGCTACCTGGCCAGCGTGTGGGGGATCTCGTCGTTCGTCGGCCCGACCCTCGGCGGGCTGTTCTCCGACTTCATCTCGTGGCGCTGGATCTTCTTCGTGAACATCCCGCTCGGCATCGCCGCCGCCTGGGCGCTGGTGCGTCGCTTCCACGAGAACGCCGTACCGCGGACCAGCCACCGGATCGACTACGCCGGTGCGGTGCTGCTCGCGGTCGGCGGCTCGATGCTGTTGCTCGGCCTGCTCGAGGGCGGCGTGATGTGGTCCTGGGACTCGAGCGCGAGCATCGCGATCCTGGCCGGGGCGGTCGGCCTGCTGACCGCGTTCGTCGTCGTCGAGCGCCGCGCGCCCGAGCCGGTGCTCCCGCTGTGGGTGCTCAGCCGGCGCGTCCTGAACTCCGCGAACTCGGCGGCCCTTCTGATCGGCGTGCTGATGATCGGCCTGTCGACGTACGTGCCGCTGTTCGCCCAGAGCGTGCTGGGTACGTCGGCTCTGGTCGCCGGGTTCGCGTTGGCCGCGATGACGCTGGGGTGGCCGATCGCTGCCTCGGTGGCCGGGCGGATCTACCTGCGGCTCGGGTTCCGTACGACGATGCTGTTCGGCGCGTGCATCGTGGTCGTCGGCGCTGGGCTGCTGCTCACGGTCGGGACCGAGAGTTCTGTGCTGCACCTGGCCGGTGCCTGCTTCGTCATCGGCATCGGACTCGGCTTCTCCGCGTCGCCGTCGGTCGTGGCGGCGCAGTCGTCGGTCGAGTGGCAGACGCGTGGTGTGGTGACGGGCGCGAACATGTTCGCCCGATCGGTCGGTAGCGCGATCGGAGTGGCCGCCTTCGGCGCCGTGGCCAATGGTGTGGTCGCCGCACGTCTCGGCGACGACCACGCCGATCTCGAGACGCTGCCCGGCGACGTTCTGGCCCCGGCGATCCACGACGTCTACTACGGCGCCGCCGGAGCCGCCGTCCTACTCGTCGCTGCCGTTCTCTTCATGCCGAACCGGATCCCCGAGCAGCCCAACCGGGTCTAGGCCGACCTCGGTGCGCCAGGTGGCGTGCAGCGCTTGGAGACGTTGGGCGATCCCGGGCTCGTCGGTCAGGCGGTTGTGTTGCTCACCCAGGTCGGCGGCGAGGTTGGTCAGATGCCGGCCGGAGCCCATCGGTGCGTGCTCGTACTGGCTGAGGTGAGCGACGGATGGGCTGTCGCTGTCGACCCAGCTGAGCTTCCAGTCACCGGATCGCACGGCCCACTGGAAGCCGCAGTCCCAGTGCAGGGCGGTGTGAGCGGACTGGGTCTCGCCGGTGAGCACCGGCAGCAGGTCGACGCCATCCGACTCGGCTTCACCACCTGCGGCAGCGACCAGGGTGGGCACGAGGTCCAGCGTGCTCACCAGTGCATCCGTCTGCTGGCTGGCTGGCAGCCGCTCGGGCCAGCGCCACAGCATCGGGACCCGGATGCCGCCTTCCCAGACCGTGTACTTGGTCCCGCGCAGCGGCGTGTTGTCCGCGAAGTTGCAGGTCGAGCCGCCGTTGTCGGTGGTGTAGACGACCAGAGTGTTGTCTGCCTGACCAGTGGCGTCGAGCAGGTCGAGCAGCTTGCCGATCTCGGCGTCCATGAGCTCGAGCTGCGCCAGGTAGTACTCGCGCCCGTGGGGGAGGTTGGGCACGATCACGTCGTCGTACCACTCGGTGTAGGTGCGGCCGGACTCCGGCTTCCAGTCGTTGTACTCCGGCAGACCGCGGCGGGCGAGTTCTTCGGCGGGCAACTGCCAGCAGAAGTTGTGCACCGCGTTGAAGGCGAGCATGCAGAAGTACGGGCGTTCGTCCTCGGTCTCGATGAACTCCGCGGCGCGGCGGCCGAGCTCGCTGGTCAGGAAGCCCTCGTGCTCGACCGGCTCGTCACCGGACAACAGTGGCTGCACCGCCATGTACTTGGCGGCATCGGCGCCGTACTCGCTCTGGGACTGCTCGGAGTGGTGCAGGTAGTTGAGCCGGCCGAGCGACTGCCCGGCCAGGCCGTACAGCGTCTCCTCGAAGCCGTGCTGTGGTGGGCAGGCCCGGTCCCCGACGTTCTCGCCGCCGTAGTGGACCTTGCCGAAGTACCCGGTCCGGTAGCCGCGCTCCTGCAGCAGCTCCGCCAGACTCGGTACGTCGTCCGGCGCGAAGGAGGCCGAGTCGAACCACTGACCACCCCACCGCTGCTGGTACCGCCCCGAGATGATCCCCGCCCGCGACGGACTACAGATCGGCGCGGTCACGTAAGCACTCGAGCAGCTCACTCCACCACCAGCCAGCCGATCGAGCGCCGGCGTCCGCACATCAGAATGCACCCCCAGCGCACTCCGATCCGCGTACCCATGGTCATCCGACACGATCAGCAGAATGTTCGGCGTGGACACGGTTCCGCACTCTGTCACACCCAGCAGTCCGGTGCCGATAAGAAGCGGAACACTTCGCGACGAGCAACTAGGTTGCTGGTATGCGTGCGGTCGACTGTGTGGGTGCCTTGATCCGGGACGAGCAGCAGCGTGTCTACGTGCAGCGGCGTACGGCGGAGCGGCGGTTGCTGCCGGGGATCTGGGACATCGTCGGCGGGCACCTGGAAGCGGGAGAGACACCGGAGCAGGCGCTGGCGCGGGAGGTCGAGGAGGAGACCGGCTGGAAGGTCCGCGACATCGTCTGGACCGTCGCCGACTGGGAGTGGGAGTACGAGGGCCGGGTACGGCGTGAGCTCGACTACCTGATCACAGTCGACGGGGACCTGAGCAGGCCGCGACTCGAAGAGGGCAAGCACGACGCGTCGGCCTGGGTCGGGCCGGACGACCTCGAACTGCTGATGGTCGGCCGCACCGACGGCGACCGGAGGCTGCGCGACATCGTGGCGCAGGCAGTCCGAACCCGGTTCACCGAGCGCCTCCGGCTCGAACCGATGACCGCGCCGGGCGACGTCCTGCCCGGACATGCCGCGGACCTCGAGATCCTGCACGCCGATCCGTGGGTCGCCCAATGGTTCGCCGGCACCTGGTCCGCCGAGGAGTCGCTCGAGCGAGCCACCGGGATGCACGGGGCATGGGAGCAGGACGGCGTCAGCAAGTGGATGGCCTACGACCGGACGTCCGGTGCACTGGTCGGTCGGGGCGGGCTCTCGTGTCTGGGGGACTCAGAGCAGATGACCGCGCTCGTGGGGTCCGAGTGGGCGACCGATCGGCTCGAGCTCGGGTGGAGTGTGCTCACGGCGTACCGCGGCCAGGGCATCGCGACCGAGATCGGCCGAGCCGGACTGGACTTCGCGTTCCGCACACTCGGTGCGAGTTCGGTCGTCGCGTTCACCGAGCGGATCAACAGCGCGTCCCGGGCGGTGATGGAGCGGCTCGGGATGACCTACGTGGGTGAAGCCACGTACGAAGGGCTGGTCGACGGCTCGGCCGAGGTCCAGCCGGACGCGCCGTTCGCGGTCTACATCACCGGACCCGAAGCGGACATCCAGCGGTCATAGCCGGTCGAAGCCGCTCACGAACCGGGTCAACAGGTCCGCGAAGGTCTCCCGCTCCGCGTCCGTCCAGCCGGCCATCGCATCGGCGAACCGCTCCTGGCGATAGCCGTGCACCCAATCGAGCTGCTGCCGGCCTTCGGCGGTCAGCACCAGGTTCGTACGGCGACCGTCCTGCTGGTCGGCCTCACGCCGTACCAGACCGGCGGACACCGCCGCGGCGGCCAGCTTGCTCGCCCGGGGTTGGTCGACGCCGAGGGCCGCGGCGACTCCGTTCACCCCGATCGAGCCCGGTGCGGCCGCCTCGATCGCGTCGAGGACGTCCTGGACCGGGTCGGGTCCGCCGGACTGTACGGCGAGGGCCCGGCGGGTCTGGCGGCGGCGGATCGCGATCATCGCCGTCTCCACCGCGACGACCGGGTCGGTCTTGTCCACGGGCACTCCAAAATATATGCTCGTTGACATGTATATGTCGGATGACAACAAGCCTATCGGCTGGTGGCTGAAGGAGGTGGACCGGCTGCTCGAAGCGTCGTTCGAGCGGGTCCTCGCCGCGGACGGGCTGACGCGCCGGCAGTGGCAGGCGCTCAACGCGGCCGCCGGCCCGGAGCCGATCGCGATGACACTGGCGCCGTTCCTGACCGCGGACCCCGCCGAACTGGCCGCCGTCACCACCCCACTGACCGATCGCGGCTGGCTGACCGGCGAAGACCTCACCGAGGAGGGCCGGGCCGCACTCGAGACGCTGAGCGCCAAAGTTCACCAGCAGCGCCGACACGTGACAGCCGGCATCACCCCCGAGCAGTACGCCGCCACGCTCGGGATCCTCCGGCGGATGGCCCACAACCTCGCAGCCTCCGCGAGCGGAGACTGACTCCGAGCGGGGAGTCTCGCCGGCCGAATCAGGTGCGCAATGCTCCCCGGACCGGGTACACACCCTCCCCGATGGCCGGTTGTTTCACGAGTGACGTCTTATCGGACGCCAGCGATCAAACAACCCGCCAGCGACCGCGCCGACCACCCGGGACACCCGGGGCCATCGGAAATGGCTCCGCTGTGTGATCGCCCAGGCGCGGCGGTCACACAGCGGAGCAGGCCACCTCAGGGGGTGGCTCTCGGTGAGGTGTCAAGAGCCACCGGTGTCCTACCGCCCAGGACACTCGGCCCTGCCTGGCCCGAGGTGTCGGCCAGGAGGTGGTTTGGAACGGCTGGGCGGCGGTGACACAGGGAGCTCAACCGCCAGGCCCAGCCGGGTCGATGGGCGGTGTGGTCCGGAGCTGAGGAGTGCTCCGGACCACACCTGGGTTTCGTCCGGGACTGAGGAGTGTCTCGGACCTTCCAGAGCTGCCCCTGAGCGTGAGGAGACCCCAGGGCGCAGCGAACCGGGTCTGAGGAGGACCCGGAAGGTCGTGGTGTTTTCAGTCGGTGCTGTCGAGCGGGCCGAGTACGTCGTTGGTGACTCGGAGACCGGCGAAACGGCGCCGCATCGCCTGTTCGTAGCGGGCTGCCAACGGCGCCTCCGCGACGTACTGAGCGATCACGTGCTCGCCGAACCAGACCCGAACTCGGCGCCGGTGCTGCCTCGACGTCATTTCCGCGATGGTCACTACTTCTCACCCCGTAACTCTGAGCCCTTGCAACCAGTTGGACTTACTGGTTGTCATGGCAGTAATGGTGCACGAGCCCGACGTGACCGCTCTAGGACCTGGACCGGACCTTTGCCGGACCTCTTCCGGACCTCTCGCGGACATCTGGGGGACCGCACCTTGTCGTGGGGCATCAGTCGAGACAACGTCTGATCTGACGTGAACGGGAGGAACGATGGCGGGGAGGTACACGCCAAAGACGGTCCTGGCGCACCTGATCCAGCGCCGGAACCAGACCTACTCCGAGATCGTCGCCGAGTTCGTCGAGCTGGGTGGAACCATCACCGAGCGGCACCTGCGGCGCCTCGCATCGGGCGAGCGCGCGGGGACCACTCCTCAGACCCGGCGCACCCTGCAGCGCATGTTCGGAAAGCCGGTCGAGGAGCTCTTCTCCCCGTACGTTCCCGAGCAGGCATCCCAGGTGGTGCCGGCACCTGCCGCGAGTGGACGGATCACGACAGGTAATGAGATGGAGGTTCTCGACATGGCTGCCAGCCGAGCGAGGGCGTTTGCCCTCGCGGCCCAGTCCGGTCTCGGAAGCGAGGCCATGGAACAGGTGTACGACGACGTGCGTCACGTCGCGAAGGCCTACCCGCAGCGCCCGCTGCCAGAAATCCTCGGCCAGCTGGTCGAGACGCAGGACCTGGTCTTCGCGCTGCTGGAGAGCAGGCAACGCCCGGAACACCTGCGGCAGCTGTACTTCCTCGGGGGCGTGACCGGCGGTCTGCTGGCCAAGGCATCCCACGACCTCGGCAACCCACATGCCGCCCTGACCCAGGCGCGGACGGCCTTCCTCTGCGCCGACAACGCCGACCACCACGGCCTGCGCGCCTGGGTGCGCGGCCTGCAGTCGCTCGTCTCCTACTGGGCCGGCAACCCCCACGACTCGGTCCGGTACGCACAGCTCGGCGCCGGGTACGCCGAGCAGGCGAACAGCACCACCAGCGTCTGGCTGCCGGTGAGCGAGGCTCGCGCCTGGGCCGCGCTGGGCAACCCGGAGGCCACTCGGGCCGCGCTCGAGCGGGCCGAAGAGGCCTGGAACACGGTGCGCAACGACGACCTGGACGACATGGGCGGCCTGTGCACCTTCGGCCGGCACCGGCAGCTGTACTACGCGGCCGACGCGCTGGCGTGGCTGCCCGGTGAAGTCGACCAGGCCACGCGGTACTCGAGCCAGGCGGTCGACGCCTACACCGACCAGAACCACCCGGAGTGGGCCTTCGGCGACGCCGCGGGCAGCCAGGCCGCGATGGCGATCAACCGGATCGCCAGTGGCGAGCTCGACGGCGCGGCCGACGCGATCGCGCCGGTGCTGGGCCTTCCGGCCGAACGCCGGATCAACGGCGTGGTGCACTCGGCCCGCCGGGTCCATCAGGCGCTGCGGCAGTCCGGGCGCGCGGACGACGCCCGGGAGCTGCAGGAGGAGATCGAGATGTTCACCCGGACCCCGATACAGACGTTCCCCCGGTAGCCGCCCGGATGGATCCCCTGATCGGCAACCTGACCACGCTGCGCGAATTCCGCCCCACCGATCTGGACGACTATCTGGCCGTTGCCGGTGACGACAGGGTGACCACCTGGATGGCCTTCGACAGCTACGACCGCGCCAAAGCGGCCGAGGCGCTGGCCGGCATCATCGAACGGTCGGCCCGGGAGAAGCGGCCGGATCACATGCTCGCCGTCACCCGCCGGGACGACGACCGCGTGATCGGCTTCGCCCGGCTGGCGCCCAGCGGGCCGTGGGGAGCGAAGCTCGGCTACGCCATCCACGCCGACCACTGGGGGCACGGCTACGCCACCGACGCCTCCCGGGTGATGCTGCGCTTCGCGTTCACCAGCCAGGGCCGGCACCGGGTGACCGCCGCGATCGGCCCCGAGAACGAGGCCTCGATCGCGGTGGTGAAGCGTCTCGCCTTCACCTACGAAGGTCACCTCCGCGACCACGTCTTCACCAACGGCGCCTGGCGCGACTCCCTGCTCTACTCCCTCCTGGAGAACGAGTACGCCGACTGACCGGGTTGGGGCCGGGGGGAGACTGACTGTATGGCCGCCACCACTGCTGGACCGCTGGACCCGCTGCGGGACGGGTTGGCGAAGCTGATCATGACCAAGGTGGCGGGTCCGGACCCGCGCGCCGAACGCAACCGGGTACACAACACGCCTGGTCCCCGCTGGTTCGCCCCGGACCGCCCGATCCGGCGGGTGCACGGCGACGCGTCGATGTTCGCCGGTGGACTCCGGGCTCTGCTCCTCCAGTCGTTGCATCCGCTGGCGATGGCCGCGGTGTCGGCCCACTCCGGCTACCGCGGGGACCCGTGGGGGCGGCTGCGCCGGACCAGCTACTTCCTGGCCATCACGACGTACGGCGCGATCCCGGACGCCGAGGAGGCGATCGCGCGGGTCAAGTCCGTGCACGAGCGGGTCCGTGGGACCAGTCCGGACGGGGTGAAGTACCGCGCCTCCGATCCGCACCTGCTCAAGTGGGTCCACGTGGCGGAGGTCGACAGCTTCCTCGCCGCCCACCAGCAGTACGGCGTCGCACCGCTGAACGCCGAGGAGCAGGACCTGTACGTCGAAGACGCGGCACTCGTGGCCCGCAAGCTCGGAGTCATCGACCCACCGACCACAGTGGCCGAGCTGCGGCAGACACTGAGGGACTACCAGCCGGAGCTGCGCGGCACGACCGAAGCCCGCCAGGCCGCCCGCTTCATGCTCGTGCACCCACCGGTTCCGTGGGCCGCGCGCCCGGCGTACGGCGTACTCACGGCTGCTGCGGTCGGTCTGTTGCCGTGGTGGACCCGGCTGCCGCTGCGGCTGCCGTACCTCCCGCTCGCCGAGCGGACCGTCGTACGCGCCGCCGGCAACGGCCTGACCAGGACTATCCGGTGGGCACTGACGTCCCCAACACTGGGAGAAATCGAAGCGGCCGTAGTGACGCGCCGGTAGGTTGTTCTCGTGCCGCTGCGTCCTCATCGTCCGCTCCCCCTGGCCACGCCGGCGGGAGTCGAGGTGCTGACCAGGATTCTGACTCAGGGCCCGATCCCCCGGGTGGAGATCGCGCGCCGGACCGGACTGTCCCAGGCGGCCGTCACGAAGGCCGTCGCGCCGCTGATCGAGACCGGGTTCGTCACCGACCAGGCACCCGTGCCGGCCGACGACAACCAGCTCGGCATCGGCCGGCCGGTGAGCCCGCTGACCGTGGTCCGCGAGAGCGTCTCGCTGATCGGGTTGAAGGTGACCCCGACCAGCCTGATCGGCGTGACCACCGACTTCACCGCCGGGATCTTGACTGTCCGGCACCAACGGCTCGACGACACGACGCCCGAGCGGGTGATCGACCAACTGGCCGACCTGTCCAGGGAACTGATCACGTCGCTCAAGACGGGTGAGGCGATGGCCGGACCGCTGGTCGGGATCGGTGTCGCGGTGTCGGGCGACGTCGACGCGGCGCATGGCGTGGTACGGGACTCGCCGTTCATGGGCTGGCGCGACGTCCCGGTCGCGGAGCTGATGGGTCAGCGGCTCCGGGTCCCGGTCGTGGTGACGAACGACGTACGGGCGCTGACCGTCGCCGAGCATTGGTTCGGGGTCGGCGTCGACGCAGACTCGTTCGCGGTCGTGACCATCGGGTCCGGCATCGGCTGCGGGCTCTACATCAATGGCGAGGTCGTGTCCGGGGCGTACGGCGTGTCCGGCGAGCTCGGCCATCTACCGCTGGCCCCGGGCGACCTCGTCTGCACCTGCGGCCGGCGCGGGTGCGTGGAGACGGTTGCTTCGTCCGACGCCATCCTGGCCCGGACCCGGGAGACCACCGGCCGGGCGGACCTGGATCTGGCCGGGGCGATCAAGCTCGCGCACGAAGGCGATGACCACGCGCGCGAGGCGTTCGACCGGGCCGGCGAGGTGATCGGTGCGGCGCTGGCCGCGATGGTGAACCTGGTCGGGCCGGAGCTCGTGGTGATCGCAGGCGAGGGCGTCGCGGAGTACGACCTGTACGAGGATCGACTGCGGCGGACCTTCGCGGAGCATGCGTTCGGCGCCGCCGGCGACTGCCGACTGATGCTGCGCTCGCACACCTTCGACGACTGGGCGCGCGGCGCGGCCGCCACGGTGATCCGCTCCTACGTCCGCGGCGAACCACCCCTAAACCGCTGAGCCGGGCACACAGCCGCACTGTGCGCCCGGACTCTCGCGACCTTCAGGTCCTGGCGGCGGCCAGGATTTTGCGCCAGACCTTCTTGTAGGACTCCAGGCCGTCGGCGGCGAGCGGACCGCTGGGGCCGGCCGTGATCGACACGCGCTCCGGGATCGTGCCCCAGACCGGGATGCCTTCCTCGGCGTACTGCTGCATCGCTTCCTGGTAGCTCCGGGTGTACGTCCGGGCCGAGCAGATCACCAGGCCTGACGGGACGCCGTCCGGAACCAGTTCCAGGACCGCCTTGACGCGGGGCGTCTCCACCCCGCCGATCCGGGTCGGGATGACCACGATCCGGGCTCGCTCGAGGGCCTTGTTCAGCAGCCGCTCGTGCGACGGCGGCATGTCCACGATGCCGATGCCTTCGGGCGGCACTTTGTCGAGTGCCTTGTTCAGCAGCCGCTCGGTCGGCGCCTCCGCGATCTCGATCCTGTTCAGATGGTCGTCCTCGGAGGAGTCGACCCAGTCGGCGGCACTGCCTTGTGGATCGGCGTCGACCAGGGTCGCTGTGCGACGGTTGGAAGATGCCAGCGCGGCCAAGTACACCGACGTGGTTGTCTTTCCGACCCCGCCCTTCAGTGCAGCTGTCACGATGATCATGAGAGTGAACTTACCCGGTCCTGTCCGATTTCCGGCGTGTCGTCGGCGTTGCTCGCCCACATCGTGATAGTTGCCCCCAGCCCGTGTGAACAAGCTCAAGTGTCCTTCAGCCGCGAATGCGGACCATCTCGACCAGCGAGGCCAGGCCGTCGGCGCTGTGGCCGGCTGCTACGGCGCGGGCGAACAGGGTGGCCAGTGCGCGTGGCAGTCCGGTGTCCAGACCGGCTTGTTCGAAGGCCTCGACCACGTGCTCACTGCCGACCGCCTGCATCTGCAGGTTGTTCTGGCCGCCGGGATAGACACCTGCGTCGACGGCCGCGGTCAGCAGCTGGAGAAAGCCCATCGGCCCGTCTTCGGTGAGATCGGTGAGCATCGTCGCGACGTACGGGCGCAGGTCCTCGGCCTTGATCCCCGCGGTCCCGACCAGGGCGGCCGAGTGGAAGTAGCTCACCAGCGTGGTCCAGAAGACATTGAGCATCGCCTGGTAGTAGAGCATTGCCAGACCTGGGTCGGTACCCACGTAGTCGACGCGGCCGAGCGCCGACAACGTCCGCTGATGCGTCTCCAGTACGTCGTGCGGACCGGCGTAGAAGACGTACGCGCCGGGCTTGCCGATTCCCGGCGGCGGCACCATGATGCCGCCGGTGATCAGGGTGGCACCACGTTCGGCCGCCCACCGGCTTCCCGCGCGCAACCGGTCCGGGCTGTCGGAGCTGAGGTTGACCACGACCCGCCCGGACAAGTCCGCGGAGCCCAGCGACTCCTCCATCGCCGGGTAGTCGACCTGACTGACTACGATCAGGGTGCTCGCGGCGACCGCGTCGGCGGCGGTCGCCGCCTCGGTGGCCGCCAGCCCGGCCGCCTTGCCCGGCGTCCGGTTCCACACGGTGGTGGGGTGACCAGCGGCCAGGAAGACCTCGGCCATGGTCGATCCCATCGCACCGAGGCCGATCACTGTGACTGCTTCTCGAGAACTCATGGCCCGATCGTGCGAAGGCTCGCTACGGGTTCGCTACGGCTACTGTGGCCAGGTGTTCTTCGGGGTACTCGGTCCGCTGGTGGTGCGGACAGACGCCGGTGACCCGGTCACGGTCCCCGACACCAAGGTCCGCACGCTGCTTCTCGACCTGCTGGTGAACCAGGGCCGCCCGGTCAGCGCGGACCGCCTGATCGACGACCTCTGGGGAGACCACCCGCCGCGCAACGCGACCGGCACCCTGCAAGCGAGGATCTCCCAACTCCGTACGGCGCTCGACCGGGCCGAGCCCGGCAGTCGCGGGCTCGTCATCCATGGATCAGCCGGCTACACGCTCGCCGCGGAGGTTGTCGACAGCAACATGTTCGAGGAGTTGGTCGCGGCCGGCCGGATGCGCGAGGCGCTCGCTCTCTGGCGCGGCACCGCGTACGCCGATGTCTCGGACCACGAGTTCGCCCGGGCCACTCGGGACCGGTTCGAGGAGATCCGCCTCACCGCGATCGAGGATCTGGCCGACCGGGGCGAGGATGTGCTGCCCGAGACGACCGACCTGGTCCGGCGACATCCCCTCCACGAGCGGCTGCGCGCCGTACACCTGCGGGCCCTCTACCGCGTCGGACGGCAGGACGAGGCCTTGCGCTCGTACGCCGAGCTGCGGGAGACGCTGGCCGAAGAGCTCGGTGCCGACCCTGGTCCGGAGCTGACGGATCTGCATCAGGCGATCCTCCGGCACGACCCTGTGCTGCGGAATTCCGCAGCACTGCCGGCGCCGCTCAACGACCTCATCGGCCGGGACGAGGCACTCACAGAGGCGCAGCACTTGCTGGCGGCCAACCGCTTACTCACGCTGGTAGGTCCGGGCGGCGTCGGCAAGACCCGTCTGGCGCTGGAACTCGGCCGCGACCACCAGGGCGACGTACGCCTGGTCGAACTCGCATCCCAGCGGCAGGACGACGTACTGGAGGCACTTGCCACTGTGCTGGAGATCCGGGACGAGTCGACGGACCTCCTCCCGCGTCTGGTCGACTCACTCAGTACTCGGCAGCTCCTGCTGATCCTGGACAACTGCGAGCATCTGGACCTCGCAGACCTCGTACGACGCTTGCTCGAGTCAGCCCCGGGGCTGCGCGTACTGGCGACGAGCCGGGAGCCACTGGGTCTCGCCGGTGAACGGGCGCTCGACGTACCACCGCTGGATCTCGCGGCGGCGATCGAGCTCTTCCAAGCGCGCGCAGGGGTCAGCGAGGACGTCGAGTCAATCTGTCAGCGGCTCGACGGGATCCCGCTCGCACTCGAGTTGGCGGCGACCCGGGTACGGGCGCTCGGAGTGCAAGGTCTGGCGGACCGGCTGAGCGACCGCTTCCGGGTCCTGTCAGGTGGTCGCGGCGTACCGGAGCGGCAGCGGACGCTGCGAGCAACGATCGACTGGAGCTGGGACCTGCTGGACGAGGAGGAGCGCACGATGCTCCGCCGGCTGGCCGTGCACGCGGGCACCTTCTCGCTGGAGGCGGCGACCGCGGTCAGTCGCCTGCCGGAGCAGACCGTCCTGAGCCTTGTCGACAAATCACTCGTCGTGGCGGCCGCCGGCCGCTACCGGCTGCTGGAGTCGGTGGCGGACTACAGTCTCGAGCGACTGACCGAAGCCGGCGAGGAGGCGGCGACCCGGCGGCAGCACGCGGAGTACTACCTCTCGCTCGCGCAGAGGGCCGAGCTTCGCGGGCCGGAGCAACAGGCCTGGTTGCGCCGTCTCGACCAGGAGTCCGCCAACTTCCGGGCCGCACTCGATGCGGTTCCGAACCTGAAGCTGGTCAACGCCCTCGCGTGGTACTGGTACCTCCGCGGCCGTCTGGGCGAGGCACGCCGCTCGATCGCCGCAGCTCTCGACGTACCCGGGCAGGATTCGGCAGACCGTGCGGCTGCCACGGTCTGGTACGTCGGCATGACGGCGACCGATGCCAAGGGCACCAACCTCACCGCAGCGAGTGAGGAGGCGCTGAAGCTCTACCCGGAGGAGGACTCGGGCAGGCGCGGGCACTGTGGTTTCTGACCACGACACAGTGGGCGTACGGCGACCGGACCCTCCTCCGCGAACGCATCGACCGGGCGATCGCGACCTTCGCCCAACACGGCGAGAGGTGGGGGTTGGCCGCGGCGCTCAGCACCCGGGCGCAGTTGAACATCGTGCACGCCGGTGTGGACGACATGGTGCGCGACAGCCGACGCAGCCTGGAGCTCTTCGACGAGTTGGGCGACGACTGGGGACGGCTGCAGGCGACGTACTCGCTGATCGTGGCCGCAGAGATCAGTGGGGACTACCCGACCGCGGCGAGGTATCTCGACGATGCGATCCGGCGGGCGGAGGATCTCGGCCTGTGGACCGAGGTGTCGTTCCGGACCGCCGGGTTGGGCCGGATCGCGCTGCTCACCGGCGACTACGACCGAGCCGACGAGCTGCACGAGCGGGCCCGGCGGCTGGCGATCGAGCAGTCCAACAAGTCCGCCGAGGAATACGCCGAGGTCGGACTCGGGCTGTCCGCGCGATGGCAGGGCCGGCTCGAGCAGGCCGAGACGCACTTCACCAAGTGGCTCGGTTGGCTCGAGCAGGTCGGCGGCACACCCGGCATCGCGTTCATCCGCGCCCAGCTCGGCTTCGTCGCCGAACAACGCGGGGAGTTCACCAAGGCACAAGCCCTGCACCAGCAGAGCTACGAGGCCGCCGTCCAGGTCGGTGACGAGCGGGCGATCGCCTTGGCTCTCGAGGGCCTGGCGGGCGCGGCCGGGGATCCCGGCCGCGCCCTCGAACTGCTCGACGAGGCCGATGCACTGCGCCGCTCGGTGGGTCTACCGCTCCCACCCGGTGAACGCTTCGACGTCGACCGGATCAGCCGCCGGGCTACTTCTTGCCCAGCCAGGCGTCGACCTTCGACTGGTTGTCCTTGATCCACTTCTCGGCGGCCGCGTCCGGCGTCATCTTGTCGACGGCGATCATCCGGGCCACCGCGTTCTGGTCCTCGTTGGTCCACTGGAAGTTCTTGACCAGGTCGTACGCCGGGCTGCCCGAGTCGGCGAACTTCTTCGAGACCACCTTGTCCAGGTCGTACGGCGGGTAGTCGCAGGCAACCTTCGCCGGGTCGACATCGCAGCCGGACTTGTACGGCGGCAGGTCGATCTTCACCAGCTTGAGCTCGTTGAAGAACCACTGCGGCTCGTAGAAGTACGCCAGCAGCGGCTTCTTGTTCTTCTCCGCGTCCCGGAACGCCTGGATCAGCGCGGTCTCGCTGCCGCTCTGCACGACCTTGTAGTTCAGCGACAGGTTCTTCACCAGCGCCTCGTCGTTCGTCACGTACGACGGGTCGCCGTCGAGCAACTGGCCCTTGCCACCGGACTCCGACGTCTTGAACTGGGCGGCGTACTTGTTCAGGTTCTTCCAGTCGGTGATGTCCGGGTACTTCTCGGCCATCCACGGCGGCACGTACCACCCGATCACGCCCTTGACCCCGGTCGAACCCGCCTCGACCGCGACCTTCTGGTCCTCGACGTACTTCTTCTTCAGGTCCTCGTGGCCCCAGTTCTCCAGCACCGCGTCGACCTCGCCGGTGCCGAAGCCCTGCCAGGAGATCTCCTCCTTGAGGTTCTTCTTCACCACTGTGCAGCCGAGATCCTTGCTGGCCACGTACCCGACCACGGCCGCGTTCGCCTCGTACCCGACCCAGGGGCTGACGGCCAGGTTGAACGTGCCGCAGTCCTTTCCACCACTCGCGGCCGGTTCGTCCGCACCGACCTTCTCCCCGCCGCATCCGGCGAGCGCGAGTGCCGCGGCCGTCAGGACACCGGCGTACCGGAGCTTCTTCACAGCTTGTCTCCTCTGACTGTTCCGTTGAACTTCCGGGTCCGCGCGGCCGCCTGGGTGATGCGGTCGAGCAGGACCCCGAGCAGCACGATCGCCAGCCCGGCGGCCAGACCCTTGCCGTACAGCTCGCTCTGCGCGAAGCCGGCGGCGACGTCGTACCCGAGGGCACCGGCGCCGACCAGGCCGCCGACCACCACCATCGCGAGCACGTAGATCAGGCCCTGGTTGACCGCCAGTGTGATGGCTCTGCGGGCCACTGGCAGCTGCACCTTGCTGATCACCTGCCAACTGCTGGAGCCGACCGAGTTCGCCGCCTCCACCGTTGCCACCGGCACCGCCTTGATGCCGTCAGCAACGATCTTGGTGGTGACCGGTACGGCGTACACGACGGCGGCCGCGATCGCGGTGAACCGGCTGGTGCCGAAGAGCGCCAGGAACGGCACCAGGTACACGAACGGCGGCATCGTCTGCCCGGCGTCCAGGACCGGCCGGATCCAGGTGTCGACCCGATGCTTGCGCCCGGCCCATACTCCGAGCGCAAGCCCGACGGCGACGACCACGACGGTCGCGAGCAACGTCGAAGCCAGCGTGATCATGCTGTCGTGCCACAACCCGGTGACCACCAGCAATCCCGAGCACACCGCCGCCGGCACCGCACCCCGCCAGCTCCCGAGTACGGCGGCCAGCGCCACGACGACCGTGGCGACGAGCCACCACGGCGATCCGGTCAGCAGGGCCTCGAGCGGGTTCAGCAGACCGTTGGTCACCGCGTCACGGACGCCGTACGTGAAACCGCCGAAGGTGTCCTGCACCCAGTTCGTCACGTCGGTGGCGATCACGGCGATCCGCGAGCCGATGTTCACCGTGTCCGGGAACTCGGCCGCCCACACGTAGGTCCGGGAGAACCAGACCGCGACCAGCACTCCGACCGCGCCCGCGCCGAGCAGGACCTTCCGGCGGACGCTCGCCGTACGCCACGGCCGGTCGCCGGCCGCGGTGGTGACGCGGTCGAGGACGATCGCGATGACCACGATCGCCAGGCCCGCGTTGAACGCGACGCCGACGTCGAGCGTCTGCAGGGCCGTCAGCACGGTCTGCCCGAGACCTGGCGCGTCGATCAGCGCAGCGACCGTCACCATCGACAACGCGGCCATGATCGTCTGGTTGATGCCGACCACAACAGTGCTGCGCGACATCGGCAAGAGGACCTTGGTCAGCGTCTGGCCGCGAGTGGATCCGAGCGAACGGGCCGCCTCGACACTCTCCAGCGGGACCGAGCGGATCGCGTGCGCGGTCAGCCGGACGGCCGGCGGCGCGGCGTAGATCACGGTCGCGATGGTGGCGGCGGCCGGCCCGATCGCGAAGAACAGTGTGAGCGGCGCCAAGTACACGAACGTCGGCAGCGTCTGCATCAGGTCGAGCACCAGCGTCGCGACCCGGAACGCGCGATTCGACAGACCGGCCCAGATGCCGAGCGGGATCGCGACGAGCAAGGACAACAGCACGGCCGCGATGGTCAACGAGAGCGTGTCCATGCTCTCCTGCCACAGCCCTTGCATCCCGACGAACCCGAGCCCGGCCGCGGTCAGCAGCGCGACCTTCCAGGTCCCGAACGCCCAGGCCAGGTACGCCGCCACCGCGACCACGCCGAGCCAGCCGATCACCGGGACCGGACGCCCGTACGACGGTTGGGACAGGACGTTCTGGAGCAGTACGACGAAGTGGTCGACCCCGACCCGGATCGCGTCGAAGACCGCGTTGCCCTGGCCGACGTCGTCGCGGTGATCGGTCAGCCAGCGGTGGAACGCGGTCGTCTCCTGCCCACCGAGAACGAGCGTGTCGATCCCGCGGAGCAGGAAGTACGCCGCGACCCAGACGACGAGCAGGATCCCGACGATCACGCTGCGGCGCGGCCGTCGTACCTCGAACTCGACCGAGCCGGTGATGGAGGCCATCAGGCTGGCTTTTTGTGGGGCGGCGCTACGACGGCGAGGATCTCCTCGTCACCGATCACACCGAGCAGCGTGCCGTTGGAGACGACTTTGACCGGGCGGTCCGACTCCAGCACCAGCCGGGTCGCCTCCCGGACCAGCACGTCCGGGCCGAGCTCCGGTCCGTCCAGCGGCTCCCCCGGGCGCGGTTCACGGACGATCCACCGCAGCGTCAGTACGTCGGCCCGCTGAACGTCCCGCACGAACTCGCGAACGTAGTCGTCGGCCGGAGCACCGACCAGTTCGTCGCCGGTCCCGAACTGCACCGCCGCGCCGTCACGCATCAGCAGGATCCGGTCACCCAGCTTGAGCGCCTCGGACAGATCGTGGGTGATGAACACCATCGTCTTGCCGACCTCGCGATGCAGGCGCACGACCTCGGTCTGCATCTCGCGACGGATCAGCGGGTCGAGCGCGGAGAACGGTTCGTCGAAGAGCAGTACGTCGGGGTCGTTGGCGAGCGCACGCGCCAGGCCAACGCGCTGCTGCATGCCGCCGGACAACTGCTCGGGGTAGAGGTTCTCGTTGCCGGCCAGTCCGACCAGGTCGATGACCTCCTGGGCCCGGCGACGCCGGTCCGGCTTGCTCTCGCCGCGGATCTCCAGGCCGTACGAGACGTTGTCGATGACCTTGCGGTGCGGCAGCAGCCCGAAGTGCTGGAACACCATCGAGAACTTGCTCCGCCGCAGGGCGCGCAGCCGCTTCTCGTCGGCCGCGCGGAGGTCCTCGCCCTCGAAGATCAGGCTGCCCGCGGTCGGTTCGATCAAGCGCGTGAGACACCGGACCAGCGTGGACTTGCCCGAACCGGACAGGCCCATCACCACGAACACCTCGCCGGGTGCCACGTCGAAGCTGAGATCGCGGACGGCCGCCGTACATCCGGTCTGGGTGTACAGCGCGGCGCGGTCGAGCGAGGCGAGCTCCGGCCGGCGGGGGACGCGTTGCGCCTTCGGGCCGAACACCTTCCACAGGCCGTGGATCGACAGCAGCGCGTTGTCGTCCTGCACCCCGGGATACTCGAGTTGAGCGGTCACTGATTCACCCTCGCATCCCCGCCACGCGGATTCGTCGTGAACCGCGACTGTATCCAACCCACAGTCCCACAGCGCGGGCGCGGGTGTCTGCGACGTCAGCGAACGGCCCCCGCCGTCGGCGAAACTGGTGACCCCCACGATGCGAGGAGTGGCGACATGCCTGACGTTCCCGCCGAAACCCAGCCCGCCGGGCCTGCCCCGGCGTCCGTGCGGGCACAGATCCTGTCCACCGAGCACTGGAGTCTGCTGGCGACCCGCAGCCTGGCGTGGAGCGAGAGCTTCAGCCGCGCGAGCTGGTTCGTGACGGTGGTTTCGGCCGCCATGGTCGCGCTTGCCCTGGTGGCGCAGAGCACCGACTTCGGCGTGGGGTTCCGCATCTTCGCGCTGCTGGTCATCCCGTTGCTGGTGGTCATCGGCGTGGCCACCGTCATCCGCTTGGTCCAGCTCAACGGCGAGGACGTCGAACTGGTGATCGGCATGAACCGGCTGCGGCGGGGCTATCTCGACATCGCGCCCGAACTCGAGGAGTACTTCGTGACCGGGCATCGCGAGGACGTCGCCGGGATCATGCGGACCTACGGCACCCGCCGTACGCGGATCCCGGCGACGCAGTACCTGTCGAGCATCGCGCTGCTCGTCAGCGTCATCGTGGCGGTCCTGGTCGGCGCGCTGGCCGGGCTCATCGGCGACGCGCTCGGCACCGGCCTCGCTGTGTCCGTGGTCATCGGGATCGTCGCAGGCATCGCTGCGCTCGCGGCCGTCGTCCTGCTCGTCGTCCGTCACGTCCGCCAGACCTGGGGCCGGCGGACCTGACGGACAACGGTGCCTACGGCTGGTACGGCGGTGCTTCGCCCCAGCCCCAGTGGGGGACCGGCGCCTCGGGAGGTGGGGTGGCGCCCGGCTGCGAGTTGGACAGGGCGATCCTCGTGCCCCACTCGATGTAGGCGACGAAGGCCGAGCGGAACTCCGGGTCGTCCGGGAGCCCGGCCGGGTCGGCGCTCTGCGCGATCAGCGCAGCCCAGCGCGAACGCTGCTCTTCGGTGAGCGCCAGGCCGAGGTGGTGGCCCAGCATCGCCGGGTAGCCGCCGAGCTCGTCGGTGTACCGGCTGTGGCCGCGGAAGACCTCGCCCAGCCAGATCGCCACATGCTCGCGGTGCTTGTCGCTCATGTGCGCGAACACCGGCGCGAGGACCGGGTCGCTCAGCACCTTGTCGTAGAACACCTGGGTCAGGCGTAGCAGCGCCTCATGCCCACCGGCCCACTCGTACAGCGTCGGAGTCGTCGTCATGTAATGATGTAATCACGAGTACAGGGCAGCGGCGACAGCGGCCAACTCGGCCTCCATCCGGGTCGCGCCGTCCTCGGTGAACCACAGCACGTTCTGCAGGATGCGGCCGGCCGTCCAGCCGAGCGCGCGGCCCCGATCGATCCCGGTGATCTCGAGCATCAGGTCGAACCGGTCCCGGATCGCCTTCGGCAGATCGCCGGTCGCGACCAGGTCGTCCCACCGGTTCCACAACACCGGGAAGACCTCGAAGCCGGGATCACCGGCCAGTGGCTTGGGATCGATCACCAGCCACGGCTGCCGCTGCGCGGCCATCACGTTGTAGTAGTGCAGATCCCAGTGCAGCAGCCGGTCACCGGAGTCCGGCAGCAGCTCGGCCACCTGGGCGGCAAAACGCCGTACCAGCCGCCGCTCGGCCGGATCGGCCAGCCGGGGGATCAGGCCGGGCGCGTCCTCGACCATGGCGCCGGCGATGTCCGCGAGACGCCGGATCCCGGGCGGCGCCTGTACGGCGCTCAGCCTGACCAGAAGCCCGGCCAGGATGCGAGTCGCCTCGACGTGGTCGGGCAGATCGTCGAGAGTGCGGGGTTCGAGCCGTTCGAGCAGCAGGGTCGACGTCGCCGGGTCGTCCTCGAGCACCTCGACGACGTCGTCGTGGTTCCAGGTGCGTAGGGCGAGCGCCTCACCCTCGCTCTCGTCGTTGACCGACTGGAGCTTGAGCATCGCCTCAGTGCCGTCCCGCCGGACGACCGGAAGAATCAGGGACGCCTCACCGCTCAGCGGCTCGCCCGTGACGGACAACTGCCACCGGTCGAGGTACGTCGCGGCCGTGCCGGGCAGACTCTCCAGCCACTCGGCCGACCGCTCGCTGTGGTTCCTGATCAGCTTCGCGGGAATCTCGATCACCCTCGGCACAGTAGGTGGTTCGGCCGGGATGTGCTTGGGTTTTCCCCGTGACCGAGGTGGAACGCCGGCACCGGCGAGCGCAGCGCGTGGTGGCAGTGACGTATCTGGGGATCCCGCTGGTGTTGCTGGGGATCGTGGCGTGGATCAGCACGCAAGGACCGGCCGCGACCTGGATCGGTTGCGTCGTGCCGGCCGGCATGCTGGTGTTCGGCTGGATCCTCTGGCGACGGCATCGGTACATGCCGCGCTGGTGGGCCGGCGTCGGGGGACTGTTCGGCGGGATCGCCGGATTGTTCGCGACGCTCTATCCGCTGGTGCTCGGCGTCTGGTGGCCCGCGCTCCTGGCGTTGCCGGCGCTCATCGTCGGACTGGTCGTGGGTCTCGCGTTGGCCCGCGCCGCCGATCGTGCGCTGCTGGTCCCCGTCGTACCTGAACTGGCGGAGACGCCGTACGAGCTGGTGTTCCGGTTGCGCGGGATGCCGCTGGCCGCGGTACTGCTGGGCGCGGACTCGGTGACGATCCAGGGCCACCCGTTCCCGCGATCCGAGGGGCAGTCGCGGTCATATCCGTTGGCCTCGATCACCGGGACCTTCGAGGTGTCGCTGAGTGGTGCCGAGCGGCTCAAGTTCCCGATCGCGATTCCTCACCCGCCGGTCGCGACCGAGGGGCCGGCGATCATCCTGCAGGCCTCCGGCGACGACTGGGTTCTGCCGAGCAACCAGGCGCCGACCCTTATCGAACTCCTGGACCGGCGCAGGTCCAGCGCATAGCCAACGCGAACCCGAGGTCGTCGTACTGCGCTCCAGGGAACACGTCGTCGTAGACCGCGCGGAACTGGGCACGGGACAGGTAGCGGTCGCTCGCCAGGTGATCGAGCCACGGCTTGCTGTGCCAGAACCGGAACTCGAACCACGCATCCCGCAGCCCGAGCCGGCGGATCTCCCGCGGAAACCCCAGCCAGGCACCGAGCACATACATGTACCGGGGTGGCGTCGGATACGGATCGCAGACGTTGTCGACGACCGCAACCGTGCCGCCCGGCCGGACCAGGCTCTTGAGGTGCTCGAGGCCGGCCCGGTAGTCGGGCAGGTGGTGCATCATCGTGTGGCTGTAGACCAGGTCGAAGCCGTTGTCGTCGATCGTGAACACGTCGGCCGTGCGGTACTCGAGGTTCGGCCGGGACCGCGTCCTCCGGGCGAGCTCGATCATCGGCTCGCTCAGATCCACGCCGAGAACCTCGTCGTACTGCGCGGCCAGCCGCTCGGCCGCATGGCCGGAACCGCAGCCCGCGTCCAGCGCGCGCTTGCCGCGGAGCCCGAGGCCGAGCACCCACTCGACGTTCTGCCCGGGCTGCAGGCTGACGAACCGGTCGTACTCGGCCGCGAAACGATCGAACGAGGCTGGGTCATCCATGCTTCGTACGATGCCGCCCGAGCCGGCCTGGTTCGCCTGCCGCCGCTAGGAACCCTCGCGCTCCTTGCGGGCGGTCTCGGCCTTCTCCGCCTGCCAGCCGTCTTCGTTCTTACCCAGCCGCCAGTAGCCGGACAGCGAGACCCGCTCACGCGGCAGGCCGCGCTCCTGGAAGAGGTTCTTGCGGATCCGGAACACTAAGCCGGCCTCGCCGTGCACGAACACCTGGACGTCGCCGGCTGGGAAGTCGAGCGCCTCGACCGCGGCGACCAGCCCGTCGCCACGACCGGCGGAACTGCCCGCGCGGTGGAACCAGGTCACGTCGACCTCGCCGGAGCCGCTGAGCTTCTGCTCCTCGGTCTCGTCCCCCACCTCGACCAGGACGGTCGCCCTCGCACCCGGCGGCAACTGCTCGACCGCGGCACCGATCGCCGGCAGCGCACTCTCGTCGCCAACCAACAGATGCCAGTCCGCCGCCTCGTCCGGCGCGTAGGCGCCACCCGGACCGTTGAACCACAGCACGTCACCCGGCTTGGCCGCCGCGGCCCACGGTCCGGCGATGCCTTCGTCGCCGTGGTACACGAAGTCGATCGCGAGTTCCTTCGCGTCCTCGTCCCAACTGCGCACGGTGTAGGTCCGCATCGTCGGCCACTGCTCGCGCGGGTACGTCTCCCGGACCACACCCATGTCCAGCGGCTCCGGATACTCGACCCCGGGCCGGCTGAACAGCAGCTTCACGTAGTGGTCGGTGAAGCCGTTGTCGGCGAAGTCCTCGGAGCTGAACACGACCCGGATCATGTGCGGAGTGAGCTGCTCGGTACGGCGAACGGTCGCGCGCTTGCACACGCGGTTGCGACGGGGTGCGGGGCTGGTCACACGACCACGGTCCTCTCGGCGGAAGTTAGGCCTACCTAACTAACCCTAACCCACCAACACCACCCGCCGCGGCAGATCACCGGCGCTGGTCCGGGATCAGGTCGCTGACGATGCCGTCAGCCTTGGTGGGTATCGGCGGACGTTTCCTCTGGAGCGGCGGCCGCACTTTGCCCTCGGCCACCAGTTGCTGCAGCCTGGCCGGGCCGTCGACCGGCACGAGGCGGGCGATCGGCTTGCCGTGGTCCGTGATGGTGATCGTCCGTCCTTCGCGCACCTCCATCAGATGGTGGCTCAGGCCGTCGCGAAGCTCCCGGATCCCGATGTCCATCAGACCTCCTATCGCCAGTTTCACCTTCGACAGCCACGTTGCGTGTCTCCACCAAGGTGGAGCACCATGCGGCCGACGCGAAGGGCAGATCGTGGGGCAGATGGGTTTACGGCCAGATGGAGGGGATCCATTCGGGGTGGTCTATGAAGGGGTTCCGGTTGTGTTGGTAGGTGGTGTAGATGACCTCGTTGCGGCGCTTCTCGAAGGCGTCGGGCGGGTCGGCGGCGGCCCAGGCCTTGAGGACGGAGAGCTTGCCGATGTACGGCGCGGTGCCGTTGCCGACGGAGTCGTTCGGCTCGAGGTCGGCGAAGCCGTCGCCGCCGTCGTACCGGACTGCCATGTAGAAGATCATCCGGGCGACATCACCGCGAACGGCGGGACGCGGGGCGAACGAGTCGGAGTCCGCGGTGCAGCCGGTGCACTGGGCGACGGCCGAGCCGCCGTTGTCGAAGTCGAGGTTGCCGCGGACCCCGTTCACCGACACGTCCTCGGGCCGCAGGTGGTGGATATCGGTGCCGGGGCCGGTCGCCGTACCGAAGTCGCCGTGGGACTTGGCCCAGACATGCTCGCGGTTCCAGTCGTCCGGGTCGCCGCCGTTGGTGGTCTTGCTGATCGAGCGGCCGGAGTAGATCTCGATCACGTTGTTGGTGTTCGCCGGGTCCTGGTCGGTGTCCTTGAGCGCGTTCCAGACCTGGTCGTAGGTGAGCTTGGTCTGGCTCGAGATGATCGTGTGCAGCGCGGCCTTCAGTGCGGGACCGGTCTTGCCCTCCGCGCCGGCGTAGTAGTCACCCGGATCCGGCCCGGGATCGTCCGACCCGCCGCCGAACGCGGTCGCGTTCTTCAGGCCCGGGTGCGAGAAGTAGGCCGACAGCGTCCCGGTGACGGTGATCTTCTGACCCATCCGCCCGGGGTTGCTCTGCAGTCCGTACGACGCCCTGAACGCGGAGGGGATCTGGACGTACACCATCGCCGACGTACTGGTCTGCGAGGCCGAGTCCGCCAGCGCCAGCGCGAAGTCGTTCGGGAAGTTGCTCCGGACAACGGTGCTGGTCGCGGTCGGCTGACCGACCACGTACCCCTCGACCGTCGCGGTGGATCCGTCCTGCCGGCCGATCGCCGTACTGACGGAGATCGTCGCGGTGGTCGCCGCCGTCGACGGCGTGATGCCGAAGCCGAGCAGGGCGAGCACAACGGAGACGACCAGGGCGGGACGAAGTGCGCGTGAAATGGGCACGGCAACTCCCAGGGGCGGTTGGGGTCCGGTCGCCCTCAGTCTGCCCACCGGATCGGGTCACCGAACGTCCGGCGGTGAAACCGTAGATGAATTGAGTCGGTGGGGCGGTGAGCATGTGAGTGACGCTCAACCGCCCCACCTGGGTGTATGGGCCCCCATCAGGCCGCGACGAACCGCCACGGGCCGCTCTGCCCATCCACCAGTGAGGCGCTACTGGCGGGCAGCACCTCACCGCACAGGAGGAGGGCACAGCCCCAGACGAGCGGCCCTCCTGCGGTGGCGTGGTGCGGACGCCGTTTACGGACCGTACTCAGTCCGGCACGCATTGTCCATGCCTCAGCGCGGCCGTCTCACCCTACTGACGGGAAACTGACCCGGCAGTCACCTTGGCGAGTACGGCGCTCGCCACCGCGGCGTCGGCCGCACCGATCCCGGTCAGATCGGCCACCGACCAACGGCTCCGGTCCACGCCGTCCCGCAGTACGGCGCCGATCGCCAGGTCGACGTCGTTGCCCACGACACCGGCCCGTACGGCGTTCCCGAAGTCACCGTGATCGAGGCACTGCTCGTGGTCGTCGGTGGCGATGAGCGCACCCGCGAACACCTCGACCGGCAACTCACCCTTCCCGGGCATGTCGGTCCCGATCCCGGTCACGTGCACCGCGGACCGGAACGCCTCGGCCGGCAACGGCACCCGCGCAGCGGTCGTCGCGATCACGCACGCCGCGCCATCCAGGGCGTCGGGCCGCGCGTCCAGGCCGTCCTCGGCGAAGGCCGCGCAGAGTGCATCGACAGCCTCGGGGCGACGCCCCCACACCTGGACCCGGCGCAGCGGCCGCAACTCGCACAACCACCGCACCTGCATCCGCGCCTGCTCGCCGGTTCCGAGGACGGCGACCTCATCCACGTCGGCTGGTGTCATCGCGTCGGTGATCAGCGCTCCGGCGGCCGCCGTACGCCACGCGGTCAGCAGGCCTTCGTCGGCGAGCACCGCGGCGGGAGCGCCGTTCGTCGCGTCGACGACGAGCATCAGCCCGTTGTTGGCCGAGGCGAACGTGCTGGCGATCTTCACCACGAAGTACGGCGAGCCGTCAACGTAGCCGGCCTTCACGTGGCAATCGCCGGCGTGCTCCGGGAAGTCCAGCACCATCGGCGCCGGGACCGACGTACGACCCTCGGCGTGGGCGATCAGCGCATCGCGAACCGCGCCGAACACAAGCTCCGGCGTGGCGACCCGCGTGATCTCCGCCAGACCGATCACAGGCAACGTCATCCGCGCTTCTCCAACCAGTCGCCCCACACGGCCAAGGCCTCACCGGGATCACTCCGCCCGATGCCGACCCGGAAGCGGTCGATCGGGGTCTCGGTGAGCGCCGAGCTGTAGATGCTCGACGGCAGCAGCAGTACGCCGGCCTGCTCGACGAGCTCAGTGCACATGGCCTCGACACCGTCCGCACCGAGGTAGCGCGGGAAGCAGACACAGCCGCCGTCCGGCGCGGCGAACTCGAACAGCTCGGGATAGCGCGCGAAGAACTCGGTGAACACCGGCAGGTTCTCCGCGACGATGCCGCGGTTCCGGCCGAGCACTTGCTCGCGGGCCCGCAGCGCGATCAGTGCGAGCACCTCGCTCGGGGCCGAGTTGCAGATCGTGGTGTAGTGCTTGGCGCGCTCGAGCTTGTCCAGCACGCTCCGATCCCGGCAGGCGATCCAGCCGATCCGCAGGCCGGGTAGCCCGTACGCCTTGGACATCACGTTCAGCGAGAGCGCCGTACCGGACAGATCTGTTGCTTGTGGCAACGATGGCGCGGAGAGTTCCAGCCCGCGGTACACCTCGTCGCTGAACAGTGTGATCCCACGCTCGTCGCACAGCCGCACCAATCGGTACCAGCTGTCGAGGGACGGGACCGCCCCGGTCGGGTTGTTCGGGAAGTTCACCGACACCATCCGGGTATTCGGCCGGAGTGCACGCTCGATCGCGTCGACGTCGAGCGCCCAGCCGTCCTCGGGCCGCAGCGCGACACCGCTGACCTCACACACCGACAGCGGGACGGTCTCGGCCGCCTGGTAGTTCGGGGTCAGCACGACCGCGTGATCCGTTGGCTCGAGCAGCGCGCGCATCGCCAAGTACAGCGCCTCCTCGGCCCCGGCGAAGCACAGTACGTCGTCCGCCTCGGCATGCTCGTACGTCGCGGCGATCTCCTCCCGGAGCGCAGGCAGTCCGCGCGTCTCGGTGTAGCCGAAGGCCAGCGACTCCCACCGCTCCCGGCCGTCGTCGTCGGCCAGCGCGAGCAGCTCGGCCAGCGACAACGTCTGCGCGTCCGAGGCCGTCAGGTGGTACCGCGCACTGAACTCCCACTGCGCGAAGTAGGTCTCCAACCGGAAGTCAGGCAGGGTCGGCATCGGCGGGTTCCTTCCGGGCCTCGGCGAGCAGTTGATAGAGCGCGGAACGGGAGATCCGCAGGGCGCGAGCAACGGCCGGAACCGATCGCCGCTGACTCAGCACGCCGGCGGCGTCCAGCTGACCGAGCAGCTCGTACCTGTCCGCGCGGCTCAATCGGTCGACCGTCACGCCACGCTCGCGGACGTACGCGGCGACAATCTCGTTGAGCGTCTCGGACCAGTCGTGCTCGAACAGCACCCGCGGCTGGCCGGCCACCGGCGCCGCGAAGGCCGCCAGCAGCCGACTCGCGTCCTCGAAGGCCGTCCGGTCGACGTTGACGCACAGGACGTACGCCGGTTTGCCGTCGTCGTCGCGGATCACGGCACTGACGCTCGACAGCCGGCGGCCGTCGGACAGCGTCTTCGGGTACGGGCCGTAGACGCCTTCGCCGGTCGCGGTCAGCTCGGCCAACTCACCGAGCAACGAGGGTTCGCCGGGCTCGCGGCCGGACAGCGGGTTCCAGATGCCGGCGACCTCGTCGGTCACGGCGTTGTGCAGCACGACCTCCGCGTGCGGCGACAGCAGCCGCGCCAGGGCGTCACCGATCGGTGCGAGTTGATCCGGCTTCACGTGTGGACAATAGGTCCACCATGGACAATCTGTCTAGCCGGCGGGAACCGGAACGCGCGCCTGGTCCATCCGCTGCGCCCGCTTCAGGCCGTACAGCAGCAGACCGATCGAGATCACGCCGACGGGCGGCGTGACCGGCCCACTTACGCACCAACTGCTGTGCGGTCATGCCTCCGATGGTGCCGGGGCTGGCGTGGTTGCGCCATGTCGCAGGAACGGCAGTGATGGACAGGCCGGATCCCCGTGACCTGATTGCAAACTCTGTCGGAAGAAGAGGTGGTCCTGCCCCCAACCTCTCGAAGGAGAATCCGATCATGTCCCAACCACGGATCACTGCTGCCACCCTCGCAGCGGTGCTGGCCCTCGGCGCGGTCTCGGTGACCCCGGCCGCCGCCGCGTCACCACCCCCGACCGGGAACACCAGCCCGAAGAGCAGTGCGGTCACCCTGATCACCGGCGACGTCGTCGAAGTGACCGACGCCGGTGGCGGCCGGAAGGCGGCCAGCGTTCACCCGGCCCCGGGCCGCGAAGGCGTCTCGTTCCACACCATCGAGGCCGACGGCGGCCTCCGCGTCCTGCCGAGCGACGCCGTTCCGTACGTCTCCACCGGCGTCCTCGACGTCGACCTGTTCGACGTGGACGAGTTGATCGCCGACGGGTACGGCGACTCTGCCGCCCGGCAACTCCCGCTGATCGTCAAGTACACCCCGGGCCTCCGCACGTCTGAGGCACTCGCCGGTACGACGACCACCCGTCAGCTCTCGTCGATCGGTGGAGAAGCCGTGGACGCGGCCAAGGACCAGCTGCCCGAGCTGTGGAAGTCCTTGACCCCGGCGGTCGGTGCTCGCTCGCTGAGCAGCGGTGTCAGCAAGATCTGGCTCGACGGCAAGGTGAAGCCGGTGCTCGACAAGAGCGTCCCGCAGATCGGCGCACCGGACGCGTGGAAGGCCGGTTACGAGGGCTCCGGCGTCCAGGTCGCCGTACTGGACACCGGTGTGGACGCGCAGCATCCGGACCTGGTCGGCAAGGTGAAGGAGGCCGAGGACTTCTCCGGTAGTCCGACGGGCGCGCAGGACCACTTCGGCCACGGCACGCATGTCGCGGCGACCATCGCGGGCACTGGAGCCGGCGCTGGCGGAACCCGGAAGGGCGTCGCCCCGAAGGCCGACCTGCTGGTCGGCAAGGTCCTCGGCGATGACGGCTACGGCTACGACTCCTGGATCATCGCCGGGATGGAGTGGGCCGCCGCCGAGGGCGCGAAGGTCGTCAACATGAGCCTCGGCGGTGGTCCGACCGACGGCACCGACCCGCTCAGCCAGGCGGTGAACGACATCACCGCGCAGACCGGCACGCTGTTCGTCGTCTCGGCCGGCAACGACGGAGCGGACGAGACGATCGGTACGCCGGGAGCCGCGGCGTCCGCGCTGACGGTCGGTGCCGTAGATCGGACCGACGGGCTGGCCGACTTCTCGAGCCGCGGACCGCGTCTCGGCGACGCCGGACTCAAGCCTGAGATCACCGCACCCGGTGTGGACATCATCGCCGCCCGGGCGGCCGGTACGGCCATGGGTGCACCGGTGGACGAGCTCTACACCGCTGCGTCCGGTACGTCGATGGCCGCGCCGCACGTGACCGGAGCGGCCGCCTTGCTGGCGCAGCAGCACCCGGACTGGAAGTCCGACCAGCTGAAGAACGCGCTGGTCAGCACCGCCAAGACCCAACCGAACCAGAGCGTCTACGCCCAGGGCGCCGGTCGCGTTGACCTGACCCGCGCGGTTGCGCAGAAGGTGTTCGCCACCGGTGTGGCGGACTTCGGCCTGCAGACGACGACCGGTTCGTCCACGCGGACCATCAACTACCGCAACGACTCGGACGCACCCGTCACGCTCGCCCTGTCCGTTGCCGTGAGCAACCTGGACGCCGGCAAGCCGGAGACCGACGCCTTCGGCGTCCCCGCCACCATCACCGTGCCGGCGCACGGCAACAGCGACGTACCGGTGGACCTGACAGCGGCCAAGCTCGACCGTGGCCTGCACAGCGGCTGGATCGTTGCCACCGGCCCGGATGGCGTCGTCACCCACACCGCGGTCGGCGCGCTCCGGCAGGGCCCGAAGCACACCGTCACGCTGCGGGCGGTCGGCCTCGACGGACAGCCCACCGGCGTCCCGGTCATCTCGCTGTACGGCGACAACTCGCGCTCCGACGTACTGGCCTGGATCCCGGACGGCGAGACACTCACGGCCGAGGTCGAGGAAGGCACCTACCTGCTGCACTCGCTGGTGGAGAACCACAATCCGCAGGACTCGCAGATCAGCCTGTTCACCGACCCGAACATCGTGGTGAGCCAGGATCGCGAGATCGTCATCGACGCGCGCAAGTCGGCGCCGATCACGATCAAGACGCCGAAGCCGTCCGAGCAGCAGGCGGTGCTGAGCTACTACGTGCACCGCCAGTACGCCAACGGACGCGAGATCTCCCACGGCGTCATGCACTTCAGCACGGTCCGCCAGGTGAACGTCACCCCGACCAAGCCGGTCGAGGACGGCACCTTCGAGTTCTCCTCCCGCTGGCAGTTGGTCGCGCCACTGGTGCAGGCGACAGTCTCCGGGGTCAGCGGGCCGTTGGACATCAACCTGCTGCACCAGTCGCCGTCGTTCGAAGGCAAGAAGCGGTTCCCGCTCGTGCACGCCCACCCGTCACTGGCGAACGTGAAGGGCGCGGTGGCGGTGCTGGATCCGGCCGAGGAGGGCTGGGGTCCGGGCGGTGAGAAGCAACGGATCGCCGCGGCCGCGCAGGCGGGCGCCGCGGGCGTGATCCTGGTCCGGCCGGCGAACCAATCGGCGTGGACGGTGTGGCGCCCGATCGGGGCGCGGGAACCGATCCCGGCGATGGTGACCATCTACAACGACGGCCACCGGCTGATCGACCGGGCCGACCGCGGTGGTGCCACCATCGACCTGACCCTGACCACCTCGAGCCCGTACCTGTACGACGTGCAGCAGGTCTCGACCGGATCGATCCCCAGCCGGATCGACTACACGGTGAGCCCGGCGAACAGCGCGCGGATCATGACCCGGTACGCCGACAACGGTGGTGTCGCCTGGGCCAAGGAGCAGCGGTTCGGGTGGCGGCCGTGGCAGGAGTACTCCTGGCACGACTCGCAGCGGTTCGTGGAGACACCGAAGGTCCGCGAGGAGTGGGTGACGTCCGGCGACTCGCTCTGGCAGCACCGGGTGCACCACCTCTACACGTGGGACGAGATGAACCCTCTGCGCGGAGGAATGACCAGCGTGCCGCGCAGTTACCGGCGCGGTATGTCGGACGAGACCTGGTTCGGCCCGGTCGTCCGGCCCGCCGTCGCACCGGATGTGGTGTCGAGCCGGACCGGCGACCGGCTGTCGCTGCGGATCCCGTCGTTCGTGGACGCGGACGGGCACTACACGGTCGGCGAGACCAGTTCGGCCAGAGCCAAGCTGTCGCGCAACGGTCAGGTGATCGCCGAACTGCCGGACGCGTGGGAGGACGTGATCACCTCCAGCGACACCGCGGCGTACAAGCTGGACCTCGCCACCTCGCGGATCGACGCTGGCGGGGAGTGGAACTGGGCGACGAACACGGAGACCACGTGGGAGTTCCGGTCCGGTAAGCAGGCGGAGGACAAGGCGACGCCGCTGCCGCTGCTGCAGGTCGGCTACAAGGTGCCGACCGATCTGACCGGTCGTGTCGGCGCCAGGACGCATGTGGTCGGCTTCGAGGCACCCCGGTCAACCACGTTGAGTGCCTGGGCCTCCTTCGACGAGGGCAAGACCTGGCGGAAACTCCTCGTGGTAGGTGCCCTCGGCCACTATGTCGCCGTGGTCGCCAACGCCCACGACACCGTCTCCCTGAAGGTGCAATCCACCGGCCCGGACGGCGCGAAGTTCACGCAGACAGTGATCCGCGCGTACGGCGTGAAGTAGTAGTCCTGGGCGGGCCCGCCTGGTGAGGCGGGCCCGCTCAGATCCAACCGCGCTTGGCGGCCTGGAACGCCAGGCCGGTGCGAGTGTCGACGCCGGCCAGCGCCATCATCCGATCGAGCCGGCGCTGGACGGTACGACGACTGATGCCCAGCTGCGACGCGATCGACTTGTCCGGCACACCGGCGACCAGCAGCGACAACAGGAACCGCTCGTTGTCGTCGAGACCTTCCGACCCCTCGGAGTCCCCGCGCTGGAGCTTCACCGGCGTCGCCTGCTCCCAGTGGCTCTCGAAGAGCGCCAGCAGCGCGTCCAGGAGTTGGCCGCGGCTGATGACAGCGGCCGTCGGCTCGCCGATCCCCAGCTCGTCGTCACGGACCAACGGGCAGACCGCTGTCGAGCGGTCGACGATCGCCAGCCGGACCGGGAGGGTCGGCAACGCGCGAGCCTCCTCGCCCCAGCTCACCCCCTCGGCGATCGAGTCGAGTTCGCCCGGTGTCTCGAGCAGGGCGCGTTCGTAGATCGCGCGGTACCGGACGCCGCGGGTCAGAGCGCCGTACTCCTCGGTGTTGTCCGCGCCCTGCATCGCCAGTGGGTTGGCGCGGCAGAACCAGAGGATCTCCTCGCGCGCCGATTCCTGCAGGTCGCGCAGCCGCTCCCGGAGCGCGGTCGCGCCGACGATCACCTCGACCAGGTGGTGCGCGTCGCGGCGGCTCGCACTGGCGCGGAACTCCTCGCTCAACGCCGCCACTGTCTTGCGGGCCGTCTCCAGCGACTCCTGCCGGCGGAGCAGCGTCGTACCGAGGGCCACGTCGGGAGGGAGCGGGCGGAACACCGGGTCGTCGACCTCGGTGGCCGCGACCAGCCCCTTCGCCTGCAACCGCTGCAGTACCTCGTCCGCCTCGTGCTGGGTCAGCTCCGCGACTTCGGCGAGCTCCACGGACCGGGCGGCGGACAGCCCGACCAGCAGGCGGTAGGTCTGCTCCTCCCGGGCATCAAGCAACAAGCCTTCCTGCATGGGCGGCCCCCTCTCGGCGCGGTAGTCCACCTAATCAGGCGTTACAACGCTGAAGCGAGCCGATTCCCGCTGGCCGTTCGGTGCCACGGCACGCCCGTGTCATCACGGATTTGCTGAGCGACCGTCACTTCCGGTCAGAAGTTCGCGGAACTCGCCGCCGCCGAGCACCCGCCCGCCCTCGAAAGAGAAGTCTCATGAGTCTGACCGACTACGCCGGAATCGCCGGCCTGGTAGCCGCGGCCGTCCTCGCCCTGTGGATGGTCCTGGGCGCCCGAAGCGTCACCAACGCCCGCCACCGGGGGACTCCCAAGCCGGGGCTACCCCGCCTCCGCCGGTGACGCCTTCCGCGCGTTGTAATAGATAAGCCCGCCGAACGCGTACATCCCGAGGCCGAGCGCGGCCATTCCCGCGATCACCAGCCACTGCCACGGGCTCGGCACGTAGAGCGCGAGGAACCAGGACTTGGTGTCCTGGTTGTTGGTCAGCAGGAAGATCGCGGGTACGAGCGCCTGCGGGAACAACGGGATGGCGCCGAAGCCGAGACAGAAGCCGGCCGTTGTCCGCTTCCAGCGAGGGAGTGCCTCGAGCTGCGCCTTCTTCTTGGCCTCCTCGACGGTTCGGCCATGCCTGAGCAGGGTCAGCAGTTCGGGTCCGCGCTGTTCGAGCCGAGTGATGGCGAGCCGGCCCAGGTACCACCACGCGAGTACGCCGGACAGGATCCCGATCGGGACGCCCCACCACGACCAGTACAGCGCGACGACCAGTGCGGGTGCCGCGGTCACGGACACCAGGACGAGCATCACGTAGACGAGGCCCACGGTCTCGCCCTCGTTCTCACCCGAGTTGAGTGGATTGCCGGACCGCTTGTGCGCGTCGGTCGTCGGTACGGCGGCCCACACCGAGCAGGCCACGATCAGACCGGCCGCGCCACCCAGGAGCGCCGGCATCACGCTGAGCACGAGCGGCCAGGCACCGGCGTCGCCTGCCCACCAGGTGAAGAGCACGGTGATCAGGACGGTGAGCGGTCCGAAGACGAGCAGGAACGCACGCTGGCGTGCCCGCACATCCGGTCCGGCCGATCCGGGCGTCATCAGCGTCGTCCAGAGCGCCGTGCCGTCCGCGCCGTACAGGTTGGAGGCCATCGCACCAGCCATGATGACGGCCGCCGGACCGGCCCAGGGCAGCATGTAGGTCGCCTTGAGCGCGAGCGGCATCATGCAGAAGAAGAGTCCGTAGCTGACCGCGAAGACGGCCTTGTGACCGTAGAGCAGGTCCCGCGTCCACGAGCGGAGTTCCTTGGCTGCGGCCGCGCTGCTCGGTCCGGTGGCGGACAGTGGTCGCCGTACTTTGTGGCTGCTGTGGCTGGCGGTGGTACGGCGTACCAGGAGTGCGGACCAGGCGATCAGCATCACAGCGGCGAGCAGGACCAGGCCAGCCAGCGGCAGCACGACATCGAGCCAGTCGCCACGGCCGGCGGCCTCGACCGCGGCCAGACCCCAGCCCGACGGTGCGATGCGCGCAGCAGTGGCCACGGTGCCCTGCACATCGGTGGACACGTACGCGACGATCAGCGCCCAGCCCTGGGCTGCGAACGCCAGGATGAACGCGTTGACCACCGCGGCGAGTACGGCACCCGATCGCACCTGCAGGAGTACGCCGTACACAGCGACAGCGAGCCGAGACGCAAGGATGAAGCAGAACAGCTGCAGTACAAGGGCCGGCAAGGCGATGAGTGCTGCTGCGACGCTCAGCTGCGCACCGGCGACGACCAGACTCAGCAGGGCCACCAGGCTGATCACCGGCGCGACACCGGCGACCGCGGCCGCCAGCAGTCCGGTGGACAGCGTGCGCGGCGGCAGCGGCAGCATGCTGAAGTACTCCGGCTTGAGCGTCTCGTCACCGCCACCGGCGAACAGAGGCCCGACCACCCAGCCGAGCATCCAGATCCCGAGCGCGACGACCAGTCCGTCGTTGTCGCCGCGGGCCGCGACCCAGATCGTGCCACCGGCGAGCACCAGGCCGCAGAACGCACCGGTGCCGATCCAGGAGACCCGGTTCTGGTCCTTGAGCGCATGCCGGAACGAGGACAGCCGCATCCGGACCAGCGTGTGCGAGGTGGTGTAGGTCAGGCCGAGAGCCACGACAGGCCCTCCGCACCCCGGGTCGACGCACCGACCAGCGACACGAACGCATCCTCCAGGCTGCCACCGGCCTGCACCTCGGAAACAGTGCCCGAGGCAACAACCTTGCCGTCCGCGACGACCGCCACCCGGTCGCACAGCTGCTCGACCAGCGCCATCACATGACTCGACATCACCACCGAGCCGCCGCCGGCGATGAACCTGTTCAGGATGGTCCGGATGGTCGCCGCCGACACCGGGTCGACCGCCTCGAACGGTTCGTCGAGCACCAGCAGCCGGGGTGCGTGCAGCAGCGCGACGGCCAGCCCGAGCTTCTTCCGCATCCCGGTCGAGTAGCCGATCACCTGCTTCTCGTCCTCGTGATCGAGCTCGAACACCTCGAGGAGTTCCGTCGTACGCCTCCGGACCTCGTCCTCGCGCAGACCGCGCAGCAGGCCCAGGTACGTCAGCACCTCACGCCCGGTCAGCCGCTCCGGCATCCCGAGCCCGTCCGGCAGCACTCCGACGAGCGCCTTCGCCTTGGTCGGCTCGGCCCACACGTCCACCCCGAAGATCCGCGCCGTACCCTCGTCCGGCCGCAGCAGTCCGACCGCCATCGACAGCGAGGTCGTCTTCCCGGCCCCGTTCGGCCCGAGCATCCCGAAGAACGACCCGGTCGGCACCGACAGACTCAGCCCGTCGACCGCCCGCTCCTCGCCGAACACCTTGGTCAGCCCGACCAACTCGAACGCCGCACTCTCCATACCGCCAGTTTCCTTCCAGCTCACACCCCTCAAAGTCAAACTCTGTCACCCAACGGCCGCCTCAGTCGTCATTCCCCCGACCGACCTGCGTTGTCCCCCGCACGGCCTACGTCCTCTCGGACCGGGTCAGAGCGCGGTCTTGTCGCGGGAGCGGGGGTCGTCGACGGCCCTGGTGCGGTAGATGTCGCCCTTCATGGCGGTGGCGCGCCAGGGGCGGGCGTGCTGGAACGGGACAGTCAGGGCGGGGTCGTCGCGGTCCAGAGTGGTGATGGCGAGACCGGAGTTGCCGCTGAGTTGGGCGGCGTACGTGCCGGTGGGCGTGATCAGACCGGACGGCATCAGGTCGACGGTCTGCGCGGGCAGCGACATCGAAACCCAGTAGCAGTTGATCGCGGCGTACGCACGGGCCTTCAGCTCGAAGATCGAATCCATCGGGTACGCCGACAGCAGCAGACACTCGACGCCGAGACGCTCGTACTGACTGAACACCTGCGGAAAGTTGATCTCGACACAGATCGCGCAGCCGAATCGATAGCCGTCGACGTCGAACACAACCGGGTCGAAGCCAGGACTGTAGAAGTGGCTGATCTCGGTGTTCGAGCAGAAGCGCTTGTCGTACCGGTCGACCAGTTCGCCGGCGTCGGAGATCACGTACAAGCTGTTGTGCGGCCGATGCGGCGGCGTCAACGGATGCGCCGAGCCGAGCACCACCCACAGCCGCAGCTCAGCAGCCAGCGCCATGATCCGCTCGAGCTCCCCGCGGACCACATCCCAGTCAACCTGGGACCAGTCGGCGATCTGCTCCTTCGCATACCCACTCAACGCACCCTCAGGAAACTGCACCAACCGAGCCCGCCCAGCCGCCGCCTTCCGCATCAACGACCGAACCGTCTTCCCGTTCACCCGCGCGTCCGCACTGATACCCGGCTGCGCCAGAGCAACCCGAATCCCCGTCATCGCCCTACAGTCGCACCCAGCACCAACAGAACCACGCAGCGCCACAGCCGTTCCTCCAGCGATGAGACACTTGACCTATGGCCGGGACCGTCGATCGTGCGACAGCGACAGCGGCGGTCCAGGCCGTTGCCGCGGAGCTCGGTCTGAAGAGCACGGGGATCGACTTGCTCGGCCCGATTGCCGACAACGCGGTCTTCCGGCTGCCAGCTCAGGTAGTCGCGCGGGTGAGCACCTCCGCTGCGTTGGAGCGAGCTGACCGCGAAGTACGCACCGGTCGCTGGTTGGCCGAACAAGGAATGTCCGCCGTGCGGCCGCTGGAGTCGACGATCCAGCCGGTGTCCGTCAACGGATATGTCGTGACGCTGTGGCACGAGGTGGCTGATGCGTCGATGGCCAGTACGGCGGAACTCGCCGAGCTGCTTCGGCGTCTGCACGCGCTGCCCATTCCGTCAGACTTCGAGATCCCGGCGCTGGACCCCTTCGTCCGGCTGGACGAACACCTCGCGGTCGCCGCGCCGGCACTTGAGCGCGGCGACCATCAGTTCCTCGTCGAACTGTTGGAGCAACTGCGGCACGACTACAGGAAGGCGAGTGCTGCGCTGCCGGTCTGTGTCGTCCACGGGGACGCCAACCGGAAGAACGCGATCCGCGGACCAGACGGAGTCGCTGTCCTCCTTGACCTCGAACGCTTCAGCCTCGGGCCACGCGAGTTCGACCTCGTCGTACCAGCCGTCTACCAGCAACTCGGCTGGTACACCGACGCCGAGTACGACGCCTTCGCCGACACCTACGGTCGGGATGTCCGCGCTTGGGACGGCTTCCCTGTCTTCTCCGCCCTCCGCGAGTTCCGGATGACCGCCTGGCTGCTCAGCAGACTTGCGAGGGAACCACGCCTGAGAAACGAGTCCAACCGCCGAATCGCTTCCCTCCGCAATCCCCAAGCCCCCAAACACTGGACCCCAGGAACCTGACAACTCAGGAAGCCGGCGCCAGCATCGCCCGCGCCCGTTCGCGAAAGTCAGTGATGGAGCGCTGGGATCCGTACGCGTTCAACCGGCGGTCGAAGGAACGCACGTAGCTCCGGACTCGTGCGGACTTGATCCTCCCTGCGGCCTGCAACGCGTCACCAGCAGTTTCGCAGGCTCGTGGAATGTCGCCGGCGTCGAGATACGACGTGGCGAGCGAGACACGACAGAACGTGCGGCTTCGCGGGTGCAGATCCGGCGCTTGCACGAGGGCGAGTCGTGCATTGTGCTCAGCCTCGCGCGGCGCACGAAGTGCGGTGAAACAGTGGGCGAGTTCGTCGTGAAGCTCCGCGTGATCGAAGTACCGGATCCAATCCGGCTCGTCGGCCTCGGTCTGCTTCGTGAAACTCGACTCGGCTCGCTTCATGGCCCGCAGGCAGGCGCGCTTGTCGCCGATACTCGCCAGGCCGCGTGCTTCCATCGCGGCGTACATCGCCATGACTCGCGGCGTCGCCTGGGCCCCGGCACCAAGCGCGGCTGCCCTCGCCAGATCGACCGCGTCCTGGTACTCACCGAGATAGTTCGCCTGGTGGCTCATAAGAGCCAGCACCTTTCCACCCAGCGGGCGATCGCCAGAGGCATGGGCTAGGTTCAGCGCCTGGACGAAGTATCGCCGAGCCAATCCATGCAGTCCGACGTCGTAGGCCATCGCTCCCGTCTTGTACGTGAACTGCGCTGCGACCGAGAACAGATCGCGACCGATCGCGTCGGTGTAGGTCGCCTGCAGCAACGGCTTCACAGCGTCACTGAGGTATTGGACTGCGGCCGTTCGAGCATGCCCGCCACCGAACTGGTGATCGAGACCTTCGAACATCTGCAATGTCGCTCGAACCGCGGCGACATCGTCCATCCCGACACGTCGCGTGCCGCTCGTTCCGTACGGAGGATCGGCCGGAGGTGAGACCAGCCAGCGGGCCATCGGAGCCGTCAGCGTTCCCGCAGCGATCGCCATTCGAAGGAAGTCGGAGCGTTTCAAGTCTTCTGTCCAGAGCATTCCAGAGGTCCGGATCACGGCGTCGCGTGAATCCGAGAACGTCAGGGCAAGGGTGAACGGCTGCCCGGCCGTGAAGCCCAACTCGCTCAGTGACAGAGTCCGGCCGAGGCGGCGTCCGAGGGCTTCTGCGATCAGGGCGGGCTTTTCACCACGCGGCGTCATGCCTTTCAGCCAGCGACCGACATCGACGTGATCGCAGCGGATGTCTGTCAGTCCATGTGCGGCCGCGAGTTGGCGGATGTCACGAGCGATCGCACTGCGCGAACAGGCCGCCTCCTCCAGCAGCGCGGCAAACAACTCGTTGGGCGAATTCATGCAGCCTCTTCGACGTGCGGACCAGTCCACTCACAGTAGTCGGGTCATGGCGGAGAGGACAGGCCATTCTGCTGACCTGTCGTACTCCAGTGCACATGTTCTGCACAGGTCACTGCCGACTGCACAGCGTTTGCATCTGCCGGCCAGACCGGCCGGCCGGGAGATTTGAAGGAGTTCCTCCTCGATCGACGGGTCCGGCGCTGTGACTTCCCTGCGACCGGCGTCGGCCCCGTCCACCACGAAAGGACGCAACATGCGCACAACTGCAGCCAAAAGGCCATGGGGCCTCACCCGGATGCGTCCGTTCGCCTCGCCCGGACGGATTATGCCGTCGAGGCACGAGGTCGACGGTCGGACCCAGGTTGGCATCTACTACGACGACAGAGGTGAAGTCGTTGCTGGGCCGAAGCACGGTTCGATTCGCAACACCAGGACTCCGCGGATGACCAACCTCGACGGACGCGTGGTTCAGGACGGCACTGACGTCGACGCCGAACGGGACTGAGCCGTGCAGCGTGACGCCGTGCTGATCTTGACCGGCGAGGACACGACCGCCGATATGGTCATCGAAGAGCTCAACGAACGCGGTGCACCGGTGGTCCGATTCGACCTCGCCGACTTTCCCCGCTCGGTCACGACAAGCGCCCGATACGGTGGCGGGCGATTCGCCGGATCGTTGACGACGGGCTCGCGCGTAGCCGACCTTTCCGCAGTTCGCTCCGTCTATTACCGCCGCCCGGCCCTGCCGTCCTTCGAGAATCTCGCTGCACAGGATGCTCGCTTCTCGCGGGACCAGGTGCGGTTCGGCCTCGGCGGCATACTGTCCACGCTGCCCGGTTGTCGGCAAGTGAATCATCCGAGGCGACAGATGGCCGCCGAGTACAAGCCGACGCAACTGAGCGTCGCGGCGGAGTTGGGCTTTGCTGTCCCGCCGACCCTCGTAACGAATCGACTCGATGACGCACTGGAATTCGTCGCGGAACAGGGCATCGTCGTGTACAAACCGCTGTGGCCTACCGAGTACGAGCAAGATGGCGAGGCGAGAACCATCTGGGTGCGAGCCGTGTCGCCGGATGAACTCGACGACTCAGTCGGCGCTACTGTGCACCTGTTTCAGGCACGGATCGACAAGTCGTCCGATGTCCGGGTGACAGTCGTTGGTGACCGGGTCTTCTGCGTGCGGATCGATTCACCATTCACCGATTGGCGCGAGCGCTACGACCTCATCCAGGCCTACACCGTGATCGAGCCACCGGCCGGTCTGCCCGACCTCCTGGCGAGCTACCTGGAAAGGTTCGGGCTGTCGTACGGCTGCTTAGACTTTGGCATCGACGCCGTGGACGGCACGTGGTGGATGTTCGAGTGCAACCCTGGCGGTGAGTGGGGATGGATCGAGCACGAGACCGGCCTGCCGATCGCCCGAGCGTTCGCTCACCTTCTCAGCTCTTGACGAGGAGTACCCATCCGATGGATCACCAAGCGCAGAGCCTGGACCTCCGGGGGCACCTTGCCGACCGGCTCGCCAGCCAGGGCGCTCTCCGCACACGCGAATGGAGAGCGGCGCTCGAGGCTGTGCCCCGAGAGGCGTTCCTCGGGCAGTACTTTCACCATCTGGCCGGACCGGGTGATGAAACTCGGTGGATGCCGGTGGTCGTCGATGGCACCGTCGATCCAGGGATTCTCTTGAAGGAGATCTACTCGGACGAGTCGCTGGTGACCCAACTGGACGGAACGATCCGGCCGGCCGATGTCTCCGTACCTGTGTTCGGGACGCCGACCTCGTCGGCGACGATGCCAAGCCTGGTCATCCGAATGTGGGAGAACCTGCTCGTCGACGACTTGTCGATGGTGGCCGAGGTCGGGACCGGCACTGGATACTCGACGGCCTTGGCCTGCGAGCGCCTTGGATCCCATCGGGTTACCTCAGTCGACGTTGACGCGGTTGTTGTCGAGTCGGCCCGGGAGGCGTTAGCCGTCTGCGGTTACCAGCCGCGCCTCGCCGCAGCAGACGCGCTGGATGGGCTCCCACCAGCACCGGCTGCGGGCTACGACCGCGTAGTCGCCGCATGTTCCCTCAGAAGCGTGCCACGCGGCTGGCTCCAGGCCACGAAGCCCGGTGGATTAGTGCTGCTCACCCTGACCGGGTGGCTACATGCCTTTGCCCTGGGTCGGGTCGAGGTCACAGGACCTGGAACTGCCGAAGGCTGGTTCTTGGATGACCCGGCGTCCTTCATGCCGGCCAGGCGCGAGGCCGCGCCCGGCATCGGGGAGATCCGAACAGGAGCCGCGGACGAGGTTCGATCGACCGCATCGATATCGCCGGTCACGCTGGAGGAGTACCCAGGTCGTCTGCTGGCGCAGCTCGCCGTACCGAATGTTCAGCAGGCGAGTGGCAAACGTGACGGCGAAGCCGTTGAATACCTCGTTGACGTGACGACCGATTCGTATGCGGTGATCAACAGAGATACGAGGGTCGTGTGCCAGGGCGGTCCTGTCCGGATCTGGGATGCGATCGAGGCTGCGATCCACGCATGGAGAACGGCAGGATCACCGGCCATCGACGGATTCAAAGTCACCATCACCGCCGAACACCAATTCATAGGCTTCGAGGCCAGCCCGAGGCTCTGGCACCTCCCCTGACCCATGCCGCACGCGCCACATGCCGCCGGCCGTCGTCGCCTGAAGTGGCGAGCGGAGCCGGCTGGAGGGATAACCACAGCACGTTCGGTGGACCAGACCGCGATCCGCCGTAGGTGAGGATGTCTGCGCCACCACAGCAGCCGGGGGCGGACAGTCGGGTGGGTGGGAAAGCAGGCGCGAGCACGCGACGAAGGAGCGCGCGTAGCCGCCGGCGCGGGTCGACCACGGCACGTCCGTGGATCCGACCACGAGCCCGCCGCAACCCAGTTGCTCTGAGGGGTTGACCACAGTCCGTCTGGGGAATTGGAAAAGTCCCGGTCGTTGACCGGGACTTTGTGCGCGAGGGGGGAGTTGAACCCCCACGCCCTTTCGGGCACACGGACCTGAACCGTGCGCGTCTGCCTATTCCGCCACCCGCGCGCTGGTCGCTCCGACGATGTCGTTCACGACCGATGAAGACAGTAGCACGGGATCTGGCGGACCTTCACATTGCGGGTTCGGTCGAACCTCCCGATACGATCGATCGTCGTACCCGGTGTGTCTACCGTGACGGTGGACGCGGCGTACGGCGTGCCTGCTGGGGGCGCCGGACGGCAGGCACGATCGTTGGCACCAGTCGGCGACCGACCGTGGAGGAGGAGGCGTGCGACCGCTGCAGCGCTTCGAACGACGCCTGGAGGGCATTGTGAGCGGTGTCTTCGCGCGTGCGTTCAAGGGCGACGTCGAGCCGATCGAGCTGGCGGCGGCGCTCAAGCGTGAGATCGACAACACCGCGCGGATCCTGTCCAGGGACCGTCGGCTGGTGCCGAACCACTTCACGATCGAGCTCGGCCCGGGCGATTTCGAGCGTCTGAACGCCTACGGCCGGACCCTCAACCACGAACTGGCCAACGAACTGCGCGATCACGCCGACATCCAGCGGTACACGTTCTCCGGCCCGATCGAGATCGAGCTGACCGAGCAGGACGGCCTCCCGACCGGTAAGTTCCGGGTGGTCAGTGCCACCGTCGGTTCTCCGCAACGGCGGTCCCAGCCCTACCCGCAGGAGCCCTACGTGCCGCCGAACGACGGCCCGGTGCTGAGCACCCCGGCCAGCCCACCGCCCCCGCAGCAACAGCAGCCTCGCCGCGGTCACCCCCAGGTGATGCTCGAGGTGAACGGCCGGCGCCGCCCGGTCAACCCGCCCGGCGTGGTCCTCGGCCGCGGTACGGACGCGGACATCCAGATCAACGACCCGGGCGTCTCCCGGCGGCATGCCGAGATCCGGCTGATGCCGGAGGGCCCCGGCGGCATCCGAGTGGTGCTGGTCGATCTGGGCTCCACCAACGGCACCCTGGTGAACGGCCGGCGGACCACCGAGGCCGAGCTGGTCGACGGGTCGACCGTGCGGATCGGCAACACAACCATGACGCTGCGTCTCGCGGACGAGCCGATGGCCCAGCCGCCGAGCAGCGGGTGGTGACTGAGCTTCCATGTCGGAACTGACCCTGACCCTGATCAAACTGGGGTTCCTGGCGCTGCTGTGGATGTTCGTCCTCGCGGTGCTGTCCGTGATCAGGTCCGACCTGTTCGGCGCCAAGGTCGACAGCCGCGCCGCGGCCGCCGTCGCACCGCAGAATTCCCGTACGCCGAAGCCCGCCAGGCCGACCAAGAAACGCAAGGGTCTGCCCGGGTCGGTGACGATCGCGGACGGGCCCCAGGCAGGCGTCGGCGCGACCCTGGTCGACGAGCCGGTGATCATCGGCCGCGGCTCGGACTGTCAGATCCGGCTCGATGACGACTACTCTTCGACCCGGCACGCCCGGCTGTTCTCTTCCGAGGGACAGTGGTGGGTCGAGGACCTCGGCTCGACCAACGGGACGTACCTGGACGGCCAGCGGGTGACCCGCCCGGTGCCGGCCGAGATCGGCGGCTCGATCCGGATCGGCCGGACGACGCTGAACATCGCGAAGTAGGCCTGCCTCGATGACCCTGTCGCTCGACTACGCAGCACTGTCCGACGTCGGACGGGTGCGCCGCAACAATGAGGACTCGGCGTACGCCGGTCCGCACTTGCTGCTGCTCGCCGACGGGATGGGCGGCGCGGCGGCCGGTGAGGTGGCCAGCGCGGCGGCGGTTCAGGTGATCCGGCGGCTGGACAACCCGGAGATCAGCGGCGAGGACATGATCGAGGCGCTGGCCGGCGCGGTGCACCGGGCCAACGAGCGGCTGTCCGAGCTGGTCGAGGAGGACCCTGAGCGCGAGGGGATGGGCTCCACCGTCACCGCGCTGATGTTCGACGGGCAGCAGCTCGGGCTGGCTCACCTCGGCGACTCCCGCGCGTACCGGATGCGGGACGGCAAGCTGTACCAGCTGAGCCACGACCATACTTTTGTGCAGTCGCTGGTGGACGAGGGCCGGATCTCCAAGGAGGAGGCGTTCACCCACCCGCATCGCAACCTGATCCTGCGGGTGCTGGACGGCCGGCCGGACTCCGATCCGGACCTGGAGATGCTCGACGTCCGGGCCGGCGACCGGCTGCTGCTGTGCAGTGACGGCCTGCCCGACTACGTGAGCGACGAAGTGATCGCGGCCTCGATGGCCGACGGTACGCCGGACTCCGTGGTGGTCGAGCTGATCACGCACGCTCTGGAAGCCGGGTCGAACGACAACGTCACCTGTGTCGTCGCGGACGTGATCGAGACGCCGCCCGTCAGCGGGGAGGCGCCGCAGCTGGTCGGCGCCGCGGCCGAGCTGGCACAAGGCAGCACGGGCCGCGGTGAGCCGACCACGGCAGTCCGGGGTGCCGGCCACGGTGGTGGCGGTCATGCGACCGCGCTGGACCCGGAGGAGCTGCGGTATGCCCCGAGACCGCCGAAGCGGTTCCCGTGGCTGCGGCGGATCGCCGTACTCGTGGTGATTCTCGGCCTGATCGGTGGCGGCGTCTGGTTCGCGTACCGCTGGACCCAGAAGCAGTATTTCGTCGGCACCGACGGCGACTACGTGGCGATCTTCAAGGGTGTGGAAGGCGACCTCCCGGGCCTGACGCTGTCGACGGTGTACGAGCGGCAGACGCTGCAGGTGGACAAGCTGCCGACCTACAGCCGGGAGCAGGTGGAGGCCAACATCCAGGCCGACAACCTGGCCGGGGCACACGCGATCGTCGGCGAACTGCAGCACACCGCGGACGAGTGCGCGCGGGTGAAGCCGACCCCGAGCCCGACACCGCGGCCGAGCACGCCGCGGCCGAGCACGCCGCGGCCGAGCACGGCGCCGCCGACCGGCAAGCCCGTGTCCACGCCGCCGAAGCCCCCTACGACGGTTCCTGCGACCTCACCGTCGACCACGCCGAGTACGCCGGTGGACCCTGACGACTGTGACGGCGTTCGATGAGCATCGCGTCGACGTCGGTCATCCAGATCATCCCGCGCACCCGGCGGGGGGTGGAGTTGTTCCTGCTCATCATCGCGGTCGGCGTCTCGGTCGCGGCGTACGTGAACATCGGCATCACCGTGCAGGACAAGGTCCCGGCCAGCACCGGGTACTACGCCGCCGGGATCGGTCTGCTCGCCCTGATCGCCCACCTCGCGCTGCGCTACCGGGCGCCGTACGCCGATCCGGTGCTGCTGCCGTGCGCGGTGCTGCTGAACGGGCTCGGCGTGGCGATGATCCACCGCATCGACCTCGGCCTGGCCTCGATCGCCGAGGCGAACGGCCGGACCCCGAAGGCACCGGCGGCGCCGCAGCAGATCACCTGGACCGCGGTCGGCATCGTGCTGTTCCTCGTGGTGATCCTTGTGATCAGAGATCACAGGCGCCTGCAGGCCCTCACCTACACCGCCGGACTGGCCGGTCTGGTGCTGCTGGTCCTGCCGCTGATCCCCGGACTCGGCGTGAACCTGAACGGCGCCCGGATCTGGATCCGGCTGGCCGGGATGTCGTTCCAGCCCGGCGAGTTCGCGAAAGTGTGCCTGGTCATCTTCTTCGCCGGCTATCTGGTGGTGAAGCGCGACGTACTGACGCTGGCCGGGCACCGCTTCCTCGGGCTCGACCTGCCGCGGGCGCGGGACCTGGGCCCGATCCTGATCGCCTGGGCGGTCAGCCTGGGTGTGCTGGTGTTCGAGAGCGACCTCGGGTCGTCGCTGCTGTTCTTCGGTCTGTTCCTGTTCCTGCTGTACGTGTCCACCGAGCGGGCCGGCTGGCTGATCATCGGTGGCCTGCTGTTCGCGGCCGGCGCGTTCTTCGCCTACCAGACGTTCGGACACGTCCACAAGCGAATCCAGGACTGGCTCGACCCGTTCTCGATCGACGGCGGTCAGGTCGCGACCGGGCTGATGGGCCAGGCCTGGGGTGGCGTCCTCGGCCGCGGCCTCGGTCAGGGCCGCCCGGAGATCACGCTGTACGGCCAGAGCGACATGATCATCTCCTCGTTCGCCGAGGAGCTCGGCCTGACCGGGCTGATCGCGATCATCCTGGTCTACACGCTGATCATCGAGCGCGGTCTGCGGACCGCGCTCGGCTGCCGCGACATCTTCGGCAAGCTGATCGCGACCGGTCTGGCGATGTCGTTCGCCCTGCAGATCTTCGTGATCGTCGGCGGCGTCACCGGGCTGATCCCGCTGACCGGTCTGGCCACGCCGTTCATGGCGCTGGGCGGTACGTCGCTGGTCGCGAACTGGGCCATCATCGCGCTGCTGCTGCGGATCAGTGACCAAGCACGCCGGCCGCAGACGCCGGCCGCTCCCGTGTCCGACGAAACGATCGCCATGGCGGTGCAGAAGCAGTGAATTCAGCGATCCGACGACTGGCCGTGGCAGCGATCATCCTGATGCTCGCGCTGATGGCGAACTCGACGTACCTGCAGGCGTTCCGGGCCGGCGATCTCAACGGCCGCAACGACAACCGCCGGGTGCGCGACTCGCAGTTCTCGGTGAACCGCGGTCCGATCCTGATCGGCAGTACGCCGATCGCCAAGAGCGAGCAGTCGAACGACCGGTTCAAGTTCCAGCGCACCTACCCGGCCGGACCGACGTACGCACCGCTCACCGGGTTCTACTCCTACCTGTACGGCCGTGGCGGGATCGAGCTGACGATGAACTCCGAGCTGAACGGCTCGGACCCGTCGATGGCGTTCCGCCGGATCATCGACGTGATCAGCAACCGCCCGCAGCAGGGCGGCAGCGTGACACTGACCCTGAACGCCGCGGCCCAGCAGGCGGCGTACGCCGGACTGGCCGGCAAGACCGGCGCGGTCGTCGCGCTGGAGCCGAAGACGGGCAAGGTGCTGGCGATGGTGAGCCGGCCGTCGTACGACCCGAACCAGCTGGCCTCGCACGACCTGGACAAGGTCAGCGACGCGTGGAAGAGGCTCAACGCGGACCCGAACAAGCCGCTGTCGAACCGGGCGGCGAAGGAGCTCTACCCGCCGGGCTCGACGTTCAAGCTGGTGACGGCGGCGGCCGCGCTGTCGAGCGGGAAGTACACGCCGGAGACGAAGGTCAACTCGCCGGCAGAGCTGCCGTTGCCGCAGACCACGCAGCCGCTGGTGAACGAGGACCGCCGCAACTGCGGCGGCAGCGACAACGCGACCCTCACGGTGGCGCTGCGCTTGTCGTGCAACACGGCGTTCGGCAGTGTCGGCCTGGACCTCGGTCCGGACGTCCTGCGTGACCAGGCGGCGAAGTTCGGCTTCGGCGAGAAGCAGTTGCCGGAGCTCGGGGCCGTGGCCAGCCAGTTCCCCGGCGACCCGAACCCGCCGCAGACGGCGCAGTCGGCGATCGGCCAGTTCGACGTCCGGGCCACCCCACTGCAGATGGCGATGGTGTCGGCCGGAATCGCGAACAAGGGCGAGGTGATGAAGCCCTACCTGGTCCAGAACGTGAAGACGGCGGACCTGAAGACGGTGTCGGAGACCAAGCCGGAGTCGCTGCACCAGGCGGTCACGCCGGAGGTCGCGTCCCAGCTGACGACGATGATGATCGACGTCGTGAACAACGGCACCGGCAAGCCGGGCCGGATCAGCGGGGTCCAGGTGGCCGGCAAGACCGGTACGGCGCAGACCTCGCCGGACCGGCCGCCGTTCGCCTGGTTCACCGCGTTCGCGCCGGCCGACGACCCGAAGGTCGCGGTCGCCGTGCTGATCGAGAAGGCGAACATCTCCCGTGACGACATCGCCGGCGGCAAGCTCGCCGCGCCGATCGCGAAGAGCGTCATGGAGGCGGTGCTGAACCAATGAGCACCATACGGAATGATGCCGTGACGGTGCGTCTTTCCCACGGGGATCCACGCGTGGCGGCCGCTACGGTGGGCAAGTCGAGTGAGTGTTTCCGGACGGGTTGGAAGGCTGAGTCATGACATCGCAGGCACGTCTCGTCGGCGGCCGGTACGAAGAGGGCGAACCGCTCGGCCGCGGCGGCATGGCCGATGTGCGCAGGGGCGTCGACAACCGGCTCGGCCGGGCGGTCGCGATCAAGCGGCTCCGGGTCGACCTGGCGAGTGACGCGACCTTCCAGGCCAGGTTCCGGCGCGAAGCGCAGTCGGCGGCCTCGCTGAACCACCCGACCATCGTGTCGGTGTACGACACCGGTGAGGAGCCCGACCCGAACGGCTCCGGCGTCACGATCCCGTACATCGTGATGGAGCTGGTGACCGGCAAGACGCTGCGCGACCTGATTCGCGAGGGACGCAAGATCATGCCGGAGCGGGCGCTGGAGATCACCTCCGGCGTCCTCGAGGCACTGGACTACAGCCACCGGGCCGGCATCGTGCACCGCGACATCAAGCCCGGGAACGTGATGCTGACCCCGCAGGGCCAGGTCAAGGTGATGGACTTCGGCATCGCCCGGGCGGTCGCGGACACCTCGTCCACGATGACCCAGACAGCGGCCGTCATCGGCACCGCGCAGTACCTGTCGCCGGAGCAGGCGCGCGGTGAGACCGTGGACGCCCGCTCCGACCTGTACTCGACCGGCTGCCTGCTGTACGAACTGCTCACCGGCCGGCCACCGTTCGTCGGTGAGTCGCCCGTGTCGGTGGCCTACCAGCACGTCCGGGAACAGCCGCTGCCGCCGTCGTCGTTCGATCCGGACATCCCGCCGGAGGTCGACGCCGTCGTCCTGAAGGCGCTGGCGAAGAGCCGCGAGGAGCGGTACCAGAGCGCGTCGGAGATGCGGCAGGACATCCACCGGGTGCTGGCCGGACAGCAGGTGACCGCGCCGATGGCGTCGGTCGCCGAGACCCGCGCGATCCCGGCGACCGTGGCCTCGACCGCGGCGACGCAGGCGTACCGGCAGGGTCCGGCCGACGACCTGCTGCCGCCCGGCGGCGACCCGGACGACCTCGAGGACTCCCGGTCGCGGCGCAACCGCGGCCTCGCCTACTTCCTGCTCGGCCTGGCCATCGTCGCGATCGCGGTCGGTGCCTACGCGCTGTTCACCAACCTCGGCAAGGACAACGGCGGTACCGCGAACACTCCGCCGGCGAAGGTCCAGGTGCCGGACGTGAGCGGCATGACGGCGACGCAGGCGACCGCGGCGCTGACCGAGAAGGGCCTGAAGTTCGCGCAGGGGCCGAACCAGACGAGTGACACGGTCGGCCGCGGCTTCGCGCTCAGCCAGACGCCGGAGCCGGCCACCCAGGCCGACCCGGGCTCGACCGTCACCGTGGTGTTCTCGTCCGGCCGGGCCGCGTTCCCGGTGCCGGATGTGATCGGCAAGTCCGAGTCGCAGGCCCGCAAGGCGCTGGAGGACTCGCCCGGGAAGTTCGAGGTCAAGGAAGACACGGTCAAGCAGGACAGCGGCGAGAAGGCCGGCACCGTCCTCGCGGTCAGCCCGGATCCGAACGGCACGTACCCGTCCGGCGCCGAGTTCACCCTGACCGTGTCCAGCGGCAAGGAGCAGGTCGAGGTCCCGAACGTCGTCAGCGTGCCGCAGGACGATGCGACCAAGCAGCTGAAGGATCTCGGCTTCCAGGTCGGCTACAAGAACGGCACCGACCCGAATTACGGTCCGGACGTGGTGATCGCGCAGAGCGAGAAGGCCGGCACGAAGATCGCGAAGGGCTCGACGATCACGCTGACCGTCAACACGGAACCGGAACCGCCGAGCAACCCGCCGAGCAGCACCCCGTCCACTCCGGAGAGCCCGGACACGCCGGGGATCACGATCGGCGGCTGACCGCCGTACAACGCACCAAGGCCCCCGCCTCGGCGGGGGCCTTTGGCGTTGGTGTCAGCTGACGACGGGCGCCAGACCGGCGGAGCGCGCGACCGCGTCCGGGTCGCCGCAGATCGCGAGCCAGTTGGCCAGCATCCGGTGGCCGCCCTCGGTGAGCACGGACTCCGGGTGGAACTGGACGCCTTCGACCGGGAGGTCGCGGTGCCGGGCCGCCATGATCACGCCGGCGTCGGTCCGGGCCGTCACCTGCAGCTCGTCCGGCACGGTGTCCTCGGCGATAGCGAGCGAGTGGTACCGGGTCGCGGTGAACGGCGACGGCAGTCCGGCGAGCACACCGGCGCCGTCGTGGAACACCTGGCTCGTCTTCCCGTGCAGCAACTCGTCCGCGCGTCCGACCACGCCGCCGTACGCGACTCCGATGGCCTGCAGGCCGAGGCAGACGCCGAAAATCGGCACCTCGCCACCCTTCTCCCGCACGATGTCCACGCAGGCGCCGGCTTCCTCCGGCGTACCGGGGCCGGGCGAGAGCAGGACTCCGTCGTATTCGGTGACCTGGTCAGGGGTGACCTCGTCGTTGCGCAGCACAATGGTCTCGGCCTGCAACTGCTGGAGGTACTGCACCAGGTTGTAGACGAAGGAGTCGTAGTTGTCGACGACAAGGATCCGCGGCATGCGGACCATTGTGACAGCTAGCGGCCGCTGGCCGTCGGGCTGACCGACGGGGTGTGCTCGAACCCGGGCACGGTCGCGCTCTGCAGGTCGAGGGTGCCCTCGTACGCCGGCATCGCGACCGACGACTCGTTCTTCACCTCGTAGCCGAGCTGAAACTTCACCACATAGTCCTGCAGGTTCTCGATGTACTGCGAGTCGTCGAGCGCCTGCTGCAGCTTCCGCCGATCACCGATCGCCGTGATCTTGTACGGCGGCAGGTAGGGCACACCGTGCAGTACGACGGAGTTCCCGACGCACTTGATCCCGGTGGTGGAGATGACCCGGTGGTTCTGGATCGAGAGCGCGTCGGCACCACCGGCCCAGAGCGCGTTCACCACCGCCTGGATGTCCTGCTGGTGGATCACCAACCAGTCCGCGTCGACGTCCGGGTTCTCCTTGACCACCTCGGACGGCGCGTCCTTCAGCGTCACCGTCAGACCTGGACCGGTAACCGGCGTGGTGCCGACCTCCTCGGACAGATCCTGGAGCTTCTTGGCCAGCGCCGGATCGATCGAACCCTGCTGCTCCTGCAGCTTCTCGATGTCCTGGGTCAGCGCCGCGTGCTGGCGGACCAGGCTCGCACTGCGCCGGCTCTGTTCCTCCACGAGCCCGGCGAGCGTAGTGTTGCGAGAAGGACGCAGGTCGGTGCCTCGGGCGTTGGTGGCGCTGGTCGCGAACAGCAGACCGGCGCACAGCAGCGCCAGGGGTGCCCCCACGCGCCACAGCGAAATCCGCTTGAACCTACGCACCTGTGATCTCCATGTTGCTGTCTGCACTACGCTAACCCCGGACCGGACCCGACAGGTCCGGGCCTCCTGGCCTCAGAGGTCAGCTTATGCGTCCTTACAAGGAGTTCAGCCGTGCCCGAGTCGAGCAGTCGCAACAAGAAGAAGACCGAGAAGGTCAAGGTCGAGAAGACGCCGAAGAAGCCGCGCACCACCAGCCGCGTGTGGGTCGCGCCGGTGATGCTCGCCTGCTGGCTGCTCGGGCTCGCCTGGCTGGTCGTCTTCTATGTGGCCGGCCAGAGCATTCCGCTGATGGACGACCTGGGCAACTGGAACCTGCTGATCGGCATGGGCCTGATCGCGGTCGGCTTCGTCGTCTCCACCCAGTGGGTCTGACGCACTGATCCCAGCGGGTGAACCGGACCTGTCCGGAATCACAGCAGTGGAGTTATCCACATCCATATCCCCAGTTGTGCACACCGTTTTCGCGACGTTGTCCCCAGCTCACCGTCGACTTCTCCACCGAATCCGGCCGAAACTCGGCGAAATCTGTGGATAAGTCAGGTTTGAGTGGATGAGTTTCCACACCGTTCACGTCGGCAGCGGGCGGTTGTCCACCACCTTCTTCATCACGATCGTCGAGGTCAGCCGCTGTACTCCGGGCAGCCGGGCCAGCCGCTCGTCGCGCAGCCGCTGGAACGCGCCGATATCGGCCGTCGCCACCCGGACGAAGTAGTCCGGCTCCCCGAACAGCCGCTCGGCATGCACCACCTCGGGGATCTCGGCCAGCCCGGACTCGAATCCGGCCACCGACTCCTCCCGGTCCATCGTGACCGCGAGCAGCACCTCGAACCCGCGCCCGACCGCGCCCGGATCGATGACGGCCCGGTATCCACTGATCACTCCGGACCGCTCCAGCTCCCGCAGCCGCCGGTGACAGGGCGCCGCACTCAGCCCGATCCGTTGGGCGAGCTCGGTGACGGTCAGCCGGCCCTCCGCCTGAAGCACCGCAAGGATCTTGCGATCGATCGCGTCCATGGCACAGATCCTAACCGCTGTCCCGCGATGTGAGCATGAATTCGCACGATATCGTCGCCGATTCAGCAGTAATCTTGCGCCATGCTGGACTTCCTGCCCATCCTCGCTGCCTGCTTCGGGATGCCGCAGTACCTGCCGCAGCTCCTCAAGCTCCGCGGCACGGGTGACACGGCCGGCGTCTCCTGGTCCTGGGCGACGCTGACGAGTGCGAACAACGCGGCCTGGTTCGCGTACTTCATGGCCTCGGGCTACTGGACCGCCAGCCTGCCGTCCACAGGGGCAGCCATCCTGGCCGGAACCCTCTCGGTGATGCTGGTACGACGTGGCGCGGTGAACCGCCGCGCGATCGTGTGGATCTGCGGCTGGGTGGGACTGCTCGTGCTCGCGGCAGCCGTCGGTGGACGGATCGGCCTGGGCACCTTGCTCGCCGCCGCCTCGATCGTCCAGGTCACGCCGTCAGTGTGGACGGCGTACCGGACCGCACGCCCGACCGGCATCTCCCAAGGCACGTGGGCCCTGGTGTTCGGCGAACTGTCCTGCTGGTTCGTCTTCGGCCTGTGGAAAGCGGACCCGCGCCTGATCACCCTGGGCGCCACCGGCATCCTCGCCAGCCTCCTCATGCTGGCCCGTATCCGCCACGCCACCCGCCTCACCTCCGCACCCATCGACCGAATCAAGTCACCGGCGTAGCTTCGAAGTGCGACCTGGGGCGAGACAGGGGAGGTCGCACGATGTTCGTTCAGGTCATTCAGGGGCAGATCACCGATGCCGAGCAGGCGCACACCGCGTTCGACCGGTGGATGGAAGAGTTGGCGCCCGAGGCGACCGGCTGGCTGGGGAGCACCGCCGGGGTCACCGCGGACGGGCGGTTCATCGTGCTGGCCCGGTTCGACTCCGCCGATGCGGCGCGGCGGAACAGCGAGTCGCCCGCGCAGGACAAGTGGTGGCACGAGTTCTCGACGCTGCTCACCGGCAGCGCCATCTTCCACGAGTCCGAGGATGTGACGGTCGACCAGTCCGGCGATCCGGATGCGGCAGGGTTCGTCCAGGTGATCCAGGGACGGGCATCGAACCCCGAGCGAGCCCGGGCGCTGATGGCCGAGCATCCGGAGGAATGGGCTGCCTTCCGGCCGGACATCATCGGCAGTCTGCTCGCGATCTACGACGACGGTGCCTTCACGACCGCGCTGTACTTCACCTCCGAGGCGGAGGCCCGGGAGGGCGAGCGGAAGGAGCCGCCGGCCAGCCTGAAGGCGACGATGGACGAACTGAATTCGCTCGACGCGGAGCAGCCGGTGTTCTTCGATCTCGACCAGCCCTGGCTGTTCTCACCCCGCTGAGCCGGCCGGCTCCACCTCTACGTAGAGATATATGTAGACACGGCCCACCCTCGTACGTATAGTTCTACGTAGGAGGAGTGAGAAGCATGCCCAACAAGACGATCTACGTGTCGGACGACGACCTGCCGCTGTACAAGAAGGCGCAGGAGCTCGCCGGGAACCTGTCCTCGGCGATCTCGATCGCGCTGCGCAAGTACGTCGAACTGGAGGAAGGCCGGCTCGAGGGGTACGACGAGATCACCGTGCGGGTGGGCCGGGGGACCGGCCGCAAGCAGCGGTTCTCCGGCGTACTGCTCGCCGAGGGCGGCCGATCCAGCAAGCACGGCTACGAGGCCTTCAAGGTGTACCGGAGCCGGACCGGCAAGTACGTGCTGCACGCGGACCGCAGCAACCTCTTCACCGTGGGCGCCGACGACGAGCAGTACCTGAGCGGCTGGCGCTCCTGGATCGGCAACTGGAGTACCGACCAGTCCTGGAGCGTGGCCCAGGGCGAGGCCACCCTCGATGTCGTCGACACCATCGAGGAGCTCCGCGAGCTGATCCCCGAGGACCTCTACGAACTGGTCGAGGAAGCCTCGAACCACCCCACGGTGGAGGACCTCGACATCTAGTCCTCATCCCTCTGCGCTGATCCGGCGCCTTCGACGAAGGCCGGCCGGCTGGATCAGCACGCCCTGAATCTCCTCCCACAGACCCTTTCAGCCACTGGGTCAGGTTCACCCTGCCCACTTCACCCGAGGAAGACCCATGTCATCAGCCATCGACGTCCGCGGACTGCGCAAGTCCTACGGCGACAAGCTCGTGCTGGACGGCATCGACCTGAACGTTGCCGAAGGCACCATCTTTGCCCTGCTCGGCCCGAACGGCGCCGGTAAGACCACCGCGGTGCAGATCCTGTCCACCCTGATCGCGGCCGACGCCGGCGAGATCCGGGTCGCCGGGTTCGATCTGCACCAGAACCCCGAGGACGTCCGGTCCGCGATCGGCGTCACCGGCCAGTTCTCCGCGGTCGACGGCCTGCTCACCGGCCGCGAGAACCTGATCATGATGGCCGACCTGCACCACCTCGGCCGTCGCGAGGGCCGCCTCCGGGCGGACGAACTACTCGAGCGGTTCGACCTCGTCGAAGCCGGCTCGAAGATGGCTTCGACATACTCCGGCGGTATGAAGCGCCGGCTCGACCTGGCGATGACGCTGGTCGGGGATCCACGGATCATCTTCCTGGACGAGCCGACCACCGGCCTGGACCCGCGCAGCCGGCACAGCATGTGGCAGCTGATCCGCGAGCTGGTCGCCGGAGGCGTCACCGTCCTGCTCACCACGCAGTACCTGGACGAGGCGGATGAGCTCGCCGACCGGATCGCCGTACTCGATCATGGGCGGCTGGTCGCGCAGGGAACTGCCGAGCAGCTGAAGCGGCTGGTACCGGGCGGGCATGTTCGGCTCCGGTTCACCGCGCCCGATGTGTTCGCCCTTGCGGCCCAGGTCCTGCCGGAGGCGGCGCGGGACGAGGAGGCACTGGTCCTGCAGGTGCCGAACGACGGCAGCGTGCACTCGCTGCGCGCCCTGCTGGCCCGGATCGACGACGCCTCACTCGAGCTCGACGACCTGACCGTCCACACCCCCGACCTGGACGACGTGTTCTTCGCCGTCACCGGTCAGCCCACTGTTGAGACTTCGCACGAGAAGGTGACGACGAAATGAGTTACGCACTGCAGGACACCGCCACCATGCTGCGCCGCAACCTACGGCACGCCCAGCGCTACCCCGGCTTGTCCCTCGGCGCTCTCGCGATGCCGGTGATCATGATCCTGCTGTTCGGCCTCGTCTTCGGCGACACGTTCTCAGCAGGTCTCGGCGGCAGCGGCGGCTTCGACTACATCGACTTCCTCACCCCGGGCATCCTGCTGATGTCGATCGCGTCCGGGACGATGTCTCCCGCGGTGGCCGTCTGCATGGACATGACCGAGGGCATCGTCGCGCGGTTCCGGACGATGGCGATCTTCCGGCCCGCCGTACTGACCGGACATGTGCTGGGCAACGTACTCGTGACGATCGTCAGCCTGGCGTTGGTGGTCGGCTTCGCCGTCCTGATCGGGTTCCGTCCGAACGCGTCGCCGGGTGACTGGCTGCTGGCAGCCGGCCTGCTGATCGCGCTGACCATCGCGCTGACCTGGTTCGCGATCGCGCTGGGCCTGACCAGCAAGACACCGGAGGCGGCGAGCAATGTCGTCCTGCCGATCTCCCTGCTGCTGCCGTTCCTCAGCAATACCTTCATCCCGCTGGAGTCGATGCCGAGCGGAATCCGCTGGTTCGCCGAGTACCAGCCGTTCACCCCGACCATCAACACCCTGCGGCACCTGCTGCTGGGCACGCCGATGGACAGCGGCGACGGCTGGCTCGCGCTGGCCTGGTGCGCCGCCATCGCCGTGGTCGGCTACTTCTGGGCCCAGAAGAACTACAACAAGGGGACGGTGGCCTAGGACGGTGCGCCGAGCAGGTTCGCCTTCGTGCGGACGTGAGCGGGCACGAGCAGGTCGCAGTCAGGGTTGTTCTCCGGTTCGCCGGCAACGATGTGGAGCGGGATCACGCCAGTCCAATAGGGCAGGTCGAGGTCCTGCTCCTCGTCGTTGGCGGGCCCGGAGCGGGTCTTCACCGAGGCTTCGGTCAGTGAGAGCGCGAGGACCGAGGTCTTCGCGAGTTCCTTGCGGTTCGGCGGGCGGACCGCGGTGGAGCGGCCGGGGACGAGGTGGTCGACAATGCGGTTGAGGGCGTGCAGCTTCTCCTCCGGATCGGTCACCAGCCTCGGTACGCCGAAGATCACCGCCGACCGGTAGTTGACCGAGTGGTGGAACGCGGAGCGGGCAAGCACCAGGCCGTCCGCGTGCGTGATGGTCACGCAGATTGTCTGTTGCGGCGCCGCGACCACACTGCGGGCGGCGACCGACCCATGCAGGTACAGCGTCCCGTCGGGTCCCTCGTCCAGATCCACGCCGTACGCCGTCGGCAGCACCAGCGGTGCACCGTCGACGACGACACCGAGGTGGCAGAACATGCCGTCGAGGAGTACGTCGTACAGCGCCTGCCGGTCGGTAGCAGCGCGCTCCTTGGAGCGGCGGAGGGCGGTCCGGTCGGTCGGCTGCAGCGGCGTGGTGGTCATGTCACCAGAGTCCCGTCCGGAGTGGCATGCTGGCACGGTCCATTCCCGCGCGAATCAGGTAGTCCATTCGTGGAAAGCTCCCTGCCGCTGACCATCGATCGCCGTACCGGTCTGCCGCTGCACCTGCAGCTGGCCGAGCAGTTCCGGGCCGCGATCCTGGACGGCCGGCTCCGGTCCGGCCACCGGCTCCCGTCCACCCGCGATCTCGCCCGCGACCTGTCCGTGTCCCGGTCGGTGACTCAGGCGGCGTACGACCAACTCCACGCTGAGGGGTGGATCGAGGGTCGTACGGGTGCCGGGACGTACGTGACGGACGTCGTACCGCTGCAGCCCGCCGTACGGCACCGGGCTGCACCCCAGCCGGATCGGGCGGCCGAGCTGCTCAGCCTGCGCCCCGGCATCCCGTACATCGCACCGACGCCGGACCCCGGCTGGCGACGTGCCTGGCGGGAGGTGTCGACGCAGTCGCCCCCACATGGGTACGACGAAGCCGCCGGGCTACCGGAGCTCCGCGCTGCGCTGGCTGACCACGTCGGCCGCGTCCGTGGGATCGCCTGCGGGCCGGAGAACATCCTGATCACCAACGGCACCGTGCACGGCCTTCGGTTGCTGCTCACGGTGACCCGGCGGCCGGGCGACCGGATCGCGATCGAGGACCCCGGCTACCTGAACGCGGTCGTCGCGGCCCGGGACCACCACCTCGACATCCTCGACGTACCGGTGGACGCCGACGGACTGCAGGTCTCCGCACTGACCGAGGTCCCGGCCGTCTACGTGACCCCGTCGCACCAGTACCCACTCGGCGGACGGCTGCCCGTTGCCCGACGCAACGAGCTGGTCCGGTGGGCACGCCGCAACGACGCGATGCTGATCGAGGACGACTACGACAGCGAGTTCCGGTACGACGTCGCGCCACTGCCCGCGCTCGCCCAGCTGGACCTGGATCGGGTGGTCCACCTCGGCACGCTCTCCAAGACGATCAGTCCGGCGCTCCGGCTCGGCTGGCTGGTCGCGTCCGACACGATGGTCGATCGCCTGGCCCGCTTCCGCGCCGAGTCCGGCGACTGGCCCGGCTGGCCGATGCAGGCTGCCCTCCTCGCCATGCTCCGCGACGGCTACCTCGACCAGACCGTCCGCAAAGGCCGCCGCCTGTACGCCGATCGCCGCCTCCACACCTGCACCACCCTTTCGCCCTACGGCCAAATCATCGGCCAGGAGGCGGGCCTCCACATCACCCTGCTCCTCGCCGACTCCCTCAACGACCACCAAATCACCGCCGAAGCCCGCCAAGCCGGCGTAGTAGTAGCCCCGTTGTCGGAGTACCGCCGCTCCACCCCCGGCCCACCCGGCCTAGTCATCGGCTACGCCACCCCCAGCACCCCCGACCTCCACCGGGCCCTCGACATCCTGGTGCGGGTTCTCGATGGAGCCGGCGTCAGTTCCCGTTGAGTTGGTCCCACTCACGGCCCAGCGGAAGTTGACGGGGTCGGAGAAGGTGGCGTTGACCTTGCCGAGGCCCTTGATGACCGTGGCGGTGCCGTTGGCGTGGCCAACGGCGTACAGGTAGCCGGCCTTGGCGTCCTTGTCGATGCCGAGGAGCAGTGTGCCGTTCTGGCCGCACCTGGTCGCGATCAGCTTCTCGAAGCCCTGCCAGGTACCGGCGCGGACCTGCTGACCACGCTCCCCGCGTCGTCACCCGTAGCCGTCACGGCCTCAGTCATGAGACGGCACGCAGCGGCCGTTCCCTCCGCGGCCGCTACACCCGCCTCCGCCGGCAAGTACCTCCATACACTTGATGCGGGAACGACCCGAAAGGTTACGGCCGGTCTCAATCGCCGTTCAACGGGTCGCGAACGAGGCGCGGGGCTTCTACGGAGTGAGTGGGTTGAGTCGGAGTGGTGGTTGTACGACGGGGGTGTCCGCAGGCCAGGTGAGTTCGGAGAGCCACATGGTGCGGCCTTTGGGGTCGGTGCCTACCTGGGTTGGGTTCCAGGCGTGGTAGACGAACCAGTCGCGGTTGTCCTTGCGGATGACCATGTTGTGACCAGGGCCGGCGGCGTCGGGGGAGGACGACAGGATGGGGTCGCCGGACTTCGTGCAGGGGCCGATGGGGGATGAGCAGCGGGCGTGGCCGACGGCGTACGCCGCCTTGTCGAAGGCGTTGGCCGAGTAGAAGAGATGGAAGACGCCGGATCGTTCGACCATGTACGGCGCTTCGACGAGCGCACCCTCCCACGGGAGGTCCTGCTTGATCAGCCGATGTACCGGACCGGTCAAACTCAGACCGTCGGCCGACAGCTCCGACACGTAGATCCACGTGTCGACACCGATCGCGTTGCCGTCGTTCTTCCAGTACAGCCAGCGCCGCCCGGTCGAGTCCTGGAACGGCGACGCGTCGATCGAACCACCCTCGTCTGCCTGACAGATCAACGGCTCAGACGATTTATCGACATATGGACCTGTCGGCACGGACGCGACCGCGACCCCGATGCACTGACGACCGGAGGCAGTCCCGCGCGTCGTGTAGTACATGACGTACCGATCGGGCCCGTGCACCGAAACCTCCGGCGCCCAGACCCGACCCGGCGACGACCAATCCGGCAACGACGGCAGAGCATCGCCGACCTGCTCCCACGCCACCAGGTCGGCAGACTTCAACGTCTGCACGTTCCCCAACGGCCCGTTGGTCGCGAAGGCGTAGAAGCCGTTGCCCACCGCAATGATGGCCGGGTCGGCGAAGTTGCCGTCGTAGACCGGATTGGTGAATCCCACGTGTCTCCTTACTTGCTCTCGTAGAACCGCAGATAGTCGAACGTCGCCACCGGCGCCGGGTTCGCACCGGTGAACTCACCATGCGCATACAGCCCGAGCTTCGGCGTCTGCCCCGCGGGCAGTACCCACGAGGCGCCCCATGTCCAGCTCTGCCCATCGACGGACGTCCCAGCGCGGTAGACGTTCTCACCTGCAGCGTTCTTGCTGTACGCGATCCGCAGCCACAGCGTCGACGCCGACCGCCCGATCGCCGCCGCACCGTACGTCGTCGCACCGTCCGACGGCCGCGCCACCAGCTCGCGCCCGTACTCCGTCTGCCGTGTCTTCCAGATCGAGACGGAGCCCAGCCGCGCGAAGTCGTTGTCGTTCAGATAGACGATCATCCCGGCCTGCTGATAGTTGCGTACGTCGTTCGCACCGAGATCGAGATGCAGTTTGGTCTCGGCGATCCAACTGTCCCCGGCCGGCGTCTGGTGGAACAGCAACCCGGCGTTGTTCCCGCTGCCGACCATGTCCGCGTTCTCCAACGGCCACGACAGCTTGCCATCAGCAACAACCGCGTTGGCGTCCTCACGCAACCACGACCAGTCGTCACCCAGGTTCGCGGAGAAGTCGTCTCCGGACAACAGCTCCCCGGTCCGCGGTACGTCGGCCATCCGTCGTACCGGCTCCGCCACCGGACGGACGGTCAGGTTGTCCACCTCGGCCGACCCGAGCCACCGCACCGGCGCAGCCTGAAGCATCAGCCCGGGTACGGCGAGTTGTGCCTCGGCGTACACGTCACCCAGACCGGCGTCGTTCACCCGAGCGGTGACAGTCGTACCGGAGACCTGCACGCTCAGCTTGTTCCACTGCGACCGATCGAAGTCGGCCGGCAGTGCGGCCGACGCGGTCCGGTGACCCGCCACAACGGTCACCTTGCCACCCGACACAGTGGCGACGACCTCGTTGCCGAGCACAGTGGTGAACGAGTTCCCCAGCCGTACGTCGGCCTCCACGCGGAGCGAACCACCCGGCGCCGACTGGCGCGTCTGCGCGGCACCGGAGATGGACGCCGTCGGTCCGCCCAAAGCGTCACCGGGCTGCCGACTGGCACCGAGCACACCACCAGCCGGATCGGTCGAGTCGATCCCGAGTCCGGACCCGGTTGTTGGAGCAGGCACCGGCCCCTCGGACGGCCCGAGACCGGCGCGGGTCCGCGGCCAGCCGTCGATCCAGTCGATCCGATCGATCAGCATCGGCCGCCGGTTGACCCCGAGCGGGTTGGTCAGCCACGGCGTACCGCGGTCGATCGCGTGGTAGACGATGTGGTCCTGGCCGGCCGCGTCGGTGATGAACGCGTGGTGGCCGGGTCCGATCCACCGATTCCCGTTCTGCGTGATGACCGTCGTACCGCCGACGTGTGAGTCGGTCAGTGCGACACCGTCCTTGTCGAGGAAGGGGCCGCGCGGTGAGCGGGACCGGCCGGCGAAGACCGAGTAGCCCGTGGTCGGGCCGGCGCAGCAGTTCATCGACGAGCCCATGAAGTAGTACCAGCCGTCGCGGTAGACGACGTACGAACCCTCGTAGCGGTCGCCGATGGTCACCTGGGTCGGCGTACCGACCGAGTGCAGGCCGTCCGGCGACAGTTCGGTGACGGAGATGCCGCCGTTGAAGCCGCCGTAGTACAGGTACCGCTTGCCGTCGGCGGCGGTCAGCAGAGCGGGGTCGATCGTGCCGAGGAAGCCGCCGTTGCCGTCCGGTCTCGGCGCGACGACCGGTCCGTCGGTAGCGGTCCACGGTCCGGCCGGGGTCGGGGCGGTGGCCACACCGATCGCGGGATCGCCGCCGGCGTTGGCCGTGGTGTCGGTGACGGTGAAGTACATGACGTACCGGCCCCCGAAGTAGCGGATGTCCGGCGCCCAGAAGAACGATCCGGGCGCGGCCCAGGCCGGCTTGGTCGCGTCGGTGAAGACGGTGCCCAGGTACTCCCAGGAACCGAAGTCCTTGGTGCGAGCCATGTGCATCAGGCCGAACGGGCCGCCTCCGACCAGCGGGTCGGAGGTGGCATAGGCGTACCAGTAGCCGTCCCGGCCCTGGATGATCGACGGATCGGCGAATGTGTCGGCGAAGCTGGACGTGATCGGGTTGGTCGTCTTCACCGCCGGGTCGGGTGCGGCCGTGGCGGCCGTCGTACCGGCGGCCAGGGCAGCCACAGCGCAGACTGCGGCGAGGAATCTTCTCGGAGGCACGGGCGGGTTCCTCTCTGTTTGGTGCATCAGCCTTCGTCGGTGCGGAGGCGGATCAGGTGCCACGACGCGGGCGGCAGCGTGGCGGTGCAGTTCCCGTCGACGACCTCGGTGCCGTCGACGGACCGGGGCACCACCCGGTCAGGGTCGTCCGCGGTGTTCGCCGCGGCCCGGTCGTCGTCGTACAGGGCCAGGTGCTCGACCACGCGCAGACCGCGGCCGAGCGGGATCTCCAGGTCGACCTTGTCGGTCTCACTCCGGTTCACCACGAAGATCGCGGTCTCGCCGGTGTTCTCGTCGTACGTCGCTGTGCTCCACAGTGCCGGGATGCGGCCGAACGCGGCGGTGTCGATGTCCGGCCCGTCACCAATCGCGGTCTGCAGGACGGTCGGACCGGCGTACCGGGCGGTCAGCGCGAACGGATGGAAGATGGTCTGCCGCCAGGCCCGCCCGTCCGGCTCGGTCCGGATCGGCGCGATCACGTTGACCAGTTGCGCAAGGCAAGCGATCTTCACCCGGTCGGCATGCCGCAGCAGCGTGATCAGCAGGCTGCCGACCACCACCGCGTCGTCGACGGTGTAGGTGTCCTCGATCAACGGGCTCACCTCGCGGATGCCGAGGCCGAGCTCGCCGGGAAAGTGCCGCTGGTTCCAGACGTTCCACTCGTCGAACGACAAGGTGATCTCCTTGTCGCTGCGCTTCAGCGCCTTCACGTGGTCGGCGGTCGCGACCACCGCGGAGATCATCCGGTCCATCTCCTCGGCCGCCGCGAGAAAACTGCCCTGATCACCATCGTGAGGTTCGTAGTACGCGTGCAGGCTGATGTGATCGACCAGGTCGTACGTGCGTTCCAGCACGACCCGCTCCCACTCGCCGAACGTCGGCATCCCCGCGTTGCTCGAACCGCAGGCGACCAGTTCGAGACCGGGCTCGACCCGGCGCATCGCGTTCGCGGTCTCCTCGGCCAGCCGGGCGTACTCCTCGGCGGTCTTGTGGCCGATCTGCCAGGGGCCGTCCATCTCGTTGCCCAGGCACCACACCTTGATGCCGTACGGCGCCTCGTGGCCGTTGGCGACCCGGCGATCGGGCAGCTCCGTGCCGGCCGGGAGGTTGCAGTACTCCAGCAGCTCGACCGCTTCCTTGATCCCGCGGGTGCCGAGGTTGACCGCCCAGATCGGCTCGACGTCCGCCTTGCCGGCCCAGGCGACGAACTCGTCGGTGCCGAACTGGTTCGGCTCGATCGCCCGCCAGGCCAGGTCGAGCCGGCGCGGCCGCTGGTCCTTCGGCCCGACGCCGTCCTCCCAGTCGTAGTTCGAGACGAAGTTGCCACCGGGGTAGCGGATCGTGGTGACACCGAGCTCGCGGACCAGCTCCAGCACGTCCTGGCGGAAGCCGTCCGGGTCGGCGGTCGCGTGGCCGGGCTCGTAGATCCCGGTGTAGACGCAGCGGCCCATGTGCTCGACGAACGAGCCGAACAGGCGCCGGTCGAGCTCACCGACCACGAACGCACGATCCACGACAAGACGTGCCACGAGGCCTCCCGGCGAACGTTTACAACGTTTAACGTGGATGTCTACAACGATTGATATCCGGTGTAAAGGGTTCACCCCCCGCGGGCATGGCACACTCAGGCGACAGGCGGTGACAGGAGGTACGGATGGCGACCAGGCTGAGCGATGTGGCGGCACGGGCCGGCGTGTCGGTGAAGACCGTGTCGAACGTCATCAACGACTACCCGCACATCACCGCGCACACCCGGGCCAAGGTCGAGGCCGCGATCGCCGCGCTGGACTACAAGCCGAACGTCAGTGCCCGCTCGCTGCGCAAGGGCCGGTCGGATTTCATCGCCCTAGCCATCCCCGAGATGGCCTCGCCGTACTTCGCCGAACTCGGCGCGGCGATCAGCCGGGCGGCGAAACGGCGTGGCATCACCGTGCTGATCGATCAGACCGAGGGCGAGGCCGCGGCCGAGAAGCTGGTCCTGGACGGGATGCGCGGGCAACTGATCGACGGCATCGTGTTCTCGCCGATCACCACAGCCCCGGCGAAGATCGGCACGGCCGGTACGGCGAAACCCCTTGTCCTGCTGGGCGAACGGCCCGCCGGTGGCACCTTCGACCATGTCGCGGTCGACTCGGTCCAGGCGTCGTACGACGCGACGACGCACCTGATCTCGATCGGCCGGCGGCGGATCGCAGCGATCGGGGTCGGTGGGGGAGCCGGCACCGGAGCGGTTCGGCGGAAGGGATACCGAAAGGCGTTGAAGGCGGCGGGGTTGCCGCATGACCCGGCGCTCGAGCTGGCCGGGACCGGCTATCACCGCGACGACGGCGCGGCCTCGATGCGTGAACTGCTGGCGTTGCCCGAGCGACCGGATGCCGTGTTCTGTTTCAACGACCTGCTCGCGCTCGGCGCGCTGCGGACGCTCGCCGACGCGGGGCTGTCGGTGCCGGACGACGTCGCGGTGGTGGGCTTCGACGACATCGAGGACGGCCGGTACCACTCGCCGTCGCTGACCACGATCTCGCCGGACAAGGAGTGGCTGGCGCGCAACGCCGTCGATCTGCTGCTGGAGCGGATCTCCGGCAGCGGTGAGGCCGCGCGCCGCGACCTCACCGTTCCGTACACGTTGGAGATCCGCGAGTCGACCGCCGGCTGATCAGCGGCCGGGAAAGCCGGCGAGCTGCTTGGCGAAGGCGACCTGGACCTTCTCGCGGCGGCCGGCCAGGCCGAGGATGGCGTTGCGGACCGGGCGCAGCGGGCGCGGGAGATTGGCCAGCCGGGTCAGCCGGTGGGCCAGCCCGATCACCCGAACGGCCTCGGCGCGCGAGTTGGTGGCATAAGCGTCGAGATCCGACTCGTCGTCGCGGGTCAGCGCGATCGAGAGCGCATCGGCCAGCACCATCGCGTCGCGCAGACCGAGGTTCATGCCCTGACCTCCCGCCGGGCTGTGGGTGTGCGCCGCGTCGCCGGCCAGCAGCACCCGCCCGGTCCGGTACTCGTCGGCCACCCGCTCGTGGATCCGGAACCGGGAACCCCAGATCACCTCGGTGACCTTCGGTGCGCTCTTGCGCGGACCACGGCCGACCAGCAACTGCTGCGCGTACGCCGCGTCCGGGTGTTCCGGTGCGTCACCCACCTCCGCGACCAGCCGGAAGCTGCCGTCCGGCAGTGGCGCGACCACGAGCAGTCCGGCGTGGGAGAAGTACAGCGCGACCTCGTCGACCGGCAGCCCGCCGTCGACGCGGACGTCGATCAGGCTGCAGGACAACTGCAGCGTGTTGCCCGGCATCCGCATCCCGGCCAGCTCGCGGATGGTGCTGTTCATGCCGTCGGCGGCAACGACGTACCGCGCCTTGATCACGTCGCCGCTGTCCAGCGTCACCTCGGCGCCGTCCGCGGTCTGGGTCAGGCCGGTGGCCGCGTACGGACGCAGTACCGAACCTCCGAGCTCCTCGAGCCGCTCCAGCAGGATCCGCTCGGTGAGGTACTGCGGGAGCATCACGATGAACGGGTAGTCGGTCGGCAGGTCGCCGAAGCCGACCGGCACGAGCCGTCGGTCACCATCGCGTACGGCGAAGTCCTCCAGCTCCAGGCCGAGCTCGACCAGGCGCTTGGTGACGCCGATCTGATCCAGCATCTCCAGCGTCCGCGGGTGGATCACGCAGGCCCGGGAGGTGTTCGCCCCCTCGGCCTGCCGGTCGACCACGACCACCGAGTGCCCCTGCAGCCGTAAGCCGGCCGCCACCGCGAGGCCGACCGGACCCGCACCCACCACCACGACATCCGCACGCTCCGGAGTCATCGTTGCTCCTTCCGAGGTTTATCAACGCTTGTTGACTTTTACTGTAGGAGCGCCAGGAAGAAAAGTCAACAAGTGTTGGCATATGCTGTGGGCATGGCAGAACGGAAGTCGGATCGGACCCGGGCGGCGATCCTCGCGGCGGCCCGGGAGCGCTTCGGCGCGGACGGGTACGAGCGGGCCACGATCCGGGCGATCGCGGCGGACGCGGCGATCGACCCGGCGATGGTGATGCGGTACTTCGGCACCAAGGAGAAGCTGTTCGCGGCGGCAGCCGAGTTCGATCTCCGGCTGCCAGACCTGCGCGACCTGCCACCGGACGAACTGGGCGACGCGCTGGTGCGGCACTTCGTCACTCGGTGGGAGGGCGACGACACGCTTCGGGCGCTCCTGAGGTCATCGGTCACCAACGAGGCCGCGGCCGACCGGATGCGGGACATCTTCGCCGCCCAGCTCGCGCCGACGCTGCGCGCGCTCGCGGTCGAGGAGCCGGGCGTCCGGGCCGGCCTGGTCGCGAGCCAGACCCTCGGCTTCGCGCTCTGCCGCTACATCCTGGAGATCGCGCCGATCGCCACGATGTCCCACGACGAAGTGGTCGCGTGGCTCGGCCCGACCATCACGCGTTACCTGACCTCGTCGCCCTGATCGAGCCAGGCCTGCGTGGCCGGAAGGGCCTCCTCCAGCGGCGGGAGGTGCGGGTGCCACTTGAGTTCCCATTCGAGGGACAGCGGGTAGTCCGTGCCGTCGAGGACCTGCAGCAGGTCCCGGATCGGGTAGTCACCGGCGCCCATCGCGACCGGGCGGTAGTCCTGGCTCGAGTCGCTGTCCTTGATCTGCACGAACTCGATCCACGGCTTCAGCAGTTCGAACGCCTCGGCCGGGGTCTCACCATGCGACCAGGTGTGCGCGCTGTCCCAGATCACCTTGACGTTGTGGCCGGGGACGTCGGTGTCGAGCAGCGTGCACAACGCGGCCATCTTCCGGCCGGCCGAGTGCGAGTCGTGGGTTTCCAGCAGGATCTGCGAGTCCCTGGGAGCGGAGGTCACCCGGTCGAGCGCCCGGATCTCGCCGGCGCTGGGGCCGTCCGTCGTACCGCTGTCGACATCGCCGGGGAAGACCCGGACGCCGCGGGCGCCGAGGTCGGCGGCGAGTTCCAGGTGGGCCTCGAGCGGCTGGTCCTCGACCGCGCACAGCTTGACGTAGCTGCTGACGGCGAGAATCTCCAGGCCCGCGTCCTCGATCCGGGTCCGCAGTTCACGGCGCTGCGACGTACTCAGACCGGTGTTGGTGAACTCGTCCGGCGCGGTTCGCAGCTCCAGGCCGGAATTATCGTTGCCTTTGGCAAGTTCCAGGACGTGGTCGAGTGGTGCTCCGGGGCAGCCGAGCGTGGAGAAGGCGAATCTCATACCGCTATCAGATCAGACCCAGCGCCGCCGCGGGTGAGTGCGTGGCGTGGTGGGCTGCTCAGGCTCCTGCTCCGGCTGCTGGTGCTGCTCGGGGGTGTAGTACGCCTGCTGCTGGTACTCCGACGGCTGCTGCTCGGCCTGCGAGTAGTCCGGGGTGTACGGCGCCCCGTAGGACTCCGTCGCGTAGTTCGGGCTGTAGGTCTCGTAGGACTCGGTGCTGCCGCTGTACCCCGTGCTGTACTCCGAGCCGCTGTACGACGTCGGGCTGTAGGAGTCGTACGACGGCGTCTCGTAGTTGTTGCTCGAGTGGTCCGAGGTCGGGCTGCTGTAGCCGTAGTCGGTCGACTCGTAGTTGCTGGTGCTCGTGTACTCCGAGCTGTACGACGAGTAGTCCGAGGTCGGCTCGTACGACGTCTGGTAGCTCGAGGACGAGTCGTCGTACGACGAGCTGTAGTCCGAGGTGTAGCTGGTCTGCTCCGGCGTGTACGTCGGCTCCGGGCTGTAGGACGGCTCGGGCGTGTACGTCGGCTCCGGCGTGTAGGACGGCTCGGGTCCGTACGACGGGACCGGCGGGAGCGGCTTGGACGGGGTCAGGAAGTCGTCCTGTTGCTGCTGGCCGAGGGCGGGTGCCGACGGCTCGTAGTAGCCGGAGGAAGCCGACACGTGCGACGACGGCATCGTGTGCGAGGACGGCGCGTGCACGGAGTGCGAGGCGACCGTCGGCTGCTCGATCGCCGACGGGCTGTCCACCGCGACCCGAGCGGCCCGGCGGCCGGCGCGCGCAACTGGCGCGGGCTCAGGCTCGGGTGCGGGTTCGGCCTCCACCGGGGAGGTCGTCTGGGTGAGGTAGTCCGGAGTGCTGTCGTACGTGTAGGGCTCGGAGTAGCTGGCGGCCCAGGACGGCTCCGGCTGGGCCGGCTGCTGCGGCTGGTAGCTGTACGGGTCGGGCTCCACGACGGTCATCGGCGGGGTCTCGTCGCGCCAACTGCTCGGCTGTGAGCCGCTCGACAGCCGGTCCTCGCTGCCGGCGCCCAGGTAGTCGTTCCAGCTCGTCCGCGGGCCCGGCTCCGGCGCGTAGCTGGTCTGCTGGGCCTGCTGCTCGTCCCGCCAGGTCTCCACCGCGTTGAACTGCTCGGTCGCGGGGCCGCTGTCGACGTCCTCGTTCTGCCAGCTCTCCACGACCGGGGCGAACGGGCTCCACTTCGGAGCCTCCTCGACGGGCGCGTCACCACCGAACGCGGCGGGCGCTGCCGGACCTGCGGCGAACGGGCTGCCGCCGACCGGGAAGTTGGCCGCGGCCACACCGTCGCCCGGGAAGCCTGCCGGTGGCGCCGGGGGCGCCGCGAACGGGTTGGCGGCCGGACCGCCGCCGGCCATCTGCAGCTCCCGTCGCCGCGCCGGGGGGAGGGTCGAGGCCGCGATCGGCTCGGAGATGGCGGGCTGCTCGTCGGTGTCGTCGTTCGCGTACGTCGGCACCGCCATCAGCTTCGGCTCGCGCTGGTCCCACCACGGCACCCACTCGCGGGTGGTCTGCATCGTGTTGATCCGGCGGATCACCATCGTCGCCGCGACCGCCGACACCGCGGTCAGCACCAGTGACGCCGTACCGGCCAGGGCGATACCGCGCAGCGACCCGACGGTCGCTTCCATCCACATCAGGAAGCGGCGGACGACCACGTCGAACGCGAGTGCGCCGATCCAGGCCACCCACCACACGGACGTGAGAGCGGGAGTCCTGAACCGGCGCAGGTCATCGGCGTACACCGGGGTCTTCGGATCGCTCGCCAGCCAGACGTCGTCGACGATCTGCTTGGGATACCAGAGGTTCGGTCCGGGACAGAACCAGCTGGCCAGCACCCAGCCGTGGCTCCGGCGATGATCGGCCTGGCAGAAGACCTCGGAGTTGACCCGGGCTCGCCACAACCAGATGACGAAGACGACCGCGGCGGCGACGGAGATGATCACGTTCGGGACCGCGGTGACCTTGGCGATCGCGTCGGCGCGGTTCAGGTCGGCGTCATCGACGTTCGGCATCCCGCCGAGGTAGCGGTGGACGACACCGTAGGTGTTCCAGTCCGACCAGGTGGAGAGCAGGTGGGTGATCGTGGATGCACCGAGCAACCCGATGGCGAGCTTGCCGACCGTCCCTACGTGCTGGAACTCCTCGGCTGCGTGCGGCTGCCAATCTTCCTGATCTGGGGAGGACAAGACAAGGACTGCTGGCTGCGGGTGGCTCACGTCGTGCGTCCCTCGCGTTGCTGGAACTCCGTCTGTTCGGCGTCTCGGCCAAATCCTGCCCCCGCATGACCGAGCCACATTGATACCACGAAGTAGGTACGCGTGTGCAGTCGGTCCCAGCACAGAGGGTATCGACTTAACCTGTTCTTTTCGTGCGCCCATCACCTCTTGTAACGAGGCATCCGACCCTGCGTGACGGTTTGGTTTACCGCGCAGGAGGTTGGAAGCCGGTCTGCTGCTGGCCGGCCGCCCACCACGGCACCCACGGCCGCCGCGTCTGCAGCTCGTCGATCCGCTGGATCAGGACCACCCCGAGAACGGCGGCCGCGGTCGTGAACAGGGCAGAGAGGCTGGACAGGATCACGTTCGTCCGCAGCTGCCCGACCTCGGTCGCGCCGCCGAGCACGCCGCGCTGCACCACGTTGCCGGTCACCAGTCCGGCCACCCAGGTCAGCCACCAGGCCCACACCAACCGGGTGCCGGGAATGGTCTTCAGCGACACCGTCTGCGGCGGGGTCCGCGGATCGCTGGCGGCGACGATGTCGTCGACGACCTGCTTGGGGTACCAGAGGTTCACCACCGGGCAGATCCAGCTGCCGAGCACCCAGCCCCGGGTGAACCGGTGCTCGCCGCGGCAGAACATCTCCGCGTTCCACCGGACCCGCCACAGCCAGACGATGAACACCACCGCGGCCGCCAGCAGCGCCAGCGCCGCGACGATGCCGAGCGAACCGGAGATCAGGTCGGCCCCGGCCAGCTGATCGTGGTCGTCGCCGTACTTCTTCAGCGTCTGGAACGAGTACCAGTCGGACCAGGCGGTGGCCCAGGTGGTCGCCGTGACCACACCGATCAGGATCGACGCGGCCAGCCCCATCGCGTGCTCGGAGCTGAACCAGCGGTCCAGCGGCGGCTGCTGCGCCTGGCTCGGCATGGATCAGAAATAGCACAACACCGCGTGACCGGGCGAGGACATCACGTCGCGAACCCGCTGGTGTCGGTATCCGTCGTAATTCCGCCGGAAACTGTCGGTGCCTGGGTCGAGGATGGTCGGTATGCGCTGGTCCGTGGTCGACTCACCCATCGGCGACCTGTCCCTGGCCGTCGACGAGACCGGGCTGTGCCGGCTGCACTTCGGTCGCGCCGACCGGCCCCTCGAGGCCGATCCGCTGCTGACCGAGACCCAGGAGCAGTTGAAGGCGTACTTCGCCGGCGAACTGCAGGAGTTCACCGTGCCACTCTCGGTCCGCGGCGGCTCCGAGTTCGAGCGCGCCGTCTGGGCGCAGCTCCGCCGGATCCCGTACGGCGAGATGCAGACGTACGGCGAGGTCGCCAAGATCGTCGGGGACGCGGGTGCTGCCCGGGCCGTCGGCACCGCCTGCAACCGGAACCCGATCGCCGTCGTGATGCCCTGCCACCGGGTCGTCGGCGCCGGCGGCAAGATGGTCGGCTTCGGCGGCGGGATCCCGCTCAAACGCCACCTGCTCGAGCTCGAGGCGCGGATCACTCTCGAGACGCTGTGGACCTGACGATCAGGCACACACCCGGCACGCTGCGAAACCTGACGAAGATCTGACACCGGGCGACGCGTGCGAAAGCGCGGTGAGGGCTACTGGAGGACTACCGTTGCTAACAGCGATCGGATCGTCACGTTTGAAGCGAGCGATTCAGTCGCCACCAACCCTGCCCCGGAAGACGCATAGATGACCAAAACCCGCTCCACCGCACACCTCCACCCCGACCTGAGCGCACTGATGGACAAGAGTGCCGAGGAGTGGTCCGCGCCTGAGATCCAGAACGCGGCCCGCTCGGCCCTGCAACTGCACGCCCCCGACCGCGAACCGCTGACCTGGGTCAAGCGCTTCGGCGTCCTGCCCTGGCTGCACCGCAACGATGCCGTCTGCCTGCACTGCGGCGGCACCTACCCGTGCATCACGCACCGCTATGCCACCCAGCTCCTGTCGGCCGGCCGCTACACCATGACCAAGCCGGACCACGACGACGAGTACGACGAGCAGGGCGACCAGCACGACCAGGATCCGCGACCGAACTGACGCCGTACGCGCAAGGCGCCGTCAGCAAACGAAGGCCGCGAACCCCAGCCGGGGATCGCGGCCTTCGCCGTTGCGGTGTGTCGGGTCAGGAGTCGGACGGCTTCGGGCTGCTCGTCTTGCGCGGAGTGGCCGCCTTCTTCGTGGTGCCGTTGGCCGCCGCGTTCACCTCGGTGTCGTCGGTCTTCGCCTCAGCCGGCTTGGCGGGCTCCGGCTTCGACTCGACCTTCGGACCGTCGGTCTTCGGCGCCTCGGTCTTCGGCGCCTCGGTCTTGGCCGTGTCGGTCCTGGCCGTGTCCGTCTTGGTCGTGTCTGTCTTGGTCGTGTCCGTCTTGGCCGTGTCCGTCTTGGCCGTGTCCGTCTTGCCGTTCGAGGACGCGGCGGTGTCCGGACGGGACGTCGTACCGGCCGGGGCGGAGCTGTAGTCGCGGCCGCTCGTCGGGGTCGACTGCCAGGCCGGCTCCGGCGGGGTCAGCAGCTTCTTCACGGCCGCCGCCGCCAGGGCCCCGAAGCCCAGGAACAGCACGACCTTGCGGAGCCTGTGGCTCTTCTTCTTCGGCGCGTCGATCTCACCGTTGAGCGCGGCCCTGGTAGCCCTGCCCCGGCGTGAGGTCTCCTGCACGACCGGCTCGGCCGCGGCCGCCAGCGACGCCAGCGCGGCGGTCACCTTCGGCAGCACGTCGTCATTGAACCGCTCGCGTGCCTTCTCGGCGGCCTGCTCGGTGGCCGGGCCGACCTTGGCCAGCGCGTCGTCGATCACCGGGCTCGCCTTCTCCACCGCGACTCCGGCGTAGTGGGCGCCGCGCTCGACGGCCTTCTCGGCGTACGGCGACACCTTCTCCCGTGCGGTGCCCACGGCCGGCCCGAGGTGCTCGCGGACCTGGCCGACAGCCGGCCCGATCTTCTCCGATGCTGACTCGGCGAATGGCTTGACCCGGTCCTTCGCGGTCTCCACCCTGCCCTTGGTCTTCCTCGAACCCACGATTCCCTCCTCGGTGCCGTCCGTCCCGGACGGCGTTCCGGCCCATCGGCGACATGGACGCTGTGCTGGTACGGATCTGGACATTTCCGCTCTGGTTTGCATCGTACGACGTACTCAGCCGACAAACCGGCCTACCAGTACCCACTACCGGCCGGTTCGATCACACTCCGGCCAGCCGCTCCGCCTCCGGTTGGACTCACATGACAGGATCGAGGGGTAAGCCGTTTCTGATGAGGAGTGAACACCCGTGGCCGAAGAGCTGTACGCGACCCTGCAGACGACGAAGGGTGACGTCGTCATCAGGCTGTTCCCCAACCAGGCGCCGAAGACGGTCAGCAACTTCGTCGGCCTGGCCGAGGGCACCAAGGAATGGACCGACCCGCAGACCGGCGCGCCGAGCACCGCGCGGTTCTACGACGGCCTGACCTTCCACCGGGTGATCGACGGATTCATGATCCAGGGCGGCTGCCCGCTCGGCACCGGCACCGGCTCCCCGGGGTACTCGTTCGACGACGAGATCCACCCGGAGCTGCAGTTCGACCGGCCGTACCTGCTCGCGATGGCGAACGCCGGTATCCAGTTCGGCCGCGGCACCAACGGCTCGCAGTTCTTCGTGACCGTGGTCCCGACGCCGCACCTGAACCGCAAGCACACGATCTTCGGTGAGGTCGCTGACGACGAGTCGAAGAAGGTCGTCGACGCGATCGCGACCGCGAAGACCGCACCCGGCGACCGGCCGATCGAGCCGATCGTGATCAACAGCGTCACCATCGAGCGCAAGAACGCCTGATTTCCGCGTGGGGCCGGGCCTCGGTGCCCGGCCCGCGCGCCTCTTGGGAGGAACCCACCCGCGTGACCGAGACCGTTTGCTACCGGCACCCGGATCGGCCCGCCGGGGTCCGGTGCCAGCGCTGTGACCGGCCGATCTGCCCGCAGTGCATGAACAGCGCCTCTGTCGGCTTCCAATGCCCGAGTTGCTTCAACGAAGGCGTGAAGTCGGTCCCGCGCACCCGGACGTCGCTCGGCGGCGTCGCCCGCGTCAACGGGCAGATCGTCACGATCGTGATCGTGGCGCTCAACGTGCTGGTCTTCATCGCCGTGCGCATCGGCAGCAGCCGGGTCGTCAACGACCTGGTGCTCGTCCCGTTCCTGGTGGATTCCGAGCCGTGGCGGCTGCTCACGTCGGCCTTCACCCACGTGCAGCTCTTCCACATCTTCTCGAACCTGTTCATGCTCTACCAGCTCGGTCCGCCGTTGGAGCAGATGCTCGGTCGGCTCCGGTTCTCGATCCTCTACCTGCTGTCCGCCCTCGGCGGCAGTGTGGCGGTGTGGATCCTGGCCTCCCCGGTCTCGGCGACGCTCGGCGCGTCCGGCGCCGTACTGGGTCTGGTCGGCGCGCTGCTGGTGGTCAGCCGGGCCCGCGGACTCGATGTCACCTGGATCATCGCCTACGTGGCGATCACGGCGGTCATCTCGTTCACCATCCCGAACATCTCCTGGGAAGGCCACCTCGGCGGGTTCCTCACCGGCGCGGCTGTCGGGTGGATCTTCCTCCAGATCACCAAACACCGCCGCAGCAAAGCCCGAACCTAGCCGGCTGTGTGCTCGGTCCGGCGCGGGCCGAACTCCTCCTGGTCGTGGTCGACCGGGCGGCCGTCGAGGTGCCAGCTCCACGTGGTCGTCGGCGTGATCCGCAAGTACGTGCCGTCGCCGAAGCGGCCGTCGCGGGTGACGACCTCGGCCGTGCCGTAGACCCGGAGGAAGCGCGGCGACCAGGGGTTGGTCGAGACCAGGTCGTCGATGACCAGCGCCACCTGTTCGTGGCCTGCTTCGACGTTGCGGACCTTGCGCGTCTTCGCCGGGTCGACCCCGCCGACGTAAAAGTAGTGGCCGTCGTACTCGAAGCCGACCGGAACGACGTCCGGCTGGCCGTCGGGGCCGACGGTGGCGAGCCGGGCCAGTGGCTGGGACCTCAGGTACGCCAGTTCCTCTGTCGTGAATGCCATACCTGCTAAAGTACAACGGTCGTTGTAACTAAGCCAGGAGACGCCATGGCACGGGCCGGGAAGCGGCAGGAGGTGCTGGCCGGCGCGTTGACCGTGTTCGCGCGGGACGGGTACGCGCGGGCGAGCATCGACGTCATCGCGGCCGAGGCGTGCGTCTCGAGCCGCACGCTCTACAACCACTTCGGCGACAAGGCCGGGCTGTTCCGGGCGGTCATCCAGGAGAGCGCGACGCGGGTCGCCGCCGCCCAGCTCGAGATCATCGAGCAGCACCTCGGTCACGTCACCGACCTCGAGGCCAACCTGGTTGCCTTCGGCATCCACTGGCGTACGCCGATGCCGGACTACGCCGAGCACTCGGCACTGGTCCGCCAGGTCAACGCCGAGGCCGGCCACATCCCCCAGGAAGCCGTCGACGCCTGGCAGGAAGCCGGACCTCTCGCCGTACGACGTGCTCTCGCCGAGCGACTGGCCGCCTTCGCAGCCGATGGACTACTGCGGATCGACGACCCGATGCGGGCGGCTCTGCACTTCTCCCTCCTCGTCTCCGGCGCCAACCCGTCGTACCGCGGCGGACCGGTGACGCCGGACGACATCACCGAGGCCGTCACCACCGGCGTCCACACCTTCCTGCACGGCTACGCCCACTGACCCATCCGCAACCAATAGGCCTAGGCCACAATTTCCGCTCGGTTCGATGAATCCGGATGACAGGCGGGCCCGGATGCTCGTCTAATCAGGTGACGTCCCGACGGGGGACCACATCGGTAAGGACATCCACATGAGCCCACGTGCAGTGGACAAACGGGCCCGCCCGGGCAACGAGCGGTATCTGCCGCCGCCGTCAACGCAGCAGCAGGCAAGCGTCGCCGAACTCGTGCCAGAGGTAGTGCTCGTTCAGGGCGGCGGTGTAGGCACGCTGGACGGCGTCGGGGCCGGCGACCGACTCCAGCAGGAGCAGATGCGAGGCCTCCGGGGCGTGCATCCCCGTGATCAGGCCGTCGACGACGCGGGACGGGTGATCCGGGCCGAGGACAAGGTCCGTCCAGCCGTTTGACCGGGTGACTGTGCCGTCGGAGGTGACGGCTGACTCGATGGCTCGGACTGCGGTCGTGCCGACGGCGATCACGCGACCGCCGTTGGCCCTGACCCAGTTGACGAGACGGGCCGTGTGCGCGGGTACGTCGTACCGCTCGGGCAGCGGAGGTTCGTAGCTCTCCAGGGACGAGACACCACAGTGCAACAGGATCGGTGCGATCAGGACGCCCTGCGCTGCCAGGTGACTCACCAGCTCGAAGCTGAACGGCCTTGCGGCGCTGGGCATCTCCGCACTACCGGGCTCACGGGCGAAGACGGTCTGGTACGACGCCAGTGGCCAACGCCGCCCGACGTAGCTGTAGCTGATAGGCCTGCCGTGACGAGCCAGATAGCCGAGCACATCGGGCACCGGCGGCGTGGCACGCCACAGACGGTTGGACTCCGATTGGTACGGCGCCAGCAGCGTCAGCACACCCTCGGGCATCTCCACCTGGTCGCCCGCCGTACCTCCGAGCATCGGTGAGCGGGCATCACGCAGTTCGACGACCCAGGTGCCGTCGTCGAGCGCGGTGGAGAAGTGCACGACGACAGGGGCCACACCGGCGCCGGTGATCCACGAGCCGTCCACCGCCGCGGGCAGTGTGCCGGAAGTGTTGACCAGCAGCAGGTCACCCGGCCGCAGATGTTCACCGATCCGGTCGAATCGGGTGTGCGTGATGGTCGACCCCTCCGCGACCAGCAGCCTCACCTGATCCCGCGAGAGCCCTCTGGCCTCGGGTGGTTCGGAAGCGTTCAGCGAATCGGGCAGGACGAATCGGGTCTGTGGATGGACCGTCACGGCGCCACCGCCGCGGCGAAGTCGGCTGCTCGGTAGCGACCACTCGCCGGCCGGCTGTCCAGCAGTCGCAGGAACGCCGGTACGACGGTCGCCGGCTCAGGCCGGTCCGAGATGTCCTCACCGGGGAACGCGGCCTGGTGCATCGCCGTCCGGAGGTCGCCCGGATCGACGGCGTAGACAGCAAGCGAGGGGTGCTCAGCGGCCAGCACTCGGCTGGCGTGGTCGAGTGCAGCCTTGGCCGAGCCGTAGCCGCCCCAGCCTTCGTACGCCTCGACCGCGGCGTCGGAGCTGATGTTGAGCAGCACACCGGATGCTGTCGTGAGTGCAGGCAGCAGTGCCTGGGCCAGTGCGATCGGCGCGACCACGTCGACCTCATAGACGCGGCGCAGTTCGTCGAGGTCTGCGGCACCCAACTGCTGCAGGGGACTCGGGCCGAGGTAGCTGGCGTTGTTGACCAGTAGGTCGAGCCGGCCGAGCTCGGTGACGGCATCGACCAGGTCGGCACGGTGTTCGGGGTCGGTGACGTCGCCCGCGAGCGGGACCACGTCGGTGCGGCCGGCCAGCGCGTCGGCCGCGTCCTTGAGGGCGTCGGCGCCACGGGCGTCGATCACCAGCGCCCAGCCGCGGTCGGCCAGGCCGTGCGCCAGCGCGAGTCCGAGGCCGGCGGACGCGCCGGTGACGAGGGCGACAGGGCGGTTGGCGGATTCAGGTGTCATGTCCGCCACTGTCATACTTCAAGTCGACTTCAGGTCAAGAGGATCCCTGGGTTGAGGACATGGCCGGGGTCGAGCACGTGCTTGACGGCCTGGAGCGCTTCGACTGCCAGCGGCCCGATCTCGTCCGCGTACGCCTCTCGATGGTCGGTGCCCACACCGTGGTGGTGGCTGATCGTGCCGCCGGCCACCGCGATCGCCTGGCTTGCCGCGGCTTTCGCCGTACGCCACTGGCCGACGGGATCGCCGGTCTGCGCGGAGATGACAGTGAAGTAGAGGGAGGCGCCTGTTTCGTAGACATGCGAGACATGGCACAGCACGAGCGGCGGAGTACCTTGGTCAGTCAGTGACCTCACGAGTACCTCGGTCACGGCGGCCTTCAGCGCGGGCACCTTCGACCAGAAGGCGGCTGTCTCGAGCGTCTCGACCAACGCACCTTCGTCCAGCAAGGGATCCCGCAGGTACGGCGCCCGGTAGCGGCCGACCCGCCAGGTCTCGCCAGGCCCTTCGCCGACGTTCTGCCCACCGGCTGCGGTCAGCACGTCCGCTGTCGCCTGTTTGTACGGCCCGTCGAACCCGACGATCGCCAGTACGCCGCCCGTCCCACCACCGAGCACATCTGGATCCGCCAGGTTCACCGCGGTCTCCGCTTCGTCGGACAATCGCAGTACGGTCGGCAACGGCCCGTCCTGCGCCAGCCGCCTGATCGCGGTCAACCCCGCCTCGAAGTTCTCGAACCGCCAGCCTTCGAAGTGCCGCTCGGTGGGCCGCGGCCGGATCCGTACGACGACCGACGTGATGATCCCGAACGCGCCTTCGGACCCGAGCACCAACTGACGCAGATCCGGACCGGCCGCGGACATCGGCGCCCGGCCGAGCTCCACAGTCCCGCGCGGAGTCGCCAGCGTCAGCCCGACAACCATCTGATCGAACCGCCCGTACCCGGCCGAGGACTGCCCACTCGACCGCGCGGCCGCATAGCCGCCGATGCTCGCGCCCTCGTAGGACTGTGGAAAGTGGCCCAGGGTGTAGCCGCGGGCGGCGAGCAGCGCCTCCGCCGCCGGACCCCGTACGCCGGCCTGCAGCGTGGCGGTCCGCGACACCTCGTCGATCTCGACCAGTTGGTCCAGCCGCCGCAGGTCCACGGTGACGAAGGCCCGCGATGCCGCCAGTCCTCCCACCACCGACGTACCGCCGGAGTACGGCACCACCGCCAGGTCGTGGTCCGAGCAAGCCGCCAGCACAGCCAGCACCTCGTCGTGGCTCCCTGGGTACACCACCGCGTCCGGCATGTCCGACGTGTCGCCGGCGCGGTGCCGCAGCAGGTCCGGTGTCGAATAGCCGCGCGTGTGCGCCCACCGGGAGTCCAGGTCGGTCGTGACGTGCTCCGCTCCCACCACTCCGGCCAGGAAGCTCAGCTGTGTGGCCGTCAGCCCGGGCCGGTCCACTGGCTCCACGGGGCCTGCGGCGGGGCGTCGTACGCCGAGATGCTTCAACGCATCCACGGCCGCGGCGGGCAGGTCGACGGGGTGGGCCGGATCGCCCCAGCGTCCCGGCGTGAGTTGCACAACAGGGAGGTCCGATTCGGTCAAGGTGGGCTCCCTTTCGGTGCACCTGCGAGGTAGCGTCCGTGGGAGGTGGAACCCCCTGGCTCCCACCTCCCACGGACAGTTCCGGGACGGCAAAGTCGCTGATACACTCTGACGTGTGATGTCTCAGCGTAGCAGCGACTCGGTGTCAGACCCAGGGCCGGAGACCAGCGCGCGCCCGGCGCCCGCGAACGCGATCGGCGAGGAACGGATCCTGGACGCGGCCTACGAGCTGCTGCTGGCGATCGGGATGCGCCGGATGACGATGGCCGACATCGCCCGGCACGCCGAGGTTTCCCGCGCCACGCTCTACCGCCGCTGGCCGAACGTGCAGGCCGTGGTCGCGGCTCTGATGACCCGGGAGTGGACCACCGCGCTGATGTCGGCGTTCCAGCCGGACGCGGCCGACGGCCGGTCCCGGCTCGTCGAGGGCGTGGTCGAGGTGGTCGCGAAGACCCGGGTGCACCCGCTGATGCGCAAGATCATCGAGCTCGACCCGGAGTTCCTCACGCCGTACCTGCTCGAGCGCCGTGGCAGCAGCACGGTCGCGCACCTGGCGCTGGTCGAGGAAGGCATCAAGGCCGGGCAGACGGACGGCTCGATCCGGACCGGCGACCCGATGTGGCTCGCCCGGCAGATCATCCTCGTCTCGCTGGCCTCGGCGGTGTCCGGGCCGGTGATGGCGGCGAAGGACGAGTACCCGATGCTCGACGAGCAACTCCGGGAGATGCTCACCAGGTACCTGGCGCCATGATCGACCGGGCCGGCGGGGCGGGGAAGGCCTTCAACACCGTGGGCAACGCCAGCTTGAACGCGACTCGCCGTGCCCGCGAACTGGACTGGCTGGAGACGACCGGCAAGGTCGACGTGCTGGTCGTCGGCGGCGGGGTGACCGGTGCCGGCGTCGCCCTCGACGCGGCTGCTCGCGGACTGTCCGTCGCTCTGGTGGAGAAGCATGATCTGGCGTTCGGCACCAGCCGGTGGAGCTCGAAGCTGGTGCATGGAGGTCTGCGCTACCTGGTGTCGGGCCATGTCGGCATCGCGTACGAGAGCGCGGTCGAGCGCGGCATCCTGATGAAGACGACCGCGCCGCATCTGGTCCATCCGGTCCCGCAGGTCGCACCATGGTTGCCGCAGGCAAAGTTCGCGCAGGCGGCGCTACTGCGCGGCGCGTTCCTCGGCGGCGACATCCTGCGCACGTTCGCTCGGACCAGCGACGACTACCTGCCGCACTCGCGCCGGGTCAGCTCGGCGGAGATCCTGCGGTACGCGCCGACGCTGCGTCCGGACGGCATGCGCGGTGGCTTCCTGACCTGGGACGGGCAGCTGTACGACGACGCGCGGTTGGTGATCGCGATCGCGCGGACCGCGGCGCAGTACGGCGCTCGCGTGCTCACCCGGGTCGCGGCGACAGAGGTCACCGGGCGAGGCGCCGTACTGGTCGACCAGTTGACCGGGCACCGGCTGCAGGTGGACGCGTCGGCGGTGATCAACGCAGCCGGGATCTGGGCCGATCAGGTTGCCTCTGGCATCAAACTGCGCCCGAGCCGGGGGACGCATCTGGTCTTCCCCCAGTCCGCGTTCGGCGGGCTGTCCGCCGTCCTGACCGTGCCGGTGCCGGATCAGTTGCGCCGGGTCGTGATGGCGATCCCGGCGCCGGACGACCGGGTGTACGTCGGGCTGACTGACGTGGACGCGCCCGGTCCGGTGAGCGACGTACCGCGGGCGACCGAGGCGGAGATCGACTTCCTGCTCGACACGATCAACTATGCGGTGCAGACGCCGCTGACCCGGGCCGACCTGCTCGGGACGTACGCCGGACTCCGGCCGCTGCTCGACACCGGGCACCACAACGGTGAGCACAAGACCGCGGACATCTCCCGCCGGCACGCGGTGATCACCGGTTCGGACGGGCTGGTGACGATCGTCGGCGGGAAGCTCACGACGTACCGGCGGATGGCGCAGGACGCGCTCGACACAGCGCTCGACCAGTCCGCTCTCGCGGTACGACGGCCGTGCCTGACGCACCGGATCCCGCTGGTGGGCGCGGCCGACCGGGTCCGGTTGGCCGCCGTACGAGCACCGTCGCGGTTCGTCCAGCGGTACGGCGTGGAGGCGCCGGAGGTGATCGCGGGGGCGCCGACCATGCTGGAGCCGATCGCGCCGGGGCTGCGGACGACGTACGCCGAGTTGCTGTTCGCGGTTCGCCATGAAGGGGCGCTGACGGAGGACGACGTACTGGACCGGCGGACGCGGATCGGCCTGTCCGCGGCGGACCGGGAGCTGGCGCTGCCTGCGGTCCGGGAGGCGTTCGCGGCGGTCTGACGTTGTCTCTGGACGCGACAGGTTGAACGCTCCCACCGCTGGGTTAGCTTGGCTGGGGGAGGTGAGCACATGTCGCAGCCGTGGCCGTACGCATATCCGCATCAACCGGGGCCTTACACCCCGCCGCCGGCGCCTCCGAAGTACCGGCCGTTGCGGCGGATCGCGCAGGTCAGCATCGTGCTGATGGGGCTGACCGCGGTCGCCGCGGTGATCCAGTCGGTCCTGCTCTGGCGCTCGTACGACGACGTGAAGCGATTCGTGTACGGCTTGCTCTCCGAGGAGGAGATCGACCGGGGTGCTCGATCGGTCACCGGCAGCGGCCCACTGCTCGACCTGGTCGGCTACCTGCTGGTCGGCACGGCCATCACTTTCATCCTGTGGCTCTGGCGGGCCCGTGAGAACACCGACTTCATCACCTCGCCGTTCGGTCCGAAGCCGTCGACCCTGCGCCCGCACCGGCTCGTGCAGGGCTGGGTGATCGGGTCGTGGTTCTGCCCGATCGTGCAGTTCTGGTACCCGCTGCGGATCGTCGAGGACGTCGTCGCCGCGAGCGAGCCGCGGGACCAGCCGGGTGCGTCCCGGACCGGCGAGGTGCGCGGGCTGCTGTACGGCTGGTGGGCGGCGTGGATCGGGTTCTGGGTGATCCTGATCGGCGGCGGCGGGATCGCGCTGATCGGCTTCATCGTGTGGATCGTCCGCCTGGTCGACGCCGCCGACGCCGCCGACGCGACCGGTGAATACGTCGATATCTACGACCTGCAGGACTTCATGGTCCGGGTCGCGCTGGGCGTCACCATCGGCTTCACCGTGGCGACGGTCCTGCTCATTGCGGCGGGGGTGGCCGCGTCATTGCTGCTGCTCCGCGTCAGCCGGTGGCAGCACGACCAGGTCGCCGTGCCGCCGGTTGCCGTGGCGCCACCGCCCCCTCCGCAGTACGCGCCGCGGTACACCAACCCGGGTCCGACGTTCCCTTCCTACCGACCGCCGTCCTAGAGCCCGACTCTAGAGTCGACACAGTACGGCGGTGGCGTCGTCGTACCGCTTGCCGCGAAAGGTGTCCGGGTGCGCTGCCTCGTCGTACTTCCAGACGCGCTCGACCAGCGTTGCCGGTCCTTCCGTCTCGAGCACCTCGAGGAGGTCCTCCCACGACTGCCCGTAGCGCTCGGCGTACCGCGCCGCCCCGTCACTCAGTACGGCGATCAGCTCGACGTCCGCGCGATCCGTCGTACCGATGAGCCCCTCGTACGCCGCCTTCGGCACGGTGCTCGCGGCCCAGAACCCACCGGGCTGGTTGCGGAGCCGGCGGACGGCCTCGAACGTGTACTCGGGCAGGAGCTCGACGCGGTTGTCGCTGTGGACGGTGATCGCTCCGTCCGGGGCCCGGACGACCAGAGGTGAATCGGCGAGGACCAGGTGTTCGACGTGGTCCGGCCCGGCGCGGAACATCGCGACTGTCGAGGACGGACTGTCCGGGTTCGTGAGATCACAGGTGCCGGCGTGCACGGCGCAGACGGCCGCGATCGCGTCGGCCAGCAGCTCGGGCAGCGGCGCGGACGACTGCGAGAGGAGCGGTACGGCGAGCTGGCGGGCCAACTGCGCGACCAGCCAGGCGACCGTGTGCCGGCAGCCGGAGTCGATGCCTTGCCCGGCAGTCGCACCATCGAGCACGACGGCGAAGTCAGGTCCGGTCAGCACGAGGTCCTCGTTCATCGCGGGCGGTCGCCGATCCGGCGCGGGCAGACTGATCGAGCGGATCTCCACCCGGCCATTCTCCCTCCCATCCGGCCCGGGCTAGGTCTGGGCGGCCCAGCTGTCGGTGAGCGACTGGTCGAGGGAGATCTTCGGCGACCAGCCGAGGTGCTTGCCGATCAGGGCGGTGTCGGCCTGCTGCCAGGCGACCGCCGGTGTCCCGTCGTGGATGTCCTCGACGATCCGGGCCGGCTGACCGCTCAGCTCGAACAACTGACCGGCGACGTCCCGCGCCAGCACCGCCCGTCCGGTCCCGACGTTCAGCACCGGCGGCACCTTGACGTCGGTGAGAGCGACCGCGACCACCGCCTCAGCCACATCCCGCACATCGACGAAGTCCCGCCAGACGTCCAGCGACCCGACCTCGATCAGCTGCCGGCCGCGGAGATCCCGGATCACCCGGCCCGTGAGCGTGCTCTCCGGCGCACCAGGCCCGATCACGTCGAAGATCCGGAGTACGACGGCATCCGCGCCGTTGCGCTGGGCGCGAAGGACCAGTTCTGATCCGGCCAGTTTGGTGAGGCCGTACGGGCCGGCCGGGCGGGGCTCGCCCTGTTCGTCCTGGCTGGTGCCGTGCGATGCGCCGCCGTACTCGGCGGCCGAGCCCAGCTGGACGAAGCGGGCGTGGCTGGCGTTGTCCCGGACCGAGGCGAGCAGGGCCTCGACGGCCGTCACGTTCGCGCGGACCAGGGTGGCCGGCTCACCCAGCGTGGCGCCGGCTGCGTTGATGACCACAGTGGGCTTGTACATGCCGATCTGTGTGTCCAGCGCGTAGGAGTGCATCGTGGCCAGGTCGCACAGCCGGTGTGGCTCACCCCGGCTCCGGCTCAGACCGCGGTGCTCCACCCCTCGGTCGGCGAGCAGTGCGCAGATCCTGGCGCCGAGGAAACCTCCCGCGCCGAACACCATCACCCGCTCAGTTCCGGTCACGCTTCCATCGTGCGACTCGTATTTGTCGGTGGGCTGAACGTTGGCCCTCGTCACCATCACAACTACGTCGTGGATATCTCGGCGTACACGCGTGTCGGTACGGCGTGGCAGGGTGAGGGCTCCGGCGAGCGGGTGGAGGGTGAGCGATGGCAGACCGAGGGCACGTGGCGGTGCCGACGGAGTCGACGATCCGGGACTGGGACGACGCCGATCCGTCCGGGCAGACGTACGAGCGGGTGCTGTTCATCGACAGCGACTTCACCGAGATGGAGAACCGGGGCGGGACCTTCCAGGAGTGCACGTTCCGCGGCGTCAGGTTCAACGCCTCCACCCACACGGACGCGGCGTTCGTGAACTGCACCTTCGTCCGGTGCTCGCTGTTCGACGCCACGTTCACCGGGTGCAAGCTGCTCGGCAGCTTCTTCGACGACTGCACCTACAACTTGCTGAAGGTGTCGGGCGGCGACTGGTCGTTCGCCGGGCTGCCGGGTGAAGATCTGCGCGGGACCGAGTTCACCGGGGCGAAGTTCCGTGAGGCGGACCTGACCGGCGTACGGGCGGCGAAGGCGGCGCTGCGGGATCTCGACCTGTCGGGGGCGTCGCTGCATCGGGCCGACTTCACTGGGGCCGATCTGCGCGGATCGGACCTGTCCACACTCGACCCGCTCACGGTCGAGCTGAAGGACGCGCGGGTGGACATCACCCAGGCGATGGTCATCGCGACCTCCCTCGGGCTGGACGTACGCCCCTGAGCCTGTGGATATCTCCGCGTAGTTGCGCAGTTATCCCCCGTTTTCATCCACAGCCTGTGGATAAGTATCCGGAGTATCGTCATCGGGCCCGAGCCGCCGCCCGGAAGCCGTTAGGTGGTTTCGCCACCGGGATCGGCCGCGGGACGAGCCGGCCGCGGCGGTGGCGGGCCGGCTGGCGCCCGCGGACGACGATCATCGCCGCATGCTCGACGACGTACGGACCGGTGACCAGGCGGCTCGGGCGGGTCAGCGTCCGCAGGCCGGCGACCAGACCGACACCGGCGAACGTGCCGAGCGTGTTCGCGATCAGGTCATGCAGTTGGCAGGAGCGCCCGAGCTGCGGGATCAGCGCCTGAACCGCCTCCACCGACGCGGACAGCCCGATACCGGCCGCGATTCCGTCGACCGGGCGTCCGCTGGCGAGCGCCAGCATTCCGGCTGCCGGCACGAACAGCAGGACGTTGAGCAGGCCCTGGAGCGAGGTCAGGCCGCCGGTGGTGGCCAACTGTGTTCCGCACTGGCCCACGCTCGCCAGCCGGTGCGCGGTCGGGCTCAGCGTCGCCGCCAGGACCAGAGCGAGCGCCGCCGGCAGGCAGAAGGCGGCCAGCCGAGGGACCAGATCCCCCAGCCGCCGCAACGACGAGAGCGCGACCGGCAGTGCCATGCCGGTCAGCACGAGCCAGGTGTCGAGTAGGTGTGGGATGCCGCGATAAGTCTCGAGCACTCGTCGGAGCCTCCCGTGGTCGACCGGCTGACTCGAACGCTTTCTCGTCGATCTCTTCCACATCAGACGATCTGTCGTCCGATCCCACGCTCGCCAGAGGGGTCCGGACATCTGCACGCACCCGCAAACAGTCCGTGACAATCCGTGCACAAACTGTCACGGAAGGAAGGTGCTCTAGGCAACGATCATTTGCTCCACGCCCATCGGCGGCCCGCTCGCGGTCGAGCCGGGGTCTCCTGAGGCCTCCGGGTCAGCGGCGGTGTTGGGCGACGGCGGTGGCCGTGGCTTCTTCGCCGTCGGCGGTGAGGCCGGTGATCACCCCGTCGACGTCCGCCTCGGGCCGGTTCTGGCTGAGCTTGAACTTCGCCTCGATCCGCTTGATCGCGATCTCCACGCCGACGATCGCCCGCAACTGCCCGCTCACGAACTTCTCCGGCGCATCGTCCACCGACCACGGCTCCGCCCGGCCCGCCTCGTGCAGATCGGACAGCCGGCGTACGACGTTCTCGACCCAGGCCGGGTCGTCGTACACGGTCATCGTCCCGTGCACGTGCGCGGTGATGTAGTTCCAGGTCGGGACCACTCGGCCGTGTTCGCGTTTGGAGGCGTACCAGGCCGGCGAGACATACGCGTCCGGCCCGCGCACGATCACCAGCGCGTCTCCGAGCACGGGCTGCTGCCAGTGGTCGTTGTTGCGGGCGAAGTGCCCGAGCAGGACGTTCCTCGAGCGGTCGTAGATGAACGGCAGCATGGTCGCCACCAGTCCGTCCGGGGTCATGGTCACCAGGTCGGCGGCTCGGTGGCGGGCGAGCAGTTCGTGCACCGCTTCGTCGTCGGCGGCGAAGTGCGCGGGAACGTACATGCAGGGATCCTTGTCGATGGCGAACAGCCCCAGTCTCCCTGGCGCCGGCCGCCCGGCGACAGGTCCATTCCGGTCAGGCTTCGCCCAGGCCACTCAGTGCAGAACTTCGTGTGTCCATTCGGCTCGCGGTTGGATGTGCAGGCGCCAGTACTGCTCGGCGATGCCGTCCGGGTCCCACGCCCCACCGGGTGCAACCCCTCCGGCGACCGTGACGGTGGCCACGTGCACGCCCAAGGCGCCGTACTGCTGGTCGAGCAGTGTCACCAGCGTGCGTACCCCGGCCTTGCCCAGCGACAGGCTGGCGTAGTCCGGCTTCGGCTCGGGCATCCCGCCGGTGATGATGAACGTGCCGCCGCCTCGCTCCGCCATCGCCGGTACGACGTGCGCCGCGGTGGTGATCGCACCGACCACATTGACCGCCCACGCGTCCAGGTGTTCGCGGGCGGTCAGCTCGCCGACCGCGTCCGACCGGATGACCGCGGCGTTGTAGACGACCACGTCCGGTACGCCGTACTCCTCGGTCGCTCGATCGAGCGCGGCCCGCAGGCCGACCTCATCCGTGCTGTCAGCCGTCGCCGTGAACACCTCGGCACCGGCGAGCGCATCGGCCGCGACCTTGAGCGTCTGCTCGGACCGCGCGATCAGCGCGGCGCTCATCCCCTCCCGCACGAACCGCTTCGCCACCGCGAGGCCGATCCCCGGCCCGACTCCGACAATCAGTACTCCTGCCATAGCTGGACCGTACGACCTGACATCAATGTCAGAGTCAAATCAGGACCGCAGTTTGGCGGCGTACTCGTAGTCGCGGCGCCAGTCGCCGGAGGGAGCCAAGATCACGCGTTCGGTGCCCGCCGCCGCGTAGGCCTGCAGTTGGTCGGCCGCGCGCGACGGGTCGGCGTCGAGCTCCGGCGCGACGACGGTCGCCTTCAGCGGCGGACGGTCGTGGTCCGCGGCGAGCTTGTTGATCTGGGCAAGGTTCGTCCGGATCTCTGTCGGTGACATCGCGATCGTCGCCCATCCGTCGCCGTACCGGGCTGCCCGTCGTACCGCCGGCTTACCGTTGCCCGCGACAACTATCGGCGGGACGACGGAGCCGGGTGCGAGCTTGGCCTCGAGCCCGTCCGCGAGTACCGCGGACCGGCCGGCGATCAGATCCGGCAGCACCTTCAACGCTTCGTCGGTGCGCCGGCCGCGATCCGCGAACTCCACGCCCGCCGCCCGCCAGCCGATGTCACCATGCGCCGGATTCCCTGTCCCCACACCGAGAACGAGCCGGTTGCCGGACACCAGTTGCAGCGTGTTGACCTGCTTGGCCGCCCACGCGACCGGCCGCAGCGCCAGCAGCATCACGTTGAAGCCAACCGTGATCCGCTCGGTCACGGCGGCCGCGGTCGCCAGCACGACCGAGCTGTCCAGCATCGGCCCACTTGCGATCAGATGATCCGTGGACCACACGGAATCCAGCCCGATCTCCTCCGCGAACCGGGCGCTCTCCCGTACGTCGCCCAGAATCGGCCGCGACGGATCCGGCGTCGACGTCGGCAGGATCACACCGATCTCAAGTCCCATACCAGCCGCAACTCGTCCCTCTCTGCTGCTATTCCAGTGCCGTGGGATGCTGGGGCATGACCTCGCCGTTCGCCGACGCCAACCGCGTCCAGAAGGCGCTGCGCACCTTCGCCGCGAGCAGCACGGGGGCATGGTTCTTCAGCCGCACGGCGCACCACCTCGATCGCGCACTGGCCAGGGCTACCAAGGGCCGCAAGACGGTGGCCGGTGTCGTCTTCGGCGTACCGACGGTGCTACTGACCACAACCGGCGCCAAGACCGGGCAGCCGCGGTGCGTGCCTGTGCTCGGCGTACCGTACGGCGCCTTCCTGGGCCTGATCGCCTCGAACTGGGGCCAGGCGAAGCATCCCGCTTGGTACTACAACCTGAAGGCCGACCCCGAGGCCGAAATCTCTGTCGACGGCGACAACCATCCGGTCCGCGCCCGGCTGGCCACTTCCGCCGAACGCGACGAGATCTGGACCGCCGGCCTGGCCTACTACCCGGGCTGGCGCAACTACGAGGTCCGAGCCGGCACCCGTTACATCGAAGCCTTCGTCCTCGACCGCCGCGTACCGTGACGGGACGGACGCTGCACCACGGATCCGCCTCGGCGCACTGACCATCACGGCCGAGCGCCCGCGACAGTTGGGCCGGTTCTACTCCCGGTTCCTCAGCTGGCCGTACATCCGCTACGAAGACCCTCGTCCCGACGATCCACCGCACGCCGGCTACGCCCTGGTCTGCCCGCCCGAGGGTGTCGTCCTGGACCCAGAAGGCCACCCAATCTGCCTCTGCCTGCCTTAGCTCTCCAGCGGCCAGGATCGAGACATCCCGAGATATTCATTGACAGGAATATTCTTGGTTATGAATACTTCGAGGCATGGACCAGATCGCATCAGCTCTTGGCGACGGGGCGCGGTGGCGCCTCGTCGAGCTGCTCGCCGAGCGGCCGCGGTCCGTCGGTGAATTGGCCGAGCTGACCGGACTGCGCCAGCCGCAGACCACCAAGCACCTCCAGACCCTGGGTCGGGCCGGCCTGGTCACGGTCACCCCGCTCGGGCAACGGCGCGTCTACGCCCTTGAGGCCGCGCCACTGCGGTCCCTCGAACGCCGACTCGGTGAACTGGTCGGAGCGATCGAGGCGCAGGCGGGCGATCGAGCCGTCATCGCGCGCCACCGGGCCTCCATCGACGCCGAATCCGCGATCGCGGACCGTGAACGCTGGGCGGACGGACGGACCTTCTCGTTCGAGCGCATCCTGGCCGCGGCCCCGGACGTCGTCTGGCAGCACTGGGTCGATCCGGACCTGCTCGCAACCTGGTGGGCGCCGCCGTCCGTCACGATCGCCGACTGCATCCTCGAGCCGAGGGTCGGTGGTCGCGCCGTCCTCGACTACCGCGACGGCGAGCAGCTCTACCGCTCGCGCGGACAGGTCCACATCGCTGAAGCATCGTCACGTCTCGGGTTCGATCTGAGGTTGCTGGACGACTCCGACGTTGTCTCCTTTCACAGCGACCACGACGTGACGTTCGCGGCGGTCCCCGAGGGCACCCGGCTGCAGGTCGACATACGCATCAACGAGACGACCGTCGATGCCGTCCCGTACATCGCCGGCATCGCTGCCGGCTGGGGCCAGGTCCTCGACAACCTCACCACCCAACTCAACGACAAGGGAGTACAGCGATGACACGCACAGTCAAAGCCAACATCAGCCTCACCCTCGACGGCCGGTACAACGGTCCCGGTGGCCCCGGTGATCTCGGAGCGATCGTCCCGTACGCCGTCACCGACGTCGCCCGCGACCACCTCACCCGCATCTGGGAAGGCGCAACGACGGCACTGCTCGGTCGAGTGAACGCCGAAGGTTTCCTGGGCTTCTGGCCCCCGCTCGCCGACGACGATACTGCCGACCCGCGCGATCGCGGCTACGCGAAGTGGCTCCGCGACACCGAGAAGGTGGTCCTCTCGTCCACACTGACCGAGGCTCCCTGGGAGCGCACCCGCATCGTGAACGCACCCGCCGCCGACGTCGTCACCGAACTCAAGGCCACCGGCGAAGGCGACATCCTCGTCAACAACAGCACCACCGTGATCAAGGCTCTCCTGGCAGCCGACCTCCTCGACCGCCTCTACCTGATGATCACCCCCGAAATCGCCGGCAACGGCGACCGCCTCTTCGACGACAACCTCCCCGCCTCCAAGTGGACCCTCACCCGCCAAGACACCGGCAACCTCGGCGAACTAGCCCTCATCTACGACCGCACCCGCTGACTCGGGCCGGGCTTGGTTGCTTGGAGGGAGTAGGTGACTGGGAGGTCCTGGCCGCCGATGGGTAGCCGGTACCAGCCGTCGGCGTCGCGAACCAGGACGCCTGAACGGTGTTCCTGTTCGTCGCGGAGGTACTCGGTCAGGTCGTCGACGGCGAAGCCCGCCCGGGCCGCTGCCGTGACGACCTCGCCCAGTCCATGCGGATAGCCGATCGACGGTTGCGAGATGGGCACGTCTCCGCCGGCGTACGTTCCCTCCCACTGATCGACCTGAGCGGCGCCGCCCAGGTACGCCGTACCGAACACCACCGGTGCCACCGAGTCGACCATCAGCATCAACGGATGCACCTCGACCACGACGAGCCTGCCGCCGGGTCGCAGTACGCGAGCCGCTCCGCCGAACCACGCGTCCAGCGAAGCGATCCAGCAGAGCGAGCCGTACGACGCGAACACCACATCGGACCGGTCGTCCAACTCCTCCGGCAACTGCTGGACATCCGCTTGGACGAACGTCGCCGCAAGGCCCGCCCGGGTCGCCAGCCCGCGTGCATACTCGACCGCGGCTGGCGAGAAGTCCACGCCGGTCACCCGCGCGCCTTCTCTCGCGAACGACAGTGTGTCGAGCCCGAAGTGGCACTGCAGGTGCAGCAGATCCAGACCGTCGACGGGCCCGACCTCTGACCGCACGATCGAGGTCAGCGACGACCGGCCCGCGAGAAGTCCGTCGATGTCGTAGTACGTCGACTCTCCGGTCGTGTGGACCTCGGTCAGCCGATCCCACAACTGCCTGTTCACCTCGAGGTCCGGGTTCTCGTCCGTCATGCAGCCCACCATGACGACCGCAGGCTCCGGTGTCACCCGTTGACGCCCCGAGGTTGTCAGGTTTAACCTGACAGGCGTGTCAGGGGAGCCCTGACAAGATGGGAGAGTGCCATGCCGGACAACGTGATGCGCTGCTCGTTCTGTGGGAAGGCCAAGGACGAGGTGAGCCGGCTGATCGCCGGGCCCGGGGCGTTCATCTGCAACGAGTGCGTGGTCCTGTGCGAACAACTGATCAGCGGCCAGCCCATGACGACCTTCCCGCCACTCGACGGCAAGACCGACGACGAACTCCTCGCCGAGATGGTCCAACTCGACGCCTCCCGCGGCCAGGTCGAGGCCGCCGTCCACGATCGCGTGCAGGTACTCCGCGCCCGCTCCGTCACCTGGGCCAAGATCGGCGAAACCCTGGGCACCACCCGCCAATCAGCCTGGGAACGCTTCTCCAACGAGGAATAGCCCCAGCGCGCACCACCCAGCGCATGCGCAGGGTGCAGGAGACACGCGAAAGGCCGGTCCCCAGTGGAGACCGGCCTTTTCGTGTGGTGGAGACGAGGGGACTTGAACCCCTAACCCCTGCCTTGCAAAGGCAGTGCTCTGCCAGTTGAGCTACGCCCCCGTGGGGGTAGTGGTCAGCGACCCGGGGTGACCGGGTCGACGGCCTCGGCCCAGAGGTCCTTCTCGGCGCGGGACTGCTGGGTCTTCTTGTAGGCGAAGTATCCACCGATGCAGGCGACCAGCACCAGCAGGATCTTTCTCAGCACCGGGACTCCTCGGATCGGGGTTCGCCATGGGGGTGGTGGGCCTAACTGGACTTGAACCAGTGACCTCTGCCTTATCAGGGCAGCGCTCTAACCGTCTGAGCTATAGGCCCGCGTTCTGCGGGATCGAACCCGGGAGAGATTACCGCACCAAGTGCCCCTCTCCCAAACCGGTTCCGGTCGGCCCCGCGCAGAGCCTGAGCAGGGCCCGACCGGAGACTCGGGTACGCCGTCAGTCCTCCGACGCCAGCGTGACTTCGAGGCCGCCGAGCAGCGTGGCGGCGATGTTGTAGAGGAAGGATCCGAGCGTCGCGAGCGCGGTGATGATGAGTACGTCGGCGCACGCCAGGAGCGTGGTGAATCCCATCACCTTTCCGGTGTTGATGTAGTTCTCGATCCGGAACGGTTCGGCGGTCGGCGTACCCAGGACTTCCTGGACGGTGTTGTTGATGTTGTCGAACACACCGGCCGCGCCGATCGCGGACCAGACGATGAACACCGCGACCCAGGTGACGATGCCGAACGCGATCGACAGCAGGAACGCCGTCTTCATCACCGACCACGGGTCGATCCGGGACATCCGCAGCCGGGCCTTGCGGGTCTGCGGCCGGTGCGATGCCTTCGGCGCCTTCACGGCCTTGGCGGAGAGCCTGGTCTCGGTCTTCTCCGGCTTGGTGGTCGTCACCGACGATGCCTTGTCGAGCACCGCCTGACGCGCCGCGCTGAGCCGGTCACCAAACGTCTCGGTCTTGGCCGGCTCCTCGGTCAGCCCGTACGACGCGGCCGCCGGCCCAGTCGCTCGCGGCGCACCCGTCGCACCGGGGGACCAGGGCTCGGGGCGACCAGGCGTGCTCGGGCCGGGCGCAACCTGGCCAGGGCGCTGCTGCTGCGGGCGGGCCGGCTGCTGCTGAGGCGGCCGAGCGGTCTGGCCAGGAAGAGGCGCGCCACCCGGCGCGGAGCCGGGTCGCTGCTGCGGCCGGTACTCACTGGCACGCTGGCCGTTCGGAGCACCTGGTCTCGGCTGGCCGTTGGAACGACCGTTGGAGGCCGGGTCGGCCGGTGGCGTGGACTGCTCCCGGCCCTGCGCTGACCGCTGGGCCTTGGAGCTGTCCGCCGCACCGTCTGGCCATGTCGGCCTCGCGCGGTTGGTCATCAGTCACCCTCCTGGCCGGCATCGTCCTCTTCGACGGTAGCCGCGCCGTCGACGTCCGTCGAACGCTGGTCATCATTGTTGACGCCCTCAGGGGTGGATTCGGTTGTCGATCCGTCCACATCCTGGGCACCTTCGGAGGGTGTACCCGCTTCGGCCGCTCCGGATTCCTCGCCGTCGAGATCCCCGTCGAGTTCGCCGTTCACGGTCAGATCGGTGTTCCGGGCGATCGCGACCACCGCGTCGGACTCGCCGACGCCGGCGAAGCGGACGCCCATCGTGTCGCGGCCCTTCACCGGCACGCTGTCGACCCGGCTGCGGACCACCTGGCCGCTGACCTTGATCGCCAGCACCTGGTCCTCGGCGACCACGATGATCGCGCCGACCAGCGAACCGCGCTCGTCGTTCAGCTTGACCGCCTTGATGCCGAGGCCGCCGCGGCCCTGCTGGCGGTACTCCGAGATCCGGCTGCGCTTGGCGTACCCGGCGTCGGTGACGGTGAAGACGTACTGCGTCTCCTCGTCGGCGCCGGCCCGGATCACCGACATCGAGAGCAGCTCGTCGCCGGAGCGGAACTTCATCCCGGTCACACCGGAGGTGGCCCGGCCCATCGGGCGGAGCTGCTCGTCGTTCGCGGTGAAGCGGATCGACTGGCCCTTGCGGGACACCAGCAGCAGGTCGTCCTCGGCGGTGGCCAGGTCGGCGCCGATCAGCTCGTCGTCCTCCTCGCGGAAGTTCACCGCGATGATGCCGCTCTGCCGGGCCGAGTCGTAGTCGGTCAGCGCCGTCTTCTTGACCAGGCCCCTCTTGGTCGCGAGCACCAGGTAGTCGGACTGCTCGTAGTCGCGCAGCGTCAGTACCTGAGCGATGTCCTCGTCCGGCTGGAACGAGAGCAGGCCGGCCACATGCGAGCCCTTGGCGTCGCGGGCCGACTCGGGCAGCTGCCACACCTTGGCGCGGTAGACCCGGCCCTTGGTGGTGAAGAACAGCATCCAGTGGTGGTTCGTGGTGGCGAAGAAGTGGCTGATCTCGTCCTCGGCCCGCAACTGCGCGCCCCGGACGCCCTTGCCGCCCCGGTTCTGGGTCCGGTACAGGTCGGTCTTGGTCCGCTTCGCGTATCCGCCGCGGGTGATGGTGACGACGACGTCCTCGTCCGGCACCAGGTCCTGCACCGAGAGGTCGCCGTCGGCCGCGATGATCTCGGTCCGCCGCTCGTCGCCGTACTTGTCGACGATCTCGGCGAGCTCGTCCTTGACGATCGACCGCTGCCGCTCCGGGCTGGCCAGGATGTCCTCGAGGTCGGCGATGATCGCCTCGAGCTCCTGCAACCGCTCGATGATCTTCTGCCGCTCCAGTGCGGCCAGCCGGCGCAGCTGCATGTCCAGGATCGCCTGGGCCTGGATCTCGTCGATCTCCAGCAGCTCGATCAGGCCGGTGCGGGCCTCGTCGACGTCGGGGCTGCGCCGGATCAGCGCGATCACCTCGTCGAGGGCGTCCAGCGCCTTCACGTAGCCGCGGTAGATGTGCGCGTTCTTCTCCGCCTCACGCAGGCGGAACCGGGTCCGCCGCTGGATGACCTCGATCTGGTGGTCGATCCAGTGGCTGATGAACAGGTTCACGCTGAGCGTGCGCGGTACGCCGTCGACCAGCGCGAGCATGTTGCAGCCGAAGGTGTCCTGCAGCTGCGTGTGCTTGTAGAGGTTGTTCAGTACGACGCGCGGCTGAGCATCCCGCTTCAGCACGACGACCAGCCGCTGCCCGGTCCGCGACGAGCTGTCGTCGCGGATGTCGGCGATCCCGCTCATCTTGCCGGTGTTGACCAGCTCGGCGATCTTCAAGGCCAGGTTGTCCGGGTTGACCATGTATGGCAGCTCGGTGACGACCAGGCTGGTCCGGCCCTTGGCGTCTTCCTCGATGTCGACCACCGCGCGCATCGTGACCGAACCACGGCCGGTGCGGTAGGCGTCGTCGATGCCCTTGTAGCCGACGATCAGTGCACCGTTCGGGAAGTCGGGGCCTTTGATGTACTGCAGGCAGGCGTCGAGGAGCTCCTCCTGGGTCGCGTCCGGGTGCTCCAGCGCCCAGTTGACCGCGGCGGCGACCTCGCGCAGGTTGTGCGGCGGGATGTTCGTCGCCATGCCGACCGCGATGCCGGACGAGCCGTTCACCAGCAGGTTCGGGAAGCGGGCCGGCAGGATCACCGGCTCCTGCGACTTGCCGTCGTAGTTGGCCCGGAAGTCGACCGTGTCCTGGTCGATGTCGCGGACCATCTCCATCGCCAGCGGCGCCATCCGGCACTCGGTGTACCGCATCGCGGCCGCCGGGTCGTTGCCCGGGGAACCGAAGTTGCCCTGACCCTGGATCAGCGGGGCCCGCATCACCCACGGCTGCGCCAGCCGGACCAGGGTGTCGTAGATCGCCGAGTCGCCGTGCGGGTGGTACTGACCCATCACGTCACCGACGACACGAGAGCACTTGTTGAAACCACGGTCCGGCCGGTAGCCGCCGTCGTACATCGCGTAGAGGATGCGGCGGTGCACCGGCTTGAGGCCGTCGCGGACCTCGGGCAGTGCGCGGCCGACGATGACTGCCATCGCATAGTCGAGGTACGACTGCTGCATCTCGGTCTGCAGGTCGAGTGGCTCGACCCGGTCGTGGCCCGGAGTGGTGGGGGTCTCGGTCATGAAAAGCTCGTCCCGTTCAGGTCAGTACGTCGGTCGATGGCGCCAGCGGATCGTGGCCCGGGGCAACGGACCACCCATCCATCAGATGTCGAGGAAGCGGACGTCCTTGGCGTTGCGCTGGATGAAACTGCGCCGCGCCTCGATGTCGTCTCCCATCAGCGTCTGGAACGTCTCGTCGGCGCGGATCGCGTCGTCCAGGGTGATCTGCAGCAGCACCCGGTTGGCCGGATCCATCGTGGTGTCCCACAGTTCGTTCGCGTTCATCTCGCCCAGACCCTTGTAGCGCTGGATCGGATTCTCCTTGGGCAGCTTCCGGCCCGCCTCGGCGCCGGCCTCGAGCAGGCCGTCGCGCTCCCGGTCGGTGTACGCGAGCTCGTCGGCGTGGTTGCTCCAGCGGATCTTGTACAGCGGCGGCTGCGCGGCGTACACGTGTCCGCGCTCGATCAGCGGGCGCATGAACCGGAACAGCAGCGTGAGCAGCAGGGTCCGGATGTGCTGGCCGTCGACATCGGCGTCGGCCATGATCACGATCTTGTGGTACCGCAGCTTGTCCTCGTCGAAGTCCTCGTGGATACCGGTGCCGAGCGCGGAGATGATCGCCTGGACCTCGTTGTTCTGCAGGACCTTGTCGATCCGGGCCTTCTCGACGTTCAGGATCTTGCCGCGGATCGGCAGGATGGCCTGGAACTTCGGGTCCCGACCGCCCTTGGCGGAGCCACCGGCCGAGTCACCCTCGACGATGTAGACCTCGCACTCCTCCGGGTTGGTCGACTGGCAGTCGGCCAGCTTGCCCGGTAGGCCGCCGCCACCCAGCAGACCCTTGCGGTTGCGGGCCAGGTCGCGCGCCTTGCGGGCCGCGATCCGGGCGCTCGCCGCGGCGGTCGCCTTGCGGATGATCTCGCGGCCCTCGGCCGGGTTCTGCTCGAACCAGGCGCCGAGCTTGTCGTTCACGACCCGCTGGACGAAGCCCTTGACCTCGGTGTTGCCGAGCTTGGTCTTGGTCTGGCCCTCGAACTGCGGCTCGGCCAGCTTGACCGAGATGATCGCCGTCAGACCCTCCCGGATGTCGTCACCGGTGAGCCTGTCCTCCTTCTTCTTGATCATGCCCTGGTCCTCGCCGAACGAGTTGACCAGTGAGGTCAGCGCGGCCCGGAAGCCTTCCTCGTGCGTACCACCCTCGTGGGTGTTGATCGCGTTCGCGAAGGTGTGCACGGACTCCTGGAACGAGCCGCTCCACTGCAGCGCGACCTCGAGACTCATGCTGTTCTCGCCGTTGGACGCCGCCTCGAACGAGATCACGTCGCGGTGCACGGTCTCGCGGATGCCGGTCAGGTACTTCACGTAGTCGACCAGGCCGTTCTCGGCCTTGAACGCCTGCTCGACCGGGTGGCCGTCCTCGGTGTGGTCCGGCCGCTCGTCCCGGATCACGATCTCCAGGCCCTTGTTCAGGAAGGCCATCTCGCGGAAGCGGGTGGTGAGCGTCTCGTAGGAGTACGTCGTGGTCTCGAAGACATCCGGGTCCGCCCAGAACGTCACGGTGGTCCCGTTCGACTCCGACGTACCGATCTCGGCGAGGTCGGCGTCCGGGACGCCGTGCGAGAAGGACTGCGTGTACAGCTTGCCCTTCAACTTCACGTCGACCTTGAGCCGGCTGGACAGCGCGTTCACGACGGACACACCGACCCCGTGCAGACCACCGGACACCTTGTAGCCGCCGCCGCCGAACTTGCCGCCGGCGTGCAGGACGGTCAGTACGACGGTGACCGCCGGCTTGCCCTCGGACTCGACGATGTCGACCGGGATGCCGCGGCCGTTGTCCTCGACGCTGACCGCGCCGTCGGGCAGCAGGGTGACGACGATCCGGTCGCCGTACCCGGCCATCGCCTCGTCGACGGCGTTGTCGACCACCTCGGTGACGAGGTGGTGCAGACCACGCTCACCGGTGGACCCGATGTACATGCCCGGTCGCTTCCGGACCGCGTCCAGACCCTCCAGGACCTGGATCGCACTCGCGTCGTACTCGCGCTCGACGATGTTCGACGGGATCTTGTCGAGCATCGCGGGAAGTTCCACGCTGTCGGGTGCGGCGGTGCCGATGGGGTCGGCGGACTGGTTGGCGTCGATCTCGGTCGGCTCGTCGGTCACCGGCTGTTGTCCTCCTCGGACCCCGCGTTCGCGGAGCATCGCTGCACAGTGGAAACCGCCCCCTACAGTGTTGTCAGAGGCGCGGTTCGCTCTACAGGCTCCATCTTACCTGTCGACCGAAGCAGAACCTGCCACCAGGCGCCTGAAACTCGGGTCAGGGCGTCTTTTCTCCCTCATCTCCATGTCCCCTCTCGCGGGTGGGGGGCCAGAAAGCGCTCACGGCCGCTCAGTGGCCTCCGGTCGGTTCACCACTGACCGTCTGGGAACTGAGACGACGTGAACCGGTACAGACCGGTTGAACAGACCGCGGCGGGCGTGGACGAGGCGGGCCGTCGCGCACCCCATCGCCCTTAGGATCGCTGCCGTGGAAAGTCTCGACGACGTCATCGACGCCATGATCGCGGAGCGGGTGATCCACCGGCATCGGCGCAAGTGGCTGATCGCGATCGCCCTCGTCGTCGTCCTGGCCCTGATCGTCCTCGCCACCGGTGGGTGGAAGGAGAAGACGGGCCGGACCGTGCCCACGCTGACCGCGCCGGTGACGGTGACGTCCGGCAAGTGGGAGTACAACTTCACCAAGGCCGAGATCGTCCAGCACCCGAAGAAGGAGTACTCGCCGGCCGAGGCCGAGCTGCTGGTGTACTTCGACCTGAAGAACATGGACGACGAAGAGGACACGAGCGACTCCCTGGACGGCCGGTTGCTCCGCCTGGTCCCCGGCGACGGCAAGGATCTGATCGAGTCCAACGGGGCGACCTGCCGTGGACAGCTGGGCTGGGTCGTCGTCTTCGGTCTGCCCCCGGTCAGTTGCGTGACCAAGTTCGACATACCGCCGGACTTCACCGCCGACGTGGTCGAGATCGGTGTCCTCGGCGAGCGCTTCGAGTCCGACCAAGGCTTCCTCGGCGCGAACGAGGACCCGTACTGGCAGCAACCGGAGGCGGATGCGGTGGTCCAGCTCAAGCCGGCCATCGTCGTCGACAACGGGGAGAAGAAGTGAAGCTGTATCGCCCCGCCACCGTCCTGGTCGGTGTCCTGTTCATCCTGCTCGGTGGACTGACCCGGCTCGCCACCCCGGACCACGTGTACGAGAAGCAGAACGTGGAGGTCGTGCACGGCACGATCGGCGAGAAACTCCCGTACGGCGACTCGTCCGTGACGATCAACCGGATGAAGTTCGCCAAGACGGTGATGGAGAGCAGCGCGGGTGAGGACGACGAACCGATCGAGACGGACGGCGTGTTCATCGCGCTCGAGTGGGACGCCGTCCGCGGGGTCTCCGAGCCGCTGTCGGGCAACCCGACCCTGCGCGCCGACGGCGGCACCATCTACCGGCCGCTGGGCATCACCGAGTCCGGCGTCGACTTCCCGGACCCCGGCTTCGCCCAGATCGGCGCCGTCGTCTTCGAGGTCAACCCGTCGGATCTGAAGGGTCTGACGCTCCGGCTCGATCCCGCGCCGCTGTACAACGTCCTGTACGTCGCCATCGACGTCGACCTCGGCATCCCGAGTGAAGAGGTGGCTCAGCGGCTCGTCGACGGAGCCGCGGCCCAGTACGTGTTCGGGAACCGCGAGGTGAGGGTGGCGTGAAGATGACCAGGCACCGCGCGGTCCGGTGGGGCGTACAGCTCGCCCTGATGCTCGCGCTGCTGTCGACGAGTTGCTTCCTGATGCTGCGGGACTACATCGACAACGACGAGGAGTTGTTCGACGAGGGCCGGGTCACCGAGGTGGTCAAGCAGGGACCGGTGACGATCGGCGACGTCGAGTGGAAGCTGGATTCGCTGGAGACCTACACCACCCTCGTGGACGACGAGGGTGAGGAGATCTCGCTCGACGACAAGCCGGCCGGCTCGGTCATCGTGGTCGCGAAGATGACGGTGAAGCCGCTCGACGGCCTGTACATGAAGGAGAACGGCTTCAGCTGCACGGCCAGCCTGCGCGACGACCGCGGCAACCTCTGGCAGACCAAGCAGCCGTACAAGTTCGAGCTGCCGACGTACTGCACGAACGAGGACCAGCCGTTCTACCGGAACAAGCCTGGAGATCTCGCCGGGGTGTACGTCGTCCCCGAGTCGGCCGTCCCGCATCTGACCGGCGTCGTCGTTCAGAACCTGGAAGAGCGCCGGCGCGTCATCCTGACTCCCTGAGGGCGGCCCGCCGTCAGGCGTTGACCGGCTGCTTGTCCGCCTCGTTCGTCTCCGCCTTGGCCGCTTCCGCCTTGGCCGCTTCCGCCTCGGCGGCCTCGGCACGGCGTTGGGCTCCGACCGAGATACACAGGTCGAACGCAGCCGCCAGCAAGGCGATCCGTAGCGGCTCGAAGATGAGGCTCTGGCCCAGGTCTGCGATCTCGTGGACCATCAGGCCCCAGTGCATGCTCTCCGGTCCGATCGCCCGCTGGATCAGGACGAACGCCCAGTCGCTGCCGAGCAGCCAGAACGTGTAGACCATGCAGACGACGCCGAGGAAGACCGGGCCGACCCGGACCAGCAGTCGGAACGCGTTCAGCGTCGGGTAGAACTTCTCCCGCAGTCCGCCGAGCAGCAGGTTCGGGGCTTTGTTGGTGAGGGCAACGATCCGGTTCTGCTGCGGTGCCTCCTGCTCGAGCTGATCGCCGAGGCGGCGCTCCACCCGGGTGCCCTTGAAGACACCGCCACTGGTCAGCACCCGGTGACCGAAGACGACGGTCGTGATCGCGAGCCAGGTCAGCGGCTCGGCGACGCCGAGCTTGAACAGCGGCCAGAGGCTCTCCCAGAAGAAGCCCCAGAGGAACTCGATCCCGGCCGGGATCGGGATGTGGATCCCCGCGAAGAAGTCCTTCAGCCCGCCCCACCAGTCCAGCGACCAGTACCAGAAGTTCCGCTCGCTGATCCAGTCCTTGGCGTCGGCGACCGCGAACGGTGTGACGACGACCGTGATCAGCAGGAAGAACGCCTCTGCCCAGACCTGGACGAACTTCGCCGGCCGGCTCGGCCAGCGGTCGTCGACCGCCTCGATCACCCGGCGCAGGACCAGCAGGATCACGATCGCCGGCAGGTACTTGTGCCACTGGCCGCCGCCGAGCTCGAAGAAGGCGGCACCCGACTGCAGACCACGCTGGACGTTGTTCGTGGACGTCAGCGATCCGATCTGGTCCTCGAGGAATCCCCAGGCCGACCACACCGCGACCAGCGGCAGCAGGGTGACGGCCAGCAACTCCATCACGCCTTGCTGCGTCGGGTCGGAGGTCTCCTCGCTCTGGTTGGACGCTGCGTCGCGCCAGCGGTAGAGCGAGGTCGCACAGGTTCGGATCATGCCGACGGCGGCGGCGATCTGGAGCAGCACACCGATCGAGAACACGCCGGTACCGAGGCTCGAGTGCGCATGCTCGTCCAGCCAGATCGCGGCCTCGACGCAGGCCTTGAAGCCGAGGAAGCCGGCCAGCCACCAGGTCGTCAGGGGCAGGAGGTTCCGCCACCAGAGCCGGAAGGTGTCTCCGATCAGGTGGACCATCTCGCGGAAACCATCGACGATCGTGCGCATCGCGCCCGATCCTAGGGGAGTCGCGGGTCGCTGGAGCAACTTGCTCGGCAGTTGGTTCAGCCGTAGGTGTCGCGGGGGCCGCGGCCGCCGCGGATGGTGCGGGGGCCCTTGCGCCAACTGGGGGTGTGGGGGCCCTGCACGTTGACCTGGGTGACCGTGCCGTCGCCCAGTTCGGTGTTGAGGCGGCGGACCAGGTCGGGGGCGAGGAGCTTGAGCTGGGTGGCCCACGCGGTGGACGACGTACGCACGGTGAGCACGGTGTTCTCGTAGGACTCCGGCGTACAGTGCTCGGCCATCTCCGGACCGACGATCGACGGCCAGCGCGCCATCACGCCGTGTACGGCGACGTCGACTTCCCAGCCTTGGTCGCGCATCAGCCGGCCGAGCGTGTTGGTCAGCTTCTGTGGATCCCGGTCGTCCGGACGCGCGCTGCTGATCTGGGCGCCGTCGATCCGCGGCCGCCGGCGCGTCCGCTTGACCGGCTTGATCGGGCCGTTCGCGGCCTGCTGCTTCAGCCGCCCGGCGAGCGATTTCGCCAGGTCCAGTCCCTGCTTGTCGTGGTCAGGTTCGCCCGGACGCTCCGGAGCCGCCTCGCTCTCGAAGCCGCTCTCAGAGGAATTCCGGGGTTCAGGCACGCCGCACGGATCCTTCACCGACATCGAACCGGACACCGGTGAGCTCAGCGGGCACATCCGCGCCGACCGCCGCGGTCACCAGCACCTGCTCGGCCGGCGCGACCAACTCGGCCAGCCGGTCCCGGCGCTGCGTGTCGAGCTCGGCGAACACGTCGTCCAGGATCAGCACCGGTTCACCCCCGTCCGCTCGAAGCAGTTCGTACGACGCCAGCCGCAGCGCGAGCGCGAACGACCACGACTCACCGTGACTCGCATACCCCTTCGCGGGCAAGTCCCCGAGCCCGAGTACCACGTCGTCGCGATGGGGTCCGACCAGAGACACACCCCGCTCGAGCTCGTCCTGCCGCTTGTCCCGGACCGCTGCGCCCAGCACCTCGGCGAGCTGCTCCCGCGACACCACACCGGGCTCGAGCAGGACCGACGACTTGTACTCCAGCCGCGCATTACCCTTGCCTCGGGCAACAGCGTCGTACGCGCCCGAGACCAATGGACGCAGGGATTCCAGCAACTCCAGCCGGGTGGCGAGCAGTTCGGACCCGGCGCGGACGAGATGCGAGTCCCAGACCTCGAGCGTGCGCAACTGTCCCTCGGCGGCGCCGGCCCGGTTCTGCCGGCGGGCCATCGAGGCGCTGCGCAGCAACGAGTTCCGCTGCTTGAGCACGCGGTCGTAGTCCTGCCGTACGCCGGCCATCCGCGGCGACCGCAAGGTCAGCAACTCGTCCAGGAACCGGCGTCGTTCGGACGGATCGCCCTTCACCAGCGCGAGATCCTCCGGCGCGAACAGCACCGTACGGAGCAGGCCGAGCACTTCGCGTGGCCGCGGTACGGGCGAGCGGTTCACCCGGGCCCGATTTGCCTTCCCAGGATTGATTTCCAGCTCGACGACCACGTCCCGGTCGTACTGGCTGCGGATCTCGGTCCGCACGATCGCCCTGGTGGCTCCGGCCCGGACCAGTGGCGCGTCGTTCGCGACCCGGTGTGACCCGAGGGTCGCGGTGTAGTGGATCGCCTCGACCAGGTTGGTCTTGCCGTGGCCGTTCGGCCCGACGAAGGCGGTCACGCCCGGAGCGAGCTCGACCTCCGCCTGCGCGTAGGACCGGAAGTCGAGCAGACCCAGGGCGGTGACATACACCTCAGTGCTTGGGCGGTGTCGCGTACGACGGATCCGCGGCCTCGGCGCCCTTCACCGCGTGACCGCCGAACTGGTTGCGCATCGCGGCGATCGCCTTCATCGCCGGCGAGTCCTCCTGCCGGGAGGCGAACCGGGCAAACAGCGCGGCCGAGATGGCCGGCATCGGCACCGCGTGGTCGATCGCGGCCTCGACGGTCCAGCGGCCCTCACCGGAGTCGTCGGCGTACCCGCGGATCTTGGCCAGGTGGTTGTCGTCCTTCAGCGAGGCGACCAACAGGTCGAGCAGCCAGGACCGGATCACGGTGCCCTCGCGCCAGGACTCGAACGCCTCCGGCACGTTCTCCACGACGTCGGCGGCCTCGAGCAGCTCGTAGCCCTCGGCGTACGCCTGCATGATGCCGTACTCGATGCCGTTGTGGACCATCTTCGAGAAGTGCCCGGCGCCGACCTTGCCGGCATGCACGAAGCCGAACTCACCCTCGGGCTTCAGCGCCTCGAAGATCGGCATCACGATGTCGACGGTGTCCTTGTCGCCGCCGCACATCAGGGCGTAGCCGTTCTCCAGGCCCCAGACGCCACCGGACACACCGCAGTCGACGAAGCGGATGTCCTTCTCGGCGAGCTGAGCGGCCCGGCGGGTGTCGTCGGTCCAGCGGCTGTTGCCGCCGTCGATCACGATGTCGCCGGGGGAGAGCAGGTCCGAGAGCTCGGCGACGACCGCATCGATCGCCTGCACCGGCACCATGATCCAGACCACCTTGGGCTGGCCGGACGCGGTGAGCTTGCCGACCATGTCGGCCAGGTCCTTGGCGTCGGAGATGTCCGGGTTGTGGTCGACCCCGACCACGGTGTGGCCTGCGTTGCGGATCCGCTGGCGCATGTTGCCGCCCATCTTGCCGAGACCGACAAGGCCGAGCTCCATCGTGAATCCCCTTGTTCTGTTGGCTTTCAGCTGTTCAGGCGGACCGGCATCAGGACATACCGGAACTCGCTGATCGGATCACCGTCGAAGTCCCGCACACCGGTCAGCTCGGCCGGCTTGGTCGCCTGCGTGAAGGCCAGGTGCGCTACCGGCGTACCGATCGCGTTCAGGCCGTCGAGCAGGTACGTCGGGTTGAAGCCTACGGTCACCGGCTCACCGGACACGCGGGCCTCGATCGACTCGGACGCCTGGGCCTCGTCACCGCTGCCGGCGTCCAGGGTCACGGTGTCGTCGCTGAACGTCAGCCGGACCGGCGCGTTCCGCTCGGCCACCAGGGCCACGCGCTTGACCGCCTCGACCAGCGTGGCGGTGTCGATCCGGACCCGGGTCGCGATCGCGGCGTCGGTCGGGATGATGCCGCGAACCTTCGGGAACTCGCCGTCCAGCAGGCGGGTGGTCGCCCGCCGGTTGCCGCCGGAGACCTCGCCCTCGAAGCCGACGATGCCGTCACCGGTGCCCGGCGCGGCCAGCGAGACGATGACGTCCGATCCGGTCATCGCCTTCGCGGTCTCGGACAACACCCGGGCCGGCACCAGCGCGGCCGCGGACGCGTCGGGGGACTGCGGGTTCCACTCGAGTTCGCGGATCGCCAGCCGGTAGCGGTCGGTGGCCAGCAGCGAGATCATGGATCCCTCGATCTCGACCCGGACACCGGTCAGCACCGGAAGCGTGTCCTCACGCCCGGCCGCGGTCACCACCTGCGAGACCGCCTGGGCGAAGACGTCGGCCTTGACCGTCCCGCTCGCGGCCGGAAGCTCCGGCAGGGCCGGATATTCCTCGGTGGGAAGCGTCTGGAGCGTGAAGCGCGAACTGCCACACGTGACTTGGACCTTCGCACCGTCGACGGCGATGTCCACCGGCTGGTTCGGAAGGCTCTTGGAGATGTCGGCGACCAGCCGGCCGGAGATCAGGCACTTCCCGCTGTCGGCCACCTGTGCAGGCACGGTGACCCGGACGGAGGTCTCGTAGTCGAAACCGGACAGGGTGATCTGCCCGTCCTCGGCCTCGACCAGGAGGCCGGCAAGGATCGGGACGCTGGGACGACTGGGCAAGCTGCGCGCGGCCCAGGCCACCGACTCGGCCAGTACGTCGCGCTCGACGCGAAACTTCACCGCTGGGTGCCTCCTGATTCGGCTGTGTGCCAGGCAGATCCTGCCACGGACAAGTGTGCTCTGCGCCAATCGGGCGTGACGTGGCGCTTCGGGCGGGTCGCGTCGGCGTCGTTCCGGTGGTTCTGCGTGCTGCCCCTCATTGTGCTCCGAGGACAGCCTGACAGGTGCCGCAAGCCGGCGCGAGACCGGGGTTTTCCCCAGGTTGGGCCGCTCGATCGTTTTGTGGACTGGGAACTCTCTACAGATTCCATAGGGTTCTTAGCACCGGTGGATACTGTGGAAAAGCGACGACTTCGCAGGTCAGGTACCGAATCGGCGTGTGGACGGCGTGTGGACGAATCCCGGTCTGTCTGAGGACGCCTGGTGATGAAGAATTCTGTCCCCACAGCCAATCCACAACACACAGCGATGTGTCCACGGTGATACCCCCAGTTATCCACAGGAGTATCCCCAGGCTGTGTGGTTCCGGTGACCGCGTCGTAGCACTCGGCGTACAGAATTCTGGACGCGGTCACCGGGCCTCATTGCTGCTTCGCTTGGTGCTTGATCCGGTTGGTCAGTTCGGTCACCTGGTTGAAGACGCTGCGCCGCTCCGACATCAACTGCCGGATCTTCCGCTCGGCGTGCATCACGGTGGTGTGGTCGCGGCCGCCGAACTGCTGACCGATCTTCGGCAACGACAGGTCGGTCAGCTCGCGGCACAGGTACATGGCGATCTGCCGCGCGGTCACCAGCACCCGGCTCCGGCTCGAGCCACACAGGTCGTCGATCGACAGACCGAAGTACGACGCGGTCTGGCCCATGATCATGCTGGCCGTCACCTCGGGCTTGCTGCCTTCGGGGATCAGGTCCTTCAGCACAATCTCGGCCAGGCTCAGATCGACCGGCTGCCGGTTCAGGCTGGCGAACGCGGTGACGCGGATCAGTGCGCCCTCGAGTTCACGGATGTTGGTCTGCACCTTCGAGGCGATGAACTCCAGCACCTCCGGCGGCGCGGTCAGTCGCTCGGTGGCCGCCTTCTTCCGCAGGATCGCGATCCGGGTCTCGAGGTCGGGCGGCTGGATGTCGGTGATCAGGCCCCACTCGAACCGGTTCCGCAGCCGGTCCTCCAGCGCCTCCAGGCGTTTCGGCGCGCGATCGGAGCTGATCACGATCTGCTTGTTCGCGTTGTGGAGGGTGTTGAAGGTGTGGAAGAACTCCTCCTGGGTCTGGATCTTGCCCTCGAGGAACTGGATGTCGTCGATCAGCAGGACGTCGACATCGCGGTACCGGCGCTGGAACTGGGACGCCTTGTCGTCGCGGATCGCGTTGATGAAGTCGTTGGTGAACTCTTCGCTCGACACGTACCGGACCCGGGCCCCGGTGTAGAGGCTGCGGACGTAGTGGCCGATCGCGTGCAGCAGGTGGGTCTTGCCGAGACCGGAGTCGCCGTAGATCAGCTGCGGGTTGTACGCCTTGCCAGGCGCCTCGGCGACGGCGACCGCGGCCGCGTGGGCGAACCGGTTCGAGCTGCCGATGACGAAGGTCTCGAAGGTGTACTTCGGGTTCAGCCGCGCCTCCCCCTGTGCCTCGGTGGCCGGCTGGGGCATCCCGTTCGGCGGTGGGGCGACCGAGCCGAGCTGGTGACCGAACGGCTGCTGCTGCGGCGCGGGACCGCGGGGCTGCTCGTAGTGCTGCGGCGCCGGCTGCTGCGGCGGGCTGAACTGTGGCGCGTTGTGGACCGGTTCGCTCAGCGCGGACTGGATCGTCGGCTGGTACGCCCCGTCGGTCCGCAGCGGCTCGCGGACGACGGGCTGCGGCGGCGCCTGTGGTTCACGCAGTTCCGGGTCGAGCGACGGGTCGACCGTCACGGCGATCCGGATGTCGCGGCCGAAGCTCTCCGACAGGATCCGCTCGAGGTCGGGGCGCAGCCGGGTCTCCAGCTGGCCGCGGGTGAAGTCGTCGGGCACCGCGACGATGGCGGTGCTCTCGTGCAGCGTCACCGGGCGGGAGTTGGTCAGCCAGGCACGCTGGTTCGGCGGAAGGCCCGCGAGGACCCGGGTCCAGGCATCACCGAGGTCCGTCACCGGACCCGGTCCTTCGGATCGTGGCTCGGCAACCCGAGGCCGACCGATCTGCGGCTCGGCCACCCGAACCTCAGCAGCGCCGCTCTCATTGTTCGCACGCCCATCACCCTCGTTCCGCACCGGTCCTGCTCCGTCCCCATACACGGGGCGATCGTTTCCTGGCGGTTCAGCCGGTCCTCGTGCACCGGTCCAGTTGTTGCTGGTCTCACCGGAGTACCTGAGATTGCCGACCACCGGTGCGGCACCGAAGTACGCCGTACCCGCTGGAGGCTCGGGGGTGGGCACCGGCGTCGGCGTCGGCTCCGGGCCGGTCGGCAGATCGGTGGCTGCTCGCTCCAGCTCGGAGCGGTACCCGTAGCCCCGGTACCGCGGGCGGTAGCCGGACTCGGGGGGCTCGGGGAGGGGAATCGGAAGAGAGGGGCTGAGGTGATCGGCCGGATCGGTCCGCGGCGCCGGCTCCGGGGCCGACGGGATCTCGGACCGGAAATCCACCGCCGGTTCCGGCCTCAGATCCTGTCTGCCGTCGACGGTGTATTCCACCTCTGTGATTTCCGCACTGGCGGAATGGTCCTCGACCACGCGTTGCTCCCCGAATCCATCGCTGCGGTGGCCGGCGCGTTCCGGGCTGGACCCGGGCAGCGCGACCTTTAGACCCGACACCCGTGCAGCCGGTGCGTCGCCCGTTCCGGCTCGGCGCGGTTGCCGTTGTCCGCAGTCGGGCGCCGTACTTTCCACACGGTTGTCCACAACTGTGAACGACGCGTGGAGCAGGTTGGTTACCGATCGCGGGGTGTGGGACCTCTGGTGTGAGGGAGAGACGCTAACAAGTCTGCCCAGCCTGCTACAAGCCGTCATCCACAGGCTATGAACAGCAATTTGGGGGAAACGTCCGGCGTGTCGGGTAGACGGCGGAGCGTAGTCGTGTCGGGCAGATCGCGGTCGGTGACCATCCTGACCACTGCGTGACGACCGGTGACCGACCGTGTGCCCACTATTCTGTCCACAGGCCTGTGGATAACTATGGGGATGGCTGGTTTGACCTGTCCACAGGCGGCCACGTACCGTTGATCAGTCGGTGTTGAACCGGCCCTTTTGTGCTGCGCTCCCTGCTGGACCACACTGGTTCCTGAGTGGCGTGTGTGCAGGACTGCACCAGCGGCAGATCTATCAGTGGATCTGTCGATCATTGTGATCTCGAGTAACCGGAGTCATTCCAGTGAGCAAGCGGACGTTCCAGCCGAACAACCGTCGCCGGCACAAGAAGCACGGCTTCCGTCTTCGGATGCGTACCCGTGCCGGGCGCGCGATCATCGCCGCCCGCCGTGGCAAGGGTCGTCAGCGCCTCGCGGCCTGACCGACCTCCTCGACGGTGACCACCTCGTGTTGCCCGCGTCGAACCGGTTACGCCGGTCCGACGACTTCCGCCGCGCCGTCCGATCGGGACGGCGGGCCGGGCGGCGTGCGGTGGTCCTCCATCTGTTGGTGCGGGACGACCGGGCGGACGACGCTCAGGCCGCGCCCGCTCGCGTCGGATTCGTGGTGAACAAGGCGGTGGGCAACGCGGTTCTGCGGAACCGGGTCCACCGCCGTCTGCGTGCTGTCCTGAGCACGCGGCTCCCTGATCTACCGGCCGGCAGCCTGACCGTCGTCCGCGCCCTTCCGTCGTCCGCTTCGGCGTCGTACGACGAACTGGCCGCGGACGTCGACGGCGCGCTGCGGCGGATCCTGGACCCACGATGAGGATCAATCCCGTGAAGAGCGGGATCATCGGTTTTCTGAAGTTGTACCGGCTGACCATCAGCCCGATGTATGGGCAGGTGTGCAGGTTCTACCCGAGTTGTTCGGCGTACGCCCTGGAGGCGGTCGAACGCCACGGCGCGGTGCGCGGTTGCTGGCTGGCGGCGAGGAGACTCGTTCGCTGCCACCCGTGGAACCCCGGCGGCTACGACCCCGTTCCACCCACAGATGTCGACCAGCGCGGAGACTCGATCTCCGCCAACCAGCCCGGGCCGTCTAGCGACGCCGGGCCTGCGCAGCGAGGTGCTTGAGTGACTCTTCTGGCCATCCCCGAACTCGCGTTGTGGGACGGGATCGTAGACCTGTTCAACGCCGTCATGACGCCCCTGTACTGGGCTGTCTCGGCGTTGCTCGTCGGCTGGCACTGGCTACTCAGCCAGGTGCTCGACCCGAACGGCGGCTGGGCCTGGGCGCTCTCGATCGCCGGCCTGACCGTCGTCATCCGCACCTTGCTGATCCCGCTGTTCGTCCGGCAGATCCGCTCCAGCCGGAACATGCAGCTTCTGCAGCCGAAGATGAAGGAGCTGCAGAAGAAGTACGGCCACGACCGGGAGAAGCTCGGTCAGGAAATGATGAAGCTGTACAAGGAGACCGGGACGAACCCGTTCTCCTCGTGCCTGCCGCTGCTGCTCCAGTCACCGATCTTCCTCGCCCTGTTCCGGGTGCTGGACTACGCGGCGAACGGCAAGGCTCACAGCAAGATCATGGAGCCGTACGTCGAGTCGCTGCAGCACGCCAAGATCTTCGGAGCGGAGATCTCGCAGACCTTCCTGAAGGCGAGCGGTCCGGGCGAGAACAACGTCAAGATCGTCGCGGTCGTGCTGATCATCCTGATGACCGCGACGATGTTCACCACGCAGCTGCAGCTGATGCGCAAGAACATGCCGAAGGAAGCCCTGACCGGCCAGGCCGCGCAGATGCAGAAGATCATGCTGTACGTCTTCCCGGTCTTCTTCCTGATCGGTGGCTTCAACTTCCCGATCGGTGTGCTGATCTACTGGTTCGTCTCCAACGTGTGGACGATGGGTCAGCAGTTCTACGTGATCCGTCGCAACCCGGCTCCGGGCACGCCGGCGTACGACGCGATGGAGGCCCGCAAGCGCGAGCACAACCTGCGCGCGGGCAAGCCGGCCGACGAGGGCCTGGCGTCTGCCGACGGTACGACGGAGCCCGGTTCGGACCGGCGTCCGGCGCAGCGGCAGCAGCCGAAGCGGCAGTCGCGCAGCGACCGCAGGGGCGGAGCTGCCGCCGGCGGTGCTGCGAGCGGCGCATCGGACTCCGACGGCGCGGCGGACGGTGCGAAGGCCGCCAGCAATGGGCAGGCGTCGAACACCCAGCCGAACGCGGCGAAGAAGACTCAGGCCGGTGCTGCCAAGAAGCAGCCGGCCGGCAAGAAGAGGACGGCAGCCAAGCGCCAGCCGGCGGCGAAGTCGGCCGCCCAGAAGAAGGCGGCGCAGAAGAAGTCCGGCGGATCACGCTGACCCGCCTGCGCCGATTCCTCTTCCTGCTTGCGTATGACCTGGGTCCCCGTGGGGCGGATCTCGACATTGTGAAGGAGTGGCCGTGAGCGACGGCATGCAGAACAACGAGGCGACAGAGGAGTCCACCGACTCCGCTGCCGATCGTCTGAAGGCGCTCGAGGCGGAGAGCGACATCGCCGCCGACTACCTCGAGGAGTTGCTGGACATCGCCGACCTCGACGGTGACATCGACATGGACATCGACGGCGACCGTGCCGCGGTCTCGATCGTCGGTGCGGAGCTGAACAACCTCGTCGGCGAGAACGGCAAGGTGCTCGAGGCGCTGCAGGAGCTCACCCGGCTGGCCGTGTACCGGGAGACCGGTGAGCGGTCGCGGTTGATGCTGGACGTGTCGAACTATCGGGCGAACCGGAAGGCCGAGCTGGAAGAGGTCGGCCGGAAGGCCGTCGAGGAGGTGAAGGCGACCGGGACCCCGGTACGCCTGGACCCGATGACGCCGTTCGAGCGCAAGGTCGTCCATGACGTGGTGGCCGCCGCCGGCCTGACCAGCGAGTCCGAGGGCGAGGAGCCGCGCCGCCGCGTCGTCGTCCAGCCGTCGTGATCCGATGATCGCCGGACGTGTGACCTTGTGACCGAACCTGTTTCACGTGAAACGCCGCCGCTCGTGGAGAAGCTGTATCCACGGGCGGCGGTCCGGCTTGCGGCGTACGCCGAACTGCTGGCCACCGAGGGAACTCTCCGCGGGCTGATCGGTCCTCGCGAGGTTCCGCGGCTGTGGGATCGCCATCTGCTGAACTGCGCGGTCCTCGAGCGACTGGTCCCCGAGGAGTCAACGGTCGCCGACATCGGCACCGGTGCCGGCCTGCCGGGGATCGTGCTCGCTCTCGTTCGTCCAGACCTCCACGTGTCGCTCGTCGAGCCGTTGCTCCGGCGCACGACGTTCCTCCAGGAGGCGGTCGAGTCCCTCGGACTGGAGAACGCGACTGTGGTCCGCGCACGGGCCGAAGAACTTCCCCCGGCGTCGTACGACGTGGTGACTTCCCGGGCCGTCGCTCCCTTGGGCAAACTGGCGGGGTGGTGCCTGCCACTGTGCGTCGAAGGGGGGCTGATGCTGGCGATGAAAGGCTCGTCCGTCGAGGAGGAATTGGACGCCTCCGAACGCGAACTCGAAGCCCGCGGAGCTGAGCTGTGGCACATTCACCAACTCGGCGTCGATGAACTGGCCCAGCCGACGACAGTCGTGAGTATTGTGGCCGGACGTGCTGCAGGGGGATCCCGGCACGGAAGACGCGGGAGGTGAGTGGGTTGGTGAGTCGTGCCCTCGGATGGCCCGAGAAGAGCACCGGGGAAGCCAAGAGTTCCCAAGCGATCGGCTGGCCCGCACAACCCGCATCCAACTCCCAACTGCTGACGGCAGACCCCGAGCCGGCGAGCGATGAGTACCGGCCGCCGATCGACAGTTCTGCTCTCCGAACCGTCGCCGCGACCGGCCTCGACCAAGTACTGGACACCGCATCCGCTCCTGACGAATCTCCCGTTTCACGTGAAACCGGGGAGCCGGGAGATGATGGTGTTTCACGTGAAACGGCATCGCTGGTGGATGCCGACGACAACTTCTCCGAGTCTCCACCGCCTGTGGATGACGACCGCATGAAACTGCCTCCGCACACGGGGATTCGTCCACAGACGCCTGTGGATGAAGCTGGGGGCAGACCCGCCCCGACCCCTACCGACATCCTCTTCGGGCCAAGTCCCGCACCTATTGGAATGGGCGCTATGACTGCCGCACAGATCGCCGCGCGGGCCACGTCGGACGAGCTTCAGCGACGACTTCTCGAGACTCCGATCGCCGCCGCCACCGAACGGACCCTGCTGGTGAATGAAGGACGCACTATGGGCCGCGAGTTCCCGCTGCCTGCCGAGACCCGGGTCTTCGTTGTCGCCAACCAGAAGGGTGGCGTCGGCAAGACCACGACGACCGTGAACGTCGCCGCCGGCCTCGCGCTGTACGGCGCGCGGATACTGGTCATCGACCTCGACCCCCAGGGCAACGCCTCGACAGCCCTGGGCATCGATCACTCGGAAGGCACCCCGGGTGTCTATGAGGCGGTCATCGAGGGCGAGTCGCTTGGCAAGCTTCTCCAGCCCTGCGCCGAGCACCCCGGGATCATGGTGATCCCGGCAACCATCGACCTGGCCGGTGCCGAGATCGAACTCGTCAGCATCGTGGCCCGGGAGAGCCGGCTGAAGCGCGCCCTCGATGCGCACTTGGCCGAGACCGAAGCCGCGGGCGAGAAGTACGACTACGTCTTCATCGACTGCCCGCCGTCGCTCGGCCTGCTGACGGTCAACGCGCTGACCGCCGCCCGCGAGGTCCTGGTCCCGATCCAGAGCGAGTACTACGCGCTCGAGGGTCTGTCCCAGCTTCTCCGCCACATCGACATGGTGAAGTCGCACCTGAACCCGGGCCTCGACGTCTCCACGATCCTCCTCACGATGTACGACGCCCGTACCAAGCTGGCCGGTGAAGTAGCGGCAGAGGTTCGGGGTCACTTCCGTGACGCCGTACTGCGGACCGCCGTACCCCGCTCGGTCCGGATCTCGGAGGCACCGAGCCACGGACAGACGGTGCTCGCGTACGACCCGGCATCTGCCGGAGCGCTCTCCTACTTGGAGGCCTCCCGTGAGATCGCCATGCGCAACAACACCTGATCCGTCGACGGCCCTGGCCCGCCCGGCGCACTGGGACACCGGTTACGGTTGCTCCAGCAGGATTCCTGGGCGGGCTGTTTCACGTGAAACGGTGCTCGGTAGGACCGCAGGACATCAGCAGGTTGTCGAACTCGAGGGAGCGCGATGAACACCCGACTCGGACGCGGACTTGGCGCGCTGATCCCCAGCACGCCGGCCCCTGGGACCACCGCCACCCTCGGCAGCAAGTCCAGTTCGATTCCGGGAGCGCCCCCGGTCGCAAGGCGTGAGTCGGAGCTCACCGCGGTGCCGGGTGCCGAGTTCGCCGAGATCGAGGTCTCGAAGATCACCCCGAACCCGAAGCAGCCGCGCAGCGTCTTCGACGAGGAGGCGATGGAGGAGCTCGTCCACTCGGTGAAGGAGATCGGGCTGCTTCAGCCGATCGTCGTTCGCCGGCTGGAGCACGACAAGTACGAGCTGGTGATGGGTGAGCGCCGCTGGCGCGCGACCCAGGAGGCCGGCCTCGCCACGATCCCGGCCATCGTCCGCGACACCTCGGACGACGTGATGCTCCGGGACGCGCTGCTGGAGAACCTGCACCGAAGCCAGCTGAATCCGCTCGAGGAAGCAGCGGCGTACCAGCAGATGCTCGACGACTTCGGCTGCACCCAGGAAGTCCTCGCCACCCGGATCGGCCGCTCGCGCCCGCAGATCTCGAACACGCTGCGCCTGCTGAAACTCCCGGCCGGCGTACAGCGCCGCGTAGCCGCCGGTGTCCTGTCCGCGGGTCACGCCCGCGCGCTGCTCGGCCTCCCCAGCGGCGACGCCATCGAGCGCCTGGCCCAGCGCATCGTCGCCGAAGGCCTCTCCGTCCGCACCGTCGAGGAGATCGTCGCCCTGGGCGACATGAACGCCGACGACGCCACCCCAGCCCAACGGCGCCGCAACAAGCCGGTCGCCCCCCGCCTCGTCGACCTGGCCGACCGCCTCTCCGACCGGTTCGAAACCCGCGTCAAGGTCGACCTCGGCAAGACCAAGGGCAAGATCACCGTCGAGTTCGCGTCCCTGGACGACCTAGAGCGCATCGTCACCCTCATGGACCCCAACAAGCCCAACCCGTAATCCAGGCAAGCAGGACGCCCGCCGCCGCGGCTAGCGCCACGACCCTGGCGGCCGGACCACAAGCTTCGCGGGCAGTACCCCGGCCTTGGCGGTTCCGACCTCCTCGGCATGCTCCTGTGCGGACACAAACCACGCTCCCGCCTGCCGGCCCCATCGCCCGCGCGTGCACTCCCCGAGGAGCAAGCCCCGCCAGTACGCCCGGCGCGACGCCACCACTCAACTCCGCCACCCACGCCCGACCTTTGCTGCGCGCGCGTCTGGCGGCCGCTGACCACCACGACCGACCCAAGACCTGCTCCATGCGCCCCAGGCATCCCGACCCCATCCTGGGCACCCCGACGAGCCAACCTCCGCAGCTGCGTGACGGGCAACATGTTGGGACTCGTCATCCTCGACGCACCGGAGTCTTGGAGCAGCGGACAGTGCCGGAGCCGTGGAGCAGCCGACTGTGCCGGAGCCGTGGAGCAGCCGACTGTGCCGGAGCCGTGGAGCAGCCGACTGTGCCGGAGTCCTGGAGCAGCCGACTGTGCCGGGGTACGCGGAGCGGTTGCCGATCCTCCAGTGGGACTTGCGGCTTGCGCGCGCACATCCCACGTGTGCAACCACGGCGCGATCACCCGGTGTCGGCCTCCGGGCGTACTCGGCCGACCAGCGGAGGGAACAGCCGCTCCGACGCTCATCCATCCCACCCACGCACCGACCAACCCGGCGGCGTAGTCGGACAGGCGACTCGGGCCGGCCCGCTGGCCAGACCTACCCGGACTGCCCGAGCCGGCTAGCGCAGTCGGCGCCGGGCAGCCCAAGTCGAGCAGCCCAAGTCGAGCAGCCCAAGTCGAGCAGCCCAGGATCGCCGGACACCCCTGTCCCGCGCAGCGTCTCGTGCTTGGCGGGGCAACGCCGTCGCGCGCCGGCCTGGCTCGGTCGGGGCGGCAGCCCCGGTCCCACCCAGCGGCTCGTGCCCCGCGGGGCAACGTCGGCGCTCCCGACCCGGCCTGGCCGGACGACGCGGGCGTTCCTTTGGTTCAGCAGTTCCCTCGGCGGCACGATCTCCACCCAGGGGAGGCTTCCCGCCGATCAGGTGTAGCTGGTTGGTCCTTCGGATGTACCGAAGGACGGGAGGTAGTAGCTCGAACCCGGCGCGGTGCGGCGCCGCGGAGCGGGCCTGGCTGCGAACCGGGGGACTACTACCCGTCCTTCGGTACGAGCGGACGCCGGCGGATCCCGGGTCGGGGGACGAGGGCAGCTGCCGAGAGCACCGATGCCCTGGGGTCGGCGAGATCGTCCGAGCTCGCTGGCCCCATTCCACCCGTACCCGCTGGCCGAACTGGCCGCGGTTTCGGACGGCTGCCTTCAGGTGAACCTGAGCCAGGGAGGTAGTCGCCCGAAGCCGGCCGACGGGTCGACCGCGAAGACGGCGACGCCGTGAGCGAGGCGCCCCGCCCAAACCGGTCTGAGCTCTCCCTACCCGCTTGTCGGTACGGTCGGAGGCCCGGGGGATGGCGGACTGGGCAGTTGCCAAGGGGTATCCGCACCGGGGTGGGAGGAGTACTCGCTCGGCGGGATCTGCGCTACGAAGCCCCCGGATGTTTCACATGAAACATGAGACCCGCGGTGGGTTGTAGACCTGGCCGCGGCTGTTCGTCTGACCGTCTCGGGGTGTACCGAACGGCGGCGTAGGAGTCGGTCGCGGTTGGCCCAGGGCGGAGTCCCGAGGAGGCTGGGTCACCCGGTTGCGTGGGTTCGGCGGGGTACGCGTGCGGCGGAACCGCTGGATTGCTCTGTGGGCGTGATTCTTAGCGTTCTGATGGCCGCAGCTCGCAGTTGGACGGTGGTGTCTCTCCTGCACGGGCTTGCTGCGCGAGGGTGCTGAGGATCGCGCTGGGGGAGGAATTCTGGGGTTCTGGTCGGCTGCGGCTCTGTCGGACGATCGGTGGGATTTGTCGACAAAGATACTTGGGGACTTGCGGCGAATGTTTCATGTGAAACATTCGCGGGCTTGGTGGCGTAAAGAGGTCGGTGGCCAGGCAAGGGAGAGGCTCCAGAGGATCGCCTCATCGCCGCAGGAGGTAGTCAGCTGAAGGACTCGCCGGCAGGTGACCTCACCAGCCTCCGAGACCTCGTCGCTCCCCAACGCAGATACAACTGCCACCAGTTCCAGCGCGGGAGCCAGGAATCTGACCACGAGAGCGAGGCGGTTGTCCGGGCGTGCGTGGTGGATCTGGTTGCGCTAGGCGCGGGTCGGCTGGGTGAGCTCGTGGAGGGGTGTGACGAGAGGCAACTGGGCGGTTAGCGGCCCAGGAGTTCGTGGGTGGTTTTGCGCTCGGCGTAGAAGGAGAGGAAGGGGATGGTGCCGGCGAGGGCCATCAGGATCAGGCGGGGGAGGGACCAGCGGACTCGGCGGAAGAGGTCGAAGGTGCCGAGTAGGTAGATGACGTACAGGAAGCCGTGGAGTGGGCCGACGACGTCCATTGCGCTCGGGTCGTCGGCGAGGTACTTCAGCGGCATCGCGACGAACAGCAGCACCAGCAGCATGACACCGACGATGTAGGCGATCACGCGATACCGGGTGAGTGCACCGCGGACGGCCGGCGTGAGTGGCTGCGGGGTGGCGGAGGTGGCGGGGTCGGCTGGTGAGGTCACGCTGAAACGGTACCGCTCGACTCCACAGCCGCACCGCCCCGGTCACCTTCTCCACCAGGCTCACCACCGGACCCACCATCGGACCCACCATCGGTCCCGTCACCGGAGCCGTCAGACTCCGAGTCGGTCCGGTGTGCGTCCATGACGATTCGCCACCACATCCACAGGGTGAAGGCCGCGAAGATCCACCACTGGAAGGCGTACGCGACGTTCCGGAGCCCGGCGTGGTCGGTCGGTGGTGGAGGCGGTGGTACGACGGCCGGTGCGGGGGAAGGTACGTCGCCGGACTCGACGGACGCCTGGATGACGAAAGCGTCGTACAACCGGTAGTCGACCATGTGAACGATCGTCGGGATGCGCAGCGACGACAGCACCCGCCCCTTGGCGGCGTCGCCGGACGAGTCCTCAGCCTCCGACGCCGTCACCGTTCCCGTCAGCTTGACCGGCCCGGAGGGCGCCGCCGCGGCCGGATCGTTGACCGAGGCAACCCAGCCGCGGATGACCATCACGGCACCCGAATCGTCAACCATCAAAGGGCTCGCGACCCAGAACCCGTCCCGATCACCCTGCCGCCGATCCGCGATGAACACCTGGTCCGCACCCGCCGCCCAAGTACCGCTCACGGTCACGCGCCGGCCGACAGCCTTCGCCGGCAGACCCTCGTCGATGGAGAACAGCGACTGCAACGCGACCGGCGCACCCTCGGCCCGCTTGGCCGTGGCCGCGTCCGTCTTCGACCGGTACACGTCCAACTGCCACACACCCAGCACGGACATCACCGCAGCAATAGCCAATGCCAGAAGCAACAATCCGGACCACCGCGGCGTCAGTACTGTCCGCCACAGCGGCCGTCCATCCATCAGGACCTCAACAACGAGCCGCGGCCGCAGCCAGCAGGTCGCGGCACAGCACACCCAGCTCGACGCCCGCAGCCTCGGCCGCCAGCGGCACCAACGACGTCTCCGTCATCCCCGGAGCGACATTGACCTCCAGGAACCACGGCACGCCCGAAGCGTCCACCACGAGGTCCGACCGCGACAGATCCCGCAAGCCCAACGCCTCATGCGCCGTGACCGCAGCCGAAGCACACGCGGCCGCGACACCATCGCCCAGCTGAGCCGGTACGACGAACTGCGTGGCGCCGGCGGTGTAGCGGGCTTCGTAGTCGTAGAACCCGGAGTCCGGCCGGATCTCCACCGCGGGCAGGGCGCGTGGCCCATCGCCCGTGTCGACCACGGTCACCGCGATCTCGGTCCCGTCGATATACTGCTCGATCAGCGCGACCGGCCCATAGGCATAGCAGTTCACCATCGCCGACGGCAGCTCCTCGGCCGACCGCACGATGGACGCACCGAGCGCCGAACCGCCTCGGGCCGGCTTCACCACCAGCGGCAGCCCGATCTGGTGGATCACCGCCTCCATCAGCGCGGCGGCGCCCAGCTCGCGGAACGTCTCGTGCCCAAGCACCACCGACGAGGGCGTTTGCAGTCCGGCGGCGCCGACCATGGTGGATGCCACCGGCTTGTCGAAGGCCGTCCGGCACGCTGCCGCGTCGGCGCCGACGTACGGAACGCCGTACAGGTCGAGGACCTGGCGGAGCGCGCCGTCCTCGCCTGTGACGCCGTGCAGGACGGGGAACACCGCGTCCGGCGGATCGTCGCGGAGCCGCTCGACCAGGCTCGCATCGACGTCGCGCTGCTCGACCTCGACGCCGACGCTGCGCAGGGCGTCGGCGACCCGTCGGCCGGACCGGAGCGAGACGTCCCGCTCGTGTGACAGTCCGCCTGCCAGTACCAGCACTCGACCCAGATCACTCATCACAAATATCCCGATCACTCGTGGGCGACTCCGGCACGGTCGCCGGTCCCGAGGCCCACTGGAACGGTACCGCTACCGCATCAAGGACCCCCGGCCGCCCGCAGATCCATTGCGCAACCTTTGCGCACTGGAGGTCAGGTCAACTCCGGACCCGGGGCGTCGTACCCGTGCCCGGCGCCTGGTGGTAGCGGGCCGAAGGTCTGCCGGAGTTCGAGCTCCTCGTGGATCACCGCGGCCAGCCGGCCGACGCCTTCGGTGATCCGCTCCGGCGTCGGATGACAGTACGACAGCCGCATGCACTGTGACCCGAATCCGTCAGCGAAGAAGGCGGTTCCGGGGACGTAGGCCACCCGCGCGGTGACCGCGCGCGGCAGCATCGCCTTCGCATCCAGCCCGTCCGGCAGAGTCAGCCAGACATAGAACCCGCCGCCCGGCCTGGTCCAGGTCGTTGCCGCAGGCATCTTTTCGGTCAGCGCCGCCAGCATTGCGTCGCGGCGCTCCCGGTACATCTCCCGGAACTGCTTGACCTGCCCGAGCCAGTCGTGCCGGGTCAGGTACGACGAGATCGCGAGCTGACTGAAGACCGGTGGACACAGGGTCGCGGATTCCTGTGCCAGCACGAGTTTCTCGCGTACGGCGTGCGGCGCGACCGCCCAGCCGACCCGGAAGCCCGGCGCGAACGTCTTCGAGAACGAACCGAGGTAGATCACGCCCTCGCGGTCGTCGGCGCGCAGCGCCCGCTGCGGCTCGCCGTCGAAGCCGAGCAACCCGTACGGGTTGTCCTCCAGCACCAGCAAGTCAGCGCGCTGACAGATCTCCAGCACCCGCGCCCGCCGCTCGTTGGACAGCGAGACACCGGCCGGATTGTGGAAGTTGGGGATCGTGTAGAAGAACTTGATCCGCTTGCCGGCCGCACGCACCGCCGTGATCGCCTGCTCCAGCGCCTCCGGCACGACGCCGTCGTCGTCCATCGCGACGTGAACGACCTCGCACTGGTACGCACGGAAGACACCGAGGGCACCGACGTACGACGGCGCCTCGCAGATCACCACATCACCCGGGTCACAGAACACGCGCGTGACCAGGTCGACGGCCTGCTGGCTCCCTACGGTCACGACGACGTCGTCCGGGTGGGCGTCGATCCCCTCGAGCCGCATCATGTCGCAGATCTGGTCCCGCAGGACCGGATCGCCCTGGCCAGAGCCGTACTGCATAGCCACCGCGCCGTTGTCAGTCACCAGGTCGCGGACCGCGCCGCCGACCACGTCGAGGGGGAGTCCGGCGATGTTCGGCATGCCGCCGGCCAGCGAGACCACCTCGGGCCTGCTGGCGACCGAGAACAGTGCCCGGATCTCGGATGCGGTCATGCCCTTGGTCCGTGCTGCGTACCGGTCGACGTAGTTGTCGAGACGGGTCTGCCGGACATCAGGCACGTCAGCACTCACAGAGCCACTCCACGGTGATCGAGGGGGAAGTCACCAGATTACGCCGGACCATCCCGAGCGCGCCTGGGCTGTGGAACGGCGTGACCTCTCACTACCATGCCTTATAGGGGCAGGTTCCGACCATGCCGCGGACTGGCTGCTGAGACAGTCTGCGGTGCGGGGCGGCCTGAGAGGTGGAGCGGAAGGCAGGAATCTGGGATGAGCGTGGGCAAGACTGCCGGGTGGACGCTCGGTGGACTGGTACTGGGTGTGCTGGCCGGTTTCGCCGGCGAGCTCTTCCGGCGGCAACCAGCCGCCAAGGTGCAGCAACGGTACGTCGCCCCGGAGGCGACCGAGACCCCGGACGTGCGGGCCGCGGCTCCCACTCCGGCTCCGGCGGCCCGGTGAACCGCAGGGTGAGACCCAAAGTGATGAAGCTAACAGGCAGTACGTCGCCCCACCGGACACCGGGCACCGCGGACCGGACGCGCTGATGGCCCGACGGCTGGAACCGCTGACGCTCGCCAATCTCGGCGAGCTGCCGGTGCCATGCCGTGACTGTGTGTTCTGGGAGCTCGACCCGGTCGCCGCCAAGCAGGCTGACCACAACGGCGACACCGGCCTCGAGAAAGAGGCATGGCTGTCGCAGTTGCTGCTCGACTGGGGCACCGCGGGCGTCGTCCTGTACGTCGACGACGAGCCGGCCGGATTCGCGGTGTACGCCCCGGCGACGTACCTACCGAGGATCCAGGCGTTCCCGACCGCGCCGGTGAGCCCGGACGCCGTCGTACTCGCGACCGGGCGGATCCTGCCGCGCTACCTCGGCCTCGGACTGGGCAAGATCCTGATCCAGGCGGTGGCGAAGGACGTGCTCAAGCGCGGGTTCCGTGCCGTCGAGGCGTTCGGCGACTCCCGCTGGGACGGGCCGGGATGCGTCTGGCCGACCGAGTTCCTCCGTGCGGTGGGGTTCGGCGTCGTCCGCGAGCACCCGCGGAACCCCAGGCTGCGGCTGGATCTGCGCTCAGCGGTGACGTGGCGAAGCGAGATGGAGGCCGCGGTGGAGCGGCTGATGGGCGCGATCCGGCCCGAGCACTCACCACCCAAGCCGGCGACGGTCCGGGACGCCCTCACCCGTACGCCGGGCCCCTGAGGCGGGATCGCGATGATCTGGCGCTTCCTCGCGGACGTGATGTTCGTGCTGCACGCCGCCTTCCTGCTCTTCTTCGTCCTCGGCGGATTCCTGGCCTGGAAGTGGCCCAAGGTGATCTGGGCGCACCTGGCCATCGTGGTGTGGAGCGTGGCGATCGTGGTCATCGACTACGACTGCCCGTTCACCGGGGCGGAGAAGTTCTTCCTGCGCAAGGGCGGCGAGACGCCGTACGAGGCGGGGTACATCAATCACTACCTCAATGGCACGCTGTGGCCGGAAGGGCAGACACCCGTCGCGGAGAAGGTCGGATTCGCCCTGGTGATCATCTCCTACGTCGGGTTCTTCGTCCTGCGGCACTGGCGGAAGACCAAGCTCAGGGGAGAGTCAGTGGGACCCCGGACGTGATCGGGCCCCGGCATCCCCATACTGGAAGACGTGTCCAGCACCAGTACGCCGGTTGACGCGTACCTGACCGCACTCGGCAAGGCGCTGCCCGGCCCGCGCCGGCGGAAGGCCGACCTGCTCGCCGAGGCACGGGACCACCTGGTCGACGCGGCCGAGGCCTTCGAGGCCGACGGTCTCGACCGGGACGAGGCCGAGCGCGAGGCGGTGGCCGACTTCGGGGAGTTGTCCGACGTCGTCCCCGGCTACCGCGCCGATCTCGCGGTCAGCCAGAGCCGGCGGACTGCGATGCTGCTGTTCCTGGCGCTGATCATCCAGCCGATCGTCTGGCAGGAGGGCGTGTGGAGCTGGAACCAGGACCCGGCAACGCCGAACCCGGTGAACGAGTTCCTGCAGTCGCTCGTCCGGACCGTCGGCATGTTCGCGATCGCCGGTGCGGTGCTGGCCGTCATCGCGGCGGGCATCGGCCTGCGCCACGCACTTGTCCGCCAGCACGTCACTCGCGTGACTGCAGTCTTCGCTCTGGTCAACGCCGTCGTGATCAGCCTGATCGGTGTCGCGATGTCGGCGACCGGCGGTCGCACGCCCGACCTTCCCGCGTTCGGTGTCGTCGGGACGTTCGTCGTTCTGCCGCTGGCGTTCGTCGGTCTTCAGGCCGGCCGTTGCCTACGCCTGGCCCGGGCGTAGAACGCCTTCGACCACAGCCCGGAAGGTCAGCCACTCCTGCTTGCCTGAGGCAAGCATCTTCTCGCCGGCCGAGGTGAGCTGGTACGTCCGCCGCTTCCGGCCGCCGACCGTGCTCCACTCGCTGGCCAGGTAGCCGGCCCGCTCCAGCCGCCGCAGCGCGGGGTACAGCGTGCCGGTGGGCAGGTCGAGCTCGCCGCCGCTGCGCTCCAGCAGGGCCTCCATGATCGCGTAGCCGTGCAGCGGTTCGGACTCGACGACCGCCAGGATCATCGGATCGAGGTGCCCACGCAGCGCATCCGCCTTCATGTAGCCAGTCTACTCATATGCCTGCTAGTGTCGAGAGGCAACATGTAGCCAATCTACTTATCAGGATGTGAGGAGGCCCGGCGATGACCGTGGACACCCCAGTACGACGCCCGCCCCGGAAGGTCAGTGGACGGCCCGGATTGCTGCACCGGGTGTCCGGGTGGTCGATGCGGCACGCCGGACTTGCCCTGCTGCTCTGGGTGGTCGCCCTCGTCGCGGTCACCGCCGCGTCGACGGTGGTCGGCGACAGCTATAGGAACGACAACTCGCTTCCTGGGACCGACTCCCAGCGAGTGACCGACATCTTCCGCGAGCACCAGCCGCAGGGTGAGACCGCCTCGGTGCAGATCGTCATGCACGCCGACGGCGGGCTCCGGCCGGAAAAGCCGCGAGTCCTCTCGATGCTGGCGGCCGTCGGCGGCCTCCCGCACGTGGCGTCGGTGGCCGACCCGTTCACTGCTCCCGGATCACTGTCACCAGACGGTCGTACGGCGTACTCGACGGTGAGTCTGGATGTCGCCGTGGCGGACATGCCGATCGAGGACGTCCGCACGATCATCGAGAAGGCTCAGCAGTTCCGGGTCCCCGGTCTGACCGTCGAGGTTGGCGGCGACCTGGCGCGGTCGGCGGCGGAGAGCGCGGGTGGTGCGTCCGAAGGCGCCGGCATCCTGGCCGCGCTGGTGATCCTGGTGCTCCTGTTCGGATCGTTGCTTGCGGCAACTCTGCCGTTGCTGACGGCCCTGTTCGCGGTCGGCAGCACGCTGGGACTGCTGGTGCTGGCGTCACACTTGTTCACCGTGCCCGACTACACCGCACCGGTGATGATCCTGGTCGGGCTCGGTGTCGGCATCGACTACGCGTTGCTGATCTTCTCCCGCTACCGCCACGAGTTGCTGAAGGACGGGATCGATCGCGCGACCGCGTCGATGGTTGCCCTGGACACCGCGGGTCGGTCGGTGATGTTCGCCGGCTGCACTGTCGTGATCGCACTGCTCGGGCTGCTCGCCTTGGGGCTTGGTTCGCTGCAAGGCGTCGCGCTCGGTGTCACCCTTACCGTGCTGATGACGATGCTCGCCGCAGTGAGTCTGTTGCCTGCTCTGCTGACGCTGTTCGGGAAGCGCATCGAGCGGAGTGTCCGCAAGCATGCCGCGAAGAAGCGCCGTACGCCGGGAGACGGGTGGCGGAAGCTGGCAGCCGCAGTGCAGCGTGGACCGTGGGTGCCGCTGGTGCTCGGGACTATCGCCCTGGTCGCGTTGTCATTGCCGGCGCTGGACATGCGGCTCGGCTTCGCGGATGCCGGGACGGACGATCCGGCCAAGACCAGTCGGAAGGCGTACGACCTGCTGGCTCAGGGATTCGGGCCGGGATTCAACGGTCCGCTGGTAGTCGTGTCCGAAGGCGACCAGGCAGCAACTCAGGCGCTCGGCCGTACGCTCACCGCCGATCCGAACATCGCCGCGGTCACGCCACCGCAGTTGACGCCCGACGGCAAGGTCGCGACCGTACTGGCGTTCCCGAAGTCGGCACCGCAGGACGCGGCGACCAGTGACCTGGTCGAGCGGCTGCGGAACGACACCCTGCCGGCGCTCGAGTCGCAGACCGGGGCGACGTACCTCGTAGGTGGTGCGACCGCTGCGGCCGACGACTTCGCGTCCGCGGTCAGCAATCGGCTGCCGATCTTCGTGCTCGTCGTGGTCGGACTGTCCGCGCTGCTGCTGATGGCGGTGTTCCGGTCCGTGCTGATCCCGCTGAAGGCAGCTGTGCTGAACCTGCTCAGCATCGGCGCCTCGCTCGGCGTCATCACGCTGGTCTTCCAGCAGGGCTGGTTCGGTGCACAGCCGGGTCCGATCGAGGCGTTCGTGCCAGTGATGATCTTCGCGATCGTGTTCGGGCTGTCGATGGACTACGAGGTGTTCCTGGTGTCCCGGATCCACGAGGAGTGGCGGCGTACCAAGGATGCGAAGGAGGCGGTCCGCGAAGGGCTGGCCAACACCGGCAGCGTGATCACGGCGGCGGCCGCCATCATGATCGTGGTGTTCGGCGCGTTCCTGCTCAGCCCGGACCGGATGCTGAAGCAGTTCGGGCTCGGGCTCGCCACCGCGGTGCTGTTGGACGCGGTGCTGATCCGATGCGTCCTTGTCCCGGCCATCCTGCGGCTGTTCGGCGATCGCGCGTGGTGGCTGCCACGCGGACTCGACCGAGTGCTCCCGAGGATCGCCCTCGAGAAGGACTGAACCGGTTGGAGGCGGGCCGCCCCCTGCGCGGCCCGCCCCGGGGTGATCATTCGCTGGCGGCCACTCCGATCTTGTGGCCCTGGGCGTCTGCGAACACGGCGAAGCTCGTGCCGGGCACCTGCTGCATCGGCTGGACGACACTGCCGCCCAGCTTCTCGGCACGTGCGAGCGTGTCCGCCACGTCCTCGACGGCCACGAAGAACAGCACCTCGTCCTCGGCGCCCTGCCGCGGACTGATCGCGACGTACGGACCGTCCGGTGTGCCGGTGTCGATGAACGTGTAGCCCGGGAACCCGCCCTCGGACGCGATCTTCCATCCGAACAGGTCCGCAAAGAACTGACGTGTCGCGTCCGGGTCCGCCGATCGGATCTCGGTGTGGACGACTGGATGTGCCATGAGCCCCTCCCAACTGAATGACGTCCCACCCGGCGTGATCGCCGGGCGAGTAGCGCTCATTCAGATGACGAACGACCCATCCCGGAATCGACTAGACCGTCAACTGGCCGAAACGGAGCATGCCGGTGGCAGCGTCCTGCTCCGGCGGGAGGTACACACGCTGGATGGCGACCACGATGGCCTCGGCGATCACGTCGCGGAAGGCCGGGTCGGCCAGGCGAGCGGAGTCGTGCGGGTTGGTCACGTAGCCGATCTCGAGGCGGACCGCGGGCATCTTGGTGCGCCGCAGCAGATCCCAGGTCTTGGCATGGGTGCGGCAGTTCAGCAGGTCGGTACGGGCGACGATCTCGCGCTGCACCAGCCCGGCGAACTGCTCACCGACGCTCGACGAGGCGCCGTGCAGATCGTTGCCGTAGTAGTACGTCGCCACACCCTGGGCCTCCGGGTTCATCGACCCGTCGGTGTGCAGCGACACGCACAGGTTGGCGTCCGTCTCGTTCGCGAACGCGGCCCGGGCCAACTCGTCCGGACCCTGGTCCCGTCCCCGGGACAGATACGCCCGTACGCCGGTCGCGCCCAGGCGACCCTCGATCCGGGAGGCCAGGTCGTACGCGACGTCGGACTCGCGCAGGCCGTAGCCCTCCCAGCCGTAGTCGAAACCGCCGTGACCGGCGTCGATCACCACGGTCTTGCCGGACAGCCGCGGGCCGGCCGCGCGAACGGCCTCGGACGCGCGCAACGCATCCGGCCGGCCACCCGTCGCCATCGGCTTGATCCGCTGCAAGGCCTTGAACGTGGACGGGCCACAGGTGCCGTCACCCGGCAGGCCCATATTGCGCTGGAAGTCGGTCACCGCACGCTGGGTGTCCGGTCCGAAGATCCCGTCGATCCGGGCGACCGCGAAGCCGAGCTCCTGCAGTTTCGCCTGCAGAGCCAGTACGTCGTCACCGGTCAGCGGGTGCGAGACGACGTACGTCAGCAGCCGGTCGCCCAGCCGCCAGCGCGCGTCGTCGATCGCCCGGTACGTCTGCGGGCCGACAACCCCGTCGATCATCAGGCCCCGTTGCTGCTGGAAGCCCCGAACGGCGTGGGCGGTCGCTTCGTCGTAGACGTCGTGACCGCCCGTGAGCAGTCCTAACCGGTGGAGCTTGCCGATGATCTCGGCGACCGCCTCACCGCTGTCGCCGATCCGGTACACGCCCTGGGGGCCAGACGGTGACACTGTCATCAGAAACTGCTCCTTGCCGTGGCGGACGGGGTCCTACCGAGCTTTCAGGACGTGAAGTCGGCCAGCTCCCTCAGCAGCGCCGCCTTCGGCTTGGCGCCGACGATGGACTTGGCCAGCTCACCGTTCACGTAGACGTTGATGGTAGGGATACCCGTAACACGGTAGTTGCTCGGGGTGACCGGGTTCTCGTCGACGTTCATCTTCAGGAAGGTGAGCTTGTCGCTGTGGTCCTGCGCCAGCTCCTCCAGGATCGGGGAGACCTGGCGGCACGGGCCGCACCACTCGGCCCAGAAGTCCACCAGCACCGGCTTGTCACTCTTCAGCACGGTCTGGTCGAACTCGGCGTCGGTGACGGCGTTCATCTTCTCGCCCACGGGCGTAACTCCTTCAGTGGTTGTGAGGTTCAGACGGAGACAGGCTCGGTGGCCGCGGCACCCGCGGCCGTCGCCTCGTGCTCCAAGGTGGCCAGGAAGCGCTCGGCGTCCAGGGCGGCGGCACAGCCCGTGCCGGCGGCGGTGATCGCCTGCCGGTAGGTGTGGTCGACCAGGTCACCGGCGGCGAAGACGCCCGGCAGGTTGGTCTCGGTGCTGCCTTCCCGGACCAGGACGTAGCCGTCCTCGTTCAGGTGCACCTGACCCTTCACCAGCTCCGAACGCGGGTCGTGCCCGATCGCGATGAACAGGCCGGTCACCGGCAGCTCCCGGGTCTCACCGGTCACGGTGTCCCGCAGGGTCACGCCGGTCAGCTTGTCGTCGCCATGGATCGCGGCGATCTCGGAGTTCCAGGCGAAGTCGATCTTGTCGTTCGCGAACGCCCGGTCGGCCATGATCTTCGACGCGCGCAGCTCGCCGCGGCGGTGCACCAGCGTGACCTTCTTGCCGAAGCGGGTCAGGAAGGTGGCCTCCTCGACCGCGGAGTCGCCACCGCCGACGACGGCGATCTCGTGCTCACGGAAGAAGAACCCGTCACAGGTCGCACACCAGGACACGCCGTGGCCGGACATCCGGTCCTCGTCCGGCAGGCCCAGCTTGCGGTAGCCGGAGCCCATGGCCAGGATCACGGTCTTGGCCCGGTGCTCGGTGCCCGCGGAGTCGGTGACCACCTTGATCTCGCCGGTCAGGTCGACCGAGACGATGTCGTCCGCCACCAGCTCAGCGCCGAAGCGCTCGGCCTGCTGGCGCATCTCATCCATCAGCGCGGGACCCATGATGCCCTGCGAGAAGCCGGGGTAGTTCTCGACGTCGGTGGTGGTCATCAGTGCGCCACCGGCCGTGACAGAGCCCTCGAACACGAGCGGTTCCAGGCGGGCGCGTGCGGCGTACACGGCGGCCGTGTAACCGGCCGGACCGGAGCCGACGATGATGACGTTGCGAACTCCTGAGTCGCTCATGCAGGCGTTTCCTCGTTGTCGTCGAGACTGGTACGTCGTACTCAACGGATCCTAGAGGCCGACCATTCCCACGGTACCCATCGCCGGGCCGTGGTGCCGCATCGCCGTCTCAGCGGTTGCGCAGCGTCACCGTGGTGTCATAGATGGGGTCAGCGGCGCCCCCGGAATCGCTACATCCGGTCACCACGAAGACCTGGATGTCCTGGGGCGACCCGCCCTGCAGACCGATCACCGTGGCGCGCTTGTCGTCGACCTTGGCGGGCTGCACCAGCCGGAGCTGCGGGTTGGGGCGGCCGGCCGCGAAGTTCTTCGCGCAGGCGAGCTCGTCCGGCGAGCCGTTCAGCAGCGTGCCGCCGGAGTTCTCCATCCAACGCTGTGCGTCCGGGCCGACATCCGAGGTGGAGATCGTCGGCGCACCGGTCGGCAGCGCGGTCGTCGGGGTCGTATCGGCCGTGTTCCCGGGCGCGTTGTCCTTGGTGGCGAAGACCACGCCGACACCGATCGCCGCGACGACCACGACGGCCGCCGCGGCACCCAGCAGCTTAGGGAGATGCCGACGGGGCTCCTCGCGGATCTGCGCGAGGGAGTGCACGCCGATCGTCGACGAGCGCAGCATCGACTCCGAGACGATCACGGCGTCGAGGTGCTCGGCGACGTCAGCCGGCATCGGGATGTCCGTCCGGCCCTCGTCGGCCAGGTCCGCGGACAGTTGCAGCAGCGCGTCGAAGGTCTGCTGGCAGTCCGGACAGGCCTTCACATGTTCACGAGCCCGGTGGGCCTCGGGTGCGGGTAGCAGGTTCTCGATCAGGTCGGCGATGGTGTCCGGGTCCAGGTGCTCGAGGTGCTCACTGGTCGGAAGACCGGAATCGGTCATCGGGAACTCGCCTCCTCACGGGAGGTGCCCGGGATCGGGCGCGGTGTGCTCATGGCTGAAATGCTCCGGTCGAGGCATCGGGCAGCGTAGTCGCCAGAACGAGGCGACTCCGCTTCGACGGTGTACCCGCTCATTCGGTTCCCACCGCTTCGGCAGCAGTTTTTGCGGGTACGTCGGGCGCCTCGGAGCCGGCTCGAGTGGTCTGCCAGTGTCTGAGCAATGGCAGCAGCCGGGCCCGTCCACGGGCACAGCGGGACTTCACCGTGCCGGGTGCGCAGCCCAGGATCGCGGCGGCCTCCTCGATCGAGTAGCCCTCCATGTCGACCAGGACGAGCGCACTGCGCTGGTCGGAGTTGATCTGCTTGAGCGCGTTCAGTACGTCGAGCCGGCGTTCGCGGACCTCGGCCGGGTCGTCCCCGGCGGGGCCGGCCAACTCGGCGGCGCGGTCCTCGTCCTCTGGCAACGGGTCGGCGGCCCGGACCTGACGGCGACGGATCCGGTCCAGGCAGGCGTTCACCACGATCCGGTGCAGCCAGGTGGTCACCTTGGCATCACCGCGGAACGAGTCGGCCCGGCGGAACGCCGAGATGAACGCCTCCTGCAGCGCGTCGGCGGCCTCCTCCGGCTCACCCAGGGTGCGGATCGCGACCGCCCACATCCGGTCCCGATGCCGCCGCACCAGGTACCCGAACGCGTCCGGGTTGCCCGCGACGTGCAGCCGGAGCAGCTCGTGGTCGTCGAGCTGGTCGTAGCTGACCGGTCCAGCCGGTGCGGCGGGCTGGCCGACGGGTTCAGGCGGCCCGATCCGACTGATCTCGGGTGTCATTTCTGGATTGTGACCTCCGAGATCTCGCCCCGGTACCCGCTGCCGTCCTTCGGGATCTTCGTCAGCCACACCAGAACGTACTGCGTCTGGGTCGGCCCCGACGGAGTCAGCGTCGTCGTCCCCTCGGGCTGGTCCTCCTCGGTGGCGACGGACGTCCAGCCGCTGACCGTGTCCGGCGACTTGCTCGTGTCACCCTTCGGCACCATCAGCTCCAGGCTGGTGTTGTCGCCCTTGAGCGCGACCTGCACCTTCGACACGGCCGTCGGCTCGCCGAGGTCGTAGATGATGCCGACGCCCTCCTTCTGGCCACCGAAGTTCGGCTTGTTCTTGTACGACATCGTGGTCCAGCTCGTGTCCTGCTTGCCGTCGTAGGACTTCCCGACGTCGTCCGGGTGCTCGTTGCCGTTGCCGTCCGGCGGCGGGTCGAAGTCCTTCGCGCTGACGATCTTGACCGGGCCACCGGTCGCGGACGGCGTCGTACTCGTGGCCGGCGGCTTGCTGGCGCCGCTGTCGGTGCCGTCGTCCTGGTCGTTGTTCATCGCGCCCTTGAGCAGGAACTGCGCCATCGCGACCACGGACAGCAGCGCGAGTATGGCGAGCAGGATCAGGATCCGGCCGCCCCACGAGCCCTTCTGCTTCGGCTTCGGGTCGTCGGCCCGGCGCCGGCCGTTCCCGTTCGACGGTGGCGGCGGCGGTGGCTGCCGCCGCATCGGCCGGGTCTCGGCCGCGGTCGAGTACGCCGAGTGCGTCTCGTGCCCGTTGCTGCTCTCGTACGCCGGCGGCGTCGGGTCGAGAGCCGGCGGCGACGTCTGCGGCACCACCTGGGTGGCGTCGTCGATGCTGCCGTTCTGCCGGGCGACCTGAACGGTCTCGTCCATCTGGTTCGGCGGCTCGTGTGAACTGCCGACGACGCCGGACAGCGCGGCGGACAGGCCGGCGGCGCTGGTGATCGGCGGAGTGTGGTGACGCGGCGGATTGCTCAGCAGCCGGTCGCAGATGTCGTCCAGGGAGCGCGGTACGCCGGCTCGCACCTGGCGGGGACTGAGGAGACGGCCATGCTCGAACGGCGCCGGCTGCATCCCCCAGGCCGGGCCGGGACCGGGCCAACGGCCGGTCAGGGAGGCGTAGAGCAGCTCACCGAGCGCATGGATGTCGTGCTCAGGCGAACCCGGGCCGGTGGACCGGAGCGCCGCCTCGGTGGCGAGTCCGACGACCTTGATCGCACCTGCGTCGGTGACCACGACGGTCGACGGGCTGATCGAGCCGTGGGAGAGACCGGTGCGGTGCAGGTTCTCCAGCGCTTCGGACACCTCGCGCGCGAGCCAGCCGGCCTGTTGACCGGTCAGCGGGCCGGTCGCGAGCATCCGCTCCAGTGGACGGCCGCCCGCCCATTCGCGGACGCAGTACGTGACGCCGTCCTGCATGTCGCAGTCGAGCACGCGCAGGAAGCGGGGGTCGGCCGCGGCGGCCGCGCGCCGCGCGGCGTCGAAGAGCAGGTTGGTCCTGGGGTCGCCGACCGGCAGGATGTCCACGACGACGGCCCGACTGAGTACCTCGTCCACTGCCCGCCACACCCGTGCACCGTCGATCTCCGCGAGTAGCTCGGCGATCCGGTACCGGCCGGCAAGCAGGGCACCAGGACTGACGGTCTGGTTCGACACGGTGTCTCTCGCCCTCCTCGATGCACTGGTCGGCCTGCGTCTGGCGCCCCGGATCCGGTCGGCGGGGACCCGGTCGCGATCAGCCGGCTGCCTGACCGCAGCCCCATCGTAGTGCCCCCCTGATCCCTCAAGTGGTGCACGAGTGCACAAGCCATCGGGTTCAGCGGCGTCCGGGCAGCTTCGATGTGACCATGGACACCACGTCGTTGACTTCGTGGATCCTCAGTACCCTCGCCACCCCGGCGTAGACCGGGAGCATCACGACGGCGGCCACCGCGAGCTCGAGGAGCGCGCCGAGGGGTCCGGACCACTCGACCGCCATGCCGAGCAGCCAGAGCACCCCGCGCCCGGCCAGCACCGCGAGGACGGCGGCGATCACCATCGCGAGCAGCGGCAGACCGATCCCGGCACCGTGCACCGCCGGCACGTTCCGGCGGAGGACCGGCCGGGACACCAGTACGGCGATCAGGTACGTCAGCGCGTACGCCCCGCCGAGGACGACACCGCTGAACCGCAGGTTCTCCTGGTCCAGCACCACCCGGACCCCGATCACCGCCGCCGCGATGTTCGTCGCCGCGATCACGCACTGCAGGAAGAACGGCGAGCGGGTGTCCTCGAACGCGTAGAAGGTGCGCAGCTGGAAGTACTGCACGGTGAACGGCACGAGGCCGAGCGCCAGCGCCATCAGCGTGTACGACATCAGGGTCAGGTTGTCCTTGCCCGAGCCGTAGCCGGCGATCACCGTGACGATCGGGTACGCGAACGCGATCATGGCGGCCGCCGCCGGTACGACGATCGCCAGCGTCTGCCGGATCGACCGGGCCGACAACCGTTCCACTTCGGTCAGCTCGCCATCGGCCGCGAGCGCCGACATCTGCGGCAGCGCCGCCGTCGCGAGCGACACGGTCACGATGCCGTGTGGCACCAGGATGATCAGCATCGCCGTGCTGTAGGCGAACAGACCCGCCTTCGCACCCGGGTCGTCCGACGCGCTACCTGCGATGGCGAGTCGCGTGACCACGGCCAGCGTCACCTGGTTCACCGCGACGAACAGCACGGTCCAGATGCCCAATCGGGCAGTGTGACCCAGACCGGTACCGCGCAGACCGAACTTCGGCCGATACAGGTGCCCGCTCGCCCTCAGGTACGGCAGCAGCACCAGCAGCTGGACGGCGATGCCCACCGTGTGCCCGAGACCGAGCAGCAGCTCCTCGCTGTGGCTGTACGTGGCTGGAGGGTCGCCGGTGCGGTAGATCATCAGGAAGATCACGATCGACGCGCAGGCGACGATGTTGTTCGCGATCGGCGCCCACATCATCGGGCCGAAGCGACGCCGCGCGTTCAGCACCTGGCCGACCAGGACGAACGCGCCGTAGAAGAAGATCTGCGGCAGGCAGAGCCGGACGAACATCACCATCGACGCCCGCTCGGACGCCCGGGACGGGTCGTCCAGCTCCGACGGCATGTAGATCTGGGCGATCGCCGGCGCCAGCAGGACACAGCCGACCGTCACGACAGCCAGTACGACGAAGCCGAACGTGAGCAGGCGGTTGGTGAAGTCCTGACCGCCGTCGTGGTGGTTCTTGATCGCGCGGACCAACTGCGGGACCAGCACGGTGTTGAACACGCCGCCGGCCAGCAGGATGTAGAGGCTGTTCGGGATCGTGTTCGCGGCGGTGAAGATGTCGGCCCGCAGCGCCGTGCCAACGGCGGCCGCGAGGAGGGCGATCCGGACGAATCCGAGCAGGCGGGACAGCACCGTTCCGGCTGCCATCACCCCCGCGGAGCGCAGGGTGCGGTCAGCCATCCTTCGAACCGACTCCTTCTATCAGCGACGCCTCGGGCACTTCGTCGGGGGCGGGGTCACCGGTCGTCGTGTCGGTGGTGGTGTCGGTGCTGGTCTCGAGGGGAGCCGGGTGGAGCGGGTCGGGGGTGGCCTCGGTCGTGGGGTGTGACGGGCTCCGGCGCTCGGTCCGGATCCGGCGGTAGATGCGGACGAACGACGTACCGAACAGCAGCGCGCACGCCGCGCCGACCAGGATCCAGCCGACGCTGCCGTACTGGCTGGCCTGGATCAGCAGTTCCTCGGAGTCGCCGACCGGACGACCGGACGACGTGATCACCTGCGCGTTGGCGCGGATCAGGCCGTTCTGCTCCGCGCTCGCGTTGATCCGGGGCGTCCACTTCTGGCCCGCGGCCAGGATCCGGCTCTGCTGTGGCTCGATCCGCAGGTCGGTGCGGTTGGCGGACGTCACGATGATGCCGACCCGGACCGACCACTGCGTGCTGTTCGTGATGGTCAGCGGGAACGTGCCTTTGCTGCCGGCCAGGTTGACCTTGATCTCCCGGCGCTCGCCGTTGACCGGGTTGTTGACCAGGTGCACCTTGTTCAGCTGCAGGTTGACCGAGCCCAGCTCGACCGCGGCGAAGTACCGGGCCTCGTCCGGGAAGCCGCGCCAGCTGGTCGAGGTGGAGCGCAGCAGCGCCTGCGGCATGACCTGGGGCAGGTCGTCCGGGTTCGCCAGCAGGTTCTGCATGGTCGTGATCGCTTCGTCGAGCTGCTTGATGCCGTCGAGCTGGACACCGGTCAGGCCGCCGTTCGACTTCGGTGCCGCGGGTGCCTTGGTGGTCGGCGGCCTCGGCGTGCTCGCGACCGCCTGGGCGACGTCCGTGGCCGTGATCCACGGCAGAGTCAGGCTCCCGGCCAGTGCGGCGGTGGCCTGGCCCTCGACATCCCAGCCGCGCGGCGGTAGCGCGACCACCGTGGCCGGGTTCTTGTCCTTGCCCTCGGCAGCTATCAGCGCGGTCTCGGCGGCGAACCGCTGCCGGACCTGGACAGGGCTGTCGTCGCTGTCTGCATCCGGACCGCCACTGGTGAGCGCGGAGTCCGCGATCACGGTGCGGACGCTGCGGTTCGGGCCTTCCGGGGTGATGACGTCGTACACCGGGCTCTTGGTCAGCGCCGGACGGTCGTCAGCGGACCAGGACGAGCTGCTGACCAGGTTCAGGTCCTGGTCGGTGGCACCGGCGAAGCCGCCGGACGCGGCGGCGAGGTAGCGGCTGGCCGCGGCGCCGCCCTCGAGCCAGAGCCCATTGGTGAAGGCAGGCGCCAGGTTGTATCGCTCGGTGGTGGTTCGTGCCTGCGCGACCAGCTTCTTCAACGGTTCGCCTGAGTCGATCAGGCCGGCCACGTCCGGGTCGCCGTACGGGAGCAGGACGACCTGGTTACCGCGGATGCGGCTCGCCTCGAACTCCTTGAGCCACGCTGCCGCGGTCGCCTGTCCGGTCCCCTTGGTCGTCTGGCCGCCCGCACCGACGATCTCGTACCCCTTGGCCATCTGGCGGACCTCGTCGAGCATCGCGGGATCGACGAGCCAGCTGACCGTGTGCTGCTTGCCCAGGGCGAGCAACCGGCCGAGGGACCCGGTCGGTGACAGCGACTGGGCCAGCGAGTCGTTCGTGAACCGTGACCCGCCGAGCTGGGTCGGCCGGTGCCGCAATGGGATGACGAGCGCGGTCTTCACCTTGCGGGGCAGCGGTTCGGAGATCACCGGCATCAGCGTGCGGGCACGGCCAATGGTGATGCGGTCGCTGTCCGGCGGCTGACCGCGGAACACGACGCCGACGACGTACGCACCGGTGCGGTCCGAGATCCGCCACTGCTCCCACGGCACGGTGAGGGTGAAGTCCACCGATGCCTTCGGTGCCAGCGGCTGCTCGAAAGGCTGGAAAGCCGTTCCGTCGGTCAGGTTGGCGCAGCTGTTCCGGTCCCGCATCGCGATGTCTTGCTCGGCGGAGACGTCGGCGATGTCGGCCGAGCTGGCCAGCCGGGTCCGGTCGATGCAGGCGAGCGCCTGGGGCTCGTCGAACGTCACCGAGCTGGTGTTCGTCACCCGGCCCTTGATCACCACTGGGTTGCCGGGTTTCGGCGCCACCGGCGTGAACGAGTCGATGCTGACGGCGACAGTCAGTTCGTCGCCGGGCGCCGCGGCGGTCGGCTGGACGCCGAAGAACGCTGCGCAGGCAACAACCAGCAGGCCCGCACCCGCCGCCGCGGAGAGCCTCAGTCGCCGTCTGAACACGCCGTCACCGTAACCTAGTTCCCCGTGTCACCCTTTGCCGACCAGTCAGCCTCTGCCGGATCGTTGTCCGCCGTCCAGCAGCAAGCGGTCCAGTCCCTGCTGCGGATCGCGCCGGTCGTCGACGAACTCGGCAGCCGGTTCGCCGCCGCCGGCCACGAAATCGCCCTGGTCGGAGGGCCCGTCCGGGACATTCTCCTGGGCCGGGGGAGCAAGGATCTGGACTTCGCCACGTCAGCGCACCCCGACGTGGTCGAGCGGTTGCTGTCCGGCTGGGCGGACCATGTCTGGGACATCGGCAAGGCGTTCGGCACCATCGGTAGTCGTAAGGGCGAGTGGGTTCTGGAGATCACGACCTACAGGTCGGAGTCCTACGATCCCACCTCGCGCAAGCCGGAGGTCGCGTACGGCGACAGCCTCGAGGGCGACCTGGCTCGGCGCGACTTCGCCATGAACGCGATGGCGATACTGCTCCCGTCGCACCGGTTCGTCGACCCGTACGGCGGCATCGAGGACGTGGCGAGCAAGACGATCCGTACGCCGGGCACCCCGGAGGACTCGTTCTCCGACGACCCGCTGCGGATGATGCGGGCGGCCCGGTTCGCCGCGCAACTCGGGTTCACCCCGGACCCGGCGGTCGTGGCCGCGATGACCGCGATGGCCGAGCGGATCACGATCGTGTCGGCCGAACGGGTCCGCGACGAACTGGTCAAGCTGATCTGCTCCGACCACCCGCGGATCGGCCTCGACTTGCTGGTGTCCACCGGCCTGGCTGATCACGTCCTGCCCGAGCTCCCCGCGCTGCGGCTGGAGGTGGACGAGCACCACCGGCACAAAGATGTGTACGAGCACTCGCTCACCGTCCTCGATCAGGCCATCGACCTCGAATCCCGCCTAACTGTTCCGACGCCCGATTTCGTCGTCCGGTTCGCCGCACTGATCCACGACATCGGCAAGCCGAGGACCCGGCGCTTCGAGGGCGCGGGCAAGGTGACGTTCCACCACCACGACGTGGTCGGCGCGAAGCTCGCCCGCAAGCGGATGAAGGCGTTGCGCTTCAGCAACGAGCAGATCGACCAGGTCGGCAAGCTCGTCGAGCTCCACCTGCGCTTCCACGGGTACGGCACCGGCGAGTGGACCGATTCCGCCGTACGGCGCTATGTCCGCGACGCCGGCGACCAGCTCGACCGGCTGCACATCCTCACCCGCGCCGACTGCACCACCCGCAACCGGCGCCGGGCCGAGGCGCTGCGGGCGGCGTACGACGACCTCGAGGCGCGGATCGAGCGGCTCCAGGAGCAGGAGGAGCTCGATGCCCTGCGCCCCGATCTCGACGGCAACCAGATCATGGAGATCCTCGGCATCGAGCCCGGCCGCGAGGTCGGCGAGGCGTACAGGTTTCTGATGGACCTCCGCCTCGACCAGGGCCCGATCGGTCCGGACCGCGCTCGCGAAGCACTCCTGCAGTGGTGGTCCGAGCGCTCCTGAGCGTTCCGCGCGTGTACTGGCGGCGGTACCTTCGGTGGATGGAGTGGCTGTTGGCCGCCCTGGGGGCCGGTGGGTTGGCCCTGGCGGCCCGCTATCTGTGGGTCCGGCGGGGATCGAGGCGCCTCGATCGCGCCGAGCTCGAGCAGATCCGCGTGCTCGCGGACGACGATGTCACGCTGCTCGGGGAGGAGTTGCGGCGGCTGGGCGAACGCGTCGCGGGTCGTGATCTGGATGCCGAATCGCGGCAGGATTATCAGCAAGCTCTCGACGCCTACCAATCCGCGCAACGATCGGTGCGGGAGCTGACGTCGGCGGAGGACATCAGCACGATCACCGAGACGCTCGCCGGCGGACGCTACGCGATGGTGTGTGTCCTGGCTCGAGTCGACGGCCAGCCGATCCCGGAGCGGCGGGTGCCGTGCTTCTTCAATCCGCAGCACGGCCCGTCGACAACAGACGTCGTCTGGACCTGGCCGGGTCGAGGCACTCGCACGGTGCCGGCCTGCGCACAGGATGCGGCCAGGGTGAAGGTGCGCGACGATCCCGAGATTCGCTATGTCCGCTATGGCACGCGGCGGGTTCCGTACTGGGAGGCCGGCACCGCTGTCGCGCCGTACGGCCGGGGCTACTTCACGCACGGCGGGGGCTCCACCTTCATCGCGTTGGCTGCGTTCGAGGGCCAGTCCGGCGCGCCCGGCGGCTGGGGAGGCTGGGACGGCGGGATCAGCCACGGCGGGTTCGACGGGGGCCATGGCGGCTTCGACGGGGGAGGCGACGGCGGCGGAGGCGGCGACGGGTGAACGCCTGGAATCTACGAGCCCTGCTGGGGGCACGACGCGCCAGCACCCTCGCACTGATGCGGACCCTCACCGAGGAGGACGTCTCGGAGCTGGGCGCGGAGGTCGGCAGGCTGTCGACCCAGGCGATGGACCGTGAGAGCCGACACAACTACGTCGCCGCCCAGCAGGCGTACGCCACCGCGAGGGGAGCGCTGGCCGAACTACAAGGCAACCAGGCAATACATGCCGCGACGGAGGCGGTGGCGACGGGACAGTACGAGCTGCTCTGTCTCCGTGTCCGGCTTGCCGGAGAGCCCGTTCCCGGGCGCCGGGTGCCGTGCGTCTTCGACACGAGGCACGGCCCGTCCACGACCGATGTGCTGTGGAGCGAATCGGATCACGGTCGGCTCCCGGCCTGCGCCGACGACGCTGCCCGACTGGCGGCAGGCGACCAACCGCTCGTCCGCGACGTGGAGTACTCCGGACGTCGGATGCCGTACTGGCAGGTGGGCGCCGGGCTCGCGCCGTACGCGAACGGGTACTTCGGCTCCGGTGCGGCGGGCGCCGGTCAGCAGGCGCTCGCGCTGTTCGAGGGTAGGCCGACTGCGCGAGTTCACACGGCTGGCTGACGCTCAGATGGGTTGTGGGTGCAGGGCTGTGTAGGCCTTGGTGATCGTGTCGCGCGAGGGCGGATGAGCGACGTACGTCGTGGTGCCTTGCTCGGTCGTGATCGACGCGACCGGGAGGGCCGGGTCGATCGAGTTCGTCAGGTAGGCCGCGTCGTACGACGGGAGGTCCGCGAGGGTGATCGGGGTGGTGTCGAAGTCGGGCAGGCCTTGCTGCAGGAGTTGCTGGCGGATGCCTGGGAGGACAGGCGCGGCCGGGAACACGATCGTGGTGCCGCGGGCGAAGCAGATGTTCCAGATCGAGGCCTCGGAGATCTCGCCGGTGGTGGTGTGGAAGATCGCGTCGTCGTACCCGGCGGCCTCGGCTTGGCGGCCGTAGTACATGAGGTCGAACGTGCCGGTGTGCTTGAGGTGCGGGACAGCACGCTCATGCTCGAACGCGAGCAGGCGTGGCGGCTGTACGCCGGGCTCGATCGGTGGGCTGACGCGGATGAGCAGACCGGGCTCGCCATCGGAGGCGAAGACGTTGACTCGGACAGAGAGGTCGCCGGAGCCGGCGTGGTCGAGTGCGGTCCGGAGGTCGGCGCGGACACGGTCGGCAGGGACGGGGCGGCCGAAGACCTCGCGGGAACTGCGGTCGAGGCGGTCGAAGTGCAGGTCGAGCCCGTCGACCCGGCCGGCCCGGACCTGCATCGAGGTGAAGTGTCCGTAGCTGGTTGCCCGGAGCAACGCAGCGTCGACGGTGCGCAGCGGTTCGCCGTTGAGCAGGAGAAAGTCGGTCACAGCGACAGTCTGACCTGAGCGGACCAGCGGGCCGTCTGGTCTACCCTCGCGCTGTGGACGTCTTGAGCATCATCGGGTGGGGCGGATCCGCGCTGGTCGTCGCGTCCCTGCTGCAGGCCCGGATCCTGCGACTGCGGGTGCTGAACCTGATCGGCTGCGTGATCCTGGTCGTGTTCAACCTGGCGATCGGGGTGTGGCCGATGGTCGGCATGAACGCCGTCCTGGCGGTGATCAACGTGGTGCACCTGTGGCGCCTGCTCCGGCACCGGCACGACGAGGCCGAGTACCAGGTGCTGCAGGTCAACGACACCGACGCGTACCTGGGCCATGTACTGACGCAGCATGAGAAGGACATCAGCCGGTTCAATCCCGGCTTCACGCCGAGCGCCAGCCCGTACGCGTTCCTGGTCCAGCACGGCGACCGCACCGTCGGCGTGGTTCTGGCCCACGACGCCGGCGACGGCCGTGCGCAGATCGACCTCGACTACGTGCTCCCGAAGTACCGCGACTTCACCCCCGGCGAGTTCGTCTACCGCCGCAGCGACGTCTTCACCGACCACGGCTTCCGCCAGGTCCTCGCCCCACCCCGCATGCGCGAGTCCACGCCGTACCTCAACAAACTCGGCTTCCACCCCGAAGGCGAAGACCTCGTCCTGAACCTCTAGAGATCCTGCTCAAAGTTGCAGAGCTGTATTTATTATAAGTATAGTTCTAAAATATGAGGAAGCCTGAGCGCATCTTCGCGCGAGACGCCGAGTGGGATCACCTGGTCCGGTTCGCGAGCCGGACCAAGGACCGTCCACAGTTGGCTGTCATCAGCGGCCGGCGGCGACAGGGCAAGACGTTCCTGGTGCAGGGGTTGGCCGAGGAAGCGGCCGGGCTGTACTTCGGGGCGACCGAAGCGACGGAGGCCGAGTCCCTTGCTCTGTTCGCGACGGCGGTCGGCACGCATCTGGACCTGTCCTCCCCGCCACGGTTCGACGGCTGGGACGACGCCGTCCGGTTCCTGTTCTCGATCGATCCAGCCCGTGGACCCTTCGTGATCGACGAGTTCCCGTACCTGAGCAAGGTCTCGCCGGCTCTGCCGTCGATCCTGCAGCGCGAACTGGATCAGGCCGCGTCCGGTGGGCGCCCGACCTCCGTGCTGCTGTGCGGTTCGGCGATGTCGGTGATGGGTGGATTGTTGTCCGGCAACGCTCCGCTCCGCGGCCGGGCGAGCCTGGAGATGGTCGTCCGCCCGTTCGACTACCGGTTGGCGGCGGAGTTCTGGGACCTGGCCGATCCGAAGCTCGCGGTGCTCGTGCATGCGGTGACCGGCGGCACCCCGGCGTACCGGCGCTTCGTGGACGACGACATTCCGGCGTCGGCGGGCGACTTCGACGACTGGATCCTGCGGACGGTCCTCAGCCCGGTGAACCCGCTGTTCCGCGAGGCGCGGTACCTGTTGGAGGAGGAGATGGATGTCCGCGACAGTGCGCTTTACCACTCGGTGCTCGCAGCAGTTGCTGCAGGCAACAGTACGCGCGGTGGGATCGCGAACTACGTCGGCCGGAAGGCGACCGACATCGGACATCAGCTGACGGTCCTCGAAGACAGCGGACTGCTGCGACGCCGGGAGGACGTCTTCCGCGCCCGGCGATCCACCTATCAGGTGGCCGAGCCGCTCGTGGTCTTCTACCACGTGGTGATGCGGCCGCAGTGGGGACTGCTGGAGAGCGGCCGGGCCGAGAACGTCTGGGAGGCGGCCAGAGCACGGTTCTCCTCGCAGGTCGTCGGCCCGCACTTCGAGCAGCTCTGCCGGGACTTCGCGCTGGCCGCACCGCCAGAGCTCTTCGGCGAACTGCCGGGACAGATCGGCGCGGGCGTCGTACCGGATCACAGTCGGCGCAGTCAGATCGAGGTGGACGTCGTGGTGCTGGCTCCGACTGTTCCCGGGCAGCGCCGCAAGCTGCTGTCCCTGGGTGAGGCGAAGTGGGGCGAGGTGATGGGGAGCCGGCACGTCGAGCGATTGGAGCGGGCCCGGCAGTTGCTGTCGCGGAACTACGACACCTCGGAGACGAAGCTCGTGTGCTACAGCGGCGCCGGCTTCGAGCCGGGTCTCGATCCGGAGGTGCTCACGATCGGACTCGACCGTCTCTACAAATCCTTCGCGTAGCAGAGGGAGGCTGGTTCGGTTTCGAACGGTGGGTACGGCGGGGTGGGGGTGTAGCCGTGGTTCGTGTAGAGGGCAATGGCCTGGGTTTGGTGGGTGCCGGTCTCGAGGCGGAGGCGGGTGAGACCGGTCGCGCGGGCCTGGGACTCGACCGCTTCGAGGAGGATCCGGGACAGACCCCAGCCGCGTGAGGACGGTTCGACGTACATGCGCTTGATCTCGCCGACGCCGGGGGAGACGGGTTGCAGGCCGACGCAGCCGACCGGAGTGCCGTCGAGGACGAGCAGGGTGAAGGAGATGTCGGCGTGGAGAGCGACGAGCGGCTGGTCCTCGCCGTACATCGCGGCGAGCTCGGCCTGCTGAGCCGTGGTCAGCAGGACCAGTGCGGGGTCGGTGCCGGGGACCGCCCGGACCTCCAGTCCCTCGATCTGCTCCGTCGTCATGCGTCCGGACGGTAGCAACCTGGCATGACGCTGCTGTTTCCGTTTCCTCTCCGGCGCGACGGACAGGCGTGAGGACTGCCAGGGGCAGCTCCACGCTCGACGTGCTCTGATGAGCGGGAGCTGCCGCGAGGCCGGCTAGGCGTCTTGGACTGGTTGGTAGGTGAGGAGAGCGATGCCGCTTCCGATCGTGCGGGTCTCGATGAGGCGCAGGGGCTTCACGAGACTGGTCTCGCCGAAGAGCCGTCCGCCGGCCCCGACCACGATCGGGTAGGTCATCAGCCGGAGTTCGTCGACGAGGTCGTGCTCGATCAGCGTGGGCACGAGGCTGCCGCTGCCGTAGACCACGATCTCTCCGTCCACCTGTTTCTTCAGCGCCGCGACCTGCTCCACCACGTCACCCTTCAGGACTGTCGAGTTGCTCCAGTCGGGACCTTCGAGAGGTGAGGATGAGACGACGTACTTCGGCACGTCGGCCAGCCGGTTCGCCCAGACGTCGGTCCGGGTTGTCCAGCCGCGTGCGACGAACCAGTGGTACGTACGTCGCCCCATCAACAGCGCGTCGGCTCCCACCGCCTCCGCGATTTCGGTCTTGGCCCACTCTTCGCGGTCGCGGTCGGTGATCCAGGTGAACCAGCTGCCGCGCCCGAGGCCCTCGTCACCGGTCGCGTCCTCGATGACTCCGTCGACCGAGATGTTCTCGCTGACGACGATCTTTCCCATGTCATGCTCCTTCGTCGATTTGTCGCTACGACTGGTGCAGACGCGGTGCCGGCGAAGAAGGGGGCGCCCCTTTCGGGACTCGGCCGGCGTCGGTACAGAGTGGAAGGACCAGCGAGGGCGAGAGTGGAGTCGATGAGAGCAGACCTGATCAGCAGGGCGCGGGACGGGGACGGCGACGCGTTCCGGGCGTTGACCGAACCGCACCGCCGCGAGTTGCACGTGCACTGCTACCGGATGCTCGGTTCGTTCCAGGATGCCGAGGACGCCCTCCAGGACACCCTGTTGTCGGCCTGGCGGGGTCTCGGCACGTTCGAGGGCCGCGCCTCGATCCGCACCTGGCTCTACCGGATCGCCACCAACAGATGCCTCAGTGCGCTGCGCTCGGCCAGCCGCCGTCCGGCCAAGGAGTGGGACATCCCCGGTATCGAACCGCCCGAGCCGACCCGGCTCGGCGAAGTCGCCTGGCTCGAGCCGTACCCGGACGAGCTTCTCGAGGATGCGATCAATCTGCCGCTCGGCCCGGAGGCCCGCTACGAGCAGACCGAGTCCATCTCGCTGGCTTTCGTGACTGCGCTGCAACTGCTGCCACCGCGTCAGCTCGCCGTACTCGTCCTGCGCGACGTCCTCGGATTCCACGCGCGGGAGACGGCCGACATGCTGGACACGACCGTCGACTCGGTCAAGAGCGCCCTCAAGCGGGCCCGTGCCGGCCTGCAGCAACGGCGGCCGGACACTGCCGTCGCAGGGTCGCCTGCCGAGGATGTGCTCGTGGCCAAGTTCGTCAGCGCGTACGAAGCGGCCGACATCGCTGCGCTGGTGGACCTGCTGACCGACGATGTGTTCATGTCGATGCCGCCGCTGCCGCTCGAGTACCAGGGCCGGGACGTCGTGGGCCGCTTCTGTTCCGACTTGTTCGGGACGGGGCGCAGGTTCGATCTCGTACCGACCCGGGCCAACAGGCAGCCGGCGTTCGGGATCTATCTGCACGCTCCGACCGGCGTCCGCCACGGCACCGGCCTGCTCGTCCTCACTGTTGCCGGCGACCGGATCTGCGCCATGACCCGGTTCGAGAACAGTGTGTTCCCGTCGTTCGGACTGCCCCGATCACTGCCCGGACCGCGGGACTTGGGATAGGGCCGACATGGTGTGATGAGAGCGTGCAATCGCTGGAGGAGATCGCGGCCGATGTCAGGGCCGGCAAGGTGGATCCTGTTGAGCTGATCCGGACTGCGCTCATCCGGGCCGAGGAGACGGCCGGGACGAACGCTGTCGTCCACCTCGACGCCGACGGAGCCTTGCAGCGCGCGGCACGTCACGACCGGAGCGGCGCGCTCGCGGGTGTGCCGGTTCTGATGAAGGAGATCGTCGAAGTCGAGGGATGGCCGTACCGTTGCGGGTCGGCGTCGATGGACGAGGTCGGGCAGCAGGACGCTGACGTCGTACGCCGGTTGCGGGCGGCCGGTGCGATCATCATCGGGCTGAGTCACACGCACGAGTTCGCGTACGGCTGCACGGGTACGTCGAATCGGCTCGGGCCTTGCCGCAACCCGCATGACCCGTCGCGGATGACGGGTGGGTCCAGCGCGGGCGCTGGTGCTGCGGTCGCGGCCGGGGTGGTTCCGTTGGCGATCGGTACGGATACGGCTGGGTCGGTGCGGATCCCGGCGGCGTTGTGCGGAGTGGTCGGCTTCAAGCCGGCGTACGGGACGCTGCCGGCCGACCGGGTGTTCCCGTTGTCGCAGAGCCTTGACCACGTCGGCGTACTGACCTCGACTGTTGCCGATGCGGTCTATGCACTGTCTGTACTTTCTGACACCACGTTTGCCGCCGCTCCGCCGACGCGGCTTGGTGTGGTGACCAATCCGGAGTACCTCGAGTTCACTGACGAGGTTGGTGCGGCGTGGGCGGCCGCGCTGGGTCGTCTCTCGGCGGCGGGCGTGGAGTTGGTCGACGTCGAGTTGCCCGATTGGGGAGACAGTTTTACTACTGCCGCTCATATCCAGGGCCCCGAGGCGGTGGCGAATCACACTGGACGGTCGATGGCGCAGTACCAAACCGACGTGCAGGAGCGGCTCCGCGAGGCGGCGGAGGTCACGCCCGCGGAGTACGGCGCTGCCCGGTCCAGGGCGATCGAGATCACGGCTGAGCTGGAGCGCGTCCTCGCACGGGTGGACGCTGTACTCACTCCGACTGTTCTCTGCACGGCGCCCTTGATCGCCGACGCCGCCACACCCGAAGGCAGCAAGGCGATCCGGTCCCAGCTACTCAAGAACACCCGCCTGGCCAACCTCACCAAACACCCAGCCATCAGCCTCCCCCTCCCGACCAACGGCCTCCCGGTCGGCCTCCAGCTGATCGCCACCACCAACAACCAGGCCGCCGCCACAGCCCGTTGGATCGAATCCCAACTGTCGTAGCAGGGTCAGCGGTAGAGGCGGAGGTCGGCGAGGGTCCACCAGTGGTCGCTGGTGGAGGTTGAGGTCACGCGGATGTACCTGGCGACTGTCGGGTGCAGGGTGACGGTGGTCAGTTGGCCGGTTGAGTTGCCGGTGATCGGCTTGGACCAGTGGGTGCCGTCGTTGCTTACGGCAACGCTCCAGGTCGCGGCGAAGTCGCCGAGTTGGCCGCCGCTGTCGAGGGCGAGCTGGCGGAAGGAGCGAGGCGAGCCCAGGTCCACCTGCACCGATTGACCCGGCGCCTGTGCCTCCTTGCTCGTCCACACCGTCGAGCCGTCGGCGTCGATCGCCATACCTGCCTCGGCGCCGTTCACCGATGCGGTCGCCGTCGCGCCGTCGAGTGAGACCGGCTGCGGGACGTCCGCCGACACGCGTCCCCAGGTGAACGTCGCGATCGCGCCACCCGGCAGCTCGTACTCGAAGGACTTGTCACCGACCGCCACCGCGAAGCTCCGGGGGTCGTCGTTCTCGTTGTGTACGACGAGAGCCGTCGTACCGTCCGGGTTGCGGAAGGCGGCGGACATCAGCTGCCCGTTCCATCCAGTCGTCCCGTACGACGTACTGCCGATCCGGACCGCACCCGTCTTCACGAACTTCGACAGGTGGCCGATCGTGTAGTACTCGGCATCGGTCGTGACCGTGCCGTCCGGCTGCAGCGTGACCAGGCCGGTGCAGGTGTCGCAGCCGCCGAGGTGCGGGCCGCCGGTCGAGTCGAGCGCGATGTTCCAGTTGACCACCGACTTCGCCCAGTTGCGGGTGGTGCCGAGCATCAGGTTGCGCGCGTGCCAGGTGAGCGTGCCGCGGAAGATCTGCGGCGGGGTGTCGTCCGGCCCGTGCGATCCGGAGCACTCGCTGAACCAGATCCCCTTCGACGGGAACGCGTTGTGCAGTGCGGTCTGGGCCGAGGCGTCACCGGAGTAGCAGTGGTACGCCGTACCCGCGATCCACTTCGCCGCTGGTGTCTGCAGGAGCTTGTACGGGTAGTCGGTCTCCGGGTCCTCGCCGGGCGGAGTGGACTCGATGTCACCGGGGTGCGTGGTCCAGTTGTGGTCGTAGCCGAGGATCTTCGTCCGCGGACTCGCCTTGTGGAGCAGCGGTCCGAGCGCCGAGATCACCGCGGCCTCCTGCCGGACGGGCATGTCCGTGCCGGGGTACGCGCTGGGCTTGCGGTTCTGCGGCTCGTTCTGCACGGAGATGAAGTCGACCGGTACGCCGGCCGTGGCGTACGCCTGGACGAACTTCACCAGGTACCGCGCATAGGCGTCGTACACCGCGGGGTCGTCCTTCAACCGGCCGCCGACGAGCGAGTCGCCGGTCTTCATCCACGCCGGCGGGCTCCACGGGGTCGCCATCACCTTCAGCGTGGGGTTGAGCTGCTTGGCGCGGCGCAGCAGCGGGAGTACCTGCTGCTGGTCGTGCGCGATGCTGAACTGCTTCAGCGCAAAGTCGGTCTGGCCCGCTGGTACGTCGTCGTACGTGTAGTGCTCGGCCTCGGCGGTGAAGTCGGACGACCCGACCGGTTGGCGCAGGAAGCTGACGCCGATGCCTTGCTTCGGGTCGAACAGCTTGCGCATCGTCTGCTCGCGGTCCTGCGGGCTGAGCCGGTACAGCACGTTCGCGGACGAATCAGTGATCGAGGCGCCGAAGCCATCCATGGTCTGGTACGACGTACGTGGGTCGACCGTGATCGTGGTCAGGTCGCTGGCCCCGCGCTGGAACGCAACCGGGGCCCGCTCATGCAGGAGCTCCACCCGATCCGGCGTCGTCACCCAAACCCGCGCCTGACTGGTCGAGGGCTGGGCCTCGGCGGCGGGAACGGTCAGCGAACTCACGGCCAGTGCCAGAGCAACCCCGAATGCCTGTCTTCTCATCGCACTCCTTACGTCGACCCCGACTCCCACGAGCGGCCTCAGACAACGCTCGGGTGTGGGGTCTGTCAAGAGTGCGGCGGTCCGGCTTACAGCTTCCGCAGCAGGTGGAGGGCTTCGATGGCGTGGGTGACCAGTTCTTTGTCGGTCGACTGGCGGTCCTTCTCCGGGAGGCCGGACCATTCGATGGCGAGGTCTTCGGTGTACGCGAGCCAGGCGTGAACCCGCGTGTACTCGCTCGAGGCCGGTGACTCGGCGACCTCGGGGAGGCCGAGGTACGTCAGCACGCGCTTGGTCAGGCCGGCGCGGGTCTCGTCGTACACCTTGACGGCGTAGTTGTCGCCGCCGGCGGCGCCCCGGACGAAGGAGATGTACGCCGTGCGCCGGCGGGTGATGAACGCGACGAACTGGATCAGCATCTCGTGCAGTTGCTCGTCGGGCGGGAGGGAGTCGTCCGGCTTGGTGACGCGCAGGAGGCGGCGGCCGGCGGCTGAGATCACGGCGACGTAGTAGTCACGCTTACTCGGGAAGTAGTGGAACAGCAGGCTGCGGGAGATGCCGGCCTGCCCGGCGATCGCGTCGATCGACAGCTCGTGGATCGGCTGGGTGCGCAGCATCATCAGCCCGATCCGGACCAGTTGCTTCTTGCGGTCCTCCGCTGTCAGTCGGTGATCCATGCTATTGAGCATTGCTTAGGGGCTGAGCTACGGTCAAGGCGACCTGAAGGAGTCTTGATGGGATTCGAACCTTCCGCCCGGGCGAGTGAGCTGATCGGCCGGGTAGCGGAGTTCATCCGGACTGAGATCGAGCCGGTCGAGGCGGAGATGCAGGCCGCCACCCGGGCGGCCGCCGATCCGTGGCAGCCGCAGCCTGTCTTCGCGGAGCTGCAGGCGAAGGCCCGCAAGCAGGGACTCTGGAACCTCTTCCTCCCGCCGGCCGAGCCCGGCAACGAGCAGTACGGCGAGGGCCTGCCGAACCTGGACTACGCCCCGATCGCCGAGCTCACCGGCCGGTCGTTCCTGGCGCCGTACGTCTTCAACTGCAACGCGCCCGACACCGGCAACATGGAAGTGCTGCTTCGGTACGGCGACGCCGCGCAGAAGAAGCAGTGGTTGGAACCGCTGCTCGACGGCGCGATCCGGTCGGCGTTCTGTATGACCGAGCCGGGCGTCGCGTCGGCGGACGCCACCAACATGGCGGCGACCGCGGTCATCGAGGGCGACGAGGTCGTCATCAACGGCCGCAAGTGGTGGAGCACCGGCGTCGGTCACCCGGACTGCCAGCTCCTGATCTTCATGGGCCTCACGGACCCGGACGCCCCTCGGTACGCGCGGCACACGATGGTGCTCGTCCCGCGGGACACCCCTGGTGTGAAGGTCGAGCGTCTACTCCCGACGATGCACCGGTACGACGAGCCGCACGGCCACGGCGAAGTGTCGTTCACGGACGTCCGCGTGCCGGCGTCGAACATCCTGGTCGGGCCCGGACGGGCGTTCGAGATCGCGCAGGGACGGCTGGGTCCGGGCCGGGTTCACCACTGCATGCGGTTGATCGGCCTGGCGGAGATGGCGCTCGAGCTCGCGCTGGAGCGTGGCACCACCCGGACCGCGTTCGGCAAGCCGATCGTCAACCTGGGCGGCAACCGCGAGCGGATCGCCGACGCCCGGATCGCGATCAACCAGGCCCGGTTGCTCGTGCTGCAGACGGCGTACCTGCTGGACACCGAAGGGCTGGCGGGTGCGCTGAGCGAGGTGAGCCAGATCAAGGTCGCGGTGCCGCGGATGGCGCAGGACGTGATCGACATGGCGATCCAGTTGCACGGTGGCGGCGGGCTGTCGGACGACTTCCCGCTCGCGGCCGCGTGGACGAGTGCGCGGGCGTTGCGGCTGGCGGACGGCCCCGACGAGGTGCACCGTGGAGTCATCGCCAGGCTCGAACTGGCGTCGTACCTGCCCCGGGAGGTCAAGTGAGCCGCGTCCTCGTCACCGGCGGCGCCAGCGGGCTCGGCGCCGCGCTGGTCGCCCGGTTCGTTGCCGACGGCCACCAGGTGCTGTGTACGGACGTCGCCGACGACGGGCCGAAGGACTATCTGCGGCTGAACGTCCGCAGCTCCGAGGACTGGGCCGCGGCGGTCGAATGGTGCGAGCAGAACTGGGGCGGCCTGGACATCCTGGTGAACAACGCCGGGATCGCCACCGGCGGCCGGATCGACGTCGAGACGCTGGACGAGTGGGACCGGGTCGTCGACATCAACCTGATGGGTGTCGTCCGCGGCTGTCGTGCGTTCACACCGGTCTTCAAGCGGCAGCGCTCGGGTCACATCGTCAACACCGCGTCCGCGGCCGGTCTGGTTCACCCGCCGATGATGAGCTCGTACAACACGGTCAAGGCCGGTGTCGTCGCGCTCTCGGAGACGCTGTCGCACGAGCTGCATCCGTACGGCGTGACCGTCTCCGTCGTCTGCCCGTCGTTCTTCCGGACGAATCTCGGCGACTCGATCCAGGGCGAGGACACCGCCATGGGCGCGACGGCGCGGCAGCTGATCGAGAAGTCGCCGCGTACGGCGGACGACATCGCGGCCGGGGTGATCGCGGGGATCAAGAAGAAGCAGTTCCTGATCATCCCGGACCGGCCGGCGCTGATGGCGTGGCGGACCAAGCGGTTCGCCCGGCCGCTGTACGACCGGCAGATGCGCAAGATCGCCGCCCGGGCCCGCGAGCGCGCCGAGGCCGCTGCCCGTGGGTGATGGCGCGCGGGCGGTCCGCGAGGAGGACGCCTTCGACGTACCGGCGGTGGACCGCTGGCTCCGGCAGCAGACCGAGTTGCCGGCCGGACTGCCGGAGGTCAAGCAGTTCTCCGGCGGTGCGTCCAACCTGACCTATCTGTTGCGGTACGACGGCCACGACCTGATCCTGCGCCGCCCGCCGGCCGGGACCAAGGCCAAGGGCGCGCACGACATGGGCCGCGAGTACCGGATCCAGTCCGGTCTCAAACCGGTCTTTCCGTACGTCCCGACCATGGTTGCCCACTGCAACGACGACGCGGTGATCGGTTCCGAGTTCTACGTGATGGAGCGGATCGCGGGCACGATCCCGCGGACGTCCGCGCTCGGCGTCGACCTGACCGCCGACCAGACCCGGCAGCTCGGCTACACGCTGATCGACACCTTGGTGGAGCTGCACGCCGTCGATGCCGAGGCCGCCGGGCTGGCCGATCTCGGCCGAGGCGAGGGGTACGTCGAACGCCAGATCAACGGCTGGTCGGATCGGTACCGCAAGGCCAAGACCTGGAACGTGCCGAGCTACGAGCGCGTGATGGCCTGGCTGGCCGAGAACCAACCGGCCGACGTACGCACCTGCGTCATCCACAACGACTTCCGCCTCGACAACGTGGTGCTGGCGCCGGACGACCCGCTCCGGGTGGTCGGCGTTCTCGACTGGGAGCTCGCGACCCTCGGCGACCCGTTGATGGATCTCGGCAGCGCGATGGCGTACTGGGTCCAGGCGGACGACGACTGGGCGTTCCGCCGGTTCCGCCTGCAGCCGTCCGACGTACCCGGCATGCTGACGCGGGACGAGATCGTCGCGTACTACGCCGAGCGGTCCGGACTGAAACCGGAGAACTGGGCCTTCTACGAGGTGTTCGGGTTGTTCCGGCTGGCCGTGATCGCGCAGCAGATCTACTACCGCTACCACCACAAGCAGACCCACAACCCGCGGTTCAAGACCATGTGGCGGCCGGTCAACCTGCTCGAGTGGCGCTGCCGCCGGATCATGCGGCGAGCCTGATGGCCGTCATCTACCTCGTCCGGCACGCCCAGGCGTCCTTCCGCCGGACCGACTACGACCAGCTCTCGCCCCAAGGCGAGCAACAGGCGACCGTGCTCGGAAAGGCGCTGCTCGCCCGCGGGGTGACCGCGGATCTCGTGCTGCGTGGTTCGATGCGGCGGCACGCCCAGACCGCGGCGCTCGCGCTCGCCGAAGCGACCGCTGAAGAGGACAAGGGCTTCGACGAGTTCGATCACACCGAGCTGGTCGTGGCGCACAAGCCCGCCTACAAGCGACGTGCGGTGATGCTGGCCGACCTCAGCCGGACCGGCCACCCCGAGCGTGCCTTCCAGCAGATGTTCACCGCCGCCACCCAGCGCTGGGTCGAGGGCGGTGGCGGCTACACCGAGACGTTCCGCGCCTTCTGTGACCGGTCCGAAGCCGCAGTACGACGTACCGCCGAGCGACTGGGCAAGGGCGAGACTGCTGTGGTCTTCACGTCGGGCGGTCCGATCGCGGCCGTGGTGAGCCGGCTGCTGTCCGGTAGCGATGAGCTGTGGTCGCGGCTCAACCCGATCACGATCAACACCGCGATCACCAAGGTCGTGTCCGGTCGGAGCGGACTGACTGTGGTGAGCTACAACGAGCACGGGCATCTCGACGGCAGCGAGTTGCTCTCCTACAGATAAGGCTCCCCATGAGACGCAACATCTTGATCACCGGCGCCAGTGCCGGGCTGGGGGACGAGATGGCCCGGCAGTTCGCCGCCAAGGGCCACAACCTCGCGCTCACCGCGCGCCGCGAGGACCGGCTGGAGGCGCTCCGGGCCGAGCTGACCGAGCGGCATCCCGGGCTGACCGTGGTGATCCACAAGCTCGATGTCACCGATCACGAGCAGGTCTTCGAGGTGTTCCGGAAGGCAGACGCCGAGCTCGGCGGACTCGACCGGGTCATCGTGAACGCCGGCCTCGGGAAGGGCGCACCGCTGGGCACCGGGCGGTTCGACGCGAACCTGCAGACCGCGGAGACCAACTTCGTCGGCGCACTCGCCCAGGCCGAGGCGGCGATGGAGCTGTTCCGGGCGCGGAATGCGGGGCACCTCGTGTTCATCTCGTCCGTCTCGGCGGTGCGCGGGCTGCCGAAGACGGTCACGACGTACGCCGCGACGAAGGCCGGTGTCGCCGCGCTGGCCGAAGGGCTCCGGTTGGAGCTGCTCCGCAAGCCGATCAAGATCAGCACGATCTTCCCCGGGTACATCCGCTCGGAGATGAACGAGCATCTCGCGAACACCCCGCTGATCGTCGACACTGTTCCCGGCGTCCGTGCGATCGTCGCGGCGATCGAGGCGGAGAAGGCGACGGCGTACGTGCCGCCGTGGCCGTGGAGCCCGCTCGCCCGGGTGATGCGGTACGCACCACTGCCGTTGCTGAAGAGGATGATCTGACTGATGCGTTGGGGTCTGACCGTTCCGTTGACCGGGGTGCCGCTGCGCGACCATCGGCCGCTGGTCGCTGAGTTGGCGTCGCTGGGCTACACGGATCTGTGGTCGGCCGAGGTGGCCGGCGCGGACGCGTTCACGCCGCTGGTGCTGGCGTCCGAGTGGGACGACCGGTTGCGGCTGGGGACTGCCGTCGTACCTGTGCACACGCGGGGGCCCGCTGCGTTGGCGATGAGCGCGGCCGCGCTCGCGGAGCTGGCGCCGGGGCGGTTCGTGCTCGGGATCGGGGCGTCGTCGGAGACCATCGTGACCGGGTGGAACGGGATCGCGTACGACCCGCCGCTGGCCCGGACCCGCGACGTACTGCGGTTCCTGCGGCAGGCGTTCGCGGGGGAGCGGGTGGACGGGGAGTTCGACAGCTTCAAAATCCAGCGGTTCCGGCTGGAGAAGGCGCCGGACGTGCCGCCGGCGATCATGCTCGCGGCGCTGCGTCCGCAGATGCTGAAGCTGGCCGCGCGGGAGGCGGACGGCGCGATCACCAACTGGTTGTCGGCCGACGACGTACGCCAGGTGCGGGCTGAGCTCGGGCCGGACAAGGAACTGGCCGCGCGGATCTTCGTCTGCGTCACCGAGGACGCGGAGATGGCGCGCAACATCGGCCGCTTCCTGATCGCGACCTACCTGACCGTGCCCGGGTACGCCGCCTTCCACGACTGGCTCGGCCGGGGCGCCGCGATGAAAGAGATGCGCGCGGCCTGGGCCACGGGCGACCGGAACGCCGCGATGGCCGCCGTACCGGTCGAGGTCCTGGACGACCTGATCGTCCACGGCACCCCGGACGAGTGCCGCGAGCACATCGCCCGGTACGTCGCCAACGGCCTGGACACCCCGATCATCGCGACCTTGCCGACCGGCACCGACCTCCTCGACACCGCTCGCGCGCTCGCGCCGCTCAGCCCGGTGTGACCGAGAAGGCGCGGACGCAGGTCGGCTCCGGCGCAAGCTGCTGGATCACGACGATGCCCGACACCGTCGCGCCTTTGGTGGTGCCCGACAGTTGGACGACGAACGTGATCTGCTGACCGATCGGGGTCATCGCCGTGGTGAGCCGGGTCGGCGGCTTCAGGTACTGGTGCATCAGGAAGGGGATCACCTGCTTCGCGCTCCGACAGGCCAACGCGGTCGCGGTGGTGGGGTTGTTGGCGTTGAGCTGAGCAACGAAACGCCGGGCCACGTTGGCCACGGCGGCTCCGGGCGGCTCCGGTGATCTGGCGGGTTGCTGGGTGGCCGACGGCCTGGTCGTCGGCTTGCCCGTGGGCAGCTGGATCGTTCTGGTCGGGAGCTTCAGTGACGGGTTCGGCGTCTTGACTGCCACCGAGACGATCTTGGTGGGCGCCGCGGTTGGCGTCTGCCGGCCGGAGACCAGCCTGACGACGAGGACGCCGCCCGTGATCAGGACCCCAATCAGGAGTGCCACGAGCAGGGTGATGATCAGACCGGCTCGGTTCTTGCGCGGTGGTTGTCCGTAGTTGGGCGCGGCCGGTCCGCCCGGTGGGTAGCTCACCTGCTCAGTTTGGCAGTCGGAAGGTCAGCTCAGCCGATGGTCGGCGAGCCAGGTGGTGGCTCGGCGGTTGGAGGCCTGGGCGAGCCAGGCGTCTTGGACGATCTCGGTCAGTTCCTGCTTGGTGAGCTCGCCGATCCGGCTCGCCCGGACGAGGACCGACGGGTGGCCGTCGAAGTGCGGGGTGGTGAAGAACGGGTTCGACTCGTCCGACACCAGCGCGAGCTTGTCGTCCTGGGACTCCACCCAGAACACGATCACGTCGTCGTACCGCTCGCCGGTGTCCGGGTCGAACGCGTCCGGTCGCGCCGTCCGGAAGAACACGAACGACTTCCCGCCGACCTGGTACACCGGGCGTTCGCTGTCGGTGTCCTTCTTCCAGACGGTGACGTGCGGCATCCCCAAGGCAACCTCATGGACATCCGCCACTCGCGCTTTCCGGCCCGCCACACGCCGAGTCAACCAGCCGGGACCCAGATCGTGAAGACCGATCCGTCGCCGGGGCGGCTGGTGACGGTGATGCGGCCGCCGTGTGCTTCGGCGAGGTGTTTGGTGATCGCGAGACCCAGGCCGCTGCCGCCGGTCGTCCGGTTGCGGGACTGCTCAGCGCGGTAGAACCGGTCGAACAGGTGTGGCAGGTGCTCGTCCGCGATTCCGCTGCCGTTGTCGGTGACGGTCAGGTCGTAGCCGTCGGCAACACGTCGTACGCCGAGCACGACCTGGCCGCCGGACGGCGTGAAGCGGATCGCGTTCGAGACCAGGTTGCCGAGTGCCTGGCGAATCCGGGCGCTGTCGATCGAGGCCGGAGCTGACTCGGGTACGTCGGCCGTCAGCGATACGCCGGCGGTCTCCGCGGCCGGTCGATGTGCCGATACCACCTGCTGCGCCAGCTCGGACAGGTCCCGCGGCGCGCGGTGCAGCCGGAGCATGCCGGCGTCCGCGAGCGCCAGATCCTGCAGGTCGGCGACGAGATGCTCGAGCAGTCCGGTCTCCTCCAGCAACGACGTCACCAGCTCACGATCCAGCGGTACGACGCCGTCCTCGGACGCGACCAGATAGCCCTTGATATTGGCCAGTGGGGTCCGCAGTTCATGGGCGACATCGCTCACCATGGCCTTGCGCTGGTGGTCGTGCTGCTGGATCGACTCGGCCATCGCGTTGAACGCGTGCCCGAGCCGGGACACCTCGTCCTTCCCGGTCACCGGGACCCGAGCCGCATGGTCGCCGTTCCGCATCCGCTGGGCCGCTCCGGTCAGCGCCACGATCGGACGGACCAGCCGGCGCCCAGCGAAGATCATCACCAGCGCCGCGATCAGCAGTACGCCGAGCGCGGTCGCCGCGGTCCGCAGCATGCCCTCACCGGAGAACACGTTGAACGTGCTCTTCGCACCCAGGTAGAGCTTTGCCTCCGGAGCGACGTACGGCGTCAGGGCCTGTGTGCGGGCCTGCGTCGTACAGTCGGCGAAGGTCGGTGTGACGTCGGTCTTGTTGTCCGGCAGCACCATCCGGAGGCCGTTCTCGGCGGCGATCGTGTACGTCTCGCCGGCCTTGTCCAGGCACTCGGTCGCCCGGCGGACCTCGTCGTCGTTGACCACCTTGGCCTTCGCGCTCGGCGCATTCAGCCCGGCCGGCACGCACTTGTCCTTGGCCCCCTGGCCGGGCTTGGCGAACTGCATCATGCTGACGCCGTCGACCGACCGGTCCGACTCGACCATCACCTGGGGCGTGCCCTGCACTTTCGACACCACGGTGCTCTTGCCTTCGGCCTCATAGCAAGCAGCGGCCTTGTCCGCGAGCCGATCGCGTGCGCGCGCCTCCTCGTCGGTCATTCCCCAGCCGAAATACATCGGTGGGAGCGGCGCGGACGGCTTGCTGGTGATCGCCTGGCCCGCCATCACCACCGCTGCCTTGCGGAACGCGACAGCGCTCACCGCTCCGGTGTACGCGAAGCCGCCGCCCTGGCTCCGTGCGTCGATGGTTGCCGCCGGCACTGACGGGAGCGCCGGCCCGGCACCGAGCATGCGGGCCGAGTCGGCGATGACGGTGCCGTCCGGCTCGGTCAGCGCGACCCGTCGCCCGAGCTGGTCCGCGAGCCGGTGGACCTCTCTGTCGACACCGGCCCAGGTCGGGTGGTTGGCCGCGTAGTCGGACAGGGTGCCGAAGATCTCGCCGTCGACCTGCAACTGGCCGGTGTTCGCGTCGATCTCACCCTGGAGCTTCTCCGAGGTGCTGTACGTCGCGATCACCGCGGTCGCGATCACCGCGCCGAGCGCGACCGCGAGCGACAGACCGAGGAAGCGGACGAGCACACTACGACGCATCCGACGTCACCACCTTGTCCGCCAGCTTGTAGCCCACGCCGTACACGGTCTTCAGGTACGCCGGTGTGCCGGGTGACGGCTCGACCTTCTTGCGCAGGTTCATCACGTGAACGTCGATGGTCCGGTCGAAGACGTAGTGGTCGAACCCGAACGCGTGCTCCAGCAACTGCTGCCGGGAGAAGGCCCGCCCGGGTGAGGCGGCCAGGCAGGCCAGGATCTTGAACTCGGCCGGTGTCACCTCGAGCAGGCGGCCGGCCAGCCGGACCTCGTGCCGGCTCGGGTCGATCTCGAGTTCGCCGACGCGGTACACCTCACCCTCGGCCTTGCTCCGGGTGCGCCGCAGTACGGTCCGCACCCGAGCCACCAGTTCGCGCGGGTTGTACGGCTTGGTCAGGTAGTCGTCGGCGCCGAGGTCCAGGCCGAGCAGCAGGTCGTCCTCGGTGGAGCGCGCGGTCAGCATGATGATCGGCACGTCTGCGCCAGTGTCACGGTCGGCCCGTAGTACCCGGCAGACGTCCAGGCCGTCGACCTTCGGCATCATCACGTCGAGCACCAGCAGGTCAGGGCTGCGCCGGCGGGCCTCGTCGATCGCGGCCCGCCCGTCGTGCACGACGACGGTCAGGTGCCCCTCCCGCTCGAGGTACCGCCGGATCAGCTCCGCCTGCTTCAGGTCGTCTTCGGCGACGAGAATCCGCGCTGGCATCTAGTACCCCGAGCCGGGTGACGGTCGGCACTGGAGGCGCCCAGGCAAGCACCTCGCTGCGTTGGAAGAGCAGACACGATAAACCAACATCGAGTCAGCTCTTCCGCCTTGCGATGCACTCACCTGGACACCTCCAGCACTCGACCGTCACCCGGCTCGGGGTACTACCTCAATGTGAACCAGATTCATGAGAATCCGATGAAGATCGACTGAGAGCATCGGGTGCAAATGGCTCCTTCACAGGTTCTTCACCGGCCGGACGGCACGCTCCACAGCCATGAGAACCTCACGGAAAGCACTCGCCCTGGTGGCGGTCCTGGCGCTGGCCGGCTGCGGGAGCGGCCAGGATCCGGCCGCGCGCGGCGATCAGCAGGACAGCGACAAGAGCCCGCTCGCGGAGTACATGGGTGAGGGGTTCATGAGCTCCGGCGGCGGTGGGATGCGGATCTCGATCCGGGCCGGCGGCGGGCAGGGGTCGTCCGAGGAGGAGTTGGCCAAGCAGCGCAAGGTCGAGGACGCCACCGTCGCCTGCATGAAGGACGCCGGCTTCGAGTACGTCGCCGTACCGCCGGAGTCGCAGCCGAAGAACAAGTTCAACGACGCCTTCAACCTGCCGCTGGACAAGTTCGCCCAGCAGTACGGCTACGGGATCAGCACGATCGACTGGTCCAAGGCCGCCGACGACACCGACCCGAACACGAAGATCCGCAACGCCCTGTCGGCGAAGGCGAAGAAGGCCTACGACACCGCCCTGAACGGCCCGAACGCGACCGCCAACGGCACGGTTGTGATCGCACCGAAGGAGGGCGGCGGCCCGGCCGACAGCGGCAAGCAGGACCTGGGCTGCCGCGGGAAGGCCGTCGAGGAGGTCTATGGCAAGTCCCAGGACCGCGCGGCCGAGTTCCAGAAGTACGAGTCGCTGTTCAAGGACATCCAGGCGCTGCAGAAGCGGATCGACGACGACCAGCGCGTGGTCGACGCGACGACCGCCTGGGCCGACTGCTTGGCCGACGCGGGCCACTCCGGCTTCACCAAGATCGACGACCCGCGGCAGAAGGTCGAGCAGAAACTGAACGAGCTGACCGGCACGCAGCCGCCGACCAAGTCCGGCGCGGGCAAGACGATCACCGGCCCGCCGTCGTTCGACAAGGTGGACTCGGCCAAGCTGTCCGAGCTGCGCAAGTTCGAGACCGACCTCGCGGTGGCCGACCAGAAGTGCCGCGCCAAGGTGTACGACGAGTCGTACAAGACGGTGCAGTACGCGATGGAGAAGGAGTTCGTCGACCAGCACAAGGCCGAGCTGGAGGCATATCGCGACGGAATGGCGAACCGGTGACCACATCGCCCAAGTCGCGGCGCCGGGTCCTGGTCGGGGTGTCCACGGTGGCGGCCGTCTCGCTCGGGGTCGGCGTCGTGGCCGGCACGCGGATCACCTCACCGGAGGACGCGGCGGCGAAGACGGCGGCACCGAAGGCCTCCCAGATCACCGTGCCGGTGGAGAAGAAGGCGCTGTCCAGCAAGGTGGTCGGCCGGGGTGACGCGTCGTTCGACGGCGCGGTGAACATCCGGGTCGAGACGAGCGGACTGACCACCCCGGCGATCGTCACCGGCAAGGTGCCGAAGGTCGGGTCGACCATCACCGAGGGGAAGGCGCTGCTGGAGATCACCGGCCGCCCCGTGATCGGCCTGGCCGGCGTACTGCCGATGTACCGCACGCTCACGCCGGGCAGCAAGGGACCGGACGTGCTCCAGCTCGAGCAGACCCTCGACCGGCTCGGCCTCGACCCGGGCACGGTCGACGACGAGTACGACGGCAGCACCTCACGGGCGGTGGAGCGCCTGTACGAGAAGGCCGGGTACGACGCTCCCGAACCGGACGAGCGGCTCACCCAGGCGGTCGACGCCGCGGAGAAGGGCGTCGACGCGGCGAAGAACGCGCTCCGCCAGGCCAAGGCTGCGTTGAAGCAGGCCAAGGCCGCGAAGGCCAAGGACCTGAGCGTTCAGCAGGGCGCGGTCGACGATGCGGAGGAGAACCTGGACGACGCCGAGGACGAGCTGGCGGACGCGCAGTCGAAGGCCGGCACCCCGCTGCCGGTGTCCGAGGTGGTCTACGTGAAGACCCTGCCGCGCCGGGTCGACGACGTGAAGGTCGAGCGTGGCGGCACGGTGAACGGCGTGGTCATGTCGGCCAGCGGCGCCTCCCTGGTCGTCACCCTCAAGGTCGACGCACAGACCGCGGAGCGGCTGAAGGCGGGCATGACCGCGAGCCTGACCCTCGGCGACGGTACGTCGGTCGCCGCGAAGGTCCGCCGGGTCACCCGCAACGGCGAGCAGTACGACGTCGTGGTCGGGCCCAACACGCTGACGGCGAAGCAGTTGGAGCAACTGCGGGATGCGAACGTCCGGGTGACGATCCCGGTCAAGAGCACGAACGGCAAGGTACTCACGGTCCCTGTCGCGGCCCTGTCTGCCGGTTCGGACGGCGGATCCCGGGTCGAGGTGCTGCGCGACGGAAAGGTCGAGCTCGTGCCGGTCACGGTCGGACTGTCGGCCGACGGGTTCGCGCAGGTCAGCCCGAGTGGCGACGCATCATTGGCCGACGGCGAACAAGTGGTGGTCGGACGATGACCGCCGTGGCTTTGCCGGCGCCGGTGGTCGAGATGATCGGCGTACGCCGGTTCTTCCCCGGACCACCCGAAGTACAGGCGATCCGGGACGTCGACCTCATCATCGGGCAGGGCGAGTACCTGTCGATCGTCGGGCCGTCCGGATCGGGAAAGTCGACGCTGTTGCATCTGCTCGGGCTGCTCGACAACCCGACCGGCGGCGTCTACCGGCTGGACGGGGTCGACACGATGAGCCTGCGGGAGCGGCGTCGCGCCGTACTGCGGGGAGAGCGGATCGGGTTCGTGTTCCAGTCGTTCCACCTGCTCGACCATCGGACCGTGCTGGAGAACGTCGCACTCTCGATGGTGTACGTCGGGGTGCCGCGGCGAGTGCGGTTGGCCCGGGCGCGAGTCGCGTTGGAGCGGGTCGGTCTGGCGCACCGGATGGACTTCGCGCCGACCACGCTCTCGGGCGGTGAGCGGCAACGGGTCGCGATCGCACGAGCGCTCGTCGCGGAGCCGAGTCTGCTGCTCGCGGACGAACCGACCGGAAACCTGGACAGCGCCAACGCGGAGGCGATCCTCGCAGTGTTCGACGAGTTGCACCACGAGGGGATGACGCTGGCCGTCATCACCCACGACGATCACGTCAGCCGCCGCGCCCAGCGCCAGGTCCGCATCGTCGACGGAACCCTCCAGTGGTAACCCCAGCAGGCCCCCCGGATCCCGCCGGCGGGCCGTCCACCACCAGGCGCGGGCCGCGGCGGCCGCGGCCCCGCCTGGCGCTCGCCGGTCTCATCCGCCGTGCGGGCATGCCCCGTCCCAGCCGGTCGCGCCTTCGATCTCGTCCCGCTGTGCGGGACCTGCTCGACGAGGCGCTGGCCGGGGTGGCCGCCCGGCCGACACGGCTGATTCTCACCACGCTCGGGACTGTGCTCGGTATCGCCGCTCTGGTAGGAACTGTGGGGCTCGGGCAGACGGCGGCTGGGCAGATCACTCAGCGGTTCGACCTGGCCGCGGCGACGCGGGTCGTCGTACAGCCGGACGACAAGGGCGGGCAGGAAGGCGAGGCGGCGACGCAGTTGCCGTGGGACGCGCCGGAGCGGATCCAGCGGCTGAACGGCGTCGACGCGGTCGGCACCGTCAGCAACCTCGACATCGGCGACGACCTGGTTCGCAACGTCGCCGGGGTGAACGGCGGCGAGGGCAAGGCGCTCCAGGTGATGGCGGCGTCCGCCGGTCTGTTCGACGCGGTCCGCGGCGTACTGGGCACCGGACGGTTCTTCGACGCCGGTCACGACCAGCGCGGTGACAAGGTCGTTGTGCTCGGCAAGCATGCGGCCGAGCGGCTCGGCATCAACCGGGTCGACGCGCAGCCGGCGGTCTTCATCGGCGACGAGCCCTACACGGTCATCGGCATTCTCGAGTCCGTCACCGGCCGGGCCGAGCTGAACGACGCGGTGATCATGCCGAACGGTACGGCGAAGGCGGCGTACGACCTGGAATCGCCGGACGCGGTCGAGATCCGGACCCAGGTCGGCGCGGCGCAACTCATCGCCGGTCAGGCGCCGATCGCGATCCAGCCGAACAACCCGAGCACGCTGAAGGTCGACGCGCCGCCGAAGCAGGGCGCGGTCCGCAAGGGTGTCGAGTCGGACCTGAATGCGCTGTTCCTGCTGCTCGGCGCGGTCGCACTCCTCGTCGGCGGCCTCGGTATCGCGAACGTGACGCTGCTGTCGGTGCTCGAACGCATCTCCGAGATCGGCCTGCGCCGCGCCCTCGGAGCCGCCCGGCGGCACGTCGCGATCCAGTTCCTGGTCGAGAGCGTGATCGTCGGCTTCCTCGGCGGGCTGCTCGGTACCGCGGTCGGCGTACTGCTCACTGTCGGGGTGTCGTGGGTCCGCGATTGGACCCCGATCCTGGACAATCGGCTGGCCTTCGGTTCACCCCTGCTGGGTGCGTTCATCGGCCTGGTCGCCGGCACGTACCCCGCCTGGAAGGCCTCCGCCATCCAGCCGATCACGGCCCTGCGTGGCACCTGACCCGTCGCGGCTGAGCCGTGCGTAGACGAAGGCGGTGACGGCGAAGCCGAGGGCGACGAAGGCGAGGACGGCGTACGACTTCCCGCTGTCGGGCAGGATCACCGCGCCGAGTGCGGCCGCGGAGACCTGCCCGACGTTGAAGATCATGTCGTAGAGGGAGAACACCCGGCCGCGATACACATCGTCGACATCCGTCTGGACGAGGGTGTCGACGCTGATCTTCACGCCCTGTGCGCAGAAGCCGGTGAGGAAGCCGAAGACGATGATCGCGGGCTGCGTGTAGAGGCCGCCGGGCATCGCGGTGACCACGGCGGCAGCGACGAACAGCAAGGTGATCCACTGCCGCAGCGTCATCACCCGGGTGGCCCAGGGCGTGACGAGTGCGGCAGTGAACAAGCCGGCCCCGACCGCGCCGGTGGCGATGGCGAGCGCACCGAACGCCTCGTCGAGCCGGTCGGGTCCGTAGAAGTAGTTCCGGTACAGCAGGATCATCGCAACGGTGATGAGCCCGAAGAAGAAGCGCAGCGCGCCGATCGCGGCCAGTCCGAGCGCAGCCTGCTTGCGCTGTCGCAGATGCCGGCCGCCGTCGACGAGGCCCTTGGCGATGCCACGGACGGCCTCGATCACGCCGGGCTCGTCACCTGTCAGGTCCGGGCCGAGCTGGTCGCGCCGCAGCCTGAGCGCCAGGAAGGCGGCGGTCAGGTAGACGATCACGGTGAGTGCGAGGACGGCGAGATCCGAGTCGACGATCAGCTTGACCCCTGCGCCGACACCGCCACCGATGAGGAAGGACGCCGTACCGGAGGTCGGAGTGACGGCGTTCGCCATCACGAGCTCGTCCCGCTCGACCACGTGGGGGAGGCCGGCGGACAGGCCCGACAGCAGGAACCTGTTCACGCCGAGGGTGAGCAGGACCGCCAGGTAGAACGGCAGGCCCGCGTTGCCCACTGCAACGATGGCGCCGATGCCGACGACCAGGACTGCCCGGGTCAGGTTGGCGCCGAACAGGATCTGCCGCCGCGACCACCGGTCCAGCAGTACACCGGTGAACGGACCGAGGATCGAGTACGGCAGCAAGGCCACCGCGAACAGCCCTGCGATCGCCCCGGCGTCCGGCGCCCGCTCCGGCGAGAACAGCACGTACGACGCCAGCGCGACCTGGAACACCCCGTCACCGAACTGCGACGTCAACCGCACCGCGAACAGCCGCCGGAAGTCGCGGCGCCGCAGCAGCGTCCCAAGATCCCGGATGAACCGCACGCCTGCACTGTAACCGCCGGGCCAGTCGAGCCCGGTCGGCTCGGTCCTGCCCGGTTCAGTCGTCGGCTGGTCGGTGCAGGCGTTCGGCGGCTGTCTCACCGCGCTGGCCGACCGGGACCACGCCGGCGACCTTGCCGAGGCCGATGGGCGGCATGTTGCCGTAGACGGTCTCGGTGTTGCCGGCCGGGACGATGTATGTCTCGTGCCAGATGCCGGCGCCGCCGCCCTTGAACGAGTTGCGGAAGTAGTCCAGCCAGGCCGGGCGGTGCGTCCGGTTGCTGTCGTTGGCGAACGCCTCCAGCTTCTCGACCGACTCCCAGTACTGGATCATCGTCACGCCGCGCCACGTCGGCAGCGTCCGGAACCCGAGCAGCCCGCCGTCCGGATCCTTCGACAACTCCCGCAGCATCGGGCTCATCGCTCTCCCCACCGGCAACCACGCCTTGAGCGCGCGCAGCGAGTTGATCCGGAACCCGATCAGGAACACCACGATCTCGCCCTCGTACGCGGCCGTCTGCCGCCCCTCGATCACACTCATCCCTGGCCCCTCCCCTTCAGCTCAGCAGATACTCCACCAGCGCCACCGGATGCCCGAGCATCGGAAAATGAGCACCGGCCATCTCGTCCGGCCTGAACCCCAGCCGCTCCTGCGTCACCCTCCGCAAGAAGTCTGCCGGAAACAACAGGTCGTCCCGGCCGATCACCGCCCGGGTCGGAACCTCCGGCCACCGTTCGATCGCACACGGATCGTTCATCGGCCCGTCACTCTGCTCCCGCAACTCCCGCCGCGCCTCGGCCGCGAACTCTGCGGGCAGATCATGGAAGAACGTGTCAACGCCGTCCCCGGCCCAGTCGTAACCGGTCGTCTCCCACCACTCGCTGATCCGCTCGCCGGGTGCCGGCACCATCGCGGCGACCAGCACGAATTCCCGCACCGGTAGCCGCTCACACGCCATCACCCCGGTGAATCCACCCAGCGAGTGCGCCGCCAGCACGACCTCTTCACCGTGCGGTACGGCGCCCACCACGGTGTCGACGTACTGCTCCAGACCCGCCGCCGGGTCATCGCACGGCAGGTCGACCGGAGTCACCGTGTGGCCGCGGCGCCGCAGTTCGTCGGTGACCGGGTGCCAGTGCCACGACGTACAGGCGGCGCCCGGAATCAGGACGTAGTGCATACCGGTCACCTTATGGTGGGCGGATGGATCGGACGTCGTTTCCGCATTTTCTGGCGATCACGTTGCGGTGGAAGGACAACGACGTCTACGGGCACGTGAACAACGTCGAGTACTACAGCTTCTTCGACACCGTGATCAACGACTTCCTGGTCCGGACCGGCGGGCTCGACATCCACCGCGGCGACGTGATCGGGCTGTGTGTGGACTCGCAGTGCACCTTCAAGGAGTCGCTGGAGTTCCCGGGCACGGTCGACGCGGGATTGAGGGCCGGACAGCTGGGAAACTCGAGTGTGCGGTACGAGATCGGTCTGTTCCGCGAGGGCTCGGACCAGCCGGCCGCCACCGGGCGGTTCGTGCACGTGTTCGTGGCGCGGGAGGACCGCCGGCCGGTGCCGATCCCGGACCGCATCCGCCAGGCCTTGGAAGGGATCACCGGATGATCGTGCGCGGCGCCGTACTGCGAGAGATGGGTCTGCCCGGTCCGTACGCCGAGTCACGGCCGCTGCGGATCGAGGAGCTCGAGCTGGCGCCGCCCGGCCCCGGTGAGCTCCTGGTCCGGATCCGCGCCGCCGGGCTGTGCCACTCGGACCTGTCCGTGATCGACGGCTCGCGACCCCGGGTCATGCCGATGCTGCTCGGGCATGAGGCGACCGGTGAGGTCGTCCGGTCGGAGGCGCCCGGGTTCGCCGTCGGTGACAGCGTGGCCTTCGCCTTCGTACCCGCCTGTGGCGAGTGCGGTCCGTGTGCCGAGGGCCGGGCGGCGTTGTGCGAGCCGGGTGCCGCCGCGAACACGGCCGGCACGCTGCTGTCCGGCGTACGACGGCTGGACGGGGTGTACCACCACCTCGGGGTGTCCGGGTTCGCCGACCACGCTGTGGTGTCGGCGCGGTCCGCGGTCAAGATCGACCCGTCGTTGCCGCCGGAGATCGCGGCGTTGTTCGGCTGCGCGGTGATGACCGGAGTCGGCGCGGTCGTCAATACCGCACAGGTCCGGGCGGGGCGTAGCGCGGTCGTCTTCGGCCTTGGCGGTGTCGGGCTGTCGGCGCTCCTGGGTGCTGCGCTGGTCGGCGCGCATCCGCTGGTCGCGGTGGACGTCGTACCGTCGAAGCTGGCCTTGGCCCAGTCCCTGGGCGCGACGCACACAGTTCTTGCTGGTGAGGGCGCCGTCGAGGAAGTGCGGGAGGCGACCTCAGGTGGAGCCGACTACGCCTTCGAGACCGTCGGGAACGCGAAGGTGCTCGAGCAGGCGTACGCCGCCACCCGGCGCGGCGGCACCACGGTCACGGTGGGGCTGCCGCATCCGTCGCAGTCGTTCAGCGTGCCCGCGGTCAGCCTGGTCGCCGAGGAACGCACGGTGAAGGGTTCGTACCTCGGCTCGTCGGTCCCGAGCCGCGACATCCCCCGCTACATCGCCCTCTACCAAGCCGGCCGGCTCCCGGTCGACCGCCTGCTGAGCGCGACCGTCGGACTGGACGACCTCAACCAGGCCTTCGACGACCTGGCCGCCGGCACCTCGGTCCGTCAGGTGTTGCTCTTCTGAAGGTTCTCGGCGGCCTTCAGGAAGGTCGTCGCTTCGCGGGCGCGGGCCTCGGGAGTGAACTCGTCACCGAAGTCCTCGGGGGCGGCGACCTGCCGGAGCTCGAGCGTCCCGGTGTTGCCGTCGTCGGCCGCCAGGCAGCGCCAGCCCCACTCGACCGCCTCCTCGCGGGACGCTACCTCGATCAGGCAGAACCCGGCGATCAGCTCCTTGGTCTCGGCGAACGGGCCGTCGACCACCCGCCGTTTGCCGCCGCCGTCCAGCTGCATCCGGAAGCCCTGGGAGCTCGGCAGCAGACCCTCGCCGGCCAGCAGGACACCCTTCTCGGCCATCTCCGCCATCACCAGACCCATCTCGGTCAGGCTCCGCTCGCTCGCCAGCTCGCCGCCCTCGGACGTGTCCGTGGCCTGGAAAATCATCAGATAACGCACCGGGAACCCCTCCCAAGTCGCTGTTAAATCCTGGGAAGAATCTAGACCCGGCAGCAACCCTTCAGGCAGGCTACGCACAGTGTGTTCACGGGCACCGCTCGTGAGGTATGTCAAGTGAGACACGCGGAGTCCCTGAGGAGGACCCCAGTTATGCAAACCCGCCCCCGCCGCATCGGTGCCGTCATCGCCGGTGCTGCCGCCTTCGGCGTGATCGCCGTCATCGCCGGTAACCAGGCCGATGCCCAGCAACCCGCCCCCACCCCGATCGACCAACTGCTCGGCCAGGAGGTCCAGGGCACGTCGGCCCTCGGCCGGATCCAGTCCCGGGTCACCGAGCTCGCCGACCGCAACGGCATGCCGGCCGCCCAGCTGGAACAGATCCTGGCCACTGACAAGACCAGCTGGTTGGACCGCGACGGCAAGCTCTTCTACCGCGAACCAGTCTCCGGCGCCAAGCAGACTGCCGCCGCGCCGTCCCCGCGCTGGGCGACGCGTGCCGTTGCCGCCGCGACAGGTCCGGCGTTCGAGCTGCACAGCAAGCCCGGGTCCAACCGGGTGATCTACCTGGACTTCGACGGCCACACCATCAGCGGTACGGCGTGGAACACGAACGGCAAACCCGCCACCGTGAACGTGACGGCGTACGACACGAACGGAAACCCGGGCACCTGGAGCACCGCCGAGCAGGACGTCGTACGCGACGTCTGGTCCCGGGTGGCCGAGGACTACGCGCCGTTCGACGTGGATGTGACCACGCAGCAGCCGGCCGCGGCGGCGATCACCCGGTCCGGTGCGTCCGACCAGCAGTACGGCACCCGCGTCGTGATTGACCCGACCACCTGGTACCAGTCCGGCTGCGGGTGCGGCGGCGTCGCGTACGTAGGTGTGTACGACAACACCAGCCAGCACTCGTACTACCAGCCCGCTCTGGTGTTCACGAAGGGTGTCGGCACCGGCGCCAAGAACATCGCCGAGGCAGCGTCACACGAGGCCGGCCACAACGTCGGCCTGAGCCATGACGGTACGGCGTCCGTCGGGTACTACGCCGGTCACGGCGCCTGGGCACCGATCATGGGCGTCGGCTACTCCAAGGCGATCAGCCAGTGGAGCAAGGGCGAGTACACCGGCGCCAACAACAAGGAAGACGACTTCGCAGTCATCGGCCAGAACGGTCTGGCGCTGCGCGCCGACGACCACGGCAACACCACCACTGCCGCCACGGCTCTCACCCTCGGCACCAGCGCGAACGGCATCTACGCGAACGACTCGGACGTCGACATGTTCCGGATCGACCTGTCCGCCGGCACCTTCACCTTCGCGGCGAACTCGGCCGCGTCCGGGGCCGACCTGGACATCAAACTGCAGCTGCTGAACTCGTCGGGTGCCGTCGTTGCCTCCGCCGACCCGGCGGCCGGCCAGTCCAGCTCCGCCACTCCGACCGGTCTGAGCGCGAGCATCAGCCGGCAGGTCACCGCGGGCCGCTACTACCTGCGGGTCGACAACACCGGCTACGGCAACCCTGCGAACACCGGTTACTCGACGTACGGCAGCCGTGGCGCCTACACGGTGCGCGTCAGCGCCGGCTGAAACACCTGAGTCACCCGGGGCCGTCGTTCCCACCGAGATCGACGGCCCCGGGTCATGGGGGGGACCCGCCCGCCCCGGGGGAATCTGTGAGGAGATTCCTGAATGAAGAGCAAGTTCCGCCGCACCGGCGCGCTCGCATGCGCCGGTGCAGTCGTGTTCGGAGGTCTGGCCGTCGCGGCCGGTACTCAGGCCGACGCAGATCAGAAGCCGATCGACCAACTGCTCGCCGAAGCGACGCCCGGCACTTCGGCGCTCGGCGAGGTCCAGTCGCGGCTGGACGAGATCGCCGAGCGCAACGGTCTGGCCGAGGAGCAGTTGCAGCGCATCCTCGCCACCGACAAGACCAGCTGGCTGGATGCCGACAGCAAGTTGTTCTTCCGCGAGCCTGGTCTGACGGCCGCCCAGAAGGCACCGGAGGCGTCGCCGCGCTGGGCGACCGAAGCCGTTGCCGGAGCCACCGGTCCGGCGTTCGAGCTGCACAGCAGGCCGGGCTCCAACCGGGTCATCTACCTGGACTTCGACGGTCACACCATCACCGGTACGGCGTGGAACGCGTCCAAGGGGATCGATCCGGTCAACGTGTCGGCGTACGACACCGATGGCGATCCGGCGAACTACAGCACCGCCGAGCAGGACGTCGTACGCGAGGTGTGGGCTCGGGTTGCCGAGGACTACAGCACCTTTGATGTGGACGTGACCACGCAGGAGCCACCGCAGTCCGCGATCGACCGGTCCGGTGCGTCGGACGAGCAGTACGGCACGCGGGTGCTCATCGATCCGGACACCTGGTACCAGTCCGGGTGCGGCTGCGGTGGCGTCGCGTACGTCGGTGTCTACGACAGCACCAGCCAGCACGACTACTACCAGCCGGCGCTGGTGTTCACGAAGGGCGTCGGCACCGGTGCGAAGAACCTCGCCGAGGCTGCCTCCCACGAAGCCGGCCACAACGTCGGGCTGAGCCACGACGGCACGTCGACCGTCGGCTACTACCAGGGCCACGGCGCGTGGGCTCCGATCATGGGAGTCGGCTACTACCGCGGCATGAGCCAGTGGAGCAAGGGCGAGTACGCCGACGCGAACAACAAGGAAGACGACTACGCGGTTGTCGGCTCGCACGGCCTCGCTCTGCGTGCCGACGAGGCAGGTGGCACGACCGGTGACGCCGCCGCGCTGACCGTCGGTACGCCGGCGTCCGGTGTGGTCGCGGCCGAGGACGACACCGACGTCTACCGCGTCGACGTCAGTGCCGCAGGCAACTACACCGCGACCGCGAGTGCGGCCGCTACCGGTGGCGACCTCGACATCAAGCTCGACCTGCTCGACAGCGCGGGCTCTGTCGTCGCCTCGGCCGACCCGGCGTCGGGCCAGAGTGACGCCGGCACGCCGACCGGCCTTGGTGCGAGTGTTACCAGCACCCTCCATCCGGGTACCTACTACCTGCGGATCGACAACGTGGGCTACGGGGACCCGCTGAACACCGGGTACTCCACCTACGGCAGCCGCGGCGCCTACACCCTCGGCATCGCGCCCTCCTGATCCCTGTGGCTGGCCGGTCTCTGGCGGACCGGCCAGCCACAGGCTCTCACGTCAGGTGTGAGACAGCGAGATGCGCGAGGGCCGCGGACTGGTGGGCCAGAACGTCGTCATCGAAACGGACGATGCTCGAGTGGTTCGACGGAGCCTCGTCCTCGGAGACGTCGTCGGGGCGCGCGCCGAGCATGATGAACGTGCCGGGCACCTCTGCGAGGACCATCGAGAAGTCCTCGGCTCCCATCAACGGGTTCGCCAGCGGTTCGACCCGCTCTGGTCCGAGCAGGTCGGCCAACTTTGACTGCGTCTCCGCCGTACGTCCGGCGTCGTTGATCGTGACCGGGTACTGCCTGGCGAGGGTCGCGTCGACGGTGCAACCGTGGGCCGAGGCGATTGATTCGGCCAGCGCCGGTAGCTCGTGGGAGAGCTGCTCGAGGCTCGCGTCGGACAGCGTCCGTACGGTAGCGCCGAGCGTGGCCGAGTTGGGGATCACGTTGATCGCGACCCCGGCGGAAAGTTGCGTCACGGTGATGACGACCGGGTCGAACAGGTTCACGCGCCGCGTCACGTAACTCTGCAACGCCAGCACGATCTCGGCGACGACCGGCACCGGGTCGACCGACTTCTCCGGCTGTGAACCGTGCCCGCCCTTGCCGTGCACGGTGATGTGCAGCCGGTTCGAGCTGGCCATCATCGTGCCGGGCCGGGTCTGGAAGACCCCCTTCGCGGCCAGGGCCCACACGTGCACGGCGTACGCGGCGATCGGCTTCTCGCCGCTGGCGTTCAGCAACCCTTCCCGGATCATGTACCCGGCGCCGCCGAGTCCTTCCTCGCCCGGCTGGAACATGAAGATGACGTTCCCGTGCAGCTCCTCGCGATGCGCGCTGAGCAACTGCGCGGCACCCACGAGGCCGGCCGTGTGCAGGTCGTGGCCGCAGGCATGCATATTGCCGTTCGCGGATGCGTAGTCCAGGCCGGTCGCCTCGATCACCGGCAACGCGTCCATGTCGCCTCTGAGGAGCACCGTCGGGCCCGGGTGCCCACCTCGCAGTACGCCGACGACCGACGTCACCTCGTGCCCGGTCGTCACCTCCAACGGCAACCCAGCGATGGCGTCGAGCACCAGCCCCTGCGTCTTCGGCAACTCGAGCCCGACCTCAGGATTCCGATGCAACTCCCGCCGCAGCTCAACCACCCCCGGCGCGATCCCCGCACTCTCCCGCACCAGATCCATCAGCCACTCCTCACACCTCGCCGGACCCGAGCCACCGTACCCGCACCCCGCGCGGCCCACCCATCAGTGACTCCCCGGACCCCACACAACACCTACGCGCACTCCTGTCACCGCGCTCCCGCGCGCCGGTTCGGTCGCGTGCCCCGACCCCCGGGTCCGTGGCGCGAGCTCCCACTCCCGTTCCGCGGCATGCTCCCGCCCCCGTTCCGCTGCGCGCTCGCACCGGCTCGTTCCGTCGCGTGCTGCCACCCTCCGTTCCTGGTTGCGCGTGCTCGGGCGTCGACCGGGCCGGGTTGGTGCGTGGCGTGGCTGCGGGTGGTGTGATCGCAGCGGGCGCGGCTACTGCTTCGGGGTGTAGGTGAGAATGACTACGCCGTTGCCGACCTCGGTGACGGCCGCCAGGTTCATCTGCGTCGGCGCGATCCCCGACAGCAAACCTTCTCCGGACCCGGCGACGAACGGGTGCACCCAAAGCTGCAACTCGTCCAGGAGCCCGGCCTCCACCAACGCCTGGCTGAACGAGCCGGTGCCGTACTTGAGCAGCGTCCCCTCACGCGATGCCTTCAGTTGTGCGACCGCCTCGACGGCGTCGCCCTGCAGGACCTCGGTGTTCCAGGTCGCGTCGGTCAGCGTCCGCGACGCGACGTACTTCGGCAGCGGATTGATCGCGTCGGCCAGTTCGCCGGGCCGGTCCGGCCACGAGGTCGAGAAGACGTCGTACGTCGCTCGCCCCATCAGCAGCGCATCGGCGGCGTTCAGCAGCTTCGCGGCCTGCTCGTTGTGCTGGTCGCCCTGGAAGCCTTGCTGCGCACCCCAGAAGGCATCCCCGGCCACCATGCCGTCCAGCGAGATGTACGTCGATTCGATGAGTCTCATGGCGACGGAAAATACTGACTCGCATCAGATCCGTCTTGTACGGAAACGCAGCTCCGAGTCCTCCCAGCCCAGCTCCCAGCCCAGCTCCCAGTCCAGCTCACGGTCCGGCTCTCGGGTCCAGCTCACGGTCCGGCTCACAGTCCTAAAACCACGCTGCCTTGCGCCACCTCCGCCGGGGTATGGCCAATCAGCTGCCGGAGCGACCGGGTCAGATGCGGCTGGTCGTAGTACCCCGCCTCGGTGGCCACCTCCGCGATCGTCTTACCCGCGTGCAGCATCCGGACCGCCCGTCTTGCGCGTTCGATCAGCTCCAGCGTGCGGAGTGGAAGCCCGACCGCCCGCACGAACCGGCTCTGCACGGTCCGCTTCGGCATGGTGCGCACGACGCCGTGCCGCAACTCGTCGATCAGCGGATCGAACACCATCAGATCCGCACGCCGTAGCCGGTCGAAGAACACGTCGATGTTCTGCGGAGTCGGCATCTCCCACGCCCGACCGTCCAGCAGGATGCGACCGTCCGACAGGATCGGCAGTACCGCGTCCCGCATGTTGGTGAGCCGGGCCGGCGGGAACATCGGCAGGTACGCCCCGAGGCGGAAGTCAGCTCCGAAGTACTCCGAGTCGGCCGAACACACCATGGTCGTCGCCCTGGTCGCCGGACCGCGCAGGTGCACAGCCCAGGTCCCGCCAATCCGTGCGAACCCAATACCCGCGGTAGTCGAGGCAAGGGAGCTGAATGCCGTCGGACGATCGCACTCCGCAGACCAAACCTGCATCAAGGGCCCGACCGGCCCACCGACAATGCGACTGTCGAGCCCCATGCAGCGTAGTGAAACCCGTCCGCGCACCCCACGCAACCGCCTGCACCACGATGCAAACGTCGACCACGCAGGCCAGCCGGAACGGAACACCTGGCGAAGCGAGCGGCCGGAAACACACGGCGTGGGGCGCGCGAGTAGCTGACGCGCGGTGCCTGAGCACCAGTTGCTGCCGGGCTGAGGGCTAGCGCTGTAGGCATCGCGCTACACCGGGTGGCCGGGTGGAGATCGTGGTCTGTGTCGCCGGTCGGGTGGTGGCGGACGGTGTGGGAGGGGAGATGCCGGCTAGGGCTGTTTGTAGGGGAGACGGGGCGGATCTGTAGGTGGAGTGGGGCGCGGCGGGTGGAGTGAAGGTTAGGCGTTGCGGAGTTGGTGGGGTGGTCTTGAGGGGGCCGGGGGTCGGGGGGAGTGGGGTTGGGGGTCGGAGTTCGTGGGTGGGGGTGTAGTGGGACTCGGCTTTGTGGATCTCGGTGGTGAGGTGGTGGAGGAGGGCTGTGGTGGTGGAGCGGGATCGATCGGCGGCCAGGCCGGCAGGGGCGAGTTCGAAGGTGTCGAGGTGAGCGAAGCCTTGACGGAGGATGGCTTCGAGGTGGTTGCGGGTGCTGGTGTCCGACCGTTCGAGGTCGGGGAGGCGGGTGGAGTTGTAGACGAGGGTGGTGAGGAGGGGGAACTGGCCCTCGGCGGTTTGCTGGTTGAGGGCTCGGAGGACCTCGCCGGGCTGGAGGTCGCCGCGGGTCTCCAGGTCGGCAGCCAGGATGCGGACGGCGGGGACGAAGGCTGCGTAGTAGCCGCCGCCGCGGGCGTCTTCGATGCCGGGGGCAACTTTATCCACGCCTAGGCGGGTCAGGTACTCGTTGAGGTGGTCCTGAGCCCAGGCTTCGGCGACGCCTTCCTCGAGCTGGCGGCTGCCGGGACGCGTGAAGGCGCCCCGAGCCGCCTCCTGCGTCGCGCCGGCCGGGCCGAGGAAGTGCGCGTGCTCGTGCAGCAGCGTGGCGAGCGACTCGCGGTACTGGACGAGGACCGGGAGCGGCTGCTCCTCACCCGCATGCGCGTACATCTGCCGCAGTGGATCGAGGATGCACTCGCTGTCCAGATACAGCGTGCCGTCCCAGTGCGCGAGGCCGAGGACTTCACCGACCGTCTCAACCACCTGCCCGTTCCACGCAGTCTGACCTGCGCCGGACACTTCGACTGCCACCTGCCCACTGCGCGCCAGCAGCTCCTCCAACGAGGCCGCTGGCGCGGCGACCACGGAGACGGTCATGGGCGGAAGGCCGTCGCCAGGCGGATCAGCGAATCTGCGGACCGATGAAGGTTCGCCTGCTCATGTGGATTGTCAGTAGAGGCCGCGAGTCGGCGCAGCTCCGTGACGAGCCAATCGGTCCGCGCCTTCCGCTCCGCCGGTGTCGAGCGACTCGGCGGCGGGACCTCCGGCGGCGCGTAGGCCGCTGGCGTGTAGGCCGGTGGCGTGTGCGCCGCATAGTCCGGCGGAGTGTGGCTCGAATGCTCCATGGTCTGTCCTCCCGAGGTGTGATCTCGGCGGAGAACATATGGAGATTCGCCCCTCTCCCAGCGGCGAACTTCTCACCTGTGGATAACTGAACCTCGGACACCCTGTGGGGACCGCGGACAGGTAATAACATGTCCGCGGTCCCCAGATCCTGTCCGCGGCACCCCGCCGCACCCCGCGGCACCCCGCGGCACCCCGGGTCGGTTAGAACAGGGTCGGAGGGGCGGCGTCGACGGGTGGCTCCGGTAGGGGCTCGACGCCGGGCACGGCTGAGCGGACCGCGGAGTGGAAGCGCCGGGCCAGGTTCAGCGCCTCCACGTTGTCTGGTGTGTGCAGGAAGATGGTCGGTGAGCGGCCCTCGGCGAGCCAGTTCACCACCTGCTCCACGAGGTAGCCCCAGCCCTCGACCGTCTCGGCAACGGAGTCCCGCCCGATGTACCGGACGATCGGATGCGCGGTCAGCGCACGCGTACGTCGTACCACCCGGGGCTTCTTCATCCACGCGTCGCGCTCGGCGTAGCTGGTCGGCCGGCGTCCGAAGAGCGTGACCGTGTCGAACGGGATCCACTCGGCATCCACACGCCCGAGAACCCGTTCGAGTTGACCGGCGGCAACCGCGTCGTCGAAGAACGCCGGGTGGCGGACCTCTACGGCGTACCGGTAACCGCGAGGGGCGTGGTGGAGGAACGCGGCGAGCGTGCCGAGGTCGGTGGGGGAGAAGGACGCCGGGAGCTGGATCCATACGGCGTGGTTGCGTTCGGCGAGTGGTTCGATGGCGGACAGGAACGCACGCAGTTCGCCGTCGACGCCGGTCAACCGCCGTTCGTGGCTGATCACCTGCGGCAGCTTCACCACGAAGCGGAAGTCAGGTGGCGTCTGCGCTGCCCAGCCGGCGACGGTCGACTGTGCGGGCGTCGCGTAGAAGGTGGTGTTGCTCTCCACGGCGTTGCACCTCGACGCGTACCACTCCAGCTTCGACCGCGACGGCTGCGGCCAGGCGGCGTGGGTCCACTGCGCACACCCCACATGCAGCCGCATCAGGCCAATCTATAGAACAGCCCCGCAGCCACCACACCGGTGACTGCGGGGCTGTACGACGTACGTCAGCGCTCGACCTCGCCGCGGATGAACTTCTCCACCAGGTCGCGGCACACGTCGTCGGCGTACTGCTCCGGCGGTGACTTCATGAAGTACGACGACGCGGACAGGATCGGGCCGCCGATGCCGCGGTCCTTGGCGATCTTCACGGCGCGGATCGCGTCGATGATGATGCCGGCCGAGTTCGGCGAGTCCCAGACCTCGAGCTTGTACTCCAGCGACAGCGGTACATCGCCGAAGTTGCGGCCCTCGAGCCGGATGAACGCCCACTTGCGGTCGTCCAGCCAGGCCACGTAGTCCGACGGCCCGATGTGCACGTTGCGCGGGTCGATCTCGTCGCGCAGCTGTGAGGTGACGGACTGGGTCTTGCTGATCTTCTTGGACTCCAGGCGCTCCCGCTCGAGCATGTTCTTGAAGTCCATGTTGCCGCCGACGTTCAGCTGGTAGGTCCGGTCGACGGTGACGCCGCGGTCCTCGAACAGCTTGGTCAGCACGCGGTGCGTGATGGTCGCGCCGATCTGCGACTTGATGTCGTCGCCGACGATCGGTACGCCGGCCGCGGTGAACTTGTCCGCCCACTCCTTGGTGCCGGCGATGAAGACCGGCAGCGCGTTGACGAACGCGACACCTGCGTCGATCGCACACTGCGCGTAGAACTTGGCAGCCTGCTCCGAGCCCACCGGCAGGTAGCAGACCAGTACGTCGACCTGCGCCTCGCGCAGCGCGGCGACCACGTCGACCGGCGCGGTCTCGGACTCGGTGATGGTCTCGCGGTAGTACTTGCCGAGACCGTCCAGGGTGTGACCCCGCTGCACCGTGACGCCGGTCGGCGGCACGTCGCAGATCTTGATCGTGTTGTTCTCACTGGCGCCGATCGCGTCGGCGAGGTCCAGGCCGACCTTCTTGCCGTCGACGTCGAAGGCGGCGACGAACTGCACGTCGCGGACGTGGTAGTCGCCGAACTGGACGTGCATCAGACCGGGGACGCGCTCGTCGGGCTTCGCGTCGCGGTAGTAGTGCACGCCCTGGACGAGCGAGCTGGCGCAGTTGCCGACACCGACGATCGCTACGCGGATCGAGGTCATCTGGAATCTCCTTGGATAGGCGGTTGGTGCTGTTCAGGGGGCCGCTGTTGCCGCCGCTCGCCGTCGATCAGCTCGTTCAGCCAGCGGACCTCGCGCTCGGCCGACTCCAGGCCGTGCCGTTGCAGCTCGAGGGTGTAGGCGTCGACCCGCTCCGCGGTCCGGGTCATCGCCGCCCGGAAGTTGGCCAGCCGCTCCTCCATCCGGGCCCTGCGGCCCTCGAGGATGCGCAACCGGGTGGCCGGATCGGTCCGGCCGAAGAACGAGAAGCGGACGCCGAACGTGTCGTCCTCCCAGGCCGACGGACCGGCTTCGTGCATCGCGTGCGCGAAGTAGTCCTTGCCGTCGGCCGTGATCGTGTAGACGATCTTGGGCCGGCGACCCGACTCCGGCGTCCCGGGGTCGGCCGTGATCAGCCCGTTGCGGAGCATCGCCTTCAGACACGGGTAGAGCGAACCGAACGACAGCACACGTCCCCAGCCGAACTGGGCGTTGACGCGCTTGCGGAGCTCGTAACCGTGCATCGGCGCTTCATGCAGCAGACCGAGTACGGCGAGCTCCAGGACCCCACTGCGGTTTCCCATGACCCACCTCCCACGGTCTAGTTTGTCATGACCTGATGTATCGGTTCGATACATCGCTTCGCCACTGTAAGCAGACCTGAGGACTGTGGACAACTCCTGACAAAGCCGCCCTTTGTCAGCTTGATCACGCGGCACGCCGAGAAACCTGTTACGTCAGGTGGCGATCTGCGTTTGATCGGGTGACACAGCGTCGTGGTTCAAGAGCGGAGGGTCATGGCCGACAGTCAGGCGAAGCACGCGCAGCAGGACGTAGAGAGCGGTGCGAACGGCGGAGGCCCGCTGGCCCAGGTCGCGCTGCGGTTCACCGCCTTCACCGAGAAGTGGTTGCCGGACGCGTTCGGGTTCGTGCTGGTCGGCACCTTCGTGGTGCTGCTGTTCGGGCTGGTCACCGGTGAGCCGCTGCTCAAGCGCCCCGACGATCCGGCCGCGACCAAGGGCTTCGGCCTAGTCGACGCGTGGGGCCTCGGGTTCTGGAGCCTGATCACTTTCACGCTGCAGATGGTCATGATCATCATCGGCGGGTACGCCGTCGCGACCAGTGGACCGGTCGCCCGGTTGATCGCTCGACTGGCCAGGATCCCGCAGAGCCCGCGGACCGCGGTCGCGTTCGTCGCCGCGGTGGCCATGCTGGCGTCGTACCTGAACTGGGCGTTCAGCCTCGTCTTCGCCGCGATCCTGGCGCGTGAGGTGGCCCGCAACGTGCCGAAGGCCGACTACCGCGCGCTGGGCGCCATGGCGTTCCTGGGCCTCGGCACCGCACGTCACCGGGTGAGCCGGGCGGAAATCGCTTGCTTCCGCCGGGAAAGATCTGGGTAAGGCCTGGCCCTGCCCGCGCCCGGGTGACCGCTCGGCTTGTTAGCATCCGGAGCGGATTCGGGGCCGTTACCACATCCACCGTAGTCTGTGGGGCAATGACTTCCGCGAGATCGTCGAGGATTGCACAGTGAGTGAAGCTCGTAGAAGGGCCGTCCCGGCCCGCAAGCCCAAGAAGCACTGGGCGCTCCGGGTCCTCGGCTGGGTGACCGCACTCTTCTTCGTCGGCGTCATCGGCGCAGTAGCCACCTTCTTCATCGTCTACCAGACGACGGACATCCCGGACCCGAACAAGGAGTTCGCGACCAACACGACGACGGTCACCTTCGCCGACGGCAAGCAGCCGCTCGGGTCCTTCTTCGAGCAGAACCGGCATTCGGTGCCGCTGTCACAGATCCCGAAGCACGTCCAGGACGCGGTGACCGCGGCCGAGGACCGCACCTTCTGGACCAACCCCGGCATCTCGCCGTCGGGTATGGTCCGCGCGGCGTGGAACATCGCCAACGGCGAGCAGTTGCAGGGTGGCTCGACGATCACCCAGCAGTACGTGAAAGTCATGTACCTGACCCAGGAGCGGACCGTCTCCCGGAAGTTCCAGGAGCTGTTCATCGCGACCAAGCTGAGCCGGTCGCAGGACAAGAGCAAGACCCTCGAGGGCTACCTCAACACCGTCTACTTCGGTGAAGGTGCGTACGGCATCTCCGCGGCCGGCGACGCCTATTTCCAGGTGCCGGAGCCGCGCAAGTTGACCGTGCCGCAGGCCGCCTTCCTGGCCACGGTGCTGAACAACCCGACCCTGTTCGACATCGACGACCCGGACCCGCGCACCAAGAAGCGGATCATCGAGCGGTACCGGTACGTCCTCGACGGCATGCGGCAGAACGGCACCATCACCCAGGCGCAGGCGACGGCGTACGGCAAGGCACTGCCGAAGATCAACAAGAAGCCGAAGAACGACCGGTACAAGGGCCCGAACGGTTTCCTGCTCGACATGGCGCGCAAGGAACTGCAGCGGCTGGGCTTCGACGAGGACCAGATCAGCGGCGGCGGTCTGAAGGTGGTCACCACTTTCGACCTCAAGGCGCAGAACCAGATCAACAAGGCCGGGATGCAGGAGCTGCCGAAGAAGCGGAACGGCCTGCACGTCGGGATGGCCTCGGTCAGGCCTGGGACGGGCGAACTGGTCGCGATGTACGGCGGACCCGACTACCTGAAGAGTCAGTTGAACTGGGCAACCAGACCGGCCCGCCCGGGATCGGGGTTCAAGCCCTTCGCCCTGGCGGCCGCGCTGAAGGACGGCACGTCGGTCTGGGACATCTTCCAGGGCGACAGTCCGATCGAGGTCCAGGGCCAGGAGCTGAACAACGAGTTCGACGAGGACTACGGCGACGTCACCTTGCTGAAGGCGACCGAGCAGTCGATCAACACCGCCTTCTACGACCTGGTCGACAAGAAGATGGAGGACGGTCCGGCGAAGCTCGTCGACGCCGCTGAGGCGGCCGGCATCCCGAAGACCAAGGCGCTCGAGATCGGCCGGAACAACCCGTCCACGGTTCTCGGGCCGGACCCGTACGCGTCGCCGGTCGACATGGCCAACGCCTACGCGACGTTCGCCGCGGACGGCATGTACGCGCCGGTGCACACGATCAAGAGCGTGTCCGGCCCGGACGGCAAGGTGCTGTGGAGCGAGAAGAGCCTGGACAAGAAGAAGGCCAGGAAGTTCGACGAGAACGTCGCCCGGATGGTCAACTACGCGTTGCAGGACGTGGTCGAGAAGGGCACCGGTGAGGACGCCAAGGAGCTGGACCGCCCGGTGGCAGGCAAGACCGGAACGGCCGGTGGTGTGGCGGTCGAGCACCGCAAGGCCAACGCCGCGTGCGACGGCTGCAAGGACGGCGACGACACCCTGACGTCGTGGTGGACCGGGTACACGCCGCAACTGTCCACGTCGGTGCTGTACCGGGCCGGCGCGTCCGGCGAGGGCGACCTCGACCCGTACTCCAGCGACGACGCGTTCTTCGGTGGCGGCTGGCCGCTGAAGACCTGGCTGGCTTACATGGACCCGGCACTGGCAGGTCAGCCGGACGAGGGCTTCCAGGACCCCGACGAGGACCAACTCAAGGACAGTCCGACGCCGACGATCACGCCGTCGGAGCCGCCGACCAGCACACCACCCGCACCGCCGACGAGCACTCCGCCGGCGCCGTCGACCAAGACGCCGAAGGACCCGCCGTCGAGCACCCCGACCGACAAGCCGACGGGGAAGCCGCCCCGGACACCTCCGGGCTGGCCGCTCCCGACGGGTGGCACGCCCGACACGCCGGCCAGTCCCGGCGGCGGCCAGTAGCCGGCCCTCGTGTTCGAGCGGACGGCCGGCGACGAAGGCAAGCCCGGCCGGGCTCGGCGGGCCCGGGCCGACGGGGTCCGGTTGTCGCGATGGATGCCGACCGCGATGGGCCGGGAGGTGCTCGGGTGGTGGCTGGTCACCCGGGCAGCGCTGTTCATGCTGTCGGTGTCCGCGCCCCTGCTGTTCAACCCCGGCAACGACTACCCGAACGTCTGGCGGGCCTGGCTGCAGTGGGATGTCTGGCACCTCAAGGCGGTCGCGGAGTTCGGCTACAACAACGGTGAGCCGTCCGGGGCGCCGTTGGCCGCGTTCTTCCCCGGGTTCCCGCTGTTGGTCCGGATCGTCAGCTGGACCGGGATCGGTTACGTTGCCGCCGGCATCGTCGTGTCCGCGGTCGCCAGTGCTGTCGCGGGCGTGTACCTGGCGCGGCTGGCGCAGTACGAGTTCCCGGAACTGAAGGGCCTCGGGCCGCACGCGGCGATGATCTGGTACGGCGCTCCGGTCGGTGTGTTCCTGGCCGCCGGGTACACCGAGGCGCTGTTCTGTGCCTTCGCGTTCCCCGCCTGGCTGGCGGCACGGCAGGGGCGGTGGGCACGCGCGGCGATCTTCGTCGCGCTGGCCTCGACCGTGCGGGTGTCCGGCATCTTCCTCGCGTTCGCCCTCGTGGTCGAGTTCGTCACGTCGAAGAAGCGGGACTGGCTGTCGCTCCCGTGGCTGGCCCTGCCGGCCGTCCCGGTGCTCGCCTTCATGGCGTACCTGAAGCAGATCCACGGCTCCTGGTTCGCCTGGCAGGAGGCGCAGGAGAAGGGCTGGGCGCGCGAGTTCACCTGGCCGTGGACCTCGCTGAAGCACACGATCGAGGCCGCAAGCAAGGGCCACTTTTCCGCGGACCGCAGCGACTGGACCTGGATGTTCCGGGCCGAACTGGTCGCGCTCGTCGTCGGCCTGCTGCTGCTCGCCTGGCTGATCCGGCGCCGTTCCTGGGGTGAGGCCGCCTGGGTCGCCGCCACCGTCGGCGCGTTCTGTACGTCGTTCTGGATTTACTCGCTCACCCGGGCGACGCTGCTCTGGTGGCCGCTGTGGATCGGCCTGGCGGTCATGAGCAGGCGCAGACTCTGGCTCGGCCGCCTCTATCTGGCCCTCGCGATACCCCTGGCCGCGATCTGGGCGGCCGCCTTCTTCACCGGCCGCTGGTCCGGCTGACGGGGCATGTTCACGCCTGAACCGTCCGGCATGTGGACAGTTTGCGGGGTAGGCAACCCCGGAGGGGCCTCGGACGTCGTTAGGTGTGAAGGGGTGGCAGTCCGGGCGGGGACCGCCACCCCTCTCAAATGTTCCGGCGGAACCTTTCAGGGGCAGGCTCCGCCGGAGAATCGTCCAGCGTGGGCGGTGGCCGGGTCAGGCTGCCGCCCATACTGCTGTCGCGCGGCATGCAACCGCCGCCGGTGGTCGGCCAGTAGTTCCAGGGTGGAGATCGCCGACTACCGCCAGGGACAGACCACGCGTCTCATTGCCGTCGGGAACCAGGCGACCAACCTGGGCTGGGACGAGGCGACCCTGCTGCGGTTCGCCGGTTCCTGTCACTACAAGAAGTGACAGGAACCGGCGACGCGGTCAGCCGTAGTTGCGGTCGATCGACTGGGACGGGGTCGGGCTCGGGCTCGGCTTGGTCTCGGCGACGCGCTTGTCGCTCGGGTGCGTGCCGGGCTCGACACCCTTCAGGGTGCCCAGCAGTTCGATCTCGGCGAGCGTGACGTCGTCAGCGCCCGCCGCCGGGGTCAGCACCAGCCGGTACTGCGTGTAAGCCTTCGCCGAAGCGATGCTGAAGGCTCGGGTGGACGACACCCACGGCCAGCTCTGGCCGGTACGGCGATCCACCGTCGACCACGTCGTACCGTCGTTCGATCCCTCCAGCACCCAGGCCGACGGCGCCGTACCCGTGGCGCCGCTGGTCAGCGTGTACATCCCGACCGGGCGGCCCTGCGGGAGCGCCACCGTGATCGCCGGGGTCGCGCCGGTCAGCGTGACCTGAGTCTTGGAGTCGTTGTCGGTCAGCGCGGTCACGTCCGCGTCACCGGCCCCGATCACCGCACCCTCGTCCTCGGTCGAGTCCCGCCACGTGCTCGGGTCCTCGCCCGGGGTGGTGATCGACGGCGGGGCGTCGTTGCGGCCGGTGCCCCACCGCGACGGCTGGTCGGTCATCTCGAACTCGATCTTGCCGCCGTTCGCGATCAGGTCGTGCGGCAAAGCGGTCGACGTCCACGTCTTGCCGTTGATCTTCACGCCCTTGACGTAAATGTTCTTCGCGCTGTTGCCCGGCGCGCTGATCGTCAGCTTCTTGCCGCCGGCCAGCCGCACCGTCGCCTTGGTGAACAGCGGCGACCCGATCGCGTACGTCGGCGATCCGACCTGCAACGGGTAGAACCCGAGCATGCTGAACAGGTACCAGGACGACATCTCGCCGTTGTCCTCGTCACCCGGGTACCCCTGCCCGATCTCGGACCCGAGGTACAGCCGCGACAGCACCTCGCGCACCTTCTCCTGCGTCTTCCACGGCTGACCCGCGACGTCGTACATGTACGTGATGTGGTGCGACGGCTGGTTGCTGTGGCCGTACTGACCCATCCGTACGTCGCGTGCCTCGAGCATCTCGTGGATCGTGCCGCCGTACCCGCCGGTGTGCAGCGCGTCCTCCGGCGTACTGAAGAACTCGTCGAGCTTCTTCGCCAGGCCGTCGCGGCCGCCGTACAGGGCGGCCAGGCCGGCGCCGTCCTGCGGCGTCGAGAACGCCATGTTCCACGCGTTCGTCTCGGTGTAGTCGTGACCCCAGTCGCGCGGGTCGAACGTGCCCGGCGAGCTGCCCCAGACGCCGTCCGGGCCCTTGCCCTGGAAGAAGCCGAGCGCCGGGTCGAACAGCGTGACGTAGTTGCGGGACCGGTTCAGGAAGTACTTGTAGTTGTCCAGGTACTCCTGCTTGCGCGGGTCGTTCTTCTTCGCCTTGTCGTACAGCGCCTTCGACATGTTCGCGATGCCGAAGTCGTTGATGTAGCCGTCCATCGACCAACTGAAGCCCTCACCGGTGGTGTTGGCGGTGTAGCCGTTGAAGGCTGCCAGGTCCATGCCCTTGCGGCCGACGTTCTGCGACGGCGGCACGGCGGTCGCGTTCTTGACCGCCGCGTCGTACGCCGCCTGGACGTCGATCCCCTTGATGCCTTTCAGGTAGGCGTCGGCGAAGGCGACGTCGGAGCTGGTGCCGACCATCAGGTTCGCATAGCCCGGGGACGACCAGCGGGAGATCCAGCCGCCGTCCTTGTACTGCTGGACGAACCCGTTCACCAGGTCGGCCGCGTCGTCCTGGGAGAACAGCGAGTACGCCGGCCAGACGGTGCGGTAGGTGTCCCAGAAGCCGTTGTTCACGTACGTCTGCCCGGCGACGATCTTCGATCCGGTCGTGGTCGGGGTGTCCGTACCCACCTTGGGCGAGGTCGGCGACGCGTAGGTGATCACCGGCTTCTGCGCCGTACCGGTGTTCTCCGAGCCGTTGTTCGGGTAGAGGAAGAGGCGGTAGAGGTTCGAGTACAGGGTGGTCAGCTGGTCGGCCGTCGCGCCCTCGACCTCGATGGTGCGCAGCTTGGCGTCCCAGAGTTGCTGCGCGGTGTCCTTGACCTTGCTGAACTGCGCATCGGCGGGCAGCTCGAGCTCGAGGTTCTTCTTCGCCTGGGCGGTGCCGATCAGCGAGGTCGCCATCCGCAGCTCGACCTGCGTCACCTTCGGGCCGAACGAGAAGTAGCCGCCGACCGCCGCGCCGCCACCGTCGGACAGCTTGCCGGAGGCAATCACCTTCTGGTCGACCACGCCGTACACGAACAGCCGGCCGGCGCCGGTCGACAGGCCGCTCTTGATGTCGCTGAACCCGGTCACCACGCCGGTCTCCGGGTCGAGCGTCAGGCCGCCGCTGTTGTTCACGTTGTCGAAGATGAGCGACGCCTTGCCGGCCGGGAAGCTGAACCGCAGCATCGCGGCGTGGTCGGTCGGCGCGATCTCGGCCGCGTTGCCGTTGTCGAACGTGACGCCGTAGTAGTACGGCCGGGCGACCTCGTTGTCGTGACTGAACGACCAGGCCCGCGCCTTCCGGTCCGCGGTCGGAGTGGGGGCCGTCGACGGCATCACCTGGAACGTCTGCCGATCTCCCATCCACGGGCTGGGCTCGTGGCTGATCGACAGCGCCTGCATCGTCGGCTTGTTGTCCTCGTTGTTGCCCTTGGCATAGTCGTACAGCCAGGACGTCGAGCCGGCGTTCGTCACCGGCGTCCAGAAGTTGAAGCCGTGCGGTACGGCGGTCGCCGGGAAGTTGTTGCCCCGCGAGAAGCCACCGGTCGCGTTGGTGCCGCGGGTGGTGAGTGCGAGGTCGGACGGGTGCTTCGACGCGGTCTTCTGCGCCGCGGTGTCGGGGTTGATCGCCTGCGCGATCCGCAGGTCGTCGACCCAGCCGCGGAACTCGGCCGGTCCGGACGGCTTGTCGTAGCCGATCAGGATTCGCTGGATCGTCTTGCCCTTGGCCACCGTGCCGAGGTCCGCCTCGACGTTGTTCCACTGGTTCGTGGACAGGCCCTTGGCGTCGCCCTGGCCGCGTGGGCTGAGCTCGAAGCCGTGGTGGTCCTTCGCCTTCAGATCACTCAGGTACGTCCCGTCCGAGAACGCCAGGTCGATCGCGGCGTACGTGCTCGGGTAGCTGAGGTCGCCCTCGGTGTGCTCGGGGAAGATCTTGTACGACAGCCGGGTGTCCTTGCCGACCTTCAGATCCACGTCGGCGATCTTGTTCCAGGTGAAGCCACGGCCCTCGGCGGTCTGGTGCCCGGCGTACCGGAACGACTTGACGCCGGTGAAACCGACCCGGGCGCGGGCGTTGTACGCGCTGGTCGGGCCGGAGTCCAGCCGCGACTCTGCCACTGGGCCGGGCGGGGGCAGCGGCGCGCCGTTCGACAGGTACCAGTCGGCCAGCTGGACGATGTCCTCGCCATGGTTCAGCGTGACGTCCAGCTTGAAGAACTTGTACGCCGTCTCGTTGGTGAAGCTGTACTCCTTGGTCTGGAACCGGGTCTCGAAGCTCTCGCCCGTCCGGGTGTCCAGCGTCGTCCACGTGGTCCCGTCGTTCGAGCCCTGCATGGTCCAGTTCTGCGGGTCGCGACCGTCGGCGTCGTTGGCCGAGGTCAGCGCGTACTTGCGGATCACCACCGGGACCGAAGTCTCGTAGACCAGCCAGCCCGTCGGCTCGAAGACCAGCCACTTGGTGAACTTGTCACCGTCGGCCACGTTGGTGGCGATCTCACCGCCGCCGGTGTTCTCGCCGTTCGCGGTCACCTTGGTGACCTTGTCCATCTCGCTGCCGCCGATCCCGGTCGGCGTCGGCCCGCGGACCCCGTCGGTGCGCGGCTGCCCGTCCGCCCCGGTCTCGACCGCGTCGGTATACCCCGGCTGCGGCTGCCCCGGCTCGAACGAGGTGAAGAACGAGGATCCGGTCACTACCGGTTGGTCCTGCGCGGTGTCTGATGCCGAGGGAACGGCATGCGCTGACGTCATGGCAGACGACATTGTCACAACTAGCCCGAGAGACGCGACGAGCCCCAGAGGGCGGCGGAGATCCATCTACGCTCCTTGCACGGCCGGACCGGCACGACAGCGCGAGCTGTCCGCCAGTAGGAGTACGCGGCCCCGATGACAAGGTTGTCAGCCCGCGCCCGGGGCGATCCTGCCCATCATGATCACCCGCGGTCAAGGGTTCGTTGCGCACTGTTCGCCCGTGTCTCGGGTTTGGTCGGTCGGCGGTAGGTTGAGGGGCATGGACGAACGTGTGCTGGTTACCGGGGCGGCCGGGTTTATCGGGCGGGCTGTGGTGGCTGCGCTTCGGGAGCGTGGGGTTGCGGTGACCGCGGTGGATCGGGAGCCGCCGGACCCGGCGTGGGACGAGGGTGTGCACGTGGTGACGGGGGATCTTGCCGAGCAGGAGACGTGTGTTGGGGCGTTCGAGACTCGGCCTACCGCGGTGGTGCATCTTGCGGCGCTGACCTCGGTGTTGCGGTCGGTGGATGCGCCGATGCAGACGTTCGCCCAGAACGTGACGATCACGCAGGTGCTGCTGGAGCTGTCCCGGGGCAGTGGAGTGGAGACCTTCGTGCTCGCGTCCACGAACGCGGTCGTGGGCAACGTCGGTACGTCGACCATCACCGCGGACCTGCCCCTGCGGCCACTCACGCCGTACGGCGCGACCAAGGCGGCGTGCGAGATGTTGCTGTCGGCGTACTCGGGTAGCTACGGGATGGCGACTGCCGCGCTGCGGTTCACGAATGTCTATGGGCCGGGGATGTCGCACAAGGACAGCTTTGTGCCGCGGATGATGCGGGCCGCCCTGAGCGGGACCGGCGTCCGGGTGTACGGCGATGGTCTGCAGCGGCGGGATCTGGTGTTCATCGATGACGTGGTCAACGGGATCCTGCTGGCGCTGGACAGCAAGTACGACGGGCGCGCGATCATCGGATCGGGTCGTTCGGTGTCGGTGCTCGAGATGATCGAGACGGTGCGGACGGTGACTGGATGTCCGGTGCCGGCTGAGCACATCGAGGCACCGGCGGGTGAGATGCCGGCGGTGGTAGTCGACGTCACCAACGACCTCGGCTACGCGCCGACGGTGTCCCTGGAAGACGGGCTCGCCCGCACGTGGCACTACTTCTCCAACCAGTGATCAGTCAACTGCGCCGCCCCCTCGCTTCGCTCGGGGACGGGATAGAAATGTTGAGGAAGCACTGGCTGCTCGTTGCGCTGCTGGTGCTGGGGGCCGCGCTCCGGGTGCTGGCGACGGTCGCGTACCAACCGGCGATCCTGTACGTCGACTCGGTGCGCTACCTCGACAACATGCGCGAGCTGAAGCCCGATCAGCTCAACCCGATCGGGTACTCGCTCTTCCTCAAGCCGCTGACAGCGCTCGGCGGCGTCACCTTCGTGGTGATCCTGCAGCACGTGATCGGCCTCGCCCTCGGCGTCGCGATCTACGCACTGTGCCGCCGCCTCGGTGTCTACCGCTGGCTCTCCGCTCTGGCAGCCGCACCACTGCTCCTGGACGCGTACCAAGTCCAGATCGAGCAGAACATCATGGCCGAGACCCTGTTCGACGTACTGCTCGTCGGTCTGCTGTGGCTTCTGCTCGGATGGGGTGCCCCCGGCTGGAAGCGGGCGGCTGCCGCCGGGCTGATCCTCGGTGCCGCGTTCGTACTGCGCACCATCGGCATCACTCTGCTCGTTGCCGTCGTCATCTACCTCGTCGTGGTCGGCTCTGCCTGGCGGACCAGTTGGCGCAAGGTACTCGGCCGGAGCGCAGCGGTAACGGCTGTGTTCGCGATCGTGCTCGGCGGCTACGCGACGTACTTCCACTCGCAAACCGGCCGGTGGGGCTTCTCCGGTGCCGAGAACCAGGTGCTCTACGGCCGGACCGCGGTCGTCGCCAACTGCGCGAAGCTGCCGCTGAACGACGGCACTCGCCTGTTCTGCCCCAAGGAGCCGCTCGGGCACCGACTGGGGGTCGACGAGTACGCCCACGAGCACTATGGCGACCCGAACTGGCCCGGACCGCTGCCAGCCGGTACGACGAAGCGGCAGCTGGCGACCGACTTCAGCATGCTCGTGATCCGGCACCAGCCGGGCGACGTGGCGTGGGCGGCACTGAAGGACTTCTTCAAGGGCTTCGCGCCCACGCGCACCACCTCGCCGGACGACGTGCCGCTGGACCGCTGGCAGTTCCAGCTCACCTACCCGAACCTCAGCGACCCCAACACCGCCAAGGCCGCGGTGAAGTGGGGCGGCACCGAGCCGCACGTCAACACCGGGCCGGCCAAGGTACTGCGCGCCTACCAGCTGCACGGCGGTTACACCCCGGGCCTGCTGCTCGGTATCGCCGGCCTGATCGCGTTCGCTGCGGCGTTCGGGCTCGGCCGGGCGAGGACATCGCGACTCCGGTCGGCCGCACTGCTGCCGGTCGCGGCGGCAGTGATCCTGCTGCTCGGGTCGGCCGCGTTCGAGTTCTCCTGGCGCTACCAGCTGCCCGGACTGGTTCTGTTCCCGTTCGCCGGTGCGCTGGGGCTGACCGCACTGCTCGGCCGGAGCCAGCAGCGCCCGCCGCTCGCGCAGTACCCGGACAAGGTCGACTCGGCCGCGCTGGATGATCTCCGCGAACGGCACGGTGACCCGGCGTTCGCTCCGCTCGTCGTGGTGATTGCCGCGTACAACGAAGCAGGCGGCATCGGTCCGGTGCTGGAGCACATGCCCAAGACCTGCGCCGGCCTCCCGGTCGACGTACTGGTCGTGGTCGACGGCGCCGAGGACAACACCGCCGAGATCGCGGCCGGGCATGGCGCGTACGTCTGCGTCGCGCCGGTCAACCGTGGTCAGGGTGCGGCGCTTCGACTCGGGTACCAGATCGCCGCGCAGGGCGGAGCGCAGTACGTCGCGACCACGGATGGCGACGGACAGTACGACAACAACGAGCTGCCGGTGTTGCTCGCGCCGATCCTGGAGGGCCGGGCCGACTTCGTCACCGGTTCCCGGCGACTCGGTCAGGAGGACGCGGACAGTCGCCTGCGCTGGGTCGGCGTGCGCGTGTTCGCCGTACTGGCGTCGATCCTGACCCGGCGGAAGCTGACCGACACGTCGTTCGGGTTCCGGGCGATGCGGGCTGCGCTTGCGTGCTCGGTGACGCTGAGGGAGCCGCAGTACCAGTCGTCGGAGTTGCTGCTCGGTGTGCTGGCCGGCGGCGCGCGGGTCGTCGAGTTGCCGATGACGATGCGCCGCCGTGGCGACGGCAGCAGCAAGAAAGGCCCGGGCCTGGTGTACGGCGCGAACTACGCCCGGGTCATGACTGGGACGTGGTGGCGGGAGTACGTACTGCGGCGGCTTCCGGCTTGGCGAACACGAACCGGTCGAACAGCACGAACTTCAGGATGAACATCACTCCGTAGGTGCCGAGGAAGGTCGCGCTGACGAGCACGGTCTGCCAGACGTGGGAGTCGATCCGATCCCGCAGCCAATGGTCCGCGGCGCTGGTCGCCAGCGCCGCGGCGAGTGCGGTGACCACCACGATGATTGCGTACGGCAACAGCTCGCGTGTGCGGTCGGCCCGTCCGGTGCGGCCCCACGCCCAGCGCCGGTTCAGCACATAGTTCGGCAGTGCGCCGGCGAGGAACGCGACCACACTCGCCCACAGCGGGCGGGCACCGACCCAGTAGCACAAGGCGAACGCCAGCTCGCTGATCACCCCCGCGATCACCGACGACGCGGAGTACCTTGCCCAAAGCAACAACCGGAACCGCGGCAGCCTCATCCCGGCACCCGGGCCACGCCGAGCACCGTCTGCCCGAACGGGACCGGGACCACCGACTCCACCGCCCGCGTCACCGGTACGACGAACCGGTCGTAGATCGAGACCAGTCGCGGGTTCGGCTTGGTGCTGCCGCCGCGGCGAACGGCTGCCCACCAGGCGATCCCGCCGAGCAGGTTCACCGGCTTGGCCAGCTCGACCTGGAGTCCGGCCCGCTCGAACGCGTCGCGGAGCGTGGCCGGCGTGTACCGGCGGAAATGGCCCACCCGGCGGTCGAACTCGCCGTACAACTGCTGGTAGCCGGGCACCCACAGCACGATGGTGCCGCCGGGAATCACCAATCCGGCCAGTGATTTCAGCGCTGCGGCGTCGTCCTCGATGTGCTCCAGCACGTTGATCGCAACGATCGAGTCGACCGGCTTGCCCAGCGACAGCTCGCCGCCCAGCGCCAGTTGCCGCGCCTCCACCTCCGGCCGGTCGGCGAACCGCTCCGCCAGCAACCCGACCGCATCCGGATCCGCGTCTGTGAGCACCAACCGGTCCAGACCGGTGAACTGAGCCGCGAACTCACCCAGCCCGGCGCCGACCTCCAGGACGCTGTGTCCGCAGTGCGGCGCGATCAGGTCGTACTGGTAGCGGCGGTACCGCGGTTGGTCGGCGCCACCCTGCTCGAGGTCGCGTCCGGTCGCGTCGCTGAAGGCTCCGGTGTGTTCCCGCATCCTGGCAATTGTGCCCCCTCCCCGCGAGGCCGTGACGACTGGGACGGATTGCCAGCAAATTCTCAGCCTCCGAAGTGGAACTGATCACGTTAGGTTTGGTTCATGCCGGGATAGGAACAGGTACAACGGCAACTCTTCTCTCTACTGCGAAGGCGGAACCCCTCGTGCGCGTACTGGTCCTCGGTGGTGATGGTTACCTTGGGTGGCCGACCGCGCTCCACCTGTCCGATCGTGGTCATGACATCGCTGTACTCGACAACTTCGCCCGCCGGGGCTACGACACCGAGCTGGGAGTGCAGAGTCTGGTGCCGATCCAGGATCTGGACGCCCGGGTCGCCGCCTGGGAGGAGGTGTCCGGAAAGCGGCTCACGTCGTACGTCGGGGACCTGCTCGACGCGGACTTCGTCTATCGGGTGCTGAGCGAGTTCGAGCCGGACGCGATCGTCCACTTCGCCGAGCAGCGGGCCGCGCCGTACTCCATGATCGACCGGGCCCACGCGGTCTACACCCAGCACAACAACGTGGTCGGCACGCTGAACCTGATGTACGCCATCGCCGAGACGAATCCGGACATCCACCTGGTCAAGCTCGGCACGATGGGCGAGTACGGCACACCGAACATCGACATCGAGGAAGGCTGGCTGGAGGTCGAGCACAACGGGCGCAAGGACCGGATGCTCTACCCGAAGAAGCCCGGTTCCTTCTATCACCTGAGCAAGGTGCACGACTCGCACAACCTCGAGTTCGGCTGCCGGATCTGGGGCCTGCGCGTCACCGACCTGAACCAGGGCGTCGTCTACGGGCAGCAGACCGACCAGACCGTGCAGGACGCGCGGCTGGCGACGCGGTTCGACTACGACGCCGTGTTCGGCACCGTGCTCAACCGGTTCGTCATCCAGGCCGTGCTCGGCGAGCCGCTGACCGTCTACGGCACCGGCGGCCAGACCCGTGGCCTGCTGGACATCCGGGACACGGTCGAGTGCATCCGGCTCGCGGTCGAGAACCCCGCGGACGCCGGCGAGTTCCGTGTCTTCAACCAGATGACCGAGAGCTACTCGGTCGCCCAGATCGCGGAGAAGGTCGCGGAGTGCTTCGCCGGCCCCGTCCAGGTCGAGCACCTGGAGAACCCGCGGGTCGAGCTGGCCGAGCACTACTACAACGTCAAGCACACCGGTCTGGTCGGCCTCGGCCTGCAGCCGCACCTGCTGTCGGAGACGCTGATCGAGTCGATGTTCGACATCGTCTCCGCCAACAAGGACCGGGTCGACCCCGCCGCACTACTGCCGACCGTCCGCTGGCGGGGGGACCTGAAGAACTCCTAGACGAAGAAGCAGAAGATGTGGCCGACCGGGTCGGCGTACACGCGCACGTTGGGCAGCGGCTGGAACTCCATCAGCCGCGCTCCGGCGTCGATCGCGCGCCGGTGCGCCGTCTCCAGGTCGTCCACCTTGAAGTCCAGGTGCAGCTGCATCTGCTGCTGCTCGCGAGAGCTCGGCCAGGTCGGCGGCTGGTAGGTCGGTTCGCCCTGGAACGACAACTTCGTCACGCCCTGCGGGCCGATCGCGGTCGCCCACCCCTCCTCGTCGTCGCCGAGCTCCCACCCGAGCAGCCGGCAGTACCACCGGGCCAGCTCCTGCGCGTCCGGTGCGTCGAGGACCACACCCATCAACGGAATCTTCTCGTTCATTCACCACACCCTAGGCACGCCCACCGACAAGCAGCGTCGGGATCGCGGCGAGGAAGCGGTCGCGCCGGCCGCGGTCGGCCTGTTCGGCCAGCCAACTGTCGGCGTCGTCCTGCGTGATCAGCGCCTCCTTCACCGCCGCGGCCGCCGCCATCTCCAACTGAGGCGCCATCACCGAGTGATCCGTCACGACCTCGGTCCGTACGACGATCTCGAGGTCCCGGAACCCGGCGTCGAGGAGCAGATCGCGGAGGCTGCGGGCCGCCCGGGGGGACACCGAGCGCGACTCGAGGCCCAGTAGTACGACGTCGGTGAGGTCCTGGTCGGCGCTGTCGATCAGCAGGAAGCCGTAGTCCTGCCCGCCGAGCACGATCCGTCCGCCCGGCCGCACCACCCGTCGCGCCTCCGCCACCGTCGGGACCGGGTCCTCGAGCAGGTGGAACAGCCTGACCGCGCGATAGCCGTCCACCGACTCGTTCTCCAGCGGCAGGTCGTCGGACCGTGCCACGTGAAACATCGCACCGGGCACGCGGGTCCGGGCAGCGTCGATCGCCTCAGGGTCCGCGTCCATGCCGGTCACCTTGAGGCCCTTCTCGGCCAACTCGCCGACCGCATGCCCGGCGCCGCAACCCACATCGACGCAGGTCGCGCCCCGCTTCAGGCCCAGCAGCCGGTACGACTCCGCCCGGAGCTCCGCTGCTCCGGCCCGTTCCTCGATCCGATCCAGAAAGCTCATGACCTCACGCTGCAACTTCAGGTCCACCTGAAGTCAAGCCGGAGGTTGTCACACTTCCGGGCGGATCTGCGTCAGGCTGGGTGTCGGGACCGTCCCGTCGATCTCGCAAGACAGGGAGCAGGGTCGTGAAGCTCGCGAAGACCATCGTGTACGTCGAGGACGCCAAGGCGTCGATCGAGTTCTTCGAGCGCGCGTTCGGGTTGAAGGGGACCTACTGGGACCAGGGCGCGGGAGAGGTGGACGCGGGCGACACCAAGATCGTCTTCGCCACCTACGCGGTCGGCCAGAGCCACCTGTCCGCCGTCGGCACGCCCGGCGCGGTCGGCTTCGAGCTCGGGCTCACCAGCGAGGACGTCGAGGGCGACTTCCAGCGGGCCGTCGACGCCGGCGCGGAGCCGCTGAAGGCTCCGGAGAAGACGCCGTGGGGGCAGGTCTCGTCGTACCTGCGCTGCCCCGACGGCACCGTCATCGACCTGGCCTCGCCGGCCTAGACGTTCTAGTCCATCGACACCTTGTCGAAGCTCGTGGTGGTGAAGCGGACGTCGACACCGACCGTGTCGCCGACCGCAGGGGGCGCCACCGACGAGGGCAGGAAGAGCATGCTGGCCTGCATGTGCGGCGGCTCCGCGAACCAGCGCTGCTTGCCCTCGATCGTGAACGGCGACAGCGCCATGCCGGCCGCGTCCAGGCTGCCCTTCGCCATCGCGATCGCCCGCTGACGGACGCTGGCCGCCGCGGTGGGAGCCTCTAGGCCGACACCGTGCGCGGTCCCGCCCGACACCACCAAGATGTGGCCGTCACCGCTCACCCGGCGCTGCCGGTAGCCGACCCGCTCGCCCCGGCGGACCGAGTGCACGTCCAGTACGGTCGCCCGCACGGTCAGTGCACCCCGGTCGCCCAGCCAGAGGCCGGTGCCCATCCGCAGCTTGACGTTCGCGCCGACGTCGGCCAGCTTCTGCGCCGGCACGTGCGACACCCACAGCGTGCCGCGCCGGACCGCCTCGGCCGCCTTGCCCAGCTCCTGCGCTTCCCTGAGGTTGGCCGACGTACCGCCGGCTCCCATCGGGAAGTGCAGCGACCAGCCCTCGAACCGGATCCGGTCGAGCGCGTTCAGCAGCATCGTGTGCCGCAGTTCGCGGGCGCCGATGCCGTGCCGGCGCATCGAGGTCTGTACTTCGATCAGCACCCGGCTGCCGGCCGGGATCGAGACCAGGTCGGCCAGCCGGCTGACGGTGTGGATCACGTTCTTGCTCTGCGGCACGTCGAGGAACGGGCGCCACGGCGACAGCACGACGACGTCCTCACGCGGATCCGGCGGCACCTCGAAGTACGTGCCGACCGCGATCGTGCGGGCGCCGAGCGCCCGGGCCTCGGCCATCAGCCGGGGGTTGCCGAACCCGTACCCGTTGCCCTTGGCGACCGGGACGATGTCGGGGTTCCACGTGGAACGCAGGTGTTCGCGCCATCGATCGGAATCGACGTGCAGGACTAGGGGCATGGTGTCAACGCCGTCTCATGTAGAGGTCGAATGCGGTGTAGAGCGCCTTGTTCAACGGCAGATCCCACTCACCGACGTACTCGACGGCCTCGCCGCCGGTGCCGACCTTGAACTGGATCAGCCCGACGTGCGGGTCGTTCGGGTCCAAGGTGTCGGTGATGCCCCGTAGGTCGTACACGGACGCGCCCGCGGCGAGTGCGTCCGCCATCATGCGCCACTGGATCGCGTTCGATCCGCGAACGTCGCGTTTGGCGGTCGAGCTGGCTCCGTAGGAGTACCAGGAGTGACCGCCGACCCGGACCCAGATCGTCGAGGCGACCAGGTCGCCCTGATGGTAGGCGTTGTAGATCCGGAAGTCGCAGCAGCCGGCCGGCTGGTTCGCCATCGCGTCCAGCATCTTGACGAAGTACGGCAGCGGCCGCGGGGTGAAGTGATCCCGCTCGGCCGTCTCGACGTACAGCGCGTGGAAGGCCTTGAGGTCCTCGGGGCCACCCTGCGTCACCTCGACGCCGGCCTTCTCCGCCTTCTTGATGTTGCGCCGCCAGAGTTGGTTCATGCCCTTCAGCAGGTCTTCCTGGGTGCGGCCGGCCAGCGGCACCTGGAACACGTACTGCGGCTGCCCGGCAGCGAACCCCTCACCGGCCTTCGGCGCCTTCCAGCCCAGTGCGCGCAGTTGCGCGGTCACCGCCGCACCGGACGGCTCGATCACGTCCGCGCGTACGTCGCCGAGCTTCGGCTGCTGTCCACCGGCGATCGCGTCCTTGATCGTCTTCGCACCCCACCGCCGCGTCGCCACCGGCGGACCCATCCGTACGCCGAACGCCCCATGCTCCTGCAGATGAGCGGCCAGCGGACGCAGGTACCGGCCCAGGTCGACAGCGTCCCAGTCGATCACCGGACCCTCGGGCAGATAGGCCAGGTACCGCTTCACCTTCGGCATCTGCCGGTACAGCACCAGTCCGGCGCCGACCAGCTCCGCCGGATCGGCCGGGTCGTACCAGCCGAGTGACTCCGCCTTCCACTCACTCTTCACCGCCGCCCACCCAGGGGTCTGCAGGAAGCTCGCCGACGGTTGCGCAGCGACGTACGCCGCGTGCTCGTCGGCCGAGATGGTCCGGATGCTCAAGTCACTCACGGTCGGTCAGGTTACCGGCCCGGAGCCTCAGACCGTAGCCGAGCCGGTCACCTGATCAAACCTCAGCTGTTGAGCAGTTCGATCGATATATCCCACAGCCGGGTGGCCGATTCCGGATCGAGCGCGTACGGCGCGACACCCGTGTTCTCGCCCGGCACGTTGGGCAGAGCCTCGTTGTTGTCCTCGAAGTACCGGCCGGTCACGCCCTGCACGAGTGGCGATGCGGCCAGCAGCACCGAGGTCGACGCGCCCTGCTCGACGGTCTTCCAGCGGTACTCCGTCTCCCACTGCGTCAGCAGGTCCTGCGCGACGTGCCGCTGCAGCGCGGTCCGGATCCCGCCCGGCATCAGGGAGTTGGCGACGATGCCGTCACTCGCCCAGCGCTTGGAAGCCTCGACGGCGAACAGCACGTTGGCCGTCTTCGACTGCCCGTACGACGACCACGGCTCGTACGGCCGGTGCTCGAAGTGAAGGTCGTCGAGGTGGACGTCCGAACGAAGGTGGGCGCTGGAGCTGACCGCGACGACGCGTGCGTCGCCGGCCGCCGCGAGGGCGTCGTGCAGACCGAGGGCGAGGCCGAAGTGACCGAGGTGGTTGGTGGCGAACTGGTGCTCCCAGCCTTCGGGAGTGCGGTTGAGCGGCTCGGCCATCACGCCGGCGTTGTTCACCAGGATGTGGAGCGGGCCCTCCCAGGTGGCCGCGAAGGCCTTGACCGACTCGCGGTCGGCGAGCTCGATCGGCGCCACGAAGACGTGATTGTTGCCGGTCGACTCGATGATGCCGGCCGCCGTGCGCTCACCGGCCGCGGTGTTGCGAACGGCGAGAGTGACCTCGGCGCCGGCCGAGGCCAGGGCACGGGCGGTCTCGACACCGATGCCCGACGCGCCGCCGGTGACGACCGCGCGCCGGCCGGCCAGGTCGACGCCGGCGATCACCTCGGCGGCAGTGGAGTCATAGCCGAAGGGGGTGGTGATTCTGCTCATCAGGTCTGTTCCTGTTCTGCGAGCTACGCTGTAACCGGAGGAACCTCCGGTAAGTCCAGTTAACCGGAGGAGCCTCCGATTAACAAGTCCGCTAGGTTTGCTAGCCGCACGTTTGTGAGGAGGGGGAGATGACGGGCACGACTGAGCGCCCGCTACGGGCCGACGCCCAGCGCAACCGCGACCAGATCCTGGCCGCCGCGTCGCGCGCGTTCGCGAAGTGCGGGCTGGAGGCGACGCTGGACGGGATCGCGAAGGACGCCGGCGTCGGGATCGGCACGCTGTACCGGCACTTCCCGACCCGCGACGCGCTGATCGAGGCGGCGTACCGCAGCGAGCTCGCGGCTGTCTGCGACGCCGCACCCGAGCTGCTCGAGAAGCTGCCGCCGGCCGAGGCGCTGCGCGCGTGGATGGACCGCTTCATCGACTACATGACCCGCAAGCTCGGCATGGCCGAGGCGCTCCGTGCCGTGATCGCGGCCGGCGCCAACCCGTATGCGCACAGCTTCGAGCTCCTGGTCGGCGCCATCAAACCGCTCCTCGACGCCGGCGCCGCCGCGGGCGAACTCCGTCCCGACGTTCCCGCCGAGGACGTCCTCGTCAGCCTGAGCGGCGTGGCGCTGGCCGCCGGCAGCCGCCGCGACCAGGCCGACCGCCTCCTCGACCTTCTCCTGGACGGCCTCCGCTACCGCCCCTGACCGGCTTCTAGGGTTGCGGGATGCAGAAGGTGGCGTTGGTGACGGGGTCCGCGTCGGGGATCGGGGCGGCGACGGCTCGGCGCTTGGCGGACGACGGGATGGTCGTTGCGGTCCACTCGCGAAGCAGCGTGGAGGCTGGCGTCGCCCTGGCCGCGGAACTGGGTGGGTCGTATCACCAGGTCGATCTCGAGGACGATGCCGCGGCCAGTGGCTTGGTGCCGAGTGTGCTGGCTGAGCACGGGCGGCTCGACGTACTGGTGAACAACGCGGGGATCAGCTGGCCGGTGCCGCACGCGGAGCTCGATGGGTTGTCCGCGGCTGACTGGCGACGGTTGCTCGACGTCAACCTGATCGCGCCCTGGTTGTTGTGTACGGCGGCTCTCCCGGCGCTGCGCGAATCGGGTGGATGCGTCGTCAACGTGACGAGCCACGCGGGCGTGCGGCCGAAGGGAAGCTCGATCGGGTACGCCGCCAGCAAGGCCGCACTGAATCACGTGACCAAGTTGCTGGCCGCGGCGCTGGGACCTGACGTGCGCGTCAACGCGGTCGCGCCCGGACTCGTCGACACACCACTCACGGCGTCGTGGACCGAGGCGCAGGAGCTGTGGAAAACCTCGAGTCCGATGCGTCGCGCGGCCCAGCCGGCGGACGTCGCGGACCTGATCTCGTCACTTGTCCACAACTCCTACATCACCGGCGAAGTCGTCCTCCTCGACGGCGGCCTCAACCTGCGCTAGGAGTGCAGCCGGCGGGTGGCGGGTTTTGTCCTGGCTGGCGGGTTGTTTACGCGTCAGCGGTGAAACAACCCGCCAGCGGGCCGGGGTGCGACGGCGGTGTGAACCTGCGCTGGTTCTGTCGGCGGCGCCTCCTACGATCGCGGGATGTCCTTGGGTCGAGACTTCCGGCGGCTCTGGGCCGCTTTCGCCATCAGTGCGCTCGGCAGCGCGGTAGGAAACGGAGCTCTTCCACTCGTCGCGGTGCTCGCGCTCGACGTCTCGACCTTCCAGGTCTCCCTTCTCGCGGCGTTGTCCACGCTCGCCGGTGCGGCACTCGCGCTGCCGATGGGCGACTTCATCGAGCAGCGGCACAAGCGGCCAGTGATGATCGCGTCGGACCTGATCCGGTTCGGGGCGCTGGCGTCGGTGCCGATCGCCGCGGCGTTCGGCGTAATGACCTACACCCAGTTGTGCGTCGTCGGCGTCATCCAGGCCGCGGGCCTGATCGCGTTCACCGCCGCGAGCGGTGCGCACCTGAAAGCGCTGGTGCCGGCGGCCGCGCGGGGCGAGGCGAACAGCAAGTTCGAGCAGACGACGTGGACGACGCTGACCGTCGGTCCGCCGATCGGCGGTGCGCTTGTCAGCCTCGTCGGCGCGACGGCCTCGCTCGGGGTCGACGCGGTCTCGTTCCTGCTCTCGGCGCTGGGCATCCGTCGGATCCAGCAGCCGGAGCCGGAGCCGGTGGCGCGGAACGAGAAGCGCGACATCACCGCCGGGTGGCGATACATCCTCGGGCACCGCGGGCTGCGCGCCCTGTTCTGGAACTCGCAGCTCTTCGGCGGGCCGGTGATGATGGTGTCGCCGCTGCTCACCGTGCTGATGCTGCGCGACCTGAAGCTGGAGCCTTGGAGCTACGGAGTGGTTCTCGGAGTGTCCTGTCTCGGCGGCATCCTCGGTGCACGAATGGCTCCGCCGCTCACCCGCAGGCTGGGGCTGCACAAGATGCTGTTGCTGTTCGGTGCACTGCGAGCGGTGTGGCTTCTGCCGTTGCCGTTCGCGCCGGCGGGTCTGGCCGGGCTGGTGTGGCTGACCGTGGCCGAGGCCGGGATGCTGCTCATGGCCGGTGCCTTCAACCCGTCGTTCGCGACGTACCGGATGGAGGTCACCGAGGACGCCTATATGGCCCGGGTGCTGACCGCCTGGTCGATCAGCTCTCGCTGTGTCCAGCCTGCGTTCATGGCGATCGGTGGCGCGCTCGCCGTGGTGATGGGGTTGCGTGGGGCAATGGTCGTGGCCGGTGTGTGCTGCCTGTTCAGCGCGGCCGTCCTGCCGTGGCGGTCGGCTACACCAGCTCCATTGCCTGAGCCAGTCCAACGATCGGTCCCATGACGCCGTCCGGTTGCGTGTCGAGGTAGGCGATCGCCTCGTCCGGCGGCAGCACGAGGACCTCCGTGACCTGCTCGCCGTCCTCGGGGTTGGTCGGCTCCTGCTCGATCACGACGTCCGCGACGACGTTGGCCCAGTAGGAGATCGGGTGCGGCAGATGTGGACGGTACGGCGCCGGCCGGCGATGCACCGCCCGATGCGCGCCGAGCCAGGTCATCGGACCGGCCAGCCGGGCGCCGGCCTCCTCCAGCAGTTCACGATGGACGAGTTGCTCGATCGTCTCGCCCGGCTCCCGGGTGCCGCCGGGCAGGAAGCGCCAGCCCAGGTCGTTGCCGCAGACAACGATCCCGCCGGCGGTCCGGGCGACCACGTGCACGTTGCTGATCAGCTCGTCCGGTGGCTCCTCGGTGGTGAACCGGACGTCGAGATCACCCCAGGTCCAGTAGCCGGGTGCGAAGAGTTCGGGGAACCGCTCGGCCCAGGTCTGCATGGTGGCCATTGTTCCGCCTGCGCTACGGTCCCACTCATGGCGCACCCCGATCCACCGCCTGACGCCCGGCCTGATCCCGAACGGGCCCGGCGGACAACTCAGCGGATGCTGTGGGCCGCCGCCGCGCTCACCGCGGTCGTCGGGGTCTTCCTGCTCGCCGATGTCGTCGGCGAATCAGCGCAGTACGGCGGCTTGGCGTGGACCGGCGTCGCGCTGGCAGCGATCTCGATCGCAGCCCTCCTCGCGATTGACGTGGCCTGCGCTGTGGGCCGCCTCGCCCTCAACCAGCCACTGGTCGGCAAGTTCACCGTCTTCCAGGCGACCACTGTCCTGCTGGTGGTGGCCATCGGTGCGGACATCCTCATCCCTGCCCGCGACACCGGCTCACTGGCACTGCTCCTGCCGTGGGGCATCACCTATTGGCTGCACCACGTGATCCCCGCGAAGAAGGAGTAGCTACTTCAGGTGCGCCCGCAGATAGTCGATGTCGGCCTTCTGACCGTGATCGGCGTTCGGCGTCTCGACGACCACCGGCGCACCCGCTGCCTGCACCACCGCGACGATGTCGGCCGGGTCGATGTGGCCCTCCTCGAAGTTGCTGTGCCGGTCGGCGCCGGAGCCGAACTCGTCCCGTGAACCGTTGGCGTGCACCAGGTCGATCCGACCGGTGATCGCCTTCACCTTCTCGACGATCGTCGGCAACTCCTCGCCGGCCGCGTGGAAGTGGCAGGTGTCGAGGCAGAACCCGACGTTCTCCAGGCGGTCGTTGCCGGAGGCTTGGACCGCGTCCCACAGCCGGGCGATCCGGTCCAGCTGGCGGGCCATCGCGTTCTCGCCGCCGGCGGTGTTCTCGATCAGCAGCGGGACGGGCAGCTGGGCGCGCTCGATGCACTTGCGCCAGTTGTCGAAGCCGGCCTCGGGGTCGTCCTCGTCGCCGACGTGGCCGCCGTGCACGATCACACCTTTGACATCGATCTCGGCGGCCTTGTCGAGCGTCTGCTGCAGCAGCTTGCGGCTCGGGATCCGGATCCGGTTGTTCGTGTTGGCCACGTTCAGCCGGTACGGCGAATGCACGTACAGGTCGATGCCCGCGGCGGCCGCGCGTTCCTTGAGCGCACCCTCGCCATCGGCGTACGCGAGCTTCGGCGCCTTGTAGTCCTGCGGGTTGCCGAGGAAGAACTGCACCAGGTCGGCGCCCCGGTCGGCCGCCTCGGCCAGCGGGTCTGCCTGGTCCACGTGCGCACCGAGTTTCACAGTCATGGGACCCACCCTAGAACCGCCCACGGACAGTTCACGAACCCCAGCCCGCCGATCGGGTGACCGGCCGTGACTCCTGCGCCGGAGGCTGCACCGGACGGCCCTCGAACTCGGTCGACAGCACGATGTGCGTATTCATCTCGCCGTGCTCGCCGAGGCGCTCGAACAGGCCCTCCAGGTGACTCATCGAGGTGACGCGGACCCGCAGCATCGAGCAGGAGTTACCACTCAGCTTGTGGATCTCCAGGACCTCTGGGAAGTCCTCCGCCCGCGTGGTCTTCAGCAGGCAGCGCCCGGTCGTGCAGCGCATCTGGACGAAAGCCGACAGCGGCTGACCGGCCCGAGCCGGATCCACCTCGGCCCGGTATCCGGCGATCACGCCGGACTCCTCCAGCCGCCGTACCCGATCCGCCACGGCCGGCGGCGACAGGTTGACCCGCTTGCCCAGTTGGTTGAACGACAGCCGCCCGTCGGTCTGCAGTTCGGACAGGATCTGCCAGTCGGTGGAGTCGAGCTCACGCTCCTGAAAGGTCATCTCCCCAGAACACCTTCGACATCGCTGCTCCGCAAGGCCGAACGCCTTTCTTCCTGCCTTCAACCGCCGGACGCGCCTTCCTAGCGTGGATTTCATGCTGATCCCCGTCGTTCTGGCCGCCGCCCTGATGAACGCCGCGATGGTCGCCGCGAGTGCGGTGAGCACCATCCTGATCGCGGATGCGTTGAGCCCCGGCGTGGCCGGTCTGCCCAACGCCGCTGGCGTTCTGGGTACCGCAGTCGGCGCCATGGCCGTCGGCCGCTGGACTGCCCGGCTGGGCCGAGCGCAAGCACTCCGCATGGGGTACGGCGTCGGTGTCGCCGGCGGGGCGCTGACAGTGCTCACAGCGGTCGGTGCCCACTTGGCACTGCTGTTCATCGGGGTGTTCCTGCTCGGCGCCGGTAATGCAGCGAGCCTCTTGTCCAGGTACGCCGCTGCCGACGCCGTACCGCCCGCCCGACGCGCGCGGGCCATGAGCACAGTCGTCTGGGCCAGTACTGCGGGTGCGGCCGGGGGACCGTTCTTCATGGCGCCGTCTCAGTCCTTCGCCGCCGATTTCGGCCTGCCGGCAACTGCCGGACCCTTCCTGCTCGCCCTGGCGGTGGTCTTCGCCGCGCTGGTCGCCTCCACCTACATCCGGGTCCCCGCCCACTCCACCGACGTACCCGTGTCTCGCGACCACTCCGCGGTCTCTCGTCGTACGCCGGTTGCGCTGGCCGCCTGTGTGATGGTCGTGGGCCACCTGGTCATGGTGGCTCTGATGACTTCCGTTCCTGTGCACGCCCACAACCACGGTGATGGCCTCGGCGTGCTGGGGTTGATGCTGTCCGCTCACACACTCGGCATGTTCGCCTTGTCTCCGCTGACCGGGTGGTGCATCGACCGGTTCGGTTCCCGACCGGTGCTGGTTGCCGGCCTTGGCCTGATCCTCGTCTCTGGTGTCCTGATCGTTCATGCCGGTCCGGTCTTCACACCGGCCCTGTTCCTGCTCGGCTACGCCTGGAACCTCTGCTACCTCGGTGGCAGTTCGCAGCTGTCCGCGCACCTGGAGAGCAAGGTGGAGTCGTGGATCTGGACCGTGGCCGCGGTGGCCACGGCCGCTTCGACCTGGCTCTTCAGTCTCGGTGGCTTCCGCGTCCTGACCTTGGTCTCGGCGGTTCTCGCCGTACCGTTGCTGGTGCTCGTGGCCCGGCGCCCCGCACCCGAGGTCGTCAGGCGGTGACGGAGAGTCATCGGAACAGGCCTGTGGATATGGTCAAGCGGGCGGCCGGACGCTGGTATTCTCTTGGATGTGGCCCGGTCCATCGACCGGGCTCGTTGCTTGGCGCCGACGGCAAGTGTCGGCGTGAAGCGAATCGCATCGCCCTCCTGCCACGGAGAGACCGTGGCCGCCAAGTCCGAAGGAGGTGGAGTTCGCGCATGCGTCGTTACGAAGTCATGGTGATCCTCGACCCTGAGCTCGATGAGCGCACCGTGGAGCCGTCCATCGACCAGTACCTGAACATCGTCCGCAAGGAAGGTGGCACGGTCGAGAAGCTCGACATCTGGGGTCGCCGCAAGCTTGCCTATGACGTGAAGAAGAAGTCCGAAGGCATCTATGCCGTCGTCGACCTGACCGCCGAGCCGGCGGTGGTGAAGGAGCTCGACCGTCAGCTCACGCTGAACGAGTCGATCCTCCGCACCAAGGTCATCCGGCCGGACCAGCACTGACCCTGGGGTCGTCAGCAGCCATCGGTACTGTCGGCACCAGCCGGTACTGATAGCTGTAGACACAGACACACCCGATAGCAGGAGGAACGGCAATGGCAGGCGAAACCGTCGTCACACTGGTCGGCAACCTTGTCGACGATCCTGAGCTCCGGTTCACCCCGTCCGGTGCCGCCGTCGCGAACTTCCGGATCGCGTCGACGCCGCGGACGTACGACCGGCAGACAGGTGAATGGAAGGACGGCGAGTCGCTGTTCCTGAGTTGTTCCGTCTGGCGCCAGGCCGCGGAGAACGTGGCCGAGTCGCTGCAGCGCGGCATGCGCGTGATCGTGCAGGGCCGGCTGAAGTCGCGTTCGTACGACGACCGTGAGGGCAACAAGCGCACGGTCTTCGAGATCGACGTGGACGAGGTCGGACCGAGCCTGCGCAGCGCCACCGCGAAGGTGACCCGGGCGATGCGCTCCGGTCCCGGCGGAGACGGCGGCGGCTTCGGTGGTGGCGGTGGTGGCAACCAGGGTGGCGGCAACTTCGGTGGCGGCGGCCAAGGTGGCGGCGCCCCGCAGAACGACCCCTGGGCGACCCCGCAGGGTGGCGGCAGCGGTGGTGGTGGCGGTCAGGCTGCCCCACAGAACGACCCCTGGGCCAGCCAGGGCGGCGGCTCGATGGAGGAGCCTCCGTTCTGATCCGGCGCTCCGGGTCGTAACCATGTAAGACAGACCATTCCGGCACGTGTGCCGGGCTCTGGAAGGAAGAGAGCACCACAATGGCCAAGATCATTCGGAAGCCGAAGAAGAAGGTCTGCGGCTTCTGCAAGGACAAGGCGACGTACGTCGATTACAAGGACACCGCGCTGCTGCGGAAGTTCATCTCGGACCGCGGCAAGATCCGCGCCCGCCGGGTGACCGGGAACTGCGTGCAGCACCAGCGCGATGTGGCCACCGCTATCAAGAACGCTCGTGAGGTGGCGCTGCTGCCCTACACGAGCACGGCTCGCTGAGGGAGGCCCGAACCATGAAGCTCATCCTGGCGCAGGAGGTCGAGGGCCTCGGAGCCCCCGGCGACATCGTCGAGGTGAAGGACGGCTACGGCCGCAACTACCTGGTTCCGCGCGGCCTGGCCATCGGCTGGACCCGCGGCGCCGAGAAGCAGATCCAGTCGATCAAGCGGGCGCGTGACGCCCGGGCGATCCAGGGCAAGGAGCACGCGAGCGAGGTCAAGAACCAGCTCGAGCAGCTCAACGTCACGCTGGACGTCAAGGCCGGCGATACCGGCCGCCTGTTCGGTTCGGTCACCCCGGCCGACATCGCCGGCGCGATCAAGTCCGCCGGCGGCCCGCTCGTCGAGAAGCGCGCGATCGCGATCGCGTCGCCGATCAAGAGCACCGGCAAGCACCAGGTCTCGGTGCAGCTCCACCCCGAGGTGGCCGCCACGGTCCGCCTCGAGGTCGCGGCCGTCTGACCTCAGCAACACCCAAGGCCCGCATCTCCCTCAGGGGATGCGGGCCTTGTCGTGTTCTGCTCAGCCTGGGGTCGGCGTCGGCCAGGGGAGTGGCTTGGGGTCGTTGCCCTCGCCGCCGTTCTCCGGCTTGGCGACCTTCGGCCACTTGACCGGTCCCGGATCCGATTGGTTGCCTCCGGCATCAGGTAGAGCGACCCGCGGCCATTGCACCGGACCGGGATCGTCGTCCGCCATCACCCGCCCGGCCGGCACCAGCAACCCTGCTGTCACCAGCACTGCCGCAAGCACGCGGCCGGACCGATTCACTTCTTGTCCAGCGCGTACAACGTCGAGTCGTGCACCACCAGCGCTCGCCCATCCGCAACACCCCACGGCCGCGCGGTATCGGCGGGAAGAGTCTGGCCTTTGCCGCCGGGGGTCGTGGCGACGAGATCATTGCCGACCATCCCGTAGATCGTCGTACCCGTGACCGAAACCGGCTGGAAGTCGGTGTACCGCGCCGTCGACTTGTGCGCGAAGTCGATCACGCAGTTGCCCCAGGCAGCGACGTTGCCGGTCTGGTCCGGCACCCACTGCCAGCTTTCGACGTCAGCCTCCTTCGCCACCGGGCAGGTGGCGAGGACCGCGCCGTTCACCGTCGAGTGCACTACCGGGATCACGATGTCCTTGGTGGCCGACTTCCACAGCACCAGCGCGCGGCCGGGGCTGGCGGCGACCACATGCTCGATGCCCTTCGACCCGGACGGCGCCTTCGGGTTCACGGTCTGCAGACCCTTGTCCAGCTGACTCCAGAACAGTGGACCGGTGTACCGCGCCATCAACGCCTTGCTGCTCTCGGCCAGCAGAACCGTGGACAGGCGCGGCTGGTTCGCCACCGCCTTCAGTTTGCCGCCGGCCACCATGCTCGCACCGGCGTCGCCCTCCACCTTGATCAGCGGCGACGTCCCGAAGAACTGCACCTGCGCTTGGTCGGGCAGCTCCACCGAGGTGGCGCCGGCACCGCCACCAGCCCAGTAGTACAAGGCATCCGGCGCCGCCACCGCGAGCACGGGCTTGGAGTCGATCGTGGTGTAGACCGGGCTCTGCGCGTCCTTCGGCACCTTGTCCTGCCAGAGGACCTTGCCGTTGCCGTCGAAGACCGCGACCTTCTCGTCCGGCGTGAGGATGGCGACCTGTTTGCCGTCCGGTGACACCGCAGGCGCCGACTTCGTGGCGATGTCGACCGTCCAACTCGCCTTGGTCGACCAGCCCGGTGGCACCGGCCGGGCCGAGAACTGGTCCGGTACGACCTTCGGCTCGGGCAGCGTCGGGACCTTCGGTGCTTCCGACGGTTTGGCCGCGTCGCTGTCGCCATCCCGGAACACCGTGAAGTAGAGCGTCGTACCTGCGATCAGTACGACGGCCAGCGCGATGCCGGCGATGACCGGCCAGCCTGGCCTGCGGGCGCCGCCGCTGCTGGTGCTGCTTCGGCTCTCCGAGTCCACTGCGTCGACCCGGCCGTCGGGGTGGACGATCAGCGGCCAGGAGGAACCGTCGGACTCCACCGCGGTTGCCCGCACCGGCCGGCCGAGCTGTGCGGCCCGATCGCTCACGACGGAGATCGCGGCCTGCCGTGGATCTCGGTGGTTGCTGACCGGATGGGTCCGCCCGGCGATGGTGACCTCGGCGTTGCGGTCGTCGTGCAACCGGATCGTCACCTTGGGCCAGGACGGGATCTTCTCAGCCACGGCGACCTCTCATTCCCGCCACAGATCTCCCTCGTTCATCCGACTACGCCGCCCCCGTTCTAGCATGTGCAGCGTCCACCGCAGGCCAGAAATCCGGGCCCGCGGGACTCTGCGGGCCCGGCCCGGCTCGACTGCTCCGGCCAGGGAGCGGCGGGTCGCAAGGCCTGTGGATAACTCACGCAACGTACATCCGGGAATTGAGAGAATACGGTGAGCGACAGCTTGTCACACACCACGAAAGGAGGGGCCATGACGCAGAATCCGTGGGATCGGCAGTCAACGACTTCAGGTCCGCACCAGCCACCGCCGGGTCCCTCGCCGCAGCCCGCGGGCGGGCCGTCCGCACCTCAGCACGGTGTTTCCGCGCCGGCCGAGGACCAGCGGCTGCCCAAGTTCGCGATTCCGGCCGCGGACACACTCTGGTGGGTCGGTGTGCACGGTGGCGCCGGCGAGACCACGATGTCGCTCCTCCTTCCGGGGAGCCGGGCGGCGAACCATCGCTGGCCGATCCCGCCGCCACCGGTGCCGACGCCGGTCGTCCTTGTCGCCCGGACGCATGGTTCCGGTCTGCGGGCCGCCCAGCGGGCCGCGGTCGAGTGGGCGTCCGGTGTGGTCCAGGGCGTGGCCGTGCTGGGCCTGGTGCTGATCGCGGACGCGCCCGGGCGACTGCCCCGGGTGCTCGACGACTTCGCCGACATCGTCGGCGGCGGCGTGCCGCGGGTCTGGGACATCCCCTGGATCGAGGAGTGGCGCCGAGGGGAGGCTCCGACGCCGGAGAACACCCCGGACGAGGTCTTCGAAGTCCTCGAATCCATCTACGCACTGCGCGCCGCGAACCCTGCGGACTATCCCGCCCCGTACTGAAAGGTCCCTCCGCGATGATGCTGGCCCATCTGATCTCGGACACGCATGCCCTGATACCGCTCAGCGGTGGCGGCACCCGGCCACCCGGCGGCGAGAAACTCGAGCTGGTGATCGACTGGGTGCGCTGGATCGCCTTCGCCGTCTGCGTTCTCGGCATCCTGATCGCCGGCGCCATGATGGCCGTCGGCCAGCGTCGCGGTGAAGGTGGCGAGCATGCCGCCCGGCTCGGCTGGGTGCTCACCGCCTGCATCGTGATCGCATCCTCGACGCTGCTCGTCGGCGCCCTGCAATGACCCATGGCCGCTGACACGGTCCGCGGCGTCCCGCGGACGTACGGGAACTGGCGGCAGCCCGCCTCCGCGGGGATCGCCGGACTGGGGTCGCTCGGCACCGCTCTGCTGATGGGCGGGCTGGTCATGACGATCATGGCCACGATGGCCGGCGGTCTGATCGGCGCGATCGTCACGCTGCTGATCGTCGGCGTCTGCCTGCTCATGCTGACCACCAAGGACAAGCACGGGCTGTCCGCCCTGCAACGTCTCTCCACCCGGATCGGATGGGAACGAGCGAAGATGGCGAAGCACAACATCTACCGGTCCGGCCCACTCGGCCGCCCCGCGTGGGGCACCTTCCAGCTCCCGGGTCTGGCCGCCGCGTCCCAGCTGAGCGAGTTCGAGGACTCGTACGGGCGGTCGTTCGCGCTGCTGTACTACCCGAGCACCCGGCACTTCACCGTCGTCATCAACGCCGAGCCGGACGGTGCCTCGCTCGTGGACCAGGAGCAGGTGGACGTGTGGGTCGCGCACTGGGGTCAGTGGCTCGCCGCGCTGGGCCACGAGCCTGGCATCGTGGCTGCGTCGGTGACGGTGGAGAGCGCGCCCGACACCGGCATCCGGCTCCGTCGCGAGGTCGGCAGCAACATGCTGGACGGTACGCCGGCCATCGCACGGGCCATGCTGACGGAGGTCGTGCAGACGTACCCGGAGGGCTCAGCGCTGATCTCTGCCCGAGTCGCTCTGACGTTCAAGGGCACGGACCGAAGCGGCAAGCGCCGCAAAGAGGAAGACATGGGCCGTGAGCTCGCGTCCCGGCTGCCTGCTCTCACCCAGAGCCTCAACGCCACCGGTGCTGGCGCGGCCCGTCCGGTCACCGCTCAAGAGTTGTGCGAGACCGTGCGCATCGCCTACGACCCGGCGTCCGCCGTACTGATCGATGAGGCGCGTACCAACGGGGACATGCCGGAGTTGCAGTGGACCGATGTCGGTCCGGCCGGTGCGCAAGGGTTCTGGGACAAGTATCGGCACGACTCCGCGTGGTCGGTGACATGGCAGATGACGCAGGCGCCGCGTGGTGAGGTGTTCTCCTCGGTGCTGTCCCAATTGGTCGCGCCGCACGGGGACATCGATCGGAAGCGCGTCACGTTGCTCTACCGTCCGCTGGACGCGGCTACCGCGGCCCGAGTGGTCGAGGCCGACAAGCGCAACGCGTCGTTCCGCGCCACCACGTCGAGCCGTCCGTCGGCCCGGACCATGACCGAGGCCAGGGCAGCGGAGCGGACCGCGCAGGAGGAAGCGCACGGCGCGGGCCTGGTCAACTTCGGCATGGTCGTGACCGGCACCGTGATGACCGCGGAGCAGGTCCCGGACATGATCGCCGCCATCGACAATCTGGGCGCCACCGCCCGCGTCCTGCTGCGGCCGGCGTACGGCTCGCAGGACTCTGCCTTCGTGGCCGGCTTACCGCTCGGCGTCGTACTGCAGAGCCACCTGTCCGTTCCCGCCGGCATCCGGGAGGCACTGTGAAGCCGGCCGACCCGGTCCGCACCGGCAAGCGGCCGATGCCGCGCGGCTGGCCCGGTGCGGGCCGCGGCTACTCGACGTACCTCCAGGCACCGGCCGAGTGGCGCGGCACCACAGTCCAGGTCTGCGGCCTCTGGCCTTTCGCCGCAGGCACCGGCAGTCCCATGGTCGGCGTACCCATCGGCCGGAACATCCTCTCCGGCGCCACCCTCTGCTGCGATCCCATCAACTGGTTCACCCGAGCCAACCTCATCTCCAACCCTTCGATGTTCGTGCTCGGTAGGCCCGGCCTGGGGAAGTCCACTGTGGTCCGGCGGATGGCGTTGGGGCTGGCGGGGTACGGGGTGCAGCCGTTGGTGCTGGGGGATCTGAAGCCGGACTACCGGGACTTGATCGAGGCGTTGGGTGGGCAGGTCATTCGGCTGGGACGGGGGCGCGGGCATCTCAATGTGCTGGATCCGGGGGAGTCGCGGACGGCGGCGCAGCGGCTGACCGGGAAGGCACGCGAGGCGATTCAGGCCGATGCGCACGGGCGCCGCCACACGATGGTCTCCGCGTTGATCTCGATCATGCGCTCGGCACCGCCGACGGACCGCGAGGAGACGATCCTTGACGAGGCGCTCAAGGTCCTCGACGAGAGATCCAGCGGTACGCCGGTACTGCGCGATCTGCTCCAGGTCGTTCAGGACGCGCCGGACCGGGTGCGCAACGTCGCTCTCGATCGCGGCAGTCTGGATCGCTATCGGCAGATCACCGAGGGCCTCGAGGCATCGCTGATCGGTCTGGTCGGCGGTGGCCGGCTGGGTGAGATCTTCTCCGCGCAGACCGACAACCCGATGCGGCTGGATCGGCCGGTCGTGTTCGACGTGTCCTCGATCGACGACTCCGAGACGAACCTGCAGGCCGCCGTACTGCTGGCCTGCTGGTCCTACGGGTTCGGCGCGGTCGCGGTGTCGCAGGCCTTGGCGGACGCCGGTCTGGAGCCGAGGCGGCACTACTTCGTCATCCTCGACGAGCTGTGGCGGGTGCTACGCGCCGGCCGCGGTCTGGTCGACCGCGTCGACGCGCTGACCCGGCTGAACCGTCAGCGCGGAGTCGGGACGGCGATGATCTCGCACACCATGTCCGACCTGCTCGCGCTCGAGAACGCCGAGGACCGGATGAAGGCCAAGGGGTTCGTCGAGCGGTCCGGCATGGTCGTCTGCGGCGGTCTGCCGCGCGCCGAGATGGAGAACCTGACCGAGGTCGTGCCGATGTCCGAGGAGGAGCAGAACATGCTCATCGGCTGGCAGGACCCACCCGCCTGGGACCCGGCGACCGGCGTGGAGGTCGCGCCGCCCGGTCGCGGCAACTTCCTGGTCAAGGTCGGTGGCCGTCCGGGCATCCCGGTGCACGTCAGCCTCACCTCGGTCGAGCGCGAGATCAACGACACCAACAAGCTCTGGAGGACCGACCCGGTGCTGGAGTTGCCGCCGCCTGACCCGGCCACCCGCGTGGTCGCCCGAGCGGGAGTCGACAAGTAGATGGCCGACGGGAGGCGCAGTACTGGACCGGGGGCGCTGTCCGCCGAGACGATCCTGGTCTTCATCGGTGTCGGCGTCTTCACGATCGGCGTCGTGGGGATCTGGGGAGCGCTCAAGACTGCCGCCGCGATCGACGGAACCCCCGCGGTGCCAGACCCGATGACCGCACTCGTCGATCTGATCGACGGTCAACTGCGGTGGTCCACCGCGGCAACCGGCGTACTGATCCTCGAGTTCGTCCTGTTGCTGATGATCGCGTTCGCCGTCCTCGGCTGGAGACGTCGGAGCGGGGTCGGCCGGGTGGACAGGCAGGCGTACCTGATGGCGAAGCGCTCGGACATCTCGAAGCTCACCCGCTCGGGTGCGCAGGGAATCGCGGACCGGCTCGGCGCCGGCCACGCCGGTCCCGGCATCCCGATCGGCCGGACTGTCCGAGACGACCTCGAGGTCTTCGGATCCTGGGAGGACCTGCACATCGACATCTGGGGACCACGGACCGGAAAGACGGCATCCCGTGCCGTGCCCGCGATTCTGGATGCGCCCGGCGCCGTGGTTGCCACCTCGAACAAGCGCGACCTCGTCGACACCACCCGCGGTCCGCGGCAGGAGCGGGGACCGGTGTGGGTGTTCGACCCACAGCAGGTCTGCGAGGAGCCGCCGAGCTGGTGGTGGAATCCGCTCACTTACATCACCGACGAGGTGAAGGCGCGCGACCTGGCCGGGCACTTCGTCGCATCGCAGCGCCGGGAGAACGCCCAGACCGACGCATTCTTCGATGCCGCCGGCACCGATCTGCTGGCCGGCCTGCTGCTCGCTGCGGCGGTCGCGCGACGCCCGATCACGCAGGTCTACAGCTGGCTCGCGGACCAGCGCAACGACGAGCCCGAGCGGATCCTGCGCAGCACTCCCGGCCTCCAGTTGTCCGCCGACGCGCTGGCCGGTGTGATCAGCGCGCCCGACAAGCAGCGCGCCGGTGTCTACGGCACGGCCCAGCAAAGCGCCCAGTTCCTGGTCAACCACAAGGTCACTCGCTGGGTCGTCCCACAGGGACAGAACGACCCTCGCCCGCAGTTCGACCCGCACGAGTTCGTCCGCCGGGGCGGCACGCTCTACAGCTTGTCCAAGGAAGGCGCCGGTACGGCGGGACCGCTGGTCACCGCGTTGACGGTGGCCGTCGTCGAGGCGGCCGAGCAGTATGCGAAGAGTTGCCCGATGGGTCGTCTACCGACGCCACTCGTCGGCGTACTGGACGAGGCGGCGAACGTGTGCCGGTGGAAGAACCTGCCCGATCTCTACAGCCACTTCGGATCCCGCGGCATCGTGCTGATGACGATCCTGCAGTCGTGGGCGCAAGGAACGGAGTGCTGGGGTGAGCGCGGCATGGACAAGCTGTGGTCCGCCGCCAACATCCGCGTGTACGGCGGTGGCGCCTCGGACGCGACGTTCCTCGAGAAGCTCAGCAAACTGATCGGCGACTACGACATCACCACGAGCTCGGTGTCGTACAGCAAGGGCGAGCGCGGCACCAGCCGGCAGATCCAGCGGCACCACATTCTCGAGGTGTCCGACCTCGCCGCGTTGCCATCCGGGCGCGCGGTCGTGTTCCCGTCCGGGATCCCGGCGACGATGGTGAAGACGGTGCCATGGTTCGCCCGGCCGGATGCCCACGCGGTGGAGGCCTCGCTGGCGAAGTACGATCCGGGAGCGACCGGCGCCCGTACGCGGGAGGCCCGGTCCGCTGTGCCGGTCGGCGTCCCGGTGTGGGAGCAGAGCGAGGAGCAACGTGGTGGATGGTGAACAGGAACTCTTCTACCCGCACGTCGCGGCGTTCGTCGAGGACCGGCTGATCTACCTCTACACCCGCCGGCTCGGGCAGCAGTTCGTCTGGTGCCCGGAGTGGTTCCGGCACGCCGAGGCGCTCAGCCGGCTGGACTCGCTCTGGCGCGCCTGGGAGCACCTACGGCTGGATCCGGCGATCGGGATGTCAGCCTGGTGGCGCGACCACGCGGACCCGCAGATGTCGGTCCTTCTCGACCCCGACGGTCCGTTCGCGGCCTGCCGCGGTGCCCATACGGAGTACCCGATCCCGCCGCTGCCGGTCGAGGAGCCGCCCGCCGGACTCTTCTTCGACCAGCGACAACCGAACCTCCGGGGGATCTGACATGTGGAAGTGGACGAACCTGCTGCTCGCGTTCCTCGTGGAGTTGGTTGCCTTAGGCCTCTTCGCCTGGTGGGGATCGCAAGCGACCGGCAACACCGCGCTGCGGATCCTGCTCGCCGTCGGACTGCCTGTCGTCGCGGCCGTCATCTGGGGTCTGTACGCCGCTCCCACCGCGAAGCGTGGCACGCCGGTGGTGCGGACGGTGGTGAAGGTCCTGGTGTTCGGCCTCGCCGGAGCCGCACTGTGGAGCCTGGGTCACCCGGTGCTCGCGGTTGTCTTCGTGGTGGTGGTCGCGGCGAACCTGCTGATCATCCACGTGCAGAAGCTCAGCCCGGACACGCCGCAGCGCAACGTCAGCGAGTAGCGCCCGTCACCAGCCAGGCGTCGCTGCGTTCGCGCGTCATCAGAGTGAGTAGCCGCAGCAGCATGAACCCGCCGAACGCCCACCACAACGCGACGATGCCGCCGTCCAACCACAGCACACTCAACGCGAGCGGCACGTACAGCACGAGCGCGATCACTCCGGCCACCGCCAGGTACGGACCGTCTCCGGCGCCGATCAGTACGCCGTCAAGCACGAACACGACGCCGTTCACGGGTTGCCACAACGCCGCGACGACCAGTACGGCGGCGAGCGACTGTCGTACCTCGGGATCCGTGGTGAACCACGAGACGTAGATGTCGCGCAGACCCCAGAGCGCGAGCCCGCCGACGAATCCGGACACCAGGCCCCACCACATCATCCGCCGGGTGATCGCGCGGGTGCCGGCCACGTCACCCGCACCGAGTGCCCGCCCGGTCAACGCCTGCGCCGCGATGGCGATGGCGTCGAGTGCGAGCGCGAGGAACGACCAGAGAGTGAACGCGACCTGGTGCGCCGCGACCGACGTCGTACCCAGAGCGGTGGCGACGAAGGTGAGCAGGATGAGTGCCGCCCGCAACGTCAGGGTTCGGACGATCAGCGGGATGCCCATTTGTGCGGACGCGAGGATGCCTGGTCCATCCGGTCGCAGCTTGGCGCCGTCGCGTCGGGCGCCGCGGACAACCACCACGACCAGCGCCACTCCAGCCGCCGTCTGTGCGAGCGCCGTACCCAGTGCCGAGCCGGCGATGTCGAGGTCGAGGCCGTAGACGAGCAGGACGTTCAGACCGATGTTGACGAGGTTGGCGGAGATGGCGACGACCATCGGCGTCTTGGTGTCCTGCAATCCACGGAGTACGCCGGTGGCCGCCATCAGTAGCAACATGGACGGGATGCCGAAGCACGAGATGCGCAGATAGATCACGGCGTGATCCGCGACATCCGGCGATGGGTCGAACGCGGCGATCGCGACGGGCGAGAGCAGCAGCCCGGCGATCGCCAGTACGACGCCCAGCAGCAGCGCGAGCCAGAGCCCGTCGATGCCCTGGGCCAGTGCGCCGCGGTGATCACCCGCGCCGATCCGCCGGGCCACCGCGGACGTCGTGCCGTAGGCCAGGAACACGCAGATCCCGACCAGGGTCTGGAGGATCGTGCCGGCGATGCCCAGTGCGGCGAGTTGCGGCGTACCGAGGTGGCCGACGATCGCGGAGTCGGCGAGCAGCATCAGCGGCTCAGAGACCAGCGCGAAGAACGCCGGTACGGCGAGCCGCAGGATCTCGCGGTCCTGGGCACCGATCAGTCGTCGCAGTCCTGCCCGGCTCGGCTCAGTCACCGCGCCGCCGTCGCCAGCGCGCGGTATGTCATGAGCATGCGGCCCATTGTGCCTGACTTGCGCTGTGCACAGACGCCCGGATCCCACAGTCCGGAAGAAGGTCGCGGACTTTTTCTTCTCCACAGTTGTGAATGAGTGAAACCGCAGGTCAGAGGGATGTTTTTGGATCCCTTTCCACAGATATCCACAGGGTTGTTCCCAACCTGTGCACACCCGATCACGGAGTTTCCCACAGCTCGTCCACACCCCCTGTGGATGACCGGCTAGCACCCGGTGACCAGACCGGCGTACGGTCGCGTGTCTGGTGCCGTCCGCAAACTGTCGGTGGCTGTGTTTACGGTTCGATCAGGTGTTCGAACCCCGGCCTCCGATGGTCGGGGTGGCGCGTCGGTGGGCGGACGAGGAGGTCGGGCGAAGTGAGCGTGGCGGAGTTCCGCGGGGGGCAGGGCGGCGGCCAGGAAGAGCGCAACCCGGAGATGGGCTTCGACCGTACGCCGCCGCAGGATCTGGCCGCGGAGCAGTGTGTGCTCGGGGCCATGATGCTGAGCAAGGACGCGATCGCCGATGTGATCGAGACCCTGCGCAGCACCGACTTCTACCGGCCGGCGCACGAGATCGTCTTCGACGCGGTCACGGACCTGTATGCCCGCGGTGAGCCGGCCGACGCGATCACGGTCGCGGCCGAGCTGAACCGTCGCGGCGAGATGGCCCGGATCGGCGGCGCGCCGTACGTGCACACGCTGGTCGCCTCCGTCCCGCTCGCCGCGAACGCCGGGTACTACGCGCACATCGTCCGGGAGAAGGCGATCCTGCGTCGCCTGGTCGAGGCCGGCACCAAGATCGTCCAGCTCGGGTACGCCGGTGAGGGTGAGGTCGACGACGTCGTCGACGAGGCCCAGGCGGAGATCTACTCGGTCACCGAGAAGCGGACCGCCGAGGACTACGCGCCGCTGAAGGACATCATGGAGGGCGCCCTCGACGAGATCGAGGCGATCGACTCCCGTGGCGATGCGATGGTCGGCGTACCGACCGGGTTCACCGACCTGGACGAACTGACCAACGGTCTGCACCCCGGTCAGATGATCATCGTCGCCGCCCGTCCCGCAATGGGGAAGGCGCTCGCGCTCGACACCCCGCTGCCGACGCCGACCGGCTGGACCACGATGGCCGAGATCGCCGTCGGCGACCAGTTGCTCGACGCCGCAGGCCGGCCGACCGCGGTGGTGGCGGCGACCGAGGTGATGGTCGACCGGCCCTGTTTCCGGCTGTCGTTCTCGGACGGCAGCACGATCGTCGCCGACGCCGAGCACCAGTGGCGGGTCGAGGACGGCGGCCGCCCGGTGGTCTGCACGACCGCCGACCTGTTCACGGCGATGTCAGCGAGTCCCGGACTGACACCGTCGATCACCGGGTCGGCGCCGCGGCAGATCACCGGGCACGGCTTCCCGGCCGCGCTGGCCGGCGAGGGCGAGCGGCGGGTGGAATGGATCCACCAGGTCGACAGTGTGCCGGTGCGCTGCGTCGAGGTCGACAACCCCGATCACTTGTACCTCGCCGGCAAGACGATGATCCCGACCCACAACTCCACCTTGGGGCTCGACCTGGCCCGGTCGGCGTCGATCAAGCACGGCCTGACCTCGTGCATCTTCTCGCTGGAGATGAGCCGCAACGAGATCACCATGCGTCTGCTGTCCGCCGAGGCCAAGGTGCCACTGCACCACATGCGCAACGGCAAGATGACCGACGAGGACTGGGCCCGGCTGGCCCGCAAGATGGGCGAGGTCTCCGAGGCGCCGCTGTTCATCGACGACTCCCCGAACCTCACCATGATGGAGATCCGCGCCAAGGCCCGCCGCCTCAAGCAGCGCCACGACCTCCGCCTGATCGTGATCGACTACCTCCAGCTGATGACGTCCGGCAAGAAGGTCGAGTCCCGCCAACTCGAAGTCTCCGAGTTCTCCCGCTCCATCAAGCTCCTCGCCAAGGAACTGGAGCTCCCCGTGGTAGCCATCTGCCAGCTCAACCGAGGCTCCGAACAACGCTCCGACAAACGCCCCATGGCCTCCGACCTCCGCGAATCCGGGAGTTTGGAGCAAGATGCCGACGTTGTCATCCTGCTTCACCGTGAGGACGCCTACGAGCGGGAGTCCACGCGGCCCGGTGAGGCGGACTTCATCGTCGCCAAGCACCGTAATGGGCCGACTGCGGATGTCGTGGTTGCGTTCCAGGGGCACTACTCCCGCTTCGTCGACATGGCTCACGACGGGTAGACGGACCGCCTCGGAGTACCGGCCGACGATCCAGTCCTGCGGTTTGGCGTCGAACGTCGTGGCGCAAGCGCTAACGGTGATCCGTTGCGCACCCACCGCGCAACTCGACGTCTTCGGTAACCGGCCAGTTGTACGAATCCGCGCCGACCGGTGTGTCAGATCGGCGGGATCCGCACATTGTGCAGTCGCGCAAGCTCAGAGGTAGCGCAAGGAAGTCGGGGCTGTCTCGGTGACGGTTGCTGCTCAAGATGACCTTGACGCCTGGCGGCCTGTACCGCCAGATCGCCTTGTGCCCCGCATCTTTCGACGCATGGTGCGGCGCCGACATGATCGACGTCGTCCGCCACGGAACCACGCCCGCAGTCGGAGGACCGCCTGCGACCCGGCCTGTGGAGTCACTCCAGATCAAAACACCGTCTGTCTGATTGTCGCGCACCCAGATGCGCTCGGCGGACAGGGCGGTTGGCCAGAGGTAGGTGACCAACGCCCGGCGATTCTGGATCGAGAGCCGAACGGAGAAGTACAACGCTACGTCTGGCCTCGTTGAATCCGGCAAACGACCGGGTTCGACCTCAACGGCATTGACGATGGTGGCCCGCCCCGGGCGGCCCTCAGTAGGCCAGCACGGCAACTTCTCCGCGGTCGCCCGATCGACATCGAACCACCGAAAGCGGCAGCCGACGTAGGACGCACGCAGCACGATGAGCGCGAGACGGACGGCCGATGCGGCGACACGGTCCGCAACCTCGGCCGCCGAGTCGGGCCACGCATCGTTGGGCTCATCGTGGTGGAGCTTGGAGATGACCTCACGATTGGTCGAGATCGCCGCTTCGACGGCCTGCTGGATCCTGTTCTGCGGCGGCATCGCCGCGCGCACTCGGCGGCGCTCGTCCGACCGCCTGGCTGTGGGCTCGCTGATCGGGTGTGCCGGAAGTGTGTCGGACAACAGGTTGTCCGGACCGATGTTCAGAAACTGTTCGATGTCGGCCACGAGTTTGGCAGGCAGGTTCGCTGGTTCAGCGAGGTCGAGTTCGAGACTTTCCGCAGCATCGGCGCCGGGATAGGCATTCGCGACCTGGTCGCTGGCGCCCGATCTGATGCTGTGATCGCGGAGTGGGCTTGCCAGGCCGAGCAGACCCTGGATTGCCTCGACGCTCGCGTCGTCATCGACCTGATCGAGTACTGGTCGGCTCAATTGGTGCCGGGCTTCCGCTGGAGAACTCCCCGGCGGAGAAGCACTCAACCCGGCGAGTGCTTGCAGTACGCGGAACCAATCCAGCGGGGCCCAGACCTCGGGTACGACGGTTGCGGCGCTTGATGGTGGATGCCGGTAGGCCTCGAAGAAGCTGTCGATCGCACCGACGTGATCAGCGTCGTCGTGAGTGAGGATGAGGACGTTCGGCGCGAACGACGCAGCTCCGCGTGCGAAGTCGTCAGCGCTTCCGACATCCACCACGACGCGGAAGTTGCCCGGTCCCTGCCACAGCCAGCTCTCACCGGGATGCCTGGATGTTGTTGGTGAGGGTTGTTGACAGATGAGTCTCATGAGCCCTGCCAGCATGTCGATCGAGTGTGACGCAAGCATTCTGGCGGTGAATGCTCGCGACGTGAATGCGGCTGGATGGCGGAGGCGTTGTAGTCGACGTACATCATGACGGTCGCGGCTGAACGGTTCGACGGCTGAGTGCGCTGTGAGGTTGTTCACACGGTGTCACAGGGTGGCGGCGTACGGCGTCTCGTGGGCATGACTGGATCTGAACAGACCGCGGTGCTGGTCACCGGAGGGAACAAAGGGCTTGGGCTTGAGGCTGCGCGGCGACTCGGGAAGATGGGGTGGGCCGTCTTCCTCGGGTCGCGGGATGAAGAGCGCGGGCGGGTCGCTGCGGCGACGCTGGCGGACGATGGGGTGAACGTGGTCCTGGTGCCGTTGGACGTGACGTCGGACGAGTCGGTGGCGGACGCCGTACGGCTGGTTCGGAAGCACACTGATCGGCTGGATGTGTTGATCAACAATGCGGGTGCGCCGGGGAAGGGTGTGCCGCCGGCGGATGCGGTGGTGGCGGACGTTCATCCTGTGTTCGACACGAACGTGTACGGGCCGATCCGGGTGACGCAGGCGTTCCTGCCGCTGCTGCAGGCGGCGGAGAATCCGCGCGTGGTGATGGTGTCCAGCGCCGGGGGGTCGTTCGCGGTGGTGACCGATCCGGCGCAGCCGATCTCGAAGATGCACGAGCTCGCCTACAGTTCGTCGAAGGCGGCGCTGAACATGATCACGGTTCGGTACGCGCAGGCGCTTCCGCAGATCAAGTTCAACGTCGCCACTCCTGGAGAGGTCGCGAACCACAAGTTCGCCGCCACCGACATGAACCATCACACCGGCGCGTTGACGGTCACCGAGGGCACCGACTCCATCATCCGGCTCGCGACCCTCGACGCAGATGGTCCGACGGCCACCTTCGTCGACCGGCTCGGCTCTGTCGCCTGGTGATCGCACGTCACGGACGCGCGACCTTCGGTCTCGTGTGCGCGGTGAGCACCAGACCCGTGCGCACGAGGCCGAGGAGCGGACCGAATGGGAGCGCGAAGCCGATCCGGTAGAAGAGGTCGGCCGGGAGCAGGACCGACGATAGTCACCAACGTGGCGTTGGCCGGTCCACAGCAGTACGCCGAGGACGAGCTCGGCCGCGCAGACCACGACGAGCCCGGCCAGCAGCTGAACCGGACGCCGGAGGAGGCTCAGGCTGAGGGCGAAGCGGCGTCAGCGGTTCTTCCAGCGGTGGGCTGAGATGGATTCCTGGGCGAGGAGGCGCAGGGACGAGATGAGGGTCTCGCCGAGGATCGTGCCGATGACGACGGACTCGGCGAGTTGGTCCCGGGTGGGGTTGGTGGTGACGGCGTCGATCTCCAATTCCGTGAAGCGTTCGACGGCGTCGGCGTAGGCGTCGAGGAAGCCGACCAGGTCGTCCTGGCCGAGGGTGCGCAGCGCCGCGACGGTTTCGATCAGAGTGGCGAGCGCGGGCGCCTCGGGTTCGACGGACCAGCCGCGGCGGGTGATCAGTTCGGTCACCTGAGTGGTGGCGGCCACGCGGGCCTCCTCTGAAGCGGTCTGCTTGCGGGTCGGCGTGAGCGCGCGATGGGCCCGGCCGATCTGTTCGTGCAGAGGTACGTCGTCAGCGTCCAGCGACTCGAGGATCTCCTTCACCTGCGCCACCGGGACCTGGGCCAGCTCGACCAGTGCCCGGATCAATCGCAGCCGGCGGACGTGGCGGTCGCCGTACGACGCCTGGTTCGGGCTGCTGAGCTCGCCCTGCGGAAGCAGGCCCTCGCGCAGGTAGTACTTGATCGTCGGCACCGGGACCTCGGTGGCCCGGCTCAGTTCCCCGATGCGCATTGTCGCTTGCCTTCCTCTCGACTGTGATGGATAGTATCAGTATCCATAAGCGGATACCTTCACTATCCATGTAAGGAGTTGAGGCAGATGATCCCCCTCGTTCTTGTCCTGGCGACGTTCGTCTTCCGGGCGCTCGGCGCGCTCGGGGTGCGGCGGTTCGCGACCTGGCCCGTCAGCGCGGCGCACGCGATGGCAGTCATGCTGCTGCTCACCGCGAGCGCGCACTTCGTCCCGGCCGACGTGACGGTGATGCCGAACCACGCGGACATGGTGCGCATGGTCCCGCCGTTCCTGCCGTTCGCCGATGCGCTGGTGTATGTCACCGGCGTACTGGAACTGCTCGGTGCGGCCGGTCTCGTGCTCACCGCGACGCGCTGGGCCGCCGGGTACGCCCTGGCCGCGTTGTTCGTGGCGTTGCTCCCGGCGAACATCCACGCGGCGGTGGCCGACGTACCGTTCGCCGGCGGCGAGGCGACCCCGCTGTGGCAGCGGATCCCCGAGCAGATCCTTTACCTGGCGGTCGCGCTCTGGGTCGCCAAGACCACCAAGCCCGCTACCACCGCGGCACAGCGAGAGGAGTTGGTGCACTCATGACGGAGGCGTCGCGGATCATCGCCGGGGCGATCCTGCTCACCATCGTCACGATCCAGTTCGGCGGCTACTTCATGACGAAGATCGTCCGCGGTCAGGTGCCGATGACGGACTTCCAGAAGTCGTTCGCGCGAGCCGGCCACGCACACGCCGGCGTGCTCGTGATCCTCAGCCTGGTCGCGCTGCTGTACGTCGATCAGACCAGCCTGTCCGGCGTCATGCTCTGGGTCGCCCGCCTGGCGATCCCGGTAGCGGCGATCCTCATGTCCGGCGGCTTCTTCGCCTCGTCCGCCGGCAAGGACCGGACCCAGCCGAACCAGTTCCTCTGGGTCCTGTGGCTCGGCGCCGCGTCGCTCGCGCTCGGCGTCCTGACCCTCGGCATCGGCCTGATCGTCGCCTGACCTCAGCCGGCCGCGACGGTTCGGGCCGGCTGTACCGAGGCGATCGCCGCACCCGCCCCGAATCCCTCGGCGCGGGCGACGAGCCGGTCGCCGGTGATCGCGACGGCATACTCGAGGTCGTCGCCGATCACCTCGCAGCCGAGGGTGGACGCCAGTACGCCGCCCTCGTCGTGCACCACCTGCACCCGCGGCAGTGGAATTATTTGCCGCAGGCAACCAAGAAGGCTGTCGGTGGTGTACCGGGCGAGCGGCCCGAGCTCGGACGGATCGCCGGACACCAGGGCGATCGTGACCGCTCCGTCGGTGGACCGTGCGACGTCCTCCGCGGCGGCCAGTCGGTTGAGTCCGAGGATGACGACGACGCCGGTGCCGAACTCCGCCGTACGGCGAAGCACCTCGTCGGTCACGGATGGCGGCGACCAGGTCTCGTGCGCCGGCCGCACCGGGGGCATGGTTGGTGGACGTGTCCAGGGATCGTCGACGTCGAGGTCGGCCAACCCAGCACAGGCACGAGCGACCGCGAGCGGCTGGACGAACCCGGGGGCCGAGGTCAGCTGGGTTGCACCGGTCAGCAGCGTGAGCGCGAGCCGCGAGACCTGGATCCTCCGACCGAGCTCGCCGGGGCTCAGGGCGTCGAGGGCTAGGCCGAGGAGGACCGCGTTGAAGCCGAGCAACGAGGCGTACGGCGTCCCGAAGTCTGCCAGGTCGGGTTGTGCGCCCGGGTGTTCCCGGTCGAACCATGAAGACGCGAAGGCGGCGAGCCCCTCGGTAGGTGTGCTCACCGGTCGACGCGCACCTCGACCCGTCCGGTTCTGATCGGCAAGCGCCGTCAGGTAGAGCGCGCGCTTGCCGGCGAAGTTGGAGTACACCGCGCCACGAGTGAGGTCGGCGCGGTCGGCGATGCGGTCGATGGTCGCATCCCGGTAGCCGTGCTCGGCGAACTCCGCCCGCGCCGCGGCCAGCACCTTCGCCCGGTTGCGGCGTTGCAGTTCCGCCCTGCTCAAGCGGCTCACGGCTACCACTCTAGCACTCAGATGTTGCTACCATCTGGATGACGACAACATCTGAGAAGGCGGTGGGGGATGGCAGCCGAGGTGCTGAAGTGCACGTTCTGCGGCAAGACCCAGCACCAAGTCGGCAAGCTGATCGCCGGCCCCACCCCGCTGTGCATCTGCGACGGCTGCGTCGAGCTCTGCAACGAGCTGATCGCCGAGGGGGAGCTCAGCGATATCAGCGACGACCTGCCGGCCCGGGTGCCGAAGCCGCGTGAGATCCGCGAGTTCCTCGACGGCTACGTGATCGGTCAGGACGACGCGAAGAAGGCACTGGCCGTTGCCGTCTACAACCACTACAAGCGGCACCGGACCAAGGCCGGCGACGTCGAGCTCGGCAAGTCGAACATCCTGCTGATCGGCCCGACCGGTTCCGGCAAGACCCATCTGGCCCAGACGCTGGCCCGGATGCTCGACGTTCCGTTCGCGATCGCCGACGCGACCGCGCTGACCGAGGCCGGGTATGTCGGTGAGGACGTCGAGAACATCCTGCTCAAGCTGATCCAGGCGGCCGACTTCGACGTCAAGAAGGCCGAGACCGGCATCGTCTACATCGACGAGATCGACAAGATCGCGAGGAAGAGCGAGAACCCGTCGATCACCCGCGATGTCTCCGGCGAGGGTGTGCAGCAGGCGCTGCTGAAGATCCTGGAAGGTACGACGGCCTCGGTCCCGCCGCAGGGTGGCCGCAAGCACCCGCAGCAGGAGTTCATCCAGATCGACACGACACGGGTGCTCTTCATCGTCAGTGGCGCCTTCGACGGACTCGATGAGTTGGTCGCCCGGCGCACGCGGCCATCCCGGCTGGGCTTCGGCGCTGCGGCCGAGCAGCCCGAGAGCGGGAAGGTCATGCCGGCGGACCTGGTCAAGTTCGGCCTGATCCCCGAGTTCGTCGGCCGGCTCCCGATCGTCACCAGCGTGCCCGCGCTCGACCGCGACGCGCTGGTCCGGATCCTCACCGAGCCGCGCAATGCGCTGATCAAGCAGTACCGCAAGCTGTTCCGGCTCGACGGCGTCGACCTCGAGTTCACCCCGGACGCGGTCGAGGCGATCGCGGATCTCGCCCTGCTCCGCCGGACCGGTGCCCGCGCACTGCGCGCGATCCTCGAAGAGGTCCTGCTCCCGGTGATGTACGACGTACCCGGACGCGACGACATCGAGCGGGTGGTCGTGGATCGCGACGCGGTCGAGACCAACGTCAATCCGACGTTGGTGCCGCGGACTCCGCCGCGGCGCCGAAGGACCGCGTAAGCCGTTCGCCGACGCCGGCGATCATCGCCGCGACCTCCGGCGTCGCCTCGTCAACGATGAACTCGGCGCCCAGGGCAACGATCGGGACGACCAAGGAGAGCACCAGCGATGCGGTGTCCGCGCTGAAGCGGACTACGCACGCGTCAGGTCCGGACGGCTCGACCGTGCCGCGAACGACACCCTCGAAGGTGTCGACAACGCGCTCAGCTGGGAGCTGAACGGTCAGCCGAACCGCGTGCCGGTACTGCGCGGCAGCGAACGACTCGACCAGGTAGGTCGCGGCGTCCGGGGCTGGCAGCACCCGCGGCGTGAACCTGTGCAGTACGGGCGTCACCTCGGAGATCCGGTCGACCCGGAAGATCCGCCAGTCGTCGCGTGACAGGTCGAACGCGACCAGGTACCAGCGCCAGGTCAACGTGAGCAGCTGATGCGGCTCGACCCGCCGGCGGGTCGTCGTACCCTGGCGGCTTTGGTAGTCGAAGGCAACGATCTCGTGATTGCGGCAACAGCGGGCCAGTACGGCGAGCACACCCGGATCAACCTGTGTGACACCCGGCCGGGGGACCGCCTCAGCCGCAGAACCTACCGCGGCCAGCTGCGGTCGCAGTCGCGCCGGCAGCACCTGCTCGAGCTTGGCGAGAGCCCGCATCGAACTCTCCGCGATCCCGCTCACGCCACCCCCCGCCGCGCCGACCAGGCCAAGTGCGACCGCCACCGCCTCATCGTCGTCGAGCAGTAGTGGCGGCAGCGTCGTACCGGGACCGAGGCGGTAGCCGCCGGCCGTCCCAGTCGTGCCGGTCACCGGGTAGTCGAGGGACCGCAGCCGGTCGACGTCGCGTCGTACCGTCCGCTCGGTGACGCCGAGGCGTCCGGCCAGTTCGCGGCCGGACCACTCGCGGCGGCTCTGCAGCAGCGACAGCAACCGGAGCATGCGGCCGGGCAGTTCTTTCCGGGTACTCACCCGGAAAGGATGCCTTGCGGACAAGATGTGTCCGCAAGGGGTCATAGCGTCGGTTTCATGATGGTGACGAAGGAATCGAACGGATACGACGAGGCGCGGCTCGGGTTCCAGCGGCGGGACCCGCATCGGCCGGACGTCATCTTCCCGGTCACGAGCGTGGCCGAGGTCGAGGAAGCAGTCCGGTACGCGGCCGAGCACGACCTGCGCCTGGCGGTGCAGGCATCCGGGCATGGGCTCGCGAAGGGTCTCGACGGCGGTGTGTTGATCGCGACCGGAGCCTTCAACGGCGTCCGGGTCGATCCCGACCGGAAGACGGCGTGGATCGAGGCCGGCGCGACCTGGCAGGACGTGATCGACGCTACCGCGCCGTACGGTCTCGCCCCGCTGTCCGGCAGCTTCCCGGGAGTCGGCGCGATCTCTTACACGCTCGGCGGCGGCCTCGGGCTGATGGCCCGGCGGTATGGGTACGCCGCCGACCACGTCCGCCGGATCGAGATCGTCACCTCGGACGGCGTACGGCGGAACGCCGAGGATGACGCGGAGCTGTTCTGGGCGCTGCGCGGTGGCGGCGGCAACTTCGGCGTGGTGACCGGGATCGAGGTCGACCTGTTCGACGTCGCCACGTTGTACGGCGGCAGCCTGTACTTCGACTTCCTGCAGAACCCGCCTGTGCTCGAGGTCTGGGCCGATTGGACCCGGTCGGTTCCCGACGAGGTGACCTCGGCCATCGCGCTGGTGCCGCTCCCGGACATCCCGCAGGTCCCGGAGCCGCTGCGCGGGAGGTACGTCGCCCAGGTGCAGCTCGCGGTCCTCAGCGAGGGCGGAGAAGATTTGATCAAACCGCTGCGCGCGATCGGTGAGCCGGTGCTCGACACCGTCGGCGAGCTCCCGTACACCGAGTCGGGCAAGGTCTTCGCCGAACCGGAACGCCCGGACAGCTACCGCTCACGCAACGCCCTGCTCAGCGATCTCGACCGGGATGCGCTCGCGACGCTGCCGAAGCTCGCCGGACCGGACGCGTCGGCGATGTGCGTGATCGGCATCCGTCACCTCGGTGGTGCGCTCAGCCGTCAGCCCGACGTACCGAACGCGGTCGGCCACCGCGCGGCGTCGTACTCGCTGACTGTTCTCTCACCAGGCGAGGACGACGTAACCGCCTTGCACCACAGCATCCTCGAGCCATGGCGCGGCGTCACGGTCGGCCGCCTGCTGAACTTCTCCACCGGCCCGCTGACCGGCGACGAGATCCGTGCGGCATTCGACCCGGCCGACCACCGCCGGCTCACCGACCTCAGGAACTGGTACGACGCCGACCGCCGGCTCGCACCGAATCACGAGCTCTGAGCAGCGCGCCGGAGGATCTCCTCGACCAGTCCGGCCTTTGCTTCGACGTAGGCCGCGCGGTCGGTGGTGAGGAGATGGGCCAACTCCCGCTTCAGGGCGGCGTACCGCTCCCGATCTGCGGCGTCTGCCCGCAAGTGGTCGCGCAACAGCACATGGTCCTGGTGCGGCTTGTTGCCTTCGACAACGACATACAGGTGGTGGTAGTGCGCGGCGTCAGGCGGGAGTGCGAACGCCTCCCGTCCGGTGATGCCGAGGTCGCCCTCATGCTGGTAGCCGGCAGCAACTATCGCCGCGACGGTCGGCGGTACAAGGTCGACAGCCGGGACCACCACGTCGACGTCGATGATCGGCTTCGCGGCCAGCCCCGGTACGGCGGTGCTGCCGACGTGCTCGACGGTGTGCGGGATGCCCTTCAGGTAAGGCGACAACCCGTCCCGGATCTCCGCGAACCACACCGGCCACCGCGCGTCGTACTCGACCACCGACGCCGGAGGGATCACAATGCCGCGGTGACGTCGATCTCGACGAGCTGACTCGTGAAGCCGAGCTGTGCGACACCGAGCAGAGTGCTGGCCGTGCTGAACGCCGGCGCGAGCGGCGACGCGTTGAGCTGGCTCCACACCGCCCCCAGCTCGTCGCGGTCGGAGCTCGCGACATAGATGACGGTACGTACGACGTCGTTCGGGGTGGCACCTGCGGACTCGAGCGCGATCAGGATGTTGCGGATCACCTGCTCGGTCTGACCCTCGAGGCCGCCCTCGGCGAGCTCGCCGGACGGTTGCAGCGGGCACTGGCCCGCCAGGTAGATCAGGGTGTCCGCCTGGACCTTGGTCACATGGTGATAGCCGGGGGTCGCGTGCAGTCCGTCGGGGTTGGTCCGCTCGATCGTCACTCCCCGAGCAAACGCGACCCGCACCACCCGGTCAACAGAATTTACGCGGGGTAGACAAGGCACTGCCGCCGGGCCCTGAAGCAGAGACCCGGCGGCAGCACAGTGATCAGGCGTTCAGCCGCTCCTCGGTGGAGGACGAGAAGAGGTGCAGCTTCTCCGGGTCCGGAGCCAGGTGAATCAGGCTGCCCTTCTCGGCGTTCTGCCGGGTGCTGATCCGGGCGATGATCTGCTGGTTCCCGGTGTGCTCCGCGGTGCCGTACAGGAACGCGTCGGAGCCGAGCTCCTCGACCACCGCGACCGTCACCGGCAGCCCCTCGTCGGCGAAGTGGAGCGCCTCCGGCCGGACGCCGATGGTCAGCGTCTTGTCGTCGCCGGCCTTGGCCAGCGCTGCGCGGTCGATCGGCACCAGGTAGTCGCCGATCAGCGCACCGCCGTCGGCGATCTTGGCCTCGATCAGGTTCATCGCTGGCGATCCCATGAAGCCGGCCACGAACTTGTTCCGCGGCTTGTCGTACAGGTTCAGCGGGGTGTCGACCTGCTGCAGAACCCCGTCCTTCAGTACGGCGACCCGGTCGCCCATGGTCATGGCCTCGACCTGGTCGTGGGTGACGTACACCGTGGTGACGCCGAGGCGGTGCTGGAGCTCGGCGATCTGCGTGCGGGTCTGGACCCGGAGCTTGGCGTCGAGGTTCGACAGCGGCTCGTCCATCAGGAAGACCTGCGGGTCACGGACGATCGCGCGGCCCATGGCCACGCGCTGACGCTGACCACCGGACAGCGCCTTCGGCTTGCGGTCGAGGTACTCCTCGAGGCCGAGCAGTTTGGCCGCCTCGGCGACGCGCTTGGCCCGCTCGTCCTTGTGCAGGCCCTGCATCTTCAGGGCGAAGCCCATGTTGTCGGCGACCGACATATGTGGGTACAGCGCGTAGTTCTGGAACACCATTGCGATGTCGCGCTCTTTCGGCGGGCTGTTGGTGACGTCGCGATCGCCGATGTAGATAGATCCCTCGTTGACCTCTTCGAGCCCGGCCAGCATCCGCAGTGCGGTCGACTTCCCCGATCCGGATGGTCCGACCAGCACCATGAACTCCCCGTCCTCGATGTCGAGGTCGAGCTTGTCCACGGCGGCGATGTCGGTGCCCGGGTAGACCCGGGTGGCTCCCTTGAACGAGACAGTTGCCATGTCGCGCTTCCTTCCTTCGCCGGCAGGAACGTGCCGGACGATCCGTAGCAAAGGCCCCAGGTCTGGGGTGGCTTCCCTTGGTGACGCATCACCGAGGCACTCAGTAGAACGAGCAAGTACTCGTTTACATTCCCGGCCGATGGATCCGCAACAGCATTGACAAGCAGGTTTTTTACGTACAAACTTTTTTGTGTGATCAGAGACGTGATGCACCTGGAGCAGCTCGAACAGGCCGAGGCGCTGTTCAAGCCGCAGCGGATCGAGGTGTTGCGGCGGCTGGCCGAGCCGCACACCTGCGGCGAGGTGGCCGAACAGCTCGGGCAGACTCCGCAGCGCGTCTACTACCACGTCAAGCGCCTCGTCGAGGCGGGGCTGGTGACGCAGGTGGACGAGCGCAAGGTGCGCGGCGTCCACGAGGGCATCTACCAGGCGACCGCGCGTTCGTACTGGCTGTCCCCGCGGCTCGTCGGCCGGATCGGCGGCCTCCGCCGAACCCAGGACGAACTGAGCCTCGGCTATCTGCTGGACCTGATGGAAGAGGTCCAGACCGACATCGCCGCGCTGGACCGGACAGCTCCGGAGCTGCCGTCCATCGGGGTTTCTGGTGAGATCCGGGTCCCACCGGACCAGCGGCGCGAGTTCTTCCAGGACCTGCGCAGCACGCTGCAGGACCTGTTCGAACGCTACGGCGGCTCCGAAGGCGATGCCTTCAAGCTGGCCGTGGCGTGCTACCCCAAGGGAGACCAAGACCATGACTGAACCGCTCATCCTCCAGGTTCGCGCCCGGGCCGGCATCGACGACGTACGGCAGGCGCTGACCGACCCGAAGGCCCTCAACCTCTGGCTCGGCGAGCACTCGAACGTCGACCTGCCCGCGACCTTCGAGTTCTGGGGCCGCTACATCCCCGAGGGCGACGCCCCGCACCAGCGTGTGCTGGGGTACGACGGCCAGACGCTGAAGCTGGCGTGGACACTCGACGGTGAGGAGACCACCACCGAGATCGCGCTGACGGCCGATTCCGACGACGCCACGCTGGTCCAACTTACCCAGAGTCACTTCGACTTCGCCGACGCGATCAGCCGGGCGTCGATCCGCGGCGTACTGCAGACCTTCTGGTCCCTCGCGCTGGCCAACCTGGTCGATCACCTGGAAGGGCGCGCGCTCACCACCCGGCCGGACTTCACCTCGGCCGAGTTCACCGGAGAGGCGCTGATCGACGCGCCGGTCGCGCAGGTGTACGAGTCGCTGACCACCTCCGAGAAGGCGTCGGCGTGGTTCGGCTACCCGGTCGGGATCGAGCCGCACGCCGGCGGCCGGTTCGCGATGGGCGGCTTCGACGCGGGACCCGGCGCCACTGTCGTCGGAGTCGTCGACGGTCAGAGCATGTCCGTCGACTGGGGCGACGCCGGCATCAGCACCTGGGAGCTGGCCGAGTCCGACGGCAAGACCCGGCTCACCTTCGTGATGAGCGGGTTCGACGAGGGCAACCCGCCGTACGCTGCCTGGCTCGGCTGGCTCAGCGGGGTCGCCGCGCTGCGCCGCTTCAACGAGCAGAAGGACTGGCAGTCCATCTGGGTCGCCTAGAAGTAGGTCGCCTGGGAACAGACAGGTGCTACCCGGCCGGATCGAGCCGGCGATCAGATCGAGCAGGGCGATGACCGCCCTGCTCGATCGTCGTTTGAATCGGTGGACGGCCGGCGTGAGGCTGGGAGCATGTCCACTATGACCAGCTCGGGGGCGTCCAGCGGCGCCCGCGTCCGGTTCGCGTATGCGCCGGGGTTCTGGGTGATCGCCGCGGCGTTCCTCATCACCCTGGCGTTCTCCACCGTGCCCACTCCGCTCTATGCCATCTACCAGCGCCGCGACGGGTTCCCGACGTACGTGATCACGGTGATCTTCGCCAGCTACGCGGTCGGGGTGATGGCTGCGCTGTATCTGGCCGGGCATGTCAGCGACTGGCTCGGCCGGCGCCGCATCGCGTTGCTCGCGGTACTGGCCGAGGTGGTGTCGGCGGTGATCTTCCTGATCTGGCAGGACGTGCCCGGTCTGCTGATCGCTCGCTTCGTCTGCGGGATGGGTGTCGGTGTGCTCACCGCGACCGCGACCGCGCATCTGTCCGAGCTGCGGCAGATCGCGCGTCCCGCTGAGGACCCGAGCCGGTCGGCGCTCATCTCGAGCATGGTGAACCTCGGTGGGCTCGCGTTCGGTCCGTTGGTGGGTGGACTGTTGGCGCAGTACGTGGCGTCACCGCTCGAACGCCCGTACGAGCTGTTCCTCCTGCTGTTGCTGCTCAGTGCGGTGGGGATCGCGTTGGTGCCGGAGACCGTCCAGCGGCTGGAGAAGCGGCCGGCTTATCGGCCGCAACGGGTGGCTGTGCCGTCCGACGCGAAGCCTTTGTTCTTCGCGTCGGCGATCGGGGCGTTCGCGGCGTTCGCGATCTTCGGGTTGTTCACCTCGCTGGCCCCGACCTTCCTTGGCGGGGTGTTGCACCACCGGGCGCCGTTGCTGGCAGGAGTGGTGACGTTCGTGGTCTTCACCGCCGGCGCGGTAAGCCAGGCCGTGTTCGTTCGGTTCGAGCGCGGCAACCAGCTCCGGATCGGTCTCGTCCTGATGTCATTCGGCCTGATCGGTGTCGCGATCGGCGGCCTGATCCCCAACCTGGTGGTGTTCGTCGCAGGCGGCGTGATCGCCGGTGCCGGTGCCGGCCTCGTCTTCCGCGGCGCCGTAGCCACCGCAGCCTCTCTCGCGGGCCCCACCTCCCGCGGCGAAGTCCTCGCCGCCCTCTTCCTCATCGCGTACGTCGGCCTAGCGATCCCCGTCCTCGCCATCGGCCTGGGCATCGCCCTCCTGCCGGCCCAGGTCGCCCTGCTGGTCTTCTCCGCGATCATCCTGATCCTGGTCAACGCCGCCGTACTCCGCATGCTCGCAGCCACCAGGTAGCCCAGCCGGAGCCCCTTGGTCGAAAGTCGGCTGACAGATGGGGGTGGGGGCTGCAAGCTGTGGGGCATGGTGCGGGTGGTGGATCTGGAGAGGGACTACGGGGTCGTGGTGTCCGGGCTGCGGGCGCACGCGGGTGGGTTCGAGAGTGACTGCTGGGTGGCGGACGACTCCTGGTTCGTCAAGATGTGGAAGAAGCCGGGCGTACCGATCGGCTTGAGGATGCTGCATGAGCTGCGGGCCCTTGGGCTTCCGGTGCCGGAGGCGATTCCGGCGGTGTCGGGCGAGCTCTACGCGGTCTGCGCGGGCCGACCGTACGCCGTCTTTCCCTACGTCCACGGTCGAGTCGGGACTGTGGACGATTGGCACACGACCGCGCAGGCGCTGAGGCAGCTCCACGAGCTTGAGGTCCGAGTTGATCTGCCGCCCGCCAGCATGGACGAGCGACACGTCCGGATGCTGGCCCGGCGGCTCGATCACCCGTGGATCGTGGATCGGCGGGACGAGGTGGATGCGGCGGTACGCCGGCTGGACGCCGCGATCGCGCGGGCGCGTGCCAAGACGGTGCCCGAGATCATCTGCCACCTCGACTTCGGTGTGCACAACCTGATCATGGACGACGACGGTCAGGTCGAGGCCATCCTCGACTGGGAACAGGCCGTCATCGGTCCCCGGGAGCACGACCTGTGGATCGCGGGGGACCTACCGGAGCTCGAATCCTTCCTCGACGAGTACGGCGCGTACGACCTCGACATCGATCACCTCGAGTACGCGCTGCTGGCCCGAGGCCTCCGGGACATGGCCGCCCGGGTCCTCAACGACGTCGACCGCCCGGGCGTCGACACGTGGGGGTTCGACCGAATCGCCAGGCTGGACAGCGATCTGCAGCGCTTTCGCCCGTACTGCGCTGTCTGAACAGTATGGCCGGACCGGTGCACCTTAGGATGCGCGCATGGGTGTGACTGTGACGGTCGAGGGCCAGGACGCTTACCTCGCGCGGGTGGGGCGGGCCGGGATGTTGATGCTGCCGATGATCACCGGGATCGGTGAGCAGGTCCGGGCGTGGGCCGACGAGCTCGCGGCGGAGGGCATCACCGGGCTGGCCTGGGATCCGTTCAAGGGACGGAGCACCGACAACGTGACGCGGGAGGAGCTCGGCGGGTTGGCGCGTGAGCTCGACGACGAGGTGGCGCTCGCCGAGCAGGCCGCGCTGGTCGACTACATGTTCGGCGAGCTCGGGTGCAGCAAGGTCGGGGTGATCGGCTACTGCCTGGGCGGGCGGTTCGCCCTCCTGCTGGCGGCGCGCGATCACCGGCTGGCGAACGTCGTCGCCTTCCACCCGACCGTGCCGTCGCAGCGACCGCCGCATCACACGTACGACGCGATCGCCGAGGCTACTGGGATCGCGGCGCCGGTGCTGGTGAGTTACCCGAGCGCGGACACCGCGGTACCGAATGCCGACTTCGAAGCACTGCAGACTGTCTTGCAGGCGAGGCCGACGGGCGCGACGTTCGCGCAGTACTTCCCCGGTGCGGACCACGGCTTCTCCGACAAGGGGCGTCACGACAAGGAGGTCAACGCCGCCGCCTACCGGCTGGCGTGGCCGCAGGCACTCGCGTTCATGCGAACAACGACCAGCTGACTCAGGCCGCGCGGCGGTGAGCGGTTGGCGTCGTACCGCGAACGCGTTTGAAGGCGACGCTCAGAGCGAACGCGTTCGCATACCCGACCCGTCGCGCGATCGTCTCGACGGTGTCCTTGGTCGCGCGCAGCTGATCGGCCGCCAGCGTGATCCTCCACCCGGTCAGGTAGCTCATCGGCGCCTCACCCACGAGCGCGGTGAACCGGCGCGCGAGCGACGCCCGCGACACCCCGACCCGATCCGCGAGCTCCGTGACATTCCACGGGTACGCCGGATCCTCGTGCAGCAACCGCAACGCCGTACCGGCCACCGGATCGGTCTGCGCCTGATACCACCCCGGCGCCTGGGACTCCGGCCGCGCGAACCACGCTCGCAAGGTGGTGATCAGCGCAAGGTCGAGCCACCGATCCAGCACACTCTGCTGCCCAGGCGCGTCCCGCTGGATCTCGCCGATCACCATGTCCGTCACCGGACCCAGGATCTCCGCCGCCGGTACGACGAGCACCGGCGGCAGCGCCGTCACGAGTCGCCGGCTGACATCACCCGCCAACTGGTAGGTGCCGCTGGCAACCATGACGGCGCCGGACGCGCGACTGCCGTACGTCCGCACCCCGAGCCGGGCGGAGTAGTCGACCGGTGCTCCAGGCAACGGTTCGCAGAGGCCACCGGGATGGATCCGCAACTGTGGCGCGGTCTCGACGCTGTCGCCCACGACGTACGGCGATGATCCGGTGAAGATCGCGACATCTCCCTGGTCCATCCGCACCGGCTCGATCCCATGGCGAGTGACCCAGCCCGACCCCCGAACCAGGGTGGCCAGCGCCAGCGGGGCCTCGTCGCGGATCTCTATCGCCCACGGCGGATCCAGGATCGTCAGATTGAACACGCCGTCCCGGGCGCGGGTCCCGGCCAGCAGGTCATCGAGCACGTCCATACCCGCAGGGTACGCCACGTGAGCGTCTCGGACATCAAATTGCGCCGAACAACCATGGTTCGTCTCATCAAATCCGGCTGAACTAGTGCCGCGCGTCTGAGGTCTTCTGACGGTTGGCTTTCTTGAGGATCTGGTCGGCGGTCTTGGTCCAGGCGAACGGGTGTGATCGGTCGTTCC
>NZ_JBITJE010000007.1:0-384043 GCF_044459685.1 Kribbella sp. NPDC050241
CCTGGCTCGACTTCTACAACAATCAACGCCGACACACCGCACTCGGCGGCCTCCCGCCAACCAGCCGACTGTCACCAACCTAGTGACCGAGTACAGCTAGACCTCGAACTGGCCGTGCTCCAGGAAGTACCGCGCCGCTTCCGGCGTACCTTCGTCGAGGGCCTGCTCTGCCGCCGCACGGACCGCCGCGCTGGTGGTCGGATCGGCGAGAATTCGGAAGATGGCGACCCTGTCGTCTTCGAACTGGGCGAGGCGGCAGCCGGTCTCCAGGAAGGCGCGCACGACAGTCGGTGTGCCGTCGTTGAGGGCCTGCTGCGCCGCCTTGTTGACGGCGCGGTCGTTGTACACGATGGCAAAGTGGAGGGTGGTAGCGACGGCGACCTTGTCGTCCTCGGCTTGGGCCGTCCAGCGGTCGGTCGTCAGGAAGTTGCGCTGGTCCTCGATGGTGCCGTCCATGGCCTTCTGCGCGGCGGCTTCGACCGCGCTGCCCGTGCTCGGGTCGCCGATAATGCGCATGATCGTGACCCGCACATCGTCGTCGGACATCTCGTCCACCGGCGTGGTCACGACGAACGTGTCCGTGGGCGCCTGGCAAGCGGTAGGGGCGCCGACCGAGCCGGCGGCAGACGCGGGGGTGGTGATCAGGAGCGCCGGCGTCAAGGCGATTGCCGCGACAGCCAGTGCAACCTTGGTTCGTCTCACTTGTTGACCTTCCTTGTAAGTGTTGAGAGCACGAGAGCCCTCTTGGCGATCATTGACAGGAAATCGATGCCTCGGCAAGTGAAATATCGCCAGGCGCCAAGCTGCAGAACGCGACTCCTTCAGTCCCAGAACAGGACCTCATAGCCGCCCTCGGGGTCATCCGTCCCGAGGAAAACTCGGCCTTGTTGTTGTCGCCGTCAACGTAGGCGCCGATGTCTCGAAACATGAAGCACTCCCCTTGCTTTCCGGATCTCGTTGCCACTTTCTTCGAGCCGGAAGGGTCGTGAGCGCAGAAGCGGCCACGGCCAGGGTTGGCTTTCTGAGTTTCACTCGCATTCCTCACGTCGAGACTCGGCTCGTCTGACGCTCAGTAGACGAAACAGCCTGGCAATCTGTGAGCCCACCCGCACGTGATCTGCGTCTCCCGCCCGCGGCAGCCCATGCTCCGGTCGGCCTTGGCCGGTCCGCGCACCGGGCTTCATGACGGTGCCGGGGCTGGTCGGTCAGCGGCCGACGGACCGTCCCCTGGCGAGCTCTCGAGGTTCACCGGCCAGCCAGCCCCGCTGCGAACCTCGCCATCACGCCGCCGCCCGTCCGCAAGACCCCGTCGGCACCACGGCAGACCGGCGCGCAACCCACCCACCAGGCACCGTAGCGAACCGAACACTGGGCACCCCCTCAGAATTCGTCTGCAACTCGACGGCCGACCCGCGTGCGACGGGTGGCGGACCACCGCTCGGCTAGGGTCAACGACTATGGCGATGACGTCACATGGTCCGGGGTCGGAAGTCGAAATCGTCTCTTCTGAGCCGGTGACCGGCGGTTTCAGTGATGCGCCGAAGTTCCGCCTTCGGGTTGCTCTGACCCGGTCCGGGCGACGGACCGAGCGAACGGTTCTGCTGAAGCAGACCTCACAGCTCGAGATCTCGGCGATACACGCAGCGGCGAGCGTGGCCGGCGCTGATGCCGTGCCGGAGATCATCGAGACCGGCACCAACGAGTCGGGTCCGTACCTGATGACCGAGTTCTACGAGGCGACGCCAGCAGCGGACGAGACCAGCCTCCCCGCGAATGCGATCGAGACGCTGGCCAGGGTCCACCTTCACTACCTCGACGCAGCGCCACCCGAGTCGGTGCCGGTCGTTGATGCGACCTGGTGGCGGACCAAGTGCGACATCTCGATGCAGCGACTCGCCGCGCTCCATCGACCCGTGCCGGACGAGCTGATCCCGCAAGTTGCCGCACTGCAACACGATCCCCGCATCACCAACCCCCTCGACCAGCTGCCTCGGACGCTCCTCCACGGTGACGTTCATCGGAACAACGTTCTCGTTGACGAGGATCAAAAGGGCCACATCATCGACTGGGGCGGCGCGCTCGTCGGCGCACCTGCCCTCGACATCGCGAACCTCGGCGGGCCGACGAGCAGCGGGTACCAGACCTATGTCGACACCTGGCGCCGCATCACCGGCCGACGCCCCGACACCGACCCAGGCTGGAGCAGCACCTATCTGCTCGCGGTCGTTTGGGTCAACATCAAGTACCTCGCCTTCGCCGCCAGGATCTACGGAGACACAAAGGCAGAGGAGATGATGAAGGCCGCACTCGATGCATTGAGCCAACTCGATTCGGTTCCCCAGGCGTGACGCGGACGAGATCAAGGCACTGATCCCCGCGACCGGGCTGGGATCTACCCGGTGCCAACAACGGTCAACGACGTAGGCCGCACCAACGGACTGAATGTCACGAGGCGACCCTGGCCGGTGTCCGGCCGCCCCGGGGGCTACCGGATGTGGAGAGGAGCCGAGCGTCCACCGCGGTGACGGAGGACGGCAATCCCAAGGACCTGGTCCCGAACACACGCATCCGGCTGGAGTTCGCCGAGCAGCCCAACCCGAACGAAGAGGGTCCGCGCGTGTATCACTGCTTCGGGGCGTACGCCGGGTGCAACCAGCTCGGCGCCTCTGCCGCAGCCGGTGAGCTGCTGGCCGACGGCAGGTTGTGGATCGACGGATACTTCGTCACCCAGCAGCGCTGCGAACCGCCACTCATGGTCCAGGACGAATGGCTGACAAGGTTCCTGGTCAGCAAGCCCAGCTGGCACTTGAACGACGGCCAGCTCACCCTCGCATCGGCCGGTACGGCGATCACTCTGCTGGACAGGAAGATCGCCGAACCCGACTTCCCGCTCGACGGGCGCAGGTGGAAGGTGGACACCGTCATCATCAAGGACGGCGATCTCCGCCAGTACCACCATGGGGCCGAGGAGGCGTGGATCACCTTTGACGGTGAGCGACTGACCGGCTGGACCGGTTGCAACGAACTCTCCGGCGTCGTCACCCGCACCAGAACAGAGCTGACCTTCACCGGCGTCACCACCACCGACCACGCATGCACAGGCGAAACTGCCGAGGTGGAGACCGCGATCCTGACCACCCTCAGGGCCACCGTCACCTACACCATCGACTACAACCGTCTAACCCTGCTGACCCCCGCCGGGACCGGCCTCGACCTCACCGCCAACCGCTGAGCCCGGGCCGAAGGCCCGCGGCTGTATCGGCCTAGTCGTGGCTCTACGCCCAGGCGGGTCGGCGTGGATCGATGGCCTCGGGGTGGTGGTGGGGATTGTTGGCTATCCGTGGGGTGGGTGGTGTCGAACGTTGGGCGATTCATTCGATCGACCGGTCGACCGATCCGCAGCTCCAGGGAAGGGAACAGTCATGCAATACACGCGCACATCCGGCCGCTGGCGGCGGGTGGTGAAACGGGTCGCCGCCGTGGCGGCCGTGTTGGTCCCGTTGGCGGTGGTCTCGGTCGTTACTGCTGGCCCCGCCCAGGCGGCGGCGTGCAGGACCAACGCTCACGTCTACCTGACCTCGGTGTACCCGTCCAGCTTCCGGTTCGAGAACCAGCCGGTGGACGGTGGCACCGACGACTACCAGATGTTCGCCGGGGACTGGACATCGCTGCGGGTCGGCGGCAACGGTCTGCGGCCGTACACCTCGGCGTTCTGGAACGTCGAAAGCAACGTCAGCGGGCGGTTCGTCTTCAACAGCGGGGTTGCCGGAGGCAACTGCGTCGCGAACGAGACGTACGTCAACCTTGCGAGGCACACGGTTGGAGGGGAGGTCTGGACGGTCCGCGCCAACTATCTGACCGGCAACTCGGGGCAGTTCATCCAGAACCAGGCGCACTTCCGCATCACCTTTGTGGACCCGCCCCCGCCTGACCCGTGGTACTGGCAACCGTGCTACTACGCCGAGGCGTGCTTCTGAGCAAGGAAGGGCATCTGTGTGAGCCGGGCCGCCGACCGGCTCACACCCAACAACCGAGCTGAGGAGGTTCAGCATGTCCACAACACCCGAGCACCGAACGATAGTGGCGATGCTGGCCGCGGGCAGCCCCGTTTGGTACGTCGCTGCAGTGATCAAGAGCGACCGGCACTACGTCTACACAGTTGGTGCACGACACGGTTATCCGGATCGTGCCGCGATGAGGCAGTCCCTCCAGCAATTGGCCGAGGCCGGCTAGATCTCTGCGTCGTATCCGACGAGTTCGATCAGCGCGGCCCGGAGAGCCTCCAGTCGATCCTCGCCGAGCTGGTAGGCCCAGGCGCGCTCGACAGTGCCCCCCGCCTTGTGGGACTTCGGTCGGATCGCACGCCCGGCCTCGGTGAGTACGACGAGCCACGCGCGCCGATCGTTGGGGTCCGGTCGGCGCTCGACCAGGCCGGCCGCGATCAGCTGCTCGACGCTCTGGGCCATGGTCTGCTTGCGCACGTTGGCCTTGGTAGCGAGCGCCTGGACGCTGACGCCCTCAGGCGGTACGAACGGGATCACTCGCGCGTGGGCCGCGGTGAGGCCGCCGACACCGAGCTTCTCGAGCTCCGCGTCCATCTCCGTGGACCAGCGCTGGTTCGCCAAGCGCAGCAGCAACCCGATGAGTGGTTGGGGATGCCCAGGCATATAGACAGTCTCCTGTCTTTTGGTTACGGTGGTGGACAGCTGCCTGTCTATCTTAGGAGGAACAACGACCATGAACGCACCGACACTCCCGTTCGGCACCGCGATGGCGCTGGCTGAGCGCAACCTGCGCGGTCCACTGACCCGGATCCTCACAGAGGAGGACCTCGAGCCCGGCGCGTGGTTCACGCTCAACGCCCTCGGCCTGCGGGGCGCTACCCCGACGAGAACCGTCAAGGAGCTGCTCTCCACCAGTGGGTACGACGGCCCGAGGGCCGACGCGCTGCTCGCGCGCCTCGCCGCAGGCGGACTCATCGAGGACCGCGACGAGCTGCTCCACCTCACCCCCGCAGGAGCCGAGCGCTACGCGGCCGTCCGTGACCGGATCGGCACGGCGAGCGGCCGGGTGTTCAGCCTCTTCGACCCGACCCAGGTCGAGACAGCCCGCGCCCTTCTGCAACAGCTCGCCGAGGCCGACCCGGCGACGATCGAAGCGGTCGCATTCGACGAGGCGCCGGCGTGAGAAACCCGCACGCCACACCACACGGTCCGCACCCCGCACCACACCGTCCGCTCGCTGCGCCGGCGGCCGCCAGGTAGTGGTTACTGGCGGGCCATTGCTGCGCGGAGTTCGCTTTCGCTGTCGGTGATGAGGTCGCCGGATATGTCGATGGTGACGGTTCGGAGGGTGCCGGTGAAGCGGAACGGGGACGGGTAGTCCGGCGTTACCGGGGAGCCGGGGTTGGCGCCGCAGGTGAGGGCACCGGGGTTGAGGATGAAGGGTGTCGTCACCGGTGCCTCGGCCTGGGCGACGAGGGTCTCGTCCACGTAGAGCTGCATCGTTCCCGGTGCTCCGCGGCCGTTCGCCATATCCGGTTTTCCGGTCGGCTCGAACTCGAAGCGCAGCTTGTGCGGACCGGACGGGAGCGCCTCCGGCGTGGACACCTTGTACAGGCCTCGGCCGACGTAGTTGTGCACGTAATGCAGCTTGCGGTCCTTGATGAACAGCGAGTATCCGCCGGCCGCGGTGCCCTGGCTCAGCAGAACTCCCTCGGCGCCGTCCTCGGGCAGGTCCACGTCTGCGGTGATGCTGTGCGGCCGGTTCAGCACCCGAGGGCCGGCGCCGAACGGGATCGACTGGGTGTTCGGCCGGTAGACGTACTTGTCCCGCGGTACGGCAGCCTGCGGCTTCTCGGCGACGAGCCGCGCGAGGCCGCTTCCGTCCACCGGCAGTACGCCGTACTTGCCGGCCTCGGCGTACCACATGCCGATGAGTGCGATGAGCTTGTCGCGGTGCTTGCTTGCGAGGTCGTGGTTCTCGGCGAAGTCGTCGGCCACGTGGTACAGCTCCCAGCCCGTCGAGTCGAGCTCGGTGAGCTTGTCCGCCGAGATGGGTTCACCGAAGCCTGCTCCGGCCTCGGTGAACGAGGGGCCGGGCCACGGGCAGACCGCTCGCCAGCCGTCGTGGTAGATGGAGCGGTGACCGAGCATTTCGAAGTACTGGGTGCGGTGCTTGGTCGCTGCGTCCGCGTCGTCGAACGTGTGCGCGAAGCTCACCCCCTGAAGCGGCGACTGTGTGATGCCCCGGATCGTGGCCGGCGGCTCGAGGCCGAGCGCGTCGAGGACGGTCGGCACCATGTCGATGAGGTGCGCGTACTGCGTTCGCACTTCGCCCCTGGCCTGGATGCCCTGTGGCCAGCTGACGATGAACGGGTCGGAGCTCCCGCCCCGGTAGGTCTCGCGCTTCCACCGGCGGAACGGCGTGTTGCCGGCCCACGTCCAGCCCCACGGGTAGTGGTTGAAGTGCTTGGGACCGCCGATCTCGTCGATGACCGCGAGGCTGTCCTCGAGGGACTCCGGGGCGTTGTTGAAGAACTGTGCCTCGTTGGTGGTACCGGTCGGGCCACCTTCGGCGCTGGCGCCGTTGTCGGAGATCACCATGACGATGGTGTTGTCGAGCTCGCCCTGCTCGCCGAGGAACTCCAGCAGGCGGCCGAGGTGGTGGTCGGTATGGCTGAGGAAGCCGGCGAAGACCTCCATCATCCGGCTGTACAGGCGGCGGGCCGGTGCGGGCAGGGACTCCCAGTCGGGTACGTCGGGGTCGTGACGAGACAGCTCCGCATCGGCAGGGACGATCCCCAGCGCCTTCTGCTCGGCGAACACCCGCTCCCGGTACGCGTCCCAGCCGTCGTCGAACTGGCCGGCGTACTTGTCCGCCCACTCCTTCGGGGCGTGGTGCGGCGCGTGGGTCGCGCCGAAGCACAGATGCAGGTAGAAGGGTTTGTCCGGATCGACCTGCTTCGCGTCGACGACGAACTGGATCGACCGGTCCACCAGGTCCTCGGTCAGGTGGTAGCCCTGCTCGGGCGTCGCCGGCGGCTCGACCTGGTGGTTGTCGTAGACCAGGTCGGGGTACCACTGGCTGGTGTCGCCGCCGAGGAATCCGTAGAACCGCTCGAAGCCGCGCGACAGCGGCCAACGGTCGTACGGCCCGGCCGCGGTCTCCTGGTTGCTCGGAGTGAGGTGCCACTTGCCGACCATGAACGTGCTGTACCCCTGCCCGAGCAGCATTTCCGACAGGAACCCGTTCTCGAACGGGACCACACCGTTGTACCCGGGATAGCCCGTCGCGAACTCGGTGATGCACGCCATCCCGTTGCTGTGGTGGTTGCGTCCAGAGACGATGCACGAACGGCTCGGCGAGCACAGCGCCGTGGTGTGCATGTTGTTGTAGCGCAGCCCACTGGCGGCCAGACTGTCGAAGTTCGGCGTCGCGATCGGGCTGCCGTAACAGCTCAGTTGGCCGAAGCCGGTGTCGTCGAGTACGACCATCAGCACGTTGGGAGCACCCGGCGTGGCACGGGTGGGCTTCGGCCACGCGGGGGACGACTCGTCCGCCGTTCTGCCGATCGTGCCGGTGAATCCGGTGCCGGCTTCGTACTCGTTCAGCGCCATCCGTGGCCCCCTCGCAGAATGTCCACCCACCTCATCCGAACGCCGCGCGCGTCACATCCCCCTCGTGGGGTGATTCCTCCGTGGTTGGCGGATGGGTACCTGAGTGCTACTTCCGCCCGATCGTTCGAAGGAGCACTCAATGTTCGCGATCATCGCCGCTGTGATCTTTGGGCTGGCACTCATCCTGGACTGGGCCAACGCCAGCGTGAGTGATGCGTTTACGCCTCAGACGCTGCTGATGGCCGGCCTGCTCTGCATCGCGCTGCATTTGGCCGGTGTCGGGGCCGGGCGTCGGTGGGGGCGGCGCCGCTGACCGTCGTACCGCTCCCGCCGTGCGGCGGTGAACGATCATCCGGCCGGGACGATGTGGCCGGGCGCCTCGACCACGGATCGTGAGGGAGTCTTCGGCGAGCTCAGATGGCGAGGCGGGCCGGGGTTGTTCTCGTCCGGGAGGCACGTGTCATGACCGACTCGCTACGCCCAGCGGCCGCATCGCGCGCGGCTGAGCCGCCGTCGGGCGGTCCACCGGCGATGGACCCGGCCACGGTCATCCGTTCGAAGCCGTATCTTTTCGCGCTGCTGCTCGCCGCGATCCTCGGCATTCCGATCTCGGCCGTCGCGTACGGTTTCCTCGCTCTGGTCAGCGCGATCCAGCAGGCACTGTTCGACGATCTTCCGCAGGAAATCTTCAGCGGAGGCGTACCAGCCTGGTGGCCGGTGCCCTGGTTGGTGCTGTGCGGACTGTTGACCGGGTTGACCATTCGGTATCTGCCCGGCAACGGTGGTCACTCACCCGCGTTCGGGTTCCAGACCGGTGGAGGTCCGCCGGCTGACAAGGAGCTCTTCGGCATCATCCTGGCTGCCTTGAGCACACTCAGTCTTGGCGCCGTCCTCGGGCCTGAGGCTCCCCTGATCGCCATCGGTGGTGGCCTCGCGGTGCTGACGGTGCATCTGGTCAGGAAGGACGCGCCACCGATGGCGCTGACGATCATGGCGTCGGCCGGTAGCTTCGCTGCGATCAGCACGCTGCTCGGCTCCCCCGTGCTCGGCGCGTTCCTGATCATGGAGGTCGCCGGCATCGGAGGTGCGACGCTGAGCTTGGTAGCGCTGCCGGGCTTGCTGGCCTCCGGGATCGGCGCTCTGGTCTTCGTCGGTCTGGACAACTGGACCGGGCTCGGCAGCTTCTCGCTGGCCCTCCCCTCCGTGCCGCCGGCGGTGGATCCGACGGTGGCCACGATGGCCTGGGCTCTGGCCATGGGCGCGGCTGGGGCGCTGCTGGGCTGGGTGATCCGCTGGATCGGACTGTCGCTGCGTGCGGTCGTGCACATGAACCGGGTGCTGGTGACGGCGACTCTCGGCCTTCTCATCGGGCTGATCGCCATGGCCTACCAGCTGATCTCCGACAACAGCTTCAATCAGGTCTTGTTCTCCGGCCAGGATGCCCTGCCCGCGCTGGTCGAAGACGCCGCAGACTACTCGGTCGGGGTGCTGATCCTGCTCGCCGTTTGCAAGTTGCTCGCGTACGGACTCGCGCTCAGCGCGTTCCGGGGCGGGCCGGTCTTCCCCGCCATGTTCATCGGTGCGGTGCTGGGGATCGCCGCGGCGGGTCTGCCCGGCATGAGTCTGGCGCCGGCGATCGGCATGGGCATCGGAGCGATGTGTACCGCCATGCTGCGGTTGCCGTTGACCTCGACCCTGCTGGCCACAGTGTTGCTCGGTACCGACGGTGTGTTGGTGACACCGCAGGTCGTGGTCGCTGTCGTGGTCGCTTTTGTCCTCACCAACGTGCTCCCGAATCCGGGTCGGCAACCGGCCGGACACCAGTCATGAAGGCCACCGTCGTACTGCCTGACCGCTACACCGTTCGTCCTCCTCAGCCCAGTGATGCCGAGGCGATGTTCGACATGCTGTCGGCGTACAACACGGCGAGCACCTTCAACGGTATGAGGGTACGTCGACCTTGCGGATGCGCGAAGGTCGTCAGGAGCTACCGGATTCCTGCCAGGCGACTTCGGCGAAGCTGAACAGTCGTTGCGGGGTCATCCGTAGCCAGGCCGTCGCCCAGTCCACGCTTCCGCCGTCGTTGCGGCGGCGCGTCAACTCCCACACGTCGTCCGGAACGGCGGTCAGCGCCTCGGCCGGCCCTTCCGTGAGCACCGCGGCGTGCGCATCGTGGTCACCCTCCAGGACAGACAGGGCCAGCCACGGATGCGCCTGCACGTTGCGGAGCCGGACCGCGCCGCCGACCGTGGGAAGCCAGAACGCCTGCGCGTAAATGGAGTACAGGGTCGGCGCGGCGTGTGCACGACCATCGGGCCGGGCGGAGGACGCGAGCGCGTAGCTCCGGCGCTCCAGATATCCAGCCAACTGGGGTCCGGTCATCCGTCGCTCCGGCGGGTACGCCGTACGCGTAGCCGACCCCGCCCGGTCGAACGACTCTTCCTGCAACCGCCCCAACCAGACCGCGAGCTCGGGATCCTCCACCCGCCGGATCCTATCGGGCGAGCAGTCAGGGTCGGGCCAGATAGGCGTAGTAGTTGCAGGCGGCGAAGAACGTGCCGTCGGCGGCCGAACGGCGTTGGTGTGCGAGCCACTCGTCGACCTGTGCTGCGGGTAGGAGGCCCTGCACGGCGATCAGTGGCGCGTAGGTCTCGGCCAGGTTGAGCATGAACGTGCTCGAACCGGTCTCCGCATAGACATTCGCCTGTGTGACAAGCAGTCGGAGTCCCGCCTTCGGCAGCAGGCGCGGGAGCTCGCGCATGACTCGTGCCGAGCTCATGATCATCGCCTCGAGCGCGGCTTCGACAGCCTTGCCCAGGGCCGGATCAGAGCAGTCGAAGGTGAGGGACGCGTAGTCGCCGTCGAAGACGGCAACGATGCCGTCGGGGCGAACGACACGCGCCATCTCCTTGAGTACTGCGAGTGGGTCGCGGACGTGACTGACGAGGGTGTGGGCGATGGCAGCGTCGAAGCCGGCGGTCGGGAGGTCGAGCTTGTGCGCATCGCCGACCGCGAACTGGACGCGGTCGCCCACGCCTTCGTTCGCCGCGAGCGTCTGGGCGACCGCGATGAAGTCCTGGCTCTGATCGACCCCCGTCACTGTGCCGGCGAATCCATCGCGGGAGGCGATCGCGCGGGACACGACGCCGGTACCGCAGCCGACTTCGAGGACCTCGGCCGTTCGAGACAGGTCCATCGCGTCGAGGTAGGCCTCTCGGTACGCCACGAACGTCGGATCCTTGCCGCGGAGCTCGAGCCGTTCGATGAAGCGCTCGACCGTCGCGGCGTCCTGCTCGTTGACGAACTGCATCGCGTCCCGAACCTGCTGTGTTGTCATCGCCCCTCCCCCACCGGCTGGCTCGTCCCTTCGATGCTCGCCCTCAGGCGGGGCCCGCACAATCGGAAGGTCCGTCCTACTTCCCGGCGACCGACGTCCTATCCCGGGCGCATACTCGAACTAGACATGGAGCCAGGACCGGCGTGGCCGAGGTTCGTGGGGCGGGCCGACGCCCTGCAACGCCTCGATGCGACGCTCGCGGCCGCGGCACGCGCTCGTGGCTCCACGGTCCTGGTCGAGGGCGAAGCCGGCATCGGCAAGACCCGACTCGTGTCGGAGCTGGGCGCTCGGGCGCAGCGGGCGGGTGCAACCGTACTGCGGGGGCGCTGTATCGATCTCGTCGGCAGCGGCATGTCCTACCTCCCTCTCGTCGAGGCGCTGTGGCCGCTGCGGGGATCAGCAGCGCTCGCGGGTTGCTCGCTTCCGGAGTTGTCGCGGCTTGTCCCGGAGCTGACGGAGCCGCAGACGGCTGCAGCTTCGGGCGGCCCTGACTCGCGGCTCCGACTGTTCGAGGAGACGCTCGCCCTACTCGAACACCTCGGCGCCGAAGCGCCGGTCGTCCTGGTCGTCGAGGACCTGCACTGGGCTGACCGATCAACGCTGGATCTCGTGTCGTTCCTTGCGCACGCCGCGCGTGAGCGGAGGCTGCTGCTGGTCGCGACGTACCGCAGCGACGAACTCGTCCCGGACAGCTCACTGCGACGCCTCGTCGGGGAACTACTGCGCGCGCGGGCCGCAACTGCTTTGGCGTTGGAGCCACTGGAACGTGACGAGCTTGCGCAACTGCTCGCCGGCACCGCGAAGGCACCGGTCCCGGCGGAGCTGGCGAACGAGATCTACGAACGCTCGCAGGGGAATCCGTTCTTCGCCGAAGAACTCCTAGCAGCTGCAGTCCGTGGCGAGCAGACGCTTCCCCGGGTACTTCGCGACGTACTGCTGCAGCGACTCGACGACCTCGACAGTGAGAGCCGCGCGCTCCTCCGCATCGCCGCCGCTGGGCGTGACGTCCCGTACCGGCTCCTCGCCGCGGTCGCAGGCTTGCCCGAGGAACGACTCGTCGAGGCGTTACGCAAGACGGTCGAGTACGACGTACTCGTGCCGGACCAAGCGGCTGGCTCTTTCCGCTTCCGGCACGCACTCCTAGCCGAGGCTGTCTATACGACTCTCTTGCCGGGCGAGCGCGAGGAGCTGCACGAGCGTCTCGCCCGTGCACTGCGCGCGCAGCCCGGTTCGACCGCGGCCGAGTTGGCGCACCACTGGTCGGCGGCCGGGAGACCCATAGAGGCGCTCCAATCGTCGATCGAGGCGGCGCTGGACGCGGAGGCTGTTTCCGGGCCGGCGGAGGCCCTTCAGCATTTCGACCGCGCGCTCGATCTGTGGGACCAGGTCGACGACCCCGAGTCCGTGACCGGGCACGACCTCGGCCGGGTGCTGACGGGGGCCGCCGAGGTCGCGTACTTCTCCGGCGCCGGCAAACGGGCTCCGGAGCTGCTGCAACAAGCGATCTCGCTGGCTGATGACGATGCGGAGCTCGGCCTGCTGTACGAACGGCTCGGCACGTACCTCCTTCCGGTCGGCGATCGCGACGGCGCGCGGGCGGCGTTCGAACGGGCGGTCGAGCTCGTTCCGGAGCAGCCGCCTTCCCCGCAGCGAGCCCGTGTCCTCTCCGCACTCGGCAATGCGCTGAGCCTGTCCTTGCGGCCCGTCGAGTCGCGCGCCGCCTGTGAGCAGGCGCTGGCAGTCGCCGCTGCGATCGGCGACGACTTACCCGCCCTCAGGGCGCTCGCCGTCCTCGGCCTGGACCTGCAACTCCTCGGGCGCGGCGCCGAGGGCATCGAGTGCCTTCTGGACGCCCGCCGGCGCGCGCGGGAGCGTGGCGCGGTGGTCGAGGAGCTGCGAACGTATGTGTTGCTCTCGGACGTGCACCTGATCGGCGGCCGGCTGCGCGAGGCGGCTCAGGACGCGCTCGACGGTGTTGCCAAGTCTCGCCGGTACGGGTACGAGCGGAGCAGTGGCATCGTCATCGCAGCCAACGCGGCAGAGGCGCTCCTCGGCTTGGGTGACTGGGCTCGCGCCGAGGAGGTACTCGATGCGGCGCTCCACCTGACCAGCAGTTTCCGGCCCGAGGGCGTGCACCTGATCCGCGCAGAGCTGGAGCTCCGGCGTGGCGCGTTTGCCGTCGCACGGCAGCACCTGGAAGCGGCGGGGCCGGCGGCGCTCGAGCCGCAGTTGACGGCGGCGTACTCCTGCCTCGTGGCGGAGCTCGCCCTGTGGGAACGGCGTCTGCAGGACGCGGCACGGGTGCTCGATGCCGAGCTGGGCCTCGACTCGCCGGGTGAAGTGAAGATCCGCGAGCCGAGGGTGTGCGCTCTGGCCATCCAAGCCGAGACGGACCGCGCGCAACTGGCGGCGATCCGCCGCGACACAGCGGGTGTCGACGACGCGCGCCGTCGCGCGAAGCAGCTGCTCGAACGCGCCCACCGCTCGGCCGCCGATGCAGCTGCAGTGACACTGGACGCGGCCGGCTGGCTGGCCATCGCCGAAGCCGAGCACTCCCGCGTCGAGGGCTGCGCCCAACCTTCGTTGTGGGAGGCGGCGAGCGCAGCCTGGGATCAGCTGGAGCGCCCGTACCTTGCCGCCTACTGCCGCTGGCGGCACGCCGAGGCGCTCGTCGCCGCCGGCGCTTCGCGAGCGGACGCGGCGGTCCCCGCCCGCGAAGCGCACCAGGTTGCGAGCAGGCTCGGCGCACAGCCGCTGATCAGGGAGCTCGAACTGCTCGCGCAGCGGGCCCACCTCGACCTCGCGGATCAGCCCGCGCTCCGCGACCAGGACGACGCCCTCGGTCTCACGGCGCGCGAACGCGAAGTACTCCGGCTGCTCGCCCGCGGCTACACGAATCGGGAGATCGCCGCCGAACTCACGATCAGCATCAAGACGACCAGCGTCCATGTCTCGCACATCCTGCGGAAACTCGACGTCTCGAGTCGCCTCGAAGCAGCACGGATCGCTCACCAACTGGCCGCCGAAGACTGACGACTCAACCGGTGCCGCTGACGTCGAGGATGAAGCGTTGCGCGGGACTCAGCCGCTTGTACGTCTCGACCCGGAGGTACGCCTGCTGGTCGAGCTGCTGGGGCAAGTGGCGCAGCGCGAAGTAGGAGTGCATCGCCCTGCGCGGCTTGTCGGTGCGGTTCAGGGTGCCGCCGTGCCACAGGTGGCTGTTGAAGACCACGACCGTCCCGGCCTTGCCGGTCAGCTGAATCTGCTCCGGGTGCTCGTCGCCCGGATTGGCCATCTCGTCTCCGGGCATGGTTCCGCGCCGATGCGACCCCGGTACGACGCGTGTCGCGCCGTTCTCCGCAGTGAAGTCGTCGAGCAGCCAGATCGAGTTGCACACCTCGTACGCGCCAGGCTCGACCGGGTGGCCGAAGTCCGCATGCAGACCCTGGTGCCCCTGACCAGGCAAGGCCGCGCGGCTGTTGAGGGACGACAACCTGAACACGCCGAGCACGTGCCGCATCGCGGCCAGGACGCGTGGGTGGCTGAAGCACACCTCGAACCTCGGGTCCTTGTTGACCAGGTCGGCGAGTCGGTCGGTGCCGTTCTCCTGGTGGACTTCCAGGCCCGCTCGATCGCCCTCGGCGGCGGTCAGCTCCGCCATCCGCTTGGTGAGCCCGGACACCTCCTCCGGCGTGAGGATTCCCTCCAGCGGGAGGAATCCGTCGCGGTCGAGCTGGTCCTTCTCGCCGTGCGTGAGTACGTCGTCGGTCACGCCGAGGTCGCGCAGTGCGGTCGCCATATCCATCCAAGCACTCCTTCCCAGATGCACGAATCGATGCCAGCATCGATGCGACGTATCAGGAAAACAATGCAGAAGGCGACTGCGGTTATGCACAAATCGCTTCGATTGCTCGGCGCCGGCGTACACACCGCCGGGCCGGGCAAGGACTATCCGTCGCACGCGCACACCTCGTGGGAGTTGGTGTACTACGTGCGCGGGCGGATCATCTGCCCGATCGGCGACGAGACGTACGCCGCCACGCCGGGGACCGTGCTGCTCACCCCACCGCGGACGTGGCACGCCGAGCTCAGCCGCACCGGCTACGCCAACCGCTTCCTGCAGGTCGACGCGGCTCCGCGCTGGCCCTGGCCACGCGTCTGCTTCGACGACGGCGACCGCAACCTCGGCCGGGTCTTCGATTCACTCGTACGCGAGAGCACGCAGCCCAGCGAAGACAGCGACCAGCTCTGCTCGTTGCTGCTCGGCGAACTCGACCTGCTGCTGCGCCGCGCGGCAGCTGCGCCGGTGACCGCGGCGGAGCAACTGGTCGCGCAGGCAGAGCGGATCTTCGAGGAACGCTTCGCCTCGGGAATCCGGATCGCCACGGTCGCCGCCGAACTCGGCATCTCGCCCTCGGGGCTGCGGGCATCCTTCGCACGGCTGCGCGGCACGAGCCCGAGTACGGCGCTGCAGCACGTACGGCTCCGGCACGCGCTGGGTCACCTCCGCAACTCCACGTTGCCGCTGCAGGCGATCGCAGACCTGACCGGCTACGACTCGGTCAGCCACCTCAGCCGCCACATCAAGGCCGCGACCGGCTCGGCCCCGGGCGCGCTCCGCACCGCCGACTAGGGCATGCTCTCCGGGTGGGCGGGAACCGATATCTGGGGATCGGGCAGAAGCAGGCGTGAACCGAATACAGACGGCCGCCTTCTCCCGAGAACGCCTGCCACCCGAACCGGGGCCACCGCCAGAGGCTGCCCTGAGGACCGATCCGGTCGGCCAGCGCACGGACGCCCAGCTCGTGTCCCTCAGCCGGCAGGACTTTGCCCTGCTGTTCGATCGGTATGCCGTCGCGATCCACCGGTACGTCGCCCGTCGGCTCGGCACGACCGAAGCTGACGACCTGGTCGGGCAGACGTTCCTGATCGCCTTCGAACGCCGGTACCACTACTACGAGTCCTCGGCGGGCGCGCTGCCCTGGCTCTACGGCATCGCCACCAACCTGATCCATCGACGGCGGCGAGACGAGGTCCGCCAGTACCGCGCCTACTCGCGCTCGGACCCCGGTGGATCGTTCGACGGCGCGGACATGCTCGCCGCCGAGGTTGCCGCCCGGGTCGACGCGCAGTCGGCCTCGCGCGCCCTGGCCGGAGTACTGGCCGGTCTGCGGCAAGCCGATCGCGACATTCTGCTGCTCTTCGCGTGGGAAGACCTCAGCTACCCGGAGATCGCCGCCGCACTCGACATCCCGATCGGGACGGTCCGGTCCCGACTGCACCGAGCCCGCCGTGCCCTGCGCGCGGCGCTCGGCCCCGACTTCCAGGAGAACCCTGATGAATGAGATCGACCTGCTCAAGCGGGTACGCGACGACGTACCCTCGCCGGATCCCATCGCACTCGCCCGCGCCCGTCAGCGTCTGCTGACCCCCTCCCCCGTACGCCGCTCCGTCGGCCGGCGCCGGGTGCTGGTGGCCGGCGCAGTGGCCGCGACGCTGGCCGTCGGCTTCCTGGTGAACGACGTCGTCATCAAGGACGGCGCCACGAAGCCCGGCGCGGTCGCTGACGCGAACACCTTCCTGGCCAACGCCGCCGAACTCACCAGCGCCAACCCGGACGCGCCGATCCCGCCTGGGCAGTACCGCCAGGTCACCCAGCGAAGCCAGGGGACGTGGAGATTCGGACCTCAGAACTCGTACGTCGGCACGCGCCTCGACGTGAGCGACTGGTGGATCTCAGCCGACCAGAAGCCGCCGTACACCGCGATCTCGGTGCTCAATGCAAAGAAGGAGTTCTCACCCGCAGCGGCCAAACAGCTCTGGAGCAAGATCGACCCGTTGAACATGAAGCCGGAGACGATCAAGTCGCCCTACGCCTGCGGGGTGCTCCCGAGCGGTGGCGGCATCCTTCTCCAGAAGAAGGGCTCGAAGAACATCTGCACCGGCAGCTGGTTGATGCCGTCTCCCGATTTCCTCGCCCGTCTGCCACGGGACACTGACGAACTGCTGGCGGCCTTGCGGAAGGGTGACGATCTCCCACGCGGTTTCCCGGCCCGCACTCCCCAGCGGGCGGACGAGGAGGCCTTCAACCGGGTCGCCACCGTCCTGGCTTCGGGAATCGCACCAGCCGACCTGCGGGCAGCCCTCTACCAGGCAGCCCGCAAGATTCCCGGCATCCAGCTCCAGGCCGACGCGGTGAACCTCGACGGGAAGGCCGGACGTGCGATCGGCCGGGTGCAGTTCCTGGGTGTGCGCCAGGAACTCATCATCGAACCCAGGACCGGCCAGTTCCTCGGCCTTCGCGAAGTCGCCACCATCACCGCACCCCCGAACGTCAACGGCGACCCGCAACCGCTGGTGCGTGGCGACGTAGTCACCTGGACCTCCGTCAGCACCCGAATCACGCCCACCCACCCCACGATCCGCTGACCCACTGGCACAGCTGACTCGGTAGCCTCGCTGCCGAGTCAGCTGTGCGTGGGTCAGCCGCCGAACATCTCGCGGAGGGCTGCTTCCTGTTCGGCGGAGAGGTTCGACTGGACGAGGCGGGCCGCTTTCTGGAGGCCGGTTGCTTCGAAGGTTGCCTGGACCTTGTCCAGGACGGCCTCGCTCGACATCAGGAACAGGGCCGACGTCCCGGGGGTGATCTGGTCGCGCGCGGACTTGATGAAGTCGTCCTCGATGCCTACATCGGCGAGCGATCCTGCGATGGCGCCCGATGCGGCTCCGATGGCGGCGCCGGCGAACGGCATCAGGAAGATCATCCCGAAGAGCATGCCCCAGAACATCCCGCCGATCGCGCCCGCACCGGTCAGACTGCGCAACTGCCGGGTCTTGGGCCTCTTCGCCTCCGGCTGCCACGACACCGACGCCGCGTCGTGCACCCTGATCAGCCCCTGCTTGGCCAACCCCTCCAGCGTGCCGATCGCTTGGTTGGCCCCGTCCCAGGTCGAGAACTTCCAGACGGTCAGTGTCGACATCGCGCGCCTCTCCCCTCCAGCTCCGGGTGATCGCTGCCAGCCTTCCGCCCTGATACCCCGATCGCCTCACCCCGCTCGGGTGACACCGTGCCCGCCGTCAGCCGAGGGGTTTGACCATGCGTAGGCGGCGATACAAGAGCACGCCGACGATTTCGTCTCCCGACCGGGCGATGAGGGCCGGGAGCTCGCGCGCCGATTTCACGTAGGCATCATTTGCTTCTGCCATGCCGAACCAGGCGGGCAGTTGACTCAGGAGCCGCGCAGTAGTGCTCGCCCGTTCGTCCGCCTCCACAGTCGCCGAGGGCGATGGGCGAACCTGAGGGGCGGTTACGCTCGCGGGATGTTGGTTGAGCCGGTGCGGTTGGAGTGGGGACCCGAGACGTGGGATGCGTGGCGGCCTGAGGAGATTTCCACGCTGCTTGCGGGGGTGGACGCGCGATGGTGTGTTGTGGGCGGGTGGGCGCTGGATCTGTTCCGGGGTCACCAGACACGGGCTCATGAGGATTTGGAGATCGCTACGCCGCTGTGGGAATTCGACGTACTGCGGGAGCGGCTGTCGGCGTACGAGTTCTTCGTGGCCGGACGCGAAGGGTTCTGGCCGGTCGACGGGGCCGGCGGGGCGTACTTCGAGTATCAGCAGACCATGGTGCGGGATCCGGCGAACGGGATGTGGCGCGTTGACGTGATGCGCTGCCCGGACGACGGCGCGAACTGGATCTGTGCTCTCGACCGCGCGGTTCACCGGCCGTACGACGAGTCGGTCGCGCACACATCGGACGGCATCCCGTATCTCAAGCCGGAGCTCGTCCTGCTGTTCAAAGGCTTGCAGACCCGCCCGAAGGATCAGGCCGACTTCGAAGCAAACGCGCCGCTGCTCGATGCAGACGCGCGCAGGTGGCTCGCGGAGGCGCTGATGGAGACCAAAGGCAGCGACCACCCCTGGATCAAGTCGCTGGAATGACCGCTTCCGGCTGCCGATGAACGGTGATTCGACGACGTACTGCGATTCCTTACCAGGCTCAAGGCTTAGTGAGATGTGGGCCGGACGCCGGTGATGGTGCCGTCGGGGGTGGTGGCGTAGAGGCCCTTGGACAGGTCGACGAGGACGAGTGAGTTGCCGAAGGGGTCGTGAACTACGGCGACCCGGCCGACCGGGATGTCCAAGGGCCCGGTCACGACAGTGCCGCCGTGGTCGGTGATGGTGGCGATAGCCGTGGGTACGTCGTCGACCAGCCAGTTGGGTTCGTACGGACTGGTCGTGGTCAGCACCAGTTCGCTGTCCCCGTCGGGGAGTTTGAGGCCCGCTTGGCCCAGGTCGTCGTTCCGCCAGAGGAGGCGGTGGCCGAGGGCCTCGACGTAGAAGGCAAGGCCCTCATCCAGGCTCGGCACCGGGACCTGTACGGCGTCGACTCGTCGCAGGAGTCCGTCATCGGGCATACCCCCAGCATGCGTCACGCGGCCAGGACTGAACCTTCAGAGCGCCCCGGAGATGGCCTTCTTGCGAAGGTCGGAACGGTAAGCCTCGAGCGCGATCAGCTCGCCGAACATCTTGTTGTAGTCGTCGGCTCGATCGATCGGGTTCGTCCGCTGCAGCTTCGACTTCAGGTCCTGGATCCGCCGAGCACAGGTCAACTCCTGCAATCGAGCCAGCAACGCCAACGCATAAGCCTCATCCGGTTCACGGCCCAGTCGCAGCGGGTCGACCGCGAGGGCGCTCACGACGGCGGCGGCCGGATCGTTGCCGATGGCATCGCGTACGGCGACCACCCACGCCTCAGCCGCGGGCGCGGCCGACGGCCCACCGGCCTTCGCCATCGCGGTCCGCACCGCGGCCAGCCACGGATGGGTGAAGTCGTGATCGTCCAACTCGTCGAACGTGACCCCGACCAGCGCGGGATGCTGCATCGCGATCTTCAGTACGTCCCACTCGATCACGAACCGCTGATCCCGCGGCGACGGGATGTCGACGCGAGGCGGCGGCGCGGCCTCAGGCTGCCCCACCGGAGCACGGCGGTCCCCGACCGGCTCCGGCCCTCGCGACGCAGCGCGATAAACCTCGGACCGGACCTGGTCGACCTCCATGCCGAGTTGCCCGGCCAGCTCACGGGTGAACGAGTCCACCTTCGACCGGTCGCGGATGCTGACCACCAGCTTCGCGGCCTCGCGCAGCGCGTCGATCCGCGTGTCCGCGCGGTCCAGGTCGTACTTCGACAGCACGTTGGTCAGCACGAACCGGTACAGCGGCACCCGCCGGCCGATCAGCTCCCGGACCGCGGCGTCGCCCTTCTGCAACCGGACATCGCACGGGTCCAGCCCGTCCGGCTCCACCGCGACGTACGTCTGCGAGGCGAAAGCCTGGTCGCCCGCGAACGCTTTCAGCGCGGCGCGCTGACCGGCCTCGTCACCGTCGAAGGTGAAGATCACCTCGCCGCGGAACTGGTCGTGATCCAGCAGCAGCTGCCGCAGCACGCGGGCGTGGTCGTCGCCGAACGACGTCCCGCAGGTGGCGACCGCCGTCTGCACCCCGGCCAGGTGACACGCCATCACGTCGGTGTAGCCCTCGACGACCACGGCCTGGCGGCCCTTCGCGATCTCGCGGCGGGCGAGGTCGACGCCGTACAGGACCTTGGACTTCTTGTAGATCGGGGTCTCGGGTGTGTTCAGGTACTTCGCTTCGATCCGGTCGTCATCGAAGAGCCGGCGGGCGCCGAACCCGATGACGTCCGACGACGCGTCCCGGATCGGCCACATCAGCCGGCCGCGGAACCGGTCGTACAGCCCGCGCTGACCGTCGGCGGACAGCCCGGACGCGACCAGCTCGGCGTTGGTGAAGCCGCGGCCACGCAAGTGCGCCGTCAGCGCCTCACCACCGCGCGGCGAGAACCCGACCCCGAAGTACACGGCCGCGTCCTTGTCGAACCCGCGCTGGTCGAGGAACTGCCGCCCGGCCGCCGCGTCGGAGGCGCCGAACAGTTGCTCCACGAAGTACTCCGCGGCGACCTTGTGCGCCTCGACGAGCCGCGGCCGCTGGTTCCCCGGACCGCGCTGGATCGGCGCGCCGGAGTCGTCGTACCGAAGCTGGATGCCGACCTTCGAGGCCAGCGTCTCGACCGCTTCGCTGAAGCTGATCTGGTCGATCTTCTGGATGAAGTCGATGACGTCGCCGCCCTCTTGGCAGCCGAAGCAGTAGAAGAACCCGCGCGCCGGGGTGACGTTGAACGACGGCGACTTCTCGTCGTGGAACGGGCACAACCCCTTCAGCGAACCACCGCCGGCGTTCTTCAAGGTCACGTACGAGCCGACGATGTCGTCGATCCGGGCGCGCTCGCGCACCAGCGCGATGTCCTCGTCCTTGATCCGGCCTGCCACCCCGTGAGTCTACGATCATCGGCAAGCACTCCCGGCCACGGGAGGACGAACTGGGGAAAAGTACGTGCGCCTTCTCGCTCTCGCCGCGGGGTACTGGGACAACACCAAGCAGCAGCAAACCGTCACCGCGGCCGCACTGGACGCGTTCCTGCAGGCCCGCAGCAAGGAGAGCATCGACTTCACCGTCGGCGTCTGCGCCCACCCGTACGACACGCTGAAGATCCCGGCCACGCAGTACGACGCGGTGGCCACGAACCTGATGCGGTTCCTCGGGCAGGACAACACGCTGCGGACGAACGACGGTCGCAAGATCCTGAACATCTGCGACGCCCGCGGACTCGGCGACGGCAGCAACGCGCAGGTGAAGCAATTCGTCGACGCGGTCCGGGCGAAGGCCCGCAGCCAGCTCGGCGAGGACATCTACGTGATGATCAACCAGGCCGGCTTCGACCCCGAAGCAGGTCGGCAACGCCGGGGCGGACGCGCCGTACTGCACGACCGACGGTCCGGCCGTCGAGAGCCGCTCGTACGCGACGTACCTGCAGGGTCAGCGAGCGTTCTACAGCCAGGCGCCCGGTGCGTACGGCCGCTGTGTCCGGCTGTGTCGCTGATCCGGAAGGCATTCCCCCGAGCTGATGACATAGGTTGGGGAACGTGCCACGAACCCTGCGCCCTGGTCAACGGTCCGAGCTCTACGTCGTCGACATCGCCACGGGCGAGCGTCGTCTGGTGCACAGCTCATCCACTCTGCTCTTCGAAGCGCCCAACTGGATGCCGGACGGGCAGCTGATCGTCAACGGCGACGGGCGGCTGTTCAGAGTCGGCAGTGAGCTGCAGGAGATCGACCTCGGCGGGGTGCCGGCGATCAACAACGACCATGTGGTGAGTCCGGACGGTACGACGGTGTACGTGTCGGCCGACGACGGTCACCTGTACGCCGTACCGTTCGACAGCTCAGGCCCGCGGCGGGTGACCAACGACCGCGGACCGGGCTTCCACCACTACCTGCACGGTGTGTCGCCGGACGGGAAGACGCTGGCCTACATCGGACTGGAGCAGGTCGACGGGCGCCGGATCGCCAACGTGTGGACCATCCCGGCCGCCGGTGGGGCCGACGTCCAGGTGACGAACGACGAGTACGCCGACGACGGGTCGGAGTACAGCCCGGACGGGAAGTGGATCTACTTCAACTCCGAGCGGGCTTCGACGACGCCGGGGCATGCGCAGCTGTTCCGCCTGTTGGTGACCACGGGTGAGGTCGAGCAGTTGACGTTCGACGAGCGGGTCAACTGGTTCCCGCACCCCGCGCCGGACGGGTCAGTGATCGCCTACGTCAGCTTCCCGTCCGGCACCTTGGGTCATCCCGCGGATGTGGACGACGTACGCCTGCGGCTGCTCAGCCCGGGCGAGGAGGTCCGTGAGCTCGGGACGCTGTTCGGCGGCCAGGGCACGATGAACGTGCCGAGCTGGTCGCCGGACAGCCAGTCCTTCGCGTACGTCGCCTACCCGCTCTAGACGTCCGCCAGCTCCACCGACGTGTCGGCGAGGCGGGCGGGGTCGACCTGCTTACCCGAGCGGATCAGGTCCTGGATGGTGTCGATCGTGTCCCAGTTGTTGACGTGCATGCCGGCCAGGACGTGCCGATCGTCGTCCAGCCAGAACGCGAAGTAGGCACCGGACTTCGGGTCGCCGCGCAGCACCACCTGGTACGACGTCCCGCGCGGAACCTCACCGGCGTACTCCATGCCGAGGTCGAACTGGTCGGTGAAGAAGTACGGGATCGCGTCGTGCGCGACGTCCTGGCCGAGCATCGCCTTGGCCGCCGCGACACCGCTGTCCTTCGCGTTCTGCCAGTGCTCCACCCGGACCAACCGGCCGAACAGCGGGTGGTCCCACCGCGCCACGTCTCCGGCGGCGTAGACGTCCGCCACCGACGTCTTCAGGTCGGAGCCGGTGACGATGCCGGAGCCGTTCTCCCGGGTCGCGACCTCGATGCCGGCTTCGGCGGCGAGCTCGGTGTTCGGCTGTACGCCGACGCCGACGATCACCAGGTCCGCCGGGATGACCTCGCCACCGGAGAGTCGTACGCCGGTGACCTTGTCGGTGCCCTCGAAGCCCTCGACCCCGGTGCCGAACCGGAACTGAACCCCGTGCTGGCGGTGGAACTCGGCGAACAACTCGCCGACCTCTTCACCGAGCACGGACGCCAACGCGGTCGACTGCGGCTCGACGACCGTCACCTCGGAGCCACGTTCCCGAGCGGCCGATGCCGTCTCGAGGCCGATCCAGCCCGCGCCGACCACGACGACTCGCGGCTTGGCGACGTACGCGTCGTCCAGCGCCTGCGACTCCTCGGCCGTCCGCAGGTAGTGGACCCCGGGCAGGTCACCACCAGGTACGTCGAGACGCCGCACGCGACTGCCGGTCGCGATCAGGAGCTTTCCGTAGGACACCTGAGAGCCGTCGTCCAGGGTGACGGTGTGGCCGGCGACATCGATGCTGCTGACGGTCTTGCCGAGCCGCAGTTCGATCTTGTTGTCGTCGTACCACTGCTGGTCGTGAAGTTGCGCGACCTCTGTCTCGTCCTTGCCGAGCAGCACCCCCTTGGACAGCGGTGGTCGCTCGTACGGCAGCCGGGTCTCGCTGCCGATCAGGACGATGCCTGCGGTCCAGCCGTCGTTCCGAAGCTCCTCGGCCGCGGTCGCACCTGCGAGACTCGCGCCGACGATGACAATGGGCTGCTGGTCTGCGTCACTCATACCCAGCAGATTAACCCTTCAACGACGTGTGCCAGGCAAGAGCTGACGGGTCGGTCAACGACGCGACCTGGTCGACGATGACGCGCAGCCGCGCGCCGTCGTCCGCGGCCTCGGCGAAGTCCGCGGCGAACGCGGTGTCGAGGTGCTGTGGAGCGGTCTTCCACAGGGCCTCGACAAGCTCGGTGAGCAGCTCGCGCTGGGTGGCGCGCCGCGCCTGCCGCTCGGGCGAGTTCAGCACGTGGAACATGCCGACGCCCTTCAGCAGGCCGATCTCCACCCGGATGCCGTCCGGGACGACCAGGTCCGCCTCGTAACGAATCAGCCGCGAGCGGCCGAACACCGCATGCGTCGCCTGCTCGGCGGCCGTGCAGAACCGGCCGATCAGCTGACTGGTCAGGTCCTTCAACCCGCCGAGCGCGCGCCGGCTGTCGTCGAACGGCGTCGCCGGCCAGTAGGCCAGCGAGGTCAGCCGGCGCCAGCCTGCGTCCAGTTCCGCATCCGTTGCCTCCGGCAAGTACATCTGCCGGACCGTCTGCCAGTACGTCGCCCGGTCCGCACCCACCTGCGCCAGGTCGATGTGGTGGGCAACGATCCCGTCCTCGACATCATGCACCGAGTAGGCGACGTCGTCGGCGAAGTCCATCACCTGCGCTTCCAGACACCGCTGCTCGCCGACGCCCTGGCGCAACCAGGTGAAGACGGCGAGATCATCGTCGTACACCCCGAACTTGCGCTCTCCGGCGCGGCGGGACCACGGGTACTTCGTCGCGGCGTCCAGCGTGGCGCGGCTCAGGTTGAGGCCGACGCTGCGGCCGGCCGCGTCGAACGTCTTGGACTCCAGCCGGGTCAGCAGTCGCAGCGTCTGCGCGTTCCCCTCGAAGCCGCCGATGCCGGCCGCCACCTGGTCGAGCGCGCGCTCGCCGTTGTGACCGAACGGCGGGTGGCCCAGGTCGTGCGACAGACAGGCCGCGTCGACGATGTCCGGGTCGCAGCCGAGCGTGAGGGCCAGCTCGCGGCCGATCTGCGCGACCTCGAGACTGTGCGTCAGCCGGTTGCGGACGAAGTCGTCGCTGCCGGCCGTCACCACCTGGGTCTTCGCCGCCAGCCGCCGCAGCGCCGCACTGTGCAGCACTCGCGCACGATCGCGAGCGAAAGCAGTCCGGCCCGGTCGTTTGACCGGCTCCGCCACCCAGCGCTCGGCGTCATGCTCGTCGTACCACTCGTGCTGCTTCCTCATCACCGCTCACAGTAGCGGCCGGCACCGACAGTTCAGGCGGAGACGCAGTACCGGAGCCAGACGATGCCACGTTCGAAGACCTCGGTGCCGGCATGACGTAGCGGCAGCCCTTCCAGCCCGCACCATCGCCGGCCGGATCCGACGACGACGGGGTGGACAAGGAGCGCGATCTCATCGACGAGACCGAGCTCGAGCAGTACGGCGATCAGCGTCCCACCGGAGTCGACGCGGACGGTCCTGGCACCGCGATCGCCGAGAACATCGAGCACCTCGGCCAGATCGACCCGGTCGTACCCGGTCACGAGTTCGCGGGTCGTCGCGTCAGGCGGCCGGGCCGGCGTCTGGTCGGCGTACAGGGCGAGGACATCGGACCAGTGGCCGAGCCGGCGTAGCCCCTCCCACTCGCGGACCCGCGCTCGGCTGTCCACGACGGCGAGCAGCGGCGCGGCCGGCCGTGGACCGGGATGCGGCGCGGCGCGAACCGCGGCCTCCTGCGCCAGGATCGTGTCCGCACCGACCAGCGTGACGTCCTCCTGCCACAACGTCGCCAGCGCGTAGAACCGCGCGAGGTCGGCGTCGAACCCGGACGTCCTACCGTCCAGCGACACCGCCACCTGAGCCACTACCTGAGGCCGCATGCCCCGAACGCTAGGAGCCGCCACCGACAACCGGCGTTGCAGAGACTCATTTGCAGAGACTACTCTGCAAGCATGCGACGAAGGATCGACGCCCGCAGTCTGCGCGGACTCGCCCACCCGCTGCGGATGAGAATCCTGGAGGCGATCGAGCTCGACGGCCCGGCCACCTCCACCAGCCTGGCGGCCCGGCTGAGCGAGAGCACCGGCACGATCAGCTGGCACCTGCGGCTGCTCGCCGAGCACGGCTACCTCGAGGAAGACGTCGAGCGCGGCACCAAGCGTGAGCGCTGGTGGCGGCTCGCGGCGCGGCAGACAGTCCTCGACCCGGGAGAGTTCCGCGACGATCCCGAGACCAGCGGCGCGTTGAACGTCTACCTGCGAGATCTGGTCGAGCGGTACTTCGACCGCGTCCGCGCGTACGTCGACGAGAACTGGCCCGGCGAGTGGCAGCACGCAGCCGCCCTCTCCGACTGGCGCGATCTGCACCTCACTCCGGATCAACTGCACAACCTCAACGAAGAGATCGCCGCGGTCGTCGAGCAGTACACCAGCACCGAACCCGCAGGCGAGAACACCGAGCGGGTGATCGTGCAACTGCAGTCCTTCCCGCGCAGATCATGAGCCTGCTCCGGCGGCACCGCGACTTCCGGCTGCTCTGGACCGGCGAGACGATCAGCCGGTTCGGATCCGCGACCTCGTCGGTGGCGCTCCCGCTGATCGCGATCTCGATGCTCCAGGCAACCACCTTCCAAGTAGGCCTGCTGACCGCGGCCGCCTGGGCACCCTGGTTGCTGATCGGACTGCCCGCCGGCGCCTGGATCGACCGGGTACGCCGCCGCCCGGTCCTGCTGGGTTCCTCGGCCGCATCGTTCCTGCTCTTCGCCGCGCTCCCCCTCGCCGCGTGGGCCGACGTACTCACGATCCACCTGCTGCTCGCCGCCGCGATCCTCGCCGGCGCCGCCGCGGTCGTCTTCCAGACCGCCTACACCGCCTACCTGCCCAACCTCGTCGACCCGGCCGACCACGCCGAAGGCAACGCCAAACTCCACGGCAGCGCTTCAGCCGCCCAGATCGCCGGCCTGGGCTGCGGCGGCCTGGTCGTCCAACTGGCAGGCCCGGCCAATGCACTGCTCGTCGACGCAGCAACTTTCCTGGTCGCCATCATGTGCCTGGCCGCGATCGGATTCCGGGAGCGCCGTACGACGTCCGGCCGCCAAGCCGGTGCGATCCGGGCAGGCATCGCGTTGGTGGCAAGGGATGTCTGGCTGCGGACTCTGACGATCTTCGGCGCGGTATCGAACCTCGCATTGATGGGCTACCAAGCCATCGTGGTCGTGTTCCTCGTCCGCGAAGCCGGCCTGACGGCGGGCACCGTCGGCGCGTTGGTGGCCGCCGCGACCAGCGGTGGGGTTGCCGGCGCCTTCGCGGGCCGTCGTCTCGCCGCCCGCTTCGGTACGGCGCGCGCACTGCTGATCTGTGAGCTCGGGCTACCGACCCTCGCCCTGCTCATCCCGCTGAGCAGCCTCAGCCCTTGGCTGTACCTGGCCGGTGGCTTCGGCGTCAGTCTCGGCGTCGTCGGCGGCAACGTCGTGAAGGCGACCTTCCTGCAGTCCTACTGCCCACCGGACCTGTTCGGTCGCCTGACCGCGACGAGTTCGTTCGTCAACTACGGAACGATCCCGCTGGGCGCGCTGCTCGGTGGAACCCTCGGCCAGACTCTCGGACTCGGGCCGGCGCTCTGGATCACGACCGCGGGAGTCCCACTCGCGGGCCTGGTCCTGCTCTGCTCACCGATCCGCCGGCGCCGCGATCTCCCCACTCACCACGGCAGCGTCGTACCTGCGGCCACGACCGACTCCAGCCGGGACCGGATGGCCTGACGAGCCCGGTCATACGCCTTGCCGTCGTCGTGCAGGATCGACGCGAAGTTGGCCGCCTCGTAGTACGCGTTCAGGTCGAAGGCCAACTGGTTGGCGTCGGCGTCCACCTCGCCGGCCTCGACGGCCGCCCGGACGGTCTCCTCGATCAGCTCCATCCACTCCACATGGACGTCGATGAGCGCGTCGTGCACGGCGCCGTCGCGGCCGGCGTACTCGTGCGACACCTTCTGGAAGAAGCAACCGCCCGGGAACACCCGGCTGCTCGAGTAGTGCAGCCAGGACTCGCTCAGCGCCCAGACCCGTCCGAGGCCGGGCTCGACCTCGAACGCCGGCGTCACCACCTCGTCGGCGTAGATCCGCCGCGCGGCCCGGATCGTCGCGAGCTGCAACTCCTCCTTCGACCCGAAGTGCGCGAACAGCCCGCTCTTGCTGATCCCCAGCTCGGTCGCGAGCCGCCCGATCGACAGTCCCTCGAGCCCGTCGACCGAGGCGATGTCGACCGACCGGCGCAGCACCGCGCGCCGGGTCTGGTCACCACGCACCAACCGCCCGTCGACCTTTTCCACGACTCACGATCCTAGTGCCGGTTGACGTCGAGCTTCGGACAAACTAATAATACGACCGTTCGTATAGTTTGTTGAGGAGGAGACATGAAGCAGTTGATCCGGGCCGGGCTGTCGGCCGTCGAGAGGTTCTCTCCCCGGTTGGCCGGGCGACTCGCGTTCGCGCTCTGGCGCCGGCCGCTGGGCCGCGGCCGGGTGCGCGAGTCGGAGCGGGCGATCCACGAGGCCGCGCGGGTCGAGGTCGTCGACGGCGTCGTCACCTACACCTGGGGTGACGGCCGCCGCCCGGTCCTGCTCGTGCACGGCTGGCGCTCACGCGCGTCGCGGTACGCCGGTTTCGTCGCCAGACTGCTCGAGCTCGGCTACAGCCCGGTCTCGTTCGACGCTCCTGGGCACGGCGAGACTCCCGGCCCGATCGTCTCGATCCTCGGCTACCAGCGCATCATCCGCGGACTGGAGGAACGCCACGGCCCGTTCGAAGGCGTGATCGCCCACTCCCTCGGCGTGCCGTTCGCCCTCTACGCCGTCCGCGAAGGCGTCGCCGCCCGGCGACTCGTCATGATCAGCGGCGTCGCCGAGTTCGGCTACCTGGCCGACACGTTCTGCCGCGAGCTCGGCCTCGGGCCGAAGACCAACAAGGCGCTCCGGCGGTCGATCGAGCGCGGGTACTTCGACGGCGACCAGCAGATCTGGGACAGGTTCTCGGTCGCGACCGCCGACGCGGACCTGCTGGTGATCCACAACGACGAGGACGACGTCGTGGATCCCCGGCAGGCACGGGTGCTGCTACGCGCCTACGGGCCGCGAGCGCATTTCCTGGCGACGACCGGCCTCGGTCACCGCCGGATCATGACCGATCCGGAGGTGATCACCGAGGCCGTCGCGTTCCTGCAGGACGCGCGCGGGTCAGATGTCGCGGAAGGTCTCGATCTGAGCGCCTAGCGAGTTGAGCCGGGCGGCCAGTTCCTCGTAGCCGCGGTTGATCACGTAGACGCTGCGCAGGACCGACGTACCCTTCGCGGCCATCATCGCGATCAGCGTGACGACGGCCGGCCGGAGCGCCGGCGGGCACATGATCTCGGCGCCGGAGAAGTGCGTCGGCCCCTCGACCATCACCCGGTGCGGGTCGAGCAGCTTGACCCGGCCGCCGAGCTTGTTCAGGTCGGTCAGGTAGATGGCCCGGTTCTCGTAGACCCAGTCGTGGATCAGCGTCTGCCCGGTCGCCGTCGCCGCGATCACCGCGAAGAACGGCAGGTTGTCGATGTTGAGGCCGGGGAACGGCATCGGGTGGATCTTGTCGATCGGCGCGTGCAGCTTCGACGGCCGGGTGGTCAGGTCGACCAACCGGGTCCGGCCGTTCTCGGCCAGGTACTCCGCGCTGCGGCTGTAGTCGAAGCCCATCTCCTCCAGCAGCGCCAGCTCGATCTCGAGGAACTCGATCGGCGCCCGCCGGATGGTGATCTCCGAACCGGTCACGACCGCCGCGGTGATCAGGCTCATCGCCTCGATCGGGTCCTCCGACGGCGCGTAGTCGACGTCCACGTCGATCTCCGGCTTGCCGTGCACGGTCAGCGTCGTCGATCCGATGCCGTCGATCGTGACGCCGAGCAGGTCGAGGTAGAAGCACAGGTCCTGCACCATGTAGTTGGAGCTGGCGTTGCGGATCACGGTCACGCCGTCGTACCGGGCCGCGGCCATGATCGCGTTCTCGGTCACGGTGTCGCCGCGCTCGGTCAGCACGATCGGCTTGCCCGGCGACAGTGCCCGATTCACCACCGCGTGGTACTCACCGCCGGTCGCCTTCACGTCCAGCCCGAACGGCCGCAGAGCCGCCATGTGCGGCTCGACGGTCCGGGTACCGAGGTCGCAGCCACCGGCGTACGGCAGCTGGAAGGTGTCCTCGCGGTGCAGCAGCGGGCCGAGGAACATGATGATCGAGCGGGTACGACGGGCCGCCTCGGCGTCCATGCTGCCCAGGTCGAGGTGGGCCGGCGGGACGATCTCGAGGTCGCCGGCGGCGTTCAGCCAGGTGGTCCGGACGCCGATCGAGTTCAGTACCTCGAGCAGCCGGTTCACCTCTTCGATCCGGGCGACCTTGCGCAGCGTGGTGCGGCCCTTGTTCAGCAGGCTGGCGCAGAGCAGCGCGACGCCGGCGTTCTTGCTCGACTTCACGTCGATCGACCCGGAAAGCTCCCGTCCGCCGGCGACGCGGAGGTGGACCGGACCGCCACCGAGAGAGACAATTTCAGAATCGAGGGCTTCGCCGATCCGGGCGAGCATCTCGAGGGTGAGGTTCTGATGACCCTTTTCGATCCTGTTCACCGCACTCTGGCTGGTGTTCAGTACTTCCGCGAGTTGCGTCTGTGTCCAGCCGCGATGCTTGCGGGCGTCCCGGATGAGATTTCCGATCCGGCTCAGGTAGTCATCGGTCATGGGCCGGACTTTATCTCACATGTGAGATACCTCTGCATCGACCCGCCGGTTGCAGCGTAGCCAATGTCACGCCGATGCTCACACCAGCCCCCGGACGGGCCCCTCACCGTCCGTCGAAACCGCCGCCGCCTAGAGTTACCCCAACTCCCGCCGCCACCCGGAGAGGACCAGCAGATGCCCGATGACACCTCCGCCGCGGTGGTGAACGAGTTCGAGGCGGAGTCGTGGCCGCTCGATGCGGCTGCGGACAGCCTGCACCAGGTGATCGACGGGTTCCAGAACGGTGACACCCGGCCGCTGGTGATCGGCGACGGCGAGCAGCCGGTGCTCGTGGTGCTCGCGGTCGCCGACCTGGCCGACTTCCGTGCCCGCGTCGCGGAGCTGCTCGCCAATCCGGTCGACGCCGGCTGGCTGCGGTACTACCTGCGCTCGAACTTCGACATGAGCTCGGAGCGGCTCGTCGAGTTGCTCGGCGTCGACGCCGAGCACGGCCTGTCGTCGCTGGCCAGCCAGGTGAACGTCGAGCAGGCCGCCGTACTGATGCCGGATCATCTGCGCCGGACCGAAGCCGGTGCGAACCCGCTGATGCTGATCGGCGACGGGATGATGGCGACGGCGGCGCTGGTCGCGTTCCCGGCGTTCCAGGTGCTGCTCGCGCTCGAGGGCGGGAAGGTCGACGACGACTCCTGCGCGCACGACGACGAGGAGAAGCCGACCACGCCGCTGGAGGTGCTGGCCGAGCGGCTCGGACCGGTGTCGACTCAGCTGGTCGCCCAGATCAACTCCGGCCGCGAGCCCGGCCTGCCGCGGTACGAGCTGCACTTCGAGGACGACCTGCTCGATCACCTGCGCGACCTGGAGGCGCGGGCGCAGAAAGCGCCCGGCGGCGGTGCGTACGACGAGCTGAACGCGCTGCTGCACCAGTTCGACGAGATGCGCAGCGGGCTGACCGAGGTCGAGGACGAGGAACTGGACGAGGCGCCGTACCTGGAGGCGACCGACCTCAAGGCGGCGTTCCCGGACCTGCGGGACAACTTCCGCGAAGGCTCCGACGATCCGTACCTCATCGGTCTCGACGGCCGTCCGCTCGCCGGGCTGATCACCTACGACCTGTACGAAGAGCTGCAGAAGGTCTCGGTGGAGCTCGACGGGACCGACGAGGCACCGGTGCTCCCGCTCCCCCAGCCGCGCTGGGAGAACGGGCCCCCGCTGCTGCCGTTCGATGCCGCGATCGAGGTCTGCGACGCGGTGATCGAGGACATCTCCAACGGCGAGGCGTCGATGATCTTCGTCGCCGACGAGGACGGCGAACCCGAGCTGGTCCTGGCGCCGTTGGTCTGGCTCTGGGCCTACGTCGACCACCTGGACCTCGAAGGCGCCGACATCTGAGCTTCCGCCCCTCGGCGTTCCGTGAGTGGGGAACGCGGGCTCAGCCCAGGGGGAAGAGGGGCTTCCACTCGGCGAGGGTGGCGATCTCGTAGATGTCGGCCGGGGTGTACGGGTCCTTCGCGAGGATCTCGCGGAGCTCGGCCTCGTCGGCGACGTCGTAGACGAGCAGCGCGCCGGTCTCGTCGGTGAAGGGTCCGGCGGCGACGAGCTTGCCTGCCGCCTTGAGCTCGGTGAGGTACTCGCGATGGGCCGGACGGACCTCCAGCCGGCGCTCGGTCTCGGCAACATCGAAGCGCAACTGCACGACATATTGGGCCATGCCGAAAACCCTACACGGCCTTGCCTGCAAAGGATTTGGTGCGGGAAGGGAGTCACGAGCCGCCACAGCGGCTGGTTCAGGTCAGACCCGAAAGTCGACGAGTGATCGCCCTTCCCGCCCGGATATTCTGACTACCTTACCGGCCGCAACGCAAGGGGTTGGTTAAGGAAATTACTGCGGACAGTTGAGTCACGTAACGCTTCGTGATCGAACCCCCGATCGCGTCGATCAAAGTGCCGATACACCCGTACAGTCCGTCACGCCGCTCCGCTGTCAAGGCCCGATGGCCGGAATACGATGACAAAAGCGCGAGGTATTCGGCCGTCGAATAGTCCGCCTCCCAGACGTATCTGCGGAACTCGGCAGGCCCGAATCTCCCCGACCTGTCGAACTCCTCGGAATCATCCGGTACGTCGTGCGCCGCCGGCAGACCGCCCTTCGCGGGATCGTCGGTGAACCGCTGATAACACTCGTCGGCGTCCACGAAGAACTGCTCGCTCCCCCCCGCGACGTGATGCGTCGACACCACCGCCAGCACCCCGCCTGGCCGCAGTACCTCCGCACACCGCGCCATTCGGGTCGCCGGGTCGAGCCAGTGGAACGCCGTCGCCGAGACGACCAGGTCGAACGTCCCGACCGGCAGGTCCCATGTGTCGAAGTCCGCGACGATCACCTCGACCTCAGGCAGCTTCCGTTGCGCGACCCGCGCCAGGTCAGGACTCAGCTCGACCGCGGTGACCGACCAGCCGCGCGCCACCATCGGCGCGGTCGCCTGGCCGGTGCCTGGACCGATCTCGAGCACGCGCGGCCGGGTCACCTCACCGAGGAGGGCGGCGAGGTCGTCGTACAGCTCGGCCGGGTAGGTCGGGCGGACGCGGTCGTACAACTCGGCGTCCTCGCCGAAGGTCCGGCGCAGCTGCTCCCGGCTCACGTCTGCAGGCTAGCGGTCGTGAGCCGGGAGTGACTGCTTTACAGTGCGGCGCGGCCGGCCTCGAGGCGGGCTACCGGGATGCGGAACGGCGAGCAGGACACGTAGTCCAGGCCTGCCTCGTGGAAGAAGTGGATGCTGTCGGGGTCGCCGCCATGTTCGCCGCAGATGCCGAGCTTCAGGTCCGGCTTGGTGGCGCGGCCGCGGTCGACGCCGGTACGGACCAACGCACCGACACCTTCCCGGTCGATCGACTCGAACGGCGATACCGCGAAGATGCCCTTCTCCAGGTAGCGGGCGAAGAACGCGCCCTCGACGTCGTCGCGGCTGAAGCCCCACGTGGTCTGGGTCAGGTCGTTGGTACCGAACGAGAAGAAGTCGGCCGCCTCGGCGATCTGGTCCGCGATCACCGCCGCGCGCGGCAGCTCGATCATCGTCCCGATCGGGATGTCCCACTCGACGCCCAGCTCGGCGATCACGCGTTCCACCTCGTCCCGGGCCAGGTGCAGCTCCTGGACCGCGCCGACCAGCGGGATCATGATCTCCGGTTGCGGGTCCTTGCCCTGCTGCTTCAGCTCGACGGCCGCGGACGCGATCGCCCGGACCTGCATCGCGAACAGCCCAGGGATGACCAGACCGAGCCGGACACCCCGCAGGCCGAGCATCGGGTTCTCCTCGTGCAGCCGCTCGACCGCCGCCAGCAGCGCGGCATCGTGACCCGGGTCCTGACCGCGCTCGCGGGCCAGCGCGACCTTGACCGCCAGATCCTCCATCGACGGCAGGAACTCGTGCAGCGGCGGGTCGATCAGCCGGATCGTCACCGGCTGCCCGTCCATCGCGGCCAGCAGCTCCAGGAAGTCGCCCCGCTGCAACGGCTCGAGCTCGGCCAGCGCCGCATCGCGATCACCGTCGTTGTCGGCCAGGATCAGCCGCTCGACGGCCTCCCGGCGCTCGCCCAGGAACATGTGCTCGGTCCGGCACAGCCCGATCCCCTCGGCCCCGAACCGCCGCGCCCGGGCCGCGTCGTCCGCGGTGTCCGCATTGGTCCGTACGCCGAGCCGCCGTACGTCGTCCGCATGCGTGATCAACCGGTGCACCGCGGCCACGAGTTCGTCGCCGGACTCGGGAGCCAGCGAACCTTCGAAGTACTGCACCACCGGGGACGCGACCACCGGGACCTCGCCGCGGAACACCTCGCCGGTCGTCCCGTCGATCGAGATCGTCTCGCCGGCCTCGATCACCGTACCGTGCACCTTGATGGTGCCCTGGGCAACGTTCACGTCGAGCTCCTCGGCGCCGCAGACACAGGTCTTGCCCATGCCGCGGGCGACCACGGCCGCATGCGAGGTCTTGCCGCCGCGGCTGGTCAGGATCCCCTGCGCCGCGATCATGCCGTGCAGGTCGTCCGGGTTCGTCTCGCGCCGGACCAGGATCACCTTCTCGCCGCGGTCCGCGGCCTCGACCGCGGCGGCCGAGGTGAACACGATCGTTCCGGACGCCGCACCCGGCGACGCACCGATCGCCTTGGTGATGAGATCGGTGTCCGCGTCCGCGTCGAACCGCGGGAACATCAACTGCGCGAGCTGCGCACCCTTCACCCGCTTCAGCGCCTCGTCGGTGTCGATCACGCCCTCGTCGATCAGGCTGGTCGCGATCCGGAACGCGGCCGCCGCGGTCCGCTTGCCGACCCGCGTCTGCAGCATCCACAGTTTGCCGCGCTCGACAGTGAACTCGATGTCGCACAGGTCGCGGTAGTGGCCCTCGAGCTTGGCCATGATCGCCATCAGATCGTCGTACGACGTCTTGTCGATCTGCTCCAGGTCCGCGAGCGGGACGGTGTTGCGGATGCCGGCCACCACGTCCTCGCCCTGCGCGTTCTGCAGGTAGTCGCCGTACACACCGGGCTGACCGCTCGACGGGTCGCGGGTGAACGCGACGCCGGTGCCGGAGTCCATGCCGAGGTTGCCGAACACCATCGAGCAGATGTTGACCGCCGTACCGAGGTCGGTCGGGATCCGCTCCTGCCGGCGGTAGAGGATCGCGCGCTCGGAGTTCCACGAGCCGAAGACGGCCTCGATCGCCAGGTCCATCTGGGTCCGCGGGTCCTGCGGGAACTCGCGGCCGGTGTGCTCGTGGACGGCCTGCTTGAAGGTCTCGACCAGGCGCTTCAGGTCGTCCGCGTCCAGGTCGAGGTCGTTGCGGGTGCCCTTGGCTTCCTTGGCCGCCTCGATCGCGTCCTCGAACACGTCGCCGTCCATGTCGAGCACAGTCTTGCCGAACATCTGGATCAGCCGGCGGTACGCGTCCCAGGCGAACCGCGGGTTGCCGGAGTGATGCGCGAGCCCGTTCACCGAGTCGTCGTTCAGGCCGACGTTCAGAACGGTCTCCATCATCCCGGGCATCGACACGGCCGCTCCGGACCGGACCGAGACGAGCAGCGGGTCGTCGGCCTGGCCGAGCTTCTTGCCCATCTTCTGCTGCAGTACGTCGACGTGGTGGTCGATCTCGTCGGCCAACTCCGGTGGCACCGAGCCGGTGGCCAGGTACGCGCGGCAGGCCTCGGCGCTGATGGTGAATCCGGGTGGCACCGGCAGGCCGAGGTTGGTCATCTCGGCCAGGTTCGCCCCCTTCCCGCCGAGCAGCTCCTTCATGTCCTTGTTGCCTTCGGCGAAGTCGTAGACGAGTTTCGGCACGATCACTCCCTGTGGTTCAGGCGGTGCTTCTGAGCGCGGTGAGGTGGCCCGCTGGCCCATCGACTCCAGTGGCGGGGGCGTTGCTCTCAGAGTAAGCCCAAAAACCAGTCCAGTTGAACACTGGTCTCACGATGCCGACGTGACTCTGCCCACAGGTCGAAGGCCGGAAAACCCTTCCCCCGTTGACAACGCAAGACAATCGGCACGTCCGCCAACGAAACCTTCCGGCGAATCGATCCCGGGGTTTCGTCGCGTCGACGGCGGGTACCGCGAGTGGTGTTCGTCTCGCCGTCCGGCGCGTCGCGGTGCCCGCGGGTTACGCTCGGCACTGCCGACGGTTCGCCTGGTCGGGTGGTCGACGACGAGGCGAGGCAAGAGGGAACCCGGTGTGAATCCGGGACTGCCCCGCAGCGGTGAACGGGAACGACAGCCGTCAGACAGCACTGGACGCCCGGCGTCCGGGAAGCGACGGCCAGTAGGCCGACCGGTCGGACCGACCGGACTGCCCGTGAGTCCGAAGACCTGCCGACGGTCCGCGCACCAGCCGGTGCGCGGTGGATCGGTGGTCTCGTGGGAGGACCCGTCCGGCGTCTCCGCGACCCCGCCGATCCCTGGCACGCTCGCGAGGAGAGAGACGTGAACACCATCAAGACAGTGCTGGGCTATCCGCGCATCGGCCCGGACCGCGAACTCAAGAAGGCCGTCGAGAAGTACTGGTCCGGCGACAGCGACGCGGCCGAACTGGAGGCGACCGCCCACCGACTGCGCGCCGACACCTGGCGCGACCTGGCCGGCCGCGGACTCGACGTTCTCCCCGGTAACACCTTCTCGTACTACGACCAGATGCTCGACCATGTGCAGCTGTTCGGGATCATTCCGGAGCGCTTCCGCGCCCTCGATCGCTCCGGACTCGACACGTACTTCGCGATGGCACGTGGCCACGCCGAGGTCGCGCCGCTGGAGCTGACCAAGTGGTTCGACACCAACTACCACTACTTGGTCCCCGAGCTCGCCGAGAACACGGTGTTCCGGCTCAACCCGGCCAAGCCACTCGAGGACCTGGCGGCCGCGCGAGAAGCCGGTGTGGAAACCCGTCCGGTCCTGATCGGACCACTGACCTTCCTGCTGCTCTCGAAATCCACAACTCCGGGCTTCGAGCCACTCAGCCTGCTCGACCGTCTCCTGGACGCGTACGCCGAACTCCTCGGCAGGCTCGATGCCGCGGGAGCCGACTGGGTGCAACTGGACGAGCCGGTCTTGGTCCAGGACCGCACACCGGCTGAGCTCGACGCCCTCCGTCGCGCGTACGACCGGTTGGCGAAGCTCACCGAACGCCCGCGTCTCCTGGTCGCGACGTACTTCGGAGATCCCGGTGCTGCCCTGCCGGTGCTGGCGTCCACCGCGGTCGAAGGGCTGGCGGTCGACCTCGTGTCCACTCCTGGACTGGTCGACCAACTGGCCGTCTTGCCGTCCATCCAGCGTAAGACCGTTTTCGCCGGGGTGGTCGACGGCCGGAACGTCTGGCGCACTCCCCTGGGTGAGGCGTTGTCGACCTGCGTGAAGCTGCTCGGCTCCGTCGGCCGGCTCGCCGTCTCCACCTCGTGCTCGCTGCTCCACCTGCCGTACGACGTGGATGCGGAGGACGAGCTTGATCCGCAGGTGCGGGCGCGACTCGCGTTCGCGCGGCAGAAAGTCGACGAGGTAGTCCTGCTCGGCCGTGCGCTCAGCGAGGACGAGCCCCGCGTACTGGTGAACCTCGACAATCCGTCCCGCGGCCCGTTGAACGACTCCGGCCTCGCTCGTGAGCAGGCGGTCCGCGACCGGGTCGCCGCGATCCGTCCCGAGGATCGGCAGCGAGCGCCGTACGACGAACGCCGGACCGCGCAGGAGTCGATCGGGCTGCCGGATCTCGCGACCACCACGATCGGCTCGTTCCCGCAGACCGCGGACCTCCGCCGAACCCGCACCGAACTCCGGTCCGGCCGGATCGACCAGGCGACGTACGACGAGCGGATGCGGGCCGAGATCGCGCGAGTGATCAGCCTGCAGGAAGAGCTCGGGCTGGACGTGCTCGTGCACGGCGAGCCCGAGCGCAACGACATGGTCCAGTACTTCGCCGAGCAGCTGGATGGCTTCGCGACCACCAGGCACGGCTGGGTGCAGTCGTACGGCAGCCGGTGCGTCCGGCCACCGATCCTGTACGGCGACGTGTCGCGACCCGAGCCGATGACCGTGCGCTGGGCGTCGTACGCGCAATCGCTGACCGAGCGGCCGGTGAAGGGGATGCTGACCGGGCCGGTGACGATCCTGGCCTGGTCCTTCGTCCGCGACGACCAGCCCGTCGCCGTCACCGTCGATCAGGTCGCGCTGGCCCTGCGGGACGAGGTGGCCGACCTAGCGTCGGCCGGGATCAGGATCGTGCAGGTGGACGAACCTGCGCTGCGCGAGTTGCTGCCGTTGCGATCGGCGGAGCAGCGGGCGTACCTGGACTGGTCGGTCGGTGCGTTCCGGCTGGCCACCGGCGGGGCGTCCGCCGAGATCCAGATCCACACGCATCTGTGCTACTCGGAGTTCGGTGCGGTGATCGCCGGGATCGACGGACTGGACGCCGACGTGACCACGATCGAGGCCGCGCGGTCACGCATGGAGATCCTCGGCGACCTGGCCGCCTGCGGATTCCGCCGCGGCGTCGGGCCAGGCGTGTACGACATCCACTCTCCTCGCGTCCCCAGCCAGGACGAACTCACGGATCTGATTGCCCGGGCCGTGGCGGCCGTGCCGGCAGACCGGTTGTGGATCAATCCTGACTGCGGCCTGAAGACCCGCGGCTACGACGAGGTGATCCCCGCGCTCCGGCACCTGGTCCAAGCGGCCCGGACTGCCCGCAGCTGAGTGGCCTTGCCGTGGGCACCTTGTTTGGTGCCCACGGCAACCGAGTCAGAGTTTGCGGCGGGTGCGGAGGTAGTCGCCTACTACGGCGGCGCCGAGGCCGTCGGGGTCGGGGGCCAGGACTCGGCCGCCGCTGCGGCGGGCCAATAGGTCGACGAAGGCGTTGAGGCGGGGGTCGTCGCCCAGGCGGAAGACCGTGAGCGACGCGCCGAGTTTGGCCAGGCGGTCCACCTCGAAGATCGTCTTGCGGAGCGTGGCCGGCTCGGGTGGGTAGGAGAATTCCGCCGTACCGTCCGGCTCGAGGTGCGCGGTCGGCTCGCCGTCGGTCACCATCAGGACCACCGGCTGCGCGTCCGGATGACGACGCAGATGACGGCCGGCCAGCAGCAGGGCGTGGTGCGCGTTCGTCCCCTGCTCCCAGGCGCCCTCCATCCCGATCAGCTGCGGCAACTCGACGACTCCGGCGTACCTCCCGAACGTGATCAGCTGGAGCGCGTCGTTGCGGTAGCGGGTCGAGATGAGCTGGTGCAGCGCGAGTGCCGTCCGCTTCATCGGCAGCCAACGGCCCTCCTGGACCATCGACCACGACGTGTCGACCAGCAACGCGACCGCGGCCCGGGCGCGGTGCTCGGTCTCCGCGATCTCCACATCAGCCACATCCAGCTTGACCGACCCACTGCGCGTAGCACTCCGCAGTACTGCGTTCCGCACGGTCCGAGGCACATCCCACGGCTGGGTGTCGCCGAACTGCCATTGCCGGCTGGAGCCACTCAGCTCCCCAGCCGCCCCGGCATTGGCGGCGTCGCGTTCACCCGATCCCCGAGCAGCCCGCAGTACGTCGGCCAGCGCGGTCTGCCCGAGCTGTCGCAGAGCCTTCGGCGACAACCGCAACGAACCATCGGGCGCTCGCTCGAGCAAACCCTGGTCGCGCAGCTGCCTCTCCAGCTCGGACAACCGGCGAGCATCCACCGTTGCCTCGTCGCCGAGCTGCCGGGTGAGCGCATCGAGATCGATGTCCTCGAGCCGCGCGCCCGGATACGACTGCGCCAACTGCTCGGCCAGCGCATCGAGCTCGGCGAGGTCGGACATCGCCCGCGCACCGTCGGCGAGACCGAGCGGGTCGTCACCACTCATCCGCTCCGACCCGGTCCAGTCCTCCCCCGGCCGCAGCGACTGCAGCTGGGCGTCCAACTGCGCCAGCTGCTGGGCGAGTTGCGGACTGCCGAACGCCTGCTGCGACAACTCCATCAGCTCGGCCCGCTGCTCGGCAGTCATCGAGTTCATCATCCGCTGCGCCGCGGCCGCCCGCTGCGCCAGTACGTCGATCAGTTCGTCGACGTTCTGCGGATTCTCCGGGAAGAACTCGCCGTGCTTGGCCATGAACTCGTCGAACAACTCCGGCACCTCGGGCCGGTCCTGCGCGTGCGCCGCGAGCAACGCGTTGAGGTCGGTGAGCATCTCGTTGATCCGCTCGACGTCCTCAGGCGTGGTCTGCTGCAGCGCCTCCTTCATGCCCTCGAACCGCGACCCGAGCAGCTCGCGCCCGAGCAACTCCCGGATCTCCTCGTACTTCTGCCGCGCCTCCGACGACTCCCACTGGTAGTTGGCCAGCTCCCGTACGGCGGCCGCCGTACCCGACGGGAGAGCGTCGAGCTCGGCCTCCTTGAACCGGGCGTCGTCGGACGGGTTCGGGAACAGTTCGCGCCGCTCGGCTGCCAGCGCCTCGTCCAGCAACCGCTGGACATCCCGCAGGGTGCCGTCGAGGTTGTGCCGCCGCTGGATCTCGCGGCGGCGCTCCCACATCCTGCGGGTGAGGTCGTCCAGGCCCTGGGTGTTCCGGGTGCCGCGCCGGAGAAGTTCCTCCAGCGCGGACCGCGGCGACGAGCCGTTCATCACGTCGCGGCCGATCTCATCCAGCGCGTCGCGCAGATCCGCGGGCGCCTTCAGTGGATCCGGCCCGTCGTGCCACGGCCCGTAGGACCAGCCTTCCGGTATGGACGCGGACATGTCAGATCCCGTAGATCGTCGTGTCGTTGTCGGCGTCCTTGGCCAGTCGTTTCGACAGGTACAACGCCTCCAGGGCGAGCTCGACCGCGGCAGCGATGCGGCCGGGTGACTCGTCCGGCTCGACGCCGGCGCGCGCGGCGACGTCGTGCAGAACCGGCAGCTCCGGCAGGGCGGCCAGAACGTCCCGGCCGGGCACTCGCTCACCGGTGGTGACAAGGTTGCCATCAGCAACAGCGTTGGCCAGCGGGCTGAGGTCGAGCCCGGCGAACCGCTCCCGTGCGGTGTCGGCGACCGAGCGACGCAGCAGGTACTCGAGCAGCTCGATCTCGCGCCCTTCCTCACCGGGCTCGAACTCGAGCTTGCCGCGTAGTACGGCGGGCACGGCCTCCAGATCGACCGGCCGCGCGACGGCCGGCTCCTCGCCGGTGATCGCGCTGCGCCGGAGCGCGGCGGCGGCGATCGTCTCGGCCGCGGCGACCGCGAACCGGGCCGACACACCCGAGCGCTGGTCGATCGATGTCGACTCGCGCAGGTGCCGGACGAACCGGGCCAGCACCTCGAGCAGCGGCTCGCCGACCTCGGCGGTGAACTCGGCCTCCTGCCGGATCACGTCCACCTCGGCGTCGATGTCGAGCGGGTAGTGGGTCCGGACCTCGGCGCCGAACCGGTCCTTCAGCGGCGTGATGATGCGGCCGCGGTTGGTGTAGTCCTCCGGGTTGGCCGTTGCCACCAGCAACACGTCGAGCGGCAGCCGCAGCGTGTACCCGCGGACCTGGATGTCGCGCTCCTCCATCACGTTGAGCAGCGCGACCTGGATCCGCTCGGCCAGGTCCGGCAGCTCGTTGATCGCCACGATGCCGCGGTGCGCCCGGGGCACCAGACCGAAGTGGATGGTTTCCGGGTCACCCAGACTGCGGCCCTCGGCAACCTTCACCGGGTCCACGTCACCGATCAGGTCGCCCACCGAGGTATCCGGTGTCGCGAGCTTCTCGGCGTACCTCTCGCTTCGATGGATCCAGGTGACGGGCAGTTCGTCGCCGAGCTCCGCGGCGCGGCGGCGCGACGCCGGCGTGATCGGTTCGAGCGGGTGCTCGGGCAGTTCGGCGCCCTCGATCACCGGGGTCCATTCGTCCAGCAGGCCGACCAGCGTGCGCAGCAGCCGGGTCTTGCCCTGGCCGCGCTCACCGAGCAGGACGACGTCATGCCCCGCGAGCAGGGCGCGTTCGAGTTGCGGAATCACCGTCCGGGTGAACCCGACGATGCCGGGCCACGGATCACGCCCGGCCCGGAGTTCTGTCAGCAGGTTGTCACGAATCTCGGCCTTGATCGACCGTGGGAGATACCCGGCGGCCCGGAGGTCACCAGCCTTACGAGGAAGTTCAGCAGGTGCACTAGTCACAGGTGAGACGTTAGCTCGCTCACCCCAAATCGCACCCCGAATATCTCAGCAGGCGGCCTCGCTCAGCGCTTGGGCGTGACCCGGCCGGAGGTGAAGACGTGACTCGGCGTGAACGTGGCCGGGACCCACGGATGCTCCGGCGCCTCGCGGGTGACGAAGTGATCGCCGTCCGCGGGCTCGGTCGGGCGCAGCTCGTACTCCTGCACAGGCTGCTCGGCGAACGACAGCCGGTCACCGGTGGCCTGATACGCCATCACCAGCGCGTCGTCGCGCCGTACGACGTCCAGCCGGACGCTGGCACGTTCGTAGCGGCCGACATGGCGGTCGTCCACCGGAGCGTCGGCCGGCTGCGGTGAGGCCGGGTGGCCGACCCCGGTGAAGTGCGAGAAGACCTCGGTGGCCAGCGGCTCGAACAGGGTCGTGCCGTTGCCGGAGTTGGTCAGCACGCACATGACCAGCCGTGCCTCGGGGTCTATCCGGAGGAACGCCAGCTGGGAGATCGTCGTACCGTCGTGGCCGAACAGGCCGCGGCCTTGCCAGTCATAGATCCGCCAGGCCAGGCCGAGGTTGCTGAAGCCGCCGACGCCACCGGCGTACGGGACCTGCGGCTCCTGCATCGACCGGTAGCGGTCGTCGGTCAGGTGCATCCGGGCGAACTCGAGCAGGTCGCCGGCCGACGCGGTGACTCCTCCGGCCGGACCGATGCTCCGAGGCAACTGCCACGTCTTGACCGGCGATCCGTCGGTGCCCAGGTGACCCAGCGCGGCGCGGTGCAGGATCGCCTCCTCCGGCAGCGTGACCGTCCTGGTCAGTCCGAGCGGCTCGACCAGCCGCTTGCGCAGCGACTCGTCCCAGCTGCCGCCGTCGAGCACCTCGATCAGCCTGCCGAGCAGCACGAACCCGGCGTTGCAGTAGGAGTACGCCGTACCTGGCTCGAACAACTGCTCGACGTCTGCGAGGAGACCGACGTACCGCTCGAGGCACTCGTCGCCGCGGCCGGTGTCGGTGAACACGTCGCCGTCGATGCCGCTGGTGTGAGTGAGGAGGTGACGGACGGTGATCCGCGGATCGATCGATGCCCCGGGCAACAACTTCACCACGGCGTCGTCCAGATCGAGTCGCCCCTCCGCGGCCAGCTGGACGATCATCGTCGCGGTCCACGGCTTGCTGACCGACCCGAGCTGGAAGAGCGAGTCCTCCGTCGTTTCGACCCCGGTCGACGCATTCAGCACGCCGTACGGCGCGATCGTCGTCTCACCGTCGTGCCAGATCCCGAGCACCGCCCCCGGAACCTTCGCCGTCACCGCCAGTTCACTCAACCGTGCAGACCAGTCAGGCATGCGCCCAACCTACTTCGATGCCTCCTCCAGCAGCGCACGGAGGGCAGTCCAGGCAGCGGTCTCATCGAAGTTCTCCGCCAGCAGGATCTTCGTCGCCAGGCCGGCCGAGTCCCGGTAGAACGCCAGCAGCAGGTGCTCGGTGCCGATGTAGTTGTGTCCCAGCGTCAGCGCTTCCCCGACCGCGCCGTGCAGCACGTGCGCGGTCCGTCGGGTGAACGGCGGTCGCTCGGCGTCGAGCGTCTTCGGCGGGTCGGTCGGCTCCTCCGCTGGATTCACCTCGTCGACGGCGGCGCGGACCCGTTCTTTGGTGATCCCGTGGTGCAGCAGGGCCTTCGTACCCAGCGACTCGGGCTCGGCGTAGAACGCGAGCAGCAGATGTTCGGTGCCGATGTAGTCGTGGTTGTCGCCGCGGGCCACGTCCGCCGCTGCCTTCACCACAGCCATCGCACGCTTCGTGTACCGGTTGAAGGCCGGCTTGCTGGTCCACGAGTCGGCGAAGCGCTTGTGCGCGGCCTGCTTGCTCACGCCGAGCACCGCGCTGATCTCGACCCAGGACTTGCCGGCGCCGCGGGCGCGGTCCACGAAGAAGCCGAGTGCGGCGTCGCCGGTGCTGGTCAGTTCACTGATCGTCGACGCCGCGGCGCCAAGCTGCTCGAGTTCGTCGTCGCTGCCGGCGTCCGCCTTGATCGTGTTGATGAGTTCCTGCAGGTCAGGTCCAGGAGTCATGCCGTCAACCTTAGGTTGACAATCGATTGGGCGTCAACCCTGGGTTGACGCGGCCTGGGCTGTACGGTTTGGCGCGTGCAACCTCTGCCGGATGTGATCAGTGACGGGCTGCGGGTGCTGTTCTGCGGGATCAATCCCGGGCTGATGTCGGCGGAGACCGGTCATCACTTCGCCCGGCCGGGGAATCGGTTCTGGCCGGCGTTGCACCTGGGTGGATTCACGCCGCGCCAGTTACGACCGGACGAGCAGGGTGAGCTCCTGACCTACCGCCTCGGGATTACCAACGTCGTCGACCGGCCGTCCGCGCGAGCCGACGAACTGACTCGTGCGGAGTACCTGGCCGGCGGGGAGAACCTGGTGAAGAAGGTCCTTCGCGTCCAGCCGGAATGGCTCGCGATCGTCGGCGTCACGGCGTACCGGGACGCCTTCGGCGAGCGGAAGGCTGCCATGGGCAAGCAGGACCGCATGATCGGGGACACCCGCGTCTGGATCCTGCCGAATCCGAGTGGGCTCAACGCGCACTACACCTTGCCGAAGCTCGCCGCCGCGTTCGCGGAACTCGAGCAGGTCAGTTGACAGGCCGCCTTACTGCTGCCCGACGCGACCCTGCCCGACTGACCTGACACCTGGGGTGGGCAGGATTGGGCCCATGCGTGCGAGCGAGCTGATCCAGTCCGTCGACAAGCTTCCGTACGGCGCGCGGCAGCGGGCGGCCGCACTAGCGGGCCGTCGGCTGAACGGGTCCGCGCTCCTCGATGAGCTGGCGCGCGGTGCGTCGTACGAGCGGACGCTCGGGCTGACCGTGGCGCAGGCGGCCGGGGACATCCCTTACGTGACCGCGTTGCTGCGGGACCCAGCTCCCTCGGTGCAGGCGCCTTCTCGGCAGCCAACCTGCTCCGCTACCGTCTGACGGCAAGCGAAGCCAACTGGTCCCCCGAGTCCCTGGCGAATCCGGCGACACAGCTCGTCCACGACCCGGACCTGGTCGCCGGCCTCCTCGCCTGGTCCCTGATCTCCACCGCCGGCCCGCGCTCCGGCTGGGCCCCCACCCGGCGCGCGTTACTCATTGCCCTGCGCAACCACCCGTCCACCGACGTACGTCAGCTCGCGCTCGAACTGACGACGGCGAGCGAGGATTAGTCCTCCTGCTCGGCCTTCTCCTTGGCCCGTTTGCGGCGTTTGCCTTCGTGCATGGCGATGACGCGGGCGATGGGGATGGCTCGGCCTTCCTCGAGGAGGTCTTCGGGGAGGGATTGGGGAGCTGGGAGTTGATCGGCCCAGCGGTCGGCGTCACCCAGTTGATCGACGGCGGTGCGGACGGTGAAGTCGCGCGGAGTGACCCGGTCCAGGTCGTCCCAGCCGACCGGGAACGATACCGGCGTACCGGGCCGGACCCGCGGACTGTACGCCGCGACCACCGTCGCCCCACCGGATCGCGTCGAGTCGACGAACACCTTCCCGCCCCGGTCCTCCTTGATGTACGCCGTGGTCGCGACGTCCGGGTCGATCCGCTCGGCCCGCGCCGCGATCGCCCGGGTCGCCGCAGCCGCATCCTCGATCGACACCGACTCGTCGATCGGCACGAACACATGCACGCCCTTAGCGCCGCTCGTCTTCACCGCACCCGACAGCCCTGCGTCGCTCAGCGCCTGCCGCACCAGGAACGCCGCCTGCACCGCCTTCGCGAACGTCTCGTCTCCCTCCGGCGGGTCGAGGTCGAGCACAAGATGCGTGATGCGGTCCCAATGATCCGCGCGCATCAGCGTCGGGTGGTACTCGACCGCGCGCTGGTTCGCGAACCACAGCAGCGTCCGCCGGTCGTCGCACAGCGCGTACGACACCTCCCGCTTGGACGCCTCCGCCCACACCGGCACCGTCTTGACCCAGTCGGGTGTGTACTTCGGCACGTTCTTCTGCATGAACTTCGGCTGCCCTGGCCGGATCCGGATCACCGACAACGGCCGCTCCCGCAACTCGAGCAGGATCCACTCGTGCACCGCGTCCAGATAGTCGACCAGATCTCGCTTGGTCGCGTCGGCCCCGTCGAACAAGGGCTGATCCAAGTTGGTCAGGTCGACGCCGTCCCGCGTCTCATCCGGCTTGCTCGCCATTCCCAGAGCTTAGAAGGCCGACAAGGGCTTCGAGAACCTTTTCCTCCTCGCCGGGTTCCATCGTCTGCGGGTTGAGTGCGATCGCGTCGTCGGGCAGGCGATAGGTGCCGACCGCGATCCGCGGGTCGCGGTCCCACAACGCCGTGACCAGGTCGTCCCTAGTCCAACCGGAGGTTGGCGACAATCGCACAACCGCTCGGCTGTGCGGCTGACCCGCCTCGCTCGGATAGCCGCGGGTGACGGTCACTCCCGGCAGTCCCTGCAATCCACGGATCCAGTTGTCGACAATCCGTTCGTAGCCGGCGAGCATCGCCGCCTCATCCTGCTCCAGCGTCCACTCGACCGCCGCGAGCAAACCGAGCAGTTCCTCCTTCCCGACCTTCATGCCGCGTCCGATGTCCTGGTTAGGCGATGCATGCAGCCGGCAACGGTCCACGATCCACCGGCGCCCCAGCACCAGGCCGCTGGCCTGCGGACCCCGTAGCCCCTTCCCACCGCTGAGGATCAGCGCGTCCGCCCCCACCTCTCGAGTGAATCGCCACAATGTCGACACCGGTGGGATCTGTGCAGCCGCATCAACTATCACCGGTACGCCAGCCTCCGCGGCGACGCCGATCACGTCTTCGACGGCAAGCGCGCCTGCCGCGAAGTGAGTTCCGGCGAACCACAAGACGCAGGCCGGCTTCCGAGCGAGTGCGGCCCGCAGGTCGTCGACCGACGGACCGATCTCGACGATCCGAGCCCCGGTCAGCTGGACGCCGTAGTCGTAGCCGTTCCGCTGCGAAGCGAACATCACCACCTCGGTATCGACCGGGAATGCCTGCGACTGATCGGTGATGCAGGCGGCAACGGTCAGTGTGATGGCCGCTGCCGCACCGCAGGTCACGTACGCCGCCTCGTTGTGCGTCAGCGCGGCCAGCCGCTCGCCCACGCGGGTGTGCAGTTCGTCGAGGTCGACGAAGTGAGCGGCCGCGTCGTTCATCGCCTTCAGAACCGGGGCCGGCATCAACGAGCCACCGAGCATGGTCAGCGTGGCGGACGCGTTGATCACCGGCCGCACCCCAAGCCCGCCGAGTGTGGTGGACGGACGGACCGGCGGATCTACCTCGAGCGGATCGCTCATCCGACCAGGAACCTTGACATCGGCCGGACCCCGGACAGCTCGGCCAACCACGCGTCGAGGAAGTCGTTGTCCGTCCCATCGAGGTGCGTCAGCTTGTAGACACCCACGGCAGGCAGAGCATTGATCAGCGACGCACACCAGTCCGGATCGTCCGCCGCGACCAGGCTCGTCGCGGTCACCGCAGGCGCGTGCCGGGTCGGATCGAAGTAGGACAGCGTGTTGTCGACAATCTGCACCGACGATCCGGCTCGGAAATGATCGTTGAGCTCCTCGAGCGGATACGAACTGGACCTCAGCCGCGCCTCCATCGCCCGGTAGAACAGCAGATCCGTCACCCGGAGCGCGGTGAAACCGGGCCGCCGCGCGGCCGTCAGCACGGCCAGGTCGTCGCCGGTCACCGCGACGCGCGCCGGATCGACCTCCGACAACCCCAGCAGGAACTCGGCCGCCCGAAGACAGTCCGCCGCGATCCCGCGATAGATGTACGACGCCGGATCGTCGATGCCCATTGTCAACAACCCTGGGTACGCCGCCGAGAATCCTTCGTCGGCCAGTCGCTGACCACGATGCATCAGACCGAACACGACGTACCGGCTCCGGTCGTTGGGGTGCGGTACGTGATTGACGCTGCCGTACCGCGGTGTCTGGAGCAGCGCGGGGAACGGGCCGTCACCGGTGGGGATGCTCAGGTGGCCGAAGACGCGGTACGGGCCTGTGCTCGTCAGCCGGACGGTGTAGCTTGTCGCCTCGTCGGTCGCCCGGGCCGGTACGACGTCGAGCACCGGACGAGCGGGTATTGCGGCGAGTTCCCTGTCCACCGCGGCCCAGTAGTTGTCGAAATCCATCAGTCACCGTCCCGGTTGCAGGTGCTCGGCAAGGAAGTCCTCCACGATCCGCATCACGCCGGGCAGCCCGGCGTGGTGCGCGCAGTGCGGGAAGGTGTGCAGCGTCTTCTCACAGGTCAGCGTCCGATGCAGCGTGAACCCGGTCTCCGGCGGGCAGACATCGTCCTCCAGCCCGAGGTACAGGAGCGTCGGCGCCTGCACCTTCGGCGCGAAATTGAGGCCGTCGTAGTACGCGACCGACTCCCGCACCCGATCCACGTCCTTGGGGTGCACTCGCAGGTACTCGTTGATCTCCTCGTACGGGTACGACCGGGTCAGCGTCGGCGCGGTCATGATCCCGCACAAGTACGGCGCTCCGGCCGCGACGGCCTTGATCGCGTCTGGTCGCAGCGCCGCCGTACTGATCCCGAGCCCACCGCCCTGGCTCGATCCCTGCAATCCGATCCGTGCAGTGTCGACTTCCGGACGACCGAGCAAGACGTCGACCGCCCGGACGACGTCGAGGTAGAAGCCGCGATACCCGTAGGTGTTGTGGTCGACGATGTTGTGCGTCAGGAGCCCCGGGTAGCCGGGGTTGAACACGTCGTTCGACCGGAGCTTGCCGCGTGGCGCCACCGCGAGGGCGGCGTACCCGAGCTCGGACCATTCCTTCGGGATCGTCGGCTCGGAGATGTAGCCGGGGATCGTCACCAGTGCCGGGTACGGCGCCGGCCGGTCGCGCGGGATGGTGTACCAGCCTGCGATCCGCAGACCGCCGAAGCTGGTGTAGCGCAGATCGTAGACAATCACAGTGTCCGTGGAGAGTGCCGGCATCTCGGTGAGCACCGGCTCCAGCGGGTACGACGCACAGTCCGCCAGGCCGGCCGCCCAGAAGGCGTCGAAGTCGTCCGGCAGTTCGACCTCGACGGTGGCGTTCTCAGGGTCTCTCAAGAGCATTCCTCTCGATGGGGGGTGCTGTGCAGAGCGTGCGCTGGGTGCTGGGTGCTGGGTGCTGGGTAGAGCGTGCGCCGGGTGCTGGGTAGAGCGTGCGCCGGGTGCTGGTTGCTCACACGCGTTGGGGTGCTTGCAGCGCGATGCCGTCGGAGGCTGTGAAAGGATCAGCCGCTCCGGGTTGAACCCGACGTACACCGTGCTGTCGTGGCCCAACTGGAACGGCGTCGGCACCCGGGCCTTCAACAGTTCGCCGTCGATCCTGACCGTGACGAGCACATCGGGTCCCAGCCCTCGAACTTCACACTGCCGTCGCCGGAACCACCTCCGGACTTGTCGTTCGAACAGGCGGACAGCAGGGGCGATGCGGCGGGTAGGGCGATGCGGAGCCCGGCAAGCTTCAGGATCTGGCGGCGGTTGAGCTCCATGGTTGGTGTCCCTTCAACGCTTGGGCGATGCGCAGTCGGTACAGACGACTCGGGCGTCCCTTCGGATGGTGCTGGGCGGTGCCCTCGACGCTCACCAGGCCGCCTGCGTCGAGGGTGCGGATCAGCCGGCGTCCGCTCTGATCCGTGATGCCAAGACGGTCGGCGAGCTCACCAGGAGAGATCGTCCGGCCTTCCAGTTCGTGGTCCAGGGCCGCCAGCCGGGAAACGGTGGCGGCGCTGAGCCCGACGGACTTCGCGAGCTGCTCGACGTGGTCGCCGTGCTCGCGGTAGGAGAAACTGAGCGCCTCGCGGACAGTGCTCGTCTTCGGGCCCATCGGCCCGATGATCACGCCGCTGTCCTCGATCAGATAGGCGCAAGGCTCGTCCTCCAACTCCGCCCGCACCGCGGCCTGCTCGGCGAGCAGCACGCAGTTGCGGGCAGACACGCCGACGCCGAAGCCTGCCGACACCTGCGCACCGAGCGCCGTAGCGGCCTCGGCGAGCGCGGGTACGGCGACCCAGTTGCGCGTCACGCGCTCGAACAGGGCCTTGTGGGCGAAGACGACGACGCCACGCCGGCCGCGATCCTCGATCCACGCGCCGGCGAACTCAGGGGTGTTCAGCAACAGGTTCATCAGGCCGACCCGGGCACGCTCCTCGTCGGGCGATCGCGAGATCAGGAACACGCCGGCCGCGAACCGTTGCGCGCTGGCCCGATCGGACTCGATCCGCAACGCGAGCTCGTGCAACTCGGTCCGGATCGTGGCCGGGACCGGCATACCGCTCATGATCGGGATCTGTCCGCGAAGCTGCTCGCGGACGGCGGCCCGGACGCTGATCACGTAGCTGCGATCGCCGAACCGCTCGTACGCCGAGCGGTGGAACTCGACGATGTCCTCGACGGACTGCGTCGGTGAGTACGGCAGACACTCGATCGCATCCGGATCCAGCTCGAGCGCGGTCGCCACCGCCTCGACCGCTTCCGCGGGGAACGTGTCGATGCTGACCGGCGTTCGACCCCAGCCGCGTTCCTGGGCGCGGTAGAGGGCGAGGGTCAGGTCGAGCGCGGACGAGCGGATCACGCCGACCGGCAGGCCAGGCGGGAGGAGTTCGCGGCTCTCGGTGTACGGGACCGGGCCGGCCAGGAAGCCGTCCACCCGGGTGCTGCTGAGGAACGCGGCGACCTTGGCGCGGATCTCGTCCTCGTGGTCGTAGCTGACCCACTCGAGGTCGACCCCGCGCAGCGTGCTGGCCGCGTCGCGGAACAGCTGCCCGTGCGTCGAGTGGGTCACGACCCCGATGACGATCGCCACGGCACTCCCTTTACGAACCAGGTTCGGAAATGACTCGTAAATCCGATGCCGTCCAACGTCCCTCGTGACCGGGCGTCAGGTCAAGAGATCAACAGAAAGAGATTTCACGGAGACGCAGGGTGATTCGCCGGAGCGGAAAGCGGGCCCTCACCCGATCCCTACAGCCTGGTGCTCGGGCTCGATGACGGCCACGACGCGCTCCTCGCCTCGGGGATAGGGTGCGCCGGCGTACTTGATGGCCAGATTGTCGACAATCTCCCAGGCCTCGTCGCCCTCGATCCATTCGACGACCCGGCCGCGAATGACGACCGGCTCGAACGGATTGTCGACAGGCGCGATGGACAGCGCCATCCGAGGGTCGCGGCGCAGGTTGCGTGCTTTGCGCATGGTCGGACCGGTGAACAAGACGATGCGGTCACCGCGGGCGCCGACGTACACGGGAGTGCTGTGCGGCGAACCGTCGGCGCAGATCGTGGCCAGGTGGGCGATTGAGGTGCCGTCGAGGACGCTGCGTACTTTCGGGTCAAGCATGGTGTTCTCCTTCAGCGAGAGCTTGCGGCGCGCCACGCGACGTAGTCGGCGACCGCCTTGGCGACATCGAAGGCCGGCTCGAAGCCGGTGTCGTTGGTGAGCCGGGTGATGTCGAGGTACGGGTCGTCGCCGGGACCGCCCTGCCGTCCCGGCAGGAGGTCGAGCTTCAGGCCGGGAGTGATCGCCTGCAGAGCACCCGCGAAGTCGCGGTTGGTGTACGGCCGGCCGCTGGACACGTTGTAGACGTTGTGCGGCAGGGTTTTCGCGGTCGTCAGGAGTGCGATCGCGCGGCCTGCGTCCGGCGCATAGCAGCAGTCTCCGCCGTCGTCGGCGTACAGCGGCTTCGGCTCCTCACCCCGGAGCACGGCGCTGATGTACGGCGGGATGTAGAAGAACGGTGTTTCCGGATCGACGAGCGGTCCCCAGATGGTCCCGATCCGGAGTACGACGGGCTGGGCCCCGCTGCCCTGGAGGCTGTGCATGGCGAGCGGCTCGACGGCCTTCTTGAACGCGATGACCAGGTGCGGCAGCTCTGTGGTGGGTAGGTCGAGTTCCTCGTGCCAGCGGGTTTCGGTCCGGCCGATGTACACACCGAGGCTGCTGGCGACGGCGCACCTGCGGACGCCCCAAGCGCGGGCGGCGTCGAGCGCATTGAGCAGACCAGTCGTGTCCGTGCGGAAGAAATCCACCGGGTTCTCGCCCGGAACGCTGCCCGCGAGGTGGACGATGTCGCTGATGTCGTGGCGGGCGCCGAGGGCGAGGAAGGCGTCCCGGTCGGTGACGTCGAGGGGTTCGACGATGACCTGGCCGGCGAGGAACGACGGGACCTCGGTACGGCGGTGGGTGGTGACGACGACCTCCTGTCCGAGGTCGAGGAGCGCACGGGCGGTGTGGGCGCCGATCATGCCGAGCCCGCCGGTGACGAGAATCATCGGACGACCTCGTAGTGCAGGTGGGTCACGCCGGGCGCGGGGATGGCCTCGAGCAGGCGGAGTTCCACGTGTTCGGGGAGTTCCTGGAAGAAGCTGCGCCCGGCGCCGAGCAGGATCGGCACCTGGTGGAGGATCACCTCGTCGACGAGGCCGGCCGCGAGCGCCGACGTCACCGCGCCGCCGCCCATGATGGCAACGTCCTTGTCGCCGGCGACCTCGCGTGCCGCGGCGACAGCGTCCTCGATCCCGGTCGTGATCAGGGTCTGACGCTGGTCGCTCATCCCCGGCACCGGACGGTGGCTGACGACGACGAGCGGCGCGGTCGGATGGGGTGCCCCGCCGTTGACCCAGCCGGAGTCGTCGTACGTGTTGCGACCGGCCAGGCTGGCGCCGACACGTTCGGCACTCGCGTCGAAGAACCGGACACTGGCCTCGCTCAGCTTGAAGCCGTCGAACACCTGGCTCGGTGTGTCCCCGTCGAAGTACCAGTTGAACAGCATCCCCCCGTCGCCGAGCCCACGCCCAGCGCCGGGATCGCGACCGGTGATGTAACCGTCGACCGAAACCGAGTGGGCACTGATGACCTTGCTCATGGCTGTCCTCCGTGGTGATCAGATGGCTTGCGGGAAGTCGAAGAATCGGTGCGGGTCGTAGGCGCGCTTGACCGCTGCGAGCCGCTGATAGTTGGCCGCGTGGTACGCCGACGCCCAGTCGTCGAGCGCGCTGTCGGGGAAGTTGGGGTAGACGCGGCCGGACCCATCGGCGTGCGCGGTCGCCCAGGACTCGTCGATCCAAGGATCGTCCGCGTCGCCGATGTGCTCGAGCAGGAAGCGCGTGCTGCGATGAGCGAACGCCGTCGCGTTGTCGACAATCCTGTTGTAGGCCCCGCCCATCGCGGTGAACGCCAGCTCCCGTCGGCCCGTGGTCGGAGAGAACTGGTCCAGGAGAGATGCGATGGTGCGGTCGGCCATCGAGTCGGAGAAGAACTCCGACCTCAACCGGGTGAGGCGTTCGGGTTCATCGAGTGGGTCGCCGAAGGTGCTCTTCAGGCGGCTGTACGGCAGGCCGGCGCGCAAGTCGACGGTCGCGGCCCGATCGGTGAACTGCTGCAACAGTTCCCGGGTCGTCGCCTCGTCGAGTGTCGAGGCGCCGAAGAGCGTCGCCTGGACGGGTACGCCGGGCTCGGACACCAGGGAGAGGTTGACGGTGAGTTCGTCCGGGGCGTCCGGTGCCCAGACTTGCCAGGCCGAGACCAGTTCCTCGAGAGCGATGTCTGACCAGTGCGCCTCGATGCGGGTGCTCATCGGCTCAGGAACTGTGTCGAACCGCAGTGACGTGACGACACCGAACTGGCCGCCGCCTGCGCCACGAAGACCCCAGAACAGGTCTGGTTCGTGGTCAGCGTCGCATTCCACGACGCTGCCGTCCGCGAGCACGACCTGCGCGCCGACGAGGCGATCGCAGGTCAGGCCGTACTTGCGCCCGAGCAGACCGATCCCGCCGCCGAGGGTGAGGCCCGTGATGCCGACGGTCGGACCGCATCCGCCCGGCACGGTTCGGTCGTAGGCGTGCAAAGCGGCGTACACCTGTGCCAGGCGGGCGCCGGCTCCGATCGTGGCGATGCCATCAGGTCCCACCGCGATGCCATCGAGGCCGGACAGGTCGAGCACGATCCCGTCCGTCGAGGATCGGCCCGCGAAGCAGTGGCCTCCGCCTCGTGGGGCGATGCGGTCTCCGGTGGTTGCGGCGTACTTGGTGATGCTGACGACGTCCGGGACCGAGCGGCACAGAGCTACGAGCCTTGGCCGGGCGTCCCGGTAGGCGGGGTGGAACGGGCGGCGGATCTCTTCGTAGCCCGCTGACCAGGGACTGAACAGCTCGCCGTCGAGTGCGTCGCTCCAGTCGGTCATGAGTCAGACGCTATGACCGGCCCACCGGCGGGGTCTTGAACAAATCGCGCACTGGTCAGACTCGGAGCGGCTGCCTCCGGGTAGCGAGGAACGGCTTGTACGACGCGGAGTGGTCGTGGCCGCACATGCACCGGTCAACGGTGCCGCCGAGGGGCTGGCTCGGGTTGAGGCCGAGGAGTTGGCTCGGGGTGAGGCCTGTCAGGCGGAGGCATTCCCGGCTGAGGTGCGCCTGGTCGGCGTACCCCGCGTCGATCGCCAGACCCGCCGTACCGTCCGCACCACGCCGGCCCGTGGGCGTGGCGCCGGCCTGCGCCAGCGCGAGAAACCCCTGGAACCGCAAGGTCCGTTGGAGCACCTTGGGGCTCATCCCGACCGCGTGCAGGCACCGGCGACGCAGCTGACTCGCGGAGAGCGCCAGATGGTTGGCCAGCGTGTCGATGTTGAGCGGGTGCCACGGCATCAACGCCTGCACCGCCTCGCCCACCAGCGGATCCACGCGCACCGCGGTACGAAACTCCTGCACGAGGTGGGCTTGCAACAACATGAGCGCTCGTTCGGGTGTGCCGGCTCGGGCCATCGCCTCGACGAGACGGTCCTCCAAGCTTCCCCACAGATCTACCAGGCTCACGCGCTGATCCACGAGATCGTCGAGCACCGTCGGCAAGGGCGGCGCCGTGCCCGGGTGGAACCGCACGCCCACGATCGTGGTGTGGGCGGGGATGACTTCGACCTCCGGACCAGTCAACGGGCCCACCAACTGCGGACGCCCACCAATCGGAAAGTGAATCTCCACGCCACCGGTCGGCAAATGCCGCTGCACGTACGCCGCTTCGCCGGTCCGCTGGATCCAGACCGTCCGCACCACACCCGCCAGCCCCGGCAACGGCGGCCGCTCGACGTAGGACTCCACAACGGCCATCTTGGCACTGAAACGGCCAACCACGACCGCCGTCAAGACCTTCGAACGGCATGCATGGTCACGACCGACCTCAACGCGCCCGCACACCGCGACGAGTCAGCAGAAGCCCCAAGCCCACACGACTTTCTGCCGAATCCTTGCCCTTTCGGGCATCACATCCGTTCTGCGGAGGACCTCCGGGCGTGTGACGAGCCGCGGTCCGCCGAAGGCGCCAATGCAGCCGCGGCCGGAGGCTGTGTCCTGTTAGCCGCCGGAGACGCCTAGTTCGGCTTCGGCCAGGTCGGCGGTGAGGCCGTCGGTGTCGTCCAGCCAGCCCTGTGGGAGGACGATGTGGTCGCGGGGACTGCCTTGGCGACCTCGGGGTGCGCCCAGTTCGGCGACCGGGAAGGGAACGCTCGGGTCGAGTTGGGCGAGCAGTTCGTCCAGCTGCGCCAACGACTCGACCATGCCGAGCGCGGCGCGGAGTTCGCCGCCGGCTGGGAAGCCCTTCAGGTACCAGGGGACGTGCTTGCGGAAGTCGCGCAGGCCGCGCGGCTCCCCCATCAGGTCAGCCAGCAGCTCACCGTGCCGGCGCATCACGACAGCGACCTCACCGAGGGTCGGCAGGTTCAGTGCTTCCCCACCGGAGAACGCGACCGCGAGGTCCCGGAACAGCCACGGCCGGCCAAGGCATCCGCGCCCGACGATGACTCCCGCGCACCCGGTCTCCGCCACCATCCGCAAAGCGTCGCCCGCCTCCCAGATGTCGCCGTTGCCGAGCACCGGGATGCTCACGTGCTCCACCAGCGAAGCGATCGCGGACCAGTCGGCCTGACCGGAGTACGCCTGCGCCGCCGTACGCCCGTGCAACCCGATCGCCGCGGCGCCCGACTCTTCGGCGATCCGGCCCGCGTCGAGGTACGTCTGGTGGTCGGTGTCGATGCCGATCCGGGTCTTCATCGTGACCGGTACGCCGTACGGCGTCGCGGCGTGGACCGCCGAGCGCAGGATCGCGCCGAGCAGGTTGCGCTTCCACGGCAGCGCGGCGCCGCCGCCCTTGCGGGTCACCTTCGGGACCGGGCAGCCGAAGTTCAGGTCGATGTGCGCGACGCCGTACTGATCGCACAACACCTGCACGGCACGACCGATGTACGTCGGATCGACGCCGTACAACTGCACGGAGCGGACCGTTTCCCGCTCGTCGAACGTGAGCATGTCGAGCGATTTCTGGTCACCCTCGACGATCCCGCGCGACGTGATCATCTCGCACACGTACAGCCCGGCGCCCTGCTCCGCGCAGAGTCTGCGGTACGCCGCGTTGGTGATGCCGGCCATCGGCGCCAGCACCACGGGTGTGTCGATCGTGAGGTTGCCCAGTTGCAGCATGACTCAGGCCTTCGCCACCAGCACCTGGCCGTTGCCGGAGATCTGCGCCTCGTACGGCTCGACCGCATTCGACATCGTGGTGACGTCGCAGGCGATCGGCTCGCCGGAATGCTTGACCACGGCAACATCAGCCATCGTGCAGGTCACCTTGGCCGCGTCGGGCGCCGTCCGCAGCACAGCGTCCACCACCTTGGCCTTCACGATCGCGACCGAGTCGGAGGTGAACTTGTACGACGCCGTGTACTGCTTCGCGTCGACCGTCAGCGTCCCGGTGTACGGCTTCCCGCCATACGTGACGGTGCACGTCAACGAGTGATTGCCAGGCTTCTCCACGTCGTCGATGCCCGGGCACTTCACCGTCGTGGTGGCGGACTTGCCGGCCGCGATCTGCGCCTGCTTGGCGATCGCGAACCGGATCCGGTCGGCCAGCGGCGCGTCGTTCGCCGGCTCGCCGGTCACCTTCGGCGTCGGCCAGGGCTTCGACGGTGTCGGCAGCGGGGTCAGCGCGGGCGTGGATGCGGTCGGGATCGGCGAGTTCGAGCTCGACTTGGGCGTCGACGGACCGGGGCTGTCGTCGGCCGCCTGCGGCTTGGAGTCCGAGCATGCGGCCAGCACGAACACCATCACCGCGGACAGGCCGAAGACCGTCAGTCCGAAGCGCAGGTGGTCACGACCGAGGAACCGCCGAGCCGCCATGTCAGCAGCCGACCAGGTGCTGGGCGAGGTAGCCGGTGACTTCGGTGAGGGCGACCCGTTCCTGTTTCATCGAGTCGCGCTCCCGGATCGTCACGGCCTGGTCGTCGAGGGTGTCGAAGTCGACGGTGATGCAGTACGGCGTACCGATCTCGTCCTGCCGGCGGTAGCGGCGGCCGATCGCACCGGCGTCGTCGAAGTCGACGTTCCAGTTCTTCCGCAGTTCGGCGGCCAGGTCCTTCGCCTTCGGGGACAGCTCGGCGTTGCGCGACAGCGGCAGTACGGCGGCCTTCACCGGCGCCAGCCGCGGGTCGAACCGCAGCACCGTGCGCTTGTCCACGCCGCCCTTCGCGTTCGGCGCCTCGTCCTCGGTGTAGGCGTCGAGCAGGAACGCGAGCACGTTGCGGGTCAGGCCGGCGGCCGGCTCGATCACGTACGGCGTCCAGCGCTCGCCCTTCTCCTGGTCGAAGTACGACAGGTCGGCACCGGAGTGCTTGGAGTGGGTGGACAGGTCGAAGTCGGTCCGGTTCGCGATGCCCTCGAGCTCGTCGAACTCCTTGCCGCCGAAGTTGAACTTGTACTCGATGTCGACGGTGCGCTTCGAGTAGTGGCTCAGCTTCTCCTTCGGGTGCTCGTAGAACCGCATGTTGTCCGGGTTCAGCCCGAGGCCGAGGTACCAGTCCCAGCGGGTCTTCAGCCAGTACTCGTGCCACTCCTCGTCCGAGCCCGGTACGACGAAGAACTCCATCTCCATCTGCTCGAACTCGCGGGTCCGGAAGATGAAGTTGCCCGGGGTGATCTCGTTGCGGAAGCTCTTGCCGACCTGGGCGATGCCGAACGGCGGCTTCTTCCGGGCCGTGCCCATCACGTTCGCGAAGTTGATGAAGATACCCTGCGCGGTCTCCGGGCGGAGGTAGTGCAGGCCCTCCTCGGACTCCACCGGACCGAGGTAGGTCTTCAGCAGGCCGTTGAACATCCGCGGCTCGGTGAAGGTGTTCTTGTTGCCGCAGTTCGGGCAGGCGATCTCGGCCAGCTTGACGTCGTCGGCGTCCTTGTTCTTGCGCCGGGCGTAGTCCTCGCGCAGGTGGTCGTCGCGGAACCGCTTGTGGCACGACTGGCACTCGGTCAGCGGGTCGACGAACTCCGACAGGTGCCCGGACGCCTCCCAGACCTTGGTCGGCAGGATCACCGAGGAGTCCAGGCCGACGACGTCGTCACGACTCGTCACCATCGCCCGCCACCACTGGGTCCGGACGTTGTTCTTCAGCTCCACACCCAGCGGCCCGTAGTCCCAGGCCGACTTGGTTCCGCCGTAGATCTCGCCGCACGGGTACACGAAGCCTCTCCGCTTGCTGAGGCTGACGACGGCATCGACGGTTTCCACGGGCACTTTTCGACTCCAGATAACGGGCACAGGTTGCGTACGAAGGGTCCAGGCTATCGGTCCGGGGTGGCCACCGTCGCATCCGGCCGAACGACCGCTGCTACGGCAGGAACTCGGGTACGTCGTCGTACGCGGTGGGCTCGTCGATCGCCTGGGACAGCAGCGGGACGGCGGCCACTTTCACCTCGTACGGCGACAGTGCGCGACGGTAACTGCCGATGTTCACCCATTCCATCGTCAAGGCGAGCAGTTCCGGGTCGTCCGCGTTCCGCCCGGCCCGGGCGGCGACGAACCCCTTCTGCTTCCCCAGCACCTCGACCGCGCCCCGTAGCCGCTCGAAAAACCCCGGCTGCTCCCCTGGTTCCACCCGGAACCTGATCACCACGAACACGAGGTCCACTGTAAGACCTGGAACAATGGGGAGATGAGTTCCCCCAGCGGTCAGCCGGAGAGTCCGCTCCGGCAGCGGATCACGAAGTTCAGTTACCCGTACGTGGCGAAGCTGCACGGGATGCCCACCCTTACCCTCCCCGCCATCACGCTGGTGCTGGCCCTGGCCGGAGTCTTCGCTCCGCTGGTGATCGCAATCCCGGCGCTGATCCTGCTCGCGCTGCTGCTGGCCTGGCTCGGGTTCCTGTCCTGGCCCGCCGTCGGCACCGGTCCGCGGTTCCTGCGCGTGTTCTCGATCCTCATCATCCTGCTCTTCGCGGTCTCCAAGATCGCCAGCAGCTGAGCCGGCATTTGGTCAGGGCACGGCCGGCCGATCGTTGCCGCGGGCACCTTCCTGCCCGCTGAGCTCAGCCTGAGGCCTCGAGTCCCAGGTCCAGCAGGTGTTTGCGAAGGCAGCCGAGTTCTCCCGCGATGCGTTCGGCCAGTTTCTGCTGCGTCCGTGGCATCCGCGGCCACGTGTAGACCTCCGACTCCAGATGGTGCGTCAACGGGTGACCACCACCAACGAGGCGGTTCAAGCAGTCGTCGAGTACGCCGTTCGTGCCGGTGAGCGGAGGCGGTAACGCCTTGTGCACAGGGACATGCGCATGCATCCGCCAGGCCGCATGACCCGACAACTGGTAGGCCAGCTCGACGTCGTCAACACCGGGACCGCACCACTCCCGGACCTGACGCAGGTACTTCGGATCACCCAGCTTCGCGAGCGCTCGACGCCCCGAGTAGTCGGACGGATCCGCGAGCTGGGGCGCCGCGGACAGCTGCGCCTTCACCACATCGATGCCCGCTCGCCACAGCGTTTCGAAGCCACGATCGGGTTCCTCGAACTGCACAGCCAGATGGCAGGTGTCGAATCCCAGTCCGATCGCCGATCCCCCGGCGTACGGGCTGGCATAGCGGGCGAGCCAGGCGGCGGCCTGGCCGAGCATCTCCAGGACGCAGCCCGGTTCGGGTTCGACCGCGATCCGGATCCGGCGGCCCGTGCGCGCCTCGGTCCGGGCGAGATGCCGCTCGACCCGGTCGAACGCCTCCCGCGCCGCGGCGTTGCGGGCCTTCGACCACGGCACCCGCCAGGCGAGCGGCAGCGTCGAGATCGAGCCGTACGCCGCATCGTCCGGGAGCAACTCGGCCAGGACATCGACCAGGTCGAGGGTGTAGCGGAGCCGCTCCGGCTCGGTCCAGTCCGGGCAGTAGACCCTGGTACCGACGATCTCCTCGGTGAAGAAGCTGTGCGGGATCCCGTTCAACGTGACGACTTCGAGCTGGTTGCGACCGAGCGCCCGGCGCAGCCTGTTGAGCGCGGCCGGCGAGTTCGCCAATCGGTCGGCCAGCGTGCTCGGGAACCACAGGCCGACACCGAGCACCGGCACGTCCAACTCCTTGCGAACCAAGGACGCGCAGCCGTCGAGACCGGCGATCACACCGTCCAGATCGCCGGCCGGATGGACGTTCGCGCAGTACCCCAGGTGAACGGCCGAACCGTCCCGATGCCGAAATCTCATCAGCACTCCTCACCCCGTTGCAGCCACGGAAGGTAGTTGCGAGCGGACTCTCCGTGACTTACTCAGCACTCTAGGAGCCTCGTGCTCCCGGGGGAAGAGGATGGTGCGCAGCTACACCGGTTCGTGAACGTGCTCGGGCTCGGTCGAGATCAGGTCGCGGGAACGATCGGCCACCGCCATCGCGGCCAGGGCCGTCGTGAGCGGGACCGCGGCGATGATGCCGAGGCTGCCGACCAGACCGCGAACGATCTCCATGGCCACCATCTCGGTGGAGATCACGTACCGGCCGGGAACGCCTTGGATCGCAAAGGTCATCAGCACCGGCAACGAGGCACCGGCGTACGCGAGCACGAGTGTGTTGACGACCGACGCGACATGGGCGCGGCCGATCCGCAGGCCCGCACCGACCAACTCACGCCGGGTCGCGGCCGGGTTCGCAGCGGACAGTTCCCAGACGGCCGCGGCCTGCGTGACGGTCACGTCGTCGAGTACGCCGAGCGCCCCGATGACGATGCCGGCCACCAGCAATCCCTTCAGGTCGACGCCGGGCACCAGGGCCTGCACCCCGGAGGCACCCTCCGACGCCAGTCCACTCAGTTGGCAGAACTTGGTGAAGAACCAGCCGAGCACCACGGTCAGACCCAAGGCCGCGATCGTCCCGGACAAGGCGATCGAACTCTCCGCGTTGATCCCATGCGTGAGGAACAGCGCGATCGCCATGATCACGGCTCCACCGACGACCGCGACCAGCAGGGGATTCGAGCCCTTCAGGATCGCGGGCAGGATGAACTGGGTCAGCGTGACCGCGGTGACCACCAGCGCGATCAAGGCCGCGAAGCCCCGCCATCTCGACAGCGCCACCACGGCGACCGCGAAGATCGCGGCCAGCAGGAGCAACGGCATCGTCCGGTCGTGGTCGACGTACTGGTAGCGCTGCTCGAGCGGGGCACCCTTCTGAATGCCGAGCATCAAGGACTGCCCGACCTCGATCTTCAGCGGAGCCTGGCCGGCCTTCGGCACTTGGACCGGCACCGACTTGCCCAGGTCCGGCCCGCTGGTCAGCTTCATCGTGGCCTCGTCGCACTGATCCTTCTTCTCGGCGCACGGCTTCAGCGCGGTGACCTCGCCCCTGGCCGAGTCGGTCTGGTACGACGCGACCTTCACGCCACCGCCGGGCCACATCACGATCATGGCGATCACCGCGGCCGCGAGAAGCGGCGCGAGGACCGCCGCGACCACAATGCGGACGCGCCGGGCGACGATCGCATCCGAGTCGACCACCGAGGTATCCACCACATGATCGCCATGGCCGTGCCCGTGACCATGCCCGTGACCCTGCGGAATATCGATCTTCCGGCGCCGGTTGGGACGACGGTCGGCACGGCGGCGTCCAACGCTGCGACTGGCCATGGATGAACTCCCTGTTTTGACAATCAGTTCCAACTAAATGAAAATGATTGTCATGAGATCTCGTCTTCGTGCTGTCATCGCCGGCGCCACTGCCCTGGCTGCCGTCACCCTGGCCGGATGCGGCGGCTCGTCCGCCAGCGGCTCTGCTGACGGCAAGCTCGACGTCGTGGCTTCGTTCTACCCGCTCGAGTTCATCGCCCGCACAGTGGGGGGTGATGCGGTGCACGTGACCACGCTGACCGCACCTGGTGTCGAGCCGCACGATCTCGAACTCACCCCCAAGCAGGTCGGCACGATCGCATCGGCGAAGCTCGTCGTCTACGAGAAGAGCCTGCAGCCGGCGGTCGACGAAGCGGTCGAGCAGAACGCCAAGGACGCCGGCTTCGACGTCGCCCCGGCGGCCAAGCTGGAGGCGACCGGCGCGGACTTCGAGGAGCACGAAGAGACCCAGGGCGCTGCCACGCCAGGTGACACGGTCACGCCGGCGGCCTACGTCGCCCCCGCCGCGCACTCCGACGACGCGCTCGACCCACACTTCTGGCTGGACCCGGTCCGGTACGCCGATGTCGTCAAGGCGGTCACCGACAAGCTCGTCGCCACCGACAGCGCCAACGCCGCGGGCTACCAGGAGCGGTCGAAAGCCCTGCTCGCCGACATCGGCAAGCTCGACACCGACTACAAGACCGGCCTGGCCAACTGCCGGCTCAAGACCTTCGTGACGAGCCACGAGGCCTTCGCCTACCTCGCGAAGCGATACGGTCTGACGATGGTCGGCATCGCCGGGTTCACCCCGGACGCCGAGCCGACCCCGGCCCGGATCAAGGAGGTCCAGGACATCGTGAGGGCACAGAAGGTGACCACGATCTTCTACGAGGAGCTGGTCAGCCCGAAGGTGGCCGAGACGATCGCCCGTGACGTCGGCGTGCAGACCGCCGTACTGAGCCCGATCGAGGGCCTGTCCGACGCGAACTCGCAGGAGACGTACCTGACCCTGATGCGGGAGAACCTGCAGGAGCTCCGGAAGGCGAACAGCTGCGCGTGACATCACAACCACCGGACTCCGCTCCGCCGGCCGTCCAGGTCGCCGATCTCTCGGTCGAGCTGGGTGGCCGGCTGATCCTGCGCGGCGTCGACCTGCAGATCCGCCAGGGCGAGGTGGTCGCCGTCCTCGGCACCAACGGCTCCGGCAAGTCCACCCTGATCCGGACCGTCGTCGGTCTGCTGCCCGCGGCCCGCGGACAGGTCCGCCTCTTCGGTACGCCGGTCCCCCGCTTCCGGCAGTGGAAGCGCATCGGGTACGTCCCACAGCGGATCACCGCGGCAGGCGGCGTACCGGCGACCGTGTACGAAGTGGTGTCGTCCGGACTGCTGTCGCAGCGGCGGCTGTTCACTCCGATGCACGCGTCCGGCAAGCAGGCAGTCGAGGACGCGCTGCGGATCGTCGACATGGCCGACCGGCGCAAGGACGCCGTCGCGGAGCTGTCGGGTGGGCAGCAGCAGCGGGTCCTGATCGCGCGAGCGCTGGTGTCCGACCCGGAGCTGCTCGTCCTCGACGAGCCGACGGCAGGAGTGGACCTGGCCAGCCAGCAGATCTTCGCCGACGCGATCCGGGACCGGGTCGCGTGCGGCACCACGGTGGTGATGGTGAGCCACGACCTCGGCCCGATGGACGCGCTGATCGACCGGTCCGTCGTCCTGCGCCGTGGCCGGATCGTGTACGACGGCCCGCCGCACGCCTCCCAGACCCACGCCCACGTCCACCACTCACACAGCGGCGACGAACCGGGGTGGCTCACCTCATGACCATGTTCCAACTGGAGTTCATGCAGCGGGCGCTGATCGCCGGGCTGCTCACTGGACTGTCCGCGCCTGCTATCGGCACCTACCTGGTGCAGCGGCGGTTGTCGCTCATGGGCGACGGCATCGGGCACATCGCGATCACCGGTGTGGCGCTCGGCCTGCTCACCGGCACCGCTCCGGTGTTCACCGCGGTCATCGTGTCCATCGCGGGCGCCACGGCGATCGAGCTTGTCCGCGCTCGCGGGAAGGCCAGTGGCGACGTCGCCCTCGCTCTCCTCTTCTATGGCGGCATCGCGGGCGGTGTACTGCTGATCGGCCTCGCGGGCCAAGGTGCCGCCACGCTGAACACCTATCTGTTCGGCTCGCTGACCACAGTCTCGTCCAGCGACCTGTACGTCGTCGTCGGACTGGCTGTGACCGTCCTGGTGGTCGCGATCGGACTAGGCCCGCAGTTGTTCGCGGTGTGCCAGGACGAGGAGTTCGCCCGGGTGACCGGCCTGCGGGTCCAACTGCTCAACCTGCTCATCGCAGTAATGGCTGCTGTCACTGTGACGGTGGCGATGCGGACTGTCGGCCTGCTGTTGGTGAGCGCACTCATGGTCGTCCCGGTGGCGACGGCACAGCAGATCACCCAGTCGTTCCGCAGTACGTTCGTCACGGCGTGCGTCATCGGTGTCGTCGCCTGTCTGGCCGGCATCATCACGTCGTACAACGCGAACGTCGCTCCCGGCGCGACCATCGTCGTACTGGCCCTGGCCGGGTTCGTGGTGGCGGCAACGGCCGGCACCCTGATCCGCCGCCGGCAGGGCCGGGTCGCGCCGCTGGCCGACGCGGAACCGGAGGTCGGCGTACCGGCACCGGAGCCGCATGTCGTGAGCGCCGGGCACCCACATGCGCACAATCCGCAGTGCGGCCACACCAAGGTCGAGCACGACGACCACGTCGACTATGTCCACGACGGTCATCTGCACGCCGCGCACGGTGACCATTGGGACGAGCACTGACATGAACGCCGACTTGCCGACTTCTGCGAGAATTGACGCGGACCAGAGAACAGGAGGAACGGTGGCCATCGGAACACGCTCGACCCGTCAGCGCGCGGCGGTAGCGTCGGCGCTCGACAATCTCGACGACTTCCGGACCGCCCAGGAGATCCACCAGGAGCTCCGGACCTCCGGTGAGGCCGTCGGCCTGACCACTGTCTACCGGACCCTCCAGGCGCTGGCCGACTCGCGGGAGGTCGACGTACTGCGGACCGCCGACGGCGAAACGGCGTACCGGCGCTGCTCCAAGGGTCATCACCACCACCTGGTCTGCCGCAACTGCGGCCGCACCGTCGAGGTCGAGGGGCCGGCGGTGGAACGCTGGGCCGACAAGGTCGCGGCCGAGCACGGCTACGCGGACATCAGCCACACGCTGGAGATCTTCGGCACCTGCGGGGACTGCCAGCGGCCTGCCTGAGCAGTGTGGGCCAGGTCACCTTTGCGTTTGAGCGCACTCTAAGGCGTACGGTCGAAGACATGACCACGACCGAGCTGACCGCACAGGAACGCTGGCAGGCGATCGCCGCTCACCACGGGGGCCCGGAGCCGATCGACGCCGACCTGTTGTGCCTGCTCGATCTGCCGGACGACCTGCCCGAGCGGATGACCATCGCCGAGGCCGCGGACGTCACCGGGCTCACCGCCCACACACTGCGGTACTACGAACGGATCGGACTCGTCCGCGTGGAGCGCGACGACACCGGCTACCGCAGCTACGACCGGCGGGCGCTGGCCCGGATCGTGTTCGTCACCAGGCTGCGCGTGTCCGGCATGCCGATCGGCACGGTCAGCCACTACCTCGACCTGGTCGAGGAGGGCGAGCACACGGGGCCGCAGCGGCTCGCCCTGATGGAGGAGCACCGGGCCAGGATCAAGCAGCAGTTGCACGATCTGCAGCTCGCGCTGGCGGTGACCGACTACAAGATCACCGTGTACGGCGGCACCGCCGAACCGTAAATCACCTTTTCGCCCGGCCGACGGACGCTCACGAGTCCTTCGGTGGGCGGAGCCATGCCAACTGTGGGAGCAGAGAGATGAAACTGGGAAGCACTGGAGCCGAGGTCAGCCGGCTGGGACTGGGCTGCATGGGAATGAGCTTCGCGTACGGCACCCCCGACGACCCCGAGTCGATCGCAACACTGCACCGTGCCCTCGATCTCGGCATCACGTTCCTCGACACCGCCGACCTGTACGGCTTCGGCGCGAACGAGGAGCTGGTCGGCCGGTCCATCGCCGATCGCCGGGACGAGGTGTTCCTGGCGACCAAGTTCGGCATCGTCGGCGATCCCCGCGCCGCCGCTCGCAGCGCCGTGAACGGCTCACCCGAGTACGTGCGGTCGTCGATCGACGCGTCGCTGTCCCGGCTCGGCGTCGACCACGTCGAGCTGTACTACCAGCACCGCGCGGACCCCGACGTACCGATCGAGGAGACGGTCGGGGCGATGGCGGAGCTGGTCGAGGCCGGGAAGGTGCGGTACCTCGGGTTGTCGGAGGCCTCGGCGGACACCATCCGGCGTGCGCACGCGGTCCACCCGATCACGGCGGTGCAGTCCGAGTGGTCGCTGTTCAGCCGCGACATCGAGGAAGCGGTGCTGCCGGCCTGCCGGGAGCTCGGCATCGGGATCGTGCCGTACTCGCCGCTCGGCCGCGGCCTGCTCACGGGCGCACTGCCGGCGGACCTCGCGGACGACGACTTCCGGCGTACGCTCCCTCGCTTCACCGGCGAGAACCTCGAGGCGAACCTCGAGCTGGTGGAGAAGGTCCGCGCGATCGCCCAGCGGTACGACGCGACGCCGGGCCAGGTGGCACTCGCCTGGGTGCTTGCACAGGGCAATGACGTGGTGCCGATCCCGGGTACGAAGCGGCGGCGCTACCTGGAGGAGAACTGGGCCGCGGTCGACCTGAAGCTCTCCGACGAGGACCTCGCCTCGCTGTCCGGGCTCACGCCGGCAGGCGCTCGCTACCCGGACATGAGCTGGGTCGGGCGCAGCACCGCACCGCGGGCCTGATAAACTGTTCTGCAGTAAGCCTTCCGTACCGGATCTTCTTCCGGCGGGAGGCTTTTCTGCGTTCTCACACCCTTGAGGAGATCAATGTTCGTACGGCGTGCCACCGCGGAGGACCGGGTCGTGATGGAGAGGTTGTGGCTGCTGTTCCGGCATGACATGTCCGAGTTCCAGGGCCAGCTGCCCCGGCCGGACGGGAGCTACCGGACCGAGTGGCTGGAGAAGGTGCTGAGCGGGGACCCGGAATGGGCCGGGTACCTGTTCACCGACGGCGAGAGCCCGATCGGCTTCTGCTTCATGCGGGCGCTGCAACAACCGGTGCACGTCCTGAACGCTTTCTTCATGGTGCGGCCGGTCCGGCGCAACGGTCTGGGACTGCGTGCGGTGCGGGACGTACTCGCACACCACCCTGGCCCCTGTGACGTCGCGTTCCAGGACAACAACGAGAAGGCCGTCCGCTTCTGGCAGCGCGTCGCCACCGCGGTCTCCGGCGACGTCTGGACCCAGGAGCGTCGCTCGATCCCGGGCAAGCCCGACGAGAAGCCCGACGTGTGGATCTCGTTCAAGGTGGCCTAGAACACGACCACCGAGCGCAGCACGTCGCCGTGGTGCATCTTGGTGAACGCGGCCTCGACCTCGTCCAGGGCGATCGTCTCGGAGACGAACCGGTCCAGTGGGAGGCGGCCCTGCAGGTGGAGGTCGATCAGCAGCGGGAAGTCGCGGCTCGGCAGGCAGTCGCCGTACCAGCTCGACTTGAGTGAACCGCCGCGGCCGAAGAAGTCGAGCAGCGGCATGTCGAGCGTCATGTCCGGCGTCGGTACACCGACCAGCACGACGGTGCCGGCCAGGTCGCGGGCGTAGAACGCCTGCTTCCAGGTCTCGGGCCGGCCGACCGCGTCGATCACCACGTCCGCCCCGACCCCACCGGTCAACTCCTGGACCGCCTCGACGACTCCGTCGTGGTCCAGGTCCTTGGAGTTGACCGCGTGGGTCGCACCCAGTTCCCGGGCCACCGCGAGCTTGCGCTCGTCGATGTCGAGGGCAATCACCTTCGCCGCGCCGGCGAGCCGGGCGCCGACTACGGCCGCCGTACCGACGCCACCGCAGCCGATCACAGCGACGCTGTCTCCGCGGCCGACGTTCCCGGTGTTGATGGCGGCGCCGAGCCCTGCCATCACGCCGCACCCGAGCAGGCCGGCTACCTCGGCCTTGGCGGCGGGGTCGACCTTGGTGCACTGACCGGCCGCGACGAGGGTCTTGTCGGCGAACGCGCCGATGCCGAGCGCCGGGCTCAGCTCGGTGCCGTCCTTGAGCGTCATCTTCTGCTTGGCATTGTGGGTGTTGAAGCAGTACCACGGGCGGCCGCGCAGACAGGCACGGCAGTTGCCGCAGACGGCCCGCCAGTTCAGTACGACGAAGTCCCCGGGCTCCACGTCCGTGACGCCCTCGCCGACCGACTCGACCACGCCTGCCGCCTCATGGCCGAGCAGGAACGGGAAGTCGTCGTTGATGCCACCCTCCCGGTAGTGCAGGTCCGTGTGGCAGACACCGCACGCCTGGACCTTCACCACCGCCTCGCCCGGGCCGGGATCGGGGATCGTGATCTCCTCGATCGAGACCGGCTTGCCCTTGCCTGCCGCCACTACTCCACGCACCGTCTGAGCCATGCCCAGACGCTAACCGGCTGCGGGTGGTCTCGTCATCTCACGGCGTGCCTAAGAACAGGACGTAGTCGTCTACGTATATTCCTCGTCACGCCTGATCATCACCGCTGTTTGCCCTCGCCGACCCACTACCTCCTGTCCGTAGGACACGGTCTGTCCACCGGTCGGGGGACAGGGAGTCCGCCGGGCGACGCTCCCGGGAGACGGGGCGCGGCCGGGAAGGTTGAGACATGCAGACAGACAACGCAGTGAGGGTGCGGGGGCTGGTGAAGCGGTACCCGGACAAGGTGGCGGTCGACGGGGTCGACCTGGACATCCAGCACGGTGAGGTGTTCGCCCTGCTCGGGCCGAACGGCGCCGGCAAAACGACGACCGTGGAGATTCTGGAGGGGTATCGCCACGCCGACGAGGGCGAGGTCAGCGTGCTGGGCACCGATCCGGCGCACGGGGGCCGGCAGTGGCGGGCGCGGCTCGGGATCGTGTCGCAGACCTCCCGCGACGAGGCCGAACTGTCCGTCGCCGAGCTGGTCCACCACTTCGCCGGGTACTACCCGAACCCGCGTGACCCCGACGAGGTGATCGCCGCGGTCGGTCTGGAGGAGAAGCGCCGTACCCGGACCCGCAAGCTGTCCGGCGGTCAGCGCCGCCGCCTCGACGTCGCGCTCGGCGTGGTCGGCAACCCCGAACTGCTGTTCCTGGACGAGCCGACCACCGGGTTCGACCCCGAGGCGCGCCGGCGGTTCTGGACGCTGATCGAGAACCTCCGCACCGAGGGCACCACCATCTTGCTCACCACCCACTACCTGGACGAGGCCGAGCACCTGGCCGACCGGGTCGCCGTGATCGCCGACGGCCGGATGATCGAGGTCGCGACCCCCGACACGCTCGGCGGGCGCGGCGCTCGGACCGCACGGGTCTCCTGGCTGTCTGTCGACGGGATGCGCGAGGTGCGCACCGATCACCCGACCGCCGAAGTCGCGCGCCTGATGGCCCAGTACGACGGCGAGGTGCCGGAGCTGCAGGTACGGCGGCCGAGCCTGGAAGACATCTACCTGGAACTGATCGGGGCGGTCGCGGCCGCTCCGGTCCTGGAAGGAGCGGTTCGATGAGCACGGCGTTGCCCTCCCCCCTCAAGATCGGCGTCTCGCGGACCCGCCTGGAGGTGAAGGAGTTCTTCCGGGAGCGGGAGCAGCTGATCTTCACGTTCCTCTTCCCGATCATCTTCCTCGGCATCTTCTCCGCCGTGTTCAGCGGCACCGACTTCTCCGGCGGCGTCGACGCGGCCACCTACTTCACCCCGGGAATGATTGCCTCCGGCATCTTCCTGACCAGCTTCCAGTCGCTGTCCATCGGCATCGCGATCGAGCGCGACCAGGACGTGCTGAAGCGGCTGCGCGGTACGCCGATGTCCTCCCAGTCGTACTTCATCGGCAAGATCGGCGTCGTCCTGGTCACCTCCGTCCTGCAGTTCGGGCTGCTGCTCGCGATCGCCGGACTGCTGCTCGGCGTCGACATCCCGAGCGAGCCGGAGAAGTGGCTGAACTTCGTCTGGATCTTCATCCTCGGTACGGCGTCCGGGTGCGTGCTGGGGATCGCGTTCTCCGTCGTACCGAAGTCCGGTCGGGCCGCGTCCGCGGTGGTGACGCCGGTAGTCCTGCTGCTGCAGTTCATCTCCGGTGTGTACTTCGTCTACAGCAGCCTGCCGGCCTGGATGCGCACGGTGGCGGAGATCTTCCCGCTGAAGTGGCTCGCGCAGGGCATGCGGTCGGTGTTCCTGCCGGACGGGTTCGAGGTGAACGAGCCGGGCGGTTCGTGGCAGCTCGGAACCGGTGCGATCGTGCTGTCGGTCTGGCTGGTGGTCGGCCTCCTCGTTGCCCAGCGCGTCTTCCGCTGGACCCGCCGGGACGCGGGCTGATGAAGCAGCAACCCGGTACGGCGTCGGCCCCGGTGGCCCGGCGCCGTACCGTGTCCGCCGGGGGCGCACCCCGTGTGTGGGTCCTGGTGTGGAGGAAAATGGTGACCGTGGATACGACGAAGCGGGTGGACCAGCCGGTCTGGACGCGCACGCTGGTCGGTTGGCACGTCGTGTTCTGGGTTCTGCTGGCGACGACGCTGGTGGTGTCCTTCACGGTCGACCTGAGCCCGGTCCGGCGTGCCTTCTTCGTCGGTGCGGTGGTGGTGCTCGGGGCGGCGTACCAGTTCATTGGGCTGCCCGCGATCAGGTCCCGGCGGCGGCTGCCGTCGCACACCTATCGATTGATCATGATCGCGTGCCTGATGGTGCTGGTCGGGCTGTTCCCGCAGTCGGTGTTCCTGATGTTCATCGTGTCGGCACAGATCTGGTTGCTCGGCGAGGACGTACGCGAGGGTGCGGCGTTCAGTGTGCTGCTGGTGATCGGGGTCGGCGCCGCGCAGCTGTGGAGCGCGGGGTGGGGCTGGGACACGTTCTGGGAGGTCCTGCCGTGGATGCTGGTCAGCCTGGTGGTGAGCCTGCTGTTCGGCATCTGGATCGAGAAGGTGATCACGCAGAGCGAGCAGCGGGCGGAGCTGATCGAACAGCTGGAGTCGGCCCGCGACGAACTGGCCGAGGCGCACCACAGCGCCGGCGTGATGGCCGAGCGGGAACGGATGGCCCGCGAGATCCACGACACGCTCGCGCAGGGCATGACCAGCATCGTGATGCTCGCCCAGGCGGCCGCCGTAGAGCTCCAGCGCGGCGGTACGGACGGAGCGGCGGCACGGTTGGCCGCGATCGAGGACACGGCCCGGGAGAACCTCGCCGAGGCCCGCGCGTTGGTTGCCGCGTTCACCCCGGTTGCGTTGTCGGAGGCAACGTTGACCGAGGTACTACGTCGGCAGGCCGAACGGTTCGCGGCCGAGACCGGTGTCGACGTACAGGTGTCGCTCGATCTGCCGGACGAGGAGGTCGCGGCGCTACCGCAAGCGCAGCAGGTCGTGCTGCTGCGGGCTGCTCAGGAGGCGCTGGCGAACGTACGGAAGCATGCGCGGGCGACACAGGTCCTGATCACGCTGGGGTTGTCCGACGGCCGGGTATGGATCGAGATCCGGGACGACGGGTCCGGGTTCGCGCCGGCAGCAGTGTCCGGGGGCTTCGGGCTGGCCGCGATGCGCGGGCGGGTCGAGGAGTCCGGGGGTTCGGTGCAGGTGGAGAGTGCGCCGGGCCGCGGTACCAGGGTCCAGGTGTTGATGCCGGCTGGTCAGGAGGACGTGTGATTCGGGTTCTGGTGGTCGACGACCATCCAGTGGTGCGGTCCGGGCTGACCGGCATGCTCTCCGTCACCGAGGACATCGAGGTGGTCGGCGAGGCCGGCGACGGTTCGGAGGCCCACGCGCTGGTCGAGTCGGCGCGGCCGGACGTCGTACTCATGGATCTGCGGATGCCCCGGACGGACGGGGTCACTGCCACCGGCGCGATCGTGTCCGGGTATCCGTCGACGCGCGTGCTCGTGCTGACGACGTACGACACCGACACCGACATCCTGCACGCGGTCGAGGCGGGCGCGGCGGGGTACCTGCTGAAGGACACTCCGCATGCCGATCTGCTGGACGGGATCCGGGCGGCGGCGCGTGGAGAGACCGTGCTCGCGCCTCCGGTCGCGGCGCGGCTGATGTCGCGGTTGCGTACACCTAGTACGCCGCCCGCCGCGCAGCCGTCACCGCGTGAGCTCGAGGTGCTGGCGGCTGTCGCGCGGGGTTTGAGCAACGCCGAGATCGGGCGGGAGCTGTACATCGGCGAGGCCACGGTGAAGACGCATCTGCAGCGGCTCTTCACCAAGCTCGACGTGGACGACCGGACTCGCGCGGTGACGGTCGCCTACGAACGCGGGTTGTTGCCTAACCCTCGTACTACTTGACGCTCGTGGGGTTGGCGCTCGTGGGGTTGACTTCGTTGGTGGGGTTGACTTCGTTGGGGATGGCGCCGCCGTAGCGGCGGTCGCGCTGGGCGTAGATCTCGATCGCGCGCCACAGGTCGCGACGGTCGAAGTCCGGCCACAACGTGTCCAGGAAGACCATCTCGGCGTACGCGAGCTGCCAGACCAGGAAGTTGCTCGTCCGCTGCTCGCCCGACGACCGGACGAACAGATCAACCTCGGGGATGTCCGGCGCGTACAGATGCCGCGCGATCGTCTGCTCGGTGATCCGGCCCGGCTTGAGCTTGCCCTCGGCAACTTCCACCGCGATCTTGCGCACCGCGTCGGCGATCTCGGCGCGACCGCCGTAGTTCACGCAGAACTGCAGCGTGATCGTGTCGTTGTCCTTGGTCCGCTTCTGCGCGTACTCCAGCTCGTCGATCACGCTCTTCCACAACCGCGGCCGGCGCCCCGACCACACCACCCGGACTCCCATCGCGTCCAGCTCGTCCCGCCGGCGATGGATCACCTCACGGTTGAACCCCATCAGGAACCGCACCTCTTCCGGCGACCGCGCCCAGTTCTCCGTCGAGAACGCGTACGCCGAGATGTACTTCACCCCGATCTCGATCCCACCCTTGATCACATCCAGCAGCGAAGCCTCCCCCGCCCTGTGCCCCTCCGTCCGAGCCAACCCCCGCTGCTTGGCCCACCGCCCATTCCCATCCATGACAATCGCCACGTGCTTCGGCACCAACTCCTTAGGCACCCCCGGCACCACAGCCCCCGACGGATGCGCCTCCGGCGCCACCACCACCTTCTCCCCCCGCGACCCCTCCACACCCCGACGACGACGACCAATAGGCGACATACCCCGATTTTCTCCTACCCGCTGGCCGCCGCCCCTGCAGGGGCCTGTGGATAACTCCCCGTCCGCCCGATCGAGGCCAATAGACTCGCGATCATGGATGCGATGCCTGGGCGCCCCGAGGTCTTTCTGTTGGAGGACGACGAACGGGTGGTCGTGCCTGGCGGACCCACGCTCGTCGGGCCGCACGGGGAACGCCGCGAGATCCCGGCCAAGGTGTACGACGTGATGCGGTTCGTCGAGGCGGCTCTGCTTCAAGGTCTGGCTGTTCAGGTCACACCGTTGCGGTCCGAACTGACGATCGACGAGGCGGCGGACGCGATCGAGATGGATCGCGACGAACTCCGGCTGTACGCGAGTCGCGGCGACCTTCCCATCCGGTCGTCCGAGTATGGCGACTGGGTCCGGCTGGCCGACGTACTCGCGTTGAACGCGCGCGTCAACACCGAGCGCGAGCAGGCGCTGCAGGCGATGGCCGAGGACGACGGCTCCGGCGCGGGCCGCTGACATCGCCAGGCGCCCTCGCGCGTTTCTCGATGCCAACGTGCTCCTGGGACAACTGACGACCGACATACTGCTGAGCCTCGCCTACGAGCGGCTGCTCGTGCCGAAATGGTCCGCTCAGGTCCTCGACGAGGTGAAGCGGAATCGACCGGCGGGAGTCACGGCGGAACGAATGGACGCCCGCTTCACCCAGATGAACAAGGCCTTCCCCGCCGCGCTGACCTCCGGGTACGACGCTCTGATGCCAGAGATGCACGCGGACCCGAAGGACACCCATGTACTCGCCGCAGCGGTGCACTCGCGGTCCAACGTCCTGGTCACCGAGAACCTGAAGGACTTCGACCCGCCATTAACTGGCCCGCACGCCATGAAGGTCGAGCGAACCTCAACCTTCCTGAACCGCCTCCTCGCCGAGAACCCGGACCGAGTCCTCGCCGCCCTGCACACAATGCTCCACCGCAACCGCCGCGAGCCACGAACCATGCCGGAACTCATCACCAAACTGGCCTCACAACACGACCTCAAGTCATTCGCCCACAACCTGAACTCCGTTATCCCGCCTCACCAACGCGCGGTGCCAGCCGAGGCCCCACTCGCGATCGCTCTCAACGAAACAACCCCACCAACGAGAGCGCCCCTCCATCCCACGACCACCCCCGAACCACACACCGCCCACCAACCGCCGTCGCGGATCCGCAACCTCAACCGCGGCCTCTGAGCACGTTCGTCGGGCAGCGACCAGCGAGTCACGCTGAGCGGTGCTGCTGGGGTGCCTGCGGACTTGTTCGAGCTCGAACCCAACCTGGCGCAAGCCTCCGAGACGCCCAGCCCCGCCTCACTCGCACCGTCCAGACACCTGTGGACAACTCCCCCGTCCGAACACCCTCCGTATGACACCCTTACACCAACAGCAACCCCAGATCGGAGCCAGATGACCCACCGACCGGCCCTCGGACCCGCCGCCGCAGCCATCTGCGCTCTCCTGGCACTAACCGCCTGCCAAGCCTCCCCCGAAGCCGGCCACCCCAACACCACCCCCACCTCCCCTTCCCCCACCCCAACGGCCCCTTCCACTCCTACCTGGACGCCGGAAGAGCAGCAGGCGATCACCGCCGCGACGACGCAGTACACGACGGCCCGCGCCGCGATCGACGCAGCACTCCACAGTCCATCGACAGCGAGCCGTGCAAATCTTCAGCAGGCCGGGGTCGGTGGTGAGTGGATGATCCAGGTCCTAGGCGATGTGAAGTTCAACCAGGACCGTGGTTGGTATCAGGAAGGCAAGGTTGCAGTGACCTCGCTGGCTGTCGCATCAGTCAAGCTTGATGCGTCACAACCCCAGATCCTGCTAAACGTTTGCCTGGACACGTCCAAGACGTCAATCCGCTACCAGACAACACGCAAGCCAGTGCCGGTAGGTCCAGGAAACGGAGACCGGCATAAGGCTCAAGCAGCACTGGTCTACGCGCCTCCGGCCGGTCAAACCAAGAAGATGTGGTTCCTCATCGACGAGAAGGAAGCGGGCGCGTGCTGACGTCCGTGGCCCGGCCGCTCGCGACGGTTGTCCTGCTACTGACGGCAATGTTCATACAGGGCGGCGCGGCCGCGGCAGGGAACGAGCTGCCGCCGAAGCCCCAGGGCGACTACGTACCGGTCTGCTATACCAACCACAAATGTGTATGGATTCTGCGTTCCGTCGCCGAGGGCAAACCCCCGGACACAATCCCTCCGGGTAAGAAGCCGGCTCAGAAGGCGAAGCCAGCCTGTCAGTTTGGCGGTGCTCTACAGGCGTGCACCTCGGCTCTAGGAAATTGGTCAAACAGCCAACAGTGCTACCTGCAGAGCCTCAGCCCTCAACCTCCGTTTAGCGACGCGCGTTGGCAGGGGCACACAGACGGAAGTATCTGGGGTTGTGTGCGGGAGCAGGGGTATGACCAGGGCCGACATTTGGTCACTAGGTGGGTGTGGCTGCCGGGCGAAGCCGACACTGTGGTGATTGATCCGGTTACGTTGGCTTATCGGGCGGTCGCGGCTATGCAGTTGGGTCCGCCTTTGGTGAAGTCGGCGCCTGGGGTGGGGCAGGTCGGGCTGGTGAATATGCCGGTGTGGTTGTGGGTGGAGAAGACGGAGAACACGTGGGGACCGATTGTGCGGAGTGCGAGTGTGCCGGGGTTGTCGGTGACGGCTACCGCGCATGTGAAGGCGGTCAACTGGGCGCTCGGGGATGGGAACACGGTTCGGTGTGAGGGACCGGGTACGCCGTACGACAAGGCGATGGGCATCAAGGACTCCCCCGACTGCGGGCATCGGTACAAGAAGACCTCGCGAGAGCTCCCGAAGTGCACCTACCCAGTCACCGCCACCGCGCAATGGGACATCACCTGGCAGAGCACGCTGGGCGACACCGGGCAGATCTCCATGACCCAGCAGGCCGGTACGCAACTGCGGATCGGAGAGGCAATTCCTGTGCTGGTTGATCCTGATGGAGGCGAGGTCGCGGCGCCGGCCAAGGGTGGCTGTGGATAACTCGGACTCTCGTTGCCGCGGAACGAATACATTCAGAGCATGAGTGGACTGCTTGGCGTTGACGAGCTTCGTGCGGATCTGGCTAGCGTACTGGCGAGATTCCGGGGCGGACGTACTCGGGCCTTCAGCTTTGGCGATGGTGAGCCGGAGGCCGTGATGCTCACGTACGAGGAGTTCGAGGATCTCGGCGGGGAGGCCAAGTTCGGGGCCCTGGGCGAGGCGGTGGAACCAGGTGAATTGGCGACGCGGTTGCGCGGGGTTGTAGAGGCCTGGCGGGGTGGGAGTGGGCTCCCCGTGGTGTGGGGGGAAGAGGGCGAGCCGGAAGCCCTCGTGATGTCGACCGCGCAGTATCGGGACTTGCGGGGGGATGACCAGCCGCCGGCAGGGGTGGTGGACGACCCGACCGTTCGCGTGTACGCGACTGAACCGCTGCCCGGCAGTCGGCCGCTGGATCTGGACGAGTGGGCGGCCAACGATCCGTTTACACGGGAGCTTCTCGACGAGATTCGGGCCGAGGAGAGACCGCCGAGTGATGAGCGGTGACACCAGGTACCTGATCGTCGGTCACGAGAAGTTCCACCGGGACCTGCACTTCCTGCGTCAGCAGGCGAAGGCTGGCGCAGGCTCCTACCGTCAGCTGTACCGCGAAGTCCTGCGCGAGATCGAGCGGCTCCGGGCCGGGACAGCGGACGGTCACCACGCACTCGGTTATGAGTCGGGGAAGGGTGATCTCCGGGACTGCGTGACGTCGTACCTTCAGTCGGTTCCGGAGCGGAAGGCTGACTACCGGCTGGTGTTCCGCGAGATCGGGCCGACCGCGCCCGGTGAGTTGCCACGGCGCGAGTTGCTGGCCGTCAAGGCGCGGGGAGGTCGGAACAACATCTATGCGCATGTTTGTGCTCGGCTGAATCGGGGTTCGTACGATCGGCAGCCGGGGCTTGACCGGTTTGGGGAGCGAGGGGCTGGGTCGGGTGGGAACGAGCTAGACCGGCAGGCGGAGTTGGATGTCAAGCGGGCTATTGCTCATGCGTGGGCGGGGCAGCAGCCGTTGAGGAGTTCGCGGCCGCTTGGTGTCGGCGGGCGGAGGGGCGGTTCTCCAAGCGAGGCGCCGGGGCGGCGGCCGATCGGGGCGCGGAGTGGGCCTACTGGGTGGCCGGGGTGGGAGCGGTAGGGCGGTCGGGGGTGAGGTCTAGGTGGGGGAGGGAGCGGAGTTGGTGGTCTTGGTGGTAGGTGAAGAAGGCGGCTATCAGGCCGGTGGCTTCTCGGCGGGTTCGGGGGTCGGCTTGGAGGGCGGTGGGCCAGTCGCCGGTGAGGAGGGCGGACAGGTGGGTGACGGTGGTGGGGGCCGGCATGGCTGAGGCCGGCGGGCGGCAGGAGGAGCAGACCATGCCGCCGGAGGCTGGGTTGAAGGCTCGGTGGGGGCCTGGTTCGCCGCAGCGGGCGCAGTCGGCGAAGGACGGCGCGTAGCCGGAGATCGCCAGGGAGCGGAGGAGGAAGGAGTCGAGGACGAGGCCTGGTTCGCGTTCGCCGGTGGAGAGGACGCGGAGGGCGCCGGCGAGCAGCAGGTGCTGCTGGGTGGCGGGTTCCTTCTCCTCGACGACGAGACGGTCGGCGGTCTCAAGGAGGACGGTGCCGGTGGTGTACCGGGCGTAGTCGCCGACGATTCCTTCGCCGTACGCCGCGATCGAGACGGCCTGGGTGACGACGTCGAGGGTGCGGCCGGTGGCGAGTTGGAGGTCGACGTGGCTGAACGGTTCGAGGCGGGCACCGAAGCGGGACGAGGTACGGCGGACTCCTTTGGCGACCGCGCGGATCTTGCCGCGGCCGCGGGTCAGCAGCGTCGCGATCCGGTCCGCCTCACCCAGTTTCTGGGTGCGCAGCACGATCGCCTCATCCCGATAGAGCGGCACGCGGTCAGTGTCTCATCCGGGGGCGACAATCTCCTCGAGGCCCATGGGCGCCCGCCCGGTGATGTCTTGGACGGCGGTGGAGATGTGACTGAGTTCGCCGCTGGCGATGGCGGCGTACGACGTGACCCAGCCGGCTACCTCCCAGGCGGGCGCACCGTAGCACTCGCGTGAGCGGTAGGCCTCGTCCAGGGTCTCGGGCTCGTAGCGGACCTTCCGGCCGAGCGCGTCGGACAGTACGCCGGCCGCCTCGGCCAGCGTGAAGGCGGAAGGACCCGTCAGCTCGTACGTGGCCCCAGCATGCGCCGAGTCCGCAAGGACGCGGGCCGCAGCAGCAGCCACGTCGTCGCGGGCGACTGCCGCGACCCGGCCGTCCCCCGCCGGACCCCGGATCACTCCGTCCTCACCGACGAACCCCGGTACGGAGTCCAGGTACAGGTTGTCCCGCAGGAACGTGAAGTCCACGTCCAGCGACCGGATGTGCTGCTCGGTGTGCCAGTGGTCGCGGGCGAAGGTGAACGTCGCCCCCGGTGCGGCTCCGGCGAACGACGTGTACACGATCCGCCGTACGCCGGCCGCCACCGCCGCATCGACCGTTGCCTTGTGCAACGCCACCCGATCCGCCGACTCCGTTGCGCTGAGCAACATCAGGGTGTCGACCCCGTCCAGCGCGTTCAGCAGTGCCGCGTGCTCGCCGTACGCCGCCTGCGCCACCTCGGCACCGGGGAGCGAAGGAGCCCGCGCCGGATCCCGCACGAGCAGCCGCTGGGGTACGCCGGAATCGGCCAGCAGCCGGGCGATCCGGGAACCGAGCTGCCCGGTGGATCCGGTGACGCCGATCACTTGCCCACCAGGTCCATCCCGCCGTCGGTATAGCGCTGCCCGGTCGCCGCATCAGCCGGGAACGCCGCGTCCAGAGCGGCGAGCTCATCAGCCGTCAGCGTGATGTCGGCGGCACCGAGGTTCTCGGCCAGGTACTTGCGCCGCTTCGTCCCCGGGATCGGCGCAACGTTGTTGCCCTGAGCAAGCAGCCACGCCAGTGCGAGCTGACCGGCGGTCACACCCTTCGCCGCCGCCAGCTCCCGGACCTTCTCCACCAGGTCCAGGTTGCGCTGGAAGTTCTCGCCCATGAACCGCGGCAGCCCGCGCCGCATGTCGTCCGGCTCGAAGTCGTCCGGCGACTTCAGTTGCCCGGTGAGGAACCCTCGCCCGAGCGGGCTGAACGGCACGAACCCGATCCCGAGCTCGCGCAGCGTCGGCAGTACGACGGTCTCCGGGTCGCGCGTCCACAGCGACCACTCGCTCTGGACGGCGCTGATCGGGTGCACCGCGTGCGCGGCTCGAACCGTGTCGCCGTTGACCTCGGACAGGCCGAGGTACCGCACCTTGCCCGCCTCCACCATCGAGGCCATCGCGCCGACGGTCTCCTCGATCGGGATCTGCGGGTCCTTGCGGTGCAGGTACCAGAGGTCGACGTGGTCCACGCCGAGCCGCCGCAGCGACGCATCGATCGCCTGCCGCGCGTAGCCGGGCGACCCGTCGACGACGTTCGGGAGCGCCGTGCCGCTCGCGGGCTTCTTGAAGCCGAACTTGGTCGCCAGCACCACCTGGTCGCGGCGGCCGGCCAGCCCGCGGCCGACGAGTTCCTCGTTCGCGCCGTCGCCGTACACGTCGGCGGTGTCGATGAAGGTGCAGCCGGCGTCGATGGCGGCGTGCAGGGTCGCGATGGACTCCGCCTCGTCCGTGGTCGCACCGTAGGACTGGGACATCCCCATGCAGCCGAGGCCGAGGCAGGAAACGGTCAGGTCACCGAGCTGGGATTCACGCATGTGCCGAACCTACCGTCGTCACCGGTTGCGTAGGGCAACCCCCCTCGGGCGATCACCGTCCGTGATCGCGTTCCTGCCTAGACAACAACTCCGTGACATTTCGCCACGGTCAGGCACACCCGCCGCCGCGTTCCGTATCTTCAGGCGCGAGCGAGCCGGGCGAGCGAAACACTGGGGGTGGCTGAACACATGTTTCTCCGGAGGGCGCTGCGGTATCGGTGGTCCCAGGCGCTGGTGCTGGCCGGCGTCAGCCTGCTGATCGGGACCTGCGCCGTGTTCGCGCCCTGGTACGCCCGGGCCGTCGAGCAGACCGTGACGACCGAGACCCTGACCGCGCAGCGCCTGACCGCGGCGTGGCAGATCGAGGGAGCGCCCCGCGGCCGGGCACAAGGCCCCGGCACCGATCGGCCGGAGAGCCTCGATCAGTTGGTCCCGTCCGACCTCAAGCCGCTGTTCTCGCCGCCCGTGCACGGCATCCACACCGACATCGGCTGGCGAGTCCAGCCGGCCGACGACGCGGTCGCGGGCCGGCTGATCTGGCGCGCCGGGTACTGCGAGCAGCTCGTGCTGGCCCAGGGCCGCTGCCCGACTGCCCCGAACGAGGTGATCGCCTCGACCGCGGACACCGGCACCTGGCAGTTCAAGGTCGGCACCGTTCTCACCGGCAAGTCGTCGGACGCCGGAGCCGGAGGGGGCCAGAAACTCACGGTCGTCGGCCTGTACAAGCCGAAGCAACCTCGGGCCGACTACTGGTTCGGCGCCTACCCGACCGGGCACTCCCGCAGGCCCGGCACCAAGGATCCTGGCTCCTCGGACTTCCTGTTCACTCCGCGTACGACGTTCGACGGGGACCAATGGTCGCCGCGGATGACCGCCGACACCGCGCCGATCCCCGGTGTGGCGCGGATCAACGACCTACCCCGATTGCAGAACGCCACGGTCACGGTGAACGGCAACGCGGTGGAGCAAGGCATCTACGCGGAAACCACGTCCGGACTCGCCTCACTGGTCGACCGGATCCAGAGTGAACGGAAACAGGCCACCACGATCATCCCGCTGATCATGGTGCAGGTCGCCCTGTTCGGTGTGGTCGTGCTGGCCCTGGCGCTCGGGGCTGTGGTCGACCAGCGGCGGCCGGAAATCGCTCTCGCACGTCTGCGCGGGTCGTCTGCCCGCCGTACCGCACGCTCGCTGTCCGCCGAGCTCGGGCTGCCTGTGCTGGTCGGTGGGCTAGCAGGTGCTCTCGGTGGGTTCGGACTGCTGCTGATCGTCCGGGCGACCTGGCTGCGCCACGGCTCCCCCCTCGAGTTGCCGTGGACAGTGCCGGTGGCGCTGGCCGTTGCCGTCGTCCTCTCGCTGATCGTGGTGGCGCTGCAGGTTCGCGGCGGCGTACGGCAGCCGATCTCGAGCCTGCTGCGTCGAGTGGTCCCACGACGGCGTGGTAGGGCGATCGGGGTGCTCGACCTGTGCGTCATCGTCTTCGCGGTGGCTGGTCTGGCGGCCGCGCTCACCGGTGACGGCCGTGGGCCACTGCCCGTTCTTACTCCAGCCCTGCTGGCGCTAGCGGTCGGGCTCACGTTCGCTCACCTCCTGCTGCCCATGGCAGGCCTGATCAGTCGGCAGGCCGCGCGACGCGGACGGCTGGGCCTCGCACTCGGTGCACTGCAGGTCTCCCGTCGGCCCGCGGTCACTCGCATCGTCGCAGCGGTCGCGGTGGCCGGCGGACTGGTCGCGTTCGCCGGCCAGGCGGCGTCGGTCGGCGACCACAACCGGGACACCCGGGCGGGCTACGAGACCGGAGCCGAAGCGGTACTGCGGATGAATGCCTTGTACCTGAACGAGTTCACCCGAGCGGTCGACCAGATCGATCCGGACCGGCACTGGATGACCCCTGTGGTCACGTCGCGACCGCCCGCACCGGACTCCCTGAAGTCGATGATGATCGAGCCGGACAGCTTCCGGCGGATCGCGTACCGCGGTGATCTGATGACCGATGCGGAGGGCTGGCAGACGCTGAAGGCACCCGCCGGGCTGAAGCCGATCGAGTTCCGCAGCTCTCAGCTCACCGTCACCGCCTCGACCGGTCCGATGAAGCCGCTCGCGGCGCAGACGGCGAACGGCACGCAGACGGCAACCGAGCCGCCGAAGTCGATCGTCCTGCGGGCGAACGTGGTGAGTCTGCGCAACGGGGGCCGCTACCTGGTCACCTTCCCGCCGATGCCGCTGGTCCCCGGCAAACCGCTCCAGTTGCGTGCGGCGGTCGACTGCCTGGGTGGCTGCCAGTTGCTCCGGCTCGGCATTGGTCGCGAACCACTCGACCAAGCCGGCGTCCAGGGCGACGTGACCATCAGCAACATCTCCAGCGACGACCACCCGTCCATCACGATCGGATCGCCGGACACCTGGCAACCGGTCCGGCAACTCGGCTCCGACCAAGGATCCGTCACCGCCAAGGCAGGCGGATTGTTGACAATCGCCGTGAAGAGCCTGGGCAACGACCAGTTCCTGCAGTACGCGACGGTGCCCGCGATGATCCCGGCGCTGGTGACGTCGGAGTTCCCGTTCGACGACGGCGCGAGCACGAGCCCCGCGATCGACGGGACACCGCTGACACTGGCCAAGGTCGACCGGCTGACGGGCCCGGTGGATCGCTACCCCGATCGCACCGCGGTGGTCGATCTCGAGACGGTACGGCGGCTGGCCGGGAGCGTCGACGAGGGCGGGACGGACTACGAGCTCTGGCTGAACGCGGACGGCCTGGCGTATGTCGACACGATCACTCAGAAGCTCAGCCAGGCAGGGTTCGCGGCCGAACTCGTCGACCGCCGGGCCGACCGGATCGCCTCGTACGGGCGATCGGCGAGTGCACTCGCGCTGCAGCTGACCCCGGTTGTTGGCATCGCGGGGTGGGCGCTGGCGCTCGTCGTACTGCTGCTGACCGTGGTGACGTCGTGGCGGTCGCGGGCACAGGACTACGCGAGCCTGCGGATCACCGGCGTACCGTCCAACACCACAGGTCGAGCTGCCAGGTGGGAGCAAACCGGACCGGTCGCGCTGGCTGTACTGCTCGGGTCGTTGTGTGGAGTGGTCGGCGCGCAGATCGCACTGCCGCTCATACCTCTGTTCGCTGACACCGGCGGGCCGATACCCCTGGAGCTCGCGACCAACTGGCCCGTCGCGCTGTTGCTGTGGATCGCCGGTACCGCAGTCCTCGCCGCAGCCACCCTTCTGCTCGGCACCGGGGTCAACCGACGCGCCGGCTACAGCCGGATCCGGGAGGAGCTGACGTGACTGGTCTGGCGATCAGTACGACGGGACTGGTGCACATCTACCGTGCGCACGGGCATGACGTCGCGGCGTTGTCCGGCATCGGGATCACGGTCCGCCCTGGTGAGCTGGTTGGACTGCTCGGTCCGTCTGGTGCCGGCAAGTCGACGCTGCTGCAACTGTGCGGCGGTCTGCTGACTCCGAGCGCCGGCCGGCTGCAGATCGGTGAGCACAACGTCGCCACGATGACCGAGGCCGAGCTGGACCGGATGCGCGCCGCCGACGTGGGCATCGTGCTGCAAGGCGCCGGCCGGAACCTCATCCCCTACCTGACGCCCACTGACAACATCCGCTACGCACAACGCGCCGCACCGCGCGGCCACGAGCTGCCGCAGCCGGACGACGTACTGCACATGGTGGGACTGCGCGAGCACGCCACTACGCCGTTGACGTCGCTGACTCCTGGGCAGATCCAGCTGTGCGCGGTCGCGGTCGGGATCGCGACGATGCCCGGTCTGCTGCTGGCCGACGAGCCGACCAGTCAGCTGGATCACCAGGCCCGCGACGAGGTGCTCGCGGCGATCCGGACGATCAACGCCGAGACCGGGATGACCGTGCTGCTGATCACGCACGACCCGGAGGTGGCGGCGACGCTGCCGCGGACCATCACGATCCGGGACGGGCGGATCGCGTCCGAAGGCCGGTCCGGTGAGGAGTACGCCGTGGTGGCAACCGACGGCTCGTTGCCACTCCCCCCGCACGTGGCCGAGCTGCTGCCGGCCGGGACGCTGGTGCAGGTGACCACCGACGACGGCGAGATCCGCCTCACCCCGATCGAGCAGGAGGGCCCACGGTGATCAACGTCGACAATGTGACGGTCGCGTACGGCGACTTGGTCGCGGTGGCGGACGTGTCGTTCACGGTGCCGCCCGGGTTCGTGCTCGCCGTCAGCGGGCCGTCCGGCGCCGGCAAGAGCTCGTTGCTGTGGGCAATCGCCGGCGCGGTGCCGGTGAAGTCCGGCCAGGTCGAGGTGGACGGGCTCGTCATCACCGACCGGCCGAAGTCTGCCGCGCACGGCGTCGTACTGATCCCGCAGGGCAACGGGCTCGCGCGGGTGCTGACCGCGCGCGAGAACCTGACCATCCCGCTGCTGGCCGACCGCAAGCCGAGCGGCGACGCGGAGCTCGAGGAGGTCGACCGGGCGATCACGTCCGCACTCGAGTCCGTCGGGCTCGCGGACAGCGGTGATCACCTGGTCGAGGAGCTGTCCGGTGGCGAGCAGCAGCGGGTCGCGGTTGCGCGCGGGATCGCCCAGCAGGGCAAGGTGATCCTGGCCGATGAGTCCACCAGCGAGCTGGACAGCACCAACCGCGAACGCGTCCTCGACCTGCTACGGGCTCAGGCCGACCGCGGCGCCGCCGTCATCATCGCCACCCACGACCCGAGTGTCGCCGACAGCGCCGACGGCCACGCGCTAATGGACGAAGGCCGGCTGAGCTGGGTACGACGGCTGTGAGCTTCCGACGTCGGGACCGACGAGCACCGGGTCGAGCTGGATCCTGGTGACGCCGAGCGGCGCGAGCACCTCGTGCAGCGTCTCCTCGTCCATCCGCAGCCACTCCTGCCGCGGTCCGGTCGCGGCCCGCAGGTGCGCCAGCGTCGTGAACGCGATGCCCACCCGCGGCCCCTCCGGCAACCGGCCGGTCTGCAGCGTCGCCGCCGCGCCCACCGACCGAACAGGAACAAACCAGTCATCACTATGTCGAGACTTCACACCTAGAAACTAGGCCGACCACAACCCCCGAATCCCGTGTCCTCACACGCTTCCCACAACTTCCGAACGTCGCTCTCACACGCCGAGCGCCAGCGGGATGGTGGGCGGGCCGTTGCGCAACACCGACTCCACCAGGCTGGGCAGGGATCGGGGGGCGAAGCGGTCCTCGGCGGCCTGGAGTTCGGAGAGGGTCCACCAGCGGTGGCCGTGGAGGTTCTCGGCCTGGAGTTCGGCTTCGGTGAGGGTCCCGCCGACGGTGAACGGGCCGGTGCGGATCAGGAAGACCTCGTTGAGGACACCGTCGTACCCAGTAGCGTGGCCCTCGGCAACTACCTCCTGGTGCCAGAGGTGCGGCGGGTCGTCCGGAGTCTCGAGACCGATCTCCTCCCGCAGCTCGCGGCGCAGCCCTTCGATGAGCGTCTCGTCCGCCTCCAGGCCACCGCCGGGGGTCGCCCACAACGGCCCGTCGTCGAACTCGAAGCGGACCAGGAGGATGCGGTCGTCCGGGTCGACGACGAGAGCGCGGGCGGCCGGACGCAGCCGCGGACAGGTGAGCTCGAGCTCGCGGTTCTGCTCGACCGACCGGAAACCGAAGCGCGCGTTGACCTTCTGCATCGGGGCGTTCGACAGTGCCGTCCAGGTGTGCAGGAAGCGCTGGGTGGTGCGATGTTTCGCCAACTGGTCGAGGTTCGCCAGCTTCAGGTGCGTGCCCAGGTTGTGCCCGCGGTGGTCCCGCAGTACCAGGGTGTCGTCCTGCTGGGCATGCTCGGCATCAGCCCGCGGCAGGTACATGAGCGTGTAGCCGGCCGGCGCACCGGACAGCGTGTGCGCCATCGTCACCAGCGCCAGGTAGTTCCGATCGACCCGCTGCTCGCTTGCCTGCAGCTTCTCGACCGTCCACGGCACGACCTCGCGCGTCATCCCGCCGGTCGGCACGTCCTCGTCCATTGCGGTGTGCAGATCGGCGTACGCCTGCTGATGTTCCGGCGGGCACACTCCCGCCCACGAGGTGAGCCGATAGCCGTCCAGCGTCCCGGCGGACCACCGCAGCTCGTCCAGGCGGGCCTCGTCGTACGGCAGGGGTACAACGAGATGGTCCTCGACATGCTCGACGGTGAACCCGAGTCGCTCAGCGAACGCACTGCCCGGCGACGACTCGCCCGGCACCCCGATCTCGGACTGGAAGATGGTCCGCCCGAGCTGCGCCGCGCGGGTCACGGCCCACTGCCACAGGGCCGTCCCGATCCCCCGCCGCCGATGCTGCGGCGGTACGTCGATCTCGACCTCGACGATGTCGAGGTTGTCGGTCAACCGATACTCGAACAGCATCGCGCCGAGCACCCGGTCGTCCTCGAAGGCGCCGACCGCGATCCGGCGCTTCAGCGGGCCCGGAGTGCGCAGCGAGAAGCCGAGCGCCTCCTGCCCGACCACGAGCGCGGCCTCGCGTCCCGCGACCACACCGGCCCGCAGGGCGTCGTACCACTCGTCGAACAGTGCCAGGTCGGCCGGGTCGATCTCGCGAACGATGATCACCCGGCCGACCCAACCAAACGAACGGGTCAGGCGCTAGTGATTAACCAACTCAGACCGGGGCGACCTTGCCTTGGTACATGTACATGATCACGAAGTTGTCGGCGTACGGCGCGTTCTTCAGGATCGGGTCGTCGTCCGCCGGGAACTTGGCGACCCGGGTTCCCTCCAGCGCCGGGTTGTTACCGTAGCGCTCCCACAGCGGGATGATCGGGAGCAGTTCGTTGAACGCCATCGCCGCGGCGGTGATGTTCTTCTTCTGCTCGTCGACGTTCAGGCCCTGGGCCGACTTGTCCACCACGGCCTGCAGGTCGATCGGACCCGCCGACGTGGTCTGCTTGAGCGGGAAGTTCATTCCCTTGCCGCCCTGGTTCGCCGCGATCACGTAGTTGAACGTGTACAGGTCCTGGACGAACGCGAAGTACGGGTGCGGGTGGTTCGAGGCGCCCCAGCCCTGGATGGCGATGTCGAACTTGCCGGCCAGGACGTCGGGGTTCAGCTGGGTGAAGGTGATGCCCCGCTTGGTGATGTTGAACCCGAACTTGTTCAGCTGGTCGGCCGCGTTGGTGGCGGCCGGGTTCCAGTCGGCGAACTCGGTCGGGAACTTGATGTCGTACGCGGCCGGCTTGCCCGCCGGCGTCTGCCACTTGTCACCGGACTTCTTCCAGCCGGCCTGCTGGAGCAGCTGGGTGGCCTTGTCGAGGTCCTTCTCGTAGGCCTGGAGCTTCTGCTGGTCGGCGTCGGTGATCCAGTCGGGGACGAGGATGTCGGAGAAGCCGGCCATGAACTTGCAGGGCTTGCCCGAGTCGCCGAGCGCGACGGTGCCGTTCTCGTTGCGGTCGAGGACGTAGGCGATCGCCTGCCGGACCCGGGCGTCGGAGAACTCCGGGCGAGTGGTGTAGTTGAACACCAGCGAGGGACCGGAGTACACCGGCGGGCGGAGGATCCGGAAGCCGTTCTGCTGGAACGTCTTCTCGCTGGCCACGGCGAAACCGTGGGTGGCGTAGTCGACGTCCTTGTTCATCACGACCGGAGTGATGTCGGAGGTCTCACCGTTGTACAGGACGACCTTGCTGAACCCGATCTTGTCGGCGAACAGGCCCTTGTCGTTCTTCACCAACGTCATCTGGGCGTTGGTCATGGTCTTTGGGTCGTAGTTGAACGGTCCCGACACGACCGGGTTCTCCGGCCGGAACTTCTGGAAGTCGGCGTTGACCTGCTTGCCCTCGCCGCTGTCCAGGCTGCCGTTGGCCTTGCGGAGCGTCTCGGCCTTGCTCGCCCAGTCCTTGTAGACCGAGTCCGGCAGGATCGGCGCGCGGAGGATGAAGCGCTCGAGGACCGTGGACGGCGTGCCGATGGTGAACACGACGGTGGTGTCGTCCTGCGCCTTCACGTCGGACAGGAACGTCCAGTCCTGCTGACGCATCAGCCAGCGCAGGTTGAACGTCGAGACGACGTCCTTGGCGGTGAGCGGCGAGCCGTCGCTCCAGGTCAGGCCGGACCGGAGCTTCATCGTGTAGGTCTTGGCCGTTTCGTCCAGCGTGTTGGACTCGGCCAGCAGGTACTCCCACTTCTTGTCGGCCCAGTAGTACATGCCGGCACTCGGGTAGATCAGGTCGAGGTACGGGCTCTGCTGCTGGATGCCGTCGAGGACGCCGGCGCCGAGGTTGAAGTGGCCCTTCGGCGGCAACTGGTAGGGGTACGCGCCGTGGAACTCCCCGGACTTCTTGGCGTCGTTTCCAGCGTCGTCCGGACTGCTCGGCGAACACGCCTCCAGCGACCCGATGCCGGCGATGCCGACCCCGGCGATGCCGAACAGCTGGAGCACATGCCGGCGGGAGACTGCGTTGGTCACGGCGCGCGCGCCGGACTCGTTGGTGCCGGGATCGTTGGTGCCGGTGGGACTCATCCTTCGTCCTTTCTGATCTGACCGCACGCCCATGTGGGTCAGGCACTACTGGTTTGGGGTACTGCTAACCGCCCTCGCGTTTCTCCCGCCGCCGCAGCACAAGGACCGCGGCGACGACGATGAGGCCCAGTAGCAGGCCCAAACACAAGGTGAACAGGGTGACGACGAACTCCGGTGTACCGGGCGTCAGCGTGAGTAACAGAACCCCGCTGGCCAGTACCAGGAACGCCGCCCAGCCGAGTGCCAGCCGGCCGATCTGCGGTGCCATCAGGCCACCGGCTCATCGCGGACCTCGGCATCTCCGGCTCCGTCGCGCGCCACCACGTGGCACGCGGTCGACTGACCGGGACGTACGGCGACCAGCTCGGGCACCGCACCGTCGCACAGGCCGCTCTCGAACTGCGGGCAGCGCGGATGGAACGAACAGCCGGCCGGCAGGTGGGCGAGATTCGGGATCTCCAGGCTGCGCAGCGATCCCGTGCCCTTGGTCTTGGTCAGGTCCGGATCGGGCTCGGGGATCGCGTCGATCAGCGCGCGGGTGTAGGGATGCGTCGGCGAGTTGATGAGCTGCGGTGTCGGCCCGAACTCGACGATCCGGCCCAGGTACATCACCGCGGTCTTGCCGTGCCAGCCGAAGTACTTCGCGATCGCCAGGTCGTGGGTGATGAACAGGAACCCGACCCCGAGGTCGTCGCGCAGCCGGCCGAGCATCGCCAGCACGCTGATCCGGATCGACACGTCCAGCATCGACGTGGACTCGTCCGCGATGATGATCTTCGGGTCCAGGGTCAGCGCCCGGGCCACCGAGATCCGCTGCCGCTGGCCACCGGACAACTGGTGCGGGTACTTCGACAGGAAGCTCTCCGGCGGGGTCATGTCGACCTTGGCCAGCAGCTCGGCGGCTCGCTCGGCGGCGGCCTTCGCTCCCTTGACCACGCCGTGCTTGAGCAGCGGCGCCGTCATCGTCTGCTGAACGGTCCGGGTCGGGTTCAGCGAGGCGTACGGATCCTGGTGGACGTACTGCACGCTGCGCCGGAAGTCGCGGAAGCCGTTCCGGTTCATCGACCAGATGTCGGTGCCGTCGAAGACCACCCGGCCGTCGGTCGGTCTGGCCAGGCCGGCCGCCATCCGCGCCGCGGTGGTCTTGCCGGAGCCGCTCTCGCCGACCAGGCAGAGCACCTCGCCGGGGTTGATCGACAGGTCGACCTGGTCGACCGCGCGGATCGGCCCGGCCTTGGTGTTGAACACCTGGCTGACCCCGTCCAGCGTCATCAACGGCGTACGCCCCTCGGCCGTCGCCGGCCGGCTTGTCTCCGTCGCGGTCATGAGGCGGTCCCCAAGTCGTCCTGCACTCTGTTGTCCTGCACTCTGTCGTCCTGCACTCTGCGTTCGAGATGCACGTCTTTGGAATGGATGCAGGCGACCTCGTGCCCGGAGCCCGGTTGATCGGTCACCGGGATCAGTGGCGGGTCGGTCTCCTTGCACTCCGCGGTGGCGTACCCGCACCGCGGGTTGAACTTGCAGCCCGGCGGCAGCGCGGCCAGGCTCGGCGGCCCGCCCGGGATCGACTCGAGATCCGGCAGGTCGCCGACGATCGGCGGCACCGCCTTGATCAGGCCGAGCGTGTACGGATGCCGCGGCCGGTAGAACATGTCCCGGACGCCGCCGGTCTCGACGATGCGACCGGCGTACATGGTGGCGACCCGGTCGGCGAGCTCGGCGGCCAGCGACAGGTCGTGGGAGATGAAGATCATCGAGAAGCCGAGCCGTTCGCGGACCTCGTGCAGTACGTCGACGATCGAACGCTGGGTGAGGATGTCGAGTGCCGTGGTCGGCTCGTCCAGGATCAGGACCTCCGGCTCGAGCAACAGGCTCATCGCGATCAGCACCCGCTGCCGCATTCCGCCGGACAATTCGTGCGGGTAGCAGTCCATCACCCGCTCCGGCTCCAGCCGCACCAGCTGCAGCAGTTCGGCGGCCCGCTCTTCGATCTCCCGTTTGCTGGCCTTGGTGTGCGCCCGCATCGTGTCGTACATGTGGCCGCGGATCTTCATCACCGGGTTGAACGCGTTCATCGCGCCCTGGAAGACCATCGCCGCGTCCCGCCAGCGGAACTGCCGCAGATCGCGCCCGTCCAGACCGAGGATGTCGATCTCGGCTCCGTCACCGCGGTTGAAGGTGACCTTGCCGGAAGCATGTCCCAGCCGTGGCAGCAGCCGCAGCAGGCCGAGCCCGAAGGTGGTCTTCCCGCAGCCGCTCTCGCCTACCAGCGCAAGGCTTTCGCCGGGGTACAGGTCGAGGTCGATGCCGCGGACGGCGCGCACGGTGGCGCCGGAACCGGTCCGGTACTCGACGTTGAAGTCGCGGACCGACAGCAGTGGCTTGCCCTGGCCGCCGCGCGCCGCGCGGGCGCTGGTTGTGTCCTGGGGCATCGAAGTCACCATGCTCACCGGTCCCGGAGACGCGGGTTGAGGATCTCTTCGAGTGATCTCGTCATCATCACCAATCCGAGCAGCAGCAGAATGATCGCGACGATCGGGCTCAGGATGAACGGCAGGCTGTCGTCGTTGAAGATGGCGCCCGCGATCCAGGCGCGGTTGAGCATGATGCCCCAGTTGGAGCCGGTCAGCGGCGCCAGCCCGAGCAGGTAGAGGCCGACCAGCGCGTAGATCGCGTTCGTCACGCCGATGATGAAGTTCATCAGGATGAAGCTGGCCATGTTCGGCAGGATCTCGACGAAGACGATCCGGATCGTGCCGAGGTCGAGCAACTTGGCCGCCTCGACGAACTCGCGTTCCTTCAGCGAGAGCACCTGGGACCGCACCGCCCGGGTCAGCACCGGCCAGCTCAGGACACCGACGAGGATGGCGAGCAGGATCGGCGAGTCCAGCTTGAACATCGCACCGAGCACCGCGAGCAGGATGATCGTCGGGACCGTGAGTACGACGTCGGCCGCCGTCGTGACCACGGAGTCGGTGCTGGCGCCCAAGTAGGCGGCCAGGGAACCGAGGACGATCGCGATGAAGGTCGAGATCGCGGCGGCGAAGAACCCGATGAAGATGACGGACCGGCCGCCGTCGATCATCTGGATCAGCACGTCCTTGCCCTCGTTGTCGGTCCCGAGAAAGTGCCCGGGCGACGCGAACGGCAGCAGGATCTCCTTGACGTTGGGCTCCACCTCGGGGGTGAAGAACGGCCCGATCGCGGTGATCAGCACCAGCAGCGCCACGATCACGAACCCGATGAAGCCGGCCGGGCTGCGCCGCAACCCATGCATGATGCCGGCGAAGCGGGAGACACCCGTCGTCCCGATGGCGGCGACGGCGCCGCCGGTGGCTGCAGCCTCGGTCATCTCGTCACCCCTGACCCTTGCCGGGGACCCGGACCCGCGGATCCAGCCGGCTGTAGAGAATGTCGGCGAGCAGGTTGGCCACCACCACGGAGATCGTGATGACCAGGAAGATCCCCTGCAGCACCGGGTAGTCGCGGCCCGAGATCGCGTTGTAGAGGCTGAACCCGATGCCCTGGTAGCCGAAGATCCGCTCGACGAAGATCGATCCTCCGACGACGAACCCGAGCGAGATGGCCAGCACGCTGAACAGGGGCAGTACGGCGTTGCGCCCGACGTACCCGGACCGGATCCGCGAGTCGGTCAGGCCGCGCGCGCGGGCGACCGTGACGTAGTCCTCGCCGAGGGTCTCCACCGTGGAGGATTTCATCACCAGCGCCCAGGACCCGACCGTGGTCAGCAGGTACGCCAGGATCGGCAGCATCGCGTGGTAGAAGATGTCGTTCAGGAAAGCCAGGCTGAACGACGGTTCCACCCCCGGTGTGTACGAGCCACGGGCCTCGGTCAGGTTGAAGACCTGCAGCTTCACCCCGAGGAAGACCACGATCAGGATCGCGAGGATGTAGTTCGGGATCGCGTGCAGGAAGGATCCGATCGAGCTCAGCGTGTGGTCGATCCAGCTCTCCCGGCGGTAGGCCATGATCATGCCGGCCACGATGCCGATCATGAAGCTGAGGATGGTGGCGACGCCGACGGAGAACAGCGTCCAGGGCAGGTAGGTCTTGATCACCTGCGCCACGGTGGTCCCCGGCGAGAGCAACGAGTTGCCGAAGTCGCCGTGCAGCAGGTTGAGCATGTAGGTGACGTACTGCTGGATCAGCGGTTGGTCCGGATCCAGCGAGAACAGGTTCTTGGCCTGTGCGGCAGCAGCCTCGTACGAGATACCTGTCTGCGCGATCTGGGTCTGGATGTAGGTGTCGACCGGGTTACCGGGCAGCAGCCTGACCAGGAAGAACGTTCCCGTCGTCACGATGAAGACAGTCAGCACGGCCTTGGCTAGTCTTCGCACCAGCCAGGAGTTGAAGAATCTCTTGGGGGCCGTGGGTTTCGGTTCATCCACCGGCCTCTCTATCAGCTTCGAGGCCGGAGTCTCGACCGCACCACTCACAGCTCACCTCCACGCGGGGTACCGACGGCGTGTCAACGCAGAAGCCGAATGCAGCCGTACTAACGCATGCTGTCTTGCATTCATCTGCGCGCAGTGTCGCTAGTTTGCGCAACCACATACACCGAGTCAACGGTTTCTTCGTACCCGAGGCCACGGTCACCGAATCGTGAGTATTCGGTTGCTCTGCGCACCGATTCTGACACCCTCAGTGCCGAAATTCGGTACGCCGCAACGCAAACGTCGCCCGCCACCCCTAGCGGTGGCGGGCGAACGTTTGATAAGTCAGCGAGTTGCGCGGTTGATCGCGGAGACGACGGCCTTCAGCGAGGCGGTGAGAATGTTGGCGTCGCGGCCGACACCCCAGTAGACCTCGTCACCGACCTCGCACTCGACGTACGCCGCGGCGAGCGCGTCGCCGCCCGCGGAGAGCGCGTGCTCGTGGTAGTCCAGCACCCGTACGTCGTACTTCAGCGGCTGGATCGCGTCGACGAACGCCGACACCGGGCCGTTGCCCTCACCGGACAGCTCGTGCGGAACACCATTGGAATAGACCTGAACGCGGAGCTGGTCGCCCTGCCCCTCACCGGACGACGAGTTGACGCTCAGCAGCGACAGCTTGCCGGGCGAGAGGTACTCGGCCGCGAAGATGTCCCACATCTGCTGCGGACCGACCTCGCCGCCCTCGGAGTCGGTGTGCTGCTGGATCACCCGGCTGAACTCGATCTGCAGCCGGCGCGGCAGGTCGAGCCGGTGCTCCGACTTCATGATGTACGCGACGCCGCCCTTGCCGGACTGCGAGTTCACCCGGATCACGGCCTCGTACGACCGGCCGACGTCCTTCGGGTCGATCGGCAGGTACGGCGCCTCCCAGGTGATCTCGGACACCGGCCGGCCCTCGGCCGCGGCCTGCTTGTCCAGCGCCTCCAGGCCCTTCTTGATCGCGTCCTGGTGCGAGCCGGAGAAAGCGGTGTAGACCAGGTCACCGGCGTACGGCTGCCGCTCGGGCACGCGCATCTGGGTGCAGTACTCGACCGTGCGGCGGATCTCGTCGATGTCGGAGAACTCGATCTGCGGGTCGATGCCCTGGCTGAACAGGTTCATGCCCAGCGTCACCAGGTCGACGTTGCCGGTCCGCTCGCCATGGCCGAACAGGCAGCCCTCGACCCGGTCCGCGCCGGCCATCAGGGCCAGCTCCGTCGCCGCCACCGCCGTACCGCGGTCGTTGTGCGGATGCAGGCTGATCGTGCTGTGCTCGCGCCGGGTCAGGCCCCGGCTGAACCACTCGATCTGGTCGGCGTACACGTTCGGGGTCGACATCTCGACGGTGGCCGGCAGGTTCAGGATGATCTCCCGCCCCTCCGCCGGCTGCCACTGGTCGCTGACCGCCTCGCACACCTCGAGCGCGAACTCCAGCTCGGTGCCGGTGAAGATCTCCGGGCTGTACTGGTACCCGAACTGGCAGTCGCCCAGCATGTCGTCGGCGTACTTCATCACCGTCTCGGTGCCGCGTACGGCGATGTTGAGGCACTCGGCCTTGTCCACGTTGAAGACGACCCGGCGGAACAGCGGCGCGGTCGCGTTGTAGAGGTGGATGGTCGCCTTCGGCGAGCCCTGCAGCGACTGGACGGTCCGCTCGATCAGCTCGTCCCGGGCCTGGGTCAGCACCGAGATCGTGACGTCGTCGGGGATGACGTCGTCCTCGATCAGGCTGCGGACGAAGTCGAAGTCGTACTGGCTGGCGCTCGGGAAACCGACCTCGATCTCCTTGTAGCCCATCTTCACCAGCAGGTCGAACATCCGCCGCTTGCGGGCCGGCGACATCGGCTCGACCAGGGCCTGGTTGCCGTCACGGAGGTCGGTGGACAGCCAGCGCGGAGTGCGGTCGACCGACCTGGTCGGCCAGGTGCGGTCCGGCAGGTCGATCGGCGGGAACGCCCGGTAGCGCCGGATCGGCATACCGGAGGTTTGCTGGACGGGCTTGGGCTGATTCTGCGGTGCCACGGGGGTTCTCCTCGGGAAGGTGTACTGCGGGGTCGTGAGGGACGACCGGCGTACGACCGAACTCCGCGGCGAGGGAACCGGCCTTGTCAGGCCTCGCCGCGGCAGCGAAGGAGGAGAAGCTGGTGCCGCATGATGCCAGTGAGTCTATGCACAACCACGCTCGGCCGTCGAACCGGGGGTCTCGATCGGCGAGACACGGAGCGTGACCGCGTTGTGCCGGACAGAGTGCTGAAGAAGTGCTGAAGATGTGCGTCCTGCGGTCCTTGGCGGGAGCCGTGGCGATGCAAGGATGGCCGGATGGCGGCGCGGGTGCTGGTGGTCGAGGACGCGGAACCGATCCGCACCGGCGTCGGTATCGCGCTGACCGAGGCGGGCCACACGGTGCGGACGCACGCGGACGGCGACGGCTTCGAACGGGAGCTGGCGGAGTGGCAGCCGGACCTGGTGCTACTCGATGTGATGCTGCCCGGCCGGGACGGGTTCGAGCTGCTGACGGTCGCTCGGGAGACGTCGAACGCGGGTGTGATCCTGCTGACCGCGCGTGACGGGGTCGAGGACCGGCTGCATGGGCTGCGGACCGGGGCTGACGACTACGTGGTGAAGCCGTTCGTTCTTGCCGAGCTGATCGCGCGGGTCGAGGCGCTGCTGCGGCGGATGGGCCGGCTCCGGACTGTCCTGGAGATCGGCGATCTGGCGGTCGACGTCGAGGCCGGGTTGGTACGGCGGGCCGGGCAGGAGATCGAGCTGACGGCGACGGAGTACAAGCTGCTCGCGTTCCTCGCGGGGCGCAGCGGCAAGGTGGTCGGCAAGACCCAGCTGCTGACCGCGGTCTGGGGGTACGACGATTACGCGGCCAACCTGGTCGAGGTGCATGTGAGCGCGCTCCGCCGGAAGCTGGAGGCACACGGGCCACGGTTGCTGCACACCGTCCGCGGTTCGGGCTACGTCCTGCGGCCGCCGTCATGAGGCCGCTGCGTACGGCGTCCTTGCGGGTTCGCGTGACGCTGACGGCGATCGCCGTACTGCTCGTCGTGCTGCCGGTGACAGGGCTGGTGGTGAAGGCGGTCTTCGACGCCCAGGCTGAGCGCAGTCTCGATTCGCTGCTGTCCGGGCGGGCGCAGCTGGCTCAGCAGCTCGCCCGGCAGAACGTTGCCCCGAGCAACCTCATACGGCGGATCGACGCGGACGGGGTCCGGGTCACGCTGATCCTCCGGTCGGGTCAGCAACTCGGTGCGCCACCGGTCGACCCGGGTGGGACGGTCCGGCAGGTGCGTGCAACGTTGCAGACGGGACAGCGGACGCGCGGCGCGACGTTGCTGTTGTCGGCGGACACGGCGTTGCTGTCGGACGCGAGCGCGCGACTCCGGACGGTGCTGCTGGTGTCGGGTGCGGCGGCGATCCTGATCACGGCGCTCGCGTTGATCATCGGGATGAGGTTCGCGCTGGCGCCGCTGGATGCGATGACGGGACTGGCGCGGTCGATCGTGGCGGGCCGGCGAGGTGAGCGGCTGCAGCCGGAGCGGGCCGACACCGAGCTGGGGCGTACGGCGGCCGCCTTCGACGAGATGCTGGACGCGCTCGAAGGTGCCGAGGGCTCGGCGCGCCGGTCGGAGGACCGGATGCGCGAGTTCGTCGCCGATGCCGCGCATGAGTTGCGTACGCCGGTCGCCGGGTTGCAGACCGCTGCGGAGACGTTGATCCAGCTCGGCCCTGAGGCCCCGGCCGAACGCCGCGAAGAACTCGAGCTCCTGCTGGTCCGCGAGTCCCGGCGCGCAGGCACTCTCGTCGCCGACCTCCTGGAACTCAGCCGCATCGACGCCGGCCTCCAACTCAACCTCGCCCAGGTCGACCTCCGCCACCTCGCCGAGGCCCAGGCCGCCCGCATCCGGCTGGTCGCGCCGGATGTCACCGTCCAGGTGACCGGGTCCGCGACGGTCAGCGGCGATCCGGAACGCCTGGCCCAGATCCTCGCCAACCTCCTCGACAACGCGCGCCAGGCAGGTGCGCACTCCCTGCACATCGCGGTCGCCCCGACCGGCTTCCTGGTGGAGGACGACGGCCCGGGAGTCCCGCCCGAAGTCCGCGAACGCATCTTCCAACGCCTTGTCCACGGCCCCCAGAGCAAGGGCGCCGGCCTGGGCCTCGCAATCGCCCGAGGAGTCGCCCGAGCCCATGGTGGTGATCTGACGGTTGGCGACCGCGCCGACGGTCGGCGCGGTGCTTGCTTCAAGCTCTTGCTCTCACACCCTCAGTAGGCCGTCGATGGTGGTTTTGTGGTCGGCGAGGATCTTGGCGGGTTCTGTGCCGAGGACGTCGCGGAGGACGGTGGCGTAGACGTCGCGGAAGTCGGTGGTCGCCTTCAGGTCGCCGTTGGAGAGGTCGGTGAGACTCGGCTGCTCGCCGAAGAAACCACCCGACACCTTGTCACCGACCACGAACACCGGACCCGCCGTACCGTGATCCGTCCCGTCGCTCCCGTTCGCCTGGACGCGCCGGCCGAACTCGGAGTACACGAGCACCACCGCGTTCTTCCCCCGGTCCGTCTTCCGCAGCCGTTGCACGAACGGCGTCACCGCAGCGTCCAGCTCGGTCAGCAACCGCTGCTGCGTCCCACGCTCATCCGCATGCGTGTCAAAGCCCCCGAGGGAAGCCGAGTAGGCCCGCGTCGGCACACCCGCCTCGATCAATCCCGCGATCAGTTCGAGCTGCGCCCCGAGCTGCGACGTACCGCCCGCCGATGCTCCCTGCGTGCGCTGCTCGTCCTCGTCTTCGTCCTTCTCGTGACCGGTGCGCACCGCCTTGCCGAGCACCTTCGTCGCGTCCTGCAAGTCCTGCACTGCCTTGGCCGCGCGCGCCTGCCAGTGCCCCTCCCCCGGACTCGGCTTGCCCAGCGCCGCGTACGCCGTACCGAGTGCACCCTTGGGGAGTGCCAGCCCACGCAACGGCAGCGACGCAGCCGCAGTGGTCTCGCCGGCCAGCAGCGGCGGAAGGGTGGGTTCGACCGACACGGCCCGGAGCGGATCAGCACCGGTCGCATCAAGCCAGCGGCCGAGCCATCCGGTCGGGACCGGCGACTTCGGTGACGCCGTCTGCCAGATCGCCATCGAACGGAAGTGGCTGCGATCCGGCTCGGGGTACCCGACGCCACGGACGATCGCCAGCCGCTTCTCGTCCCACAGACCCTTCAGGCCCTTCAGGCCCGGGTTCAGCCCGAGCCCGTCGCCCAGATCAAGCACCTCATTCTGCTCGTATGCCAGATCCGGGCGCGCCTTCTGGTACGCCGGATCGCTTGCAGGCACGACCGTGTTGAGTCCGTCGTTGCCGCCGTACAAGGTGATGACCACCAGCACGGACTGGTCGCTCGGCAACGGATTGTCGACCGCCGCGGCCATCAGGTCGGACCAGTTCACCTGCGTCGCCCCGACAGCCAGCGCTCCGGCTGCCGTCACGCCGCTGAGCGCCAGGAACCGCCTTCTCGTCAAGTTGTCCATCGGTCCTCCTCGGCCGCTCATCCGCTGACCACGTATTCGGGTGCGCAGGCGGCGAGTGCCGTCAGCTGCTTGGGGTCCTTCACGCCGGCCAGTGCCGTCTTGGTCCGCTCGGTCCAGGCATCGACACCGAGCAGGGTCGCGACCGCGGCCACTTTGTCCTTGGCGCCTTCCACTGTGGGGATCTCGGCCTGCTTCACCAGGTGCTGGGCCAGCTGCAGCCGGGTCACCCCGGCCGACGTCGTCAGCCAACTCGCACCAGCCGGCCAGCCGCCGACGCTCGGCGGACGGAACGGCAGCTGCCCCATGCCGCGGAGTCCGGCGAGCAGCTTGGTCTGCTCCTTCTCGGCGAGCTTCCCCGGCTGGATCCGCACGGCCCGCAGCAAGCCGGCCGCCCACTCCACCGGCTGCTTCACCAGCGCGGACTCCGGATCCCGGAACGCCGCCTCGGCAACCATTGCCGTCAGCAACGACCGTACGTTGCGCTCGGCGCCGTACGCCGTGGTCAGCCGAGCGATGGTCGCCGCATCCGGTGGCGTCGCCGACACCAGCCGGAACCACAGCCGCGCGATCACGAAGCCGGTCGAGGCGGGTTGCGCCAGCGCCAGCCCGGCAAATCCTTTGGCGTCGAAGTTCCCCGTCTTGCCGAGCAGCGTCTTCGAGCCCGAGTCAAACCGCCTCCGCTGGAACGTCGCGCCCTTCCCGTCGCGGCCGAGCACCCACCCGGTGAGGCAGCGCGCGCCCTGGGCGACGTCGGTCTCTTGATAGTGGCCGATGCCGAGCGTGAAGAGTTCCAGGTACTCGCGGGCCAGGTTCTCGTTCGGCGTACCTTTGCGGTTCTTCTGGCCGTCGAGCCAGCGGATCATCGCCGTGTCGACGACCATCGCCTGGGCCAGGTCGCCGAACCGGCCGAGCGCATGCGTGCGCTGCGTCTGGTTCTGTCCCAGCATCCACGCGGCGTTCCGGACATTCTGGTTGCTGGTCGCGAAGTGCCCGTGCCAGAACCAGGTCAGCCGCTCACTGGCCGTCCGGCTCGCGACCATCCGGTCCAGCCACCACACGGTCAGCTTCCGCTCCTGCGCCGCCCGCGCTTTCACGGCCGCCTTCCTCGCGTCCTTGTCCTTCTTGGCGTCCGGATCCTTCTTGCCCATCGGCGGCGGCGCGAGCCCCGTCGGCGGCGGCAGGGCGGCGGCCGCCGCGTCCGGCGCCGGACCCAGCAGTCGCCGCAGCGTCGCGTCGAACCCGGCCGTCAGGTCCCCGGCCGCCGGCCCGAATCCGAGCCGGTCGTTCAGCCGCCGTACCGCGGCCCGCTCGCTGATCTCGGTCATACCCCCGATCGTTTCCAGCCGGGTCCGCCCGGACCAGTCTCCGGCGGCTTTCTTCAGCCAACCCACAGGTGCGGGTAGACAGTGTCTATTGCTAGCGTGTAGACACTGTCTACGTGATCGCTCTCGGCCTCCTGACCGCATCCGCCTGCTGCCACGCGGCGTGGAACCTCCTGGTGAAGAAGACCTCCCAGACGGGTCCGGCGTTCGTCTGGCTGTGCGGTCTCGTCACCCTCCCGCTCTCGGTCGCACTCCTCATCTGGTCAGGCCTGCGCGGCAGCCTGGGGTCGGCCTGGTGGTCCGGTCTGGTGAGCATGCTTTTGCACACGACGTACGCCGTCACCTTGCAGAAGGCGTACGGCGCGGGCGAATTCTCGACGGTCTACCCGGTCAGCCGGGGCGTGGCTCCTGTCCTCGTGACGGTGGCAGCAATCCCATGGCAGGGATGGCCGGCAGCGAAGGCGTGGGGTGGCGTCGTATTGGTGGTGTGCGGCGTGCTCGTGATGGACGGGCTACGCCGCTACCGAAGGATGGCGCTCGGTCTCGGGCTGGGTCTCGCGGTCGCGACCTGCACTGCCGCCTACACGCTGTGGGACGGCTTCGCGATGACCTCGCTCGGCGCGAACCTCGTGCCGTACCTCGCGATAGCCAACGTGGCCCAGATCGTCGTGTTGTCGACAATCCTCGCGCCGCGTCGCGGCGAACTGCGTGCGGTGCTCGGCCACTGGCGGCAGGCGATACCGATCGCGATCCTGACGCCGGCGAGTTATGGGCTGGTGCTGCTCGCCCTGTCCTTCGCGTCCGTCGGCACCGTCGCGATCGGCCGCACCCTCAACGTCGTAGTCGGCGCGGTGGCCGGTCTCGTCGTACTCCGCGAGCGACTCAGCCTCACCCGCATCGCTGGTCTGACCACCGTCGTCGCCGGCGTCCTGATCGTCACCACCTGAGACGGATCAGCCCGAGTTGCCTTCAAGTGTGCTTGAAATCTTAAGCTCCTCGGTATGACACGAACTCTCGCGGACCGGATCGGCACTCACGGGCTGGGCGTCCTGGTCACGCTCAAACGCGACGGGCGGCCACAGTTGTCGAACGTCACCTATGTGTTCGACGGCGAACGGATCCGGGTCTCGCTGACCGACGGCCGGGCCAAGACGAAGAACCTGCGCCGCGATCCGCGCGCCAGCCTGTACGTCGACGGACCCGGTGGCCGCTCGTACGTCGTACTCGAGGGCAAGGCCGAGCTCAGTGCGGTGGCGGCAGACCCACACGACGCGGTCGTCGAGGATCTGGTCGACTACTACCGCACCGCGTCCGGTGAGCACCCGGATTGGGACGACTACCGCCGCGCGATGATCGGTGAGAAGCGCTTGATGTTCTCGATGGTCGTCGACCACGCCTACGGCATGCCGCAGCCCTGAGCGGGGAACTTCTCCACGGCGGATAAACCACTCGCGGTAACCGACGGCGTGGTGGACTCTGTGGGCGTGGAGATCACGAGACTGTCACCCGACGACGAGGCCGGGTGCATCGATGCCGTCGCCGTGCAGAACGCCGGCACGAAGCTGGACTGTCCGGAGATGCTGGACCTGACCCCACGAGGGTTCGCCAACATGCTGCGGTACGGCTGGGACATGAACCCCGAGCAGGCGTTTCTGGCCCGGGAGACCGACGGCACCGCGATCGGACTGCTGCTCGTGTCGGCTCCGTCGTACGACAACCTGAACCAGGTCTGGATCGACGTCAACGTCCATCCGGACCACCGCGGTCGCGGGGTCGGGTCCGCCCTGGTCGAGTACGCCGAGCAGGTGACCCGCGAGCTGGGCCGGAGCGTGGTCGGGTTCGGCGGGTACGACCTGCCGAAGGCGGAAGCGTTCGCCCGGCGGCACGGCTACGAGCAGAAGGCGATCGAGGTGAACCGTCGGCAGGACCTCGACGGCCTCGACTGGTCGAATGTGCAGAGCCTGTACGACGGCGCCGTCGCCCGCTCGTCGGCGTACGAGTTGGTGAAGATCACCGGGGCGCTGCCGGACGAGTTGCTCGACGGCATGGTCGCGGTGACCGAGTCGATCAACGACGCGCCGAAGGACGACCTCGACATGGAGGACGACGTCTACAGCCCGGAGCGGTTGCGGGCCTACGAAGAGGCGCAGATCAAGAGCGATCGGACCATCCGCCGGGTGATCGCCCGGGAGAAGGCGACCGGTGAGCTGGCCGGCCACTCGACCATCACGGTCGAGCGCGAGCGCCCGCACATCGGCATCCAGAACGACACGGCCGTGTCGCGCGACCACCGGGGCCATCGCCTCGGCGCGCTGCTCAAGTCCGCGATGCTCTTGTGGCTGCGCGACGAGGAACCGGCACTGAGCCTGGTCGACACCTGGAACGCCGAGTCCAACGACCACATGATCTCGATCAACGAACAGCTGAACTACCGCATCATCGCCCGCGTCTTCGCCTACCAGAAGACGCTGTAGTTCACGCCGGGTGGCCGAGCCCGAACAACCCGGCCACCCGGACCGTGAGCTCGTCCTCGGTGCGGCTGCCATCGACCACGATGCTGGTCAGCCCGAGCCGCCGCGTCTCCATCGCGACCTGATCGGTGAACCTCCGGTCCCGCTCCAACAAGTTGCCCAGGGCACGCTCCGGCGCGTTCGTCCGCCCGGCGATCGCCCACAAGGACCTCCGGTGCTCCACCGCCCTCCGCCGGAACTCCGGAGTCGGCAGCAACCAGAGACCCTGCCGCCGATCGGCCAGCAGAGGTTCGACCAGCGCGGGCAGCAGGCGGAATCCTTCCACCACGATCGTCTCCGGCGGCAACCGCAGCAGATCGTCGACGATGAGGTCGAACGCCTCGCCCCGGAACCAGTGGAACGTCTCGAGCATCGTCTCGGGTGACCGGCCCGCCCACCGCTCGTCCATGTCCATCGCGAGGAACTTCTCCAGGTACGGCGTATCCTCCGGCGCACTGCGGGCAGTGTGATCCGCCATCGCACGGTCGGTGTCGTAGAGCCGGACGCCGAAGCGTTCGACCAGGTGGCGGGACGGTGGACTTGCCGCCGCCGCTGCCGCCGCCGAGCCAGAAGACGTGGGACAGGTCGTTCACAGGGCCTGGACCAGGGTGACCTTCATGCGGTTGGTGAGGGTGAAGCCGAGGGAGTTGTAGAGGCGGATGGCGTTGGTGTTTCCTCCGCCGGTGTGGAGCATCGGGGTGCGGCCGGTCGCGGTGATGTGGGCTGCAACGGCGCGGATGAGGCGGGTGGCGAGGCCCTGGCCCTGGTACGACGGATGGGTGCAGACGGCACTGATCTCGGTGTGGTCCGGTAACGCGAAGCGGGTGCCGGCCATTGCGATCAGCTCGCCGCCGCGGCGGATGCCGAGGTAGGTGCCGAGCTCGATCGTGCGGGTGCGGAACGGCCCAGGATCGGTGAGAGCTACGAGCGCGAGCATCTCGGGTACGTCGTCCGGACCGAGCAGGACCGCCTCCGGGTCCTCGGCCGGGAGGTCTGCCGGCGCGACGAACTGCACCAGGTCGATGTGCAGGTCCAGCTTGAAGCCGTCAGGGATGGGGAACTCCGGGCGCATCAGCGCAGCCGTGGTTCCCGGGCCGAGCAGGACCGCCGCGTCGGCCCAGTCCTGCGGTGTCGGGTCGTCCGGCAGAGCGAGGAACGGCGCGACCGCGGGCGGATACCGACGGGCGTTGCCCAGGACCTCGGCGAAGCCGGCGTGCGGTCCGGTCAGAGCGGCGTACACAGGATTGGTCAGCACTCGGTCTTCCCCCACGACAGATTGATCAGAATCCCAGTTTGCGCAAGTGCTTCGCGTCTGTCTGCCAGTTTTTGGCGATCTTGACATGCAGGTCGAGGTACACCGGCGTACCGAGCAACGTCTCGATCTGGCGGCGGGCGGCGGCACCGACCTCGCGCAGGCGGGCACCCTTGTGGCCGATCACGATGCCCTTCTGACTGTCCCGCTCGAGGTAGATGTTCGCGTAGATGTCGAGCAGCGGCTTGTCCTCCGGCCGGTCCTCGCGCAGGCCCATCTCGTCGATGGTGACCGCGATCGAGTGCGGCAACTCGTCCCGGACGCCCTCCAGCGCGGCCTCCCGGATGAGCTCCGCGACCAGCGTCTCCTCGGGCTCGTCGGTGATGTCGCCATCCGGGTAGAGCGCGAAGCCCTCCGGCAGCAGCTTCACCAGTTCGTCCGCGACCACGTCGACCTGGAAGCCCGACGTCGCCGACACCGGGACGATCGAGGCCCACTCGATGCCGGCCGACTCCCCCAGCGCGGCGATCTCGGCCAGGTGCTCGACCATCCGGTCCGGCTCGACCAGGTCGGCCTTGGTGGCCAGCGCGACCTTCGGGGTCTTCGCGACCTTGGCCGCCTCGGTCACCAGGAACCGGTCACCGGGCCCGATCTTCTCACTGGCCGGCAGGCAGACGGCGATCACGTCGACCTCGGCCCAGGTGGCCTTCACCAGGTCGTTGAGCCGCTCGCCGAGCAGTGTGCGCGGCTTGTGCAGACCTGGCGTGTCCACCAGCACGAGCTGGGCGTCCGGCCGGTGCACGATGCCCCGGACCGCGTGCCGGGTCGTCTGCGGCTTGGACGACGTGATCACGATCTTCTGGCCCACCAGAGCGTTGGTGAGCGTGGACTTCCCGGCGTTGGGACGGCCGACGAAACAGGCGAAACCGGACTTGAACGGCTCAGGTGTGGACGACATCGCGGACCTCTCCGGTGCCTTGGGCAACTACTACGGGGATGGCGGCGCCGGCGAAGTGGCGGACCACGTTGACGTCGACGGACTCCGCGTCGGTGACCACCGCGGCGGCCTCGAGACCCTTCACACCGGATGACAGGGCCATCGCGACCGCCAGTTGCAGCGCGGTCAGCTCGACCGTGTCGAGCGCCACCGTGCAGGCGGCGTACGTCCGCCCGTCGGAGTCGCGCACGGCCGCACCCTCGGCCGCGCGGGTCCGGGCGCGGGTAGCGCGGGCGAGCGTGACGAGCTTGGCGTCCTCGGCCGAAAGGTCTGACAACACGTACTCCAAAGAAAGGGCGATCCGGGGTCAGGCGGGCTGGTGGTTCTGGTCCTGCGGCCGGGTCGCGGTCTCGACCCGTCGCACCAGCACAGTACCGACCTGGTTGCGGCGCCCCGACGGCCGCTCCGCCGTCAGCGACAATCCCTCGATCTCCACCTCGGCACCGGGGATCGGCACCTTGCCGAGCAGTTTCGCCATCAGGCCGCCGACCGTGTCGACGTCGTCGTCGTCCAGCGGTACGCCGAACAGTTCGCCGAGCTCGTCGATCGGGAGCCGGCTGGACACCCGGTACGCGCCGTCGGACAGCTCCTGCACCGAGTCCGGGTCCTCGTCGTACTCGTCGGTGATCTCGCCGACGATCTCCTCCAGGATGTCCTCGATCGTGACCAGGCCGGCCGTTCCGCCGTACTCGTCGACGACGATCGCGACGTGCATCCGGGCTGCCTGCATCTCGCGCAGCAACTCGTCGACCGGCTTGGAGTCCGGCACGTACATGCAAGGCCGCATCACCGACTCGACCCGCTCGGTCGACTCGGCCTGCGCGTTGTCGTAGACGCGGCGCATCACGTCCTTGAGGTAGACGACACCGAGGATGTCGTCCAGCGACTCACCGATCACCGGGATCCGCGAGTAGCCGGAGCGCAGCGCCAGCGAGGTGAGCTGACGCAGCTTCTTGTGCCGCTCGATGTAGACCATGTCGGTGCGCGGCACCATCACCTCGCGGACGATGGTGTCGCCGAGCTCGAACACCGAGTGGATCATCTGCCGCTCGCCGGACTCGATCACCGCGGACTTCTCGGCGTAGTCGACCAGCGCCCGCAGCTCCGCCTCAGTAGCGAACGGGCCTTCGGCGAAACCCTTGCCCGGGGTGAGCGCGTTGCCGAGCAGGATCAGCACCTTCGGCAGCGGGCCGAGCACCCGGGTCAGCGCCATCACCGGGCCGGCGGAGATGATCGCGAACCGGTCCGAGTGCTGCCGGCCCAGTGTCCGCGGGGCGACGCCGATGATGACGTACGAGACCAGCACCATCACCACGGCGGTGATCAGGACGTGCTCCCAGGTGACGTCGAAGACGTTCGACAGCGCCTGGGTGACCAGCACGATCGCGGTGATCTCGCAGCTCAGCCGGAGCAGCAGCAGCGAGTTCAGGTACCGCGGGGCGTCGGACAGCAGGTCCCGCAGCCGGACCGCACGGAGGTTCCCCCGCTCGACCTGCTCGTTGGCCCGGACCTTCGAGTACGACGACAGCGCCGCCTCGGCACCGGCGAACAATCCGGCGAGCAGCACGAGCACCGCGGCCACGATCAGCAGGACGAGGTCCTGGGAGCTCACCGGAACGTCACTCCTGTCCGGCCAACTGGTTCGCCGGCGCTCGCCAGGCTTCCAGCAGGCGGCCCTGCACTTCCCACATCTCCGCCTTCTCGGCCGGCTCGGCGTGGTCGTAGCCGAGCAGATGCAGGATGCCGTGCACGGTCAGCAGTTCCAGCTCGGCCCACGTGCCGTGCCCGGCCTTGGCGCCCTGGGCGGCCGCCACGGTCGGGCAGAGCGCGATGTCACCGAGATGACCGAGCGGAAGATCCGAGTCCTCGCCGTTGTCGGCGGAACCCGGCCGCAGTTCGTCCATCGGCCACGACATCACGTCGGTCGGACCGGGCAGGTCCAGGAACTCGACGTGGTACCGCGCCATCGTGTCCTCGTCGACCAGCTTGATCGACAGCTCACACTCCGGGTGCAGCCGCAGCGACGACATCACGAACCGGCTGAGCCGCATCAGTCCGTGCGCGTCGATCTCGACTCCGGACTCGTTGTTGACCTCGACGTTCATCTTCGCGGCTCGCCATTGCCTTCGTAGTTCTCGTAGGCGGAGACGATCCGGCCGACCAGCTTGTGCCGGACCACGTCGTGGGAGGTGAGCCGGCAGAAGGTCAGGTCCTGGACGCCTTCGAGGATCTCCTGGACGACACGCAGACCGGAGCTCGTGCCGGTCGGCAGGTCGACCTGGGTGACGTCGCCGGTGACGACCATCTTGGAGCCGAAACCGAGCCGGGTGAGGAACATCTTCATCTGCTCGGGCGAGGTGTTCTGTGCCTCGTCCAGGATGATGAAGGCGTCGTTCAGGGTCCGGCCGCGCATGTAGGCCAGCGGCGCGATCTCGATCGTGCCGGCCGTCATCAGCCGCGGGATCGACTCCGGGTCGAGCATGTCGTGCAGGGCGTCGTACAGCGGCCGTAGGTACGGGTCGATCTTCTCCGACAGCGTTCCGGGCAGGAAGCCGAGCCGCTCACCGGCCTCGACGGCCGGCCGGGTCAGGATGATCCGGTTGACCTCCTTGGCCTGCAGCGCCTGGACCGCCTTGGCCACCGCCAGGTACGTCTTGCCGGTACCGGCCGGGCCGATGCCGAACACGATGGTGTTCTTGTCGATGGCGTCGACGTACCGCTTCTGGTTCAGCGTCTTCGGCCGGATGGTGCGGCCGCGGCTGGACAGGATGTTCTGGGTCAGCACATCGGCCGGGCTCTCGGCCGTGGCGGACTTGATCATCGCGATGCTGCGCTCCACCGAGTCGGCGGTCAGCCCGTGCCCGGTCCGCACGACCGCGATCAGCTCGTCGATCAGCCGCTCGGCCAGGGCCAGCTCGGCCGGCTCGCCGTTGAGCGTGATCTCGTTGCCGCGGACCATGATGTCGGCGGCGAACTCCTTCTCGACGATGCGGAGGAACTCGTCCCGGGCTCCGAGCAGGGCCACCATGTCGATGCTGTTCGGCACGACGATCTTGTGCGACGCCTGTGCGCTGGTGGCGGTGCTCGATCGGGACAGCTCATCGCGTCCACGGCCGTTCGCGCGCGCCTCCGGTTCGATACTGCGTGGCCTGGACAGGCTCTTCCTCCTGATGCCGATGATCACTGACTGACTAACCCATGCTAGCCGTCTCCACTGACACCCTCACTTGTAATTCCCCGGAACACGCCCGAACCGCCCGAAACGAGGCCTGGCTGTTGTCAACCGGGGTGTGTTGTCAACCTGCAAGGGGGTCTCCGCGTCATCGTGTCGTGGCGCAACCAGCCGTGGTGTACGAAGAGTGCGTGACACATGAGTCCTCGTGGGATGCCGACGAGGCGTTGACGGCTGTCTACACGGCGCACTACACGTCGCTGGTCCGGCTCGGCACCCTGCTGCTGCGCGACACCGGTACGGCGGAGGAGATCGTGCAGGACGCGTTCGTCGCGATGCACGGCCGCTGGCACCGGCTGCGCGACCCCCACAAGGCTCTCGCCTACCTGCGCACCGCGGTGGTGAACCGCTGCCGCTCCCGCCAGCGCCACCTGGTGGTCGTCGACAAGCACACGCCACGCTCACTGCCGGACGCGCCGAGCGCCGAGCAGGCCGCGCTGCGGACGGCCGAGACCGACCGGGTAATCGAAGCGATGCGCACCCTGCCGGAGAAGCAACGCACCGTGATGGTGCTGCGGTACTACGGTGACCTCTCCGAAGCCGAGATCGCCGACACGATGGGCATCAGCCGGGGATCGGTGAAGAGCCACGCCGCGCGGGCGACGAAGTCGCTGCGCCAGCTCCTGGAGCAGAACGTATGAACGAACAGCCCAACGACTCGTTCGACGAGCTGATGCGGCGGTCCCTGCACGAGGAGGCCGACCGGGTCGAGCCGACCGACTCGCTGCCCGAGATCCAGGCCCGCGCCCGGGCCCAGCGCCGTACGACGTCCCGGCGCCCGTGGGTGCTGACCGCCGGCGCTGCAATCGTCGGCACGGCGGCGGTGATCGGCGCCTTCACCGTCCTCGACAACAACACGAACACCGCAGGTGACAGCGGCATCGCAGCCGGTCCCAGTACGTCGACCAGCGCCTCCGCATTGCCGTCGTCGACCACCCCACAGTCCAGCACCTCGCCGAGCCAGCCGCCGCCAGAGCCGCCGACGGCGCAGGCGACCTCGGTGCCGACGGATCGCCGCGGTACGCCGGAGCCGATGGTGAAGGGCACCCTCGTCCCGGTCTACTGGCTCGGCGACAAGACCGCGGTCCGTCCCCCTCCGGGAGCAACGACCAAGGCCACGCCGAAGGTCCGGCTCTACCGCACCTGGGCGAAGGTGAGTGGCCGGCCCGCCGTCGAGGCGGTCCGGATCATGACGTCCAAGCAGCCCGGCGACCCTGACTACTACTCCGTGTGGCGGGGCGCCGAGATCAACACCGTCACCAGGTCCGACGGCACGGTCACCGTCGACTTCAAGCGACTCCCGACGACGAAGCTCGACCCCGAGACCGCGGACGTGGCCGCCCAGCAGCTGATCTACACGGTGCAAGGCGCCCTCGACGACAGCAGCCAGCAGGTCCAGATCACCCAGGACGGCCAGGTCGGCACCCGGCTGTTCGGCCAGGTCGACACCAGTACGCCGCTCAGTCGCGCCCAGGCCGCCAACGTCCAGGCACTGGTCTGGATCACCTCCCCGGCCCAGGGTCAGTTGACCAATTCGATGGTCACCGTCGAAGGCACGGCCGCGGCGTACGAGGCGACGGTGAACTACGAGGCCACGAACCTGAAGACCCGCGAGGTACGGAAGGGCTACACGAACACCAAGGAGGGCCAGAAGTTCACGCCCTTCGCCTTCAACCTCAAGCTCACCCCCGGCCCCTGGCAGATCGAGGCCTTCCTCATCTCCCCCGCCGACGGCTCCACCACCGACGTCGACTCCAAAACCATCGAGGTCCGCTAGCAGGTTGTTCGCTCGCTAGCCGGTTCTTTGACGCCAGCGATGAAACAACCCGCCATCGGCCGGGTCGGTTGCTAGGTCCAGCGGGAGTGGGATAGGAGGGCGGCGGCTGCGGCTACGCCGGCGGTTGAGGTGCGGAGGACCGTGTCGCCGAGGCGGATGGGCTCGGCGGCGAAGGTGGCCAGCTCGGCCGGGGCGATGCCGCCTTCCGGGCCTATGACGATGACGATGTCGCCCTCGGTCGGGAGTTCGAGCGAGGCGAGCGGCGTCTTGGCTTCCTCGTGCAGTACGACGGGGAGTGCCGCGGCGGAAAGTAGTCGCGCGACCTCCGGCGTACTCGCGATGGGCTCCACGGTGGCGAACCAGGAGCGGCGGGACTGTTTGCTGGCTTCGAACGCCCAGGCCCGCCACTTCGCGTACGTCTTCGCGGACCGCTCGGGGTTGTTGCGGAACTGACTCCGCTCCGCGTTCCACGGGACGATCACATCGACCCCGACCTCGGTCAGCATCTCCACCGCGAGCTCGGCCCGCTCGCCCTTCGGCAACGCCTGCACCACCACCAACCGAGGCAAAGCCGCCGGCTCGTGCCCACGCTGCTGCACCGCCACGGTCACCCCGGCCTTGGACGCAGCCGTCACCGGGCCTTCGGCCCACGAACCACGACCGTCGGTCAACCGAATGCGCTCACCAGGGCCGATCCGCCGAACCACCGCCGCATGCCGGCCCTCTGCGCCGTCCAGCGTCAGTTCGTCGCCCACGAGTTCCGGCGCGAAGAAAACGGCAACGCCCACCAGCCCATCACCTTCCCGCGAGGCCGGCGGAGCCGGCCGAGCCTGTTTCAGTGGGCGCCGAAGGCGTCGCGGAGGCGACCGAAGACGCCCTTGTGGGCGGCTTGGACCTGACCCTGCGGACGCTCCTCGCCACGAGCCTCGGCCAACTGGCGGAGCAGATCGACCTGGGAGTCGTCCAGCCTGGTCGGGGTCTCGACGATCACCTGGACGATCAGGTCGCCGCGACCCGCGTGCCGCAGGCGCGGGACACCACGAGCCGTCAGCGTCATCGCCGTCCCGGACTGCGTGCCGGGCCGGATCTCCAGTGGCGTGGTCTCGCCCTCCAGCGTGGGCAGGTCGATCGTGGTGCCGAGCGCGGCCGCCGTCATCGGCAGCGTCACCGTGCAGTGCAGGTCGTCGCCGTTGCGGGTGAAGATGTCGTGCGGCTCGACCTCGATCTCGACGTACAGGTCGCCGGCCGGGCCGCCGCCGGGGCCGACCTCGCCCTGGCCGGACAGCTGCACCCGGGTGCCGCTGTCGACGCCACCGGGGATCTTGACCGTGACGGTGCGGCGGGACCGGACCCGGCCGTCGCCGGCGCACTCGACGCACGGGTTCGGGATCGTCGTACCGAAGCCGCGGCAGTTCGGGCACGGCCGCATGGTGCGGACCTCGCCGAGGAACGACCGCTGGGTGTGGGTGACCTCGCCGCGACCGTGGCAGATCTCGCAGGTGACCGGCTCGGAGCCCGCCGCCGCTCCCGAACCCGAACAGGTCGGGCACAGTACGGCGGTGTCGACCTTCAGCTCCCGGGTGGTGCCGAACGCGGCCTCGGCCAGGTCGATCCGCAGCGGGATCAGCGCGTCCTGGCCGCGCCGGGTCCGCGGCCGCGGCCCGCGGGTGGCCCCGCCGGTCTGGCCGAAGAAGGCGTCCATGATGTCGGTGAACGTGAAGGCCTGGCCGAAGCCCGCGCCGCCCGGGCCGGCGCCCGCGGTCGCGAACGGGTCACCGCCGAGATCGTGCAGCTGCCGCTTCTGCGGGTCGCTCAGCACCTGGAAGGCGCGGCCGATCTCCTGGAACTTGTGGTGGGCGTCCTCGGAGTCGTTCACGTCCGGGTGGTACTGGCGTGCCAGCTTGCGGTACGCCTTCTTGATCTCGTCCGGCGTCGCGTCGCGGCTGACGCCCAGGACGGCGTAGTAATCGGTGCTCATACTCCAGACCAGGGGTTGGGTTCAGTCATTTAGGAGTCCGCCAATATCTGGCTGACGTAGCGCGCGACGGCCCTCACGGCGCCCATCGTGCTCGGATAGTCCATGTGGGTCGGGCCGACGATGCCGAGCGTGGCCAGCGCCTCCGACTTTGACCCGTAGCCGGTCGCGACCACCGAGGTGGTGGCCAGTTCCTCGAACGGGTTCTCGTGCCCGATGCGGACCGTCAGGGTCTGCGGGTTGGTGGCCTCGCCGAGGAGCTTGAGCAGAATGACGTGCTCCTCCAGCGCCTCCAGCACCGGCTTCACGTTCCGCTCGAAGTCGTCGCCGTACCGGGTCAGGTTGGCGGCGCCGCCGACGGCGATCCGCTGCTCGCCGACCTCGTCGGTGAACGTCTCCAGCAGCGTCGTCACGATCGCCGCGACCAGTGGCCGGTCCGCCGGGGCGAACAGGTCGGTGACCGCGGCCAGGGACGTGGTGGCCTCGGTCAGCCGCTGCCCGGATAGTGCGGTGTTCAGCCGCGACCGCAGGTCGGCGATCAGTTGCTCGTCGACGTCGTTCGTCTGCTCGACGATCCGCTGCTCGACCCGGCCGGTGCTGGTGATCAGCACCAGCAGCAGCCGGCGCGGGGTCATCGTGACGACCTCGATGTGCCGGACGCTGGAACGGTTGAGCGACGGGTACTGCACGATCGCCACCTGGCGGGTGATCTGGGCCAGCAGCCGGACAGTACGGCGTACGACGTCGTCCAGGTCGACCGCGCCGGCCAGGAACGAGGTGATCGCCTTCTTCTCGGCCGGCGACAGCGTCTTGACCGTGCTCAGCTTGTCCACGAACAGCCGGTAGCCCGCGTCGGTCGGGATCCGGCCAGCGCTGGTGTGCGGCTGGGTGATGTACCCCTCCTCCTCCAGCGCAGCCATGTCGTTACGCACGGTTGCCGGCGACACCCCGAGGTTGTGCCGGTCCACCAGCGTCTTCGAGCCGACCGGCTCATGGGTCGCCACGTAGTCCTCGACGATGGCGCGGAGAACATCCAGCTTGCGATCGTCCAGCACGCGCACCACCTCCCTCGCCTCGACGTACGACTCAGTGACCCTTGGCACTCAGCTGAAACGAGTGCCAGTCTACCGAGCCGTAGTAGCTCGCACCGACGCGTGACGGCGTGGGACGGGTCTCAGGCGAGCTCGGGGGACGCTCCCAACGGTACGGCGGCGGGCCGGGTGGCTGTGCTCGCGACATCCACGGGCTGGTCCTGGGCAGCCGCTTCGAGCAAGGACTCGAGTACGTCGAGCACGTGGTAGGCCAGTGCACCGTCGGCCCGGTGCGGCTGACCTGTGCGGACAGCACGAGCCATGTCCGCGACCCCGACGCCCCGGCCGGCTCCGGCGTACCCACCGGCGACCGGGACCTCGGTCCAGTCGCGGTTGGCCGTGGTAGCGATCTCGACCTTGCCATCGAACCCGTTCGGGTCGGGTACCGACAGGCTGCCCTCGGTCCCGTGCACCTCGATCCGCGGCAACCGCGCGGCCCAGATGTCGAACGACATCAGCACCGTGGTCAGCGCACCCGACTCGTGCTCCAGTACGCCGGTCACGTGCGTCGGCACCTGGACCGGGAAGGTCTCGCCGGCTCGCGGACCGGTGTGAATCTTCCGCTCCTGCTTCGACTGACCGGCCCGGGCGGTGACGCGTCGGACCGGACCGAGCAAGGTCACCAGGCTCGTCACGTAGTACGGACCCATGTCGAGGACCGGACCGCCGCCGGGCTGGTAGTAGAACTCCGGCGCCGGGTGCCACAGCTCGTGCCCGGGCGTGAAAAACGATGCCGTGGCAGCCGTCGGTACGCCGATGTCGCCGCGGTCAATGACAGCCCGGGCGGTCTGGGTACCAGTGCCGAGCACAGTGTCCGGCGCGCAGCCGACGCGGAGGTTGTTCGCGGCGGCGTACTTGAGCAGCGGCTCCGCCTCGGCCCGGTCCACGGCCAGCGGCTTCTCGCCGTACACGTGCTTGCCGGCTTCGAGCGCGGCGTGGTGCACGGGCGCGTGGGCGGCGGGGATGGTCAGGTTCAGCACGATCTCGACGTCGTCCGCGGCGTACAGCTCGTCCGGGGACAGCGCGCGGATGGCGGGGTTGCCGTCGGCGATCGCCTGCGCGCGGCTGATGTCCAGGTCGGCGACCGCGACCACATCGACGCCAGGCAGCTTGGCCAGATGGTCGAGGTAGGTGCCGGAGATGACGCCCGTACCGACGATGCCGATGCCCGTCACTTGCTCGCCCACAGCAGCCCCCGCTCGACGATGGTCCGTACCTCAGGTACTTCGAGGTCGTCCAGCTTGTGGCCGACGGTGCAGACGAAGACCTTGCCCGCGCCCCAGGTCCGGGTCCAGACGGCCGGCATCACGGCACCCTCGATCCACGGGTAGTCCGGATGCGAGCGGAACGTCGTCGTGGCGAGCACGGTGTTGGTCGGGTCGTAGTGCACGTAGTACTGCTCGGTGTGGACGTCGAAGTGGGTGATGCCCTCGACGATCGGGTGTTCGGCGACGACGTCGACGCGGTAGTCGGTGAAGCCGTGCGGATGCGAGATGAACTGCCCGCCGGTGATGAAGCTGTAGTCGGCGTTGGCCCGGAACGAGTCGACGATGCCGCCGTGCCAGCCCGCGAACCCGGTACCGCGGCGGATCGCGGCCTCCAGGCCCTTGAAGTGGTCGGCGTCGATCTCGCTCATCGTGACGCACTGCAGCACCAGGTCGGTGCCGTCCAGGTCGAGGTAGCTCTCGGTGCTGTCCGAGACGGTGACCTCGTAACCGTTCTCTTCCAGGAACGGGATGAACAGGTCGGTCGCCTCGACCGGCGAGTGCCCTTCCCAGCCGCCCCGGACCACCAGTGCACGTCGTGTCGTCACGCCGACCGCCCTTCGAAAGTTTCGCTGCCGAGTTCGGAACCGTTGCGAACCGCCACCGTGACCCTAGGCGCCGCCCGACCGCCCTTCAAGTGCGATTCCGTCCCCTGGATGCGACGGGACCGGTGGTCGGAGGAGATGTACACAGCAAGTAATCTCGCTCCCATGAGTACGTGGGCCGAAGTCGGCGATCGTTGCTGGGTCCGCCGGTACGACGAATGGGACCTCAACGTCGGTCTGGTCGTCGGGGCGGACGGTGCGCTGGTGATCGACACCCGGGCGACGACCGAGCAGGCCGAGGAGTTGCGCGAGCACATCCGCGAACTGACCGGCCAGCCGGTGCGCTGGGTCGTCAACACCCACGCGCACTTCGACCACGTCGCCGGGAACAGCGTCTTCGATCAGGCCGAGGTCATCGCCCACGAGAACGCCGCGACGGCCGCCGAACTGACGGCGCAGACCTTCGCGGTGGCGAGGGTGATCGATCTCGGCGACCGCAGAGTCGAGTTGCTGCATCTGGGGAACGCGCACACCGACGGCGACGTGGTGGTCGTCGTGCCGGATGCGGAGGTGTACTTCGTCGGCGATCTGATCGAGGAGTCGGCGCCGCCGTCGTACGGAGAGGACTCGTTCCCGCTGGAGTGGCCGGACACGATCGACCGGGTGATCGGGATGCTGTCCGGCTCGTCGAAGGTGGTCCCTGGTCACGGCGCGGTCGTCGACGCCGAGTTCGTGCGCGACCAGGCCGGCGACCTCGGCACCGTCGCCAACACCATCTCCGGTCTCCACCACGGCGGCACCCCGCTGGAGCAGGCGCTCGCCCACACCGACGACTGGCCGTGGCCGCTCGAGAAACTCCAGGACGCGATCAAGCGCGGCTACGAGGCACTCGGCACCCCGCGCCGCCCGACGCTGCCCCTGCTCGGCCCCGGCTGATTCCCGAAAAGCGCACGGGCCGGGCTGTCAAGTTGTAGTTGTCCGTTGACACCGCGTCAGGTTTGCCGCACTTTGTTGCGAAGTGCGGCGCGAACCACGACCGGATGGGGTGGCAACCATGACCACGATCGAGCAGACCACTCATCCCGACGGCAGAGTCGAACTGGCCGATCCCGCCGTACTCGCGGACAGCCCGTACGCCAACGCGGAGCTCGCACCGACCCGATTGCCCGAGCGGCACTGGACGACGTACAACTATGCGGCGCTCTGGATGGGAATGGCGCACAACATCCCCAGCTACCTGCTCGCCGCGGGTCTGGTCGCGCTCGGGATGAACTGGCTGCAGGCGTTCATCACGATCACGCTGGGGAACCTGATCGTGCTGGTCCCGCTGCTGCTGAACAGTCACGCCGGGACGAAGTACGGCATCCCGTTCCCGGTCTTCGCGCGCGCCTTCTACGGCGTCCGCGGCGCGAACTTCCCGGCCCTGTTGCGCGCGTTCATCGCGTGCGGCTGGTTCGGCATCCAGACCTGGATCGGCGGCCAGGCGATCTTCGTGATCGTCGGCGAACTGTTCGGCAACGGCTGGACGGAGGCGTCCGCGGTCGGCGGGCACCCGTGGACGATGTGGCTCAGCTTCGCGTTCTTCTGGGTGCTCCAGATGGTGCTGATCTGGCGCGGCATCGAGGGACTGCGGCGGTTCGAGAACTGGGCGGCGCCACTCGTCACGGTCGCGTTCCTGGCGCTGATGGCGGCGATCCTGGTCAAGGCCGGCGGGTTCGGCCCGATCCTGTCGCAGCCGTCGAAGCTCGGCTGGGACGCCGACTTCTGGAAGATCTTCGCGCCGTCGCTGATGGGCATGATCGCGTTCTGGGCGACCCTCAGCCTGAACATGCCGGACTTCACCCGGTTCGGTAAGGGTCAGCGCCAGCAGGTCGTCGGCCAGATCATCGGCCTGCCGACCACGATGTCGTTCATCGCGCTCGTCTCGATCATCACCACGTCCGGCACCGTGCTGGTCTACGGCACGGCGATCTGGGACCCGGTCGAGTTGACCCGCCGCTTCGAGAACCCGGTGGTCGTGACGATCGGCCTGGTGATGGCGATCTTGGCGACGATGTCGTGCAACGTCGCGGCGAACGTGGTCAGCCCGTCGTACGACTTCGCCAACGCCGTCCCGCGCTGGCTGAACTTCCGGACCGCCGGCCTGGTCACCGGCGTGATCGGCGTCGTGATCCAGCCGTGGCGGCTGATCTCCGACCCGTCGATCTACATCTTCGTCTGGCTGTCCTTCTACGGCGGCCTGCTCGCCTCGGTCGCCGGCGTACTGATCGCCGGCTACTGGCTGATCGACCGCACCAACCTGTACCTCGCCGACCTCTACCTACCGGGCGGCCGCTACTGGTACTCGGCCGGCTGGAACTGGCGCGCGGTCGTCGCCACCGTCGTCGGTTCTGTCCTCGCCGTCGGCGGCGCGTACTCGAACCCCGGCGCCGGCCCGTTCCCGGAGGACGGCCTGATCCCCTTCCTCAAGCCGCTCTACGACTACTCCTGGGCAGTCGGCCTGGTCGCCGGCTTCCTCACCTATCTCCTGTTCACGGTCGCTTCCCCGTCCCGCCAACCCACCACAACCCAAGCCGCTCCCACGTACTGACCCAACACCCGCCCCTCCCCCTCTGAGCGCCCACCCCAACGGCATGCGCCTCCATCTGATGGGTTGACCCACGAGAACGTGGGTTGGCCACGCGCAGGCCGGTGGCCAACCCACCTTCTGATGGGTCAACCCACCCCAGCCCCCCGCCAGCAATCCCGCCACCCCGACGTCCCCGCGATATCGGTGCGACGCCGGCGTTTCCCTGGTTGACCCACGAGATGGTGGGTTGGCCAGCCGCGCGCCGGTGGCCAACCCACCTTCTGATGGGTCAACCCATCAGAGGGGGACGGGCGGGGAATCGGGATGGGCGCGGGGAACCGGGGTGGGCGCGGGTGGGGAAAGGGTGTGTGGCTGAGCTGGACGGGAGGGGTGGGCGCATACGGTTGGGCGGTGGCTGACAGGTATGGGAACGACGTACTGAGTGGGGACTGGCGCAAGCCCAAGAACGGGCGGACCGTCGAGGTCGAGATCGAGAAGGGCATGGTCGTCGAGGAGCCGACCTCGGGGTTCGTCGGCGCGATCGTGCGCTGGGAGCACGGTGTGGTCGATCTCGAGGACCGGTTCGGGAAGGTCCGCACGTACCCGCTCGGGCCTGGGTTCTGGCTGGACGGCAAACCGGTCAGCCTGAAACCGCCGAAGAAGGCCGGCCCGGCGAAGAAGACGCGGACCGCCTCCGGTTCGGTTGCGGTGGACAACGTCCGGGCGAAGGTGGCCCGGGCCAGCCGGATCTACGTCGAGGGACGGCACGACGCCGAACTGGTCGAGAAGGTGTGGGGCGACGACCTGCGGATCGAGGGCGTCGTGGTCGAGTACCTCGAAGGTGTCGACGACCTGCCCGGCATTGTCAACCGCTTCCAGCCCGGTCCGGGCCGCCGGCTCGGTGTTCTGGTGGACCACCTGGTCGAGGGGTCGAAGGAGTCGAAGATCGCGGCCCAGGTGACCAACCGGCACGTGCTGGTGGTCGGGCACCCGTTCATCGACATCTGGGAGGCGGTCAAGCCGTCGTCGGTCGGGATCAAGGCCTGGCCACGGATCCCGCACGGGCAAGACTGGAAGAAGGGCGTGCTGCAGTCGTTCGGCTGGCCGGCCACCGATCAGGCCGATGTCGCCGCGGCCTGGAAACACATTCTGTCGAAGGTCACCAGCTTCGCCGATCTCGACCCGGCGCTGCTCTGCCGGGTCGAGGAGCTCATCGATTTCGTGACGCTGGACTGATCTCCGGCATCCGCCGCTCGACCCAGGCCTGGATCCGCCGCCGCGCACGCCGGACGTACCAGGTCACGGCACCGAGCACGGCGGTCGCCGCCAGCACCACTCCGGCGAGCACTGCCGCGATGATCCGTACGGCGCTCTGCTCGACGAGCCCCGCGACGACCAGCAACACCACACCGAGCACGAAGCCCGCCACCGGCAACCACTGCTCGAAGACCAACGGGCGCTTGGCCGGCGTCACCTTGGCGCCGCGCACCACACGGGTCCACACCGACTGCCGCGCCGGCTCGGTGAACCAGCGCGCGCACTGCAGCAACCACGAACCGGGCTTGTCCTTGCGGCCCGCCATCGCCTTCACCCAGTCGCCGACCTGCGACCCGAGTCCGCCGGACACGTCGACCATCCGGTCCGCAAGGCCCTTCGTGGTCGCCCGGCCCTCGTCCGACTGGTTCAGCTCGTCGCGCATCGTGGTGAGCGCACCGAGACCCGCGCCCATCGGGAAGTCCCGGGCCAGCCGCTGGACGCGCTCGGCGACCGCCTCGACCTTCCAGTCCTCCGCTTTCAGGACCTGCCGTTGCGTCTCGCGGATCCAGTCCTCGTCGGCGCCGAGCATCGCGCCCAGGTGCGCGACACAGTGCAGCCGGCCCATCAGCCAGTCCCACCGCCGCCAGTCCGCCGCACCGAACGCGCCGAAGTGCCCGACCTGCGACCCGTAGAGGATGCGGTCCTTGAGGTTGTTGGCGATCGAGCCTTCCGGCTGGTCGTCCAGCAGCGGCAGCGGGATGTCCGGCCCGAGCCGGAGGAACTGGAACGGCGCACTACGCTGCTGCGGCGTCCGCGCCGACGTACAGCGCGACACGATCTCCACCTCGAGGGCGGTCTCGGCGAGGTCCCGCCCGACGGCCGCGATCAGCTCGGCGAACGTGTCGCCCAGCGCCCGCTGGATCTGCAGGTCGGTGAAGATGTCTTTCAGCCCGACCGCGACGGCCTCGGCGCCACCGGCCGGGCTCAGGTCGAGGTCGGCGGCGGTCAGCCGCTCGGTGAGTGCGTCCCGCACAGCCTGCGTTTTCAGCAGAGCATCGCTGGCCGCCTTCAGCCGCCGCTCCAGCTCGGCCCGTTGCTCCTTCGGCGCCTCGCTGATCTGGTTGCGCAGCGAGCGCAGGATCAGCCGTACGACGCGCTCCGCCGCACCTGTCCCCCACAGCCAACTGGGGTTGCCCTCGGCATCGTTCTGCAGCGGAGCCGTCGAGCCGTCCGGATCGGGCACCCACGGGTGGTCGGTCCCGAGGATCTCGTCGACCTCCTGCTCGGACAGCGCGGTCGCCGCGTCGAGGACGGTCGACTGGTCGTGGCCGGCGATCGTCACCGCCTCCCAGACGCCGCCGGCGGCGCGGCCGCGCGAGTACGTCGGCTGCAGTGCCTTGGCCGCCGCCTGCAGCCGGTCCCGCTCGACTGGTTGCTTCATGCAACGATCGAACAGCCGCTGGGTGTCGGACCAGGACGCGTCCGCCTCCAGCAGCAGCCGCTCGAGCTGCTCCACGTCGGACCGGAAGTCGACCTCGCGCGGGAACTGTACGGCGGACAGCGCCGCCACCCGCCAGCTCGGCTCCTTCGCCTCCGGCAACGCCGTCGACGCACTCCCGATCCCGGCCGATGGTACGACGTACAACACGTAGCGGCTGGCTCGCCCGGCGACCGGTCGCCGTGCCACGACATCGAGGACCGGACCGAAGGGTGCGTTGTCCAGTACGCCGCCGTCCACCAGCCAGGCACCCGACTCCGCGTTCGCGGGCTGCACGCGAGGCGGTGAGTCGGCCAGATTCGGGGTCTCGAGCACCGGGCCGAACGCGGCCGGGAACGAGGCCGACGCGCGAGCCGCGCGCGCCAGCAGCTTGGTGTCGTTCAGCCCGTTCTTGTCCGCGACCGCGAAGGCCCGCTTCGATCCGTCGTACGTCGCCGCGTTCTCACTGGTGAAGGCGAACAGGTACCGGTGGTCGGGTACGACGAAACGCTGCCCGGCGGCGTCTTTCGCCTCGAACTGCTGGACGCCGAGCCCGGACGCGGTGACGAACAGCGTGACCGGCTCCTCGGCCGCCGTCTCGCCCGCGTCGACGACGCCCTTGAGCAGACTGTCGAGCTCCTGCAGGAAGTACTTGCCGTCCAGCACCGAGGTGGACTTCTTGCCGGCCGACGGCACCAGCTTGCCGACCTCGAGCGACCCGAGCGCGACCCACTTCTGCCGCAGCCACGGCCCGTGCTCGCCGTCGGGGTCCAGGGTCGAGCCGTTCGAGATCGCTGTCGCCAGCAACGAACCGTTCAGCCCACCGGCGCTCGTCCCCGCGATCACGTCGACGACCACGCGCCGGTTCTCGTCACCGCGCCGGCACAGCTCACGCCAGCGCTCGGCCAGGACCTCGTCGTACGGCTGTGGACCGGGCGCGCTGCCGGAGCCGGACGCGCGCCGGATCAGATCCAGCTCGTGGGTCACCCCACCCATCCAGACGGCCAGGCTGACCCCGCCGTTCAGGACCAGCGCGATCCGGATCTCGTGGTCGGTCATCCGTTCCCTTTCCCTGGGGGACCTCACGGGCGTGACGCGATACGACAATCGTCGCAGCGGAGAGTGAACAACGGGGTGACATTACTCCTGGCGCGGCTCAGCTCAGGCGGAGTCGCGGACGATCAGTTCGGTCCCGTAGATCTCCGGGCTGGTGAGCTTCGCGCCGCCGATCTTGGCGAGCAGGATCTCGGCCAGCCGGGCACCCAGCTTCTCCACCGGCTGCCGCACGGTGGTCAGCCTCGGTGTGGTCGTGGTCGCGAGCACAGAGTCGTCGAACCCGACCACCGCGACGTCGTCCGGCACCCGCCGGCCGCGCTGCGACAACACCCGCAGCGCCGCGGTCGCCATCAGGTCGGACGCGACGAACAGACCGTCCAGGTCGGGGTGCTCGTCGAGCAGCCGTATCGCCGCCTGCTCACCACCGTCGGCGGTGAAGTCCCCGAACGCGACGGCCTCGGGCAGCTTGGCTTCCTTCATCACGTCCTGGTACCCGGTCAGCCGATCGAGGCCGGCCGTCATGTCGAGCGGACCGGTGATCGTCCCGAGCTTGCGGCGCCCGATCGACAACAGGTGCTCCACCGCCGTCCGCGCGCCCGCGACGTTGTCCACGTCCACACTGGCCACCGGTACCTCGACACCGATCGGCCGGGCGCTGAACACGATCGGCAACGGCAGCTGCGTCAATTCCTGCAGCACGTTGTCGCGGCCGTGGTGGCTGACGATGATCGCCCCGTCGACATGGCCGCCCCGCAGGTAGCGCAGCAGGCGTTGGTCGTCGGCCTCGGCCGGCTCGATCAGCAGCACCAGTTGCGACGACGTCGGCGCCAGCGTCCGGCTGACACCACGCAGGATGCCGGCGAAGAACGGGTCGGAGAAGACGCGGCTGTCCGGTTCGGGTACGACGATCGCGATCGAGTCGGTCTTGCGCGTCACCAGCGCACGGGCGGCGCGGTTCGGCACGTAGCCGAGTTCGCCGATCGCCCGCTCGACCGCGGCCACCGTCTGCGGCAGCACCTTCGGCGAGCCGTTCACCACCCGCGAAACAGTCGCCCGAGAGACACCCGCGAGCGCCGCGACCTGCTCCAGCGTGGGAGAACCCGAGCGGTCCATCGGTCCTCCCCGCCTCGGTTGATGTGCCTTCACACCGTAGTACTTCGGCCGGGCGTTCGCGCGCCGCCGGCGGCCGGGGTGTCAGCCACTCTTCCGGGTGTTCGCGGCCTTGTCGGCGAGGTCGAGCGCCTGCTTCCAGGCCGCGTCGGGAGGCTGCTTGCCTTCGTCGACCTTGGTCAGTGCGGCGCTGAACACCTGGTTGATCTCACCATCGCGTGGTCCCTTGTGCTGCTTGAGGATCACGTTCTTCGCGCGGTTGACGAAGATCTGCCCGACCGGCGCGTTGTTGAAGTACGGGTTCACCTGCGACTTGACCTGCGGATCGTCGTACGCGTCGAGTGTCGAGGGGAACGAGCCGACCTTCTTGAACACCTTGATCTGCTGCTCGGGCGCGGTCAGCCAGGCAGCCAGCCGGGCCGCCTCGACCGGTTGCGGCGACTGCTTCGGCACGGTCAGATACGAACCGCCCCAGTTGCCGCCACCGCCGGGGAACACGTCGGCGACGTCCCACTTGCCCTTGCCGTAGCTGCCGGCGTTGCCCTGGATCACGCCGAGCAGCCAGCCGGGGCAGGCCATCGTCGCGAACCTGTCGGTGCGGAACGCCTTGTTCCACTCGTCGCTCCAGGCCGGCAGCCCGGCGGACAGGCCGTCGGCGGTGCCCTTCACCACCTGGTCCCAGGTCTTCTTCAGCAGCGGGTTCTCCGCGCCGAGGAAGCGGTCCTGGTTGGAGTAGTAGGCCTGGATCAGCTGGTTGCGCATCGCCTCCCAGGTCAGTACGGCGGAGTCGTACCAGGCCGAGCCGGGCACCTTCTGCTTGAACTTCCGGCCGGTGGCGAAGTACGACGACCAGTCGGTGAACAACTTCGCGACCTGAGCTCGGTCGGTCGGCAGCCCGGCCTTCGCGAACAGGTCGCGGCGGTAGCAGATCGCCTCCGGCCCGATGTCGGTGCCGTACCCGATGATCTTGCCGTCCGGGGTGGTCGCACCGGCGACCTTCCAGTCCAGCCAGCGGTCCTTCAGGTCGTTGGCGCCGTAGTCGCGCAGGTCGACGAACTGGTCCGCCTTGGCCAGGTAGTTGTAGATCCAGCTGACCTCCATCGCCTCGATGTCGGCCAGGCCGGACCCGTTCGCCAGGTTGGTGTCCAGGTTCTTGATGTGCGCGTCGACGGTGGGCGCGCGGCGCTCGACGATCTTGATGTTCGGGTGCTGGGCCTCGTACTCGCGGTACAGGTCCTCGTAGCCGAACTCGTTGAAGGTGGCGATGGTCAGTTCGATCTTCGGGCCGTCGCCGGCATTGTTGCCTGAGGCATCCGACCCCCCGGACCCACCGCAGGCGGAGGCGAGCAGAACGGCAGTACAAGCACACAGCAGTGCGATGGGGCGGAGGCCGGCACCGTTTCTGGGCCGCATCAAAAGCTCCCTGGACTGGACGGAGTTGAGAGCGCTCTCGGATCGCGAAAGTGTGCTGAGTTTCAAGCGTCGCGACTGGGTATGTCAAGCACTTCGTCGTCACGCAGCGAAACGAGACCGACCAGGTCAGTACATACTTCCGCGCGTCGTCACGCAGCGAACCGCGTCGATCACCGAACGCTGACCACAGGGAGTGATATCAGAACGCTAGGGCAGCAGGTCCCGGACGACCGCGTCGGCGAGGAGACGACCCTGGCGGGTGAGGACCAGACGGTCCGCCTCCCGCGTCACCAGGTCGGGCATCCGCTCCGCCGCGGCTCTGCCTTCGTCGTCGAGTACGTCGAGTGGGAGGCCGGCGGACAACCGGATCTCGAGCAGGACACGTTCCACCCGGCGGGTCTCGGCGTCGAGGGTTTCGCGTGCGTACGCTGGACTGTCGTCGGCGCCGAGGCGGTCGGCGTACGCGCTGGGATGCTTGACGTTCCACCAGCGAACGCCGCCGACGTGGCTGTGCGCGCCGGGGCCGATCCCCCACCAGGTGTCGCCGCGCCAGTAGAGCTCGTTGTGCCGGCAGCGGGCGTCCTCGGTGCGGGCCCAGTTGGAGACCTCGTACCAGGTCAGGCCTTGGGCGGACAGCATCTCGTCGGCCAGCACGTACTTGTCGGCGAGGTCGTCGTCGTCCGGCATCGGCAGCTCGCCGCGCCGGACCCGGCGGGCCAGTTGGGTCCCGTCCTCGACGATCAGCGCGTAGGCGCTCACGTGATCAGGCTGCGCCGACAGCGCCGACTCGAGCGAGGCCCGCCAGTCGTCGAGTGACTCGCCGGGGGTGCCGTAGATCAGGTCGAGGTTGACGTGCTCGAACCCGGCCGCGGTCGCTTCCTTCACCGCGTCGAGCGCTCGGCCGGGCGTGTGCTGCCGGTCGAGAATCCTCAGCACGTGCGACGAGGCGCTCTGCATGCCGAAGCTCACCCGGGTGAACCCGGCCTCGAGGAGACCTTCGAGGTACGCCGGATCCACCGACTCCGGATTGGCCTCGGTCGTCACCTCGGCGCCCGGCGCCAGTCCGAACTCGTCGCGTACCGCGGCCAGCATCTTCCCGAGGTCCTTGGCCGGCAGGAGGGTCGGCGTACCGCCGCCGAAGAACACCGTGTCGACGGGTTGATCCAGGCTCTGGAGGACTCGCCGAGCCATCCGCACCTCGCCGATCGCGGTGTCGGCGTACGACGCCTGGGACGCGCCGCCACCGAGCTCCGTCGCGGTGTACGTGTTGAAGTCGCAGTACCCGCAGCGGGACGCGCAGAACGGCACATGGAGGTAGAACCCGAGCGGCCGCGTGGCGGCCTCGCGAACTGCGGTTTCCGGCAGCGCCCCGTCCCGGGGCGCAACCTCCCCCTCGGGCAATGTCGACGGCACCCACCCATCGTACGGACTCGATTTTGACAGGATCGCTGCGCAGTTGTGCTGGCAGACAGTAGTCACTTGATTACATTCAGATCATGGAGACCGGGGCTAGTTGCCGACGGCTACCTCTCCAATCCCTAACCACCGGCAGACACGCCGCCGTCCTGGTCAGTACGCCGTAGTCGTCCAGCGGGACGTGGTTGATCCCACGCGTCATCCCGCTCTTGGTGTGCGGCTCGGCCCGCGGTCCGTCACGGGTAGTTGAGGGTGGTGAGGAGTTGGGTGTGCAGGTTGGCGTTGGAGTAGAGGCCGCCGCCTTGGTCGCCGGTGTGGGTTCCGGTTGGGTTGGTGAAGTGGCCGCCGGCTTCTTCGACGAGGAGGATCCAGGGCGCGTGATCCCAGAGGTGGTAGCGCTCTACCAGGAAGGCATCGATCTCGCCACGAACGAGCTCGATCAGCGGGAGAGGGGTGGCCGGTGGGTTGGCCACGGCCGGTGCCAGGCGGGCTCTGGACGCGGCGTCCAGAGCCTCGATCCGAGCATCAGCCAAGCTTGACGTGGTGCTGACCTCGAGGCGCTTCGCTTCGGCCGCCTCGCGTGGCCAGGACGACTCGAAGGAACCGCCGCCACGGGTCGCCCACCAGCAGCGTCGCAGCGCCGGCGCAGTGACGACCGCCATCTCGATGCTCCCGGCAACCTCCAGCGCAATCTGAACCCGCCAGTTCGGATCATGCCGGCTGAAGTACGACGTACCGTCGATCGGATCGATGATCCAGACCCGATCGGACTCACCGAGCCGACCGAGTTCCTCGCCGAGGAGCGCATCGTCCGGTCTGGCCGCAGACAACGTCTTGCGAACCAATCGCTCGACCGCCCGATCAGCTTCCGTGACCGGTGTGCCGTCAGCCTTCAGCGTTGCCGAAACGCCGGACTCGAAGTACCCGAGCGCGACGTCCGCCGCCAGATCCGAGGTGTCGAACGCCAGTTGCAAGTCATCAGCGCCGTCCACAACCAACGACGCTATCAGCCCAGACCGTCGGCTCGACCTGCCGTACATCATCATGGACCGGGTGAGCGATGAGTCCGTGAAGGTGCGCGCTCAGATGTCCTGATGGTTGTGAGAGAGGATGCGGTGGGTAGTGCCTGAGCTTTCTGAGTGGCCTGGGGATCGGGAAGACATTGCCGGGCTGTCGGCCTGGGTGGGCTCGGTCTTGCCGGGGGTGGTTCGGGGGCCCGTTGAAGTGCTCAGGGTGAAGCGGTGGGGAGCTACCGGGTTGTTCGAGGTGGACGGCGAGTACGTCGTCGTCAAGCACGCCTCTCCGGTCGTGTACCCGCATGCTGCCGCCGTGCATCGGGCGGTTGAGCGCGCGTACCCGCAGGCGACGGCGGCGCTGCTTGCGCATGACGATCATCCTGTCTGGCAGCGTTGCGTTTTCGCGTTTGTGGGCGGCCCGACTGTCGAGAAGACGGGACCCGCTGCTCTGGTGACGCAGGCGAGGACGCTCGGTGAGGTGCAAAGCGCGATGGCCGACGCTGAGCTCAGTGGCCTGCCGCACTACGACCTGTCCGCGATTCCGGAGACTCTACTGACGGACCTCAGCCGGGTGGCCGATCTGGACGACGAGTTGGTCGCCGGGCTGCGTCGTCACCTTCCCACTCTGCAACGCGGCATCGAGGAACTGACCGCGGTCGTGCCGAGCTCGATCGATCACCCGGACGTCCAGGGCACCAACGGTCTGGTGCGAGACGACGGGTCTGTTGTTCTGCTCGACTGGGAAGAGGCCAGGGTCGGTTGCCCGATGCTCTCCCTGGATCGACTGCTGCAGGAGGCGGACGAGTTGGGCAACGTCCCCGACGTACTGTCGGCCTACCTGGACGCCGTACCGTGGGGAAGCGCTGCCGAGAGGCGCCGGCTGGCGGGGATCGCGCTGCAGGTCGCGCCGCTCAAACTGGCGGTCGAGGCTCGCGAGTACGCCCAACTCCTCGACCTACCCGATCCACACACCAGATACGTAACGCGCCTCGTCACCCGAAGCCTGTCCCGTATCCCCGACTAGTGGCCGGCGCTGAGCTGCCCGGCCAGGCGCTGGTGGCGTTCCGCGCTGGAAGGGTTCAGGCCGACGATACTGACGGTTTTGCCGTACCGCTCGTACTTCGTGGTGATCGCGTCCAGGGTCGCCACGGTCGACGCGTCCCAGATGTGGGAGTCGGTCAGGTCGATGACCACGTTCGCGGGGTCGCCCCGATAGTCGAACTGGTAGACGAGGTCGTTGCTGGAGGCAAAGAAGAGCTCACCGCTGACGGCGTACGTCTTGGTGTTCTCGTCGGGGTGAGCCACCTCGCTGACGGTGGTGAAGTGGGCGACGCGGCGCGCGAACAACACCATCGCGACGAGGACACCGACGACGACCCCGATAGCGAGGTTGTGGGTGATGACGACGATCACGACGGTCGACAGCATCACGATCGTTTCACTGCGCGGCATCCGGCGCAGCGTCTTGGGCCGAATGCTGTGCCAGTCGAACGTGCCGACCGAGACCATGATCATCACCGCGACCAGCGCGGCCATCGGGATGTCACCGACGAGGTCTCCGAGGCCGACGACGAGGATCAGCAGGAACACGCCGGCCAGGAACGTGGAGATCCGGGTCCTGGCACCGGAGGCCTTCACGTTGATCATCGTCTGGCCGATCATCGCGCAACCGCCCATCCCACCGAAGAAGCCGGTGATGATGTTCGAGACGCCCTGCCCCCAGGCTTCGCGGGTCTTCACCGAGTGTGTGTCGGTGATGTCGTCGACGAGCTTGGCGGTCATCAGGGATTCGAGCAGTCCGACGAGAGCCATCGCGACGGCGTACGGCGCGATGATGCGCACCGTGTCGAGGTTCAGCGGCACGTCCGGGAAGAAGAGTGATGGCAGGCTGTCGGGCAGTTTGCCCTCATCCCCCACGGTCGGCACAGTGACCGAGGTCAGCGCCACGAACAGCGTGACGGCGAGGATGGCGATCAGCGGGGCCGGGACCGCCTTGGTCAGCTTCGGCAGGAACACCATCACCGCGATGCCGGCCGCGACCAGCGGGTAGACCAGCCAGGGGACGTGGGTCAGATGTGGAAGCTGCGCCAGGAAGATCAGGATCGCGAGCGAGTTGACGAAGCCGACCATGACCGAGCGAGGGATGAACCGCATCAGCCGGGCGACACCGAGCACGCCCAGGACGACCTGCAGGATCCCGGCCAGGATCACCGTGGCGACGAAGTACTCGAAGCCGTGGTTGCGCATCACCGGCGCGATCACCAGCGCGACCGCTCCGGTGGCCGCGGAGATCATCGCCGGGCGTCCGCCCAGGAACGCGATCGACACCGCCATCGTGAAGGAGGCGAACAGCCCGACCCTCGGGTCCACGCCGGCGATGATCGAGAAGCTGATCGCCTCGGGAATCAGCGCCAGCCCGACGACGAGGCCGGCCAGCACCTCCGTCCGCAGGCGCCGTGGGGAACGCAGCGCCGCCAGGACGGATGTGACGTCGGTCAGGGACGGAACGGATCCGGGCGTGGCTGACTCAGGCGTCAGCGAGGTCATGCGGTCTCCAGACACAGGCACAGGCGGGCCTCAGGGCAGGCCGGCTCCTGCGCATCCTTGCGCGGGCGTCACAGCTCGAGGGTCGCTTGATCGGGACAGGCGGGGTGAGGTGCAGACAGGCGGGTGAGGAGCACCAGATCGCCTCACTGTCCCAAACTCTACCCTGACGTGTGAGAGGAGAGTTGTGATGTCGAGAGTCAAGATCGAGGTCTGCGTCCCCGACGACCACGTGTCCGCGATCCTGGCGGCGCTGGAATCCGCCGGTGCCGGACGGGTCGGCCGGTACGACCAAGTGACCAGCTTCTGGCAGATCGGCGGAACCTGGAAGCCGATGCCCGGCGCCGAACCCTTCGACGGCGAGATCGGGAAGCTGATGCACGGGACCGAGACCCGAGTCGAGTCCGAATGCGAGACCTCAGCGGCAGCAGTCGTCCTGAAGGCGCTGAAGGCGGCCCATCCTTACGAGGAGCCGATCATCCGGTTCATCCCGCTGTACCAACCCACCGAGCTCGAGCCCTGACGCTGAGGAGCAAGTGCTCTCACGTCTGTAGCGCGTCGAGGACGTAGATGTACTCCTGGATGCCGTCGTCGGACGGCGGTGCGGTTGCTTCTTGGGCGTGGTCTCGGTGGAAGCCGCACTTTTCCAGGACGCGGATCGAGCCGGCGTTGTGGGCTGCGACGTGGGCAGTCAGGGGCCGGGTTGGCATCTGGGTCAGGAACTGTGTGACGGCCTCCGTGGCGATGCCTCTGCCCCAGAGTTCGCGGCCGACCCAGTAGCCGAGCATTTGCTGGCCGTCCTGTTCCCAACTCACGACGTTTCCCGCCACCGCGCCGTCCGCCACGATCGTCCAGTGGATCTTGGTGTCGTCGCCGCGGATCTTCGCCCAGTGCGCGGTGACCTGATCCTTGTCGCGAGCCGGAACCGCGGCCATCTCGTTCGCGATGGGATCGGCCTGGTGGTCGAAGAACACCTCGACGTCCTGATCCTCGACCGGCCTGAGGCGAACCTCATGCGTCACTTCGGCCATCTCCCGCTCCTTTACCTCGGTCCCGTACGTCGACCACCCGATCGTCGCACCGGCCACCGACAGTTTGCGGGACGGTCAGATCGACCCGGCGAACTGCGAAGATGGCGGCCATGCGTTCATTCGAGGAACTCATCGCAGAAGGTGAAGCCGTCTCGGTCGAGGGCTGGGATTTCTCCTGGTTCGAGGGCCGCGCCACCGAGGAACGTCCGTCGTGGGGATACCAGAAGCTCATCGGCACCCGGATGGCGACCGCCGAGGCGGCCCTCGACATCCAGACCGGCGGCGGCGAGGTGCTGGCCGGAATCCCGACTGCGCCGTCACGGCTCGCCGCGACCGAGTCGTGGCCACCCAACCTGGAGATTGCGCGGCGCAACCTCGCGCCCCACGGCGGCACCGTGGTCGAGGTTGCGGACGACGCCCCGCTGCCGTTCGACCCGGAGTCGTTCGACCTCGTCGTGAGCCGGCATCCGACCGTGGTGATCTGGCCGGAGATCGCCCGGGTACTGCGGTCTGGTGGCGTGTATCTGTCTCAACAGATCGGCTCCGGCACCGTGATCGAGTTGACCGAATACATGATGGGGCCACAGCCTGTCGGTACAGGACGCAGTACCGAGAAGGCTGTGGCCTCAGCAGAGTCCGTCGGGCTGTCCGTCGTACAGGTCCGGCCGGAGTCGTTGCGGATGGAGTTCTTCGACATCGCCGCGGTGGTTCACTTCCTGCGCAAGGTGATCTGGATCGTTCCGGACTTCACCGTGGAGCGATATCGCGACCGGCTGCTGGCGTTGCACGAGCAGATCCAGCGAGACGGTGTGTTCGTGGCGACCAGCGAACGGTTCCTCTTCGAGGCACAGAAGCCGAGCCCCGTCAGCTAGGCCAGGTCGCCTCGGTGACCCGGCCGCCGTGGATCTCGACCGTCAGCTGCACCGGGCCGTGCGGGCGGAGGTAGAGCTCGTAGGTGCCCTGGGCAACTTCTGAGAAGACCGCGGAGTGCGCTGTCGTGCCATCGGGCTTCGGCCGAGGTACGACGGCCACATGCGGCGCAGACCCGTGCCCATGCCCGTGGTCGTGGTCGTGGTCGTGGTCGTGATGGTGATGGTGATGGGAAGGACCCGACGAGCCGGCCTTGCGGAGTTCGACCTCCTCGTCTTCGAGGTCGGCCGGCATGGCGATCACGAGGGCACCGATGTCCCCGCCGATGTCGAGCAGGACCGAGGACCCCTTCCCCGCATGGGGATTCTCGACCGCGTTGTTCCCTGGGCCGCTCATCGTGATCACGCGGCCGGGGTGCCCGGCAGCGACTGGTAGCCGCCGCCCGGAGTACCGAGGTAGGGGAAGCGGTCGAGCAGCGGGCCGTTGGTGTTCGACGTACCGTCCTTGATCGCACCGGCCGCGTCGTCGGGCTTGAACGACTTGTCGACCAGCGGGATCGTGATGCCGGCGACGGCCCGCAGTTCGACCGTCACGACGTCGTCGATCAGGCGCCGGCCGTTCGGGAATCCGGCCGCGTCACCCGCGACCAGGCCGAGTGGGTTGGGCGACTTGGCCGGCGGTACGGCGACGTTGAGGCGCAACATGTCGGCCTGGACCGGACCGGTGTAGTTCTGGAAGCCGTCGACGACATCCTTCGGGATGCCGGTCAGCAGGATCGCCGCCAGGTCCGCACGTGGCTTCTTGTACGCCGCCAACCTCGGGAACACACCCGGGTACAGCACCGGCAGCAGGCCGGCGAGCTCCGGCTTGGTGACGAATCCGGCGAACCGCTTGTCGGCCGACGGTGGCAGGCTGTTCCAGCGGTCCTTCTCCGCCATCGGCACGATGACCTCGTTGAACAGCGGGTTGCCCAGCCGTGAGACCTGCTTGTAAGGGCCGTGCCACACCGAGGTGCCGTTGCCGTCGACGATCCGGGACTGCTGACGGCTGGCCGACGCGTAGACACCGATGACGGACTTGGGGTCCAGCACCTTCGTCGGCCGGCGGCCGTCGCGGGTCAGGTCGGTGATCGGGACCTGGATCGCGATGGTGTGCACGTTGGAACCCTGCAGCCCGTTCACGCCCATAGCGGCGGCAGACGGGATCAGGTGAGCCATCTGGAAAGGCCGCAGGGTGCCGAGGTCGAAGATGCTGCCCAGGTCGGCCCAGAACGCGTCGGCGCGCTGCCCCGCGAACACCTTGCGACCGGTGCCGATGGTGTGGATCGCCTGGCGGGCGAGCCTGGCGTAGTTCGGCGTACTGCGGACTCCGACGTTGACCGGCGGGGCGGTCAGGTTCCGGGCGAGGGTCCGGGACCGGCCTTGCTCGACGCGGGTCACGGAGTAGTACTGCGGCCGGTTCCAGGTACGGTCCTTGATCGACGTGATCGGACCGGTGTTGTACAGGAACGTCTTCTTGTTCCGGATCTCGGCGCGGAAGCGGAACTGGTAGCTGATGTCGGCCTGCCCGGTTCCACGGTTGGAGATGTGGATCTGGTAGAGCACGTCGTCGCCGAACTCGTAGAAGTTCGGCCCGCCGAACGGGTTCTGGAACGGGATGAAGTTGGCGATGATCGTGACCGTGTCCGGTGCGTCCGGACTGACGAACGCGTAGACATCGGTGTTGTCGGCCACCGGATCCTTCGAGATCTCCGGTGCCTCGCGGTGCGAAGACATGACAATTCCTCCAAGAACAGATGCTGAAAGGCTGGATCAGGCGGTCGTCACGCCGGCAAGGCGGGCCGCGAGTTCACGATCGGTCACGAGCACCTCGCGGTGGCCGACCATGATCGCCAGTTGACCGGACTTCACGTCCTTGACGTGGACGACGAACGACTCGGCGTCAGCCAGGTCGCCCGGTTCCAGCGATGTCTTCGCCGCGTCCGCGGCCTTGTCGCCGACCGCACCAACCGCTGCGACCGCTCCCACCGCCGCAACCGTCCCCGCGCCCGCGAACACCAGGAACCCCCGGCGCGTTGCGTTACTCATGTGCTGACCTCCCACTGGTAGAAACCCCGTGCAGCCGACATTCGGGGCGTTCTCACCAGCGGATGGGTCAGACTTTCGGTCGCGCGGTCGCGTGGACTCCGGCAAGGATGATCCGCAGGCCGTGGTCGAACTCCGCGTCGGGGTCGGCAGTGAACAGGTCTCCGACCATCCGTGCCGTCAACGGGTAGCGGTCGGCGTCGACGGCCTGGGCGAGCTGCTCGGGGTTGTACGGATTGCCGTCGGGATACGCGACGCCGGTCTGCGCCTGCTCTTCGAGGACGAAGCCGATCGTGTAGTGCAGGAGAATCGGGAAGATCCGTACGGCGTCCCGCATCGGGAAACCGGCGTCTTCCAGGGTGCGCAACGTCAGCTCGGTCACCCGCCACATCGAGTCGTCACTGACGTTCGTGCCGGCCAGCACCCGAGCGCCGTCGCGGTACCGCAGCAGCGCCGCGCGCAGGCGGCCGGCCAGCTCGATCAGCCAGTCCTGCCACTGCGTCCCGCGCCGCGGCGCCTCGATGCCGTCGACGGCGGAGACGAACAGCACGCGAGCCATCGCGTCCAGCAACTCCTGCTTGTTCTTGACGTGCCAGTAGAGCGCGGGCGCCTGTACGCCGAGCTCGGCCGCCACCTTGCGCATCGTCAGGCCGTCGACGCCCGTGTCGTCGAGCAGCCCCAAGGCGGCCGTGGCGATGGCGCCGGCATCGAGCTTCACGTTGCCTCCTGTGTCTGCATCTGCCTTGACAGCTTAACAGTGTTCTGTTTTCCTTAACAGCATTAAAGCCAATTTAACGTTGTTAAGGAGCGAACTCATGCAGACTCAGGTGCTCATCGCCGGCGCCGGACCGACCGGACTGATGCTGGCCGGGGAACTCCGGCTGGCCGGGATCGACGTGATCGTGGTGGACGCCCTGCCGGCCCGGACGGGCGAGTCCCGCGCGGGCGGCATCCACGCTCGGACCATGGAAGTGTTCGACCAGCGCGGTCTGCTGGAGCGGATGCTGCCGCACGGGCGGCCGATCCAGGCTGGTCACTTGGCCGGGCTGCCGCTGGACTTCTCCGACTTCCCCACCCGCTACCCGCACACGCTGGCCATCGTGCAGGCCGAGATCGAACGGGAACTCGACCAGCACGCCACCTCTCTGGGAGCACCGGTGCGGTGGGCCTCCCCGGTGCTCGGGTTCCGCCAGGACGCGACTGGTGTCGACGTCGAGATCGGCGGCCCGGACGGCGGCTGGATCCGCGCCGCGTACCTGGTCGGCTGCGATGGCGGACGAAGCGCCGTACGGAAAATGGCCGGGATCGGCTTCGACGGGACCGACGCGACCATGACCGGCATGCTGGCCGACGTCGAGCTGACCGACCCGCCTGCCGGTCCCCTCTTCTCGCAGCGCGGCGGTCCTGGCGACTTCTCCGTCCTCAACTTCCAGGAGGGCTGGTACCGGTTGATCGTGCAGCGGCACGACCGCGTTCTCGACCGTGCGGTCGAGCCTGGGTTCGAGGCCTTCCGCGAGTCGTTCCGTGAGGTCGCGGGCACCGACTTCGGTATGCACAGTCCGCGCTGGTTGTCGCAGTACGGCGATGCTGCGCGGCAGGCTGATCGCTATCGCGAGGGTCGGGTGTTCCTGGCCGGCGATGCCGCCCACATCCACTACCCCGCGGGTGGTCAGGGATTGAACATGGGCGTCCAGGATGCGGTGAACCTCGGCTGGAAGCTGGCGACTGTCCTGCGCGGCGAGGCGTACGACGACCTGCTCGACAGCTACGCGAGCGAGCGGCATCCGGTGGCTGCTCGCGTTCTGCACAACACGCGGGCGCAGACCGCACTGTCGCGACCCGGCCCGCACAGCGAGGCGCTGCGCGAGATCTTCGCCGGTTTGTTCGACATCGACGACGTACGCCGGCGGCTCGGGCTGATGATCGCGGCGCTCGACATCTGCTACGACACGAAGTGCGACCACCCGCTGGCCGGACGCCGGGTGCCCGATGCCGATCTCGTCACGGCCGATGGAGCCGGTCGTGTGCACAGACTGTTGGCTGCGGGGCGTCCGATCCTGCTGGCGCTCAACGGCGGCGACGTACCGTCGGTCGACGGCTGGGCGGACCGGATCGACTGCGTGACGGCCACTTGTCCCGGCGAGCAGTGGACGGTCCCGGGCGTCGGTGAGATCAGCGTGCCCGCAGCAGTGCTCATCCGACCGGACGGGTACGCCGCTTGGGCCACCAATGGGCCCGACGACGGGCTGACCGATGCTCTCAGCATCTGGTTCGGTCCGGCCCACCTCACGACCTGACGCGGGCATAGGCTGCTGAGCATGACCGGCCTGGACGAGCAGGGACGCCCGTTGCCTCCTCTTGCGGGCGGTGAGATCGAGACGATCGTGGGTTTCCTGGAGTACCAGCGGGCGACGTTCGCCTGGAAGTGCTCCGGCCTGGACGCGGCCGGGCTACGGGCGACCGTGGGCGTGTCGACGATGACGCTGGGCGGGATGCTCAAGCACGTCGCGTTCTACGAGGACCATTGGTTCTCCTATTGCCTGCGGGGGAACGAGCGCCAGGCCATCTGGAACGACGACTACTTCGACGCCGACCCCGATTGGGAGTGGAACTCGGCCGCCGATGACTCCCCCGAGGAACTGCAGGCGCTCTGGCAGGACGCGGTGGCCCGCTCCCGCGATCTGCTCTCCGAAACCTTGGCGGACGGCGGCCTGGACCGCCCGGCAGGACGCACCCGGAGGGACGGCACCACGCCCAGCGCACGCTGGATCGTCATGCACATGATCGAGGAATACGCCCGCCACAACGGCCACGCCGACCTCATCCGAGAGTCCATCAACGGCCTCGTCGGCGAGTGACCGGAACCTCGAACACCTAGCCGGTGACCTCGCACGAACCATCTGCACCGATCGTGACGAAGCGGAGTGCCTCGTCGTGGCGGCCGTGGCTCAGCCAATGGGCGAAGGCGATGCGAGCCGTGGGCGGCATCTTGAGGTCCGAGGGATCCACTGTCAGATCGAACCAGTGGAGATCGCCCTCGGTACAGTCGACGGGAAGCGGCGCCTCGGGCCGGAGTACGGCGGTGAAGTAGTAGGTCTGGCGTAGTTCGGTGCCGGTGTCCCTAAGTGCTACATACCGCAGGGCAAGATCAGAGATCTGGTCAGGACGCACGCCGATCTCCTCTTCCAGCTCGCGGAGAGCACCGGCTGTGGGGTCATTGATCTCGCCGGGTTCGAGGTGGCCGCCGATTCCGACCCAGGAGTCCTCGTCCATCGCACGCGAGCCCTTCCGGTACAGCAGCAGGACCTGGCCGCCGCGGACAAGGAACACCGACGTCATCAGCCGGCTGGATCTCGAGCCCACGCGCGGAGGCTACACGAACGAGCTGGGTACTTAGGCGGCCGCGCACAGTACGGCGGATCCCTAGGAGGTTCTCGGGGATCGGGGATAGGGAGGAGTTCCGATATGCGGGGGCTACCTCAGACCGGCAGGGTTTGGGTCGCACGGATCCTCTCTGACAGGAGCCACGGTGTTCGACGATGTTGTGCCCAACACGCGGCCTCGCGTTCTGGTTGTCGGCGGCAAGCTGAAGCATGTGTGCAAGGCCCGGGAGCTCGGCCTGGATGTGGTTCACGTCCAGTTCCCGAACGAGTACGACCGCGGCCACTGGCCGTACGTCGATCAGGCGCTGCTGCTCGACTACGGCGACATCGACCGGCTCCTGCCGCTGGTCCGGGCGCTGCACGCGGCGTACCCGTTCCAGGCGGCCGTGTCGCTGACCGAGCTCGGGCTGCTGCCGACGGCGCGGATCAACGAGGCGCTCGGCCTCCGCGGCGAGTCGGTCGAAACCGTGGAACTGCTGCTGGACAAATGGCGGATGCGCCGGCACCTGGCCGCAAGGGACATCAGTCCGGTGGCCTCGGCGGTCGGCCGGTCCGGGCAGGACATCCGGGAGTTCGTGAAGGCGCACGGGCTCCCGATCATCGTCAAGCCGGTCCGCGAATCGGGCAGCCTCGGCGTCTTCCGGGTCCGCGGCCAGGCCGACGTCGACGTCGTCGCCGACCGCTACCGATCCCTCGACGACGTGCAGTGGGCCGCCGGCGACCTGGCCTTTGCCGACTCGTTCCACGAGTTCCTCATGGAGGAGTTCCTGGACGGCCCGGAGATCAGCGTGGAGACCCTGTCGTTCGACGGCCGGCACGTGATCGTCGCGGTGACCGACAAGGAGGTCGGCGGCGCCGGTTTCGTCGAGATCGGACATTCGCAGCCGAGCGGCCTCTCGGCCGGGACGCTGGGCGAGGTCACGCAGTTGGTGACCGGCTTCCTCGACGCGGTCGGCCTGCGCAACGGTCCAGGGCACACGGAGGTCAAGTTGACCTCGCGCGGCCCGCGGATCGTCGAATCGCACAACCGCATCGGCGGTGACCGGATCAACGAACTGGCCGAGATCGCGTACGGCGTCGACATGGAGCGCTACGCGCTGGGCGCCGGCTTCGCCCTGGTGGAACCGCTGGCCACGTCTCCCGAGCCTCGGGGCGGAGCCGCCGTACGGTTCATCACACCGGAGCCCGGACGGGTCGTCGAGGTGACCGGGGTCGACGCCGTCCGCGCGGATCCGGCGTACGTCGACCTCCGGTTGGACGTGAAGCCCGGCGACGAGGTACCACCGCTGACCTGGAACGAGGACAAGGTCGGTCACGTCATCGCCCGCGGTTCCACCGCAGCCGAAGCGATTGCCCACGGCAAGCGACTGGCCGCGGCGATCCAGGTACGCACGGAGCCCATCCCGTGAGCACCGCGCCGTCGGACCCGCCGGGCGTCGACGACGCGCGATTCCGCGACGCGCTGCGCGGCCTGCCCAGCCAGGTGTGGATCATCAGTCTCGGCATCCTGGTCAACCAGGTCGGCAACTTCCTGCCCGTGTTCATCGTGCTCTACCTGACCCAGCGCGGCTATTCCGCCGGCGCCGCGGGGCTCGTGCTCGGCGTGACGGGTCTGGGCAAGGTGCTCGGCAACGCCGTCGGCGGTTATCTCGCGGACGGGCTCGGCCGGCGATGGACGATCGTGCTGTCGGCGGTGACCACCGCTGGGCTGACTGCGATCGTGCCGTTCCTCGGACCGCTCCTGGCCATCGTCGCGGTGGCCGGGCTCATCGGCGTGACGTCGCAGCTCTACCGGCCGGCCGCGGCCGCAGTACTGATCGACTCCGTGACGACCAACCAGCAACGGCTCGCCGCCGTCGGGGTGTACCGGTTCGCGATGAACATCGGCGCTGCACTGGGCGGCGTCATCGGCGGAGTGCTGGCCAGCACCTCCTATGTGGGGCTGTTCCTGGGCAACGCCGCGGCGTGCCTGCTGTTCGGCGTGGTCGTGGCGGGGCTGCTGCGGGATGCGCCCCAGGTGGGGTCTGACGATGCGGAAAGGGAGGATGACCGGGCGGTCGGCTATCGACAGGCGCTGTCCGACCGCCTGCTGGTGCGATTCCTGCTGATGACTGTGGTCGCCGAGTTCGTCTACATCCAGTCGACCGTCGGCCTGCCCCTGCACGTCAACGACGCGGGTCTGAGCCCGCGAGACTTCGGCCTGCTGATCGGGCTCAACGCTCTGCTGGTCCTGGTGCTGGAGCTGCCCATCACCGGCTGGGTCTCGCGGTACCGGCCGGAATACGTCCTGGCGATCGGCAACCTGATCGTCGGTATCGGTCTGGCGCTGACCGGGTTCGCGACCGACATGGTCCTGTTGTCGGCGACGGTGCTGATCTGGACGTTCGGCGAGATGGTGACCAGCACGTACTCCCAGGCGTATCTGGGAAGTCTGGCTCCGCCGCAGATGGTCGGTCGCTACCAGGGGCTGCACGGCGTCGCGTACACGATCGGTACGGGCGCCGGACCGCTCATCGGCGGTGCCGTGTACGCGATCGGGCCCTGGGCGCTGTGGGTCCTGATCGGCGCGGCCGGGCTGCTGTCGGCCCAGCTCTGCCTGCCGCGCCGTCGCGCAGCGTCTCCTTGAGCAGACGGCCGGCCTCGCGTCCTGGAGCTGGGGGGGTGAGCTCGATCAGGTTCGGCGAAGTCGGCCGTCCGTACATCCAGTGTTGCTCGTCGTTGGACTAGAGACCTGTCCAGTGCGTGTCTGATCGAGCACAGCTGTGCGGCGGCCGGGTATGAGCCGGCCGCCGACAGCTTCAGATCAGGCCGGTGATGGGACGGATCGGCCCAGATGGCGGGCGAAGAAGTGGCCCGAGATCTCGGTCTCGAACCAGGGAACTTCGTGATGGCCGCCGGGGTTGGCGTGCAACGTCTTCTCCTTCGAGGCGAAGGCGTCGAACAGGGCGAACCCGGATTCGCGGTCGATCTCCGCATCGTCCCACGGGAGGATGAACTCGACCGGGATGGTGATCTGCCGTGCCGCCTCGGTCAGGGCGTCGTACACGAAGACCCCACCGAAGACCGCTGCGCTGATCCTCGGCTCGATCGCCGTCCACATCAGCCCGATCGTGCTGGCCAAGGTCATGCCGCTGTAGCCGATCGGCGCGTCGGTGCCGATCTCGGGCAGTGCCTGGAGGGCGTCCAAGGTCGCCTGCCATTCCGGTACGGCGCGCTCCGCCAGCGACGAGTTGTAGTCGATGACGATCGGGCCGATCGGTTGACCGGCCGCTCGAGCCTCGAGGAGAGCCGAGACCCACTTCCCGTCCTCCGCCGATCGCGGCCGGTCGCCGTGTCCGGGCGCGTCGATGGCGGCCACGGTGAAACCGCAGGTGGTCACGTAGTAGTGCGCACGGGCCACGAGTCCCTGCGCCTTCTTGTGCAGGCCGCCGCCGTGACCCATCAGGTGCAGTGGCGCACCGTCGGCTCCGGATTCCGGGGACCAGAGGACGCCGGTGATGTCACCCAGGACGAAGTCGCGTTCGATGACGCCGTTCGATGAATTCTGCGTAGTGAAATGCATGATGTGTCGCCTTTCGGAAGTGCCTTCAGATTCAGGCGCTCCCGGCGACACCTACGTCAGTCGCCCAACCGTGACCACGACCGGGGAGCACCCACGAGGATGCAGGTTCATGGGTCTCACCTCCTAGAGCAGTGTCACGTGCACCCGAAACCTACCAGCCCTCGCTTCCCGCCGCCCAACCATTTTCCGGCCGGTGATGGGACGGGTTGGGACGTATGCTCGCGGGCATGTTGAGTGATGGGGTGCGGGTTGTGGTCGCGGGCGGGGTCGAGCACTGGGTCCGGGTTGCGGGGGCTCATAACGGCGGGGTGCCGTTGGTGCTGTTGCATGGTGGGCCGGGTGAGAGCTGCTACTCGGTCGAGCAGTCGGTCGGGGACGAACTGGCGAAGGTCTCGACGGTGATCTTCTACGACCAGCGTGGGTGTGGACGTTCGGCCAAGCCGACCGAGCCGGATACCTACACCATGACGCGGTTGGTGGCGGACCTCGAGGAGATCAGGTCGGCGTTGGGCTTGGACCGGATCATCCCGTGGGGTGTCTCGTTCGGCTGCCTGCTTGCCGCGGAGTACGCCGTTGCCCACCCCAACAATGTCGATCGCCTGATCCTCCACGCTCCCCCGGTCGTCGGTCCGTTGCACCCGGGTCTCTGGTCGCTGCGTCCTAACGCCGTCGACACGTTCCTCGCGCCGGCCGAACGGACAGAACTGCGGACGCAACTGGACGGCCTGACCGATCCGATCCAGCGGACCCTGGCCGCGATCGGAGCGATATCGTCGAGCCAGCACGCCGCCCGGTTCTTCTACTACGACCCGGCCAACATGCCTGAGCCCGACCCTGCCGCGCCCGAGATGAACATGGAGATGGCGCTCGCACTGGTCGGCACCGAACGTCCCGACCTTGCCGACGACTTGGCTGCGATCACGATCCCCGCGCTGGTGATGATCGGACTCTGGGATCGCCACGTGGGCTTCGACATGGCCCGCGACCTCGCTAACCGCATGCCCAACGCTGTGCTATGTATCTTCGACCGCAGCGGTCACCTGATCGACGAGGAACAGCCGACCGACTACGTCGAAGCCATCAGCACCTACGTCCGCGACGCCGCCAAATGACGGCGATTTCTACAGACCATCCAGTCGCGTGGCCATCGTGTCGAGGGTCGGCCAAGGCGGACCCGTGCGCAGCGCGCGCAGGAACTCCTCTCCGAATCGCCTCCCGTTCGGGAACTGGTCGCCAATATCCCAACGCCACGCTGCGACCATCGCGAGAACGAGTTGCCGGCACTCGTCCAGCAGTCCTTGGTCAACGCCCGGGTAGTGCTCGCAGACCGCCGCTGGAACATGGGCGAGGTCGAACTCGACGGGTCCACGACAGCACGTCTCGAAGTCGATGAACAACGGGCCGTTCTTCGTGCTGAGCACGTTGCCTGGATGCGGCTCGCCGTGGAGCAGCTGCTCCACGGCGCCGCGGTCCTCGATCGCCCGTCGCAGGCTTCCCAGTCTGCTGCTGAGGAACACACGGTCCGCGTCAGCGAGCTTCGGCGAGAGATCCGGGTCGCCAACGATTTCCTCCGCCTCCGCGATCCGATCCGTGAACCGTGGGCTCGGCACATCAACCTTGCGCATGCCGGCGTGCAGCTGCTCCAGCGCCTTGGCGTAGTCGGCTGGTGAGACGTGAGGTGTCACGGGCTCGTAGTAGACCCACAGCGTCACTGCGAAGCCATCGCAGGTGTACACCAGCGGGTCCACCCGTGGCTCCAACGCACCCACCGGGCTTCCGGCCTCGGCGAGTCGTTGAGCGAGCTCGACTTCGAACTGGGCAACCTCTTGCCCCACAGGCGCGACCCGGGCAAAGACATCGCACGGCGTCAGCCGCAGCGCCAGCTTGTTCGAGTTGTGCAGAACGACGGCGTCGTTGACTGGAAGAGCGAGCGATGCGGCGATCGAAGTCGCAGCCGCTATCGCCCGGGTGATGTCGGACATCTCCATGATCTGGTGAGGCTACCTGCGTGATCTTGTTCTGTCGTTCGTATTTGGCCGGACCGCGGTGGCCGAGAGTCCCGTGCCGCCGGGAAATCCGGTGGTACGCCGAGGCGCAAGGGTCCACTGTGGTGGTCATGCACCTGACGTTCCATCACGACCCGCGCGGCGAGTGCTTCACGCTGATCCGGCGAGCGGACGGCGCGGTGTTCACCCTGTCCTCGTACTCACGCAAGCATCGCGTCCCCCACGACCTCGCGCACGCCGTCACCGAACGCGAACTCGGAATCGCCGACGGCATCTTCGGCTGCATCGCGGCAGGCGCAGTGTTCGACAGCATGCAACAGACGGCAGGCAAGAAACGCCACGACGCCAAAGTCCGCAGCACCCGAATCCTGAAAGCGCCGAACAGCATCGGCGTGAGCGAGGTCCTCACAAGCGTCATCCACGAAGCCGTCGAGAACGATCGACGTACGCCGTACGCCCAAGCCCGCGAGAGCTGGGGCATCAGCCGGGCGGACGCCTGTCCCTACGACGACACGGACCTGGACCGCGCCACCAACACACTCCGGGAACTGAGCCACTGCTGGCAGTCGAGCCTCGACCCCCTCGTCTTCCCCTGGCCGACCAAACTCCAAGCTGCCACCCGCTAGCCCGACTACTCGTACATCTTGTCCAGTACCTCGGCGTACTCGTTCTCGACGTGCTTGCGCTTCAGCTTCAAGCTGGGCGTCATCTCACCGGACTCGACCGTCAGATCACGCTCCAGGATCGTGAACTTCTTGATCGTCTCCCACCGGTTCAGCCCGGCGTTCAGCTCGTCGACGTACCCCTGCACCATCACCCGAGCCGCATCCGAGCTGACGATCTCCGCATAGGACCGTCCACCAAGACCGTTGGCGGCGCCCCACCCGACGACCGCATCAGGATCCAGCGTCACCAACGCCGACACGAAGTTCCGCTTGTTGCCATGGACAACGAACTGGCTCGCGTACGGGCAGATCGTCTTGAACCGGCCCTCGATCACCTGCGGCGCGACGTACTTGCCGCCCGACGTCTTGAAGAGGTCCTTCTTCCGGTCGGTGATGAACAGATACTCGTCCTCGAAGTGCCCGATGTCCCCGGTGTGGAACCACCCGTCGGCATCGATCACCTCGGCCGTCTGCTCAGGCTGATTGTGGTACCCGCTCATCACGCCGTCGCCCTTGATCAGGATCTCGCCGTCCTCGGCGATCTTGAACTGCGTGCCGGGGAACGCGGGACCCACACTGCCGAGCCGGTACTGCGTGGGCCGGTTCAGCGTGGCCCCGGCCGCCGTCTCCGACAGCCCGTACCCCTCGAGAATCAGCAGCCCAGCGGCGTGGAACCACTCCGCCAGCTTCTTGTCCAGCGCCGCCGACCCGGACACGAAGAACCGGATCCGTCCACCGAAACGAGCCCGGATCTTCGACAGCACGAGCCGGTCCGCGGCGGCGTACTGCGCCCCGAGCAGACCGCCCGGCTCCTTGCCCTGCTGGCGCAACGCGGACACGCGAGCGCCGACTCCGAAGGCCCAGTCGAACAGCTTGGCCTTCGCCCCACCCTCGGACGCGATCATCGTCACGATCCGGCCGTGCGCCTTCTCGAAGATCCGCGGTGCCGCGGCCATGAACGTGGGCTGGACGATGGCGGCGTTCTCGACGATCTTGTCGATCCGCCCGTCGATCGCGGTGGCGAACCCGAGCTGGAACTGGACGGCGAGCAGCACCTGACCGAACACGTGCGACAACGGCAGCCAGAGGAACTGCAGATCGTCCGGGCTGAGCACCCGCATCCCCTCGACGGCGGCGCCCTCGTACGTCCACACCGAGTGCGGCAGCCGCACTCCCTTCGGTCGGCCGGTGGTGCCGGAGGTGTAGATCAGCGTGCAGAGATCTTCTGGCTTGACCTTGGCGATCCGGCCGTCAACGGCGTCCATCTCGTCCGCACCCAGCGCGTCCAACGCGGCAAGACTGATAACCCAGTCTCCATCGCTGTCCAATGGTTCCCCGTCGATCAGCACCACCTTGCGCACCGACGGAATCTCCGCCTTGCGCTCCCGCAGCTTGTCCACCTGAGCCGCGTCCTCGGCGAAGACGACCTGTACGTCGGCGTCCGCGATGATGAACGCGACGTCGACGGACATCGTGGTCGGGTAGATCGTGGTCGTCGCGGCCGCGGCGAGGACAGCGGCCAGGTAGCACTCGACCCACTCCATCCGGGTGCTGGACGCGATCGCGACCCGCTGCTCGGGCTGGACGCCGAGGGCGACCAGGCCGGCCGCGCGGCGGCGCGCCAGTCCGTCCATGTCGCGCCAGCTGACCGACGTCCAGGAGTCACCCGACGGGTACCGGAAGGCCTCTCGGTCGGGAGTCGCGGCGACCCGGTCCAGGAACATCTGGGCCATCGTGTCCTTGCGGTTGCTGAGCAGCGCGAGCTGGCCGGAATCGGCGACAGGCGTCATAACTGGCCTCCATCGGGGGTCAAGTAACCGGAGAGTAATCGGTACCGGGCACCGCTGACCATGGGCACTCGCGTACCCACGTCAGCCTTCTGCATTACGTTTCCGCAACAGGTAACAGGTACCTACGGCCGGTGCCTCCAGTCTTACTGTCCGTTCAACCGCTGCTGATCCAGGGCGTGCCGAGCAGCCTCGGCATCGGGGTGATCGAGCGCCTCGAGGATCTCCAACGCCTCGGTCCAGCTGGCGTGGGCCGCGTCGTCGTACCCGGCTCGCTCCTCTACCTCGGCCCGCGCCATCAGGCACTCGGCCGTCTCCAGCCGACGGCCCTGCGCGCGCACGATGTCGACCGCGGTCGTGTAGCTGGCGATCGCGTCGTCGAGCCGTCCGGCCGCGGCCAGCGCGAAGGCCATCGTGTCGCTGACGACGGCACGCCCGTACTCCGAGTCCTGCTCCTGGAAGAGCTTCAGTGCCTGCTGTGCATAGTCGACCGCGGCCTCGTACTCGCCGAGCTGCGCGTAGTACCAGCCGAGGTTGTTGAGCGCGGTCCCCCGCGCGTCGGTGTGCCCGGTCTGCTCGTAGATCCGCAGCGCCCGGACGGTCTTCTCGATCGCCTCCCGATGCTTTCCCATCCTGGTGAGCACACGGGCCAGGCTGAGCGACCCGTGCGCGATGGCGGGCTGGTCGTCGAGCTCCTCCGCGATCCCCAGGGCGAGTTCGTGATGCCGGATGGCGTCGTCCCACTCCCGCATCGCCATGTGGCCGCGGGCCAGGTCGCGGCGCGACTGGGCCTGCTTGCGCAGGTCACCGAGCCGCACGGCCGCCTCGAGCGCCAGCCCTTCGGCCTCCATGTACCCGGACCGGCCGCGGAAGTCGAGATAGTCCGCGATCGCCCACACATACAGCCAGAGCCACTGATCGGCCGGCCCGGCCGCGGATTGCAGTACGGCGAGATTGTTCGGCTGCTCCGAGTCGAACCAGGCGAACGCCTCGTCGCGACTGGCCGGCAGCACGAGCTCCACCGCCGGATCGAGCTCCGGCAACGCGACCGGCTCCCGGCTCGGAGCGAGGAGTAACGCTCCAGCGAACCCGGTGTGCACCAGATAGCCGAGCAACCGCGTGAACGCTTCGGCAGCCTCGTCGGGCTCGCACAGCTCACGCGCATACGTCCGCAGCAGATCGTGCAGAACATAGCGATCCGGTGTGATCTCGACCAGCTGATGATTGGCCACCAGTACGGCGATCATGTTCCGGGCGTCGCGGATTGGCGTACCGGCCAACGCGGCGGCCGCACCCGTGGTGATCTCGCTGCCGGGATGCTGCGCCAGCAACCGGAACATCCGCGCCAGCTCGGGCCGCAGCTGCCGGTAGGACCAGGAGAAGATCGTCCGTACGTCGACTCCGTCGGTGGTCGCCAGCGCGTCGAGCGGCGCCTCGTTGACCAGTTCGACGAACGACATCAGCTCTCGCCGCGGCCGCAGCGCAATCTGGGCCGCGAGCAGCGACAGGGCCAGCGGAAGACCGGCGCAGCGGTCGATCAGGGTGTCGACGCTGGCCGGATCCTCGCGCAACCGCCGCTCACCGACTCTTGCCACGAGCAACTGTCTCGACTGGTCCGGGTCGAGTACGTCCAGCCGGATCGGCTCGGCCTGCTCAGTGGCGACCAGACCCGCGAGTTCGTTGCGGCTGGTGACGAGCGTGATACAGGTCGCGCCGGTGGCCGAGAGCGGCCGGACCTGCTCCGCCGTACGGGCGTTGTCCAGCACGACGAGAACCGAACGGTCGACGAGCAGGCTGCGGTACAACCCGACCTGTTCGTCCGCGGTCACCGGGAGGCGGTCGGCCGGGATTCCGAGTGCGGCGAGGAACCGGGGCAGCACCGAGTGCGGGTCCGCCGGCACCGCGGCGGGCGAGTAGCCGAGGAGGTCGGCGTACAGGATGCCGTCCGGGAAGCGGTCCGCGACCTGCTTGGCCCAATGGATCGCCAGCGAGGTCTTGCCGATTCCGGCCGGGCCGATGACGAGCGCGACCCGCGAGCCCGGCAGGAGGTCGTCAAGCTGCCGGAGGTGCTCGGTACGGCCGGCGAACGCCGGTGCGACGGACGGCAGCTGCCGCGGTACGACCATGCTCTCGGTGTCGGTCGCGGCGAGCAGTTCGGCATGCAGACGTTGGAGTTCGGCACCGGGTCCGACGCCGAGGAGATCGCGGAGCCGGCGCGACACCTCGCTGTACGTCGACAACGCGAGAGCCTGCCGCCCGGCCGCGTGATGGGCGCGCATGAGCTGGGCCCAGAAGCGCTCCCTGGTCGGGTATCGATGGACCAGCTCGGTGAGTTCGGGGATGACGTCGGCCGCGGCCCCCTGGGCGAGTCGGGCGTCGAACGACAGCTCCTGCGCCCGGAGGTGCTCCTCGACGAGGCGCGGAGTCATCTCTCGGGTGAGAGCGCCCGTGTCGAGGCCGGCGAGCGGCTCGCCTCGCCAGAGCGCGAGGGCCTCGGTGAGGAGTTCGGCCCTGGCCGAGGGATCCGTCGTCTGGCCCGCACGCCGGACCAGCACGCGGAACACCTCGAGGTCGAGACGGGACGGGTCCGCCCGCAGCGAGTAGCCGCCGTCGCCGGTCTGGATCATCGTCCGGTCCGTGTCGCCCAGCGCGGCTCGCAACCGGGACACGTAGATCTGCAGCGCCGCCCGCGGACTCGTCGGGAGATCGTCGTCGTCCCAGAGCACGTCGACCAGATCGTCGGCCCGCACGGTCCGGTTCAGCCGCAGCAACAGGGCGGCCAGCAGCACCGCCGGACGATGTGACGGCAGCGGAACGACGTCACCGTCGGCGGTCCGAACCTCCACCGTCCCCAGCAACCGGAACCGCAGATCCGCGGATCCGATCACAGCCCCTTGCTCCAGCTCGGTCACCTCCGCACGAAGGAGACCTCACCCTATCCTCGCGGCTGGTCCATCGCGCCCCTCCGCAGGAGGGCCGCAGATTCAAGCGAATGCTTTCCGATCAGCGCCGGGCGAGGAGCTCCGCGATCTGGACGGCGTTCAGCGCGGCGCCCTTGCGGAGGTTGTCGTTCGACACGAACAGCACCAGCCCCCGGTTGTCCGGGACGGACTGGTCCTGCCGGATCCGGCCGACGTACGACGGGTCCTGGCCGACCGCGAGCAGCGGCGTCGGCAGGTCAGCGAGTACGACGCCCGCCGCGGAACCGAGGATCTCGGTGGCGCGATCCGGCGTGATCGGCTCCGCGAACTCGGCGTGGATGCTGAGCGAATGGCCGGTGAACACGGGCACCCGGACGCAGGTTCCGGCCACCGGGAGCTCCGGGATGTGCAGGATCTTGCGGCTCTCGTTCCGCAGCTTCTGCTCCTCGTCGGTCTCACCGGTGCCGTCGGCAACGACCGATCCGGCCAGCGGGAGGACGTTGAACGCGATCGGGCCGGCGTACACCTTCGGCTCCGGGAGGGTGACGCCGTCGGTGCCGCGGGCCAGGCGGCCGCCGTACTCGATCAGTGCCTTCGCCTGGTCCTCGAGTTCGCTGACGCCGACGCCACCGGAGCCGGAGACGGCCTGGTAGGTGGAGACGATGAGCCGGGTGAGCGTCGCCTCGCGGTGCAGCGGGGCGAGGACGGGCATCGCGGCCATCGTGGTGCAGTTCGGGTTCGCGACGATCTTCTTCGGGAGGTGGTCGAGATCGGCCGGGTTCACCTCGGACACCACCAGCGGCACCTCGGGGTCCATCCGCCAGGCGGACGAGTTGTCCACCACGACAGCGCCGGCCGCGGCCACCTTCGGCGCGTACTCCTTCGAGGCCGTCTTCCCGTTGGAGAACAAGGCAAGATCCAGCCCACCGAAGTCCGCGGTCGCCGAATCCTCCACCGTGATCTCGCGGTCGCCGAACGGCAGCGTGCTCCCCGCCGACCGCGCCGACGCGAAGTACCTGACGTCGTCCACCGGGAACTCCCGCTCGACCAGCAGCTCCCGCATGACACTGCCGACCTGTCCCGTGGCTCCGAACACACCTACTCGCATGCCCGAGACAGTAATAGGTGAGCCGTGGAGTCGCGCGTGAGTTTCAGGTACCGGACCTCCAGCACTCACCAACGGGCGGTCCGCGCGAGCGTTCACGCTCAGGCGGGCCACTCCCGGACTCACCAGTCGCCGTTGGTGAGTGCTGGCGGTCCGGCTCGGCGCCCTGGGGCGGGGAGGGCGCCGGGCCGGGCACTCAGGCGTCGGCGACGAGGGTGCCGCCGTTGGCCACGTCGGTCTTCTCGATCTCGGTGAACACGATGCGGACGGACTCGCGCTTGGCGCCGAGGATGGCGATGGCGGATTCGGTGACGGCGGCGACGAACTCGCGGCGCTGGTCGAGGGTGCGGCCGGACAGGAGCTCGACGGTGATGTTCGGCATGCAGATTCTCCAGAGAGTTGGCGGTTCTGTGTTGTGGGACAGTGTTCCAGGCATCAGCCGACGGCGGCGGCCCGTCTCGCGGCGACGTCGTCGGGGTCGGTGTCCAGCGACGCGACCATGTCGTCCACCTCCGGGCGACGCTCCGGGAGTAGCAGCCCGAGGCCGACGTACACCACCAGGGAAGTTGCCAGCGGCAACGCGACGACCAGCGTGGTGTGATCCGCGCGAACTTCAGCGCCCCGGCATCGGTCAGCCGGCGGGCCTTCGGCACCAGCACCGGCGCAAGGTCGCGGGTGATGACGGACGAGATCACGTTCGCGCCCGAAGCGACCATCGCCATCGTGTGCGAGAAGAACCCAGCCAGCACCAGCGATGGGCGAGTGAGTGGAAGGTTCCACTGAACAGAACTGAGTGTCAAGTCACGGAACCCGGAACCTATCGCGGTCCAGTTCCACGGTTGACAGGAGGTTCCGTCGATTAGAACCTTGTTCCGTGAATGCTCAGCCGCCCCTCCGCATCAGGCATGCCACCCATCCCGATCAGGTGCCCGGCTTCGACACCGCCGCCTTGCGCTCGCACTACCTCGTCGACGATCTGTTCACGCCCGACACGGTCACCGCGGTGCTCACCCACCACGACCGGATCGTGCTGGCCGGCGCCCGCCCCGCGACCGGTCCGCTGACGCTCGGCACCTGGCCCGAACTCCGCAGCGAGTACTTCCTCGAACGCCGCGAGGCCGGCATCGTCAACGTCGGCGGCCCGGGCACAGTCACTGCGGACGGCACCAAGTACGAGCTGCCCACCGGAGCCTGCCTGTACGCCGGCCGTGGGGTTCGCGAGGTCGTCTTCGAGGGCCCGGATGCGGCGTTCTACCTCTTCTCGGCCGCCGCGCACACCGAGTTCCCGACCACATTGATCAATCCCGGTGAAGGCAACCGGCTCGAGCTCGGCGACCAGCAGACCGCGAACCGCCGCACGATCGACCAGTACATCCACGCCGACGGCGTCCGCAGCTGCCAGATTGTGCTTGGCGTCACCACGCTGCACGCCGGGAGTACGTGGAACACGATGCCCGCGCACACACATGACCGTCGTACCGAGTGCTATCTGTACTTCGGCCTGCCCGAGACCGAGCGGATCGTCCACCTGCTCGGCGAGCCCGAGGAGACCCGGCACCTCCTGGTCGCGGACCGCCAGGCGATCATCTCGCCCAGCTGGTCGATCCACTCCGGCGCCGGCACGTCGTCGTACAGCTTCGTGTGGGCGATGGCGGGCGAGAACCAGGCGTTCGGGGACATGGACGGCATCGACGTCCGGGACCTGCGGTGACGGCTGACCCGTTCAGCCTCCGCGGGCGTACGGCGCTCGTCACCGGAGCCCGGCGGGGTATCGGGGCGGCGATCGCGGCCGGGTACGCCGCGGCCGGCGCCGAGCTGATCCTGATGGCGCGCGACGCGGCGCTCCAGGAGACGCTCGAAGCGATCAAGCAGAACGGCGGCGGTGAGGCGACGGTTGTCGTCGCCGACTTCGCCGACCCGGACGCGGTCGAAGCAACCGCGGTCGAACTGGCGCGGACGCGGCGGATCGACATCCTGGTCAACAACGCGGGCACGATCCGGCGCGGGCCGGCGGCCGAGACCAGCACCGCCGACTGGCGGCACGTGATCGACGTGAACCTCAACTCCACCTGGGCGGTGACCCGGCCGATCGGTGCCGCGATGGCCGAACGGCGTACCGGCAAGATCGTCACGATCGCCTCGTTGCTGAGTTTCCAGGGCGGGATCCGGGTTCCGGCCTACACTGCCAGTAAGCACGCGGTCGCGGGACTGACCCGGGCACTGGCCAACGAATGGGGTCCGGCCGGGGTCCAGGTGAACGCGATCGCACCCGGCTACATCAGTACCGACAACACCACCGACCTGCGCGCGGACCCTGCCCGCGATGCCGCCATCCGGGAGCGCATCCCGGCCGGTCGCTGGGGGCGGGCGGAGGATCTGGTCGGCGCCGCGGTCTTCCTGGCCTCGGCGGCGGCCGACTACGTCAACGGGCACGTGCTCGCGGTCGACGGTGGCTGGCTGGCCCGGTGATCGGCGCAGGAGGTGACGTGAGGAGTGGCAGGATGACCGACATGAGTTCGCCCTCGGCCATCGACAAGACGCTGATGGTGCTGGACGCCGTCCTGGAGCACTCGCGCTTCACCGACGTCGTGAACGCGACCGGCCTGGCCAAGTCGACGGTGCACCGGATCATGGCGTCGCTGGTGGAGCACGAGTTCGTCGCCCAGGCCGACGACGGGTCGTACCACCCGGGACCGAAAGCGCTCCGGCTGGCCGGTCACGCCCTCACCAACGTCGACCTGGCCACCGTCGCCCGGCCGGTCCTCGCGGATCTCGTCGCGCAGACCCGCTGCACGGTGCACGTCGGCCTGCTCAACGGTGACGAGGCGATCTACGTCGCTCGTCTCGACGGCCCGAAGCCGTACCGGATGCCGTCTCGCGTGGGCAAGGCGTTCTGGCTGCACTGCACCGGCATCGGCAAGGCGCTGCTGGCCGAGAAGGACGATGAGGCCCTCGACGCGCACATCACCCGCACCGGCCTGCCGGCCCGCACTCCCCTGACCCATACGACCGCGGCGGCGCTCAAGGCCGACCTCGCCCAGGTCCGCACCCGCGGCTACGCGTTGGACGACGAGGAGAACGAACCGGGCATCCGCTGCGTCGCTTCGGTCATCCACGACCACACAGGTACGGCGATCGCCGCCGTCAGCATCTCCACCCTGTCTCTGGAGCAATCCATCGCCCAGGTGGCGCTGATGGCTCCCGCCGCGATCGAAGCCGCGCGCAAGATCTCCGCGGCCCTCGGCTACCTGGAGCCCACCCGCTAACTCGTGGCGCTGGTGTAGCGGCGGAGTCCACGGCGCCAGATCAGCCAGGCGATTCCGCTCGCGCCACCGGCAACAGCGACTGCGGCAACGACGCCTCCGCCCATGAGTGCTTCGACCGGGACGGTGGCGATCAATGCCACGGGCAACGCGTAGGTGAAGGCGACCCGCAGTACAGGGCTGTAAATCTGGACCGGATACCGAGCGAATTGCCAGACTGCGTCGTACAGCACATCGAGGTCGAGCCCGAACGCCCAGAACACCACTGACGCCAGCATCAACCGCGTCGCCCACATGACGACGGTCGCCGCGGCCACCACCACGAGCCAGCCGAGAACTCCGGTCGACGTGATCGTCAGGCCCGCCCGCGCGATCCCGCCGATCGCGATGCACAGCCCGACTCCGACCTGGATCAACGCCAACGGCGCGAAGGCTCCGAAGCTGGCCAGGAAGATAGCCGGCGCCGGCTGCAGCAGCACGGCGTCGAACTGCCCGTTCTTCACCTGGCCGCCGAACCACGCCAGGTTCGGTTCGACGAAGGTACTGCGAAGTCCGGTGACGACCTGGAACGTGCCGAGCAGTACTGTCGCCTCACCCGCAGACCAACCGCCGAGCGAGGCCGTGCGACTGAAGACCATGCCGAGAGCGGCGAGCGAGGCGGCAGCGCCGATGCAGGTGGTGACGAGTTCGAAGAACATGTCCGCGCGGAACGCCAAGGTGCGCCGCAGCGACAGGGAGAACAGCGCCCCGAAGAGCCTGATGAGCCTGAACACCTATCCTCCGAAGGCAGTGAAACGACGGACGGCGCGCCGCCAGACGACGACGGCGATCACGATGAAGGCGACCAGCCAGCCGGCCTGTGTCGCGTAGAGCTGGAGCGGCTCCCGGATGTTGCCAGCGGCAACCTCGGCCGGGGCACCCAGCATCGACCAGAACGGCAGGACGGCGCCGATCTCCCGGAGCGGACCGACCAGGTAGGTCAGAGGCGCCGCGGTGCCACCCAGCAGGAAGATCAACGTCTCCCCCACCCCGACCGCACCGTGCGCGCGCTGCATCCACACGGCCGACAGTGCCAGCGTGTAGGTGAAGACGAAGCGCAGCGCCGCGGCCAGTACGACGGCAGGCAACGCCAGCAGGAGATCGAGGCCACGCAAGGAGACGCCGGCGAACAGACCGACGATCACGATGACCGGCAGGCCGAAGAGCAGATGCCAGAACCGCAGTGCGAGGTTGGTGGCCAGCAAATCGAGGACCACCGGCCGCGGCTTCACCAGTTCGGCCGCGAACTCACCGCCGTAGATCGCGTTCGCCAGCGTGTGGTGCTCGAACGAGACCGTCACCAGTTGAACGGCGAGGAGGACAACGTAGTACGTCGTGATGCCGCTGCTCCCGGGGACGGCGGACGACCAGACGAAGAGACCTAGCAGCGGTGTCACCGTCTGGCCGGCCACCAGCGTGATCACGAAGGACCGGAAGCTCCACCACTCCACCGAGCTGCGCCAGATCCCCGCCCGAAGCAGACGAAGGGTGTGCCCGGTCACCGCGCCCCGTCCCGGTACAACCGGTCCAGTACGACGTCGAGCGCCGGATCCACGAGGTCCGGTGCAAGGGTCATGCTCAGCGCGCCGAGGTCGCCGTCGTACCGGATGCGGCCGTGGTCGATCAGGATGACCCGGCGGCACAACGCCTCCACGTCGGCCATGTAGTGACTGGTCAGCAGGATCGTTGCCCCGGTCCGGGCGGCGTACTCGGCGACGAACCGGCGGAGCGTCGCGGCGGCCGAGACGTCGAGTCCCAACGTCGGTTCGTCGAGGAACAGGACCTTGGGCCGGTAGACCATCGCCATCGCCAAGCCGGCCCGCATCCGCTCGCCGAGGCTCAACGCCCGCACCTGGCGCGGCAGCAGCGCGCTGATGTCGAGCAGCTCGACGAGTTCGTCCACGGCAACCCGGAAATCCTCGCGCGGCACTTCGTACAGCAATTGCTGATAGCGGAGCGAGTCCATGACCGTGAGCTCTGCGGGGCCGCCGATCGGCTGGCTCCCGCGGATCAGGGCGATCGTTCGCAGATAGCTTCGGCGCCGCTGCCACGGCTCGGAACCCAGCACCCGGACGTCTCCGGTGGTGGGATGCAGGATGCCGGCGAGGATCTTCATGGTCGTGGTCTTGCCGGCGCCGTTCGGCCCGAGGAAGCCGACCACCTCGCCCGCGGCCAGCCCGAAGGTCAGGTCCGTCACCGCGTCGATCTCGCGGTACTCGCGGCGTACCACCGAGCGGAGCGCCGCCCGCAGACCGGCCGCGCGGACCGGTGCGCGGTACCGCATCCCCAGCCGCTCGACCCACACTGTCCTCGCCTCGTCAACACTCATAGGCTCAACCTAGAAAGCTGATGCAAGATGAAGGGTTTGGAGGGATCTGGGTGCGTGCCTCAGGCGCTGAGAAGGCGAAAAGCCTTCATCTGGACTCGAAGCAGTACTTGCGCCCGATCGACCTTGCACGGTTGGCCGGCCTAGGGGTCACGCAGATCCGCACCTACGAGAAGGTCGGCTTCCTGCCACCGGCCGAGCGCGGACCGAACGGGTACCGCCGCTACACCGACGAGCACGTCGACGCCCTGCGGGTCGCTCGCATCGTGATCGCCGGCTACGGCTGGCAGCCTGCCCTCGACGTCATGCGCGCGATCCACGCGGGCGACCGGACGGCAGTGCTCGACCTGGTCAACGCCGCCCACGCCACCCTGGACCATCAGCGCGTCCGTACACAGGCCGCACTCGACGCGATCGAGTCAGCCCTTCGCCCGACCACCTCGCATCTGCGGACCCGCCGCCTCCGGATCACGGAAGCTGCCGCGATGGCCGGCGTCAGGCCGTCGGCGGTGCGGTTCTGGGAGCAGCAGGGGCTCCTGCAGCCGGAGCGCGAGGCGTCCACGGCGTACCGGATCTACAGCCCGGAGCAGTTGAGACGGTTGACAGTCGTTGCGCTGCTGCGGGACGTCGGGCAGCGGTTCGACGTGATTCGAGACGTCCTGGACGAGCTCTCACAGGGCCGCCCCGACCAGGTCAGACGTGCTCTGCACGAGCGCCTCGACATCCTCGAGGACCGAACGTGGCGCTGCATCGAAGCAACCGCCACGATCCACCGCTACCTGACCAACTGAGCCGTACGCCGGGCGCCGGCCCACCTGACGACGGGGACGAAGAGGACGCCGGCCACGGCGAACCAGACGCCCAGGATGATCCAGCCGGGGACTCCGAGGCCCAGTGGGAGCAGGGCCAGGATGGTTGGGGCGACCATGGTGCTGATGGACATGCTGGTGTTCCAGACGCCTTGGTACTGGCCTTGGGCGTGCTCGCCGGCGAGTTCGAAGCCGAGCAGGAACGAGCCGGAGGACTGCAGGAGCTCGCCGGCCACCTGGACCAGAGCACCGAGGGCGAGCAGGCCGACCGCGACCGCGGCGTTCCCCCAGGAGGCGCCGGCGAACAGGATCATCGATGCCAGGAGCAACAGTCCGGCAGTCCGGGTGGCCCGCGCTGCCGTGGTCAGATCCGAGATCCCGCGCGAGGACCGGACCTGGAAGAGCGCGACCACCACGGTGTTGATGATGAGCGTCACGGCGACCATCCAGCGGGGCGCCTCGGTGTGGTCCACCACCCAGAGCGGGATCGCGACGTCGAAGATGGCGTAGTGGATCGACATCGCGGCGTTCAGCGCGGCCACCGCCAGATACCCACGATCGCGCAGGGCGACCCAGACCGGTCCGTCGTCGCTTCGTTCAACCGGTGCCACAGCAGGCACCGCCAGTACGACGAACGCCGCGATCGCACTGAGCATCGCGTCGAGCACGAACATCAGGCGGTACGCCGTACCTGTGTCGAAGTGCAGGGCGAACGCACCGATTCCGGCGCCGGCCATGATGCCGATGTTGGTCACCGCCCGCAGGTAGGCACGGGCGGCAACCCGGCCTGCGCCTTGCGTGATGGCGGCGATCAAAGCGCCCCGGACGGCCCCCGCTCCCCGGTCGAAGGCAGTCAGCACGATCGACACGATCAGGAACTGCCAGAAGGTGTCCACCAGCAGGTAGAGCAGCGACACCCCGCAGAGCATCAGGCTCAGGACGACGAACAGGGTGCGCGGACCCCGGCGATCGGCCAGATGCCCCATCGGCACCGCCGACAGCAGACCGAACAGCCCGGCGACGGTGAGCCCGAGACCCACCTGCGCGATGGACAATCCGACGATCCGGGTGAAGTACAGCACGCTGACCGTCATCAGTAGCCCGTTGCCGACCCGGCTGAGCAGGGTGGCCAGTGCGAGCGGGCGAAGCGGTCCAGGTGCGGGCAGCAGGCCGCTCATGCGCGCGCCGCGACGCGCTGCGCGGTCTCACGGAGCTCATCCATCAGATCGACGCCGGAGTCCAGCATCCGCTGCATCTTCTCCGGTTCCTGCCGGCCGAACATGACGCCGATGGTGACCTCGTGCTCCGGCCGGCTCAGCACCTCGACCGGATCACCGGCAGCGATCGATCCGGTCCGCAGTACCTTCAGATAGGCGCCCGGACGGCCGGCCTGGTGGAATCGCTTGACCCAGTGCGGCTCCTGCATCCTGTGCTGGAACGTGACGCACGGGATCCGCGGCGCGCGGACCATCACCTCGACCTCGGCACCGATCCGCCAGGTCTCGCCCAGCAACGCGCCGGTGATGTCGAGGCCCTCGGTGCGCAGGTTCTCACCGAACAGACCGGTCGGGATCTCCCGGCCCAGTTGCGCAGACCACCAGTTCGCGTCCTCGTCGGCGTACGCGTAGATCGCCAGGTCCGGGCCGCCGTGGTTCTTGGTGTCACACACCCTGTCACCGGTCAGCCCGAGCTCGCCGACCTGTACGCGGCCCGCCTGCGGTCGTTTGTCGATGGCGGTGAGTCCGGTCTCCTTCGGACCCGGAATCAGTTTCTCCACAACGTTGACCGTCAGCACCCGCATACCGGGCATACTCCCTCGCCCGGCGTGCGGTCTCCACCGAATTTCTAGTCCTGGATGGCTTTCACGATCGCGATGTTGCGGGTGAGCCAATCTTGAGGCAGGGACTCGTCGGCATCCTCCAGCGTCCACAGGACGTTGAGCATCTGCCGGACTATCACCCAGTCGCGGGCGCGCTCCTCGTCCAGGCCGGCAGCGTCGATCGTCGTGTAGAAACGCTGTTTGACCGCGAACCGAAGGTCGCCGGAGGCAACGATCTCGTCCCAGCGGTTCCAGATCAGCGGCGCGACCTCGAAGTGCGGGTCGCCGGACAGCGGCTTCGGGTCGATCACCAGCCACGGCTCGCGTTCTGCTGCCAGCATATTCTCGTAGTGCAGATCGGTGTGGATCAGCCGGCCGTCGGTGTCCGGGTCGGCGACGAAGTCCTCGGACAGCACGATCGCCTGCTCGACGTACCGATGCGGCACCGGCGCCGAGGCGGGCAACTGGCGGAACCGCTCGAGCCACCGCTTCAACTCACCCGACAACGTCCGGAACTGCGGTCCGGCCGAGACATGCAGCCGCTTGTAGGTGCTGCCAACGATCTCGCAGGCGTCGAGGGCATCGATCGTGGTCAGGTCCCGCGGTTCCAGCCGCTCGAGCAGCAACGCGAACCGCCGCGGATCGGCCCGCAGCAACTGGACCACGCCGTTCCCGGCCCACGCCCGCAGCGCGAGATGCTCGGTCTCCGCCTCCCAGTGCGGGAACTGCACCTTCAGTACGGCGCGCTGCCCGTCCGCCGTCGTCACCGGGACGACCAGAGCACAGTTCCCGTACGCCGCCGTACCGTCGACGCGCAACTGCCACTCGTCGAGCAGCTCGCGGGTCAACCGGGGCAAACGATCCAGCCAGTCCGCCCAGTCCTGACCTCGCGACGCGACGACCAGTAACCCGGCGGGGATCTCGACCGGCACTACTTCTTGGCCTTCTCCCCGGTGTCGGTGGTGCGCAGAGCGGCGATGAAGGCCTCCTGCGGTACCTCGACCCGGCCGACCATCTTCATCCGCTTCTTGCCTTCCTTCTGCTTCTCCAGCAGCTTGCGCTTACGGGTAATGTCACCGCCGTAGCACTTGGCCAGCACGTCCTTGCGCATCGCCCGGATCGACTCACGCGCGATGATCCGGGACCCGATCGCCGCCTGGATCGGCACCTCGAACTGCTGCCTGGGGATCAGTTCCTTCAGCTTGCCGGCCAGCGCGACGCCGTAGGAGTACGCGTTGTCGCGGTGCACGATCGCCGAGAACGCATCGACCGTCTCGCCCTGCAGCAGGATGTCCACCTTGACCAGCGCGGCGGCCTGCTCACCGGTCGGCTCGTAGTCGAGCGACGCGTAGCCCTTGGTCTTCGACTTCAGCTGGTCGAAGAAGTCGAAGACGATCTCGGCCAGCGGAAGCGTGTAGCGGAGCTCGACCCGGTCCTCGGACAGGTAGTCCATGCCCTGCAGGTTGCCCCGCTTGGCCTGGCACAGCTCCATGATCACGCCGATGAAGTCCTTGGGGCTGAGGATGGTCGCCTTCACCACCGGCTCGTAGATCTCGGCGATCTTGCCTTCCGGAAACTCGCTCGGGTTGGTGACGACATGCTCCTTGCCGTCCTCCATCTCGACCCGGTAGACGACGTTCGGCGCGGTCGAGATCAGGTCGAGGTCGAACTCACGCTCGAGCCGCTCACGGACGATCTCCATGTGCAGCAGCCCGAGGAAGCCGCAGCGGAACCCGAACCCGAGCGCGCCCGAGGTCTCCGGCTCGTACTGCAGGGCCGCGTCGTTCAGCTGCAGCCGCTCCAGCGCGTCCCGCAGCGTCGGGTAGTCGTCGCCGTCGATCGGGAACAGCCCGGAGTACACCATCGGCTGCGGATGCTTGTAACCGCCGAGCGCTTGCGTCGCACCGTGCACGGCCGCGGTGACGGTGTCACCGACCCGGGACTGGCGGACGTCCTTCACGCCGGTGATCAGGTAACCGACCTCACCCACACCGATACTCGGCGTCTTCATCGGCTCCGGCGAGATCACCCCGACCTCGAGCATCTCGTGCACCGCGCCGGTCGACATCATCTTGATCCGGTCCCGGTGGGTCAGCTCGCCGTCGACCACCCGGACGTAGGTGACCACGCCGCGGTAGGTGTCGTAGACCGAGTCGAAGATCAGGGCCCGCGGCGGCGCGTCCTTGACGCCCTTCGGCGGCTCGACCTGGGCGACGATCTCGCTCAGCAGCTCGTCGACGCCCTCGCCCGTCTTCGCCGACACCCTCAGGACGTCCGAGGCGTTGCAGCCTATGATGTGGGCCAGCTCGGCCGCGTACTTCTCCGGCTGGGCGCTGGGCAGGTCGATCTTGTTCAGCACCGGGATGATGTGCAAGTCCGCACTCAGCGCGAGGTAGAGGTTCGCCAGCGTCTGTGCCTCGATCCCCTGGGCTGCGTCGACCAGCAGCACCGCGCCCTCACACGCCTCCAGCGACCGCGACACCTCGTAGGTGAAGTCGACGTGACCGGGCGTGTCGATCATGTTCAGGATGTACGTCGTCCCGTCCGGGGCGAGCAGGCCGCCCGGGGAGTCCGGTTTCGGCGCGAACGGGAGCCGGACCGCCTGCGACTTGATCGTGATGCCGCGTTCCCGCTCGATGTCCATCCGGTCGAGGTACTGCGCCCGCATCGAGCGGTCGTCGACCACCCCGGTGATCTGCAGCATCCGGTCGGCCAGCGTCGACTTGCCGTGGTCGATGTGGGCGATGATGCAGAAGTTCCGGATCAGCGACGGGTCGGTACGACCTGGCTGAGGCACGGTCGTGGGGCCAGCGGGCACGGAGGGGGTCCAGTTCAGCTCGGGTGACGGACAATCGGTCAATCATCCCATGCAGGGCCAGCGGATTCGAAAATCGCGAGCGGTCCGGGGCCCGGCGACCTACCGTTTGTGGGCATGGCACACGCTGCTGGGGTCCGGTTGCCCTTCGAGGAGGTGCCCGCCGGTGTGCGGGCGTGGGTCGAACGCGCGCTCGGGTCGGCGGTGGTCTCCGCCACGACCCAGCAGGGCGGGTTCTCCCCCGGCGTCGCCGCCCGCCTGGTGACCGCGTCCGGCCGCCGCGCCTTCGTCAAGACCGTCGGTACGTCGCTCAACCCGAAGACCCCGACGCTGTTCCGCAACGAGATCGCCGCGATCCAGGGCGTCGGCCCGTTGCCGACGGCCCCGGCGCTGTACGACGTGTACGACGATGGCGACTGGGTCGGGCTGCTCCTGGAGGACATCGAGGGCTGGCTGCCGTCCCACCCGTGGGAACAGCACGAGGCCGATCGTGTCCTGGACGCTCTCGCCGAGCTGACCGCAGCGCTCGACCCTTCGCCGTGGCTGCAGGCGCCGGTCGCCGCCGTACGGAGTGAGGAGTTCCTGAGCCGGTGGGACAGCGTCATCGCGGACGGGCTCGACGTACCCGACTGGGTGGGCGGACGCGAGGAGGAGCTGGCGGAGCTGTCGCGGATCGGGCTGCGGGCTCTGGCGGAGGGCAAAGCGCTGGCGCACTGGGACCTGCGGGCCGACAACATCATCCTCACCGACGACCGGGTGGTCTTCATCGACTGGGCACACGCAGCGTTGGCGCCGCCCTGGACCGACGAGGTCATCCTGCATGCGGACATGCGTGAGTCGGTCCGGTTGCCTGAGCTGCCCGACAATGTGGGGATCACCGGGTTCCTGGCCGCCATCGCGGGCGGGCTGTGGTGGGGTGCGGCCCAGCCGGCCCCACCCGGCCTGCCGACCATCCGCTCCTGGCAGCGCAAGCACGCCCTGATCCACCTGGACTGGGTACGGGAGCGGCTGTCCTGAGGTGTCGCGACCGGCGAGTGCAAGCCGCTCGTGACCGCCAAGCCCGACGAGGTCATCGCCGCAGTACAGCCCTGATCCCTGGACATCGGCTCAGCATGTGACAGCGTGCTGAGCCGATGTCAGCTGTCGACCCGGACGACGGTCGATCCGGAGCCGTCAGCGCCGTCGGAGTAGTGCAGCTGGCCGAGGTACCGCATGCCGGCGGTCAGACCGGTCCAGGAGGCTGTGACCGTGGTCTGGCCGGCTACCTGGACCTGCTGAGTGGCTGGGGTGACGGTCAGGTTGCCCTCGGACTTCTGGAGCTCCCAGTGGTTGAGCTTGACCTGTTGCTCGTTGGCTCCGCCGAACAGGTCGACGTACACGTCCACTGGTCCACCGGCGGGCTGCGCGAGGTCGACCTGTTCCTCGGCCGAGCCGCCGGTGCTGCTGCCGAGCAGCGCCGCCGTGCCGGCCTTGTAGACGAAGACATCCAGGTCGGTGCCGGCTGGGTAGTCTGCGTCGAACGTCGAGAACCTGGCGTACTTCACGCCGGCCTGGATGTTCACGGTGAACTTGGCGACGTGGTCGTTGACCTGCGGGTTCGCGGTCGGGAACGACACCCCGCCCGGGTTCTTCAGGTCGGCCTCGGCGGTGGTCGCTGCCGTCAGGCCGGCCGCGGTCGTGTTGAGTGTGCCGGAGTACCCGGCCGTGATGGGCACCTGCACCGACCCTGCGGTCCCGGTCCCCGTGACCTGCGTTGGTGCCTTGACCGTGAGCGGCCTGATCGCCAGCGTGCTGGTCACCGCATGCTGGTTCGACTTCCAGGTCAGCTTGCCGAACGAGTACTGCTCGAGCGGCGCACCCGTGTTCTCGAAGGTCACCTTGTACGTCGCCGTGCGGCCGGGCAGCGTGATCAGGATCCGCGGTGTCACGGTCACCTTGACTTTGGCCAGGCCTTCGACCTTCGGAACGTAGATCTCAGGGAGTTGGCCGACGTTCGTCACCGTGCGGGTCACGGTCTGCTTGCCGGCCAGGTCTCCGACCGCGATCGTCGGGTAGTTCAGGTCGCTCGGATCGATCTTGCCGCCTGCACACAGCTCGTGCGTCGCCGGCACCTGGCCGGAGCCGCAGACGAACTTGGCCCAGTCGGCGTACGACGAGTCGTAGACCAGGCCAGGGTCCATCGCCTTCTCCGGCTGCACCATGCCGGCGCCGTACCCGAACGGGTTGGCCTCTGAGCCCGACTCGTTGCGGATCGGTTTGCCGCTGGTGTCCTGATCGGTGCCGGTGGTCAGCAGCGCCGACTTGATCGCCATCGGCGACCAGTCCGGGTGCCTGCCCTTCAGCACAGCCGCGGCGCCGGCGATGTGCGGCGACGCCATCGACGTACCGCTCATGAACGCGTACTCGCCACCGGCCGCGCTGAAGGCGGTCGTCGCGGCGAGCACATTGGTGCCCGGCGCCATGATGTCCGGCTTGAGCAGGTCACCGTTGCCGGCCGGGGACGGTCCGCGGCTGGACGAGGTCGCGACCTTCGGTGCGGTCACGCGGACCGGCGTACCGGGGCCGATCGTGGCGGTCGGGTTCGCCGTACCGCCGACGTACGCCGTGACCGCGGGCGCGATCTGGTCGTCGAGGTGCACGGTCGGCACCGTGTGCAGGTCAGCGTCCAGCGTGCCCGGGGTGATGTTGAGCAGGATCATGCCGATGCCGCCGGCGGCCTTGACCTGCTTGCTCTTGTCCACGCGATCGCTGACGCCGCGGTCGCAGACGACGATCTTGCCATTGACCTTGGCCGGGTCGAGCGTGCCCGGCTGGCAGCGCGCGAGGGTGGCCGGGTCAGCTCCGGCGAGTCCGGCGTCCTTGGCAAGCGTCACGGGTGCTTGTGGTGTGCCGGCGCCGATGCCCGCGCCGGTGTACGTCTTGCCGTCGCCGAGCGTCACGGTGGTCTGGATGTCGCGGTCATGGGTGCCGTTGGCAACCGTCGTCACCCAGGGGTAGTTCTTTCCGACCGTACCGACACCCGGACCGGTGTTGCCGGCGCTCGTGGCCACGAACACGCCCGCCTTCGCGGCCCGCAGGAACGCCAGGCCTGTCGCATTCACGTACGTCGAGCCGGAGCCGGAGACCGAGTAGTTGATCACGTCCACACCGTCCGCGACCGCTGCATCGATACCGGCCACGATGTCCGCGTCGGTGCCGCTGCCGCCACCGCTCTGGTCGACGGCCCACAGCACCTTGTAGATCGCCAGGCGCGCGTGCGGGGCGATGCCGGAACCCTTGCCGTAGTCCCGGCCCATGACGCTCATCTCGACGCCGTGGTTGCCGCCCGCCGTACTGGCCGTGTGGGTGCCGTGGCCGCCGTAGTCCCGCGGCGACTTGAACTCCTCCGCGATCGGGCGGCTGCCGATGCCCTTGTCGAAGTACCGGGCGCCGATCACCTTGTTGTTGCAGGTGACGGGCGCCTCCTCACCGGCCTGGCAGGTGCCCTTCCACTTCTTCGCGACGATCGCGTCCGACTGCTTGCTGGTCTTCATCGGCGCGAAGCTCGCCCGCTCGGGGACGAAGCCCGAGTCGATGACGCCGATGATCACGCCGTCGCCGGCCCGGTCGACCCCACCGGCCTGCTGCCAAGCTCCACCCGTGCCGGACATCCCGAGGAAGCGTGGGGTGTCCACGGTGTCCTGCCTTTGGAGCTCGTTCGGCTCGACGCTCTTCACTCCGGACGACCTGGCCAGCTTGACGGCTTCGTCGTACGACATCTGCGCGGAGAAACCGGAGTACGTGTAGCTGTAGTCGTACAGCTTCTTCACGCCGGGGACCGTCTCCAGAAGCGTTTGGCGCTCCTCGGCCAGGTGCTTGACGTACCCGACGACCTGGCTGGCGGTCTTCACCAGCTTCCCGCCCGGCAGCACGCGTGTGGCAGGCAGTCCGGCGATGTCACCGCCATACTCGGCCACTGGTGCGTCATCGAGCTGGACGATGTACGAGCCGGTGTCGGATCGCTTGACCAGCGGATCAGCCGCCGCCGGTGTCTCACCACTCTGCAACGCGTTGGCCGCACGGGCGATGAGCGGAACACCAGCCAGCGACGCAACAAGAGCAGTGACCACGACGATCGGCGTACGACGAAACACAAATCTCCTCCGGGAGCGACGGAGCGCCCGAGTATGCCGTCCGGTAGTCGCTATGTCACGCTCGGGCAGGATGTGCGTCGGCGGAGGAGACTTATGGCGGACTTGGCGGAATCCATTGCGGTGGGGGCGTCGGCGGGGCGGCTTTACGGGCTGGTCAGTGATCTGCCTCGGATGGGTGAGTGGAGTCCGGAGTGCACTCGGGTGAGTTGGGCCTCGGGTACGCCGGGGCCGGTGGTGGGGGCGCGGTTTGTCGGGCACAACCGGGTGGGTGCGCTGCGGTGGGGCACGCAGGGGCGGGTGGTGGAGGCTGAGCCGGGGCGGCGATTCGCGTTCTGGATTCACTTCGGGCCGGTGCCGATCTCGCTGTGGGCCTATGAGTTCGCGGCGACCGCCGACGGGTGTGAGGTGACCGAGTCGTGGACGGACCGTCGGCCGGTGGTGATGCGGACGGTGTTTCAGCGTGTGTTCGGGGATCGGACGCGGCTCAACCGGCGCGGGATCCGGGTGACCCTGGAGCGGCTCAAAGCCGCGGCAGAGGTGGACTGACGTCGCCGCATTTCGCCGCGTAGGTCGCCGCCGGGGTGGCTGAGTTTGGAGCTGACGGTGGCTTGTTGGTAATCTGGCTCTTCGCGCACCCACGGGTGGTGTACAGCCGTGCGCGCGACACCTTCCTGTTAATGACCGCATACTCCTGATCGAGGCTCTGCTCACGTGGCGAACATCAAGTCCCAGATCAAGCGCAACCGCCAGAACGAGGCTGCGCGACTTCGCAACAAGTCGGTGAAGTCGACCCTCAAGACGGCTGTGCGCCGCTTCCGCGAGGCCGCCGAGACCGGCGACTCCGCGAAGGCGCAGGAGCACGCCCGCGTGGCCGGCCGCCTGCTCGACAAGGCCGTCAGCAAGGGCGTCATCCACGCCAACCAGGCCGCCAACCGCAAGTCGGCCATCTTCAAGAAGGCCGCCTCTCTCTGAGGCAGCCCGCCAACGATCGGCCCGTCCTGAGACCGGCCGATCGTTTTTGCGTGCCCGAACCTCTACCGCTCGCCCGGCACTCCTCGCCTTGCGTGGCGGACTCGGCTCGCGCGCCCGGCACTCCTCGACTCGCGTGGTCGGACTCGGTTCGCGCGCCCGGGGCTCGGCGCGCGTGGTCGGCGGTGCCCGGCGTTCGGCCGACCGACTGTCCGGTCAGCGGCGGCCGTGGGAGCGGCTGACGGTGATGACCATCCGCTCGAGGGCGTAGCCGGCGTCGCCTGAGGCACCCTTCACGTCGGCGTCGGCCTGAGCCACCGCCTTGATCGCGGTCGCCAGCCCGCCCGGGGTCCACCCACGGACCTGCTGCTTCAACTGCTTCAGCTTCCACGGCGGTACGCCGACCTCCCGGGCCAGGTCCGCCTCGCGAAGCCCGCCGGGGGCACTCGAGAACTTCGCCAACCCGCGCAGACCGCCCGCCATCGCGCTCGTCACCAGCACCGGCGCGACGCCACAGTCCAGCGCCCACCGCAACTGCTCCAGAGCCGGCTCGGTCCGGCCCGCGATCGCCGCATCCGCGACCGCGAAGCTCGTCACCTCCGCACGACCACCGAAGTACTGCCCGATCAACTCGGCCGTAACCGCCTGCCCGCCCGAGTCGGACACCAACTGGGAACAGGCTCCCGCCAGCGCGCGCAGATCATGACCGACCGCGTCGACCAGCGCCGAGGACGCCCGCTCGTCCACGCTGCCGCCGAGCAGCCGGATCTCCCCGGCCACGAACTGCGGCAACTCCCACGCCTTCGGCGCGGTCGCCACGACCTCGCTGACCGATGCCTTGCGCAACTTGTCGAGGACGCCTTTGCCCTTCTGGCCGCCCGAGTGCACCAGCACGACCAGTACGTCGTCCGACGGGCTCCCGGCGTACTCGAGCAGGTGCGGGACCATGTCGGACGGCAGGTTCTCCAGCGCTCGCATGACCAGGACGCGTTCGCTCGCGAACAGCGAGGGCCCGGTCAGCTCCGCGAACACCCCCACGTCCAGCCCGGTCGCGTCGACGTCCGTCACCTCGATGTCGGCCTCGCCTTTGGACGCCGCCTCCTTGGACACCGCGGCGATCGCCGACTTGACGGCCCGGTCCGCGAGGAACGCCTCGGCACCGGTCACCAGCAGTACGTCGCCCAGCTTGGGCGCGGAACCCCTACGAGCAGCCACCCGGCCAGCATCCCATGTCGCGTCGACAGAAACCCGCTGGAGGTCACTTGCGTCGACAGGCAAGGATGGCGGCATGACCGACCCCGTTGCCCCTGTCGACGCCCTGATCCTGGTGGACCTGCAATCGGCCTTCGTCTCCGGCGAGAACGCCGTACCCGGAGCCGATCGTCTCCTGGACCGGACCGCCGAACTGCTCGACCGTGCGCGGGAGGCTGGGGCGGTCGTTGTGCACCTGCAGAACGACGGTGCGCCCGGCGCGGCCGACGAGCCGGGGACGCGGGGCTGGGAGTTGTACCTGCCGGTGAAGCCGGGACCGCGTGAGCAGGTGATTCGCAAGCCCCGGGACGACGGCTTCGACGCGACACCGCTCGGTCAGCTCCTGATCGCGGCGGGCGTGAGGTCGATCGCGATCTGCGGCGTCATGTCCGAGATGTGCGTACAGGCCACCGCTCGTACCGCTCTCGCCCGCGGCTACCGCGTTGTCCTCCCGTACGACGCGCACGGCACCTACGACATCCCCGCTGTCACTGGCATCAGCGACGACGTCCCGGCCCAGGTGGTCTCCCGAGTAGCCGCATGGTCCCTCGGCGACGAACCGGAAAGCACAGTCCCAGCCACGGCCGTCACGTTCTCCTGACCACCTGGCTCCTGGCTCCTGGCTGCTGGCTCCTGGCTGCCGGCTGCTGGCTCGTGCTCATGGGTCGTGGGCGGCGGTGAGGGTCAGGTGGTTGGCGGGGTTGGTGACGGTCAGGGCGCCGTTCGTGCTGGTGGTGGCGGTTCGGGTGGATTGGTGGGCCAGGAGCGACAGGGTCCTGGGTGCCGGGTGGCCGTAGTCGTTGTCGCGGCCGACCGAGATCAGGGCGAGGCGGGCGCCGGTGGCGGCGATGAAGGCCGGGTCCTGCTGGGCCGAGCCGTGATGCGGAACCTTGAGGACGTCGGCTCGGAGGTCGGCGCCGGAGGCGAGGATGGCTCGCTGGGATTCGGGTTCCAGGTCCCCGGTGAGGAGGATCCGGAGGCCGGACGCTTCGACCATCATCGCGATGCTGGCGTTGTTCTCCGGTGAACCCTCGTCGCTGGAGGTCGCGGACGACGTACCCGGTGGTGGAAGTGCCGGCACGCGGGCCGGCCAGAGCGTGGTCCAACTGAGTGCCCCGACGACGCGCTTCTCGTGATAGGTGACCGTCCGCAGGCTGATCCCGTGCTGCGCGGCGAGTGCGACGACGCGGTCGTACTCCGCGCGCGGCGAGAAGTACGGCGTCACCTCGATCTCGCCCACGCGCCGGTCCTTCAGCACGCCGGCCAACCCGCCGGCGTGATCCGCGTGGAAGTGCGTGAGCACCAGCACCGGGATGTACTCGACACCGAGATCCCTCAGGCATCGATCCATCGCAGCCGGATCCGGGCCGGTATCGACCACCACCGCCGCGTTCTCACCTGCTCGTAGCGCCAAGCCGTCACCTTGTCCGACATCGCACATCACCAGCAGCCAGTCGCCTGGTGGCCAACCGATCGAACCCACCGGACGCAGTACGACGACTGCCAGCAGGACGAGCGCGAGGAGTGCCGCGATCGGGCGAGCCAGGATGCGGTGCAAGCCGATGACGATGGCCAGGCAGAGCACCGTGAGCACGGCGACGCCGATGATCGTGGCTGGCCATGAATTGGATGCGCCAGGGAGGTCTGCGCCTTCTCGAGCTATCAGGATGATCCAGCGGGCCGGCCAACCGGCGGCCCAGCCGACGAGCTGGGCTACCTCTGTGCTCACGAGTGCGACGCCCGCGGCTGCGAAGCCGAGGATGGTTGCCGGGCCGACTGCGGGACCGGCGAGCAGGTTCGCAGCGACAGCGACGAGTGAGACCTGGCCGGAGAGCCAGGCGACGATCGGCGTACAGGCGAGTTGGGCGGCGAGTGGGCACGAGATCGCCTCGGCGAGCCAGGTCGGAAGCCATCGGGACAGCGCGTCCCGCCAGCTTGGACCGAGCAGCACGATGCCCGCGGTTGCGAGCACGGACAGCGCGAACCCGGCTGATAGCGCGAGCGAGGTGTCGAGGAGCAGGAGCACGATGACAGCCACCGAGAGGCTGCGTGCCGCGCGGCGCCGGCCGCCTCCGCCGGACATCGCGGCCAGCGCGATCAGGCCCATCGCGGCCGCTCGCAACACGCTCGGCTGAGGGCGCGCCAGGATGACGAACACGACGACCGTCATCAGGCCGACCGCAGTCAGCCCGCGCGCCCGCACGCCGATCAGCCGACTGAACGGCAGGACGAACGCCAGCAGCAACGTCAGGTTGGTGCCCGAGACCGCGGACAGATGGGTCAGCCCGGTTGTGCGGAAGTCGTCGGCGAGTTCGTCGGAGAGCCCGGACTCGTCACCCATCACGAGTGCAGGAACCAGGCCCTTCACGTCATCCGGCTCTCCCGCCACCGCTCCCCGCAGGCCAGCCCGGACCCGCTCGGCCGCGCGCAACCACCAAGCGGGCTCCTCCACCACCTGCGGCTCGCCGCGAACCGACAACATGGCCGCGACATCACCGCCACGCTCGGCCGCCTCCAACCGCCCCCTTCCGTCCACCCGCTCCCCGAACCGCACTCGTCTCCAGGCCTCATCCCCGACCACCAACACTCGAGTCCGCACCCGAGTAGTGACTTCCCCACCAACCTGCGGGCTCGAGGTCCCGTTCCCGGTCGACGACGTCGTACTCCGAGTTCGAACCTCCTCGATGGTTGCCTTCACCACCACATACGGCGGGCGCCGGTTGCCCGGACTCCGGCGTACGGCCGGGTCCCCGTCGATCTTCAACCGGACGCCGACCGTTGCACCGTCCGCCGCCAATCCCTGGACCGGGCCGGCCTGCAACCCCTTCACCTGAAGGGCGGCTCCGACTCCCATCCCTGCGACCACTACGAGCACTCCCACGACAGCCCAGACCGCGCGCCTCCCGACGGACTTGGCGGACTTGAGCCGACCTCGCAGGAACATGGCGGCCGCGCAGGCGAGGGCAAGTGACATCGCTGCCGTCACCACCCCTGCGAGTGGCTGCTCGCCGACCAGTACGACGGCCGCCAGCCAACCTGCACCCGCGGGCACCAACAGCCGTAGATCAAGCGCCTCCCCCGGCTTCTCGGGAGTCTCGTCAGATGCGGACATGGGACTTCAGGGAGTCGAACTTCTTGGGGCCTACGCCCGGGACTTCTTGGAGTTGGTCGATGGTGGCGAAGGGCCCGTTCTGGGTGCGGTAGTCGAGGATGCGTTGGGCCAGGACCGGGCCCACGCCGGGGAGGGTGTCCAGTTGGGTGAGATCGGCGGTGTTGAGGTTGACGGGGGAATTGGCGGCGGCGGACGGGGACGTTGGGGTGTTACCTGGGGCGGTGGTGGCGCCGGGCGGGGTGGGGATGCCGACGAGGATTTGTTCGCCGTCGGTGACTGGACGGGCGAGGTTGAGGGTGGTCAGGTCGACGCCCGGGAGTGGGCCGCCGGCGAGGGTGAGCACGTCGGCTACGCGCGAGCCGGTGGGGGCTCGGACGAGGCCGGGACGGCGGACCTTGCCGGCGACGTCGACAACGACCACGCCGGCGGGCGACTGGCCGGTGCCCGAGCCCTGGCCGGCGGCCGAAGGCTGGCCGGCACCCGAAGATGGCTGGCCCGCACCGGTAGACGGCTGCGCGGCTCCGGGTGAGGGGTTCGCGCCTGGCTGACCGCTGCCGGGTGAGGACGCGGCGCCGGGTTGGGTGACGGGTGAGCCGGAGGTGACGGTCGTGGGTGGGCGGGCGTCGGGGAGGGTTTCGGGGCGGGCGCGGAAGACTTGCCAGGCGGCCCAGGACAGGCCGATGGCCAGTACGGCGGCCAGGACCAGGACGTGCCGTGGGGACAGGGTCCAGCGGGCGTCTCGTAATCGTTCGGGCCGGATCGATTCGGGGATCCATCCACCGCGCACGTCCTCATCACGCTCCTCCAGGTGTTCGTCGGGTGCGTGCTCGCGTGCGTTGGCGGCGAGCCGCGCCAGCGCACGCTCACGGGCTCCCGGGTCGGGCGCCGGAGCACGACGTGTGACTTTCACGCCAGAGAAAGTACGAGTCCGTGGGCCCGAGAAACTCCCGAGTTTGAAGCTGTGGAAAACCACAGGCAGAGGTCGCCCGCCCGCTGCGCGGGCGGGCGACAAAGCGGGAGGCGGCGGCGGGAAGCGGCGGCGGGAAGCCGAGCGCGGGTGTTAGCGGGGGGCTACTACTACGGCTAGGAGGCCGGGGCCTACGTGGGCGCCTATGACGGCTCCTACTTCGCGGAGGACTATTTCTTCGGCTGCGGGAAGGCGGTCGGAGAGGCCGTCGGCGAGGGTTTGGGCTTTTTCCAGGTTGGCGAGGTGGTGGACCGCGATCTGGACCGGGGTGTCACCGGCGCGTTGGACGGCGATGTCGGCGAGGCGGGCGATGGCTCGGCTGGAGGTGCGGACCTTCTCGAGCGGAACGATCCGGCCGCCGCTGATCGTCAGCAGTGGTTTGACGGCGAGCGCCGTACCGAGGAGGGCTTGAGCCGCGCCGATGCGGCCGCCGCGGCGGAGGTACTCGAGGGTGTCGACGTAGAAGTACGCCGAGATCGACGCCATTCGCGCACGAGCCGCGGCCTCGACGCCGGCCTGGTCCTCCCCCGCGGCGGCTGCGGCGGCCGCGGCCAGGACGGGGAACCCGAGGCCCATGCCCAGCGAGCGGGAGTCGACCACGCGGACCGGGATCGGCGACTCCTTGGCGCCGATCATGGCGGCCTCGACGGTGCCGGACATATCGCCGGAGAGGTGGATCGACACCACCGACTCCGCTCCGTCTTTCGCACAAGCGGCGTACGTGTCCGCGAAGGTCTGCGGCGCCGGGCGGCTGGTCGACACCGGGGTGAAGGTCTTGAGCGCCTCCGCGACCGCGTCGGTCGAGGTGGCGCCGTCGTCGTACGACGTCCCGCCGATGACGACCTGGAGTGGTACGACGGTCAGCGGGTGGCGGAGCACCTCGTGCGTGGCCAGCCCAGCCGTGGAGTCGGTGACGACGTGCACGCGGGCTGACATGAAGCGAGGTTACCGGACAGTTAAGTGCGTGTCTGCCAGACTGCGGAGATGAAGGAGACAGCGGCAGAAGTCACCGACCTGCAGCAGCTCCTCGACGCGGCGTACCAGCGCTCGACGGAGCATCTGCACAACATCATCACGGACTCGCGCCGACTGGACGCCGGCGAGCTGGTGCGGGTTCTGACCGGCATGTGCACGCTGAACCTGGCCACTGTCACCGCCCGCGGCGAGCCACGGATCAGTGCGGTCGACGGCCACTTCCTGCACGCGCGATGGGTGTTCACGACCTCCGCGTCCGCGGCCAAGGCGCGCCATCTCAAGGTCCGGCCCGCGGCCAGCGTCTCGTACGTCGACGGCGAGCGGATCGGCGTGTTCAGCCACGGTCAGGTGGAGACGTTGACCCCGGACCACCCGGACTTCGCGGAGATCGAGGCGCACCTGGTCAAGCACTACGGCAGCTCACCGTCGAGCTGGGGCGACGACATCGTCTACTACCGCCTCCAGCCGACCTGGATGGTCGGCTACGCCTTCGACAAGAAGGCGGTCCTCGAGCAGGCGGACTCCCCCAAGCACTGAGCGAGGTGGAGGCCAACCCCTCCGGTGGCCTCCACCTCGTTGTGCCGGCTCCCCACTGCACCGACCCCCCAGTTCGTCACGCTGACTCCCCTCGTTGCCAGCGTTCCAACTTCTTCTGCTGACTCCCCCTTGTTGTCAGCTGAGCTCAGAAACCTCGGCGAGCTACTCCCCGTGCCGGTTCCGCGAAGTACCGGTCTGACCGCGAGCCCGTCGAGGTCCCGGGAGGTCCCAGCAGCCGACCCACCGCGGCGGGTGACCAAACCCACCACTTCCCCGTGTCAGCCGGACCGGCACTCGTCCCCTGTGTCGTGTGCACGGCCCAATACTGGGACCTCGCCCCGGGTCCGGTGCCCTGACGGCGCACGGCACCCGGTTCAGGCAGGACAGATCCGCACTGTGCAGCACTCCGGAGCTCTCGGCAGCCGATCGGCGCCCCCACCACTCGGCCACCGGATACCCTCCGCGTTGCCTCTCCGAGCTCGACGGCAGTGCTGCGGTGAACCAAGGCCTCGTCATGGCTCACCACCCCTTCCCTGCCGCCGCTGCCGGTGTCGGACTCTGCTTCGTGGAACCTGTCCTACGGCTGTAATTCTTCGTCCGGCAGCCATGTCAGGACGAGGCAGAAGAACCGGCAGTTGTCCGGCAGCTTCAGCGGATCGGCGTCACGAAAGCGCAGCGAGTACGTCGTTCGCCAGCCGCAGCAACGCTGCAGCGGGGTCGGGCTCCGGCCAGCCGGGAGCCACCGAGGCACTCTCGCAGGACTCCTGCAGCACCGCCCACGCGGTCGGGAGCATCGGCGGGTCCATGGACCGCTGCCAGGCCAGCAACTGGCCACACAGGGCGTCGCCGTCCTCGGACTTCCCGAGGGCGTGCAGCACGGCCACGGCCTCCGGCAGGACCTCGAGCAGGTACACGACCCGCCCTTCGACCAGCAGCCGGTTGACCGCGTCGCGGATGCAGACGCGGGCCTGCTCCGCGTCGCCGGCGTCTCGGGCCATGCGGCTGCGGTAGCGCATGACCTGGTAGTCGAAATAACCCCGGTGCCCGCGGATGTCAGCATCCGCCTCGTCGAGCAGCGCCCGGGCCTCGTCGTACTGGCCGTCGTGGTACTCGACCATGGCCAGGCAGCCTGCCACCTTGGTGCGCTCCGGGTCGTCGGAGGCCTGGCTGCCGCGGGCGAGCAGCGCCCAGCGCCGCGCGTCGGACAGGTTGCCGAGCTCCAGCTCGACGCGGCTGAGCGCCATGTACGCGATCTCGTCCGGGTACACGCCCGGGTTGACCAGTGCGGCCTCCCAGGCGAGCAGCAGCTCCTTGGCCTCAGGCAGGCGACCCCATCGCAGCAGGGCGAGTCCGCAGATGGCCTGCACCGTCGCGGACCGCTGCACGTCGCCGTGCTTGCGCGCGTCATCCACGAGCGCCGGGATCTCAGCCAGGCTCTGCGTGTCGAGCAGATGCGAACCGGACGACACCCACCCGCCGCGGGCGACCAGGCCCATCTCGGTCTCGCCGGGGATCAGTGTGCGGGCCTCGCCGTAGTGCCGGCGCGCACCACGGACGTCACCGGTCAGGCTCGACAGCCGCCCGGCGATCGCGCGCAGCATGCCGCTGACTTCCTTGTCCGCGACGTTGTCCGCGCACAAGGTCGCCCAACGGATCCCGCTCTCGGCCACACTCGCCTGGTACTGCCACGCGATCCGGAACCCGAGCACGATCCTCGCTGCCACATCCCACTGCCCGAGCTCGGCCGCGCGAGCCAGCGCCACCTCGAAGAGCGCCGAGTTGGCGTTCGCAGCCCGATAGCGCCGGTCCCGATCGGGCGAGGACCACGCGCCCTCGAGCCCGGAGACGTAGTTCGAGCACCACGCCACCGCGCGGTCGCGGAACTCGATCAGGTCGTCCCCCTGCGACGACAGACCGGCGTACGCGTGCTCGCGGATCGTCTCCAGCAGCTTGTAGCGGGCGCCGTACAGCTGCTCGAACTCGTGCACCGGCTGCAGCAGCGACTTGTCCACCAGCTCGGCCAGCAGCATCGGTACGTCGGCCGCGTCGATCGGATCGCCCGTACACACGCCGGCCACCGCATCCAGCGTGAACGGCGACCCGAGCACCGATGCGCGGTAGAGCAGTTGCCGCGCGGCGTCGGACAGCGCGTCCACGCTCCAGGCGATCGTGTCCGCCAGCGTCCGCTGATGCGGCGCCCCGAACCGCCTCGGCCCAGACAGCAGCCGGAACCGGTCGTCCAGCGCGGCCAGTATCGTCTCCACCGACAGCGAACCGGCCCGCGCAGCCGCCAGCTCCAGAGCCAGAGGTAGCCCGTCCAAGCGGCGGCACAGCCGGGCGACGATCGACGCGTTCTCCTCGGTCAGCACGAAGTCGGGCCGCACCCGCGCCACCCGCCGGCAGAACATCTCCACCGCCGGGCTGGCCGCGATGTCCCCGAAGTCTCTGTCGTTGTCCGGTACGCCGAGCACCTGCACCCGGCGGACCACCTCGTCCGGCAGCCCGAGCGGGATCCTCGACGTCACCAGCACGCCGATGCCCGGGAAGCTGCGGACCATCCGGTTCGCCACCGTAGCGACCCCGTCGAGCACATGCTCGGCGTTGTCCTCGACGATCACCAGGTCACCCGGCCGGCGGCCGGACAGTACGTCGTCCAGGTCCGACGTACCGGGAGCCGTGCCGAACGCGTCCAGGATGGCCGACGGTACGGCGGCGTCCCGCTGGACGGTCGTGAGGTCGACAACCACCACCGTCGTGTCAGCACCGGAGAACTTGTCGGCCGCAGCCAGCGCGAGCTCGGTCTTGCCGACTCCACCAGGGCCGACGAGCGTGATCAGCCGGTTCTGCCGCAGCAGCCCTTCCAGCTCCAGAAGCTCTTGCTCACGGCCGACGAGGCCGTCCGGGATCGGCCGCGTCCCGCGCCAGCGCAGTCCGGTCGGTGCCGGGTCGGCCACCGAGATCACCGGTCGTACGGCGCCGTGCCCGGCCGCGGCGAGGAAGCGGTCCGCGTCGCTGGATCCGAGTCCGAGTCCCTCGGCGAGCAGCCGGACGGAGTCCTTCCGGGGACGCGCCACCCGGCCGGCTTCCATCTCACGGATGCTCCGCACGCTGAGCCCGGCCCGGTCAGCCAGCTCCTCCTGGGAGAGGCCCGACTGGACTCTCAAGTCGAGCAACAGATCGGCGAAGCTCCGCCGCCCCTCAGCCCGGCCATCCGTGTCCGACAAAGCCCGTCACCCCTCTAGAGCCTCACGTTCCTGTCACAACATAGCGTGACTGAGCGATCGGTGCCGGGTGCGTCCAGTGAGCGGTATCACACAGAACTGTTGACCAAGGCAACGGGTTTACTTCAGAACGCAATTACTGAACTCGCAGAAAATCATCCGGCCCGGTGATTCAAGCACTTGCGCGAACCGAGGCGGATTCATTGTCGCCGGCGTAGAGGGAAAGGATTCCGGCCCAGTCGTCGAGTCGGGCCCGGGTGTCCGCGCGGCCGGAATCGGCATTCGTCAGGCTGCCGTCACAAATACCGCGGGTGGCGCGGATGAGGAGTTCGGTGCCGAGGCCATGCCAGTGGTCCCGCAGAGTCTCAAGGGCTGCCATGCGGGCAATTCAATCCGAGCCGTGTTTCGCGAACGTAACGCGATCGGCAACATCACGATAAGTCACCGAAATCCCTCCCGGCGAGTTACCTGGTGATCCGTTAACCGGGAAGCCAGGAAAGCCGGACCTGCCGCCGGGGATTGTCGACATTGGTATCGACCAGGCAGATCGACTGCCAGGTGCCGAGCATCATCCGCCCGTCCAGCACCGGGATCGTCGCGTACGGCGGCATCAGCGCGGGCACCACGTGGTCGCGCCCGTGCCCCGGCGTACCGTGCCGGTGCCGCCACTCGAGGTCGCGCGGCAGCAGTTGCTCGAGCACCGCGAGCAGGTCGGTGTCGCTGCCGGCCCCGGTCTCGAGGATGGCGATCCCCGCCGTCGCGTGCGGGACGAAGATGTGCAGCAGTCCGTCGCCCTGGGCCTGATGAGCCTCGGAGCTGACGTACTGCTCACACCTGCTCGTCAGGTCGAAGACGACTTCCGCACCGCCGGTCGTGACATCGATCAGCTCAGAACGCATCTGAGCAGCCTAGCCCGTGCCACTTGGACACGGGCCAGGCCGCAACGATCAGGCCGGAACGATGTTGACCAGCTTCGGCGCGCGCACGATGACCTTGCGGATACCCCGGCCGTCCAGCGCCTTCTGGACCGCATCGGAGGCCAGCGCCAGCTGCTCCAGATCGGCGTCGCTGATGTCCGGCGCGATCTCCAGCCGGTCCCGCACCTTGCCGGCGATCTGGACCACGCAGGTGACCGTGTCCTGGACCAGCAGCGCCGGGTCGACCTTCGGCCAGCCGGCCTTGGCGACCGTCGGCTCGTAGCCCAGCGTCTCCCACATGTCCTCGGCCGTGTACGGCGCGACCAGGCTCAGCAGCACCGCCACCGTCTCGACCGCCTCCCGGACCGCCGGGTCCGCCGCGCCCGGTCCGGCGTCGATCGCCTTCCGGGTGGCGTTCACCAACTCCATGATCCGGGCAACCATCACGTTGAACCGCATCGAGTCGATCAGCTCGGCCGAGTCCGCGATCGTCCGGTGGGTGATCCGGCGCAGCTCGACATCACCGGTCGAGGGATCCGAACCCAGCGGCGCCTCGACCGATCCCGCCAGCCGCCAGGCCCGTTGCAGGAACTTCAGCGAGCCTCCCGGCGACATGTCGGCCCAGTCGATGTCGTCGGCCGGCGGACCGGCGAACACCATGGTCAGCCGGACCGCGTCGACGCCGTACAGGTCGATCTGGTCGCCCAGGTTCACGCCGTTGCCCAGCGACTTGCTCATCGACTTGCCCTGGTTGATCACCTGGCCCTGGTTCAGCAGCCGGGTGAACGGCTCGACAACGGTCAGCATGCCCATGTCGTGCAGCGCCTTGACGAAGAACCGCGCGTACAGCAGATGCAGTACGGCGTGCTCCTTGCCGCCGACGTACTGGTACACCGACATCCATCGCTCGGCGGCGGCCGGGTCGTACGGGCCGTCGGTGTACTCCGGCGACAGGTAGCGCAGGAAGTACCAGGACGAGTCGACGAAGGTGTCCATCGTGTCGGTGTCACGCTCGGCCTTGCCACCGCACTTCGGGCAGTCGACCTCGACCCACTCGCGGTCCGCGGCCAGCGGCGACACGCCCTTCGGCGCCAGGTCGGCACCGCGCAGGTCGGGCAGCTCCATCGGCAGCTGGTCGTCCGGGACCGGCACCTCGCCACACGTCGGGCAGTGGATGATCGGGATCGGCGCGCCCCAGAACCGCTGCCTGCTCAGCAGCCAGTCGCGCAGCCGGTAGTTGATCGTCCGCTCGCCCAGCCCCTTGCTGTCCAGCCAGTCGATGATCCGGGCCTTGGCCTCGTCGACGCCCAGTCCGTCCAGGCTGATCTCGTCGTTCGCGCTGTTGATCGCCGGGCCTTCGCCCGTGTACGCCTTGCCGTCGAAGTCGGGTGACGGCTGCACGGTCCGCACGATCGGCAGGCCGAAGTTCTCCGCGAACTCCCAGTCCCGGGTGTCCTGGCCGGGCACCGCCATGATCGCGCCGGTGCCGTAGTCGGCCAGCACGTAGTCGGCGGCCCAGATCTGGATGCGCTCCCCGGTCACCGGGTTGATGGCGTACGACCCCAGGAACACACCGGTCTTGTCCCGCTCGGTGCTCAGCCGCTCGATCTCGGTGGTCGACTTGACCGCGGTCAGGTACTCGTCGAAGGCGGCCTGCTGGTCAGGAGTGACCAGCTCGGCGGCCAGCTTCGCATCCGGTGCGACCACCATGAAGGTAGCGCCGAACAGCGTATCCGGCCGAGTCGTGAAGACCCGGATCGGCTCGTCCCGGCCCTCGACCTGGAAGTCCGCGAACGCGCCCTCGGACCGGCCGATCCAGTTGCGCTGCATCAGCAGGATCTCTTCCGGCCACTGCAGCAGCTCCATGTCGTCCAGCAGCCGCTGGGCGTACTCCGTGGTCTTGAAGTACCACTGGGTCAGCTCGCGCTTGGTGACCTCGTGCCCGCACCGCTCACAGCGGCCCTGGATCACCTGCTCGTTGGCCAGGACGGTCTGGTCGTGCGGGCACCAGTTCACGAACGACGCCTTGCGGTACGCCAGCCCGCGCTCGTAGAACCGCAGGAACAGCCACTGCGTCCACTTGTAGTACTCCGGGTCGGACGTGTGCAGCCGGCGCGACCAGTCGAAGCTCATGCCGTAGCGCCGGATCGACTCGGCCTGCGTCTCGATGTTGGCGTAGGTGTAGGTCGCCGGGTGCTCGTTGCGCTTGATCGCGGCGTTCTCGGCAGGCAGCCCGAAGGAGTCCCAGCCGATCGGGTTCAGTACGTCGTACCCCTGCTGGAACCAGTATCGCGACAGGAGGTCGTGCAGCGCGAAGACCTCGGCGTGGCCCATGTGCAGGTCGCCGGAGGGGTAGGAGAACATCGTGAGCGCGTAACGCCGCTCGGCCGAGCCGTCGTCACGTGCCTTGAACGGGTCCAGCTTCTCCCACACCGGCCGCCACTTGGCCTGCATGACGTTGAAGTCGTACCCACCCCGGTCGATAGGGGCGTCCTCCACCTGCTCGCTCACGGTCCTACTCCCGCACTCGTGTGTTGTTGAGCCTAAATCTGCCAGACGGCGTTCCCAGAAATGAAAAAGCCCCTCACACAGGAGGGGACGCCGCACTGACCGGCGCTCATCGGCGCCTGGATGCCAGTACGGCTAACTAAGGAGCAGGCTCACTCGCATGCCACCAGTCTAGCGCCTCGAGCCGAGACCGGACACCAGGGCGTCCAGCGCGAACACGAAGCGTGCTTCCGCATCTCGCGGTCCCTTCGCCGCCTCGGCCAGCAACGGAAACTCGGAGAGGTCGAGCGGCGCCAGCTGATCGACCGGATCACCCTCCGACGCGGTGACGACCTGGCCGACGACGAAGCCGGTCACCGCGTAGATGACGTCCAGTGCATCAGCGGGTGCGAGACCAGCAGACCGCAGGCTCCCCAACGTGGTCTCCAGCACCTGAAGGTTCTGTGCGGTGATGGCCGGCCGGGACGCGATCAGCGGGACCAGATTGGGGTGCGCGAGGAGTACGGCCCGCAGACTCTGCGCATAGTCGCGGATGCCTTCCTGCCAAGGCGTCTCGAACACCGGAGGGGCGATCGAGGCGACGAGTTGCTCGACCAGACCGTCCAGCAGGGCGTCCTTGTTCGGCACGTGGTGGTAGATCGTCATGGCCTCGACGTCCAACTCGGCGCCGAGCCGGCGCATCGACAGCGCCTTCAGCCCTTCGCGATCGGCCAACGCGAGCGCGGCCCGCAGTACGGCCTCACGGGTCAGCCCCACGCTGTGGCCACGGGTACGGCGTGCAGTCATCGGGACCCTGATTCTCGTTTGATGATTCTTACGGCGTAAGTATACCCTGAAACATACACCGTAAGAATAAGGAGGATCGCGATGACCACCATCGCCGCACCACCCCGCTCACCGGCGTACGTCAGACCGGCTCTGTACGCCGGCCTGCTGCTGACCGTCCTGGCCACGCTCGCGCCGCTGATCGACATCGTCACGATCGACGTCATCGCCGACCACGTCCGGGCGGCGTACCCGGCCTGGCCGCAGAAGTCGGTCCTTGCCGACCGCAACGCGATCGCCATCTACCTGGCCGCTGTCGGAGTCGTCGGGCTCGTCGGTTGGCTGTACGCGATCTGGGGCGTCGCCCGAGGCAAGCGCCGGGTCCGCGCGGTCAGCACTGTGCTGTTCGTCCTCGGCGCGACCATCCAACTCGTCGGCCTGTCGGTCGGCGGCGAGGCTTACACCACGATCGTGCCGCCACTGCACGGCATCATCGGCGCCCTGCCGTCCCTGGCAGGACTGGTCGCCGTTGTGGGTCTCTGGCGCCGCCGCCGGGACTGACCGGTCAGAGCAGTGCGCGTACGGCGGCGAGGTGGTCGACCTGGGCTCGCCACTCGGTGCCGCCAACACCCAGTACGGCGTGACTCGCGCCGGCTTCGGCGTACCGACCGAGTCGATCGGCCGTCTGCTCGGCAGTGCCCGTGAGCGGCAGGGACAGCGCTCGGTCGTACGGCATGCCGTAGCCGCCGGCGATCCCCGCTGCCAGCCCCCGGACGGCAGCGTCGTCGGCGCCTCCGGCCGACACCCCGCCGATGGCGATCGTGGGCACGGGCCTCGCGTACTGGTCCGCGAGCTCCTCGAGCTGGTCCCGGCCGGTGGCCACATCCTCGACCGGCACGAGCGAGGGGAACCAGCCGTCACCCAGTTGCGCCGCCCGCCGCCGAGCCACCGCGGAGTCGTTGCCAACCCAGAACCGCGGCCTCGCGACGGCGGGCGCCAACTGCACCGCCGGGCCGTCGGCACCGAGGTCAACGGGCTTCCCGGCCAGCAGGTCGGGCAACGCGCGCAGTGCCCGGTCGGTACGTCGCCCGCGCTCGGCGAACGGAACCTCGGCCGCCCGCCACTGCTCCTCGCCACCACCCGATCCGACCCCGAGGATCAGTCGTTCGCCGGAGACGTACTGCAGCGAGGCGATCTGCTTGGCAGCCCACGCCAGCGGGCGGATCGCCGGCACGAAGACGCTGACTCCGATCGCGACCCGCTCCGTGACGGCTGCCGCGGTCGCCAGCCCGATCGTCGCCTCCAGGGTCGCGGCACCGATAGCGAGATGATCGCCCATCCAGACGCTGTCCAGCCCCGCCTCTTCGGCGGACCTGGCGGCCGCGCGCAGGTCGAGGTGTTCGGTTCGCTGGACATCTACGGAGGGCAGGATGACACCGATCTTCATCATGGCAGCCAGCCTGAGACCTCAACCGAGGTTCAGGTCAAATCTCCTGAACGAACTCGGTGCCGCCGGCGCGGCGGTGCTCGCCGGGAGTGCGGCCGTAGTGGCGGCGGAACGCAGTGGAGAACGGGCGTACGTCGGAGTACCCGCAAGACCGGGCTACCTCGGTGACGGTGACCGTGGGGTCGAGGAGTAGCTGGGCGGCCAGTTCCAGGCGGAGTCGGCGGAGAGTGGTCATGATCGAGGCGCCGGTCTGCTGTTGGAAGAGTCGCTCGGCGTGGCGCTCCGAGAGGTGTGCGGCGGCTGCTACATCCCGCACGGTGATCGGGCGGGACAGGTTGTCGCGGAGGTGGCGCTGCATCGCCTCCACGACCAGAGGGCCGCGGTCACGCCGTACCGGCTCCACTGCCAGGTCCTCGTCGAGGGCGAAGGCTCGGGCGGTCTCCATGACCAGAGTCGCGCCCAGAGCGCCCAGTGCGGTGCTGTAGCCGGACACCGGCGCAGCCGCCTCCGCCGCCAGCGCTGTGATCAGTGCGGGGAGTGAGCCGGTCCGGTCTGACATCACGGGCCCATCCGAACGTGTCAGTCCGGACCACCAGCCGGGTTCATCAGAGCCTGGCCGGAACGTGAAGCCCCAGAAGGCGATGCCGAGTGGCTCGCTCCGGCTGGACTCGATCTCGTGGACGTCGCCGGGGCGGGCCAGGAACACCGAGCCCGGCTGAACGTCGTACCTCAGGTCTCCCGAGTTGAAGCGGCCCGCGCCGGAGTAGGCCAGGCAGACCTCGTGGAACGAATGGCTGTGCCAGTAGTTGCGCCAGTACTCCGGCCGGTAGTGCCCCCAGCTGAGGAAGTCCGCGCGGAACCCGTCGACCTCGCAGGACTCGAGCAGTCCGGCGAGGTCGACGAAACGGTCCGCGATCGCGACATCCGCGAGGGTCAAACAGCGCTCCTGCCGGTCGGGTCGACTCCTCGCAGCATCATGCCCTGCCCGAGCGAGTGGTCGTGCGTCTTCACCGTCGGCGGGTCCGCCGGGTCGCGGTACTGGATCAGCCAGGTGGTCCGCGCCTCGTCGCTGGTGTTCACCCCGGACCCGTGCACGGTCAGATAGGTGAAGAACAGTACGTCGCCCGCCTCGGCCGGCTGCGGCGTCGCCGCCTCGAACGGCGGATCGATCAGATGGTACGAACCCTCCGCCTCGTGCTGGCGCGGCCCGTCCTTGTGGCTGCCCGGGATCACGCGGACGCAGCCCTTCTCCACCGGCGCGTCGTCGAAGTGGAAGATCGCGGCGCCGACCCGGTGGTACTTGTGCGGGAAGAACGGGTAGTCCTGGTGCAGCGGGAACGGCGAGCCGTTCTCCGGCGGCTTCACGAACAGCTTGGCGTGGTGCAACTGGACGTTGTCCACGCCCATCACCGCAGCGGCCACGTCGGTGAACCGCGGGTCGATCACCAGCTTGCTGAACTCCGCGTCGTAGAACTGCGCGTCATGCAGATGCTGCAGTCGGGTCGCGCCGTCGGACAGTCCCATCGCGGACTTCCAGGTGGCGTCGTCGTTGCGGCTCAGCTGGGCCAGCAGCTCGTGGCTGCGCTGCCGGTAGTAGGCCGCCTCCTCCTTGCTGAGCAGGCCTTTCACCAGGACGAAGCCGTCCTCGGCGTACTGCTGTGCCAAGGTCGACAGATCGGGCTTGGCAGAGGTGACAGTCATCTCGAAGTTCCTCCTCCTCGGGTACTTCGAGACTACGAACACCGGCGTCCGGACGGCAGGATCGGACCGGACGCCGATGTTCGTCAAACGGACACGATCACAGTCCGAGCTGCCCCAGCCGCACGCTGATCCGCGGATCCGTGGAGACCACGGGGGCACTCGAGTGCACCCACGGATCGCCGTCGAAGTACGTCTCGAAGATCTTCTCGGCCGTCCGCGTCGCCAGCGCCTGCGAGGTCAGCGTCGGATTCGGGCCGCCCAGGCCGTTGGACAGCGCGGAGTTGTCCGCGATGAACAGCCGCTTCACCGCCCGGGTCTCGCCGCGCGGATCGAGGACCGAGTTGTGCTCGGACGCCCCCATCCGCATCGACGACTGGACGTGCAGGATCAGCGGAGCCCAGTCGATCCGGTAGACCTTCTTCGCGCCGGCACCGCGCAGCAGCTCGGCCGCCTTGCGGGCCATGAACTCGCGGTTGCGCAGCGTCCGCGCGGTGCGCTGCCGCTGCTTGAAGGTGACCTTCGGGATCGGCCCGTTCTCGTCGGCCGGCAACGCCGACAGCGTGACCCGGTTCTGCGCCTCGACGTCGTCGTCGGTGATCACCAGCACGCTCAGCAGCCGGTCCAGCCCGTGCGACAGGACCTCCTTCAGCTCCGGCCCCATCACCCGGCCGGCCGGTCCGTCCCACGGTCCGGTGCGGCCGCGACCGTTCGTGTACTGGCCACGGATCCCGCTGTCCGACAGCGTGCCCGCGAACGCCATCAGCGCCGGCGGCAGGCCGACGTTCTCCAGGCCGCCGTACGGCGGGTATTCGAGCCGGGCACTCGAGCCGACGCCTTTCGGGTTGCCGGTGTAGTCGTCGAAGACGCCGAACACCCAGTCGAAGAAGTGGTCGGTGTAGCCGCGGCCGACCCAGCCGTTGGGGTTCGGCAGACCGCTGTTCAACCAGAGCCGCGGGTTCTCGGTGCAGCCGCCGGACATCACCACGACCTTGGCGTCCTCGCGATGCTCGGACCCACCGGACCGCCACGTCACCCCGGACGCCGTCAGTACGCCGTGCCGCCGCTCGGTGTGGACCTGGGTGACGAAGGCGTCGGCGATCAGCTCGACCGGCTTGCCGCCCTTCGACCACACCTCCGCGGTCAGCGCCATCGGCACGTAGCTGTTGTCGGTCGACCGCTTGGCGAACTGGTTGCGCGGGGCACCGTTCGGCCGCATGCAGCCCTGGAAGCAGTAGCCGCAGAACGTGCACCCGGTGGCCTTCGGATAGACCAGCAGGTCCTTGTCCGACGTCTTCCCGGCCGTCCCGCCCGGCTGCAGGATCGCGTTCTCCTGCGGCCGGTACGCCGGGCGATGCGTGGTCTTGGTGGTCTGCACCGGCAGCCCGAGTGTCTCGGCACCGCGGAAGAACGTCTGCTCCTTGTGCCCCATCGCCGCCGTCATCACCGGCATGGTGGCCTCGACCCACTCGAAGTACGGCACCAGTTCGCCGTACGTGAAGGGGAACCGGTGGTCGACGTCGTACCCGGTGCGGTCCGGGCCGTCGTACCCCTCGAAGACGCCCGGGTACGCGCGCGGGTAGTTGCCGTAGAAGTGCTGCGTGGTGCCGCCGACGCCGGACAGCTGCCAGACGAAGGAGTTCTGCGGCCACTCCCGGTACCAGGCCGGCTTCTCCCGGTCGGACGGGCCCCAGCGCAGATAGCCGGTGAGCGGGTTGTTCGCGTCGTCCTCGAACGTCGTCCACTCCTCGCGCGGCTTCGCGTGCCGCGGGCCTGCCTCGAGCAGCAGGACGTCGAGGCCCTGCGCGGCCAGCTCCTTGGCCACCACCGGGCCACCGCCGCCGGCTCCGATCACGATGACGTCGCGCATCAGTCGCTCACCTTCTGACGGCCCTGGTAGTAACCGATGAAGTCGTCCCAGCCCTCGACCGGGCCCTGCGGCTGGTAGCCGGTCTGGCTCCAGCCGACCGGCCGCTCCCGCAGCGTGCAGCTCACCTTGTCGTAGACGGCCGATTCGCCGTACGCGCCGAAGGTGGCGAACTCGATCAGCGCGCCGCCGACGAACTTCAGCAGCCCGGACACCGACGCCTTCAGCGGCTCCGGGAACTGCAGGTCGAGCAGGGCGAGCAGATCCGCGTCGGTCTGCTCGATCAACTCGAACGCCGCCGCCTTCTCGGCGTACGAGAGGCGGGCGAACGGCGACAGATGCGGACCGTTCACGGCGAGCGGGTTCACCTGGGTCGCCATCAGGTTCAGCAGGCCGGCGATCGGGAACGACAGCGGCAGCGCCTCGTCGCTGTCCAGGTACTCCGCCAGGGCGCGATCGAGCCGGCGGAGCTGGACCGGGAGCACCTCCAGACCCGGCAGCTCGATGCCCGAGTCGGCAAGGCCCGTCACCAGGGCGGCGCCGACCGGCTGCGCGATCGCGTCCGGGAACGGGACGAAGTTGTCCAGCGAATTGATGATGAAGTCGGTTGCGCCGGCCTCGATCGCCCCCGGTGTCGGGCTCGGGGTGCCCTGGGTCCGTGAGTACGGGTCCCGGCCGGGCATCGCGAAGACGGTGAGCCCGTTCAGCGTGTCCCGGGCCAGCTCCGCCAGCACCGGCCGGATCAGGTCCACGGCGGGTGGCAGCAACGAGTTCGTCGCCGCGTCCGCGGGGGCCAGCAGGCTGCGCGCGAGCAGGCCGCCGCCTCCGACGGCCGCGCCGAGCACGCCGACCCGCGCCAGGAAGGCTCTTCTGGAAAGGGTTCGAGTACCGACCATGCGACCGTCCTCCGTTGTGGGACCAGTTGGCCTACTGGTCCCACAACGAGCCGCCACGGCCGCGAGTTACTCCTGGTTTCTCCACCTCGATCTCCACCCGTGGACGGTCCGCGAGAGGACCGTGGCCGCCTACCGTCCGTGACATGTCCTTCGGAACGTTGCCCAACGCTCTCGTCGTGGTCGCGATCGTGGTCGTCGTGATCGCCCGCCGGCTGTCCTGGTCGGAGCTGGAGAACTCCGACGCCGATGTCTGGCGCGGCCCGGTGTTGATGATCGGCGTCGGGATCTACCAGATGTACGACAAGCACCTCCACCTCGGTGTGGCCGACGTGGTTCTGCTGGTCACCGGGGCCGGCGTCGCACTGATGGCGGGCGTCGCCACGGGGCGGGTCGCCCAGGTCCAGCGGCGCGCGGGAAAGGTGTTCTTCAGGCTCGGCGCGCCCGGACTCGGCATCATGGTGGCCTATCTGGTCGTCCGGCTCGGCCTGGCGGGACTCGGGCACCTGATCGGTGCCACGGTCACGTCCGGCGGCGGTTCGCTGCTCCTCACCCTGGGCGCGAATCTGCTCACCCAGTCGTTGGTCATCCAGAGCAAGGCCCACACCGACGCGGAGGAGTACACCAGCACGTGAATGCGAAGGCGAGGCTGGCGGCGGTCCTGCCGGCGCGGCCGCACGGCGAGAGCGGCTGGGTCGGCCGGGTGCTCACCACTGGCGTCGTGATCGCCGTGCTGGCGACCGCGCGGCCCGACGATCACCGGGTCTGGATCGTGCTCAGCGCCGGACTGGCCCTGTTCATGGCCGGCACCGCCCTGATGGCGACGCGGAAGCACGTCGCCCTCGGACTGCTGACCGCGGTCGCGGTGATCGGCGCCGCGACCGCCGGAGTGGACGATTCCAACGCCCTGGCGCTGGTCCTGGTCGCGGTCTCCGACATCGCGGTGATGCAGTTCCTCCGGGACGGCGTGGTCCGCGGAAACCGCCCGATCGTTGCCGCGACCATCTGTACGGCGGCCGCCTACGCGGTCTCGGCCTGGTGGTTCGGCCACCCGGACAGCTGGTTCTTCAGTCAACTGCTGTGGACCGCCGTCCTGATCGCGTTCGGCCTCAACCGCCGTCAGTACGAGGTCCAGGCCCGGCAAACAGAGCAACTGCTCGAACAGAGTCGGCTGGCCCGGAGCGAACACGCCCGCGCAGCGGCCCTGGAGGAACGCGGCCGCATCGCTCGCGACCTGCACGACGTCCTGGCGCACTCGCTCGGCGCACTCAGTGTCCAGCTCGAGGTGGCAGAGGCGTTGCTGGAGGAACGTGGTGACACCGCCGGTGCACTCGACCGCATCCGCCGTTCGCGGCGTCTCGCCGTACAGGGGCTGGCCGAGGCGCGCAACGCGGTGGCGGCGCTGCGGGCCGACGAGGTACCGGAGCTCTCCCACGCGATCGCCGTGCTGGCGGAGCAGCACGAGAACGACCACGGCACCGCGGTCCGGCTCACGGTGCTGGGCGAGTCGCAGCGATCGGAGTCCGGCGTGACCGTGGCCTTGCTCGGCGCCGCCAGGGAGGCGCTGACGAATGCGGCGAAGCATGCGCCCGGGCAGGCGGTCGACGTCGAACTGGCGTACGGCGACGGCGTCCGGCTGTCGGTGCGTAACAAGGGAGCGACGAGTGGCGAAGGATTCGGCCTGACCGGGATGCGGGAGCGGCTGGCCCTGGTCGGTGGCACGCTGACAGCAGGTCCGGACGGGGACGACTGGCTGGTGGTCGCGGAGGTAGGCGATGAGTGACGTCATCCGGGTCGTGGTGGCCGACGACCAGCAGGTCGTGCGCGAGGGACTCGTCGCCCTGCTCGAACTGCTCGACGACATCGAGGTGACCGGCGCGGCCGCGAACGGCGCCGAAGCCGTCGATCTGGTTGCTCAGGGCAACGTCGATGTCGTGCTGATGGATCTGCGGATGCCGGTCCTGGACGGGGTCCAGGCGACCGCCCGGATCACGGCCGGCTTCCCGGACGTCGCCGTACTGGTGCTGACGACGTACGCCGACGACGCGTCGATCGCGACCGCGCTGCGGGCCGGGGCGCGGGGCTACCTGACCAAGGACGCCGGCCGGGCGGAGATCGGTGCGGCGCTGCGGTCGACCGCGGCCGGGCAGTCGACGTTCGATCCCGAGGTGTCGCGGCGGTTGATCGCCGGCCTGACGCCGGATGCGCCGGCCAAGGACGCCGCCGGACTGACGTCGCGGGAGACCGAGGTACTGCGACTGATCGCGGGCGGACTGAGCAATCCGGAGATCGCGAAGCAACTGTTCATCAGCGAGGTGACTGTGAAGACCCACATCAACAACACCTTCGCCAAGATCGGCGCCCGGCACCGTGCCGAAGCCGTCCGCTACGCGTACCGCAACGGGATCGCAGGAGACTAGATCCGGATCTCGGCGACGACCGGGCGGTGGTCGCTGCCGGTGGAGCTCATCACCCAGGCCTTGGTCGGGGTGACGCCGCGCACCATGATGTGGTCGATCCGCGCCATCGGGAACTTGGCCGGCCAGGTGAAGCCGAACCCGTAGCCGGCCGCGCCCTGGGCCGAGCGCAGTCCGGTGGTCAACGGAGCCAGGCTGCGGTCGTTCGCCGTACCGTTGAAGTCGCCCATCACGATCACCCCGGCGAGCTTCTCGTCCGAGATCTGGCGGCCGAGCGCCTTGATCGTGTCGTTGCGCTGGCCGGAGGTGAAGCCGCCGGTGCCGACCCGCACGGAGGCCAGGTGGGCGACGTACACCGCCACCTTGCCCTGCGGGGTGCTCACCTCGGCCCGCAGCGCGCGGGTCCACTTGAAGCCGACGTCGACCGACTCGCTCTGCGCCACCGGGAACTTCGACCAGAGCCCGACCGTGTCGCGGGCCACCTGGTACGGGTACGTCTTGGCGAACGCCGCCTTGTAGACCTTCATGTCCGCCGCGGTGACCTCCTCGAGGGCGATCACGTCCGCGTCGGCGGTGAGCAGATCCTGTGCCGTCGCCTTCGGGTTCGGGTTGTCCGCGTCGACGTTGTGCGACAGGACACGCACGTCGTAGGCACCGCCACCCTTGCCGGGGATCAGCAGGTTGCCGAACATCAGGCCCCACACCACCGCGGGTACCAGCAACGCGACACCGGCGATAGCGGAACGTCGTACCAGGGCCGCGATTCCGAGGATGGGTATGGCGACGCCCACCCAGGGCAGGAAGGTGTCGAGCAGGCTGCCGAGGTTGCCGACCGAGTTCGGCACCCAGCGATGGAAGAGCAGCGGAAGGGCGGACAGTACCGCGAGGACGGCGATGAACCAGCCACGACGCCACTTGCCGTTCTTCCGGCGTCCACGGCTATTGGCCCGCGACGGCGGTTTCGGTGCTGCGACAGCGGTCTGGCGGTCCGGCATGCAGCGATTGTTGCGGACACACGGTCCGGACCAAAGCCCGCCACAGGGTCCGGCGTGGCTTTTCATCCCTAGGAAGGACCGGTCCGGACCGAAATGACCAGACACGGTCATAGCATTCTGTGAGGACGGTGGTGCGAAGGGCTGAGAGCCCTGACAATGCGACTATGCCGTCTGTGCAGACCGCCGAGCCGTTCGTCGTCAAGCGTCGCGGACTCGGGACGACGAAGACTGTCCTGTACCTCGGCACGGTGCTGTTCGCGCTGATGGTGCTGCTCACCGTGCTCTGCGTAGTCGTGCAGCTGGTCAGGGGCGAACCGGTCCGCAAACCCCTCGAGGCCATCTGGCTGTCCTTCGGCGGAACGCCGCTGATCTTCGCGGTCGGCCTTCCGGTGCTGCTTCTGGTCGGTGCCGTGACAACGATCGAGGAGCGGCGCGAGGCCGACTCCGACGACGTACTGCTGTCGATCGACGCTGCCGGGATCCACCTGGGCGGTGAGCAACGCCGCATGATCGCCTGGCCCGACGTACACGGTGTCTGCCGGGTGGAACGGCACGAGGTGAACGCCGAAGGCGACGAGGTCTGGGAACCGTACCTCGTCGTGCTGGTGCACGACGAAACCTCGCTCGCCCGGAGTTCGAGAAGCTGGGGTCCGTCCTGCCGATGGCCCGGAACCGTCGAGATCCTCGGCCGGCCCCTCCCCTACGACGACCTCGTCGCAGCCGTCGCCCGGTACGCCCCCGACGTCACCGTCACCGACCGCGGCCGCGCCCTCGACTGATCCCGGCCCCGGTCTCGGACTCAGGAGTTCCTCCTACCTCCCCGCCCTGAGCGAAGCGAAGGGCGGGGAGCTTCTCAGCCCTTCGGGCTCAGGAGTTTCTCCAGGTCGGTGAGGACGTCCATGGCGCCGAGCGGGCCGAGGCCGAGGAACCAGACTTCGTCGTCGACGCGGGCTACGTGACCGTCCTTCACCGCGGGCAGCGCCTTCCAGAGGTTGCCGTTGACAACGGTGTTCTCGGCGGTGGTGTCCGGCTTGCCGTAGCTGGAGTAGAAGATCCAGTCACCGGCCGCCTGCGAGATGTTCTCCTGCGACACCTCCACCGCGAGGTCCTGTACGTCCTGGATCTTCGGCCGCGGCAGCCCGACGTCCTTCAGGATCACGCCGATGAACGACAGGTTGCCGTACAGCCGGATCTCGGCCGGCCGGAACCGGACCAGCGAGATCGTCGGCGAACCGTCCACCTTCGACTTCACCTCGTCGGCGCGCTTCTGGTAGTCGTTCAGGATCCCGGTGGCCTTGTCCTCCTCGCCGACCGCGTCCGCGACCAGCAGGAAGTTCTCCTTCCACGGGAACCCGGGCCGGATGCTCATCACCGTCGGCGCGATCGCGTTCAGCTTGTCGTACAGGTCGTTAGCGCGCAGCTTGCTGCCGAGGATCAGGTCCGGCTTCAGCGCCGCGATCGCCTCCAGGTTCAGCTCGCTGATCCCGCCGACGGTCTTGATCCCCTGCGCCTTGTCCGCGAGGTACGACGGTACGCCGGCCTGCCCCGCGGTCGTCGCCATCCCGACCGGGGTGATGCCGAGCGCCAGTACGTCGTCCAGCTCACCGCTGTCCAGTACGACGACCCGCTCAGGCTTCTTGTCCAGCTTCGCCTCGCCGAGCGCGTGCTTCACCGTCCGCGGGAAGACGCCCGGCTGCGCGTCCGAACCGAGCTTGGCGGTGTCCTCATCGGCGGTCTTGAACAGCCGTCCGCCGGTCGCGACGTCGGTGTCACCGACCCCGGTGTCGGCACTCCCGGTGTCGGTGCCACCACCACACCCGGCCAGCACCAGCATAGCTGCCGCAACGACTACCACGATGCGCGTCTTCACGGACATCGAGACTACAACAACTTTGGTTAGGCAGTCCTAACCAGGTCCATTTGTTGGGCGGCCGGCAACTCCACCGTCACCTCGCCGTCGGGCCACGCGATCCGGTATGTACCGCGCTGCGCCGCGACCACGGACACGGCCGTCAGCCGACCACCGCTCCAACTGACATCGAAGCTCAGACCACCCCGAGCCCGCAGGCCGCGGAACGATCCATCCGGCCAGTCCGCAGGCAGCGCCGGCAGCAGCCGAATCGTGTCGGTGTGACTCTGGATCAACAGCTCGGGGATGCAACCGGTCATGCCGAAGTTGGCGTCGATCTGGAAGATGTCGCCGTCGCGGTGCAGCAGGTTGTCCGAAACCAGTCGACTCAGATAGTCCCGGATCACCTCCGCCGCCTTCTCCGGGTCGAACAGCCGTGCCCACAGGGCGACCAGCCACGCGGCCGTCCAGCCACCGTTGGTCGCACCCGCGGTCCGCAATTCCAGCGAAGCACGAGCGGCCGCGGCGAGTTCCGGCGTACGTGCCGGGTCGATCTCCGCGCCCGGGTAGAGCCCGTAGAGATGCGATTGATGGCGGTGGTCGGGCTCAGATGGTGGCCAGTCGGTCGGCCATTCGAACAGCCGCCCGTCAGGCGTGATCCGCACCGCAGGCAGACGGTCTCGTGCGGCCGCGGCTCGTACGGCGAGCTCCGAGCAGAGCCCCAGTACCTCCTCGGCCTCATGCAGGTTCGCGAACAGCTCGCGGATCAGCCAGATGTCGTACGTCGAGGTGAGGTCGACGGACGCCTTCTCGCCGGACGGAAGGACGAAGTGGTGCTCGGGCGCGGTCGACGGGATGAACTGCAGTCGGCCGTCGCCGTCCTCGACCAGCATCGACAGGACGAACTCGGCCGCGCCCGCGATCAGCGGATACGCGCGGTCCCGGAGGAAGCCCAGATCCTGCTGGAAGCGGTAATGCTCCATCAGATGCGCGGTCAGCCAGACGCCACAGGTCGCACACATCGACCACACCGGGTCGTCGCCACCTTCACCCACCGGCCAGGTCGCACGCCAGATGTCCGCGTTGTGGTGCGACACCCAGCCCGGCGCGTCGTACAGGATTCTCGCTGTCTGCGCGCCCGACGTCGCCAGGCCCTCCAGCAGGTCGGTGAGTGGGTCGAAGCACTCCCCCAGGCCGGTCAGATCCGCCGGCCAGTAGTTCATCTGGGTGTTGATGTTGTTGGTCCAGTCGCTCGCCCACATCGGCCGGCGGTCGGTGTTCCAGATGCCTTGCAGGTTGGCGGCCTGGGTCCCGGGCCGGGACGACGCCATCAGGAGATACCGGCCGAAGCCGAACATCAACGCGACCAGGTCCGGATCGTTGCCCCCGGCAGCCACCGCCTTGATCCGCTCGTCGGTCGGCAGTTCGCCAGGCTCACCCAGGACCAGCTCGGCGCGGTCGTACAACGCGACGTGGTCCTCGACGTGCCGCCCACGAAGCTTGTCCAAGGCAACCGCGTCCAGTACGCCGATCGCCTCGCGCAGCGCCACCAGCGGATCACGGCCGGGCGGCACCGACCAGCCGGCGAACGTACTTGCCGCCGACAACAACACCGTCACACTGTCGGCACCGCGAACAGCGACACCCGCGTCGGTCACATCCACGGCACCGCCCAGGCTGTCCACGCGTAGGGCGACGCCGAAGCCGACGCCGTGACCGTCGCGGTACCGGATCGGGTCCGGACTCTGCCGGTACTCGATCGTCAGATCCGAGGGCGCATGGCCGACGACACCATAGGTGCCGTCGGCAACTTCCACGCGTACCGGATGCTCACTCTCCAGGCTGAGGTCGAGGTCGATCGCACCCGGCCGGTCGGCCGTGATCGTCCACACCATCACCTGGTCCGGCGTCGACACGTACGTCTCCCGCCGGAACCGCACGCCGTCGACCGTGTAGTCGACGGCGGCGATCCCGGTCCGGAGGTCCAGACTCCGTCGGTAGTCCTGTGGTTCTCCGGGCGCTTCGATCAGCAGGTCGGCGAGCGGCTGGTACGACTCCACCAACGGACCCTGCAACGCCCGGGTCCGCTCAGTCGCGGCCAGCCGATCACCGTCCTCCAGCAACAACCGTCGTACGTCGGCCAGCACCTCGGGACCGTCCGCCACCGTCAGCTCGCGCGGGCCGTCGCCGGACCACACGTCGTCCAGGTTGAGGGCGATCCGCTCCGCACCGACCCGGCCGAACACCTTGGCACCGAGGTGACCATTGCCCAGCGGCAACGCCTCGAACCAGTCCGGCGCGGGGGTGCGGAACCACAGTTCGTGGGACATGAAGGGCTACTTGCTCCCGGACTTGTACTTGTCGTACGCCTGCTGCTGGATCTCCAGGTACCGGGTCATGCCGGTGCTGTCCAGACCCTTCACGTAGGCGTCCCAGTCGGTGTCGATGTTCTTCGAACCGGTGATGAACGCCAACTGGTTCTGGTTCACGTAGGTGCTGAGGTTGGTCTGCAGGGTCGCAGTCTCACCGCTCAGGCTGGGGTCCGGCCAGACCGAGGTCTGCGGGAACCACTGCGCCTTGTCCTCGTGACCCTCGTACTGCTTGGTTGCCTCGAACAACCGCCGCTCCAGGCCGGCACCGGTGTAGATGTCCTTCGGAACCACCTGCGCGTTCCGGTAGGCCAGCGTGTTGTTGTACTGCCCCAGCGCGCCCCAGCTGATGTTCTTCGGAGCGTTCTGGACCGGGTTGTACAGCGGCTTGGTGCTCGCCTCGAGCGCGATCTCACCGGTCTTCGGCTTGTTCCAGCCGACACCCTCCGGACCCATGTTGGAGATCATCTGGCCCTCGTCGGTGAAGATGTAGTCGAGCATCTTGACCGCTGCGACCTGCGCCTCCTTGCTGGCCTTGTTGGTCAGCATGAAGGTGTAACCGGTCGAGGTCGGGTGGTTGTAGCCCGTGTAGCTCTTGCCCTCAGGACCGGTCAGCGGCGGCACCGAGTCGTACTGCTTGTCCCGGCCGTCCTTGGAGTCGAGCTGGACGAAGATGCCCGGCCACAGCACCGGCACCGATCCGAGCACGACCGCCTTCGGGTTGTTGCCCTGCGCCTGCAGCGCCTGCGCGTTCTGGGTGAACGCGGCCTGGTCGATCAGGCCTTCCTTGTAGAGGGAGGCGATGTACTTCAGGCCTTCCTTCCACTGCGGGCTGCTGACCGGAGTCACGACCTTGTCGCCGTTCAGGGTGAGCAGCGAGCGCTGACCGTTGTTGGCACCGACCGGGTCATACGCGAACGCGTTCATCAGGTACGCGATCAGGCTGCTGTCCTGGACGTCGGTGGTCATCGGGATCTCGTCGGCCTTGCCGTTGCCGTTCGGGTCCTGGGTCTTGAACGCCTGCAGCACCTTGCGCAGGTCCTCGGTCGTCTTCGGCGGCTGCAGATTGAGCTTCTTCAGCCAGGTGCTGTTGATCCACAGTTTGTCCGGGTAGGTGCAGTGGAAGCAGTCCGCCCACTGCGGCAGCGCGTAGATGTGACCGTCCGGCGCGGTCGACATCTCCTTGTACTCCTTGTTGGAGTCCAGCACCTTCTGGATGTTCGGCGCGTTCTCCTTGATCAGGTCCTCGAGCGGGACCGCGACACCCTGCTGACCGAGCTTCAGCACCTCGGCCTGGGTGAACGCGTCCACCCACGGGATCAGGAAGAACAGGTCCGGGTAGTCACCGCTGGCCAGTGAGATCTGCCGCTTCTCCTTGGCCGGTCCCGCGTCGTACGTCGTGGTCTGCCAACGGAACTGGATCTTGAACTTGTCGCTCATGATCTTGGTGACCTGGTTGGTGTCCAGGTTGGTGCTGGAGTCGGACGGGGTGAACGTGTCGATGATGACCTTGCCGTCGGCCGAGGTCTCGTTCGCTGCACCACCCTTGTCCTTGTCCGAGCTGCACGCCGCCAGGGCGAGCACACCGGCCGCGGCCAGCGCGACGACCTTGCTCACGGATGAGCGCATTGCTGTGTTCCCTTCTGAAGTGGGCCCATTCAGCCCTGAATGGACCCGTTAGCCCTTGACCGCGCCGACCATCACGCCCTTGGTGAAGTGGCGGGCGACGAACGGGTAGATGATCAGTACGGGCAGGCTCGAGATGACGATGAGCGCGTACTTGAGAACGTTGGCCAACTGCTGCTGTTCGAGCTGCTGGGCCAAGCTGGTGGTCGTGGTCGAACCGGTCATCGTGTTCAGGATGAGCACGTTCCGCAGCACGATCTGGAGCGGATACAAGCCCGGGTCCTTGAGGTAGACCAGTGCGTCGAAGTAGCTGTTCCACTGGAAGATCGCGTACATCAGCGCGATCACCGCGATCACCGGTTTGGACAGCGGCAGCACGATCGACCAGAGGAACCTCAGGTCACTGGCCCCGTCGATGGTGGCCGCTTCGTACAGCTCGTCCGGGATCGTGCTCCGGAAGAACGTGCGCGCGATGATCACCTGCCAGACCCCGATCGCGCTCGGGATCACCATCGCCCACCGGGTGTTCAGCATGCCCAGGTCCTGCACCACCAGGTACGTCGGAATCAGGCCGCCGGAGAACAGCATGGTGAAGATCAGCAGACTCATGATCACGTTGCGGCCGAAGAACGTCCGGCGCGACAACGGGTAGGCGATCGCGATGGTCAGCGTGACGCTGATCAGGGTGCCGCCGATCGCGTAGATGAAGGAGTTCAGGTAGCCCTTCATGATCAGCGGATCGCTGAAGGCCTCTTTGTACGCACGGATGCTGGGCTCGACCGGCCACAGCAGGACCCGGCCGGCACTCACCGCGGACGCGCTGCTGAACGAGTTCGCGACGATGTAGATCAACGGCACCGCGACGATGATCAACGCGATCCAGAGCATGATCTTCACGCCGATCAGGAAGATCCGGTCGGTCTTGGTCTCCTCGATCGCGGTGCGCTCCGACCGCCCGGACGCCGTACGCCGGAATCCCTGCAACGTGACGCTCATGACCAGAGTCCGTTCCCTGTGATGCGCTTGGCGGCGAAGTTCACGCCGAGCAGGAGGAAGAGGTTGACCACCGAGTTGAACAGCCCGATCGCAGTGGCCATGCTGAAGTCGGCGTTCAGCAGTCCGGTCTTGTAGACGTAGGTGGCGATGATCTCGGACTGTGCGGTGTTCAGCGGGTTCTGCAGCAGGAAGGCCTTCTCGAACCCGATCGACATGATGTTGCCGACGCCGAGCACCAGGATGATCACCGCGGTCGGCATGATCCCGGGTAGGTCGACGTGCCGGATCCGCTGCAACCGGCTGGCGCCGTCGATCCGGGCCGACTCGTGCAGCGCGGGATCGATCCCGGACAGAGCGGCCAGATAGATGACGGCCGAGTAGCCGGTGGTCTGCCAGACGTCGGACCAGACGTAGATGTGGCGGAAGTAGTCCGGCTTGCCGAGGAAGTCGATCTGCGGGACCCCGAACAGGCCGATCGCGTCGTTGACGAATCCGAGCCGCGGCGACAGCACCAGGATCGTCATCGAGACAACCACCACGGTGGAGATGAAGTACGGCGCGTAGGTGACCAGCTGGACGGTCTTCTTGAACCGGCCGTTGCGGATCTCGTTCAGCGCGACCGCCAGGATGATCGGGATCGGGAAGCTCGCGAGCACGGTGTAGGCGGCCAGGATGAAGGTGTTCTTCACCAGCGTCCAGAACACCGGGTTCTGGAAGAACAGCTCGAAGTTCTTGAAGCCGACCCAGTCGCTGCCCCACGGGCCCTTGATCGGGCTGTAGTTCTTGAACGCGATCACGCCGTTCGCGATCGGGATGTACTTGAAGATGACGAAGTACGCGAGCGGTACGACGATCAGCAGATAGAGCTGCCAGTGCCGGCGCAGGCTGCGGCGGGCCGCGGTCCGCCGGCTCGGGCGAGGCGGCGGGGTGCGTTTCACCGCCTCGGTCCTGGCCGGTGCCGCCGGCGCCGGCTTCACCTCGAAGGTTGCGCTCACTCCGCATCCTTTCCGTCACGCTCTGGGGTGGAACCGATATCCGATAGGATCTCGGGTTTCGCTATCCCGGAGAATGACACAGAACCCCCGGCAGCGGAAGACTTCTGCACCGGGTCGATACCGGACCTTGACCGACGCGCTCAGATCGCTTGCCTACAAGGGTTCCCTCGTGTTGCTGAGAGCAACGACCCTCGGCGAACGCCGAACGATCCACTGGCATCGCCAGTGGATCCGGGCGGACAGCGGTCCCGGCAGAAGTCGCTCTGAGCCAGCGGCTTCGGTCCGGACCGGAATTTATTTCTCCTGTGAACTATGTCGCAGTCAACCCGCCGTAACCCGCCCATGTCAAGACCTGACCGAGCAGTTGCCGCTCGAGCATCGCTTGCCGCGCGCTGAGCGAGGCAGTAGGGACCCGAAGGGTTGCGATAGTGCGGGCATGGAACTCGTGGTGCGGGGTGAGCTGGTCGAGGTCGACGGGACCGTGGTGGGAGCGGCCCGGATGCGGTGGTGGGACGAGGCGGACGGGACTCGGCTGTATCTGCTGACCGGATCGGTCGAGCCCACGCACCAGGGGCAGGGAATCGGGCGGCGTCTGCTGGCTTGGCAGGAGGACCGAGCCCGGGAGCATGCGGCGGCTGACGCCGGGATCGGTAGGCCGATGTTCGGTGGGAATCCGGAGTCGGAGCGGCAGTTGGCGTTGCTCGAGGCGGCGGGGTATCGGGTCGCCTTCACCAGGGTCCGGATGACGATGCCACTCCACGCGCCCGCAGAAGTCGCCTTACCGGCCGGGGTCGAGCTGCGGCCGGCGTCGGCGGCCGATCATCGGGCGGTGTTCGAGGCGAACGCCGACGTGTTCGGGCGGAGCACGCTCGGGTACGTCCAGGACACCTTCGAGGAGTTCGAGACCGATGTGGCCGAGGACTTCCCGGAGTACGCGCTGTGGACGCTGGCCTGGGACGGCGATCGCCTCGCCGGATGGGTGGTCAGCGGCGTCGACGACACGCCCTGGGTCGGAGTCCGCCCCGACTGGCGGCGACGCGGCTTGGCGTCCGCACTGCTGCGCGCCAACCACGTCGGCCTCTGGGAGTACGGCGTACGCACGGCGTCTCTGTGGACGATCCTGGAGAATCCAACCGGCAGCGTCGCCCTCTACGAAAGCCTCGGCTACCGGACCGTGGAGCGGCAGCCGAGGTATCGCAAACCGTTCTAGTCCACGATCGAGCCGCAGCTGAGGTTGAGGACGGCGCCGGTCATCGGGGCGGCGTGGTCGGAGGCGGCGAACGCCGCTGTCCGCGCAACCTCGGCCTTGCGCGGGAGCCGCCTGAGGGCGGTGCGCTCGAGCAGGTGGTCGAGACCGTCCTCCGGGATGTCCCACTCCGGGTGTGTGTCCGGGGTGAAGTTCGGCCGCAGCGCCACCACGCGTACACCGTACTTGCCGACCTCGCCGGCCATGGACCGGGTCAGGCACTCGATCGAAGCGCAGGCCAGGCTGAACCCGCCCATCTCGAACCCGGACTCCCGCGCGGCCGACGAGGACAGCAGGACGATCACGCCGGAGCGCTGCACGATCATCCGGCGGGCGACCGCCGTCGACGTGACGAAGTTGGTCCGGGCCGCGTCCTGGACCGGGCGGACGAAGTCCTCGACGTCCATGTCGACCAGCGGGATGTCCTGCTTCACCCGGATGCTGACGCCGTTGAAGACGACGTCGATCGGACCCTCGATCGACGCCACGTGATCGTTCACCGCCTGTACGTCGTACGCGTCCAGCACCGTGACCGAACCGATCGCCGTACCGATGTCCGCGGCGACCTTCTCCAGGTTGGCGAGGGTACGGCCGGCCAGGTGGACGGTGGCTCCTTCGGCGGCGAACGCCCGCGCGACCGCGCCACCCATCGCGCCGCCGGCGCCGTACACGATCGCGACCTTGTTCTCGAGCAGCATGGCTGTTCCTTCCGGTAGGACTGACTGTCTACCGGGGGACGAAGCCGACAGGCCGTTCTCGACATCCCTGACACAGAAAAACCTGACCCGACCATCACGGGGGAACGGCCGGGCCAGGCATTACTGATGGTACTCCTCAACACCACTCTGAGGCGGGAAATTGAGCGGCGGACTCGCCGCCGGTGCCCTACCCTGAGCCCATGCAACGTAGCTCCTGAAAGCGCACCACCGCCGCTGTTCCGGGCCACTACCGGTAGGCCGCCGTAGTGCGTCACGTCAAGCGTTTGACCTACTCGGGTCGCGCCTTGTCACGCCCGCACACGCTTTCGGGAGCTACCCGCGATGTCTCACCCTGTCTTCCGGTCCGCCGACCCCGTTCGGACCTACTACGCCTACAACGCCGCCTGGGCGTTCTTCGGCGCGCTGACCTCCACGCTCAGCATGGTGTACTACGTCCGCGAAGCCGGACTGAACCCACTCCAGATGGTCCTGGTCGGGACCACGCTGGAACTGGCCTGCTTCCTCTTCGAGATCCCGACCGGCATCGTCGCCGACCTGTACAGCCGACGGCTGTCGATCATCATCGGCGTCGCGCTGATCGGCGCCGGCTACGTGCTCCAAGGCCTGGTGCCGGCCTTCCTCGCGATCCTCGCCGCCCAGGTGCTCTGGGGCCTCGGCTACACCTTCACCTCCGGCGCCGACCAGGCCTGGATCACCGACGAGATCGGCACCGACCGGGTCGGCTCGGTCATGGTCCGCAGCCAGCAGGTGGGCCTGGCCGCCACGATCGCCGGCATCGTGTCCGCGGGTGCGCTCGGCCTGATCAGCCTGCCGCTCCCCCTCGTCCTGTCCGGCGCCGGGATGATCCTGGTGGCGCTGGTCCTGGCGGCGTTCATGCGCGAGGCCAACTTCCACCGGACTCCGGCCGCGGAACGGGAGACCTTCCGGGAGATGGCCGACACCTTCAAGCACGGTCTTTCGGTCGCCCGGCGGCGTCCCGTCGTCCGGACGCTGGTCCTGATCAGCCTCATCTCCGGCCTGTCGAGCGAGGCGTTCGACCGGCTGTGGTCGGTGAAGATCCTGGACTTCAGCTTCCCGACGGTCTTCGGTACGTCGGACCCGGCGTTCTGGTTCGCCGTGCTCGCGCTGGTCGGGACGCTGCTGTCCCTGATCAGTTCGCTGGGGTTGAACAAGCTGTCTCCCGAGCGGGTCGGTGCCTCGCATCCGAACGGCGTACTCGCGCTGCTCAGCCTCCTGCAGGTGGTCGGCGTCATCTCGTTCGCGCTGCTCGACCACCTCTGGCTGGCGCTGGCCGCGATGTGGCTGCGGACGATCGCCGACACCCTCGCGTGGCCGATCGAGTCGGCCTGGCTGAACCGCCACGTCGACTCCCGGTCGCGGGCGACGGTGATCTCGATGGTGTCCCAGGCGAACGCGATCGGTCAGGTCGCCGGCGGCCCGCCGCTCGGCGCCCTCGCGGGCCGGTCCGGCCTCCGCGCCGCCCTGCTCACCTCCGGGCTGATCCTGACGCCGATCCCGGCCCTCTACCTGCGCCTGCGCGAGGTACGCCGTCCGGAGGAGGCGGACGCCCAGCACTCACCAACCACACGCCCCTGAGCGGCTCACCGCTCAGCGGAAGCCGTCGGGCCGCCGTCGGTCGAGGTTGGTGAGTGGTGGCGGTCCGGTCAGTCGTCGATCCGGACCTTCACCTCGACCTGGCGCCGGTCGTACGACGACTTGATCAGGCTGGCGACCGTGGTCACGAACAGGGTGCCGGCGATGAAGCCGAGCGAGGTGAGGATGCCGATGTGCGGCAGGTGGATCGCGCCGATGTCGTCGATGCGCGAGCCGTGCAGCGCCTCGATGATCAGCTTCACACCGATGAAGGCGAGGATCACCGACAGGCCGACGTTCAGGTAGATGATCCGCTCCAGCAGGCCACCGATCAGGAAGTACAGCTGACGCAGGCCCATCAGAGCGAACGCGTTGGCGGTCAGCACGATGTAGGCGTCCTGGGTGAGCCCGAAGATCGCCGGGATCGAGTCGAGCGCGAAGATCACGTTCGCCATCCCGATCGCGGAGATCACGATCACCAGCGGCGTCAGCATTCGCCGGCCGTCGACGCGGGTGGTCAGGTTGGAGCCGTCGTAGTCGTGCGACAGCGGCAGGATCCGCCGCAGCCCGCGCAGTACGACGTTCTCCTGGAAGTCGGTCTCGTCGTTCTCACCCTCCAGCGCCAGCCGGATCGCGGTGTAGACCAGGAACGCGCCGAAGATGTAGAACACCCAGCTGGCCGCGGAGATCGCGGCCGCGCCGGCCAGGATGAAGATCGCCCGCAGCAGCATCGAGACCACGATGCCGATGTAGAGCACCTTGTCCTGGGCCAGGCTCGGTACGGCGAACCGGGCCATGATGATGACGAAGACGAACAGGTTGTCGACACTCAGGCTGTACTCGGTGATGTAGCCCGCCACGAACTCGCCGCCGGTCTGGCCCGGACTGAACACGAACAGGCCGACGGCGAACAGCGCGGCCAGGCCGACGTAGAACAAGACCCACCGGGTCGCGTCCTTGATCGTCACCGTGTGATTGCGACGCGCGATCACGATCAGGTCGAAGGCGACGATCGCCAGCAACCCGATGATGGTGAAGACCCAGACAGCAGGGGACATGACAGAGACCATGACTAACCTCCGGACGACGGCACACAGCTTGGTCCGGAGGTCTCTTCCGCCCGGAACTCCGGGCCGGCAGCACCGGTTCGGCCGCCCAGGCCTCCCGTGATGACGACGCTGCCGCTTCGGGCGCACTGGGGGCGGCGCCCGAGAGGAATACTCCCCTCCACAAACACACCGATCCTATCCGGTACCGATGCATCGCACCGTGCACCAGGTCACAACCAGCGCGTTCGCCAGGATCGTATACCGCATACAGACTCCAGCGCCAGGGGGTTGAAGCATTCGACTCCGATCGAATACCTACCCCGGGTTCCAGGCAAAAAGTTTCCGTTTCGACCTGAGCTCTGGGAGATTCCCCCTGGGCAGAGTACAAAGTTTCTGTAGGTCTTACCGCCCCTAGACCTGGAGGAATCTGTCATGGCCGGACTCAACGGCGAAGTCTCATGGTTCTGTTGCGGCAACGCATGGGGACCCTGCGCGAGCACCGGACGAGGTGCTTGCGGAACCTGCCACTCGGGCAACTTCCAGCACGCGTGGCCGAACGCCTCGGACGCCTGTTTCGCGATCACCCACCCCGACACCTGCGGAGTCACCGGGATGTCCCGGCGGACCTGCGGGTTCCGCCACTCCACGACCAACCTGTGCAACGGATCACGGGTGGTCACGTCGATCGCGGACTGCGGTCCGCAGACCGACCTGTTCTGCGGTGAGCGTGCCTGCTGCGGCGGCACGTGCGCCTCCAACAGGATCGTCGACCTGACTCCGGCCGCGTTCTCCGCGATCGCGAGCCTGAGCGCCGGCCTGATCCCCTGCACGATCAACGTCGGCTGAGAGGTGAGCTGAGATGACCACAACGATGGACCGCAGGTCCTTGCTCACCCACGCCGCACTCGGCGCCACCGGCCTGGTCGCCGCCAGCGCCATGGGCTCACTCGCCCCCGAGACCGCCTTCGCCGCGGCCACGCAGTACCCCGAACCCGGACAGCCGGACCCGAACTTCGCCGAAGGCCTGATCATCGGCCGGAACCAGGATCTCCTGCAGGTACAGGGATCCGACGGCCGGCTGCACCGGATCCAGCTGACCGGGGTCACGAGCGTCTGGAAGCTCCGGCCCACCACGCTCGACCAGGTCCGGGTCGGCGACGGCCTGTACGCCCGCGGCGTCCTGATGCCGGACGGCACCCTGGCTGCCGAGTCGGTCTGGGTGAACATCGTCAACCTGACCGTCAGCATCACCTCGATCGGGCGGTCCGCGCTGCAACTCGAGCACCACGGCCAGAAGGTCGTGGGGCATGTGCAGCCCGGTCTCACCGCGGCCGTCTACAACGGCACATCCGCGGTATCGGACCTGTCGATGCTCAAGGTCGGCCGGCATGCCCAGGTGATCGGTGCCTGGCGACCGGGCACCAACGAGATCGACATCGCGACCGTCTACGCCGCGAACTGACCGGGAGGGCCGTGATGTTCGCACATCAGGTGGCGGCTGCCCAGCCGCTACTCATCGGATTACTCCTGCTCTGGTCGTCGTACGGCAAAGTCGCCGGGCGGGACAGCGCGGAGCAAGCACGACGGACCGCCTTGCCCCGGCTGGTCGGCGAGACGCGCGCGGCACCGGCGTACCGCGCGGTCGGTGCGATCGAGGCCGTGATCGCATTGGCCTTGTTGTTGCCGCCGGCATGGACTGTCGAGACGGTGGCGGCGGTGGCGCTGGCGGCAGGGTTCACCGGGTACTTGATCTACGCCAAGATCGTGGTGCCGGATGCGTCCTGTGGGTGCATCGGCTCGTCGGCCAAACCCGTTGGCCGGCGCGCGATCGGGCGCGCGGTGTTGCTGCTGGCAACGGCTTTGGTGGCGATGGCGGCAGGTGATGAATGGTGGTCGGTCAGCTCCGTCGCGGTTGTGGCGGTGCTGGTGCTGGAGGCTGCCGCGTTCGTCATGCTGTCGGCCGAACTGGATCGGTACTGGCTGCTTCCGCTGCGTCGGCTGCGGGTGGAGATCACCCATCCACTCGCCGGCACCGCGACCAACGACATACCGCTCGCCGCTACTCAGCGACGGCTGTTGCTCAGTCCGGCGTACCGCGCGGTCAACGGGCTGCTGCGATCCGACATTCACGACTACTGGGACGACGAGGACTGGCGGTTCGTCAGCTACACCGCCAGGTACGACGGCCGCCCGGCGACCGCCGTCTTCGCCGTACCGCATCACGACAACACACCGGAATCGGTCCGAGTCGCCGTCGTCGACGACACGTCGGGTCAGACCCTGTACCGACCGACCCTGCTGGCCACCGCCTAGGAGACTGTTCTCAAGCCCTCTTCTCGACAGTGCTCGGTTGTGATGGAACTGTCACAGCGGCTAGGTTGTGACAGTACCATCACACAAGAGAGGCGCTGAGATGGCGATCGGGCAGATGGACGACCTCGGCGCGGCCGTTCGAGCCGAGCGACGGCGGCGGCAGCTGTCGCAGGCTGCCCTGGCGGCGCAGGCCGGAGTCTCGCGCGAGTGGCTCAGCCGCTTGGAGAACGGAGCCCCTCGGCTGGAAGCGGACAAGGTCATCAGCGTCCTGCGGATCCTTGGTTTCAGCCTCCTCGCGCAGGACGAGCAGCCGACCCAGTCGGACATCGCGAAGGCGCAGAAGGTCGCCTGGACGATGGCCCTGGAGGCTCAGCCGCTCACGGATGACGGCTTCCAGCGCGTGCTGCGCAAGATCGTCGCGCATCGGATCGGTCGCTCCGCCGCGTGACGGAGCTCGGCGGCTCGGAGGACGGCCAGACGCCGGTCGACGCCGACGATGCTCAGTACCTGACCGAGGAGTTCTCGTGGATCCGAACCCGGGACGAGCTGAACGAGGCCGAGGCGTCGAACATCACCGACGGACTGCTCTGGCTTGGCGATCAGGACCTCGAGCCGACGGATCTGCTCAACCACACCTTTCTTCGTGAGACTCACCGCCGGATGTTCGGTGATGTGTGGACATTGGCGGGACGACTTCGTCAGCGCGACACCACCATCGGCCTTCCACCGGCGCGCATTCAGGAGGAGTTGCAGGTCCTGCTCGGCGATGCCGGATTCTGGATCGAACAGGGAACCTTCGGTTCTTCGGAGACCTGCGTTCGATTTCACCATCGGCTCGTGTTCATCCATCCGTTCGTGAACGGCAACGGCCGGCATGCCCGACTCGTCGCGAGCGCACTCGCGGATTCCCTGGGCCTCGGTCCGGACCATCTCACCTGGGGCGCACGCCGCGGCCTCCCGGCGAGCGAGGCCCGCCGCCACTATCTCGATGCTCTGCGTGCTGCGGACGGCGGAGACTACGCAGCTCTCCTCACAAACGCTGTCAGCTGAAGGTTGGGCGACCGAAGTTGGCGTAGGTGGGGGTGGGGTGGGTGAGGGCTTGGAGGGCGAGGGTCAGGCGGCGGGTCATGGAGGGGCGGAGGTTGGGGGTGGCTTCGGGGAGGGTGAGGAAGTGGTGGGTGCGGACCTCGGTGGGGTCTGGGGTGAGGGCGGACAGGTGGTGGTCGTCGAGGGTGCCGCCGTCGAAGACGAAGGCGAGTGCGTCGGTCCAGACGCCGAGCACCGGGACCCAGTCGACGACGAGGAGACGGCCGATCTCCAGGTCCAGGCCGATCTCCTCCTTGACCTCGCGACAGCAGGCGTCGTACGGCGATTCGTCGTACTCGGCGATGCCGCCGGGGATGTCGAGGGTCGGTTTGTAGGTCGGTTCGAGGAAGAGGATGCGGCCGGCCTCGTCGCGGATCAGTGCGCCGCCGGCCACGGTTTTCCGCGGCAACCGCGCCGCGATTCCGGGGTTGAACTCCTTCTCCGGTTCACCTTCGGCGGCCAGGTCGTCCTGTCGGTTCACGGGTCTAGTGTCGTACAGACTTCAGCAGGAGGAGGACACATGCTCCGGGGACGTTCGCCGAAGGGTCATTGGTTCGGGACGGTGATCGACGCGCCGGATCCGCAGGCGCTCGGGTTGTTCTACCACGCAGTGCTCGGCTGGGAGATCCACAAGAACGAGCCGAGCGAGTTCACCCTGGCCGTGCCGGGGAACTCCGAGACCTACCTGGCCTTCCAGTCCCAGACGTCGGCCGAGTGGGTCCGCCCGACCTGGCCGGCCGAGGACGGCAAACAGCACATGATGATGCACCTCGACATCGAGGTCGGCGATCTCGAGGAGGCCGTCGCGCATGCCCTGGAGCTCGGTGCCACCCTGGCCGAATTCCAGCCACAGAAGGACGTCCGCGTCCTGCTCGACCCGGCCGGCCATCCGTTCTGTCTCTACTCCGACGGCTGACCGAGCTCGCGGGTCATCCAGATCAGGTCGCCGCGTTCCGGGTCCTCGGTGACCCGGTCGCTGCGGTGGAAACCGAGCTTCTCGAGCACCCGGAACGACGGCGCGTTCCACTCCCGCACGGTGGCCCACAACCGCCGCCGCCCGGTGGCTTCGGCCGCCTCGACGACGGCTCGACCCGCCTCGGTGGCGTAGCCGTGACCGTGTGCCCGCCGGGCCAGCTCGTAGGCGATCTCGGGCTCGTCGAACGACCCTTGCCCCACCGTCAGCCCGCAGTACCCGACGAACTCGCCGGTGTCGCGCCGCTTGATCGGCAGCAACCCCAGCCCGGGCTCGGTGCCCAGCGGGTTCGCCACCAGCCACCCGCGCATCTCCTCGACCGTCGGCCGTCCGTCGGCGTCGATCCGGCGTACCGCTCGTTGATCGCGCTCGGTCCACAGCCCGCGGTGCTCCTCGGCGTCCGACGGCTTCCATCGCCGGAGTCGCAGGCGCTCGGTCACCAGCTCGGCCGGGAAGTCGCTGTACGTCGTCATGCTGCGAGCTGTCCTTTGACATAGGCGAGCTTGTCGGGGTTCAGGACGGCGCGGATGGTGCTGATCCGGTCGTCACGGATTTCCGGGACAAGTATGACGGTGAGCTCGCCGGACTCGTGGACCAGGATCGCGGGCTCGCCATTGATCTCGCCCACGGCAACGGTCGCGGCCAGCGCCCGTTGGGTCTTCCCAAGGCCGGTCAGGTAATGAGCGGCTTCGAGGCGGCCGAAGATCGGATGGCGGGCAGCGGTTGCCTTGCCGCCGCCGTCAGCCCAGACCGACGCGTCCTCGGTCAGGATCTGCTCCAGCCCGGCCACGTCGCCCTCGACGGTTGCGGCCAGGAACCGCTCCACCAGCTTCACCCCATCCGCGGGACTCGCGGAGAACCGGCGCCGCGCGTCGCCGACCCGGGCCAGCGCCCGGTGGTAGAGCTGCCGGGCGTTGGCCTCGTCGATCCCGAGTACCTCGCCGATGTCACGATGCGAGTAGTCGAACGCCTCCCGCAGGACGAACACGGCCCGCTCCGGCGGTGTCAGCTTCTCCAGCAGCACCAGGAAGCCCATGGTCATGGTGTCCCGGCGTTCCGCCAGCTCCAGGGGGTCATTGCCCGTGGCAACAGGCTCCGGCAGCCATGGGCCGACGTACCGCTCCCGCCGGGCCCGGGCCGACGTCAGCCGGTTGATGCACAGGTTAGTGACGACCGTGGTCAGCCAGGCGGCCGGCGTACTGACACCCTCGGCCGACCGCCAGCGCAGGTACGCGTCCTGCACGACGTCCTCGGCCTCACTCGCCTCACCGATGATCCGGTAGGCGATGCCGAACAACCGGGGTCGCTGTGCCTCGAACTCGGCCAGGCCATCCATGACGCCGATTGTGCCGGTCGGCATCAGTTCCCCAGGAAGGGGATCAGTCGACATCAGTTCCCGGGAAGGGGATGAACTGTTGCCGCTCACCTTCCCGTACGGCGAGCTCGTGCCGCCACACCTCATTGTCGACAAAAGTATTGTCGAACTTCTCCGCCGTCGCGAGCACCTCGGCCGGTTCCGCCTGACCACGCCGGATCCGGTCGCCCAGCCGGAAGTAGTCGAACCGGTTGTTCCCGGGCGCCTTGACGATCAGCACGTCCGCTCCGACCTCCAGCGGCGTACCCCAGGCGTGCGGCATCAGCGGCGGGACGAGCAGGTAGTCGCCCTTCTCCACCGTGACGATCTGGTCGCCGGCCAGGATCCGCAGCGCGCCGTCGAGCAGGTAGAACATCTCCGGCGATTCCTTGTGGAAGTGCGGCGGCGGACCGTCCACGCCGGCTCCGAGCGTGGTGCGGACGACGTTCATGATGCCGTTGGTGTGCTCGGCGTCGGCGATCAGCCAGGTCATGTTCGGCGGGTCGCCGAGCCGCTCGGCCTCCGCGCCGCGCATCAGGACAGCCTTCTGCTGTGGCATGTCTTCCTCCTCGTAGACGATGCCGACCTGACCAGACAGCCCGCGGAGTTCGTGACAGCCCGTGGACGTGACCGTCGTCACGTCACATTCGGGCCGCCTCGAGGTGTCAGGAGTCATGTCGAAAGGAGTGCGCACATGTCACCGCACATCGTCGTACTGGGAGCCGGGTACTCCGGGATGATCGCGGCCAAGCTGGCTGCTCGCCGTACCGGTGCGCCGGTCACGCTGGTCAACGCCCGCGACACCTTCGTCGAGCGGGTCCGGATGCATCAACTGGCGTCCGGCCAGGACCTGCCGGAGCGCCCGATCAAGGAGTTGCTCGAAGGCACCGGGGTCGACTTCGTCGCCGATCGCGTCATCCACATCGACGCGGACCGGCGGACCGTCGTACTGACTGGGCAGGAGCTGCCGTACGACGTACTGATCTATGCGCTGGGGAGTCGCACCAGCCTGAGTTCGGTGCCTGGGGCAAGTGAGTACGCCTACACCGTGGCGGATGTCGATAATGCAACGCGGCTGCGGGAGCGGCTGGAGAAGGAGGGGTCGGTTGCCGTGGTTGGCGGTGGGCTGACCGGCATCGAGGTCGCGACCGAGATCGCCGAGACCTACCCGGGTCGGGAGGTGCGGCTGGTGACGAGTAGCGAGCTCGGCGCCGGGTTGTCGGATCGTGGGCGACGCCATCTCCACAAGACCTTCAAGCGTCTCGGGATCTCGCGCGTCGAAGGTGTGCGAGTGGCGTCGGTCGATGGTGAAGGTCTGCCCCTGGACGGCGATGATCGGCTCGAGGCCGATGTGGTGGTGTGGACGACCGGGTTCGAGGTGTCGAGGCTGGCTGCGGCGGCGGGGTTCGCAGTCGACTCACGGGGCCGGATGATCGTGGACGGGACATTGCGGTCGGTGTCGCATCCGGACGTCTACGCGGTCGGCGACGCGGCCGCCGTACGACGGACCACCGGCCAGGAACTGCGGATGGCCTGCGCAACCGGGATCCCGGCTGCGGCGCATGCGGTCCGTGCCCTGACCGATCGTCTGGCCGGGCGCGAGCCGCGGGATCTGCACTTCCGCTACTTCAACCAATGCATCAGCTTGGGTCGCAACGACGCACTGATCCAGTTCGTCCGGGCAGACGACTCGCCGGTCGAGGCGGTACTCATTGGACGCGCGGCCGCGAAGTACAAGGAGACGATCGTCCGCGGCGCCTACCTGGCCCAGCGCCATCCAGCGCTGACCGCCTTGACCTGAGGTCAGCTGCCTTTGCCTGCGCGGAGGATGAGGTCGAGGGAATCGACGGGCGGCGGGCCGACGGGCAGGGCGGGTTGGTTTGCTGGGCGGAGGGCGTCGAGGAGGAGGGCCAGGTAGCGGCGCCACAGGTTGGGGTCGATGGCGCGGCTCATTTCGAACGCCGGTCCGAGCAGGGCGAAGATCGCGGCGACGTCCTGGACCGCGGCGTCGGGGCGGATCGCGCCGGCGCGGTACGCACGGTTGAAGAGTTCGGTGACTGCGGCAACGATCTCGGGCCAGATGCGGGCCTGGGCCTCGTCGTCGCCTTGCCCGGTGAGGGTCTCGTACAGTCCCCGGTCGGCGGCCTGCCGGGCACCCGTGCGCTCGAAGAACTGCACGAGCGCATCCCATGGGTCCTCGACCTCGAGCGCCTCCCGTGCGTCGACCGCGATCTGTTCGGTTGCTTCCCGCAGCACCTCGGCCGCGATCGCGCGCTTGTTCGGGAAGTTCCGGTACGCCGTCCCGGTGCCGAGGCCCGCATGCCGGGCGATGTCGTCGAGCGTGGCGCCGAACCCCTGCTCGGCGAACACCTCCCGCGCGGCATCGACCAGCCGCTCACGGTTCCGCACGGAGTCTCGCCGGGCGCTCCTCGGGGTGGCGTCGTTCACGCGGCTACCACGCCGTGCGCGATCAGGCTCTGGGCACACTCCACGACCGTCTGGGCCGCGGGGCGCGCCTTCCAACCGAGCACACGCTCAGCCTTGGCCGTGGTGTGCCGGTTGCGGCGTCCGAGCGAGATGGTGATCGCCCGCAGCGATGGGTCGGTGATCGCGGCAAGCCGCACCACGAAGTTCGGGAGCCGGCGGGTGGGCACCTTCGCTGCCTGCGGGCCGAGCGCCTCCTTGAGCGCCGCCGCGATCTCACGCATCCAGACGAACTCGCCGGTGCCGAGGAACCGCTGACCCGCCGCCTCCGGCGCAACCATCGCGCGGATGTGCAGATCCACCAGGTCGCGAACGTCCACGACCTCCAGACCGATCTTCGGCGTACCCGGCATCTTGCCCGTCAGCATCCGCTGGATGATCTGCGTCGTACCGACGTTGTCCGCCGTCAGGATCGGCCCGAACACCGCACCAGGGAGCACCGTCGTCAGCTCGGTCGGGCCGTCGTACCCCTCCATGAAGTCCCAGACCGCCTTCTCCGCAAGGGTTTTCGAACGCCGGTACGCCGGTAGCGACGGAGAGTCGACGGTCCACAGTGTCTCGTCCGTGACGCCGTCGTCCGTGTACGACGCCGGACTCGCGGCGTTCGCGGCCGAGGTCATCACCACGCGCTTCACCCCCGCACGAGTCGCGGCCCGCAGCACCCGCAACGCCCCATCGCGCGCCGGCACGATCAGCGCATCCGGATCCTTCGAACCCTCATCCCCGAGCGGCGAGGCGACATGCAGCACATAGTCGACACCCTGCATCGCCGCATCCCACCCGTCGTCCCGCATCAAGTCCGCAACCGCGAATCCCACCCGCTCCCCCACCACATCCCGGACCGACTGCTCCTTGCTCGCGGCACGAACCGTCGTACGCACGTCGTACCCAGCGTCGAGCAGCGCGACGATCGCCCATCCCCCGACGTACCCCGTCCCACCGGTCACGAGCACCGTCTCAGCCATCTCCACCCTCCAACTCCCTTAGCGGAGATCCCGTCTCCGTTTTCACCGTAGCACAGAACCGGAGACGACCTCTCCACTTAAATCGATCAGGTTCGAAGAAGCTCAGGCCGCAGACGGGTTCCTAGCATGGGAAGTGTTCTCAGCGGATCTCGTAGACAGGAACTCCGATGAACGCGAAGAAGGCCGCAGGCTCGAAGGGCACGTCGTACGAAGGGTTCACCGCCGAGGAGCGGCGGGCGATGAAGGAGCATGCGCGGGAGATGAAGGCGGCCGCGCTCGGGGCGGACCAAGAGGCGGCCCAACTGGAGAAGATCGCCGAGATGCCGGAGGCGGAGCGTGCGATGGCCGAGCGGATTCACGCCATCGTCAAGGAGAACGCGCCTCAGCTCATGCCGAAGCTCTGGTACGGGATGCCCGGGTGGGCCAAGGACGGCAAGGTGGTCTGCTTCTTCCAGAACGCGGGGAAGTTCAAGTCGCGGTACAGCACGTTCGGCTTCAACGACTCGGCGAACCTCGACGACGGCGAGATGTGGCCGACCGCCTTCGCGTTGACCAAGCTGACCGCTGCCGGCGAGAAGCAGATCACCGCCCTCGTGAAGAAGGCCGCGAGCTGATCCCTACGGCTGGGGTGGCGGGGCGAGAATCGTGATGCCGTGCCGGGCGGCTGTCTCGGTCAGCGCAGCCAGATCCGGCGGTACGGCGGGGGCCGGCGGCAGCGTGAGCGCCTGAGCGGGCTCTCCGACCTCGGCTGCGAACTGCTCGAACCCGCCAGGCAGGTGCAGCGTGATGAACCGTGCCGTGGGGGACGTCACGACGTACGCGTGGCTGATTCGCCGCGGCAGCACCGCTACGGTGCCGGGGCCGGCGGCGTGTTCCCGTCATGGCTGGGGATCGTTTCGGGGATCGCAGGGATCACCAGCCAACCGTGCCGCACTCAGCACCGCCGACCCCGGCTTTCCGGAACGTTCTCGTCACCTGGCGCCTCTTTGTTTCCGTTGATCCCACATCGCGAGGCGACCGGCCGCCCATGGCAAGATCGGGCGGGTGCAGATCGGGATGCTGGGATCATTCGAGGTTCGGTCGGACGACGGGGTCGTCGCCGACGTGCCGGGCGCCCGGTTGCGGGGGCTGTTGATCGCTCTTGCGCTCAGTCCGGGGCAGGTGGTTCCGAAGGCGACGCTTGTCGACTGGATCTGGGGTGAGCAGCCGCCCGCCGAAGCGGCGAATGCCTTGCAGCGCTTGGTCTCCCGGCTCCGGAAGGCTTTACCGGACGCGTCGGTGGAGGGACAGACCGACGGCTACCGGCTGATGGTGGAGCCCGACACCGTCGACGCCATCCGGTTCGAACGCCTCCTCAACCAGGCCCGCACCGACCAGGGTCCAGCCCGGATACGACTGTTGCGCGAGGCCCTCGCCTTGTGGCGCGGCGCGGCCCTGCAGGACGTCGGTTTGCAGGACAGTACGGCGTACGACGCGGCAGTCACGCGGCTCGAAGGGCTGCGCCTGACCGCCCTCGAGGATCGCTTCGACGCGGAGATCAGCCTCGGCAACGGCGCGGAGATGGTCACGGAACTGACCGACCTGGTTGCCGCGCACCCGGTCCGGGAGCGGCTCGTGGCGGCGCTGATGCGAGCCCTCGCCGCGGCCGGCCGCAACGCCGACGCGCTCCTCCTGTACGAGAGCACGAGAGAAGCCCTGGCCGACGAGTTGGGCGTCGACCCCTCCCCCGAGCTGTCCGCCGTACACGTCGCGCTGCTGCGGGGCGAGTTGGGACGGCGGGAGGAAACCCGGACCACCAATCTGCGTGCCGAGCTGACCAGTTTCATCGGCAAGGACGCCGACGTCGCCACGGTTCGCGAGCTCGTCGCCGGCCATCGGCTCACCACCTTGGTCGGGCCGGGCGGCGCGGGGAAGACCAGACTCGCTGCCGAAACCGCGCGAACGCTGGTCGGTGACCTGGCCGACGGTGTGTGGTTCGTGGAACTGGCGCCCATCGGCGCGGACGGCGACGTGGCACAGGCGACGCTCGCCGCGCTCAGCCTGCGGGACGGGCTGCTCACCGATGCGTCGGACACGGAGCCGACGGATCGGGTCATCACCGCATTGCGCGAGCGCGAGGTGCTGCTGGTCCTGGACAACTGCGAGCACGTGATCGAGTCGGCCGCGACGTTCGCGCATCGGGTGCTCGGGGAGTGCCGGCGGCTGCGGATCCTCGCTACGAGCAGGGAGCCGCTCGGCATCACCGGTGAGGCGCTGTGGCACGTCGTACCGCTGGCCCTGCCCACAAGCGACGCGGACCTGGGCGCGATCGAGTCTTCTCCGGCTGTCCAGCTGCTGCGCGACCGGGCAGCCGCCGTACGCACGGATATCGCAGTGGATGCCCACACGCTGTCGACCATGGCGCGGGTCTGCCGCGCGCTGGACGGGATGCCGCTGGCGATCGAACTGGCCGCGGCGAGGCTCCGCACCATGTCCCTCGATCAGCTCGCTGACCGGCTCGATGACGTGTTCCGCTTGCTGACCGGCGGCAGTCGTACGGCGCTGCCGCGGCAACGGACTCTCCGTGCGGTGATCGACTGGAGCTGGGAGCTGCTGTCCGACGCCGAACGGACGGTCCTACGCAGGCTCTCGGTGTTCTACGGCGGTGCGAGCCTGGAGGCAGCCGAGCGAGTCTGCGCCGGCGATGCGGTCGAGGCGGGTGACGTGCTCGAGTTGCTGACCGCACTGACCGAGAAGTCGCTGCTGGTCGCCGACACTGACAAGGCGCCGCGGTACCGGATGCTCGGCACCATCAAGGAGTACGCCGCGCAGCGGCTCGCGGAGGCGGGTGAATCGGAGCTGGCGCGCCATGCGCATCTCGCCTACTTCACCGAACTCGCCGAGACCGCGGAGCCGCACCTTCGCCGCGCCGAGCAGCTGGAATGGCTCGCCACGCTCGCGGCCGAGCACGACAACATCAGTGCCGCAATGCGTGCTGCGGTAGCGGCCGGCGAGGCGCAGGGGGCGATGCGGCTGGCCGCGTCCGCCGGCTGGTACTGGTGGCTCGCCGGAGACAAGACTGAGGGCAACGAACTGATCATGGCGGCCATCGAGACACCCGGCGAGGTGACCGACGAGATCCGTGCCATGGTGTACGCCCTGGTCGTGCAGTTCCTGACCTCGGGGCCGGGCGACGAGCACCAGGTCGCGGAGTGGATCCACAAGGCCTACCGATACACCCAGCAGAGTAAGGATCCTCATCCGGTGCTCGGGTTGATCGCGCCGCTGGAGAGGATGTTGCAGGCGCCGGACCAGATCCTGCCCGCGTGGGAATCGCTGCTCAGCCACGAGGACCCCTGGGGACGCGCGATGGCCCGGCTACAGCTCGGCAAGATGAGGATCATGCTCGGGCGCGACGGGCAGGATGCGGACAAGGATCTCGAGCTGGCGCTCGCCGAGTTCCGGGCGGTCGGCGAACGGTTCGGGATCTCGTTCGCCCTGGCCGAGCTGGCGGACCGCATCGCCACGCGGGGCGAGTTCACCGCCGCGTGCGAGTACCTCGAACAGGCGGTCGGGGTCGTCACCGAATTCGGTGCTGTCGACGATGTCATCCGGCTGCGCGCGCGACAGGCTCAGCTGTACTGGCTGCTCGGTGACGTGGAGTCCAGTGAGGTGGCAATGGCGGACGCGCAGCGCTACGCGGACCGGATCCCCTGGCCTGGTGCGCTGGCCGTGCTGGCACTCGCGAAGGCGGAACTAGCCGGCTGGCGCGGAGACGCCGAGGAGGCACGTCGGCAACTCGAGGTCGCGACGACCGTTCTTGGAGACGAGGCGGATCAGGCGAACATCCGCGCGGTCGTCCAGAGTCAGCTCGGCGACTTCGCCGACGATCTCGAGCAGGCCCGCGGACACCGAGCCGCCGCCTTCCAGGCGGCGTCCGAGGCCGGCCACGCACCCTCGCTCGCGCACGCCATCGTCGGGGTCGCGGATCTGGCGATGCGCCGCGAACAGTACGAGCAGGCAGCGCGGCTGCTCGCGGCGAGCAACGGCGTACGCGGTCTGCCGGATCTTTCCAACCCGGCCGCGGTCAGGATCGAGCACGACGTACGACGTCACCTCGGCGACGAACGGTTCGCCGAGGTGACGCAGGAAGGGGCGGAGTCGAACTGGTCTGAGCTGGTCGAGGTCACACTCGCCTCGTGAGGGTGCGGCACGGCACCACCCCAGTTCGTCAGGCTCGCTTCGCGAAGGTCGAACGCGCCCACAGATATCCGACCAGAGCGATTCCGACGCACCACGCGAGGGCGGGGATCACGTCGCTGGCGGCCGGTGCGCCGTTCAGCAACCCACGCAGGGTTTCGATGATCGGGGTGAAGGGCTGGTACTGCGCGAACTGCTTGAGGCCGGCCCCCATCTTGTCCGCCGGGACGATCGCGCTGCTGAAGAACGGCAGCATGACCAGCGGCACCGCGGCCAGTCCCGCGGTTTCCGGAGACTTCGCAAACAGTCCCAGGGCGACGGTGAACCAGCCGGCCGCGAATCCGAGCAGTACGACGAGACCGATCACACCGAGCCAGTCGACGAAGCTCGCCGACGGGTTGAATCCCAGCAGGAACCCCACCCCGACGATCGCGGCGATGGCGATCAGATTGGTCAGCAGACTGGCGATCACGTGACCGGTCAGCACGGCACCGCGGGACACGTCCATGACCTTGAACCGGTTGATGATGCCCTTGGTCATGTCGGAGTTGACCGCGGTTGCGGTGGCCCCCAGCCCGTAGCAGACGGCCAGCAGCATCAGTCCAGGTGTCGCATAGTCGACGTAGTCGACGCCGACGTTGAAGGCGTCGCCGAGCATGTACACGAACATCAACATGATCACGACCGGCATCAGGACCGCGTTGAACACCGAGGTCGGGTTCCGGGTGATGTGCTTGAAGTTGCGACGCAGCATGACGATCGAGTGGTTCTGGGCGCTCATTTCGCGACTACCTCCGTGTTGTGGCCCGTCAGGGCGAGGAAAACGTCATCAAGATCGGGTGTGTGGACGGAGAACTCCTCGGCGCTGATCGAGTACTCGTCGAGCCGGTCGAGCACGGCCCGCAGCGACCTCGTCCCGCCGTCGCTCGGAACCCGCAGGTCCATTGCTTCGTCGTCTCGCGTCGAGTCGGTGAAGATCCGCGCGGCCGCGTCGAGTTCCTCGACGGTGCCGAACCGGAGCCGGACGTGCGTCCCGGGCAGCTGGCGCTTGAGCTCGTCCGGAGTGCCCTCGGCAACCAATCGGCCCTGGTCGAGTACGGCGATCCGGTCGGCGAGCTGATCGGCTTCGTCGAGGTACTGGGTGGTCAGGAAGATGGTCACGCCATCGGCCACCAGCCCGCGGATGATCGTCCACATCGTGCGCCGGCTGCGTGGGTCGAGGCCGGTGGTCGGCTCGTCCAGGAAGATGATCTTCGGATTCCCGACGAGCGTCATCGCCAGGTCCAGCTTGCGGCGCATACCCCCGGAGTACGTCGACACCGGCTTCTGCGCCGACTCCACCAGATCGAACCGCTCCAGCAGCCCCGCGATGACCTCCTCGCCGGAGTTCACCCCGAGCAGATCCACCATCAGCTGGAGGTTCTCCTCCCCGGTCAGCAGCTCGTCCACCGCCGCGAACTGACCGGTGACCCCGATGACCGACCGCACCGCCTTGGCCTCGGTGTCGATGTCGTGGCCGGCAACCCGTGCCGTTCCACCGTCCGCCTTCAGCAAGGTGGTCAGCACGTTCACCGTGGTCGTCTTGCCCGCGCCGTTCGGACCGAGCAGCGAGAACACCGTCCCGGCCCGAACCTCCAGATCGATGCCATCGAGCACGACCTTGTCCCCATAAGCCTTACGCAGTCCCGAGACTGCAATCGCTGAGCTGTTCATGCAGCAACCATCGCGACACGCCCAGACACCCCCCTGACACGCCACTGACACGCCCACTGACACGGCTTCCAGGCCTACGTCTCGCGGAGCGTAGGAAGGTGGTTACGACCTGGTCGTCCCTGTCTGACGGCGGCTGAAAGGTCGTTGAAAGTGGCGGCGCTCAGGATCGGCGTACAGAGGATCTCGGGAAATCCGCGGGGCGATGTCGGATCGGGGGTGGGGGTGTTCGTGGAAAATCGCCGCCTTCGGCGAGGCCGACACGCTGTTGGTCACCACCGTACTTTTCCTGCTCACCATCATGCTTGTCTCACGCCTGCGGAAGCAGGTCATGACGCATGAACACCCCATGCCGGCCCGCCAGACGTACCTCTCAACGGACCTGGGTCGCGTAGGCAGCCTAGGAGCCGCTTACGGCACCCTGATCGGTGCACTGAAGGAGAACATCATGACCGCTGTCTACACCTTCGATGTCTTCGCCACCCTCGACGGATTCGGCTCGTACGGCGAAGGCGGCGACTGGGGAGGCTACTGGGGCAAGCAAGGGCCTGAGTTCCTCGACCGCCGTCTTGCCTTCTACGGCGAGACGCCGCGATTGGTGCTCGGGGCAACCACCTACCGGCAGTTCCTGGAGATTCTGGGCCCGAGCATCGAGGAGTCCGACGTACGTGACCCGGTGAACACCATGATGAGGAGCCTGCCGACGACGGTGGTGTCGAAGACACTGGAAGGACCCCTCGCCTGGAAGAACGCGACGCTCGACAACGGCGACGCCGTCGACGTCGTCGCCCGGCTCAAAGAGGAGTCCGACGTACCGATGTGCTCGGCCGGCAGCCTGTCCCTGAACCGGTCGCTGATGGCCGCCGGCCTGGTCGACCGCGTCCAGCTGACGATCTTCCCGGTGATCTCCGGTCAGACCGGAATTGACCCCGTCTTCCAGGGTGCGGCCGACTTCGACCTCGAGCTGATCGAGCAACGGACCCTCGATGGCCACACCCAAGAGCTCACCTACCGCCCCATCCTGCACACCTGAGCCGCCCGCCCGTGGCCCCGCCTCAGCCCACTCTGATCCTTATCGGTCACGCCGACGGGAGGGTGCTCATGAGCTGCGCGGCGTCGTCGTTCTCGGGGTCGAGGTCAACGGCGCGTCGGAGGGCACTCCTCGCCAGGTCGAGCTGTCCGTCGAGCTGATGGGCCCATCCGGTCATCGTCCAAGCGGCGGACGAGTCCGGACGCAACTCGGTCCACACTCGCAGCAGCGGCCAGACCAGGTCTGTGCGGCGCAGCTCGATCGCTCCCCACACAGCCTCGTCGAACCCCTCGTCGTCGAGATTGAACTCGGCCGGCTCGAGCGCAGCCAGTCGGTGGTACGCCGCCTCTGCGGCATCCGGACCCGATGTTTTCAGCGCCTCGGCGACAGGGCCGACGACCGGGGGCAGCAAGGCGCGCATGGCCACCACCCCCTCGGGCGTCGCACCGGAGAGGTGGTGATCGGCGAGGGCGACGTCGAGCGCTGCCTTCGCGATCAGCGAGGCAGGGATCGCGTTGGAGTTCGCGAGTACGACGACGCCGGTACGCCGCTCCGGAACCAGCACGAGCCTCGACCTGAACCCGGGGTCCATGCCACCGTGACTCACCGTTCGGTGCCCGCGGTAGCTGCCGATGGCCCAACCGAGTGACCTCGCCTCGTCCGACGGAGGGTTGCCCACCGACACCACGGGCTGCCACATCAGGTCGAGCAGCCCAGGATCGAGCCGCGCCCACCGCCCGTCGGAAGCCACTGCGGCCGGCTCGAAGTGCGCCACCATCCAGCGACACATCTCGACCAGGTTCGAATGCAGGGTCGAGCTCGGGGCATGGCGCCTGGTGTACGGATAGGAGCGACCGGGCACCGACAGCGGCATCCCGACGTGCGGTGAGGCAGCCAGGTGCGCGGGTACCTCGCCACGCAGGAAGGTGCTGTTCCGCATCCCGAGTGGCGCCAGGACATCGCGCCGTACGGCGTTCTCGAACGTCGTACCCGTGACCCTGGACAGCAGGAGGCCGAGAAGCTCGAACCCGGCGTTGGAGTAGGAGAACGCCGAGCCGGGCTCCGCCTGCAGCCGCCAGTCCGACAGGCTGCGAGCGAACTCGCTCAGGGCGTCGTCGCCGAGCTGAGGGTCGTGCCAGCCGTAGTCGACGACGTCGGGAAGACCGCTCGTGTGGCTCAAGAGACGCCGGGCTGTGACGTCGCCTGCCCGACCGTCGGCCAAGGTGAACTCAGGCACCCAATCGGTGATCGGAGCATCCAGATCGAGCACCGGTTCGCCGGTGTCCCGAGCGATCGCCAGCGACACGATCGCGGTCGCGACGAAGGGCTTGGACACCGACGCCAGGTGGAACATCGTCTCCGGCGTGACCGGCGCACCGGTACCGACGTCACGAACGCCGAACCCACGCGCGACGACCTCCTCGTCGCGAACCACCGCGACGGCCAGGCCTGCCACGTCGTGCGAGCCGAGAAAGGACTCGACCAGCGGCCACAACCCTTCCTCAACGCTCCCCCGAAGACCCATCTCCATGCCCACCCTCCCCGACTCAGTCCAGACAGAACTCGTTGCCCTCGACATCCAGCATGGGAAGGCACGACTCGTTGAAGCCATCGGCCCGCAGTAGTTGTACGCGTGTCGCGCCGAGCGCGACCAGCCGTGCGCATTCGGCCTCGAGCACAGCCACGCGCTCTTCACCCACAAGCCCGGTGCCGACCCGCACGTCAAGATGCACCCGGTTCTTGACGACCTTACCTTCGGGAACGCGCTGGAAGTAGAGCCGCGGGCCTACACCTGTGGGATCGCCGCAGGAGAACCCCGCCCCCTGACGCTCAGGCGGCAGCGAGCGATGGAAATCGGCCCACGTGGCAAATCCCTCCGGTGGCGGCGGTACGACGTATCCCAACACCTCGCACCAGAAACGAGCGACGCGCTCGGGTTCCGCGCAATCGAAGGTGACTTGGAACTGCCTGACCGATGCCATCCGTCCATCGTGCTGGACATCGAGAGACTCTGCTAGGAGTTTTTCGCCGCCCGGGCTCGGTACGCCGCGACCGTCGTACGACTCGCGCACGCGTTGGAGCAGAACCGGCGCGTCCGGTTCCGTGACTGGTCCACGAAGTAGTTCCCGCACCCAGCCGCGGCGCACCGCCCCAGCGTCACCGCCGGATCCCCCGCCGCGACCAGGGCGAGCTTGGCGGCGATCAACTGGCCGGCCCAGCGCTTGGCCGGGGTGCCGTTGCGACTGAAGTGGATGTGCCAGCCACCGTCGTGGTCGGACAAGTGCATGTCAGGCGGATAGTCACGCAGCAGGCGGTGTACGGCGTCCGGGGCGGCACCGTCGACTGACTGCGCCAGGGCCGTGCGCACGAGATCCGGCAGGTCGCCGTACTCACCGTCCGGCGGCGGAGTGATCTCGTGCTCTGCGAAGAACACGGCGACCAGTTCACCGTCCTCGTTGAGCGTGCCGGTGTTGGCCAGCTCGACGGCCAGGCGCGTCACGTTCCCAATGTAGTCGCCGTATTCCACTTGACCACCTACATCATCGATTCCTATGGTAGGCGTCATGCTAACTGATGACGCCTACGTAGCCCGACGCCTGCACCTGCTCGGGGAGTGGGTTGCCGCACTCGCCGTCGTGGACCCGGACTCCGAGCCGGAGTTACACGCCGAGATCGCCGTCGACCGCTGGTTCTTCCAGATCGAGGGTCATGAGGAGGCCGAGAAGGCGGTCGCGGCACTCGATCCCGCGTCGCCGACGGCGCAGTTGCTCACGGCCCGAATGGCGTACAGCCGCCTGCTGTTCCAGCGCGACCCCCGCGCCGACGACCGCGCCGTGGCCGAGGCCGGCTACCGCGCGGCGGCACAGAGCGACGACGAGAAGCAGCGCGGTTGGGCGGAGTACCACTGGGGCGTCTTGCTGGACAACATCGATGGGGACTCGGCCGGCGCCCTCGCACGCTACGAGACAGCACTCGAGATCGCGACGAAGTCCGGCGACGGCTACTTCGAGTCGTACATCATCCGGCACCTCGCGCATCTCATGGAGCCCGCGGAGCGGATCGCGATGCTGCGCCGCTCACTCCACCTGCGCGCCGCGCTCGGAGCCAGGCCCCAGACAATCGCCGCCCAAGCCGCCCTCGCCGAAGACCTCCCCGAAGACGACCCCGAACGCGCCGATCTCATCCGGACCTTCCGCCCGGGCGCGGAAGAACTACGCATCGGCTGGCTCCTGCCCACGAACTGATCGGCCCCGGGGTGACCTCCTGGCGCCAACGGATCAGGTAGAGGATTCTTGGCCTCACCGCCCACTCGTTCTCGTTGCCACCGGCCACACCTTCAGGAGACACGATGCCGGACCGGACGGATCTGCTGGTCGTCGGCGCGGGGCCTTATGCCTACTCCGCGGCGGCCCTTGCCCGTGACAACGGCATCGAGACCCGGATCGTGGGCCACCGGATGGCGTTCTGGCGGAAGAACATGCCGGTTGAGATGTTTCTGCGGTCAGGCCCCGACTGGCATCTCGACGGAAACGGCGTGTACACGTTCGAGGCGTTCTTCGAGGATCGGGGCCTGCGCCCCGCAGACTTCGACCCGATCCCGATCTCGGTCTTCCTCGACTACACGGAGTGGTTCCGCGAGTGCAAGAGGCTCGACCTCGACGAGCGCCTCGTGACCGGCCTGAGCAAGCCGAACGCGGGCTTCGTGGCAACGATGGACGACGGTACGACGATCACCGCGGACAAGGTACTCGTCGCACCCGGCATCGGCTACTTCCTCAACCTGCCGGAGTGGTACGCCGATGTCCCCCCGGCTCGCCGCTCGCACACGTCTCAACTGGTCTCCTTCGATGCGCTCGCCGGTGCGCGGGTCGTGATCATCGGCGGTCGGCAAAGCGCCTACGAATGGGCGGCTTTGCTCTGTGATCACGACGCCGCGCAGGTGGACGTGGTGCATCGCCACAGCACACCGGCGTTCGCCAAAGTGAGCTGGCGCTTCGTCGACCAGTACGTCAATCAGACGCTGACACACCGGGGATGGTGGCGAGGACTCTCGGTCGAGCGGCAGCGAACGATCGCAGCCGAGTTCTGGCAGGTCGGCCGTCTCACCCTCGAACCGTGGCTCGTGCCGCGGATCCCGGACGCCGTCGTGACCAGTCATCCGGGGTGTGCGGTGGTCAGCACGGCAGTCAGCGAACACGACGTGACGCTGACTCTCTCCGACGGCGCGGCGCTGACAGCCGATCACGTGGTCTTCGCCTCCGGCTACCGGGCCGACCTTGCTCGCGTGCCTTACCTGGGCGATGTCGTGGATCGGATCTCGGTCACCGAGGGCTTCCCCGCCTTGTCCGAGGGCCTCGAGACGTCCCTGGCCGGGCTCTACATGACAGGGTTCCCGGCGACCCGCGACTTCGGCCCTTTCTACGGCTTCACCAAGGGCTGCCCGTCAGCCGCCCGCATCGCCGTCGACGACATGCTGGGATGACCTCCCTGCCGATGGCAACGGAGTTCATCCACCATGGGTGACGCCCCGGACAGTCCGGACCTGCTGCAATGCGACCGAGACGCCCATCGGAGGCGCAGGTCATGAGGCTCGACCTGGGTGAGCCGGCTGGCGCGTCCGCTCATCTCTGGAGGGAATGACCGTGGACGCAATGACGAATGACTTCGGGGAAGTTCTTCTGTGGAGCTTCTGGTTCTTCATCTGGATTGCCGCACTGATGGTGTGGTTCCGTTGTCTGTGGGACCTGTTCAGCGACCGCTCGCTCAGTGGTTGGGCCAAGGCCGGCTGGGCGATCCTGCTCATCTTCGTGCCGTGGGTGGGGGCACTGATCTACCTCATCGCTCGGGGCCGGAGCATGAACGAGCGCCGGCGGACGCAGTTCGAGGAGCAGCAGGCCGAGCAGAAGAAGTACATCCAGGATGTCGCAGGCACGTCCAAGAGCCCGACCGACGAGATCGCCAGCGCCAAGGAACTGCTCGACTCCGGAACGATCACGCAGGCGGAGTACGACTCCATCAAGACCAAGGCACTCGCCTGAGCACGTACCAGCGCGAGGCCTAGCCTCCCGGGGTACAGGTCGGAGGCCCTTTCCCGAACGGGACAGGGCCTTCGACCTGCGGTGAAGCTCAGGGGCGAGGCGGCTCAACCATGGACGAGCGGTGGTCCGAGCGGAAGCGCGCCACCGCCTGTCGCCTGCGAAGCCGAGTTGAAGAACAGGTAGACACCCACCGCGGCGAAGAGGAACACCACCACACCTGCGATGTGGAGCACGCCTGCTGATTCCTGCAGGGTGCCGATCAAGACCAGCACCAAGGCGATTTCGATGAGCGCGAAGAGCACCGTGTACGCGCTCGGCAGCCGGAGTGTGGCCAGGGTCAGCATCCCGATCACGACCAGCCACGAGATCAGGAACAAGCCTTGTGTGTCGAGGGCGTCCGCGGCGACGATGCCGAGCCAGTTGTGTGTGAGGCCCAGTACGAGCATGGCGTAACTGAGCCAGAACCCCGCGAAGATGCCGAACACCCCGGCTACCGCGCTCTGACCGACGCCTGCCGCCCAGACGGCGGCGATCACCAGGCCTAGTCCGGTGGCCGCGACGATGATGGAGAGCGAGGCCCCGACCGCCGCCGCCGGCACGTAGCCGACAAGGACGAGACCGAGCGCGACCGATCCCACGATGAAACTGGGGAGACCGATCAGAGACGGGTCCCCAGTCACCGCTGGAACCGCGGCCTCAGCCTCAGCGGCCGCAGCGGCAGGTTGGGCGCGGTCCTGGTGAGCGCCGAACGCATCGGCGTCGATGGTGGTCATGGCGAACTCCTTTCGGGCGTATCCCGGACGGAATCAGTCTCTCCACTTCGCACCCGGCAAGCTGTCTCGTTTTGAGGCACTACCCGGCCCCACGCTCACGCACTGCTGATCGAGTTGGCCGCGTGAGCAACCGAGATCGCAGCCACGCTGAACGCAAAGTGCTGGTAACCAATCGAGCCGCGCACCGGCTTGCTCAACGGAAGGTACTTGTTCGCCCGGCTTGCTTGCTGCGGACAACGAAGCCCTCAACGCGGCATCCCGGTACGCACTAGTGGACATACCGGTCCCTGCGGTCCGAGCGGGAGATCAGTTTCGAGGGCGGGATCGCACCCGAGATCATCAAGTCCGCTAGATTCACCGGTCATTGGGGATGGCAGGGCCCCCACGATCGAGAATCGGAGTTCGCAGGACGATGAACGGCCGAATCGACTATCACGAGGTGGAGCCGCTCACGGTCTGGCTCGACGGCAAGGAGCAGCAGTGCTCCGTCGACGAGACCTCGACCACCGACTCCCACTGGACGCTGGTCCTGACAACGCCGGACGGCAGGACCTGGACCAGCTCCGGCCAGGGTCTGTGGACAGCGTTCGTCGAGCTGCGACGTCAGATCGAACCACTCGGCTACCGGCTGTGCTGTGCGGGCGCGAGGGCCGACGCGTTCCTGCGCCGCGGCCGGTCGTACGACGGCTACATCGTCGACCTCTGGAGCCGCCGAACCTTCTTCGGCATCCGGCACGAGGCCTCGTTGTTCGACTACGCCCCCGCAGACAAGGTCACCACCATCGATCAACAACTGGCCCGCTACGACCGCTGGACAGACACGCCTTGGTGGCGAGCCCTCCTCCCCGGCAACCCAGTCCGCTGACGTCACTTCGTACACAGGTCGGCGGCCCATGATCGACTATCACGACGGCTCCGGATGGGCTCAGGCCGGTTTCGGGCGACGGATCAGATGGTAGGCCTTGCAGCCCAAACACAGCCCGGTGGATGCGTTGAGGGCTGCCACGCCGAAGGCGAGAGCGGTGAGGCCGTAGCCGGCGACATCGAAGCCGAGTACAAAGGCGGCCAGCGCCAGAGCGGTGAACACGAACCCGACGAACTGGGCGAATCTCGGCGGCCGAGCATCCTCCAACTCGGCTGGCGCTCCGATCCGCGGCCAGATGACACGGGCGAAGATCTGCGCCCACAACGACCACTGAAAACTCACGAACGCAGTGAACGCAAACACGGCGACCTGGGAGGCGAGCAGGCCGAGACCCAATGGTCGAGCAACGTCAACGATGAGCAGCACGACGGCGAGCACGCTCGCTGTGGCCCCGGCGCTGAATCGCAAGAGGCGCGGATCGACATGGGCGCGCAGCGGGCACGCGCCAAAAGTGCTGCCGGGCATGTGGTTCTCCAGAGACTGAGATGCCAGCCAGTCCGATCCAGGTCAGAGTACTCGGCCCACACCACCTAAGCCGTGCGTAGCATCAATGCTCAGCAGCCGTCGTCTCCGCGTGGAGCGAGGGACCGGTTCAGTCGCGCGTGCTCGGGGCGACCTCGCACACCATCACGCAGTTGCCCAGGCCCTTGGGGCGGTCGTAGGTGAAGCCCTCGCGCTCGTACATCGTGCGGGTGCCGTTGTAGAGGAACGACGAGTTCTTCTTCCGGACCCCGCCGGTGTCGTGCGGGTAGCCCTCGACCAGGCCGCCGCCGGCCTGCGCGATCAGCTCGACGGCTCCGCGCAGGGCGATCGCCGCCAGGCCGTGACCGCGAAAGCTGCGCTCGACCAGGATGCAGGTGACCCGGTAGTCGGGCAGTCGCTCGGCAGTGGCGACGTACTCCTTGCGGTGCTGGATGTTGGGCAGCTCCTCGGGTGATCCGTACTCCGCCCAGGCGACGGCCCGGTCGTCGTCGTACACCAGCGCCGCGTGCGCGATCCCGTCGGCCACCAGACGTTGCTTGAGCGCCCGGTTCCCCTCGGCGGTCTGACCCTTCTCCGCGCAGTCGGGATGGAAATGCGTACACCAGCAACTGGCGAACATGCCCTTGTTCCGCTCGACGAGAGCGGCGAAGTCGTCGAACGTCTTCGGCGTGAGCGCCTTGATCCTGAAGTCGGACATGCCGACAACGTACCCCCGATTGCGGACGTTCTGCGTCCGGTAGCGCTGGACGAAATCCTGGGCCTCCCGTACTGGCGGCTCCGACTCACTCGCCTCCTGCCGGACTGACATCTGACGGATCGAGGGCCCCGTATTTCCGCACGGTCTCCGGCCATGCAAGTGACCACTATCGCGAACCTGAAAGGCGGCACCGGGAAGAGCACGACGCCTCGCCGGAGGCTCGGGGTAACCTCCGAGTTCGACATGTGCAGGGTCAAACCGGAAGGAGCCGATAGACGTCCGTGAAGCGGATGCCGACATTCCGGTCTTGTCGCTCTCGGATGGCGTGGTCACTCTCCGACCTTGGTCGAAAGATGACGCCGGGTTCATGGCGGAAGCGTTCGCCGATCCAGCGATCCGACGCTACAACGGGGCCCACGACCGACTCGGACGACCGGCTCCGCCGCTCTCGATCGAGGACGCTGAATCGATCATCGACGAGTTCGTGTCGAGCTGGCGGGCGTTCGGCGCGGCGGAGCCACCATCTGGTGTTGCCTTCGCGATCACGGACGCAGCCTCCGGTGACCTGGTCGGCTGCTGCGGCGTCGATGACTGGTCGAAGGAAGACGTAGCGCAGTTCGGCTACTGGATCGGGCCGAGCGCGCGAGGGCGTGGGTACGCGACGCGGGCGGTGGTTCTGCTCACACGGTGGTTGTTCGGGCTCGGCGCAGCTCGTGCCTTCCTGACGGTTGAGGCGGACAATGCAGCGTCAGCTGCGGTGGCGCGCCGAGCGGGGTTCGTGCACGAGGGAACGATGCGCGCACACAGCGTGTGGCAGGGCGAGCGCATCGACGTGATGTGGTTCGCGGCGCTGCCGCACGAATGGACGATGCGCGAGCCGGACGAACCAACGTGATGCGCAAGGCGATCGGAGCCGATGGCCAGCCACTCCGGACGCTGGGATACTCCGATCTACATCAAGAACTGGACTGGATGAACGGCAGCGTATGAGAACCGTGTTGCGTCGAGTCGCGAAGAGGTTCGGCGGGTCCTTCGGGCTGGCTGTGGAGCATCCACTGCCGGACCAGATCAAGGATGTGCCGCCGGCTGAGCTGTCGCGCCTGATCGACAGGCGTATCGGTGATGGCCTGGGGACGGTTGGGCGGCCGCAGTGGGTTGCTGACAACTTCGCATCGATCGAGTACGTGCTACTGGTGCCGTACAGCTGGAACCGGGGCAGGATGTTGCGATGCAATGCAGTGGTCTTCCTGCCCGGGACGACCGTCGGACGATTTCCGATCGATCTCTCGCAGGAGGAGTACCGGGACTTGCCAACTCTGTCCGGGCGATCCGCGACGACCCGCCTGGGTGACGTCCTTCTCCACTACCCGATGCTGCCGCTGGACGAGGCAATCCGCTGAAGGCAGTCACTCAGGTCATGCGAGAGGCCGGTCTCCCAAGGGGAAACCGGCCTCTGATCTGCGGTGGAGCTTAGGGGATTCGAACCCCTGACCTCTTCCATGCCATGGAAGCGCGCTACCAACTGCGCCAAAGCCCCGCGGTGTCTTGCGACTCCGGAAGTTTAGCGGATACCGGGTGCCAAAGAAAAATCGGATAGCCCTCGCTCGCGGGCACCCCGGAAGCAGGCTGTACACAGGCGGATCCGGCCCGCAGGCGGCGGCTGAACCGCCTCAGGTCGCCGCCGGGCGGAGCCTCAAGTCTTCCAATTCGTACGCCGAGTCGGCAAGCCTGGCGCGGCCCGCGACAGTCGTCCATGCCAGCGGCGGGAGCAGCCCGAGTCCTTTTCAACTGACTACGACGAACTCGTTGACTGCGCTACGCCGGAGCGCCTGAGCGACACCGCTGCGGGCGGCCAGCAGGTGGCCGCCCGCAGCGGTATCAACTGACCGCGTTAGCTGGCCCGAGCGCAGTACGCCGAGGCACGCTGTCGGACCATCGGAGGCCGCTGAGACGAGTACCGCCGAGCAGCGACGTCCGACTGCCAGTCACCGGAGTCACCCGCCGAGTGTCCTACGCCGGAGGGCATCCCGCGGCGCCGACGAAGGCGGCCGACAAGGCAGCCGCCGCGGAGCGGTGTCCGATTTGCGTGTTCCAGACCTGATCAGCGTTGGGGGTCGTCGCTCATGACTGGTTCGGGGAGGGAGCCGGCGTTCCATTCCTCGATGCGCCAGCCGTTGTTGCGGCTCGGCAGAAGCGAGATCCAGTTGCAGTTGGCGAGGCCGCCGAACGCTGACCAGTGCGCCTGTGGGATGCCGAGGAACTGGCAGATGCCGACGCGGGCGGCGAAGCCGTGGGTGGTGATGACGATGGTGTCTTCCGAGGTGCCTTCGGCGGAGATCCGGGCCACGGCGGCGGAGAAGCGGTCGGCGACCTCTTCGCTGGTTTCGCCGGCGGTACCGCGGCGCTGGGTTTGGCCGGCGCGGACGCGGGCGAGGGCTTCGGGCTGGGTGGCGGCGATTTCGGCCGAGGTTTTGCCGGCCCAGTCGTCGACGTGGATCTCGCGGAGGGCTTCGTCGTACTCGATTTTGAGGCCGGTCAGCGCTGCCAGTTCGCCGGCGGTGGCGGCGGCGCGCTGGAGGTCGCTGGCGAAGAGGCGGGTCGGTGCGAGGGAGGCGAGCCGTGCGGCTGCCACGCGGGCCTGTTCGATGCCGACCTCATCGAGAGGGATGTCGGCCTGGCCTTGCATCTTGTCCTGCAGGTTCCACTCGGTCCGGCCGTGGCGCCAGACGATCAGTCGCCCCGCGCTCATTCAGCCGAAGGGATCGGGGACGGCAGCGGGATGGCGGGGCAGTCGCGCCAGAGACGCTCGAGGGAGTAGAAGCTGCGCTCTTCGTCGTGCTGGACGTGGATGACGATCTCGAGGTAGTCGAGCAGCACCCAGCGGCCTTCCCGGGCGCCTTCGCGGCGGACCGGCTTGGCGTCGAAGTCGACCCGCAGCTTCTCCTCGACCGCGTCGACGATGGCCCGCACCTGGCGGTCGTTGGACGCGGACGCGACCAGGAACGCGTCGGTGATGGCGAGTTGTTCCGACACGTCGAAGGCGAGGACGTTCTCGGCCTTCTTGTCGTGGGCGGCCTCGGCGGCCGCGGTGAGCAGCTCGATGGCACGATCGCTTGCTGGCATAGGTTCCTTCTAACGGTTGGTGTAGAGCTCGCGCTTGGCGATGTACTGGACGATGCCGTCCGGGACGAGGTACCAGGTCGGGTTGCCCTTGGCGACCCGGGCCCGGCATTCGGTCGAGGAGATCGCCAGCGCCGGCACCTCGAGCAGTGTGATCCGATCCATCGGGAGCTTGTCCAGGGGCAGCTCGAGGCTTTCGGTCCCGGGCCGGGTGCAGCCGACGAACTGCGCCAGCTTGAACATCTCGTCCACGTCGCGCCAGGTGAGGATCTGGGCGAGCGCGTCGGCACCGGTGATGAAGAACAGCTCCGCGTCCGGGTACAGCGCCGACAGGTCGCGCAGGGTGTCGATCGTGTACGTCGGCCCCGGCCGGTCGATGTCGACCCGGCTGACCGAGAACCGCGGGTTCGACGCCGTCGCGATGACCGTCATCAGGTACCGGTCCTCGGCCGGGGAGACCGCCCGGTCGGTCTTCTGCCACGGCTGGCCGGTCGGGACGAAGATCACCTCGTCCAGGTCGAAGTACGCCTGCACCTCGCTGGCCGCGACCAGGTGGCCATGATGGATCGGGTCGAACGTGCCACCCATCACGCCCAGGCGACGGACCCGCTCGACGGAAGCCATATCAGCCAGTTCTCAGCCGCTCAGGAGTGCGGCCGGCCCTTGCCCATGATGACGGTGACGAGGAGCAGCAGGACCAGTACGAACAGGGCGAACCCGCCGTACCACCACTGCGAGATGTGCTTGGCCTCGGAGCCGGCCTCTTCGACGGCCGCCAGCAGCGGCAGGATGTGCGATTGCATGCCCCAGAGCCTATCTCGTGGCCGGACACAGAAGCGCGACCGGTGGCCCCATCGGCCGGCCGGTCGCGCGGAGGACGTCAGCTGTGGCGGATGTGACGGGTCAGCAGCCGGCGCCACGTGGACGGTACGGCGTGCGCACGCCGAGCCCGCGCGGCGGCGCGCTGGCGCTCGTCGATGTGGGCACGGGCAACTTCGGGGGTGATCATGATTCCTTCACTGGGTTGTACGGCGGGGTCGTGGCGGGCTGGCCTCGACACTTCAAATTGTACGGCGTGAGTTACGCTCACACAAACGAATTAAAGGCAGATCAAGTGATGTGCCTACGAATCTGCGGTGAACGGGAGGTTCGCGCCATGGACGCGATCGATCGGCAGCTGATCGAGGCACTCCGCCTGAACGGCCGGTCCAGCTGGGCCGAGCTGGGCCGCGTGGTCGGTCTGTCCGGCCCGAGCGTGCAGGAACGGGTCCGGCGGCTGGAGGAACGCGGCGTACTGCTCGGGTACCGCGCAGTGGTCGCCCCCGAGCACGTCGGGCTCGGGACGAGCGCGCTGATCGGGCTGTTCCAGCGCGACGACGTGGAGACCGACGACATCGTCGACCAGGTCCGGGAGATCGAGGCGGTCGAGGACTGCTGGTTCGTCGCAGGCGACCAGGAGCTGGTGGTGAAGGTCCGGGTCGCCGATGTCACCCACCTCGAGGCGGTCGTGGGCACGCTGCGCCGAGTGAACGGCGTGGTCAGGACCCGGACGACTGTCGTGCTGTCGACCCGATGGGAAGGGCGTCCCGCGCCGCTGCCCGAGTGAGCAGCAGTACGACGGCCGCACCCAAGGCAAGCGCCGCCGCGACCGGGTAGAGCAGGTCGGGAACGTGCTGATAGGCCGCACCACCGAGAGCGGGCGCCAGGAACATGCCACTGATGGACGCGGCAGCGTACAGGCTGGAGTAGCGCCCGACCATGCCTTCCGGAGCCGCATCGGCGACGTGAGCCGTGGCAGTCGGCTTGTAGAGCATCTCCCCCGCTGTGATGACCACCATCGCAAGCGTCGCCCCGACCAGCGCCGGCCAGACGCCCAGCACTGCCAGCCCCAGACCCACGAGCGCGAAGCCGACTGCGATCACCCGAGTCGACCGATGTGCGCGTAGACGTACGGCGAGCGGCGCCTCGCAGCACACGATGACGGCAGAGCTCAAGCCGATCAGCAGTCCGTAGGCGACTGCCGGCGTACCAGCGTCCCGGAGCAGCAGCGGCATGGTGGCGAACAACTGCCGATACACGGTGTCGATGACGACGATCGCCGCCAGCAGAATCAGCACCTGCCTGTCCCGAAGCAGGACCCGCCAAAGTCCACGAGCGACAGCCGAACCAGCACGCGACGCCTGCGGCACCCAGCGCCAGATGACCGCCGCCAGCACGAGACTGGTGACGGCGTCGATCACGAACACCAGCGAGAAGTTGTACGCCGCCAGCAACCCTCCCAGTGGAGGCCCGATCGTGAACCCGGCGTTGCTCGCCGTCCGCGACAACGCGATCCCCTCGCGCCGACGCTCAGCCGGAAGCGCGGTCGCGACCAGCGCACTCATGTTGGGCCGACCCGCTCCACCGAAGAGGCCAGCCAGCATCCCAACCACGATCAGCAGCGCGCCTGGCACGAACGGCATGGCCAAGCAACAGATCGACCAGGCCAGCTGGCTGCCCACCGCGGCCCGGCGGAGGCCGAAGCGGTCGCCGAACCAGCCACCGCCCAGATTGCCACCGAGCAACCCCACGCCGTACGCCGCCGCGGCGAAGCCGGCCTGCTGCGCGGACATGCCGCGATCCTCGACCAGGTACAGCGTCAGGTAGATCCACGCCAGCGCGCCCGCCGCGCTGACCAGTTGCCCGACCATCACAGCCTTGAGCCACGCCGGCAGCTCAGCGATCCGACGCCAGTACATGCTGCCCCCAGGTAGCACAGGTAGAGTGAGTTCCTAACGGGAACTTAGTCGGCCAGCTAGCGTGGTGGCAACCGGATTGGGGGTCGACGTGCGGCGGAGCAGCTTCTCTCCCGAGCCCGACTGTGCGATCGCGCAGTCCCTCGGTGTGATCGGCGACGGCTGGGAGCTGCTGATCGTGCGCGACCTCGCTCGCGGCCTCGACCGCTTCGACCAACTCGCCGACTCGCTGCACATCTCCCGTAAGGTCCTGACCGAGCGGCTCACCGGCCTGCTCGAGAGCGGGATCGTCGAGCGAACGGCGTACCAGGACCGCCCGACGCGCTACGCCTACCGCCTTACCCCGCGCGGCCGCGCGCTGCTGCCGGTGCTGGTTGCGCTGCAGGACTGGGGTGACCGCTGGCTGCTCGGGGACGGTTCGCTCACCGGCACGAACGACGCCGACGAGCCTCCCGCGCACCGGATCCACGAACTGGTGGGCCGGCGCGTCCCCGAGATCGCTCTGCCCTCTGTTAGCGGTACGACGATCGACGTGGTGGACACGGATGCCCGCGCGACTGTGCTGTTCGGCTACCCGGCGACCGGTCGGCCGACTCCGTTGCCGGAAGGCTGGGGCGATATCGCCGGTGCGAACGGCTGCACGCTGGAGAACCGCCTCTTCGCCGCCCGGTACGACGAATTCGTCGCGAGGGGAATCACTGTGCGCGGAGTCAGCACCCAACGCACCGACGAACAGCAGGCGTTCGCCAAGGCCGAGGAGATCCAGCACGTTCTGCTGTCCGACCTGGAGCTGGAATTGACCGCGGCCCTCCGGCTGCCGACCTTCCGCGCGGGCGGGTACGAGCGACTCAAGCGCGTCGTACTCGTGATCGGAGCCGACCGCGTGGTGACAGCCGCGCGATACCCGGTGACGGACATCGCCGACGCGGTCGATTGGGCCTTCAGGACCGCTTGAAGAACGTCTTCAGCTCGTCGGCCACGCGACCGACCGCCTGAGCACTGCCGCCTGGGTTGATCCCACCCGGGTCACTGGACCCACCATGGTCGAGGCCGTCGAACTCGACTCGCCGGCAGTGTGGAAGAACCTTCTCCAGCGTGTCCCGCCAAGGCTTCAACGCAGCGAGCCCCTTGCTGCCACCCATCAGCAGCACGTCCGCCGACACCTCGCGGAACGCCTCGAACGTCCCAGCCAACTCGGCGATCAGCGCGCCTTCGTAGTGAATGGTCGGCGCGAGCTTGCGCATCGTGATGGCGTCCGCCCCAGCCTGCCGCTCGTCCTTGACCAGCATCTTCTCGGTGATCCGCGTCATCAGCCGCCGCGGCACGACCTTCAGGAATGCCGGCGCCAACTGCAACCCGTACATGCTCGTCACCATCGCACCGGCAAGATTGCCCTCAGCAACCTCTCGGTCGAAGCGGATCAGCCACTCCCGATGCGGCGTGGGATTGTCGACAATCGCAGGCTCATACAATGCGACCTTCCGCAGGCCCGGCAGCGTGCGCGCCGCCTCCAGCACAACGGCGCCGCCGGCGCTGACACCAAAGGCGAACTCGGCACCCGCCGCGGTCAGGACCGCCTCAAGATCCTCGACCTCGGTACGGACGGTGTGGTCCGGCCGATGCGGACCGGACAACCCTCGTCCGCGGCGATCCGGGAGGTAGACCGTGAAGTCGCCGGCCAACGCCCCGGCGAGCAACGTGTGACTACGGGCGGACTCCATGCTGCCGTGCAGTACGACGACCGCCGGTCCCTGCCCGGTCTTCCAGTAGCCGATCTCGGTGCCGTCGCGGGACTCGACCGCGCCTTGGGTCAGTTCTGCTGTTCTCATGACTCGATAGTCACATATTCTCTAGTTTCATTGCAACTAGTATCTCTGACCCCGTAAGCTGACGGCGTGACCTTCCGACGCTCCCCCCTCGCGCTCGCGATCCTCGGCCTGCTGGAGAACGGCCCACTGCACCCGTACGGGATCCAGCGGCTGATCAAGCAGTGGGGCAAAGACCAGGTCGTCAACGTCGGCCAACGGACCAGCCTCTACCGGATGATCGTCCGGCTGGAGGACGCCGGACTGATCACGGCCGGCGCGACCGAGCGGGACGAGCGCTATCCCGAGCGGACCGTCTACCACCTCACCGAGGACGGGCGGACAGTCTGCCGGGAGTGGCTGGCCGAGATCCTGACCACGCCGCGCAACGAGTTCCCCGAGTTCCCGGCGGGACTGTCGTTCGTGATGCTGGTGCCGCCGGAGACCGCCGGCGAGCTGCTGGCGCAACGGCGGGACCACCTGACCAAGCGTGTGGCGGAGCTCGACGCCGAGCTGACCCTGGAGGTCGAGGGCGCGCCGATCCCCCGGTTCGCGCTGCTCGAGACCGAGTACCAGCGGGCCGTCACGGTGGCCGAGGCGGACTGGATCGACGGGATCCTCGAGGACCTGCGCAGCGGGAGCCTGACCTGGACGCCCGGACCGGCATGACGGTCGACGTCTGGTGGGCCCGGATCGACCAGGCCCGCGACGAGTTCGCCGCAGATCTGGACGAGGTCGAGCGGGAGCGGCTGGCGGCGTACACACAGCCGGACGCACGGGCCCGGTTCCTGCTCGGGTGCACGATGGTACGGCGGTTGCTCGCGGCACGGTTCTCGATGCCTGCAGCAAATATCCGGCTGGACCGCACCTGCCCGCGCTGCGGCAAGCCGCACGGAAAGGTACGCGCCGACGGCGTCGAGCTGTCCGTCACCCACGCCGGCGACCTGGTCGGTGTTGCGATCGGTGACCGGCCGGTCGGGATCGATGTGGAGAAGGTCGACCCGCACCTGGACATCGACGGTCTCGCGCAGGTGGCGCTGACTCCTGACGAGATTCACGAACTGAGCGGCGTCGATGGACGCGAGAAGGTGCACGCATTCCTCACGTACTGGACGCGCAGGGAGGCTGCGGTGAAGGCGACCGGTGAGGGATTGCCAGCCAAGCCGCGCAAGATCACAGCGGGAATCCAACTCGAGGAGCTGGACGTGGATCCCGACCACGTGGCGGCTCTGGCGGTGGTGTCCGCCGAGCCGCCCGTCGTGAGGACGTTCAGGTTCGGATCTGACCCTCGCCGGTGACGACGTACTTGGTCGAGGTCATCTCGGGCAGGCCCATCGGGCCTCGGGCGTGCAGCTTCTGGGTGGAGATGCCGATCTCGGCGCCGAAGCCGAACTCGGCGCCGTCGGTGAACCGCGTGCTGGCGTTGACCACGACCGCGGCCGAGTCGACCGCCTGCACGAACCGGCGCGCGGCGGCCTGCGAACGCGTGATGATCGCATCGGTGTGGCCGGAGCTGTAGCGGCGGATGTGCTGCACCGCGGACTCGAGCGAGTCGACCACCGCGGCGGACAGGTCGAGCGAGTTGTACTCCGCGCCGAAGTCCTCCTCCGTCGCCGCGACAACATCCTTGCCCGCAGCAACCACAGCGGGATCGCCGTGCACGGTCACGCCCGCTTCGGCCAGCGCAGGCAGGGCTTGCGCCAGGAAGTCCGAGGCCACCGCCGAGTGCACCAGCAGGGATTCGGCCGCGTTGCAGACACTCGGACGCTGAGTCTTCGCGTTGAGCAGGATCGTCAGCGCCAGGTCGAGGTCGGCGTCGGAGTCCACATAGACGTGGCAGTTGCCGACTCCAGTCTCGATCACCGGCACGGTCGACTCGCTGACCACGGTCTGGATCAGGCCGGCGCCACCGCGCGGAATCAGCACGTCGACCAGCCCACGCGCCTGCATGAGCTCCTTCACCGCGGCCCGCTCAGTCGGCACACCCTGGACCACGTCCGCGGGTAATCCGGCCGAAGCGGCGGCGGACCGCAGTACGGCGATGATCGCGTCGTTGGACGCGGCGGCCGAGGACGAACCGCGCAGCAGCACCGCGTTGCCCGACTTGAGGCAGATGCCGGCCGCGTCGGCGGTCACGTTCGGGCGCGCCTCGTAGATGATCCCGACGACGCCGAACGGCACGCGGACCTGGCGAAGCTCCAACCCGTTCGGCAGTGTGTAGCCGCGGACGACCTCACCGACCGGGTCGGTCAGTCCGGCAAGCTGCTCCAGCCCCGCGGCCATCGCGTCCACCCGGCCCGGGTCCAGCGCCAGCCGATCCACCGTGGACTCCGGCGTACCAGCCTCACGGGCCGACGCGACGTCCTTCGCGTTCGCCGCGACGATCACATCCGTGTTCGCCCGCAACGCCGCCGCCATCGCCTGCAGCGCCGCATCCTTCGTCGCCCGCGAAGCCTCGGCCAACGCGTACGACGCTTCCCGCGCCCGCCTGGCCAGCTCGATGATCTCGCTCATGGTTCATCCTAGATTGATCGGTTCACAGGAGGACCAGGTCGTCTCGGTGGACGACCTCGCGTTCGTAGGCCGCTCCGAGTTCCCGCGCGAGGTCGCGCGTCGATCGGCCCAGCAGGTCAGGGAGTTCGGCCGCGTCGTAGTTGACCAGGCCGCGCGCGATGACCGCCCCGGAAGGCGACACGAGGTCGACCGGATCGCCGGCCGAGAACGTGCCTTCGACCTTCGAGATGCCGGCCGGCAGGAGCGACGTACGGCGCTCTGTCACCGCTCGTACGGCGCCCTCGTCCAGGTGGAGCCGGCCCTGACCCGAGGTGGCGTGGGCGAGCCAGAGCAGACGGGTCTTGCGACGACGGCCGGTGGGGTGGAAGAGGGTTCCGACGGGCAGGCCCTTCAGCGCCTCCCCCACGCGACCGGCAGACGTGAGGACGACCGGAATCCCTGCCTCCGTGGCGATCGCGGCCGCCTCGACCTTCGTCTGCATGCCACCGGTGCCCACACTCGACGACCCGGTACGACCGATCCGCAACGGCGCCAGGTCAGCGGGACCACGAACGTCGGTGACCATCGACGTCCCCGGCTTGCGCGGATCCCCGTCGTACAACCCGTCGACGTCGGACAACAGCAGCAGCAGATTGGCGTGCACGAGGTGACTGGTCAGCGCGGCGAGCCGGTCGTTGTCGCCGAACCGGATCTCCGTGGTGGCGACTGTGTCGTTCTCGTTGACGATCGGTACGACGCCCAGCTCGAGCAGCCGCGCGAACGTCCGGTAGGCGTTGCGGTAGTGGCTCCGCCGGGTCACGTCGTCGACCGTGAGCAGCACCTGGCCGACCCGCAGGCCATGCGCCGCGAAAGCGTCGCTGTAGCGGGCCATCAGCAGCCCCTGCCCGACCGATGCCGCCGCCTGCTGCGTCGCCAGGTCACGCGGTCGCGACCGCAGGCCCATCGGGGTCAGGCCCGCGGCGATCGCGCCGGACGAGACAAGTACGACCTCGGTCCCCTCCACCCGTCGCGCCGCGATGGCGTCGACGAGCAGCCGGAGCCGTTCGAGGTCGATCTTGCCGCGCTGGGTCAGCGACGACGAGCCGACCTTCACGACGATCCGCGTGGCCTCGACGACCTCCGCGCGTTCCTTCATGAAATCAACCGTTCTGGTCGAGTTCCTTCTGCAGTTCGAGCTCGCGCGCTTCCTTGCGCGCCAGCTTCGCCGCAGCTTCAGCTGCTCGTTTGGACTCGGCCGGGGACAGGTCCACCTCGTCCTCGACCCAGCCCGCGCCGTACTCCGACAGGTCGGTCGTCGACTCCCCCGCCCGGTGGGCGTGGTACTCGGTGTCCTTCGTCCGCCGCCGTTGGACCGCGGGACGCGGCTCCTCCAGCCGGTGGTCCTCGCCGCGCCGGGCCAGAATCTCGGCGCCGGCCTGGACCTCGGGCGCGAAGTCGAACACGATCGCGTTCGGCCCGTCGCCGATGACGACCGCGTCGCCCTCCATCGCGCCGCGCTCCAGGAGTTCCTTCTCCACTCCGAGCCGGTTCAGCCGGTCGGCCAGGTAGCCGGTCGCCTCCGCGTTCGCGAAGTCGGTCTGCTTGACCCAGCGCTCGGGCTTCTCGCCCTGCACCAGCCAGCCACCGTCGTCCGGCAACTTCTTCACCTTGAACTCGGGCCCGCCCTGCACCTGCGGCCGGATCACGATCCGCGTGGTGTCTGGCTTCTCCTCCTCGGCACGCCGCCGCATGACGATCTCCGCCATCGCGAACTTCAGGGCTTCCAGACCCTCGTGCGAAGCGGTCGAGATCGGGAACACCCGCAGCCCGCGCTGCTCCAGCTCGGCCTGCACCATCTCCGCGATCTCGCGGGCGTCCGGTACGTCGATCTTGTTCAGGGCAACGAGTCGCGGCCGGTCCTCCAGACCGCCGTGCGCCTGCAGCTCCGCCTCGATCGTGTCCAGGTCACTCAGCGGGTCCCGGCCAGGCTCGTACGTCGCACAGTCGATGACGTGCACGAGCGCCGCACACCGCTCCACGTGCCGCAGGAAGTCGTGGCCGAGTCCGCGGCCCTCGCTCGCACCCTCGATCAGCCCGGGTACGTCGGCCACGGTGAACGTCGTGTCGCCCGCGACGACGACCCCCAGGTTCGGGATCAGGGTGGTGAACGGGTAGTCGGCGATCTTCGGCCGGGCTCGGCTGATCGACGCGACCAGCGACGACTTGCCGGCGCTCGGGAACCCGACCAGGCCGATGTCCGCGACCACCTTGAGCTCGAGGACGAGCGTCCGCTCCTCGCCGTCCTCACCGAGCAACGCGAAACCGGGCGCCTTGCGGGCGCTGCTGGCGAGCGCCGCGTTGCCGAGACCACCCTTGCCACCCTGCGCCGCGACGAACTCCGCACCGGGCCCGACGAGATCCGCGAGTACGACGCCGTCCGCCGTACTGATGACCGTGCCGTCGGGGACGCCGAGAACCACGTCGCCGCCGTTGCTGCCGGCCTGGTGGTCACCCTTGCCCTGGGCACCGTTCGTCGCGGTGCGGTGGCTGGAGCGGTGGTAGTCGACCAGCGTGGTCACGTCCTGGTCGACGCGCAGGATCACGCTGCCGCCGTCACCGCCGTTGCCGCCGTCCGGACCGCCGAGGGGTTTGAACTTCTCCCGGTGCACCGAGGCGCAGCCGTTTCCGCCGCGGCCCGCGGTGACATGCACCGTGACCCGGTCGACAAAGCTGGGAATCGCCATCGGTGTTCTCTACTTCCTATTGGGTGTTACTTACACAGCAGAAGGGCGGGTCCGCGGTATTCCGCGACCCGCCCTTCTCAGAGCTCGTGAAACGTCCGGGTGGCGGTGTTACTCCGCCGGGGCCGGGACGATGTTGACGACGCGGCGACCGCGCCGGGTGCCGAACTCCACCTTGCCCTCGGCCAGCGCGAACAGCGTGTCGTCGCCGCCACGGCCGACCAGGTTGCCCGGGTGGAAGTGCGTGCCCCGCTGGCGGACGATGATCTCGCCGGCGTTGACCAGCTGACCGCCGTACCGCTTCACACCGAGGCGCTGCGCGTTGGAGTCGCGACCGTTGCGGGTCGACGCCGCTCCCTTTTTGTGTGCCATGTCTGGATCAGCTCACTTCTTCTTAGCGTCGATCGCGGTGACCTTGACCTGGGTGTAGTGCTGACGGTGCCCCTGGCGCTTGCGGTAACCGGTCTTGTTCTTGTACTTGAGGATGTGGATCTTGGGACCCTTGGTACGACCCAGGACCTCGGCCGAAACGGCCACCTTGGCCAGCGCCGCGGCATCGGTCGTCACGGTGTCGCCGTCAACGACCATGACCGCCGGGAGGGACACGGTGTCGCCCACCTCGTCCGTCAGGCTGTCGATCTCGATGACATCGCCGACGGCGACCTTCTGCTGGGTGCCGCCACTGCGCACGATCGCGTACACCGTGGATCTCACTCTCTGCTGGTTCGGAAAACTTACGGGGGCCTGCACAGACCTCTAGCGGCCCACACAAACATGGCACGCGGAACGCGCGCCGAAGCTCAAGTTTACGGCTCGGCTCACAGACGGGTCAAACCGGGTCAACTCCCCGTGGAGACGAGCTCCGTGGCGTCGCTGGTCGCACCGGCCTCGGTGTTACCAGCATCACCCTCGGTCGCTGCCTTGCCACGGCCCCGGCTGCTCCGCCGGCGCCTGCTGCTCCCGTTCTTCGCAACCTCAGCCGGAGCCGCCTCAGCCGAAGCCGCCTCGGCGCCCACCGTCGTGGTCGACTCAGCCGTCTCGGTCGGGAATCCGGTCGCCTCCGGGCTCACCGGTACGTCGTCCGCTCCGGAGGCCGGGTAGCCGGTCGGAGTCTCCGTCGTACCGCCCTCGTCGGCCTTCTTCGCGTCGAGCGCTGAAGCAGCGGCGATCTGGGCCAGTCGCTGGGCGGCGTCGGCGTTGTGCTGCGAGGTGTCCTCGGCCGGCTGCTCGTCCTCGGCGCGGCCCTTGCCCCGCCTGCGGCGCGAGCTCTTGCGGCCACCGTCGTCAGCCTGCGCGGCCGCGGGCTTGTTGTTGTCCTGGCCGTTGCCGTTGCGGCTGTCCCGGCGACGGGACTCCTTCGGCTCGTCGTGCAGGATCAGGCCGCGGCCACCGCAGTGGTCACAGTTCTCGCTGAACGCCTCGAGCAGACCGGTGCCGATCCGCTTCCGGGTCATCTGGACCAGGCCGAGCGAGGTGACCTCGGCCACCTGGTGCTTGGTCCGGTCCCGGCCCAGGCACTCGACCAGTCGGCGCAGCACCAGGTCGCGGTTCGACTCCAGCACCATGTCGATGAAGTCGATCACGATGATGCCGCCGATGTCGCGGAGCCGGAGCTGCCGGACGATCTCCTCGGCCGCCTCCAGGTTGTTCTTGGTGACGGTCTCCTCGAGGTTGCCGCCGGAGCCGGTGAACTTGCCGGTGTTCACGTCGACGACCGTCATCGCCTCGGTCCGGTCGATGATCAGCGAACCACCGGACGGCAGCCACACCTTGCGGTCCAGCGCCTTCTTGATCTGCTCGTCGATCCGGAAGTTCGAGAAGACGTCGCCGTCGCCGGTCCACTTCTCCACCCGGTCGGCCAGATGCGGGGCGACGTCGGAGACGTACTCGCGCACCTGGTCGTAGGCGTCGTCACCGGAGATCACCAGCTTGGTGAAGTCCTCGGTGAACAGGTCGCGGACGACCCGGATCAGCAGGTCCGGCTCACCGTGCAGCAACTGCGGGGCCTGGCCGCTCTTCGACTTCTTGTCGATGTCGTTCCAGTACTTCTGCAGGCGGCTGACGTCAGCGGTCAGCTCCTCCTCGGACGCGCCCTCGGCCGCGGTCCGGACGATCACGCCCGCCTCGTCGGGGACGATGTCCTTGAGGATGGTCTTCAGGCGGTTCCGCTCGGTGTCGGGCAGTTTGCGGCTGATGCCGCCGTTGCCGCCACGCGGTACGTAGACGACGTACCGGCCGGGCAGGCTGATCTGGTTGGTCAGCCGGGCGCCCTTGTGACCGATCGGGTCCTTGGTCACCTGGACCAGGACCGCCTGGCCGGACTTGAGCACCTGCTCGATCTTGCGCGGGCCATTGGCCCCGCCGAGCGTGGCCCAGTCGACCTCACCGGCGTACAGGACGGCGTTGCGGCCCTTGCCGATATCGATGAACGCGGCCTCCATGCTGGGCAGCACGTTCTGCACCCGGCCGAGGTACACGTTGCCGATCAGCGAGACCTGCTCCTCCTGGGCGACGTAGTGCTCGACCAGGACGTTGTCCTCGGAGACGGCGATCTGGGTCAGGTCACCCCGGGCGCGGATCACCATGGTCCGCTCGACCGACTCGCGCCGGGCCAGGAACTCGGCCTCGGTGACGATCGGCGCGCGGCGGCGGCCGGCCGCCCGGCCCTCGCGGCGGCGCTGCTTCTTCGCCTCCAGCCGGGTCGAGCCCTCGACCGCGGTGATCTCGTTCGCGGTGTTCTTGCTGCGCGGCTCGCGCACCCGGACGACGGTCTCGTCGGGGTCGTCGGGCGACGTGGCGCCCTCCTCGCCCTTGCGGCGGCGACGGCGACGACGGCGCCGGGACGAACTGCCCGAGCCTTCCTCCTCGCCGTCGGCGGAGGCGTCCTGCTCGTCGTCGGAGCCGGACTCGGCGTCCTGCTCGTCGGCTTCGTCGTCGTCGGACTGCTCGTCCGAGCTGTCCTCGGCGCCATCGGCGTCACCGGACTTGCGGCGACGACGGCCACCGCGGCGACGACGGCGACGACGCGTGCCCTCGCCACCTTCCTCGCCGTCCTCGGACTGCGCGTCCGACTCCGGCTGGGCGTCCGCGGACTCGTCCCCGGCTGCCTTGTCCACCGGAACAGCGGTCTGCTCGGTGCTGGTCTCTTCGGCGGTGGCCTCACGCGCCTCCGCGTCACGACCGCGACGGCTGCGGCGGCGCCGCGTGGTCGTCGGCTGCTCGTCGGCACCCGACTCCGGAGTCGCCTCCGCGGCCTCCGGGGTCGCCTTGGCAGTCTCCTGAGTCGTCTTGGCAGTCTCCGGAGTGGTCTCAGGGGTCGCCTTGGCTGTCGCCTCCACCGGGCTGGTCGCCGCGGCCTGCGCGGGAGCCTGAGCCGGTACGTCGGTGGGCGCCTGGAACAGCACTGCCGCAGCGGCCGGAGCACGCCGGCGGGTACGACGCGTGGTCGGCTCCTCAACCGGGGTCTCGGCCTCTTCCTCAGCCTTCGGGAAGATCGTGCTGGGCGCCTCGTCGGAGGCAGTGGTCGTGGTCGCTGTCGTGGTCTTGGCACCGCGGCGGCGAGACGACCGCGTCGCGGCCGGCGCAGCATCGGCCGCGGCGCCGGACGGGTCCACGGCGTCGGCGACAGGGCCGTCGGTGACGGGCGAATCCGTGCTGGTCAGGTCGGTCGCGGCAGCCTTCCTCGAGGTGCGCTTCCGGGTGGTCTTCTTCGCCGGCGCCGGGGCGTTCTCCACGACCGGGCCCGCGTCGGCGGTGGTCGTGTCGGGCGCGGCGTTCTCGCTCTGCTCCGGGAACGTGTCCTGGGCAGCGGTCTTCTTCGCCGGGCGCTTGGCGGTGGTCTTCTTCGCGGCGGTCTTGGCCGCGGCCTTCTTCACCGGGGTCTTCTTGGCGGCAGCCTTCTTGGCGGCCGCCTTCTTCACCGGAGCCGGGTCGGCGGTCTCGCCGTCGGACTGGGTGGGAACCACCTCGGCGGCGGCCGTCTTGGCCGTGCGCTTGCGGGTGGTCGTCTTCTTCGCGGCAGCTTTCTTGGCGGTCCTGCCGGTGCTGGGCTGCTGGGCGGTGGCAGCCGTCTCGGCTGCCTCGGTAGTCGGCTCGTTGTCGAGCATGCGGTACGGGTCTCCTCAAGCCTTCCGGCGCAGCCTGCGACCCTGTTACGGGTCCGGCGCAGCCACTCCGAAAGACGGTCACGGTTCGCCGTGCGGCACATCGTCGGTGCCGGCGCGGCGGAAGCCTGCTGGATCCGCTCCGCCCGCGCTCAGGGCACAGAGGGAGCGGCGGCGTCGCCCTCCGCTGGATGCGTCTGGTGGGGACCTACCTGGCCGGTCGCGGTCGCCTGGGTGGCGTCGCGGTCACGAGCGAGCGGGTCGTCCACCGTGCCGGTGGCCGCGATGAGCGGGCCCTGGGCGAGCCTGGTCAGAAGAGCCGGGCCCGTCACCGGGAGCGTCGCTACCTCTAGCACGCCGGCGAGAACGTCGTCGGGTCTCACGGCCGGGGTTCCGTGCCGTAACACCACTTGCAGTATCGCACACGTCGCAACCGGCGCCGGTTCGTGCGCGACGGTGAGTCGCAGAACGGCACCCCGACAGTCGAACGAGCGAAGACCCCGTTTGGTCATGCGCTCGACCAGAACTTCCTCCCGGGCCAGGAACGCCTCCACCGCCTCGGCGGCTACCTCGGGATCCACCCCAGGCAACGCGATCCGCCACTCGCTCGCCTCCAGCCGCTCGGCCAGCGCTCCGGGGCCGGCGACAACCACCTCGAGTACGTCGAGCCCGGGCGGCAGCGCTTCGTCCAGCGCGGCCCGGACCTGCTCGGCGTCCCGCTCGTGTGTGAGCGAGATCTCCAGGTACTCCGCCTCGGACGCGGCTCCGGTCGGCGCGGCACCGGCGTACGAGATCTTCGGATGCGGGCTGAAGCCGTGCGAGAACGCCACCGGGAGCTCGGCGCGGCGGACGGCGCGCTCGAACGCCCGCTGGAAGTCGCGGTGTGAGGTGAATCGCAGCCGCCCGCGCTTGGCGAACCGGACCCGCAGTTTCTGGACCGCGGGAAGTTGCTGCGACGGCGGAGCTTGAACAGGTGTCACGCCCGCCATCCTCTCAGGACCCGATGGCGGGTTGTTTCACCGCTGACGGGTTAGAACCGGTCAGCGGTGAAACAACCCGCCAGACACCACCAGGGAATGCGCTTTCCGGGCTAGGGCTGGGCGGCGGACTTGCCGGTGAGGTAGAGGGCCCAGCCGAGGAGGCCGAAGGAGACCAGCATCAGCACGGTGCGTAGCAGGTTGAACGCGCGCCAGCGGGCCTCGTCGAAGGCTGCGCGGGCGGCGGCGACGTCGATGGTGGCCGGGTCACCGGCCGCCTTGAGGGCGTCGTTGAGCGGGACGTTGACCGCGATCGTCACGATGATCGTGATCAGGTTGAGGGCGAAGGCCACCGCGAGCCACGGCAGCGCCGGCTCCTTCAGGTTGAGCAGACCGGCCAGCAGCGTGAACACCGCCGAGCCGACGAAGCCGAGGAGCAGGAAGACCGGGTTGAGGATGGCCCGGTCGACCGCCTGGAACGCGCCGACGAAGGTCTTGTCGTCGGTCGTGGCCAGGCCGGGCATGAAGGCGTTCGAGTAGATCGCGTACACGCCCGCCATCAGCCCGGTGGTGATCGTGGCCGCCATCAGCGCCGCCACCCGCAGTCCGTTCATCTCTCTCCTCCAGTACGGCGGGAAGGCCCCGCACCGGAAAGCTATGGCACCGCGCAGCCCACGGACATGTCAGCGAATCTCACGTCCATGTCCGGGCAACTCACAACCGCGCGCACTGCCCGGAACGCGGCCCCGAGACCTGGTTGGGCGCCTGCAGATTCACCGGCGCCGGCGCGTTCCCCGAGCAACTCAGCGGCCCCTCGACCGTGTTCCCAGCCAGTACGGCGGCCTCCGTCGTACCTCCCCTGGTCACCGACACCGACCCGTTGACCGAGGACCCGACCGCGACCACGCTCCGGGTAACGCCGTCGGCGGTCACCGGTCCGGCCCCCGTGCTCCGCAGCAACTGGAGGTCGGCCGCCCTGTCGGCCCGGACCGGACCCGCGATGCGAGTGCCGGTGGCAACCAACGACGCGCCTGACTGGACCAGCACCGGGCCGTCGATCGTGGCATCGACCAGGCAGGTGACGCCGGATCCCACCACCAGTGGACCGTCGTGGACTCCGGTCACGGTCGACGTGCAGGCCGGTGCGGGCCGAAGGAGCGTGACCGCGAACTGGCGCGGCGTCCCGATGTTGCCGGTGGCATCGATGGCGCGGTACTCGACCTGGTGCCGGCCGTACCCGGGCGGTACGTCGTCCCACGGCACCACCCGCGGTACCCCGAGCTTGCCGTAGACGAGCTGGTCGATCTCCGTCCCCTCGGCGGTGAACCGGAACGGCGCGGACGCGTCCGTCGGCCAGCCGAAGTAGTTGTACCAACCGTCCCCGTCGACCCGGAACTCAGGAACGACGTACCCCGCGCTGTCGTCCGTGGCGGCCAGACCCATGGTGAACGCGTCGTTGTAGATGTACTCCGGGCCGGTCGGCTTCTGCACGGTCAGCAACGGCTTCGACAGCGTGGACTTCACCACCGGCTCGACCCCGTCGACAGACCAGGTCAGCGTCTCGTCGCCGACGCTCGCGGTCAGCGTGTGCCGCCCGGTCAGGTGTAGCGGCTCGAGGTCGAAGTCCCGGTCATTGCCCGGGTTCGCGACCGACGTACCGTCGAGCCGCCACGTGATCGACGGCTGCTCGGTCGAAGGCTGCGTCGTCTCGGCGTACACCACCTCGTCGGCGCTCACCGGATGCTCGGTCGACGTCGACCCGGTGAACGTCACCGGCTCCGCCGCCGGGGACGCCGTCATCGTGGTGTTCACGCTCCAGGAGCGGGTCGCAGTCGGTCGTACGGCGGGATCCCGGATGTACTCGGTGGGGTCGACGACCTTCGCGGTCAGCGTGTGCCGACCGGGCGTGAGGTCGAGGGCCGCGAGGTCGACGGCACGGGCGTTCGCGGTCGGGAGCGCCGTACCGTCCAAGGTCCAGGTGACGTCGAGCTCGTGGCTCAGCGGGTGCAGGGTCTGCAGCCAGACGACCTGGTCACCGGCCACCTGACCGACCGGCGTGCTGTCCTGGAAGAGGTTGGTCCGGGACGAGATCCGCTGCGTCATCCGCTCCCGGGAGACCTGGTCGAAGTAGTAGCCGAGCGCCTTCATCATCGAGTGCCTGCTGGGTCGCCAGACTCCGGACCCGGCGTACATGCCGCCCTCGTACCGGCCGATCGTGCCGCCGGACTCTGACGGCTCACCGAGCCAGCGGTACCACTTCTTCTGCTGGTCCCGCAGCTGCTGCTCGGTCAGCAAGGTGTGGTGGATCGAGGACGGCTCCGGTCCTTCGTACGGCGCACCACGCTCACCGCGGGCGTAGTAGTCGTACTCGTCCTGGAGGCCGCCGAGCGAGTGGCCGAGCTCGTGCGGAGTGATCAGTGCGGAGAGCGCGTTGCCGCCGGACGCGGTCGCGTAGGTGCCACCGGCGCCGCCGTAAGTGGCACTGTTGCCGATAGCAAGGATCTGGCGGTTGGCGCCGGTCGTGCCGGGGACCAGGTCGGCGTACTGGGTCGCGGCGTCGGAGTCGACGGTGAGCAGGCGCTGGACGCTGCCCGGGTTGCAGCCGCCCCAGAAGCCCATCTGCAGTGGGGTGTCGACCTGCGGTGAGGTGAGGTCCGGGTCGCAGTCGACGCCGCTCTCGGGCGAGGTGATCTCGACGGCGTACACGTTGAAGTAGTCGCGGTACGACTTGAACGGCTCGATGCTCCACAGGATGTTGAGGTGCTTGTCCACCTGCTCGCGGAACTTCGGCAGCTCGGCGGCGGTGTAGCCGTCGCCCATCACCACCAGGTTGAACCGGGACGTCGCCGGACCGGTGACCTGGATCGGGACGACGGTCGCCGAGGCCTCCGTCGTACTGGCTCCGGCCGCCGTCGGCAGGCCCGCGAACACCGACGCGACCACGCCGAGAACTGCCACGAATCGTCTGGTCCGCATGACCCCTCCCAGTGTGGGCGACACTGCCGTCAGCAGCTTACGAACCGGCGGCGATCCGTGTCAGGAGTTCCCGCGCGGCGACTTGCGGGCCAACCGGGCCGCGGTGCGGCATCATGAGGGGTCGGGGAACTGTGAGGAAAGGACATCGATGACGGAACCGGCGCAGGCGCCGCGGTCCGAGCCGGACCGCGGACCACACGCGGTCGACGCCGGTGACGGTGACGGCAAGGGCATCTACTGGGTGCTGAAGAACGTGCTGGTCGGTCCGCCGGTCAGGCGGATCTTCCGGCCGATCGTCGTCGGCGCCGAGAACATCCCGGACCTCGGTCCGGCGATCATCGCCAGCAACCACCTCTCGTACTCCGACTGGATCTTCATGCCGCTGGTGCTTCGCCGGCGGGTCACCTTCGTCGCGAAGTCCGACTACTTCACCGGCGCCGGGATCAAGGGCCGGTTCCAGCGCGGCTTCTTCAAGGGCACCGGCCAGGTGCCGATCGACCGGTCCGGCGGGTCCGCGTCCGAGGGCGCGATGCGGGCCGGGATGAAGGTGCTGGAGCGCGGCGAGGTGTTCGGCATCTACCCCGAGGGCACCCGCTCCCACGACGGCCGGCTGTACAAGGGCCGCACCGGCGTCGCCCGGCTGGCGCTGGAGGCCAAGGTTCCGGTGATCCCGTGTGGCGTGATCGGCACCGACGTGGTCGCCCCGCCCGGCAAGGTGGTCGCCTCGTTCGCCTCCCCCACGATCAAGTTCGGCCATCCGCTGGACTTCTCCCGCTACGAGGGGATGGAGAGCGACCGGCTGATCCTGCGCGCGGTCACCGACGAGATCATGTACAAGATCATGGAGTTGTCCGGCCAGGAGTACATCGACATGTACGCCACGAAGGCCAAGCAACTGGAGGGCCGCGCGACGACCGGCGCACCGAAGAAGGTCCGCAAGTCGGACACCTGATCCGCTTGCTGAGATGACCTGGGTCTAGGCTGGTAGACCGTGGACGGACCGATCGCATACCAGGGTGAGCCAGGCGCCAACTCGGCGATGGCGTGCACCGAGATGTTCCCCGACCGCGAGCAGCTGCCCTGTACGACGTTCGAGGACGCGCTCGAGGCGGTCAGCAGCGGCCGGGCCGGGCTGGCGATGATCCCGGTGGACAACTCGATCGCCGGCCGGGTGGCAGACATCCACCACCTGCTGCCGGAGTCCGGGCTGCACATCGTCGGCGAGCACTTCCTGCCGATCCACTTCCAGTTGCTCGCCGTCCCCGGGGCGTCGATCGACGGGATCCGGACGGTTCGAAGCCACGTGCACGCGCTCGGCCAGTGCCGCAAGATCATCCGCGAGCACGGCTGGTCCACCGTGGTCGCCGACGACACCGCCGGCGCCGCCCGCGAGGTCGCCGAACTGGCCGATCCGACGGTCGCCGCGCTGTCCCCGCGGGCAGCAGCCGACCTCTACGACCTGGCGACGTTGGCGAGCGACGTCGAGGACGAGCACCACAACACCACCCGGTTCCTGGTGCTCTCCCGGGAGCCCGAGGTACCTCCGGTCGGCTCCGGGCCGATCATCACCAGCTTCGTCTACCGGGTCCGGAACGTCTCGGCCGCGCTCTACAAGGCGCTCGGCGGGTTCGCCACCAACAACGTCAACATGACGAAGCTGGAGTCCTACCAGCTCGGTGGGATGTTCTTCGCGACCCAGTTCTACGCCGACATCGAGGGCCACCCGGACGACCCGAACGTCGCTCTGGCGCTCGAGGAGCTCGCGTTCTTCTCGGTCGAGGTCCGCATCCTCGGCGTCTACCCCTCGCACCCGTTCCGCGCCCAGATCGCCGAACCGGCCGCGAACCGGGCACTGCGTCCGCACCACTAGTCGGCGCTCCGGCCACCCGGCGGCTCCCGTAGGGTTCCCAGGTGCGCATCGTGACGGTCGACGGCCGGGACCCAGACATCTTCAAGCAGTTCTTCGCGGTGAAGGACGCCGTACGCCGCGAGGAGCTCGAGTTCCCCGTGGGTCTCGGGATGGAGGAGGCCCGGGTCCTGATGACCGGCGACCACTCCGACCTCCGGGCGGACGGCCTGGCGCTGGTGGACGGTGACGCCTGGCTGGGGATCGCGTGGCTCGACTGGTGGCTGCTCGACAACACCGACACGGTCGACGTGGAGTTCGCGGTCGATCCGGCGTACCGGCGGCGCGGGGTCGCGTCGCGCCTGTTGGAGGCAGTGATCGAACGGGCCCAGGCCGAAGGCCGGCGGATGCTGACCGGGATCAACGTGGCCGGCGATCCGGTGACCGGTGAGAGCCCTGGTACGGCGTTCGCCTCGGCGCGCGGGTTCGTCCGCAAGCACGCGGAGCTGCACCAGGTCCTCGAGCTGCCGCTGTCCGAGGCGCAGTTGGCCTCGGTGGAGCGGCCGGTCCCCGGTTACGAGATCGTGCAATGGGGTGAGCACACGCCTGACGAGTGGCTCGAGCAGTTCGCCGAGCTGATCAGCGGGATGTACGCCGACGTACCGCACGGCGACCGTACGGTCGAGGCGACCCGGTGGACGCCCGAGCTCGTCCGCGAGGCCGAGGCCCGCCGCGTAGCTCAAGGCCGCTTCACCTACACCACTGCCGCCGTCCACACCGACTCAGGCGCGTTGGCGGCGTACACCCAGATGGGCGGCACGCCCGAGCGACCCGACCGCCTCAGCCAGTACGACACGTACGTCCACCCGCCGCACCGCGGCCGCCGCCTTGGCATCGCCGTCAAACTCCCCAACCTCCGCTCCCTCCAGTCTCGCCTGACCCACCCGGCCGTCCTGCACACCTGGAACGCCCCGGAGAACACCCCGATGATCACCGTCAACGAGAAACTGGGCTTCCGCCCCACCGCCCAGCGAACCGCCTGGGAACGCCGGCTCTAGCTGAACTCGGCCGGGAGTTGACAGCGGCGGATGGCCCGAGATGTGCGGACCTGCAGGCCATCACAATGGGCGGCAGCGACGTCGCTTCAGCCGCTGGACGTCCTGGTCCGAGCCATTGTGATGGCCTGGCGGTCCGCAATCTGCGACCACCTCATGCCCGACGGCGGCTGATCACCAGGGCGTTCAGGCGCCAGTGCTTGGCCGCGTCGCCCGACAGTTCGAGATCGGTCACGCCACCTGGCACAGTGAAGTTCAGCCAGGTGAACTCGCCGGTGCCGAGCGTCGGGCTGGCCGCCAGCCGGGTGGAGCCCGATCCGACGTACGTCGGATCGGAGGGTTGGGTGGCGTCGCCGACGAGGAGCCAGATGTCGTGCTCGCCCTCCGGCACTGCGATCCGGAGGACCCGGGGACTCGTGTCGTTGACGAAATCGCGTCGAAGGTCGTCGAGGACGGCACGATCGCGGGACATCGGGCCCGTGCCGACCCAGCCGAAGCGGGCCGTTGCGTCCCACGCCGATGCTTGGGACAGACGCTGATATCCAGGCTGCAAGGGACTCGCATCCGTCCCTGCATCCAGCGCCAGCACCGCGGTGTCGCCTGGTGGCGCTGTCAACACCACGTCGGTGCGGCTGCGGTCGGTCACCTCACCACCCACTGCGGCCTCGACGTCCAGCGCGAGCACGGCGGGGTCCGGGCCGGCGACGACGATCACGGCGAGCTGCGCGATCGTGTCGGCCGCCAGGGACGCAGTGGTCTCCTGGGAGGTCCATCCGGCCGGGACCGCCACTCGGGCGGTCGCCTCCACGGGTGCATCGGTGGTGTTGGCCAGCGTGACCGTCACGGTGTTCTCCTGGCCGCAGAGCATCGGCGAAGGAGCCGCGACGTCTGTCACCACCAGCGGCGGCAACTCGGCTGCCAGGTCCGGGATCACCAACGCGACCAGATGCCAGTGCTGATTGGGTACGCCGCTCAGCTCCAGGTCGACGTCTCGCCCGGCCGACCCACCGTCGAGGGTCACGCGAATCCAGCCATACAGCCCGCCCAGCAGGAACTCGCTCTGCGCCAGCAGCTTGCCGTCGGAGCGGATGAACGTCGGCCAGCAGTCCGCGTTCGGGTCACCGATCAGCAGGTAGGCATCCGACTGGCCGGGCGGGACGCTCAGCCGAAGTACCCGAGCAGCGGTGTCGTTGACGAAATCGCGCCGGAGTACGTCGAGCCGAGCACGATCGCGCGACTGCGGCGCCGTACCGATCCAGCCGAAGCCTTTGCCCGCATCCCACAGATCCGAAGGCGACAACCGTTGGTAGCCCGCGAGGACCGGACTCGACGCCGCACCCGCATCCAGCGCCAGCCGGCACCGAGCCCCGACCGGTGCCACCAGGACCTGCGTCCTCGTCCCGAGCACCGGCATACTCCCAACCGAGGCATCGAGATCAATCGTCGCGATCTGCGGCGTCAGCGGCGGAGTGACGGGCACCGAGAACGACGCGAACTCGCGCGGAGGCAGCGCAACGGTCCCCTCACTGCTGGTCCAGCCGCTCGCCGGGGCGACCCGAGCGGAAAGCTCCACCGAACGAGGCGACGCGTTGCCGGCACTCAGCGCCAGCAGATTGGGCCAGCCACCCAGCAGCAAACCGTCGCCGTCCTGCCGTAACTGCGCCCAGGACCGCGACTTGTCGAGCACTCGACCGGCCTCGAAGTAGTAGCTGACGATCGAGTCCCGCCACAGCCGGGCTTGCAGCACCTGCTGGTTGAACCGCTCCAGCGTCGTGGCGAAGCGGCTCCGATCCACCCGCGACTGCAGCGATCGCCACGCCGTACGGAGGCGACCCGCGTCCTCCATCCCGTCGAAGTGCGAGTCGTAGATGTGCTGGATCACCGTCTTCCCGGAGTGCAGGCGGTGGCTGTACGAGACGTGGTGCAAGAACAGCAGCAGCTCATCGGGACACTCGGCCAGCGACTCGTACTGCTGCGACACAGGCGGGTGGTAGAGCCCGGTGAAACCGACGCCGGTCGCCACGGTGCGGTCGAACCCGGTCCCCTCGCGATCGGCCTTGTTCCATGGCGCATTCCCCGCCGGGCTCGGCGTGAAGTGATCCCCGGCGATCATGAACCCGACCCCGAGCGGCGAGGTGTAGTCCTCGTAGATCTCGCGAGACTCCAGCAGCATCGAGGTCAGCGTCCGGACCACCCGATCGTCCGACCCGAACGTCATCCGCACCCACTCCTCGGCGACGTCCTCCGCAGCGAGAGCGGGATTCCACACCAGCCGCGCATACCCGTGGGTGTTGGCCGCCGCCAGTGGATGCCTGGTCCAGTTGCGATCCGACCCGAAGTTCATCACCCCCGCCGCACCCTCGACGATGCGGGCAACCGTCGTACCGCGGCCGGCCGCGTAGGTGTCGAAGCCGTAGACCTCCTTCCACTCCGGCACCAGGTAGCACAGATGCGTCGACTGCCCGGTGTACTCCTGCGTGATCTGCAACTCGGCCATCGTCCGCGTCCGTGGCATCGCACCGAACAGCGGATGCACCGGCTCCCGCACCTGGAAGTCGATCGGCCCGTTCTTGATCTGTACGACGACATTGGCCGCGAACTGCCCGTCGAGCGGCTGGAACGTCAGGTACGACTTGCTCGCCCATGTCACCGGGTCGAAGTCGTGGATGAACGCCCGCCACATCACGATCCCGCCGTACGGGCGAACGGCCTCGGCGAGCTGGTTGGCGCCGTCGGCATGGGTCCGGCCGTACGTGATCGGACCGGGCTGCCCCTCAGAGTCGGCCTTGACCAGGAAACCACCGAGGTCCGGGATCACGTCGTAGATCTCACGAGCCTTGTCCCGCCACCAGGCCTTCACGCCGTCGTCGAACGGATCGGCCGTGGCCAGCCCGCCGAGCACGATCGGGGCGGCGAAGTTCGCGGACAGGTAGAGGCTGACGCCCCACGACCGCAGCACCGCCGCCAGTCCGGCCAGCTTCGGCAGCATCTCGGTCGACAGGAACGCCGGGTCCGCGTTGACGTTGTTGACCACGGTGCCGTTGAGTCCGACCGATGCAAGGATCCGTGCGTAGTCGAGATCCCGCGGCCCGGTCTCGGGCAGCTTGTCCCATTCGAAGATCGACTCTCCGGCGTACCCGCGTTCCACACTGCGGTCGAGGTTGTCCCAGTGATTGACCAGACGCAGTGTGTTGACCGGGCGTTCCTGGAGGTCCAGATGGGTGAAGCGGCGTTCGGTCTGCAGCAGTCGCAAGAGGTGGAAGGCGCCGTACAGGACGCCTCGCTCGCCCTCGCTCGCGACGATGGTGGCGTTGCCGCGGGTGCGAACGACGTACCCCTCGGGACCGAGGCGGCGGAGTTCGGCCCGGTCGACGGACGCGGCGATGTACTCCGAGGTGCTGGGCGTGCCGATGACGACTGCGCCGTCGTGCTTCGGTGCCGCGAGGCGAGGGACTGCGCGCGCCGTGACGGCCGAAAGTCCTTGGACCAGTTCAGTTGCCGCCGAGTCGAGTACGTCGTGGCTGGGTGCCACGACATGAGTGAACGCACGGCGGTACTCCGGCAGCCGGGACGGGCCTGCCTTGCGATAGCGCAGCCAGAGCTCGCGGCCGTCCTCGTCGGGAAGACCGGTGGCGGCGGACGCGATCGCCGGATCGATCAAGCCGGCGGCGACGAGTGCTCCGCCGGTCAGCAACACCTGTCGACGCGTGAACTCCATGCTCGATGTCCTTCCGGGGCGGGCGGTCAGGAACCGGTTCCTGACCGTAGGTTCGGCGTCGGCCCCAGTCAAGGGTGGAGGATCATGAAACACCTTTCATGGCAAGGATTCCTGGGCCAGGAGCTGTCCCATACCCAGCTGGCGCGGTAGGTTTTCAGGAACCGGTTCCTGATCATGAGGAGGATGGGTGCGCCGGACCAGGCAGGTGACGATCCTGAGCGTCGCGGCGGCTGCGGGCGTCTCGAAGTCGACCGTGTCCAGGGTCATGAACGGCACCCCCACCGTCGATCCGGAGATCGTCACCCGGGTCCGCGACGTCGCCACCCGGCTGGGCTACCGCCCGAGCGGGACCGCGCAGAACCTCTCCCGCGGCCGGACCGGCATCGTCGGCGTCTTGGTCCCCGACCTGGCCAACCCACTGTTCGCCGCCATCCTCAAGGGCATCTCGGCCGAGGCCGAGAAGGCCGGCTACCGCACCCTGGTCGCCGACGCCAACGAGCAGCCCGGCGAAGAGATCCGCCACCTGCACGAGCTCGCCCGCCAGAGCGACGGCCTCATCCTCTGCGGTCCCCGGATGAGTACGCCGGACCTGGCCGGACTGGCCGAGCTCGACGAACCGATCGTGGTGGTCAACCGCAAGCCGGCCCGCAGCCTGTTCCCCTCGGTCACCGTCGACAGTCAGGAGGCGGTCGATGCGCTCTGCCGTCATCTCGACGCTCTCGGTCACACCCGGCTCTGCTACCTCGCCGGTCCCGCCGAGGCCGCGGCGGAGACCGATCGCTGGTCAGCCTTGCAGTCGTCGATCCGGAGCCGGACCAAACTCCTCCGGATCCCTGCCGGCGCCATGCTGGACGACGGCCACGCCGCCGCCGACGAGGCCCTCGCCACGGGTGCCACCTGCCTGATCGGCTTCAACGACCTGGTCGCGCTCGGCGCACTCGCCCGGCTGCAGGAGCTCGGGTTCGCGGTCCCTGACCGGGTGTCCGTGGCCGGTTTCGACGACATCGTCTACGCCCGCTACACCTCCCCCGGCCTGACCACGATCGCGATGCCCCAGACCGAGTTCGGCCAGGAGGCGTGGCGCCTGCTCTCCCCCTTCCTGCAGGGCCGCAAAGGCCGTCGTACCCGGACCCTCCAGGCCCGGCTCGTCATCCGGCCCAGCACGGGTCCCGCTCCGATGCGGGGATAGCCGGTCACCGGCGTTAGGCTGGTAGGCGCTCTGACCCCGACCGGAAGTACTCGATGAGCGTCGAATCCCTGTTCCCGCGCCTGGAGGCGCTGCTGCCCAGCGTGCAGAAGCCGATCCAGTACGTCGGAGGCGAGCTGAACTCGGTCAGCAAGGACTGGGACTCGGTCAGCGTCCGGTGGGCCCTGATGTACCCGGACGCCTACGAGGTCGGCCTGCCCAACCAGGGCGTCCAGATCCTCTACGAGGTGCTGAACGAGCGCGACCACATCCTGGCCGAGCGGACGTACTCCGTCTGGCCGGACATGGAGAAGGTGATGCGGGACAACGACATCCCGCAGTTCACTCTGGACAGCCACCGCCCGGTCCGGGCCTTCGATGTGTTCGGGCTGTCGTTCTCCACCGAGCTCGGCTACACCAACATGCTGACCGCGCTCGACCTGGCCGGGATCCCGCTGTACGCCGCGGACCGGACCGACGAGGACCCGATCGTGCTGGCCGGCGGGCACGCCGCGTTCAACCCGGAGCCGATCGCGGACTTCATCGACGCCGCCGTACTCGGTGACGGCGAGGAGATCGTGCTGGCGATCTCGGACGTGATCCGGGAGTGGAAGGACGAGGGCAGCCCGGGCGGGCGCGACGAGGTGCTGATGCGCCTGGCCGCCTCCGGTGGCGTCTACATCCCGAAGTTCTTCACGGTCGAGTACCTCGCCGACGGCCGGATCAAGCGCGTCGCGCCGAACCGTCCGGGCGTCCCGTGGCGGACGGCCAAGCACACCGTGATGGACCTGGACGCCTGGCCGTACCCGAAGAAGCCGCTGGTCCCGCTGGCCGAGACCGTGCACGAGCGTTACTCGGTGGAGATCTTCCGCGGCTGCACCCGCGGCTGCCGGTTCTGCCAGGCGGGCATGATCACCCGGCCCGTGCGTGAGCGCAGCATCACCACGATCGGGGACATGGTCGAGAACGGGCTGAAGCAGTCCGGGTTCGAGGAGGTCGGGCTGCTCAGCCTCTCGTCGGCAGACCACAGCGAGATCGCCGACGTGGCCAAGGGCCTCGGCGACCGGTACGAGGGCAGCAACGTCTCGCTTTCGTTGCCTTCGACAAGGGTCGACGCGTTCAACATCACGCTGGCCAACGAGTTCTCCCGCAACGGCCGGCGCAGCGGCCTGACGTTCGCCCCGGAAGGCGGGTCGGACCGGATGCGCAAGGTGATCAACAAGATGGTCACCGAGGAGGACCTGATCCGTACCGTGGCAGCGGCGTACGGGCACGGCTGGAGGCAGGTGAAGCTGTACTTCATGTGCGGCCTCCCGACCGAGACCGACGAGGACGTGCTGGCGATCGCCGACCTGGCCAAGAAGGTGATCGCGACCGGGCGCGAGGTGTCCGGCCGGCGCGACATCCGGTGCACGGTGTCGATCGGCGGGTTCGTGCCAAAGCCGCACACGCCGTTCCAGTGGGCCTCGCAGCTAGGCGCCGAGGAGACCGACGCGCGGCTGTCCAAGCTCGCCGCCGCGATCCGCTCCGACAAGGGCTACGCCAAGGCGATCGGCTTCCGGTACCACGACGGCAAGCCCGGCATCATCGAGGGCCTGCTGTCCCGCGGCGACCGCCGGGTCGGCCGCATCATCGAGCAGGTCTGGCGCGACGGCGGCCGGTTCGACGGTTGGAGCGAGCACTTCTCCTACGACCGCTGGGTCGAGTCCGCCGACAAGGCGCTGGCCGGCGAGCCGGTCGACCTCGCCTGGTACACCACCCGCGAGCGCGAGTACGCCGAAGTCCTGCCCTGGGATCACCTGGACTCGGGCCTGGACCGCGACTGGCTGTGGGAGGACTGGCAGGACTCGCTCGAGGAGGACGGCGCGATCGAGGTCGAGGACTGCCGCTGGACCCCCTGCTTCGACTGCGGCGTCTGCCCCCAGATGGGCACCGAAATCCAGGTCGGCCCAACCGGCAAGAAGCTCCTACCGCTCTCGGTGCTCTAGTGTCCTGCTAGCGGCATGATCGTCGTACGGCGGTGATGCTCGAAGACGACCGAACTGCGGATGTCGGCGATCTCCTGGCGCTTGGCCAGAGCGAGGACGAGGTCACGCAGTGCCTGGGTGTCCTTGACGGCGACGTGAGCAAGGAAGTCGGAGCCGCCGGAGACCATGAACATCGCCAGGGTCTCGGGCAACTGGTTCACGTAGTCCTGGAAGGCGGTGGCGACGGCCATTGCCTGTGGGCGGAGCTTGATCGAGATGATCGCCTGGGTGGAGCGGTCGATGGCCTTCAGGTCGACCTCGGCGTGGTAGCCGATGATCACGCCGCGGTCGCGCAGGCCGCGGATCCGCTCCAGGCAGGTGGACGGGGCGATGCCGAGCTCGGCCGCCATGTCGCGGTTGGTCCGGCGGGCATCGTTCTGCAGCATCCGCAGGAGCGCCGTATCAAGTTCGTCCATGACAGGCAGTTTCGCAGATCTGCCGAACGACGTTCGGAACCGATCGCGAACAGCCGCACACGAAGCTAGGTTTGCCGCCGTGCTGACGAACAAGATGGTCGTGGTCATCGCGGCCGAGGCGCCGATCGGCGTCGCCCTGAACACCGCTGCCCTGCTCGGCGTCGGACTCGGCCACCACCACGATCAGGTGGTCGGCCCGGACACCGAGGATGCCGCCGGCAACCCGCACACAGGCATGTGCGCCTACCCGATCCCGGTACTGCGGGCCTCCGCCGAGCAACTGCACGACCTCCGGACCGCGGCGGCCGCGCGGGACGACGTCACCGTGCACGACATGCACCAGATCGCCCAGCGGGCACGGACCTACGAGCAGATGTCCACCACGCTCAGCGGCACCAAGCCCGACGACGTCGAATACCTCGGCCTCGCCCTCTTCGGCCCCCGCCAAACCGTCGACTCACTCACCGGTGCCCTGGCGTTGTACCGCTGACGACCTTGAGCACCGAGCAACCACTAACGACCCGCCGATGTGGTCGACCCGCGCACAAGGTCGCATCGTGCGGTCGCGTCCGTAGTGTGGGGGCATGCGACTCAACTACGAGGTGACGGGTCCCGACGACGCGCCGGTGGTCCTGCTGGGATCGTCGCTCGGGGCGACGCAGGCGATGTGGGCGCCGCAGCTCGAGGTCCTGGCGCAGCGGTTCCGGGTGGTGACCTTCGACCACCGCGGCCACGGCGGGTCCGACGTACCGCTCGGGCCGTACACGATCGACGACCTCGGCGGTGACGTGGTCGAGCTGCTCAACACGCTCCTCGTGGAGCAGGCGTCGTACGTCGGTATCTCACTCGGCGGCGCGGTGGGGCTGTGGCTGGCCCAGAACGCGCCGGACCGGTTCAATCGCTTCGCGCTGATCTGCCCGCCGGCCAACCCGGCCGAGAACAAGCAGATGTGGGCCGACCGCGCGGCTCAGGTCCGTGCCGAAGGCACCCAGGCGATCGCCGACGCGACGCTCAGCCGCTGGTTCCTGCCGGAGTTCACCGCGACTGCTCCGGTCCGCCAGATGCTGCTCGACAGTCCTGACGAGGGGTACGCCGCCTGCTGCGAGGCACTCGGCAGCACCAACCTGGTCCCCGGCCTGTCGGACATCACCGCGCCGGTGCTCCTCGTCACCGCCGAGTCGGACACCTCGATCCCGCCGGAGACCGTCGTACCCCTGGCCGGTCAGATCCCCGGCGCGCACCTCGAAATCATCCAGAACGCGGCCCACCTGGTGACCTACTCCCACCCGGAGGTCATCAATCCGCTGCTGCTGACGCACCTGACCTGACGCCTGGGCTCGTCGCCGAGCCCAGGCGCCGCTGGATTCAGTTGCAGTAGTACGCCGGGTTGGGCGATGTCTCGGTCTGGTCCTGCCAATGGGCGACACCGACGTAGTAGCCGCAGCCGGTGCCCTCGTCGAACCAGGCGCCTCCGCCGGAGTACGCGTACGTCTCGGCGACCGTGGTGAACGGTCCGGACGCGCTCGGGCCCTTCTGCAACTCGACCCTGACCTCAGTGACGCTGGTCGAACAACCCTCCAGGCCGACGGCGACGTACAGCATCAGCGCGCTGTAGCCGACGCTCGGCGCGGTCACCAGGTCGCAGGCCTGCGTCCCAGTGGTCGATGCTTGGGCCGGCGTCCCGGCCATCAGACCCGCCACAACCGCCCCCGACATCACGGCAGCACCAAGAAGCTTCCGCATCTGCGTTCCCTCCGGTTGGAAATTACAGAGGGTCAGCAGACTAGGTCACTCGGTTACCGAGGTCGACCCTTTCGACGCCGCTGAAAGAAGCAGCTCACTGAGCAGGAGTTGGTCAGCGCTGCTCAGAACGAGGTCCGCAGCCGAGACCGCGGCCGGCGTGACGTACGGGTTGGGGATGGCGACCGCGAACATGCCGGCCAGCTGCGCCGCCGCGACACCATGCGCGGTGTCCTCGACCGCGATCGCTTCCGCCCCCGGTACGCCGAGGCGCCGCAGGGCCAGCTCGTAGATCGCCGGATCGGGCTTGTGGGTGCTGACCTCGTCTCCGGTGACGATCAGGTCGAAGAGGTCGATCGCTCCGACCCGCTCCAGATGACCGCGCACCCACGGGCTCGGTGAGCTGCTGGCGATCCCGACCCGCAGGCCGAACTCGCGCGCCGTCGTCACCCAGTCGAGGATCCCCGGCCGGAAGTCGAGCTCGGAGTGCATCCGCTCGCGATGCGCCATCCTCCGGGCGTGACTGGCCTCCCGGTCGAATCCGGCGCCGACGGCCGCGGCGAGCAGCGCGTACCGGGTCTCGGAGGTGTCGCCACCGTGGCCCGGCCAGAAGTCCTCGAGATCCAGCTCGAGCCCGTGGTGCGCCCATTCGGCCTGCCAGCTCTGCACCGACGTGGACTCGGTGTCCATCAGCAGACCGTCGAAGTCGAACACCACGGCGCGCACGCCGACCGGCACGAGGCGCGCCGCCAGGCGGTGAATCTGCAGCTGGCTCAACCCGAGGCCGGAGAGGTACGCACGGATGCCGCCGAGGCGGGAGTCAAGGTGGTCGAGTGATCCGAGAATGGTCTCCGGCCTGGTCCGCGACCGCTCAGGACCGTCCTGCAGGCCCAGCAGGACCTCACTGATGGCGTAGTCCTCGGCGATCACGTCGCGAGGTACGCCGACCAGCTCGAGCAGCAGCGCGGCGAGCTGTCCGGTGCGATCCTTGCCCGCCTGGCAGTGCACGACCACCGGTCGGTCCGCCGGGGCATCCGCGACCGCCCGGAAGATCTTGCCGATGTGGGCGGAGTTGCGACTCAGGCCGTTGGAGTAGACATCGACGAGCCGCGACTCAGCGGCCGGATTCCGCGACTCATCGGCGACCGGGTCGATCCAGGGGATCCGCCGGTACGCCGGGGTGCCGTCGAGCGGATGTGGTCTCGTCAGCTCGCGGTCGCTGCGCACGTCGAGGACCAAGCCGGCTCCGACCGAGTCCAACGCGCTCCGGCCCGCGGAGTCCAGATCGTCGGGTGACTCCGACCGGAACACTGCCCGCTCGCGAGTCGCAACGCCGTACCTCGTCGGCAGTCCACCTAGATCACGCGCGTTCGGGCTCCACACGGGCGTCAGTTTAGGACAACGCCTCCTAGGGACTCGAAGTCGTGCCAGGTGCCGTCGAAAGCCTTGTGGTGCAGGGCGGAGTCCATGCCGACCGCGAAGACGTCCAGCCGGCCCGGGCCCCATGAGACCACCGAACCGGCTGGTCTTGGCCGGGCGAGCGTGGTCGCGGGTTCGAGCCAACCGGCCAGGGCGGCGATGTTCATGCGGAGGATCTCGGCCGCCAACGACCAGTTCAGGAAGTTGAGCGTGTCGTTCGCCGAGTGGATGTGGCCGTTCGCGCTGTCCGCGCCCTCGATCGACAACACCGCCGGGATCCCGGCGTCGATGAACGGCACATGATCGCTCGCGAACGGGTTGAGCGACGTCTCGACCTTCAGCCCGGTGTACGTCGCTGCCGCCGTCGCCAGGTCCGCGATCTGGCTCGACGAAACCGGAGCGCCTTCGAGCAGGACTGTCGGCACGACCGTGTTCTTGCTCGCGATCATGTCCATGTTGAGGACGGCCCGGATCCGGGCTCGTTCGGCCGGCGGCAGCGCGGCGACGTACTGCTTGCTGCCGAACAGCCCCTCCTCCTCACCGCCGAACAGGATCAGCCGTACGTCGTGCCGCCAGGACCGGGTCGACAGCAACCGGCCGAGTTCGAGCACGCCCGCGGAACCACTCCCGTTGTCGTCCGCACCGGGTGCGGTGGCGGCCGGCCCGCCGGCGATGTTGATCGAGTCGAGGTGTGCCGTGATCAGGACCAGGCCACCACCGCCGGTGCCGGGCCGGTCGCCGATCAGGTTCTGCGAGTGTCCGGCGCCGACCGTGATCTGGGTCCGGGTCACTCCGTAGCCGAGGGCAACCATTTTCGCGGCGGCGAAGTCCACCGCGGTGGTGAACGACGTACTCAGCGAGTGCCGCGTCGGCAGACTCGCCAGCCAGGTCAGATCGTCCTGGTACGACGCCGGTGACAGTTGCGCGACCAGGTCCACGATCGATGGATCCACCCTCGCCGCAGCCGGCGTCGGATTGTCGACAACCGTCGTACCGGCGCGGAGTGGTTCGATCCGCCAGCAGTTGTTGGAGCGGCGGCGCGGTCTGTCGGCGGACGAGATCACCAGGTGCCGGCCGTGGTCGAGCAACGGCGCGACGTCCGGGTAGTCGTCCTGGAAACTCCGGCCCACCTGGGTGACGAGCAGCAGGCCGGGTGCGGTCCGGGAGGCCCGGCCGAGGCGTTGGCCGGCCGGAACCCAGAGGAGAGTCTTGTCGCCGAACCGGGCCGAGTGCGCGCCATCGGCGGCATCGACGGTCGGTACGACGAGATAACGCACGGGTGCAGTGGTCATGTCAGTCCTGCCAGATGATCTCGAGACGATCGGGCTCGGCCGCGATGATCCGGGCGGTCCCGCCGGCGGAGCGGGTGATCAGTCCGTCGGCGCTCCAGTGCCCGCCCGGTCTGGGCTCGGGCGCGTCGCCGCGGCCGAACGCGTACTCCACCATCGTGCCGTCCGGCCGGAACTCCACCCCCCGCCGGCCGCGGGCCGGCGGGAAGGCGAAGTCGTCCCGGCGGTAGACGCTGATCCCGTCGTGGTCCTCCTCGAACGAGTGCGTCCACCGCCCCTTGCTGTGTCCGGTCAGCGCAGCACCGCCTGTTCGATGGTTGCCCCTGGCATCGTTCCGGACGGCGGCATCGACTCGGGCACGGTCGAAGGGACCGTCACCCGGAAGTCGCTGATCACGCCGCCGAGCGGCTCGTAGCTGGTGACGCCCGGTCCCCAGTTCGAGCCGTCCCACCACTTGTGGTAAAGCTGCTTGTCGGTGCCGGTGACGAACACGTCGAGCCGGTTCGGGGCCCACGAGACGACGCGCGGCTCGTCGGTGCACAGGCCGCCCATGTACTCGTAGCCGGTGACCGACGGTCCCCAGGCGGACCCGTCCCACCACTTGTGGTATAGCGCGGAGTCCGTACCGAGCACGAACACGTCCAGCCGGTTCGCGTCCCACGAGACCACGGTCGGGGCCGTCATACAGACGCCGCCCATGTACTCCCAGCCCGACCAGGCCGAGCCGTCCCACCACTTGTGGTACAGCGCCGAGTCGGTGCTGATGACGAACATGTCCAGGCGGTTCTCGCCCCAGGCGACGACCCGCGGCGGTGAAGCGCAGACACCACCGAGGTACTCGTAGCTGGTGGCCGACGGTCCCCAGTTCGAGCCGTCCCACCACTTGTGGTAGACCGCGTTGTCGGTGCCGAGCACGAACACGTCCAGCCGATCGCTGCCCCAGGCAACGACTTCGGGCGGGCTCATGCAGACGCCGCCGAGATACTCGTAATCGGTGACACTCGGTCCCCAGTTCGAGCCGTCCCACCACTTGTGGTAGAGCGCGCGGTCGGTGCCGAGGACGAAGGCATCCAGCCGGTTCGGCCCCCAGGTCGCCAACCGCGGCGGGCTCATGCAGACGCCGCCGAGGTACTCGTAACCGGTGACACTCGGTCCCCAGTTCGAGCCGTCCCACCACTTGTGGTGCAGCGCGTGATCGGTACTGAGGACGAACGCGTCCAGCCGGTCCGGGCTCCAGGACGCGACTTCAGGAGCACTCATGCAGACACCACCCATGTATTCGTAACCGGCGACGGACGGTCCCCAGGACGATCCGTCCCACCACTTGTGATACATCGCCAGATCGGTGCCGAGCACGAACGCGTCCAGCCGGTTCGCGCCCCACGACACCACCGAGCCGGCGGGTTCCGGCGTACCGGAGGCGCCGGCATAGACCGGCAGGTTCATCCGGACGGTGTCGAGGCAGGCTTCCATCCGGGTGGCCTGGTCGTTGGTGAACATGACCATGCCGCGGTCGTCGGTGTAGTCCATGTAGTCGTAGAACAGATCCCCGTTCGGACCGTTGCTGCACGTCACGTGCGGGAACGTCGGTACGCCGAAGTTCGGGCCGGCCGCGTTCGGGGTGTCGGCGCACTCGTCGCTGCCGCTGCAGCCACTGCCGTCGTCGCCCCAGATGTGGAACAGGTTCAGGTAGTGCCCGACCTCGTGGGTCGTGGTCCGGCCCAGATCGAACGGTGCGGCCGCCGTACCGTTGGTGCCGAACCCGCTGTGCAGGATGACCACGCCGTCGGTGTTCGCCGGGCCGCCCGGGAACTGGGCGTACCCGAGCAGGCCGCCGCCGAGCTGGCAGACCCAGATGTTCAGGTACCGGTCCGTCGGCCACGGGTCGATGCCGCCGGTCGACGACTTCTTCACCTTGTCGTCGGTGCCGAAGGACGCCGTACTCGTCTGGGTCCGGGTGACACCGGTGGTCGGGTTGCCGTTCGGGTCCACGGTGGCGAGGTAGAACTCGATCCGGGAGTCCGCGATCAGGCCGGTGAACGCGGCCGGAACGATGCCGATGTCGGAGTTCGTCGCCCGGAAGTCCCGGTTCAGTACGTCGATCTGGCTGTCGACCTGGGCTTGCGAAATGTTCTGCGCGGCGGTGTTCCAGACCACGTGCACCACGCACGGGATCCGCGCTATACCGGTGAACCGCTGCGGACCGGCGACGTACAGCGACGTCGCGTTCTCGATCGCCGACCGGGCGGCGGCGTACTCGGGTGAGGTCGACAGCAGCCGCCGGTGCACGTCCATCACACCGCACTGCCGTCGAGTCGGGGATTCGGTCCGCCCGTCCGTGCCGCTCATACCGGCACCACCGGCTGAACCGCCACCACTCATGCCCGCGCCACCGGGTGCACCGGTGCCACCGCTCATGCCCACTCCACCGGCCTGGCCGCCACCGCTCATACCGGCACCGCCCGCCGATCCGCCACTGCCCATGCCTCCGGCTCCCGCCGAACCCGGCGCAGAGTCCATACCCGTCATCGGCATTCCGCTCGCCGGCTGGCCGTTGGCACCCTGACCGGCTGCTGCCTCGCCCGGCATCCGGTAGTCGTCGTCGCGGTGCTTACCCGCTCGACCGTTGGCCTTCCTCGGCATCTCTCCCCCTTCCAACGGGGGCGCACGAGCAGGTCGGGACCGCACACGATCCCGGACCGAGAAGGTCTTCCCCCAGCCCGCCCTCCGATCGAAGGCGGTCTGTCCCGCCTTCCCCCACCGAACAGTCGGCCCCCAAGTCTCTGTTCTGGATTCACCTTGCTCCCCTCACCGCCCGCGCACAAGCCTTCGCCCGCCGGGTAGTGAACTCCACCGGAAACCCAGCGCTTGTTGGAGAATTGCTTGAAGCCTCAAGAGGGGAACACCATGCGCCGAGAGCTGTCCATCCCGTTCGACGTCCGGGGTCACCGCGGCCTGATCTCGGTCCGCATCGTGCCCAACGACGACCCGTGGGCGTCGGGCCATCAACTCGTCGTGCCGGACCTGAATGCCGAGGCGTTCCGCGGCTTTCCTTTGTGTACGGCGAGTCTGCGGTACCACGGCTCCGGCATCAAAGCGATCATGGGCTGGATCCAGCTGATCACCCGGGACTTCGACGGCGACATCTCGGTCGACCGCGCCCCGAACCTCAACCCGGCCGATCCGTTCTACGCCTACGGCTACCTGCCGACGTTCTTCGATGCCCCGGCCAATCCGGACCACCCGGACGGCACGTGGCGCGCCGACACCTTCCTCGTTGTCGTGCCCGACGTGATCCACTCGCGCACCGTCGCCCCGGTCGCCGCGTTCACGTGGGGCTACCGGCTCGAATCCGGTCGCCCGACGCTGCTCGACGTCACTCCGCTCGCTTCGGCGAGGTGGTCAGGCCATCGGTCCGTCCTCGAGGCCGCCCACCCGACCTGGACCTTCGGCTGAGTGCGCCGTCCGGTCCTGCAAGTCGGCCGGCATCCAGGTCCGCCGGCCATCGGGCCAGCCGGCCTCTCCGGGTCAGCCGGCCTCTCGGCCAGTCGACCTCTCCGGGTCAGCCGGCCTCTCGGCCAGCCGGCCTCTCAGGTCAGCTGGCTTTGAGGACCTGCTGGGCTTTGGTGACGGCGGCTTCGGTGGCGGCCTCGAACTCCAAGCCCTGTCCGGCCAGCACGCCGACCGAGACGATGACGTCCTTCACGCCGGTGATCGCGGCCGTGTACTCCAAGCCGCGCTTCGGGCCGCTCGTGCCGGTCAGGCGGAATGCGAACGGGCCGGTGCCGGCCTTCGGCGCGGAGATCTCCTCGACCTTCATCGACGTGCTGCTCTCGCCCTCGACCTTGAGCGAGACCTTCGAGCAGGACGAGACCGCGTCCTCGTAGGTCTCGCGCAGGTCCGCGACCTTCGCCGCCGTACCCATCGAGTCCAGGCCGAAGTCGATGTACGGACCCTCCTGGCCGCCGGAGAACGAGCGGGTGACGCTCGTCTTCGCACCAGGCGCCTTGGTGGCGTTGAGGTACTTCACCAGCGTCTTGCACTTGCTCGTCGGCGACGAGAACGGCTTCGAGGTGTCCTCGGGGTCTTCCTTCTCCTGCGAGAACCCGGTCGGCAGGTCGCTCAGCGCGAGCAGGGCCCGGGTCAGCTCGGCGGACGAGCGGGTGACCGGACCGGTCGGTTTCCCACTCGGTGCCGAGGGAGTCACGCTCGGTGCCGGTGTGGTCCCGGCGGGAGTCGAGGATGCTGCTGCGTTCTTCTTGTCGTCTCCACCGCAGGCGGTGAGCGACAGGCTGAGGGCAGCGGCGAGGGCAAGCGGGAGCGACACGAACCTGGTCATGGACCTTCCAAACCCTGTCAGAACCGTGGGCCGAGCGCGCCCACCGGTGGCCGAGCAGGCAGCAGCGTACCTGACGCGTCAGCCCGGTCGGTGCCGTGTCAGGTCGTGTCTGGGCGGGTCGTGTCTGGGCGGGTCGATCAGAACCGGTGCGAGCGGAGGTGGATGTTCTCCAGCAGCCCGACCGCGAGCAGGCCGGCGAACATCGACGATCCGCCGTAGGAGACGAACGGCAGCGGCAGACCCGTGACCGGCATGATCCCGAGCGTCATCCCGATGTTCTCGAACGCCTGGAACGCGAACCAGCAGACGATGCCGGTCGCCACCAGCCGGCCGAACGCGTCCCGCGCGTTGATCGCGATCCGCAGCCCGCGGAACAGCACCAGCGCGAACAGCGCGATGATCGCACCGGCCCCGATCAGGCCGAGCTCCTCCCCCGCCACGGTGAAGACGAAGTCGGTGTGCTGCTCGGGCACGAACGCGTTCTGGGTCTGGCTGCCGTGGAACAGCCCTTGGCCGAAGACCCCGCCGTTGCCGATCGCGATCCGGGCCTGGTTGACGTTGTAGCCGATGCCCTGCGGATCCTGCGACGGGTCCGCGAACGCGACGAACCGGGCCAGCTGGTAGTCCTTCAGCACCTGCAGCTTGATCGCCACCGAGGCCACCACGACGCCCGCGGTGATCAGCCCGAGCATCCAGCGCTTCGGTACGCCGGACACCGCGATGATCCCGAACACGATCGCCCCCAGCACCATCACCGTGCCGAGGTCGGGCTGCAGCATGACCAGGATCACGGGTATGCAGGCGACCGCGACCGCCTGCGCGACGTCGATGGTCCGGGCGGTCTCGTTGTGGTCGGTCTCGCCCTTCTCCGCGATCAGCAGGGCCATTCCGACGATCACCGCGAGCTTGGCGAACTCGCTCGGCTGGATCGACATCCACGGCAGCTGGATCCATGACCGCGAGCCGTTGATCACCGCGCCGACCCCGGGCACCAGGACCAGGATCAGCCCGACGATCGAGGCGGCGTACAGGACCGGGGCGAGGATGCGGACTCGGCGATGGTCGGTGACAGCGGCGCCGACCGCAAGCACCAGGCCGATGGCGAAGTTCAGCGCATGCCGGGCGAGGAACGCGTACTGGTTGCCGTCGGTCAGCGAGGTACGGGCGTGCGTCGCGGACCAGATCAGTACGGCGCCGATCGCCGACAGCGCGACGACACCGAGGACAAGGATCCAGTCCACCTGCCACACCGTCGACCGGCGGTCCATCCGCGGCCGGGTCCGGATCGGGCTCAGCAGTGCCATGTCGAGGCCCTCACTGACCCGGGGTCTGCTGGCCGGCCGGCGGGGCCGGCTTGATGTTGTAGACGGTCTCGTAGATCTTGCGGACCGCGTCACCACCGGCGCCCGAACCCGTACCGGCCTGGCTCAGCATCATCACCACGGCATACCGATCCGTGTACGACGCGAGCCACGAGGTCGTCTGCTTGCCGTAGACCTCAGCCGTACCGGTCTTGGCCCGGACCGGGATCTGGTCGACCGGGAACCCGTTGAACTTCCAGGCCGCCGTACCGGACTTGACCGTCTCCTGGAGGGCCTTGTCGATGTAGCGCAGGGTCGACGACGGCACCGGCAGCTTCGCCTTCACCGTGGGCTTGATCTCGTGCTTCTTGCCGTTCGCACCGATCCACGACTGCACCACCCGCGGCTCGTACAGCGTGCCGCCGTTGGACAGCGCCGCGTAGACCGAGGCCAGCTGCAGTGGCGTGAGGGTGGTGTCGCCCTGGCCGATGGCGAAGTTCACCGCGTCACCGGCACGGTACTTGTAGCCATCGACGCAGAACTCGCGGGAGAACTGCTTCAGGAACGCCGACGTCCCGGCCGGCGGGTTCTGCGCCAGCTTGCAGTAGTAGTCCTTCTGCGAGTCGTAGTACTCCTTCTTCCACTTGCGGTCGGCGATCCGGCCGCTGACCTCACCGGGCAGGTCGACGCCGGTCGGCGTACCGAGGCCGAACTTCTTCGCCATCTCCACCAGCGGGTCGTGGGTGTTCACGTCGGTGGAGTTGCCGCCCTCCTTCTGCCAGAGCGCATAGGCGATCCGGTAGAAGAACGTGTCGCAGGACAGCGCCAGCGCCTGGTCGAAGCCGATCATCCCGTACGACGCGGACTCGTAGTTCTTGAACCGGCGGTTGCCGACCTCGAAGTACGAGGAGCAGTCGAGCCGGGTCTTCGGGCTGTACCCGGCGCCCATCGCGGCGGCGGTGGTGATCGGCTTGAACGTCGACCCCGGTGCGAGCTGACCCTGCAGGGCGCGGGAGACCAGCGGGGTGCCGGACTTCGTCGAGTACAGCGCGTCCAGCTCGCGCTGGGTGATGCCGCCGACCCAGACACCCGGGTCGTAGGTCGGGTAGCTGGCCATCGCGACGACCCGGCCGGTCTTGGTGTCCAGCACGACCGCGGCACCGGAGTCGGCGACGTACTTGCGCTTGGTGACCGGGTCGGTCTGCTTGCGCGCGGTCATGATCGCGCTCTTGAGCTGGGTCTCGACAGAGGCCTGGATCCGCGCGTCGATGCTGGTCACCAGCGTGGCGCCCGGGACCGGCGCGGTCTGCTTCTGGATGCCGGTCGTGTACCCGACCGCGTCGACGATGACGTCCTTGACGCCAGGGGTGCCGCGCAGGAGATTGTCGTAGGTGCGCTCGACGCCGGCCCGGCCGACGAGGTCCGACCGGTGCGGGACCGAGTCCTGACCGGCCTTGTCCAGAGCCTCCAGCTCCTCGGTGGTGATCGGCGACAGGTAACCGAGGAGGTGGGCCGCGTTCACCTTGTACGGCTCGGGGTAGGCGCGCAGGGTCTGCGACTCGGCGGCGACGCCGGGGAAGTCCTCGCGGCGCTCCATCACCTCGATCGCGACCTGCTCGCTGACGTCCTTCGCCACCGGGATCGGCTGGTACGGCGTGCCGTTCCAGCAGGCGGGTGGTTTCGACGCGCCAGGCTCACCGCAGAGCATCGTGCGCGCCTTGAGGTCCTTCGGCTTCTGGCGGAGCACCTTCGCCAGGCGGGCGAGCACCGCGTTCTGCTGGCTGTCCGGCAGCTTCGCCAGCACCGACCGGTCGACCGTGATCACCAGCGAGACGCGGTTGCCGACCAGAGTGCGGCCGGCGGCGTCCACGATCGTGCCGCGCGGCGCCGGCACCAGGACCTGACGGGTGTGGTTCTGCGTGGCGGCCTGGGTGTAGTCGTCGTTGGACATCACCTGCATGTACCAGAGCCGGGCGAACAACGTGCACAGCAAGGAGAAGACCAGCACGCCGATCACGAACAACCGCAACCGGGCCTTCAGCGGTGCCTCGAAGCCGTCGAAGCTCATGGCAGAACCCGGCGGCGCTCGCGGGCGGGGAGCACGCGGCCCAGGATCCACATGACCAGGGGGATGACGACGATCGCGCCGACGACGTCGTACCCGGCGGCGATGCCGAGGCGGACACCGAACTCGCCCCAGTCGACCGACGGATCGTGCAGCAGCGAGCCGGTTGCACAGTAGATGAACAGCGACACGGCAGTGCCCAGCACCACGGTCAGCGCGACCCCCAGCGGACCGACCGGGCCGGTCGACGTCTCGCGACGGATCAGACCGGCCAGGTACCCGGCGATCGCGAGCGCCAGCGCCCACCGCCCGGCGGTGTGATCAGCGGGAGGTACGACGTCGAGCAGCAGACCACCGGCGAACCCGGCGATCGCTCCCCACTCCGGCCCGCGGGACAGAGCGAGCGCGATCACCACGATCAGCACGAGGTCGCAGGTCACGCCGGCGACCGCGATGTTCGTCAGCACAGAGGTCTGCACGGTGACGGCCACCATCAGGAACAGGGCGGCCAACCCGATGCGCAGTGCGATCACGTCAGTTCACCTTCCCTCTGTGGTCGACACCTTCGGCGAAGGCGTTGGTTTGAGCTGGGCGCGCGGCGGCCGGGCCGGTGGTCCGGTCACCACGCCGACCGTGTCGATCCGGGTCGGATCGACGTACGGCCTGATCGTCGCGGTGGACCCGAGGGCGCCCTCGGTCTCCGTCACCGAGGTGACGATGCCGATCGGCACCCCCGGCACGTACGGCGCGTTGTCGCTGGAGCCCCAGGTGACGATCTTGTCCCCCGCCTTGGGCCGCGCCTTCAGGTCGACGAGGTGGTAGTCGAGCAGGCCCGCGACGTCGCCGCGGCCGGAGACGAAGCCGAGCGCCATCGAGGCGTTCAGCCGGCCGCCCACGGTCGACTTCCGGTCGCCGATCAGCAGCACGGTCGCGGTCGCCTGGGTGGTCCGCACCACCCTTCCGACCAGACCGTTCCCGTTCAGCACGGTCATGTCGACGTGCACGCCATCCGCCGTACCGGCGTCGATCGTGACCGTGTGGTTGAAGCTCTGGGCGCTGCCGATCCCGATCACCCGGGCAGGTGTCATGGTGAACGCGGGCGCGAGCTTGAGCAGTTTGTCCAGCTCGGCGGCCCGGTTGCGGGCGTAGTCGGAGGAGTTCAGGTCCCGGGTGAGCGACTCGTTGTCCTTCTTCAGTTTTTCGTTCTCGTCCCTCAACCTATCCATTTCGGCGAACCGGTCGCGGAGGTTGTCCACAGGCTGCCGGGCCGAGCTGGCGGTCGACTCGAGCGGACCGAACACGCCTGCCGCGGCCTCCCGCAACGGCTCCACCGGGGAACCGGCCGAGCGCCGGGCATCGAGCACCATCAGCGTGAAGCAGGCCAGGATGACCAGGACCAGTACGGTCCGGCGCCGGCGGATCTCCCGCGGCATACCGGCCGAACGAACCAGGCCCCTGGCGGGGGTGCCGAGGTCTTTGAGCATGGGTCAGCGTCCCTCGGGCGTCAGCGCCGGTTGTCGGTGACCAGGATGCGGTTCAGGGTCTCGATGTTGTCGACGCACTTGCCGGCGCCGAGCACGACGGCGTCCAGTGGGTTCTCGGCGACGTGGATCGGGATGCCGGTCTCGTGCCGCAGCCGCTCGTCCATCCCCTTCAGCAGCGCACCGCCGCCGGTCAGCACGATGCCGCGGTCGACGATGTCGCCGGCCAGCTCCGGCGGGGTCTTGTCCAGGGTGGCCTTGACCGCGTCGACGATCGCGGTGATCGGCTCCTCGATCGCCTGCCGGATGTTCGAGGACGAGACCTTCACGGTCCGCGGCAGGCCGGAGACCATGTCCCGGCCGCGGATCTCGCTGTCCGGACCGTCCGTGGTCGGGAACGCCGATCCGATCGTCATCTTGATCTGCTCGGAGGTGGCCTCGCCGAGCAGCAGCGAGTACTCCTTCTTGCAGTAGTTCACGACCGCCTTGTCGATCGCGTCGCCGGCGACCCGGATCGACTGGCTGGTGACGATGCCGCCGAACGAGATGACCGCGACCTCCGTCGTACCGCCGCCGATGTCGACGACCATGTTGCCGGTGGCGTCGCGGACCTCGAGGTTGGAGCCGAGCGCGGCCGCCATCGGCTCCTCGATGATGTAGACCTTGCGGGCTCCGGCCATGTACCCGGCGTCGCGGACCGCGCGCTGCTCGACCGCGGTGATCCCGGACGGCACGCAGACCACGATCCGCGGCTTCGCGAAGTACCGGCGCCGGTGCACGCGCTGGATGAAGTACCGCAGCATCTGTTCGGCGGCGTCGAAGTCGGCGATGACGCCGTCCTTGAGCGGCCGGATCGCGGTGATGTTGCCGGGGGTCCGGCCGATCATCTTCTTCGCCTCGTGCCCGAACGCGACCGCCTCGCGCGGTTCGTCGGTCCGCGTCGCCACCACCGATGGCTCGTTCAGCACCACGCCGCGTCCGCGGACGTAGACCAGAGTGTTCGCCGTACCCAAATCGACCGCCATGTCGCGGCCGAGCATGCTGTTCGCCACCGCGGCACCTCCCACTCGGTCCCCGATCAGGCTAAACGCCGCCCGCGCTCACCCCATGGACCGACACGTTCCGTCCGCCCAGGCACGTATCGTATCCATTCCTGCACAAGCAGTCGGCAGCGGCCTCCGCCCCTGCCCCCAGTGTCACTCAGGGTAGGTCGGGGAACCAGATCTTGATCTCGCGCTCGGCCGATTCGGGCGAGTCCGAGCCGTGGACGAGGTTCTCGCGGTTGGAGAGTGAGAAGTCGCCGCGGATGGTGCCGGGGGCGGCCTTGCGGCCGTCGGTGGCGCCGTTGAGGAGGCGGACGACCTCGACCGCCTCGTCACCCTCGAGGACCAGGGCGACCAGCGGGCCGCTGGTGACGAAGTCCCGCAGGGGCGGGTAGAAGTCGCGCTCGACGTGCTCGGCGTAGTGCTGGTCCGCCTGCTCGCCGTCGATCGTGCGCTGGTCCATCGCGACGATCCGGAGCCCCTTGGCCTCGAACCGGCCGAGGATCTCGCCCACCAGGCCACGGCGAACCGTGTCGGGCTTCAGCAGGACCAGGGTGCGCTGCGACATCTGTCAACTCTCTCTCGAAGTAGTTCGGGCCGCTGAGCCTAGCCGTTTTACCCCTGCTGCGCCTGCTGGGCTTTCGCTTCGTCGATCCGGCGGCCGAGCACGAACGCCGCCACCCAGAAGCCCGCGAACGCCAGTCCGAGCACGAACATCACCGGTACGACGAAGCCGAGGCCGATTGCGCCGACCTGGACCACCGAGCCGAGGATGTAGCCCACCTGGTGGCGCAGCAGCCCGGCCGCGACGATCGCGAGGACGGCCAGCCCCAGACAGACGGACAGGGCCACCGCGGGCCGGACGTCGGCGACGGAGATCATCACCGGCGTGGCCAGCGCCAGCACCAGCGACTCGAACCCGAGCACGATCGAGGCGAGGGACCTCATTGGTCGGCCTGCTTCGGCTTGCGGACCAGCAGAGTGCGCGCCTCGCCCGCGGTGATGACAGACCCGGTGATCAGTACGCCGCCGGTCCCCATGGCGATCGCGTTCTCCTCGGCCAGCCGGATCGCGTCGTCGATCGCGTCGATCAGGTGCGGCCGGACCAGCACCCGGTCCTCACCGAACACCTCGATCGCCAACTCACCCAGTTCCTCGGCCGGCATCGAGCGCTCGACGAAGCTGTTCCGGGTGCACACGACCGTCTCCATGATCGGTTCGTACGCCTCCAGCAGGCCGTACACGTCCTTGTCCTTCATGCAGCCCAGTACGCCGATCAGCGGCTGGAACGCGAACGCCTCGGAGACGGTGGCCGCGGTCGCCTCGGCGCCGTGCGGGTTGTGCGCGGCGTCGACGATGATCGTCGGGCTGGTCCGGACGACCTCCATCCGGCCCGGGCTGGTGACCTGTGCGAAGCCGGCCTGCAGCAGTTCGGTGGTGACGCGGTCCTCGTGCTCCGGCCCGGCGCCGAGCAGCGCCTCGACGGCAGCGACCGCCGTGGCCGCGTTGTGCGCCTGGTACTCACCGTGCAGCGGGACGAAGATCTCCTCGTACTCACCGCCGAGTCCCTTGATCGAGATCACCTGCCCGCCGACCGCGAGCGAACGGCTGGTGAGGCCGAACTCGATCCCCTCCCGGGCGACCTGCGAACCGACCTCGGCGGCCTTGGTCAGCAGCACCTCGAAGACCTCCAGGCTCTGCTGCGACATCACCGTCGTACCGCCGGGCTTGATGATGCCCGCCTTGTCCCGGGCGATGGTGACCGGATCCGCGCCGAGGATGTGCGCGTGGTCGACCGCGACCGGGGTGATCACCGAGACGGTCCCGTCGGCGACGTTGGTCGAGTCCCAGGTGCCGCCCAGGCCGACCTCGATCACGGCCACGTCGACCGGGGCGTCGGCGAACACCGCGAACGCCATCGCGGTCATCACCTCGAAGAACGACAGCGGGTGCTCCTGCTCGGCGTCGACCACGTCCAGGTACGGCGCGATCTCGGCGTACGCCTCGGTGAAGCGCTCCTCGCTGATCGGCTCGCCGTCCAGCGTGATGCGCTCCCGGACGGACTCCAGGTGCGGACTGGTGAACCGGCCGGTCCGCAGCCCCGCCTCGCGGAGCAGGGTGTCGATCATCCGCGCGGTGGAGGTCTTGCCGTTGGTCCCGGTCAGGTGCACGACGGGGTAGGACTTCTGCGGGTCGCCGAGCAGCTCGACGAGCCGCTGGACCCGGTCCAGCGTGGGCTCGATCTTGTGCTCCGGCCAGCGCTGCTGGAGTCGTGCCGACACATCGGCGTAGGTGAGGTCGCTCATCAGGAGACCGAGTCTAGTGAGCCCTGTGGATAAAGCGGTCGGAGCACCCCTTGACAACCACTACGATTGTGCGCATGAGCCAGACGTCCCGCGTTCCAGACAAGCCCAGCCTCGAAGGACTCGAGGAGAAGTGGGCTGCCGTATGGAAGGAGCAGCAGACCTACGCCTTCGACCGCACCGCCGAGCGAGCCGATGTGTTCTCCATCGACACGCCCCCGCCGACGGTCTCGGGGTCCCTACACGTCGGGCACATCTTCAGCTACACCCATACCGATCTGGTCGCCCGCTTCCAGCGGATGCGCGGCAAGAAGGTCTTCTACCCGATCGGCTGGGACGACAACGGCCTGCCCACCGAGCGCCGAGTCCAGAACTACTACGGCGTCCGCTGCGACCCGACCCTGCCCTTCGACCCGGAGTTCACGCCGCCGGCGAAGCCTGACCCGAAGAAGCAGGTCTCGATCAGCCGGCAGAACTTCGTCGAACTGTGCGGTGGGCTCACCCACATCGACGAGCAGGCGTTCGAGGCGATGTGGCGGCAGGTCGGCCTCAGCGTCGACTGGTCGTACCTCTACACCACGATTTCCGAGGACAGCCGCCGTACGTCGCAGCGTGCCTTCCTGCGCAACTTCGCCCGTGGCGAGGCCTACCTGGCCGAGGCGCCGACGATGTGGGACGTCACGTTCCAGACCGCGGTCGCCCAGGCCGAGCTCGAGGCCCGGGAGTACGCCGGTGCCTATCACCGGATCGCGTTCCACGGCGCGGACGGCCCGATCTACATCGAGACCACCCGGCCCGAGCTGATCCCGGCCTGTGTCGCGCTGATCGCCCACCCCTCCGACGAGCGCTACAAGCACCTGTTCGGGACCACCGTGAAGACCCCGCTGTTCGGGGTCGAGGTCCCGGTCCTCGCGCACGAGGCCGCCGAGATGGACAAGGGCGCCGGAATCGCGATGTGCTGCACCTTCGGTGACCAGACCGACATCCTCTGGTGGCGCGAGCTGCAGCTGCCGGTCCGCACGGTCATCGGCCGTGACGGCCGTCTGCTGCGTGACACGCCGCCGTGGCTGGAGGGTTCGGAGCTGTACGCCGAGTTGGCCGGCAAGACCGTCTTCAGCGCTCGCGAGCTGATCGTCGCGAAGCTGCGCGAGAGCGGCGACCTGGACGGCGAGCCGAAGCCGACCCAGCGGATGGCGAACTTCTTCGAGAAGGGCGACAAGCCGCTCGAGATCGTCTCGACCCGGCAGTGGTACATCCGCAACGGCGGCCGGGACGCCGACCTGAAGCAGGAGTTCATCGAGCGCGGCAACGAGCTCGCCTGGGTCCCGGAGCACATGCGGCACCGGTACCTCAACTGGGTCGAGGGACTGAACGGCGACTGGCTGATCTCCCGCCAGCGCTTCTTCGGCGTCCCGTTCCCGGTCTGGTATCCGATCGACGCCGACGGCGAGCCGGACTACGACCACCCGCTGATGCCGAGCGAGGCCGAGCTGCCGATCGACCCGACCTCGCAGGCTCCGCGGGGGTACGACGAGAGCCAGCGCGGCAAGCCGGGCGGGTTCGAGGCCGATCCTGACGTGATGGACACCTGGGCCACCTCGTCGCTGAGCCCGCATATCGTCTGTGGCTGGGAGCGGGACGACGACCTGTTCGCCCGGACGTTCCCGATGGACCTGAACACACACGCCCACGAGATCATCCGGACCTGGCTGTTCTCCCGCATCGTCAGGGCGCATTTCGAGAACGGCACGCTCCCATGGGCGCGCTCGATGATCTCAGGCTTCGTCGTCGACCCGGACCGCAAGAAGATGTCCAAGTCCAAGGGCAACGCGGTCGTCCCGTCCGAGATTCTGAACAAGTTCGGCTCGGACGCGGTCCGGTGGCGGGCCGCGATGGCACGACCGGGGCTGGACTCGCCGTTCGACGAGTCGCAGATGAAGGTCGGCCGCCGGCTGGCGATCAAGGTCCTGAACGCGTCGAAGTTCGTGCTCAGCTTCGGCGCGTCGACGGTGGACCCGGCGGCGGTCACCGAGCCGGTCGATCTGGCGATGCTGCAGCAGCTGCGATCGGTTGTCACCGACGCGACCGCCGCCTTCGAGCGGTACGACTACACCGGTGCACTCGAGGTCACCGAACGGTTCTTCTGGACGTTCTGCGACGACTACGTCGAGCTGGTGAAGGAGCGCGCGTACGGCGGTCAGGGTGACGCCGGCGCAGCCTCGGCGAAGGCAGCGCTGGCAGTCGCGTTGTCGGTCCAGTTGCGGCTGCTCGCGCCGTACCTGCCGTTCGCGACCGAAGAGGTGTGGTCGTGGTGGCAGGAGGGTTCGATCCACCTGACCCGCTGGCCGGAGCCTGACGCCGACCTGACGGTCGCCGCGCAGGAGCCCGAGGTGCTGGATGCGGTCTCCGAGGTGCTTGCGGGCATCCGTGGGGCGAAGTCCGCTGCGCAGGTCTCGATGAAGACCGAGGTCAGCAAGGTCGAGGTCAGCGGCCCGGCCGCCCGGCTCACGCTGGCGGAGCGGGCGGAGCCCGACCTGCGGGCCGCGGGCCGGATCACCGGTGAGATTGTCTGGCATGCGGACGAATCCGACTCGGTCAGCGTGGTCGCGACGCTCTGAGTTGTACTTGGATGGTGCCCGTCTCCCGTCGGGGAGGCGGGCACCATTCGTTTGCAGTCAACGACTACGCTGCGGAATCGGGTTGTCCCGATATGACACCATCGGGCCGAACCGTGCGTCCTGCCAGTCCTGAGGAGCCTGTATGAGCGACCCCACCACCCCGGACCCCACGTCCAAGGCTTCTACCACCACGGCCGCCGACATGGCGGACACCGCAGAACTGGCCAAGGTCGAGGACCCGAAGCCCACGAAGGCCGATGCGGAGACGGCTGCTGCGAGTGAGAAGGCTGCGACGGGCGAGAAGGGTGATGCGCCTGCGAAGGCTGGGGCTGGAGAGAAGGTCGCGGCTGGGGAGAAGGTCGCGAAGAAGAAGTGGTGGCGGCGGATTCGCCGGGGTCCCTGGATGACTGTGGGCGGGATCCTGGTCGTGCTGCTGGTGCTGGCGCTGCTGGGCTACATCTGGGGCTTCGGGCCGCTCAACAGGCTGAACACAGCGCGCGGGATCACCCCGCCGGCCAAGCTCGCGGGTCTTGACCGGATCACGGATCAGGAAATCCGCGGACAGCTCCAACTGGACCAGACCCGCGAGGCGCTGAGCCGCATCAACGACGGGAAGCAGGCAACGGTCGAGGCGTACGGGAACCTCGACGGCAATCGGATGTTCGTGGTGATCGCCCTGCGCGGCAAGGTCGACATCGACAAGACCCTCGCCGACTCCGGTGCCACCCCCGACCAGATCAAGCGAGTCGGCCGCGCCACCTGCGTCGAGTCGGCCGGCAACCTGCCGACCCAGTGCTACCGCGGCTCCAACACGCTGACCGTGATTGCCCAGTCGGGCAACGACGGCGTGGCCGTCGACGCAGTAGCGCCGGTCGCCGAGGAAGCCTTCAACGCGATGAAGTGACCGGTCAGCTGAGCAATCCGGCGATCGCGATCATGATCGGAATCGACAGCAGCGTGCTCATCAGCACGGCACTCCGCGCGAGAGTCCGGCTGCTGCGGTAGTGAACGGCGTACACGTAGACGTTCTGGGCAGTCGGTAGTGCGGCCAGCAGGGTCGGCGCGAGGAGTGCGATGCCGTGCAGATCGAGCACCCACCGTCCGAAGACATACGCGGCGATCGGTTGCAGGACCGTCTTGAGCACGACGGCGAGTACGACGTCCCGCCGCAAGCTGATCGAGTCCTTGGTGCCGCCACTCAAGCTCAGCCCGTACGCCACCAACGCAACCGGCACGGCAGCAGCCGCCACGAGGTCGATCGGCCGCATCAGCAACGAAGGCAGCTGCACACCGAGCGCAGCCACCAGCAGCCCGAGCAGCGACGCCACGGTCAACGGATTCCGCAACGGCCGCGTCACCACGGCCCGCAACGACACCCGCCGCCCGGACCCCTGCCGATCACCGTCCAGTACGGCGAACGCCACCGGAGCCATCACCAGCAACTGGAACAACACGATCGGCGCAACCAACGCCCCGTCCCCCAGCACGTACGCCGCCACCGGTACGCCGAGGTTGCCCGCGTTCACGTACGACGACGCGAGGACACCGATCGTCGCCTGAGATCTCGTCCGCCGCCAGATCACCGCAGCGACCAGCAGAAACACCAACTGCACCACGAACAGACTGGCCACATTGGTCAGCAGGACGACCGAGAAGATCGCGTGCAGGTCCGCCCGCGCCACCGTCGTGAACAACAGCGCCGGCGTAGCCACGAAGAACGCCATCCGCGACAAAACCAACTCGTCCTGCGCCCGCAGTACGCCGATCAGTCCGACGACGTACCCCAGTACCGCAACAGACACCAAGGCGACGAAGGCACCGACGACAGCGGACATGGCGGTCAGGCACTCGAGGACGTTGGCACGTGCGGATCGTAGATGACAACGCATCCGCCGCCCCGGCCCCGCTCAGCCCTCGGACAGGTGACGAAACCGTTAACCTGTCAGATGCTGACGAGACAGCGCCTTGAGAGGAAAGATTCCACCACCGACGAACAGGATGGTGACCATGACTCTTTCCCCTCGAACTGTGCGTGGTGCGCTGGCGACCGTGGTCGCGGCGGCCGCCACGATCGGCGTCGCACTCCCCCTCAACGCGACCGCCGCCGGCAGTGGACTGCCGCTCGGCGACCCTGATCTGGCCGAGACCCGCAGCAGCCAGGAACTGGCGCCTGGCGTGACGCTGACCCGGATCGTGCGCGGGACCGAACCAGCGCCCGCCGACCAGATCAACACGACGACCCGGGGACCGTGGGTCGTCAGCGTGCTGACGATCGATCCCTTGAAGGCGAAGGGCCACCTGCAGGCGACGTACGGGCCGGACCTGGCGAGGGTCGAGAAGACCTCGGACCTGGTCCGGTCTGCGGGCGCGGTGGCCGGCGTCAACGCGTCGTTCTTCACCTTCACCGCTGATCCGCTGTACCCGGGCGACCCGGTCGGCCTCGGCATCTCCGACGGCAAGCTGCTGAGCGAGCCGCTGACCGACCCGGCCGAGGCCAACCTGCTGATCGATGCCAAGAGCAACAAGATGGTCGCCGGGCACCTGCAGTGGTCGGGCGAGGTGCGGAACCGCGCGACGCTCGCTACGCTGCCGCTCGAGTTCGTGAACCACCGGCCGGTGATCCCGGCCGACTGCGCGAGCCTGCCGGACCAGACCACCTGCGCGTCCCCGGGTGACGTCGTACTGTTCACGCCCGAGTTCGCCGCGGCGACTCCGGCCGGCGCGGGCGTCGAGGTCGTACTCGACCGGCGTGGATGCGTGGTCAGCACGGCGACGACGCGGGGCACGAGTCTGAAGGCCGGCCAGACGTCGCTGCAGGCGACCGGACAGGACACCGTCGCGCTGCTGAACGTGGCGTCGCGCGGATGCCTCGACCGCGACCTCAAGCTGTCGAACGAGGACGGCGACAAGGTCCCGCTGCGCAGCGGCCTGTACGGCGTGACCGGTCGCTACCGGCTGACGGCCACCGGCGAGATCGTCGTACCGGACGGGTCCGGTAGCTTCTTCGACCGGAACCCGCGGACGATCGCGGGCACGACGCCGGACGGAAAGATCGTGCTCGCGACGCTCGACGGGCGGCAGACCACGAGTGTCGGGACGACGATGGACGAGACGGCCGCGGTCGCGCAGTCGCTGGGGTTGCGGAACTCGATCAACCTGGACGGCGGCGGGTCGACCGCGATGGCGCTGCAGGACGGCACCCTGGTCAACCACCCGAGCGGTACCGGCGGCGCCGAGCGCGCGGTCGGCGACGCGATCGTCTTCGTCCCCAGCCACTGAGCCTCCTGACCACTGAGCATCCCGACCCCTGAGCATCCCGACCCCTGAGCATCCCGACCACTGAGAAGGCTCGCACGTTCGTGAGACGCTGAGCGGGTGCGACTACGGCTGCTGCTGTGCGCGACCGTCCTCCTCGGGACGGCCGGATGCGGCGGCGGCCAGGCCAAGGAACCGGCCACAACCGCACCCGCCAGCATCTCCGTGACCAGCCAGGCGTTCCGCGAGGGCGGTTCGATCCCGCGCAAGTACACCTGCGACGGCGACGACGTTTCACCGCCACTCGCCTGGAAGAACGTGCCGCAGAACGCCGGCGCCCTCGCCGTTGTGGTCGACGACCCGGACGCACCCCGCGGCACGTTCACTCACTGGGTCCTGCTCGACCTCGAGCCGACCACAACCTCCCTCGCAGAAGGCGAAACGCCGCCCGGTGCCAGGCAAGCGAAGAACTCGGCGGGCGGGGCCAAGTACTACGGCCCCTGCCCGCCGAGCGGCACACACCACTACCGCTTCACCATCTACGCCCTCTCCGAGGCAACCGCCCTCCCCAACGGCGCCGACCTCGAAGAAGCCCTCAACGCCATCGACGACAGAACCCTCACCCGCGGCCGCCTCACCGGACTGTTCTCCCGCTGAGCACCATCAGCGGACCCGCAGCGTGACGTCCACCGGCTTGGCCAGGTACGGCGTGTTCTCCCCGACCCAAACGCCCGCCGAGTAGACACCGGCCTTCAGACCAGCGGCGTTCACCCGCACCGTCACCGTGACGCTGCGGCCCGGAGCCAACGTCGTCGATGGACCCGTGACCGACATCCACGGCACATCCGTCTCGCCACACGCGCCGTACGTCGGCAGCTGTTCCGCCGAGTCGACCGGGATGAACCCGGACCTGGCCGATCCACCGATCCGGTTCAGCCCGCACGCGCTGCCACCGCGGTAGAGGACATGCCCGGACGGAGCCAGCGCGGACCACCGGTCGGTCGCCGGGTCGTAGGAGAACCCCTCGTTGGTGATGGCACCGGTCGTGCTGCCACCGGAGACCACGGTGGTGATCCCGCCGGAGACCAGCAGCCGTCCGTACGACTCGGTGTAGCCCATCCCCCACAGGTCGATCGGCAGATTGGCCTTCTTCGTCCACACGTTCGTGGCTGGGTCGTACGCGAACGTGCTCTGCGAGATGGCCCCACCACGCCGGATCCCGCCGGCGCAGTACACCTTGCCCTCGAGCACCCCACAGGCCCGATGCCCGCCCGGCTCCGGGTAGGCCGCGAGTACGTCCCAGGTGTTGGTGGCCGGGTCGTACCGCCGGACGTTCGTCGAGTCGCAGGCGTTCGAACATCCGCCGACCAGATACAGCTTCCCGTCCAGGACCGTCCGGCCCGCGGCCGCCTGAGCATCCGGCGCGTCGGCCAACCGTGTCCAGGTGTCGGTACGACGGTCGTAGCCGAAGGTGCTCTTCGACGGGACGAGGTCGGGACCCCAGCCGCCGCTGACATAGAAGGTGTCACCGATGAACGCCCCGGCCGCGTTCTCCCGGCCGTCCGGAAGATCCGCGATCGGCGACCACTCCTGCGTCGACGGGTTGTAGACATAGCCCTTCGCGGTGGTCAGCCGCCCGTCGACACCGCCGACGGAGTACACCAGCCCGCCGACCTCACCAACGGTGTTGTCCATGATCCGGGTCGGGTAGTGAGTCAGATCGACCCACGGCCCAGCCGCCGGCGCCCCAGCCCCCTGCCCCTTCGCATCCAGGCCATCACGCGCCAACGCCAGCGGCGAGTAGTCGCCCGGAACCCGGGCCACACTGTTGCTGCCAGCAATCAAGGCACTGTTGCCAGCGGCCACGACCTGCCGTTCGCCGAAGCTGATCTCGGCCGGAGCCGTCCCGGTGTTCTGCACCGTGAACCGGGCTGTCGCGACGCCGCCCGCCTTGACGTCCATGGTCACGGCACCAGGTTTCACAGACAGTTCCCCGGCCGACAGCCGGAGGTCGACCCGGCTGATCCGCCGGCTCTGCACCTGCACCCGCTCGGAGCTGTCCTGGTAGTCGACGAAGCTCGTGCCCACTGTCTGACGTCCGGCCGGCGAGAACATCCAGTAGAAGCCGTCGCCCACTCCGCCATCGGCCGGCGTCGCCGCGGTCCGGACGGTCCGATCCGCAAGCTGAACCGATGCGCCGTTGAGCACCGCACCGGTGTTCCGGTCACTGACCTGTCCGAGCACCAGACCGCCGGTCACCGGACCGCAGGTCAGGTCACCGACGAACACGTCGTCGACCTGCCAGAAGTAGGTGTTGTACTTCGCGTCCCAGTAGTGGAACCGGACCCGGACGCCGTCCTTGCCGGCAGCCTGCGGGATCGGTACGACGGTCCGCTCCGGCTGTACGTCATCCGGCTGGTCCAGCACCGTCTGCCAGGTCATGCCACCGTCCAGACTCAGATCGACGTCGCTGTTCTCGCTCAGTGACTGCAGGTTCTGGCGGAAGGTGATCACCGGCGACTTCCGCCCGCGCAGATCCAGCGCCGGCGACACCAGGCTCGCGTCGAGCACGACTGGATTGCCCGGAGTCTGCCCGATCGCGAACCCGCCGTTGCCGCCGGTCCGGTTTCTCGTCCGGTATGGATCGTCGAACCGCCATCCGTTGTTGGTCCAACCAGCCGGCTGACCGTGATCGAAGTCCGTCGAGACTCCGGCATAGCTGTAGCCAGGGGCAACACACGAGTCCGGATCAACCGTCAGCGACACATCCCGCCTGACATCCTGTCCGCGGACATCGATCGCCACGGAGCCGGCCCGGTACCCCGGATAGACCGCCTCGACCTTGTAGCTGTACGACGCGTTGGCCGGCAACTCGAAGCTGTAGCGACCGTTCTCCGGCTTGGTGTAGAAGACTCCACCCGGCACGTCGTCGACCGTGAGCTTGGCGTACAACGGCCAGCCCTGACCGGATCCGTCCTCGACCGTTCCCGACACCGTGACCCGCGGCATCGAGCGCAGCCGCACCGCCACCTGAGTCGTCTTCCCCGCGGTGACAGTCACCTGCGCGGTCCCACCGTCGTACCCGAACGAGGACGCCGCGACGCTGTACGTGCCGACCGGAAGCGGCAGCGAGTACTTCCCGTCGTCGCCGGCCGTGCGCTCCCGGCTGACAGGCCCGGTGATCTTCAACCCGGCCGACGGAATCGCCTTGCCGGTCCGTGAGTCCGTCACCGCGACGGCCAGCGTTCCGGTGTCGCCCACCGGTGCGGAGTCCACCAAGGCCAACGCGTTCAACCGGCCCTCGCCGTACACGTTGTTGTCGGCATCTGTCCCGCCACACTGTCCGTCCGGCGTATCCGCGCTGCTCCCGTCGAGCAGAGCGCGCGTCGCGTCGACATCACCCACCAGCCCGGGGGCCGCCGACCACAGCAGTGCTACCGAGCCGGCCACGTGTGGTGCGGCCATCGAGGTACCACTGGCGTAGGCGTAGCCGCCCGGAACGGACGACCGGACGTCGACACCAGGTGCGGACAGGTTCGGCTTGGTGACACCGTCCTGGCCGCTGCCGCGGCTGGAGAAGTCCGCGATCGTGTCGTTCACGTCGTACGCGCCGGTCGAGTAGTTCGACGCCAGGCTGCCCGGTGAGCCGCTGGTGTGGCAGCTGAGGCCGTTGTTCCCGTTGGACCACACCGCGAATATGCCGGACGCCGCCCACGCCTTGGTGATGTCCTCCATGAACGGATCGTTCGACGGTGTCTCGCTGCCCCAGGAGTTGTTGATGATCTGCGGGCGACGGCCGGCGTCGGGGTTCTGTCCGGCCAGGTCGGTCGGCTGCAGCATCCACTGGCCCGACGCGATCAGCGACGCGTCGCTCGGGCAGCACCCGTTCGCCGCGATCCAGTTCGCCTCGGGTGCGACTCCGATGCCATCGGCGCCGATCATCGTGCCCATCGTGTGGGTGCCGTGACCGTCGTGGTCGCACGGCACCGGTCCGCAGGTGCCGGCCGCGTCGAACCAGTTGTAGTTGTGGTCGAACGTCCCGTCCGGCTTCGTGCCGCGGTACTGCTGGACCAGGGCGGGATGGTCGTACTGCACACCGCTGTCGATGCTGGCGACGGTGATCCCGGCGCCTCGATCGCCGTACTGGTTCCACACGTCGTCGGCGTTGATGTTCGCGATACCCCACTCGACCGCCGCGGCCTCCTTCGCCGCCGCGGTCTTCTTGTCCAGTTCGGGCGGCTGGTACGACGTCGTGGCGTACAGCCCCTCGACGTCGGCCGACGCGGCGAGTTGCTCGGCCATCGCCAAGCTGCCGCCGGTGACGCGGATCGCATTCGTCGCCCAGAACGACTGGTACGACGTCCCAGCCGCGTCGAGCTGGGCCCGGATGTCGTGTTGCGACGACTGGGCGGCGCGCTGCAGCGCCTCGGCGACCGCCGTGCCACGCGCCTTCCAGTCGTCGATGGCGGCAGCCGTCGACAGGTCCGGCTGCGTGCCGAACCGGACCCAGAAGGCGACGGGAGCGACCGACTTGCGGGTCAACTGGTCCCGTAGTGCCGGCTGGATCTTGTCCGCCCGTGGCGTCCCGGCCGGCGAGGTTGCCGCCGGTGGATTCGCCCGGGCCGGAGCGCTGAGCAAGGTTGCGAGCAGTGCGATGCAGGCGATGACGGCCGCCCGGAGTCTCATATGCCGACCTTTCCGTGGAAATGGCAGGGTGGCCGGTGACTTTATGTCGCCTCGGCGGCAGAAAGCGGGGCAAACTGTCGGCACTTTGTGGGCAGATGTCGTCCAGCGACTGGAGAACTTGTTGACTGGAGCTAGGACGTCCGGGAGGGAGCCAGATGGACACGGAGTCGTTGCTGGAAAAGCTGGGTCTGTCGAAGACCGAGGCCAAGGTCTACCTCTGTCTGCTCGGCGAGGCACCACTGCCCGCCGCGACCATCGCCGACCGGACCGGGACCTCGCGCAGCAGCGTCTACCTGGTACTGCGTTCGCTCGTCGACAAAGGACTCATCGACGCGGGCGCCGGCTACAGCAGCCGCTACCACGCCGCTCCCCCGGACCGGGCCTTGGCCGCACTGCTGGAACGCGAGCAGCAGGAGCTCGAGAACCGCAAGCAGCAGGTCGAGCAGGTGTTGCCGGACCTGTCCAAGTTGTTCGAGCAGAGCACCGGCGCGGACGGCGAACTCGTCGAGATCCTCCGCACCCCGAGCCTGGTCGGTCAGCGGTTCGACCGGCTCCAGTCCGAGGCACGCGAGAGCATCGACGTGGTCGTCCGCGGACCGCTCCAGGTCGGCGGCTCGAACGAGGGCGAGCTCGGCGCGCTCCGGCGGGGCGTCCGGGCCCGGGCGATCTACGACAAGGCGATCCTCGCCGATCCGGTGGTCGCGAAGAACCTGCCGTCCTGGACGTCGGGAGGCGAGCAGGCGCGAGTGTATCCGGGCGCGCTGCCGATGAAGTTCGCCCTGTTCGACGCGCACACCGTGGTGATGCCACTGGTCGCGCCGGGGGTCACCGGCGTGGTCGCGATCATCGTCCGCAACGACGAACTCGCGGCCGCACTCGAGTTCCTCTTCGACACGTTGTGGAGCGCCTCCGAACCACTGAAGCAGGCCTGATGGACGGCACCGCCGCTGTCCCGGTCGTCGTCTGTATCGCCAGCAGTCCCGAGGAGCGCAGCCGGCTCGCCGCTCAGTTCGACGGCATCGGTGTGCTCGTAGTCGCGTCCGACCCCACTGTCGCCGGTCAGTTCCTCCGCCAGTTCCGCGGATCCGGCGGAGGCCATCCCGCCGGCGACGCGTCCGTCGTACGCGTAGGCGGTCTGCGCCTGGACGATCACGAGGCGACCTGGCACGGCGTGCCGTTGCCGTTGACACCGCACGAGTTGAAGGTTCTCGCGTGCCTGGCGGAGCGGCCCGGCCGGATCTGGACGTACCAGCAACTGCACGACCGGGCCTGGGACGGTTCGTACTTCACCGGACCCGCGGCCGTGCAGTCGGTGATCAAGCGCCTCCGGGCCAAGCTGCGGCTGGCCGGCGTCCTGGTCCACATCGACGCCGCGCGCGGCCTCGGCTTCCGCCTGGTCGACGGGAAGGACCTCCGGCTGATCCGCGGTCAGTAGCCATAGCCCCCGTTGCCGTTGCCGGAGCCGGACGAGGTCGACGGAGCCGGCGAGGGAGCCGCGGCCGTGGTGGTGGCGGCGTGCCAGGTGAAGCTGGCGCCGTCGAACTCGTCGGTCAGGTCCTGGCCCTTGTGCAGGCCCGCTGCGGTGTCGAGGCGGAAGGTGTACAGCGGCTTGCCCTGGAAGGTGAGCTGGCTCTTGCCTGTGTCGGACCGCTGGACGACCCCGAGACCGTCCATGGCCTTGGCCGCGCTGTCCGTTCCCTCGACCGGCATCCAGAATTCCAGGCAGCCGGCCGTGCACTTGATCATGCCGCCGGCCTCCTGATCGGCGAAGTAGACGGTCTTGCCGGCCGGATCGACCAGGGTCTGGCCGATACCGCTCACGTCCTTGACCGACACGGCGCCGTTCGCCGCAGGGGCAGGTTGGTCACCGGCGGCCTGCTGGTTGCTGCCACCGGCACCGCACGCGGTCAGCGTGGCGAGCGCTGCGGTTGCCCCGAGCAACAGATTGAAAGCTCTCATGGGATGTTCTCCTCTCCGGGACAACTACGCACGCGCTCCGGAGATGGTTCAGTTGAACCTTTGACGGCTCTGGCGCGTATCTCCTTGTGTGGATGACGAAACGGTGATCCGCGCGCTGTACGACAGGTACCGGCGACCGTTGTTCGGCTACGTCCTGCGTTCGGTGGGCGGCGATCACCAGTACGCCGAGGACATCGTGCAGGAGACGATGGCCCGGGCCTGGACACATGCGGACCAGCTGGATCCGGAACGGGCCGGTCCGTGGCTGTTCACGGTGGCGCGCAACCTCGTCATCTCCGGGCGGCGCAAACGCGTGGCCCGCGTCACCGAGGTGCCGTTGGACGGGCGGCGCGACCCGGCGGCCGAGGCCGACGACATCGACCGGGTCCTGCAGGCCTGGCAGGTGGCCGAGGTTCTGCACGAGCTGAGTCACGACCACCTGCAGGTGATCGTCGAACTGTTCTACCGGCGGCGAACTGTCGCGGAAGCCGCCGTCGTGCTGGGGATCCCGCCCGGGACGGTGAAGTCGAGGAGCTATTACGCGCTGCACGCGTTGCGGGCCGCACTGGAGGAACGGGGAGTGACGGGGTCATGAAGTGTCCGGAGACCATCGCTATCGGGGCCTACGTCCTTGGTGCCCTGGACAGCGCGGAGCGCCACGCCACTGATCAGCACCTGCGCACGTGTGCGTCCTGCCGCGAGGCGTTGCTCCAGTTCGCACCTCTCCCCGGCCTGTTGCACACCGTTCCGCCCGACGACATCGAGGCGGAGGATCCGGCGCCACTCCCACTGCCCCCACGTCCGGTACGACGTACCCGTCGGTGGATCCTGGCTGCGGCGGCCACCGTCGCGGTGGTGACGGCCGGCGGGGTGGTGGGCTGGCAAGCGATAGACACTCCGGACTCTGTGACGTGGACGGCGACGAACGGCGTGAGTGGGATCGACACGACGGCGGAGCTGACCAGCAAGGGCTGGGGTACCGACATCCAGTTGCGGATGACCGATCTGAAGCCCGGGGAGCACTGCGAGCTCCTCGTCCACGGCCGGGACGGCAGCGTGGAGACCGCGGGCTGGTGGGCGACCACGAGTACCTACAAGGCGAACGTCCCGGCAAGTACGTCGATCGCGCTGAAGGACATCGAGCGGCTCGAGGTGGTGACCTCCGGGAACACAGTGCTGAGCACGGTGTCCCCGGAGACGCGTTGAATCACCAGCTGTTGTTGGAGATTCCGGTGCCCAGATAGATCTGGTCGTACGTGTTGCCGTCGTTGTCGTCGGTGTAGGCGACAGCGACCTCGGCGAACGGTGAGACGGCCACCGTCATCTGTTCCTGGCGCAGGTCCGGGACCGAGCTGAGCTGTTGCGCCGACAGCCGGCCGGTGTCCGTGCCGGTGGTGCCGAAGCCGCGGACCCAGACATCGAGGTCGGTGGCCTGAACCGTCCAGCCGACGACCGTCTGGGCCTGGTCGTCGATGCCGATCGACGGTGCCTTGGCGCCGGTCGCGACCTGGACGTCGGCGTACCGGGCCGTGCCGGTCGATGTGAAGTTGCGCGTCCACGACCCCGCGGTCCCGGTGTGGTCGGACTCCCACGCGACCGCGAAGTCACCGTTGAAGTTCGCCGCCACCGCTGGATGCGTTTGCTGACCAGTGGTGTTGGAGTTCGCGACCCGGCGGGACAGCGTGGCCGCACCGTTGGTCCGGGCGAGCCGGATCAGCCCGACCTCGTACGATGCATTGGCGTCGCCGTCGTCCTCCCAGACGACAACCGCATCGCCGGAGGCCGACGCCGCGACATCCGGGTTGTGGTGCTGGCCGGTCGTGGTCGACGCTGTGACTTCCCAGGCGCGGGTCGTCGGACCTGTGAACCCGGCCGCCTTGACCGTCGGTTGGGTGCCGGTCTGGATGTCCTCCCACACAACGGTGAACGCGACCGCCGCAGTCGACGGTGCACCGTCCGGATCAACCGACACCCGCGGGTTGATCTGCTGGCCGTCGGCGCTGGTGTTGGCGTTGCCCGATGCGGTCACGGTGCCCGCGGTGTTCAGGACGCGGTACGGGATGTTGTAGAAGCCGTTGCCGTCCGGGTCGTCCTGCCACACGACGACCGCGTTGCCCTTGTCGTCCAGGCCGACGTCCGGGTGCAGGTGGCGCCAGTTCGTCACCCCACTGCTGCCGGCGGCGGACACCTTCTTCTCGTACAGCGCGGTCCCGTTGTGGTACGCCCGCACGAAGATCTCGCTGTGCACGTTGTCGGTCGCGTTGTCGGTGTCGCGGTCGTCCTCCCACGCCACGGCCACGTAACCGTTGCGGTTGGTCGCGATCGACGGCGCGTCCTGGTCACCGGTCGACACACTGTTGGCGGTCACCCAGGTCGGTGCGGCGATGTGCGCGTCCGCACTGGGAGCGGCGAGTACGGCGGACGACAGCAGGGTGATGGCTGCGACAGCAGCTGCGGAAAGCTTCATGATCCCCTCACACAGCCTGCAGGCCGGGCTGGCCCTCTTGGATGACGAACGACTTCGCGGTCGTTGCGGCCGCACCGTGTTCCGACACCTTCGCCACCGCACGGAAGTCGGCGCGCAGCTGCGTCGGGCTGATCGTCGTCCGGACGTAACCGCGACGGTTGTTGTAGAACTTCAGCCACGGGTTGGTCCCGACATCCGGGATCGTGGTGGCACCGTCGCCGTCACCGCTGGACGTCACCGAACTGGTGACCAGCTCGGAGCCGATGGTCGCCGAGTTCGCGTTGTTGTAGTCGGCCTTCAGGTCGCTCGCCCAGGCGCGGTGCACGTCGCCGGTCAGTACGACGGGGTTGCGCGTACCGCGGTCGACCCAGCCCTGCTGGATCCGGGCCCGGGACGCGCGGTAGCCGTCCCACGAGTCCATGCTCGCGCCGGTCGAGTTGAACCGCCGCGCGAAGAACACCTGCTGACCGATGATGTCCCAGGTGCCCAGGTGCTGGTTCAGACCGTCGAGCAGCCAGGTCTCCTGCGCATTGCCGGGCAGGCTGCGCGAGGCAAGGTCCGCATCCGAGCAGATCTTCCAGCCGTCGCCGCAGGCCTGGTCATTGCGGTACTGGCGGGTGTCGAGCATGTGGAACGTTGCCAGACTCCCCCAACGCAGCCGCCGGTACAGCGGGATGCTGTTGCCGCTGTTGGCCTGGGCCGGCCGCAGCGGCATGTTCTCGTAGTACGCCTGGTACGCCGCCGACCGCCGTGCGGTCCACTGCGCGGCCGTCAGCGCCGGAGTGTTGTTCTCGCGGATCGTGCCCGCGTAGTTGTTCTCCACCTCGTGGTCGTCCGGCACGACGATCCACGGCGCGACCGCGTGCGCGGCCTGCAGATCCGGGTCGGTCTTGTACTGCGCGTACCGCCGCCGGTAGTCCGCGATCGTCACGATCTCGGCCCCCAGGTGCAGCCGCGGCCGCCCGGAGGTGGCGCCGTACTCGTAGATGTAGTCGCCCAGGTGCAGGATGACGCCCGGGTTCTCCTCGGCCATCCGGCGATAGACGGTGTAGTACCCCTCCTCGTAGTGCGAGCAGGAGGTGAACGCCATCGTCAGGTCGCGTCCGGCTGCGCCGATCGCGGGCGTGGTCCGGGTGCGGCCGACCGGCGAGACGTGGCCTTGGGCACGGAATCGGTAGAAGTAGTCGGAGTCGGGGTTCAGATTGCCGGCGACGACATGGACGGAGTGGGCGGTCGCGTACGTCGCGGTGACCTGGCCGTTGGCGACCAGCGTGCTGAAGGTGTCGGTGGTGGACACCTGCCAGTCGACGACGATGTTCGTGTCGGTCATCCCGCCGTGGCCGTCGGCGTTCAGCGGCGAGGGGGCCAGCCGGGTCCACAGCACGACGCTGTTTGCGTCGGGCTCACCGGACGCGATGCCGAGCTGGAACGGGTACGGTACGGCGGCGGTCGCCGCGATCACGGCCGAGCGGACCGGCAGAGCGCTGACGCCGGCCGCGGCGAGTCCGCCGAGGACAAGGGTTCTGCGACTGATTGGGCTCATGAGCCTCACCTTCACGGGTACTCAGGGCGGCAGGGTCCCCGGCTGGATGAAGCTGATGGTGACATCCGGAGAACCTTGAGTGATGGTGCTTGATGCCCATAGTTGCGCAAGACCCGTAAGTTTCCTACACCTCGCGCCGTACTGCTCAGTTGAGGGCGAGGATGAGCAGCACCGCCGCGGGGACTCCCTCGAGGAGCGCGTTGAACCACAGCTTCCGCTGCGACACGACCAGGACGACGGCCATGAACGTGTGCTGAGCCGCGGTGAAGACGACCAGAGCCTGTCCTTGCGCGACGTGATCGTTGCGCGCGAGCAGCACGCCGACTACCAGCGCGATCGCTGTGGTCAGGTTGTAGAAGCCCAGGTTCACGGTCCACAACCGGACCGCGTCGAAGTCGCGAGGCTTGGTCAGGAACATCGGGTACAGCCGCGGGTTCCGGTACAGGAACGACTCCATCACGAACACCGACACGAGCATCACCGCGATCACGATCGCCAGCACCTGCGTCGCCGTACTCATGACCGCACCTCGGCGAGCTCGGCGAAGAGCGCGCTCATCCGGCCGGTCTGGCTGATGGCGAGGAACTTGGCCGATGGCGTGAGCACGGAGAACGTGTTCAGCGTGCCGGCCGGGATGGTGATCGAGGCGCCTGGGCCGAGGTCATAGCCCTGATCGCCTGCCTGCACGAGGATCCGACCGGTCAGGACGTAGAACGCCTTGCTCCAGGACTCGCTGTGCGGTGGCGCGGCCGGGGCGCGCGGTGCGTCGATCTCGAACACCTCGTACTGCGCGCCGGTGTGCTCGCTGCCGACCTTGACCGTCACGATCGCGTCCGGGGCGGCGTACTCCGCGCCCGTCCCGGCTGTGCTCAGGTGTACCGACTCGTTCATGATGCCTCCCTTGTGGCTGCGACTGTCTGGCTGCGACGGTAGGCAGCGGTGAGCGGCGGTTCCATCCCGTCCGCCGGGGGTCTGGATCGCCGTGGATTCCCCACATTTCAGGGATAGGCGGGTCCGGTACGGCGGCGCATACTGAGCCCATGTGGGAGGGCCGGGCGCGAGCCGCGCGCCGGGACATCGCGGCACTGGCGACGTCCGGACTGAGCGTCGCGGAACTGCACGCCGCGGCGATCGAGGTGGTCGAGCAGGTCGTCGGCAGTGAGCTGACCTGCTGGGCCGCGATGGATCCGGGCACGCTGGTGATCAGCTCGATGACGAGCGGCCGCGACCACATCCCGCCCGAGTACGAACCCACACTGGCCGAGACGGAGTACGCCGGCACCGTCCCGAACTCGTTCGCCGACCTGGCCCGCCGGCCGTACCCCGTGGCGCGACTGTCCGACCTGCCGTACCGCGAGGTCGTCGGGCACCGGCGGCTGAACGAGATCTGGCGGCCACTCGGGATCGAGCACGAGGTGCGGGCCGCGTTCACCGTCGACGGGGACTGCTGGGGCGCGGCCGGATTCGTCCGGAGTGGTCCCGAGTTCAGCGACCGCGAGGTCGAGTTCCTCGGCTCGGTGGCGCCGGCGATCGGTGCGGCGACCCGGGTGGCGGTGCGGACCGATGCGCACGGCTACAAGGGCGGGGGCGGACCGTCCATCGTGGTGACCGGCCCGAGCGGTGAGCCGCGCGCGATCACCGCAGCCGCGCGGACCTGGCAGGCCGAGCTCAACGAGATCGCACCTGGGCGGTTCAGCACCCTTCTGCGTGCCGTGGTGACCGGGACTCGGGCGGCCGGAACGTTCCAGGCACGGGTGCAGACCGCGACCGGTGGCTGGGTGGTGCTGCAGGGCAGCCGGCTCATCAGCGACGACGACCAGTCAGAGGTCGTCGTCACGATCGAACCGGCCGGTGGTCACCACCTGGTCGGCATGCTGCTCGCGGCGTACGGACTGACCACCCGGGAGCGTGAGATCTGCCTCGAGGTCATCTCGGGCCACAGCACAACGGAGATCGCCGACCGGCTGTCGATCTCGCCGCACACGATCCAGGACCACCTGAAGTCGGCGTTCGCCAAGGTCGGTGTGCGGAGCCGCGGCGAACTCGTCGCCACCCTGCGCCCGGACGACCTGACGCGCTGATCAGCAGGCGAGAGTGCGGTCGCCGGGTTGCCAGCCGAACGTGATGACGTCCTCGACCGGAACGCCGGGCCGCAGCCGGCCGTCCGTCCCGTCGATGATCCGGCGGGGCGTCGTGACGGCCATGGTGAGGGCCTCGGGCAACGAGAAGGCGGCGGCGGCCCAGGCGACGCCGTCCGCGAGCGGCGCGGCCGCTCCAGCCAGGTACGGCGTACCGCGGACGACCAGCCGTCCGTCATCGGTGAGTTCCACCTCGCCGCCGACAGACGACGAGTACACCCCCGGTGGCCGGCCGCCGGTCGCCACCGAGTCAGAGACCAGGAAGGACCGATCCAGGCCCTTCGCGCGGACCATCGCCACGAACGTGTCCGCCGGGAGATGGTGGCCATCGGCAATGAACCCGGCGCTGAGCCGGTCCTCGGCCAATTGTGCCCACAGGTAGTTCGGGTGGCGCGGCAACTGGGCGTGCGCGCCGTTACCCAGATGGGTGGACAGCGTCGCGCCGGCCTCGGCCGCGGCACGGATCTGCGCACCGTCCGCGTGGGTGTGCCCGACCGCCACTCGGGTGCCGGCGGCAACGACCTCCGCGATGAAATCAGCGCTGTCAGGCCAATGCGGAGACACGGTGATCAAGCCGACGAGTCCGTCCGAGACGTCCTGGCAGAGCTCGAACTCGGCCAGATCGGGCGGACGGACGAAGGCCGCGTCGTGAGCGCCGCGCGGACCGTCCTGGTCGGAGATGTGCGGACCCTCGAGATGCACGAACGGAACGGCAGCCGCAACCTCGGCGTCCTGCCGCCTCGCCTCGGCCACGATCCCGAGAGCACGACGGTTGCGCTCCGGGCTCGCCGTGATCAGCGTCGGCACGAAGACCGTGACTCCGACCCGCCGCAAGGCCTCCCGCAGACCGCGGACCGTGTCGACGGACAGATCGTCGCCGTTCAGGTCGTACCCGGCGTACCCGTTGACCTGCAGATCGACGAGTCCCCGGCTGATCCACGGCAGGTCTGCGTCTCCGGGCGCTCGCTCGATGCGGGAGATCAGGCCGTCGACGTACTCGAGGTGGAGGGTCTCCCCCGACCACGGGTCCCGGCCGGACAACCTGTCTAGAGCCACCGCACCCGCTCCCTGAACCTGCCGACGAAGGCCGCGTTCGCCTCGTCCCCTCCGGGTGCGTTGCCGCTGCGCCACACCGGCGGTACGACGTCCTGCTCGATCAGCCGCTCGATCGTGGCCAGCACCATCGTGTTGAGCGTGAACGCGTTGGCGAAGGTGGAGACCGCGGCGACCCGCTCGGGCATCCCGGCGACCTCGATCACCGCGTCGCCGATCGGGACCTTGGTGTCCACGGCAACGTCGACGACCTCGTGCAGGTTCGCACCGGAGGGATGCCGCGCCGGATGCGACTTCGCCGTCTGCTCGGCGTGCTCACGGGAACTCACGCCGATCGTCCGCGCGCCGCGCTCGCGAGCGGTCAGGGCCGCGTCGATGAGCGCCGCGTTGATCCCGTAGGCGTTCACCAGCAACAGCAGGTCGTCCGGGCCGAGCCCGGCGTTCTCGATCACCATCCGACCGTAACCCGGCGTGCGCTCCACGGCCATGGAGCGGAGCGCACCGTTCGACAGCAAGGTGCCCTCGTCGAGGATCGCGGAGACGTGCATCAGACCGCCGGCCCGGAAGAAGATCTCCTGGGCGGCCAGGTTCGAGTGCCCGCCCGGTCCGTACACCTGGATCAGCTGATCGGCGGCAACCTGCTCGGCCATCAACCGGGCAGCGGCCGCGATGGACTCGCCTTCCTCCGCCTCGATCCGGCCGAGCAACGCCGTGATCGCGGTCAGGTACTCACTCATCGGGACTGGCCTCCTGATCGAGATACAGCCGGGCCCGCGGATGCGTCCGCAGCGCACTCGCCGGTACGCCGGGATCCACCGGACCGTGCAACGTTCGCCGTACGGCGTCCGCCTTGGCCGGACCGGACACCATGCAGAAGATGTCGCGCGCCGACAGCAGGAACGGAACCGTCAGCGTCCAGGCATGGGTGGGTACGTCGTCCAGCGACACGAACAGCCCTTCGTCCACCTGCTGCCGGCGGCTGATCTCGTCGAGTGCGACCACCTGCACGACGTCGGTGGTGGTGAAGTCGGCCGGCGGTTCGTTGAACGCGAGGTGCCCGTTGACACCGATCCCCGCCAGCACGATGTCGATCGGCGCGGCCGCGACCAGCGCTGCATAGCGAGCCGCCTCGGCCACCGGCTCCGCGCCGCCGGCCGGGTCGAAGACAGCCAGCGGCGCCGGGGCGGTGAAATGCCGGCCCAGCCACCGGCCGAAACGTTGCTCCGCAGCGACCGGCAGCCCCACGTACTCGTCCATGTGGAACGCCTCGACCCGTGACCAGTCGATGCCCTCGGCAACGGACAGCGCCGCCAGCGTGTGCTGCTGGCTCGGCGCCGCCGCGAGGACCAGCCGGGCCGAGCCCTGCGCCTGGATGATCCGGCGCAGGGACTCGGCCGCGGCCGCTGCTGCCGCCGCCCCGACGGCTGCGGGATCCGGAAGCGTCTCGACCTCCAGCTTGTCGACGACCATCAAGGCGCGGAGACCAGCCGGTTGTGCTGCTCACCCAGGCCGTCGGCCCACACGCGCACGACATCGCCCTTGCGCAAGAACCGCGGCGGCTTCTGTCCCGCACCGACGCCGGCCGGCGTGCCGGTGCTGATCACGTCGCCCGGGTAGAGCGTCATGTACTGCGAGATGTAGTGCACCAGGTGCGCGACGCCGAAGATCATGTTCGCCGTCGAGCCGTCCTGCAGTACGTCGCCGTTGACGTCCAGGCCGAGCTTGATCGCCTGCGGATCGGGGACCTCGTCGGCGGTCAGGATCCACGGACCCAGCGGGCAGAAGGTAGCTGCGTTCTTGCCCTTGTCCCACTGGCCGCCACGCTCCAGCTGGAAGTGCCGCTCCGACACGTCGTTGGCCAGCACGTAGCCGGCGACGTACTCCAGCGCATCCGCCTCGCTGTCGAGGTAGGCCGCCGTACGCCCGATCACGACGCCGAGCTCGACCTCCCAGTCGGTCTTCTCGCTGCCGCGCGGGATGACGATGTCGTCGCGAGCGCCGACCACGGTGTCCGGTGCCTTCATGAACAGGATCGGCTCGGCCGGCGCGGCCTGACCGCCCTCGGCCGCGTGGTCGGCGTAGTTCAGCCCGACGCAGACGATCTTGCCGGGGCTGAGCGGTGCGGCGAGCCGTACGTCGTCCAACGCGGCAGCGGTCCCCACGTCGGCGAGGGCCGCGGTGGCGCGCTCCCGGAGACCGGCCGGGTCGAACGCCCCGGGCTCCCCGGCCAGCGTCACCACCCGGTCGTCCTCGGTCAGCACGGCGTCACGCAGACCGTCGTCGGTGTGGACACGTAGCAATCTCACTGATTCCTCCAAGGAGCTTGTTTGGCCCAGTTCAGATACGCGATACCCAATGCGTGCGAGCCTTGCACCGGATCGAGCTGCACGGCGTCGTACACGCGGAGGGCCTGCTGGTAGACAAGGAGATCCTGCTCAGCGTACGCACCCCATCGTGCACACTGCACCGCGTTCGCGGGCACCGCGGTCCCGGTCCCGTCCACCCGGAACCAGACCTCGGTCTCGGACCGGACCACCCGCTGCGTGAACGTCTTGGTGAACCGCAGCACGTCCGTGGCCACGTCGGTCTCGATCTTCGCGTCGTACGCCGCGTGCACGAACTCGGTACTGATCGCCGCGTGACTGATGTCCTCGATCTGGGTGGACGCGGAGTACCCCGGCGTGTACTCCGAGATCCCGGCGGTCTTCGGGAAACCGGCGTACATCTGGCTGTACGGCGGCCAGTAGGGCCAGACGTAGGCGCCGTCGGCAGCGAGGGTCAGACCTGCGCGGTACGCCTTCAGCATCTCGACGACCCGCGTCCGGTAGCGCTGCTGCCGTGTCACGCGGTAAAGCTCGACCAGCACCTGGCCGAGACCCTGGCTCTGGTTGTACGGCTGGATCGTGCCGTCGAACGGGATCGGCGCACCCTTGGGCCAGACGTAGTCACCGGTCCCGTCCGCGTGGGAGACCCACTCCCGGTCGTGGAACGCCACAGCCACGGTGGCCGCGTCAAGCAGGTCCATGGCCACCTTCTGCCTCGGGCCACGCCGCAACTTCGGCGACTGCAGCACCATCCGGGCATAGCGGGCGAGCGGGAACGCAATCATCCCGGTGTGGACGGCGAACACGTAGTACTGCGACTCGAAGGCGATCGTGGTCGCCGCCGGGGCGGGGCCGGCGGCGGGCGCGGTCCGAAGGTCGACAGCAGTCCAGCGGAGCCCTGTGGTGTAGGCGTTGTTGACCGCCGTCACGACGTACGACGTGGCAGCCGGATCGAGGGAGACACCGCGCAACGTCACAACACCGGTGGTGGCCGGGTTGCGCAGGATCAGGTCGAAGGTGTCGCCGCTGACGTTCGACACCTCGGCCGTCGACTCGGCCGCCCTGCTGCCGGCCCAGCGCAGTTGCACGGCCGACTTGCCCTCGCCGTCCGGGAGCACGCCATGGCCCGCGGTGTAGTTGCCGGCCGTGCGCCACACCTTGCCGGACCGGCCGGCGTAGTCCTTCACGTGGCGGGCGTGGTCGGTGGTCGCCATCACGTGTTTGGCGCGCTGCTCGAAGGTGTTCAGGTAGCGCTCGTCCTCGTACGCCTCGTACATCCGGAGCAGGCTGAGCAGGAAGTAGGACTCGCCCCACGCGTACACCCCGGCCTCGTTGTTCTGCGGGTCGGACGCGAGATACCCGGCCTGGGCCACGTCGAAGGCCTCGGGCGAGTCGTAGACGATTGGCGCGGCGGACGCCTGGAGAGCCGGAAGCCCGGTCCAGGCGAGGGCTCCGCCGGCGGAGCCGAGGAGCAAAGTACGGCGACTGAGCTGCGGATTCAACATGATGCCTCACTGGGGTGGACGGGAAAGGCGGGAACCACACGGGGGCGGGCGGACGTGGCGACTCAGCCTTTGACCGCACCGCCCATGCTGTTGAGGATGCGTTTCTGCAGGAACAGGAAGACCATGACGACCGGGACCAGCGAGATCACCGTGCCCGCGGCCAGACCGCGGACGTCGGTCCCGCTGACGCCGCTCAGGTAGGCGATGCCGAGCGCGATCGGGAACTTGGACTGACTGGTCAGCGTGACCAGCGGCCAGATGAAGCTGTTCCAGACCGAGACGAAACCGAGGATCGCCAGCACGGCCAGCGTCGGAGCGACGATCGGCACCGCGATCCGCCAGAAGATGGCGAACTCGTTCGCACCGTCCATCCGGGCCGCCTCGACGATCTCGTCGGGGATCTGCGAGAACGCCTGGCGGAGCAGGAAGATCCCGAGCGACGAGAGAATGGCCGGCAGGATCACCGAGGCGAACGTGTCGGTCAGGCCCAACTGGCTCATCACCAGGAAGCGCGGGATCAGCATCAGCTCACCCGGCAGGAACATGATCGACAGGAACAACAGGAAGAACACGCCGCGGCCGCGGAACGCGATCCGGGCCAGCGGGTAGGCGGTGAGCGCGGAGACCACCAGGTAGATCGGGACCGTGATCCCCACGTAGATCAGCGAGTTCACCAGGAACCGGGCATACGGGATCGTTGTCCACGCCTCCCGGAACCAGTCGGCCACCGGCGGGCGCGGGATGAGGTCGGGCGGGAAGCCGAACACGTCCTGGCTGGCCGGCTTGGTGGCCGAGCTCAGCAAGATCAGGAAGGGGCCGATGAACAGGGCCGCCACCGCGATCAGCAGTACGTAGAGCCCGATCCGCCGTACCGTGCGCCGGGAGGTCCCGGCCGGCGTCGGTTGCGATGTGGGCGGAGCGACGCGTGGCAACTGCCCGGCACGCCGGGCCAGTCGGCTCCGGGTCGCCATCAGCCGTCCCTCCGCCGGGTCACGACCAGGTTGAAGCCGGCCAGGACGATCATGATTGCCCACAGCAACAGGCCGACGGCGCTCGCATAGCCCATGTCGTAATCCTCGAAGGCCTTCGACCAGATGTAGTAGCCGAGGGTGAGTGTGGAGTCGAGCGGACCGCCGCGGGTCAGCACGTAGACGGACTCGAAGGCGCGCATCGCCTCGAGCATGCTGAGGATCAGCGTGACCGCGAACGTCGGCCGCAGCGACGGGACGATGACGTGTCTGAGCCGCTGCCAGCTGTTGGCGCCGTCGATCGTGGCCGCCTCGACCTGGTCGGGCGGGACCGCCTGCAGTCCGGCCAGGTAGATCATCATGAACAGGCCCGCGTTCTTCCACGCCTCCAGCAGCACCACCGTCGGCAGTGCCCAGTGCCGATCGAGCAGGAAGTCGATCGGACCCGCCCCGACCAGGCTGAGCAGCCAGTTGATGACGCCTTCGCGGTTGAAGACGTACCGCCAGGCGACCGCCACCGCGACCATCGAGGTGATCACCGGCAGGTAGTAGAGCATCCGGAACGCCTGGATCGCGCGCAGCTTCAGGTTCACCAGCATCGCCAGGAACAGCGGGACGACCACGGTGAGCGGCAGGAACATCACCACGAACAGCAGTGAGTTGCGCAGCGCGATCCAGACCCGCGGGTCATGCAGCAGCCGGGAGAAGTTGTCCAGCCCGGAGAACCGGACCGGGCTGACGATGTTGTAGTCGGAGAAGGCCAACTGGATCGCGATCACGGCCGGCCAGGCGAACATCGCGGCGTACATCAGCAGCCCGGGCAGCATGAACGCGTACGGCGTGTACCAGTGCTGACCGACCACGCGGCCCCGGAGACCCGGCATGCCTTCCGCCTCTCGTGTCTGAAACCTGGCTTTCAGCTTCGCGGTTATGCGGAACCGTAGCTCACCACACCCGCCGCCGGAAGCGCTAATTGGCAAGATTTTGGAAGTCATCGGTTGACGCCGGCCGATCGATGGCAAACACTGTGGTGTCTGTAAGCACCATTTAGGACACACATCCCGAGGAGCTCGCAATGTCGCGACGCACACGATCCCTGCTGAGGAGACGCCTCGTCCCCACCGTCGCGATGGTTCTGGCCTTGCCGCTGGCCCTCGCCGGATGCGTTTCCGGCAGTCCGGCCGGCGGAGACGAGCCAGAACAGCAGTCGACCGACGCCTACTCCGGCGAGGTCGAGTGGTGGACCATCAACCTGCAGAAGAACTACGGGCCGGACATCCAGAAGTGGATCGACGCCTACCAGAAGGAACACCCGAAGGTGTCGATCAAGTGGGTCGACGTCCCGGGCCAGGACATCACCACCAAGCTGCTGGCGGCGATCGCCGGCGGCAAGGTGCCGGACGTCGTCAACTTCACGTCCGCCACCACCGGCCTGTTCGCCGGCTCGATGGCCGACCTGAACGGCCTGTTCAGCAAGGAAGACGTCGCCGCCTACCTGCCGAACCTGGCCGACCCGCTGGTTGCCGACGGCAAGCGGATCGCGATCCCCTGGTACAACGGCGGCACCTCGCTCGCGTTCTACAACAAGGATCTGCTGGCCAAGTCCGGCTTCGACCCGGCCACGCCGCCGAAGACGTACGACGAGGCGCTCGCCCTGGCCAAGGCGTACCACGACGCGACCGGCAAGTCCGCGACCAACTTCATGGCCTACTCCAGCGTGGTCCAGGCTGACGGCGTCAAGCTGCTGTCGGAGGACGGCAAGTCGGCGGCCTTCAACACGCCGGAAACGCTGGCTCTCGTGGAGAAGTTCAAGACCCTCTTCAGCTCGGGCGCGATCGCACCCGGCAGCCTCGGCGAGAACCAGCGCGATCTGCCCCAGTCACTGGAGAACAAGCTGATCGCCTTCAACCCGGCGGCCGTGTCCAGCTCACTGCTGAACGTCGAGAAGAACTCCCCGGCCGTCTACAAGTCGATCGTCGTGGGACCGCCGGTGACCGGTGCCGACGGCAAGTTCTACATGCCCGGCCAGCAGGTGATGGGTATCCCGGCCAAGTCGGACAACCAGGCCGCCGCGGCCGCGTGGCTCAAGTACGTCGCCGCGCCCGAGCAGCAGCTCGCGCTGTGCAAGCTGGTGCCGATCTACCCGTCGTCGGTGAAGGCACTGGCCGACCCGTTCTTCACTGACATCCCCGGCACCACGTCCGCCGACGAGGCGCGCAAGATTCTGCTGGACACGTTCAAGAACAGCGTGGACGCGTCAATGGGTTCGGGCAACGACGAGCAGCTGCGGAAGCTGTTCGACGACCAGATCCGGGCGTACATGTCCGGGACCAAGTCCGCCAAGGATGCGCTGGACGCCGCCGAGAAGGCGTGGAACGACACCCTCGCGAAGGGCAAGTGAGTTGGCGCTCGCGTCGGACAAACCGGTGAGCCGCGGAATCGAAAGGTCGGTGGGTTGGTGAGCAACGGGGTGCGGATCGGGATCGTCGGCGCCGGGATCATGGGGCGAGGCAATGCCTTGTCCCTGTCCGGGCTGCCGGAGGTCGAGGTCACCGCGGTGACCAGTCGTTCGGCGGACTCCGCCGGACGGCTGGCCGACGAGATCGAGGGGCGCGGTGCACCGCGGCCGGCGATCCATCCGGACCTGGAGGCCGTGCTGGCCGACACGTCGGTGGACGCGGTCGTCCTGACCACGCCGGATCATCTGCACGGCGAGATGATGGTCCGGGCCGCCGAGGCCGGGAAGCACATCCTGGTCGAGAAGCCGCTGACCACGTCCGTCGCCGAGGCGGACGCGGCGGTGAAGGCGATCCGCGAGAACGGTGTGGTCGCGATGTGCCTGTTCAACCACCGCTGGGTTCCCGCCTACGCGCAGGCCCACGATCTGCTCGCGGATCTCGGTGATGGAGCGGTCGCGTACGCCCGCAAGGACGACACCATCTTCGTGCCGACCGAGATGCTGTCCTGGGCCGACCGCACGACCTGCGCCTGGTTCCTGTCCAGCCACGACATCGACCTGGTCTCGTGGCTGCTGCGCGACCAGGTCCGCCGGGTCTACGCGACGGCCCGGTGGGGCAAGCTCCGGTCGCTCGGCATCGACACCCCGGATGCGATCCAGATCCAGGCCGAGTATTCGCGCGGGGCGGTGGCGACGTTCGAGTCTGCGTGGATCTACCCGAACACCTTCCCGACCACGGTCGACTCCTACGTCTCGGTCGTCACCGACAACGGCGTGGTCCAGCTCGACCGGCAGAAGGAGAGCGTCGTGGTGGCCCGCCCGGACGGGTACAGCTACCCGAGGAACATGCTGCAACGGGTGATGCACGGCATCCCGGCCGGTGCGTACGCCGACGCGATCGCGCACTGGGTCACCTGCTGCCGCACCGGCAGGCAGCCGCTGATCACGATCGAGAGCAGCCGGAACGTGACCGCCGTACTGGAGGCCGCGCACACCTCGATCGAGACCCGGCAGCCGGTCGACGTCTCGATGCTCGCTGAGCTGGCGTCCGACTCAGGGAACGCATGAACGCCACCACAGGCCCCGAGAAGCCGCGACACATCGACGGCCGGATCAACCGGATCGGGACCGACGACCTGATCAAGGCGTTCGGCTCCCCACCCGGCGTCCAGGACGTCGGTGCGTTGCGTGCCTTCGTCGCGGGCAGGCTCCGGCGGCCGGCGTGGCCGCTCCAGGAGTGGACCGACGCGATCCGATCCACGTCCGCGGCGGACGACGTACTCGCTGCGGCAGCTCCATTGCTGACCGGGGTGGAGGTGACCGGGCGCGAGCGCGGCCGGTCGCAGCGGTACGGCTTCCACTACCTGGGCTGGCTGTCGCCTGGTGTCCATGCGTGGATGTTGACCGGCTACGACCGGTACCTGCACGCGTTCGAGCAGCACCTCGAGGACTGGGTCGAGCAGCGTGACTCGGTGACCGGCGAGTGGCCGGGTCTGGACGTCATCTGGTACTCGCTCGGTACGTGGGCGCGCTGCCGGAATCTCCTGCCCACGCTGGAGGTTCTGACCGACTCAGCGCTGTCGGACCGCGCATGGGGCAGTCTCGTCGCCACGCTGGTCGGCGGAGCCCGCTGGGCGTACGACGAGCATGACGTCTTCCGCCATGGGAACTGGCAACTGGTGTGTGCGACCGAACTGCTGCACATCAGCGTCGTTCTGCCTGACCTGGTTGAGGCCAGGAGCTGGGCGGAGCGGGCGCGTGAGCGCATCGACGAGCACTTGCTGCTGGACGTCTACGGAGACGGCGGGCACTACGAGCGCTCCCCCGGCTATCACAAGATGTGCCTGACCGCGCTGCAGACGGCCGCTCTGCTCGACGCGGACGTGGCGGCGCACCCGAAGGTCGCCGCCATGCACCAGTGGTTGTGCGAGCTGGTCTCCCCCGGCGGCTGGATCCCGCACCTGCAGGACAGCGGCATCGAGTGGCCGGCCACGTCACTGCTGCGTGGCAGCTACGTGCTCGACAACCCAGCGCTGGCGCGGATCGCCGCGCAGTGGCTGTCTGCCGAGGACTTCGGGGTCGAGGCGGCGGCGCTACCCGCTTGGGACGACGCGGACAGGCAGCGGCGTTGGCTGGACACGGTTGCCACTGCACGGGAAGAGGCAGTGCCCACTCCAGCGCGGAGCACCGTCCTGGCCGACACCGGCTATGTGATCCTGCGCAGCGACGATCTGCAGGCCGTCATCAACTACGGACCGCATATCGAGCACGAGCTCGAGTCGCACTCACATCGCGCAGTACTCGACCTGGTCCTCGAGGGCTGGCAGCGACCGCTGCTGTGGGAGGCCGGTGGTCCGCCGAGCTATGACGATCCGGACTACCTGACCTGGTACCAGTCCGGTCGGGGTCACAACACCGTGCTCGTCGACGACCAGGAGCTGAGCACGGATCGCGGCGTACACGTCGATCCGCTCGTCGACACCGGGCAGGTCGCGGTCTTCTCCGGTCGCCACCACGGCAGCCTCGTACCGCAGTCGCGCACCATCGCGATGGTGCGCGAGGAGCCGGCCGTCGTGGTGGTCTCCGACGACAGCGCCGCCGGGGAGCACACGTTCCGCGCGCACTGGCACGCCCTCAACCCGTGGCAGCAGGTCGGTCCCCTCGCGTACGACGCTTCTGCCGCGGAGGGACCGGGGTTGCTTCTGCTCGAGACGGGCGATCCCTCGACCACAATGGTCGAGACATCTGAGGGCGTCGCCCGGCGCCCGCTCGTCGACAAGCCGGTCGCGGAGTACGGTCCGCTCTACTCGCTCGGGCTCACGCGTGACAGTGGGGAGTTCACCACCGTTCTGCTCCCGCATGCCAACGCTCAGGTGCCGGAGGTCTCGGTCACCCGTGACGACGACGGGTTGACGATCGATCATGGTGACACCGTCGACCGGGTGAGCCCCTCGACCTGGGTCCGGACCCGGTCCGGAAGGTTGTCCTGGGCAACTGGTTGGCGGACCCGCGCGCTGCTCGACCTGCTACGCACTTCGGAGGACGTGGACGTCTCGGCCACCGTCGCCGACGGGGCGCTTCGCCTCGAGGTGACCTGCTCCGGTCGTTGTGGGCTGTGGACCCGGCCGCTTGGTGACATCCGGCTCGACGGCGTGCTCGTCACCGCGGAGAGCGATGGCGACGGCTGGGCGCACCTCACCCTGCCGTACGCGGGGCGCTGGACGGTCGATGGGGCTCGCCATGACTGACGATGCCACCACCGGATGGTTCGACGCGCGCATCGTGACCGGTGCGCACCCGTCGTCCCTGGTGCCGTCCACCGACCGCGACGAGATCGCCGCTCACCTGGACGCCTATGCCATGTCGGGCGCTCTGGTCAGCGCGATGGCGTCGTGGCTGCATGACCCGCTGGGCGGTAACGCCGAGGCGACCGCGGTGGCCAACAGCCTCGCGGACCGCGGTGTGCTGGCCTGCTGGACCGCGGTTCCCACCACGCCGGGCGAGCTGGACTCGCTCGACAAGCTGGTCGCGCAGGCTCTGGCCGAAGGCGTCGCGGCGTTCCGGATTCATCCTCACTCCCACGGGTACGCACCGGATGCCTTGCTGGAGCTCTATGCAGCACTCGAGGGCAGCGGACTGCCGCTCTGCGTCGACACCGCGGAGATCGGCTGGTCGGACCTGGATGCGATCGCCACTCGCTTTCCGATGCTGCCGATCGTCGTGTCGAATCTCGGCTACCGCCAGTTGCGCAGGCTGTGGTCGGCGCTGCGCGACCACGACAACCTCTCCGTCGATCTCGTCGACTTCGCTGCGCACCAAGGCGTGGAGTGGCTCGCCGCGGAAGGGCTGAGCGATCGGCTGGTGTTCGCGACCGGACTCGGCGTACGTGATCCGGGCGAGAGCATCGTCCGTCTCGCCTGGTCCGGGCTCGACGACGACACGGTCACCCGGATCGGTGCAGATAACGCACGCCGGTTGTTCGCGGCAGGAGGACTCTCATGATCGGACGCCGGCCGCACCACCGGGTCGTCGACGTGCACGCGCACCTCGGGCCGTACTCGCTGTTCTACATCCCCGATCCCGACGCCGCGACGATGGTGTCGGTGATGGACCGGACCGGGACCGAGGTCACCGTGGTCGCCGCGAACCGCGCGATCCAGCAGGACGCGCACCTCGGCAACACCCAGGCCCTCGCCGCCGTCGACGCGCACCCCGGCCGGATCGCGGCGTACGCGGTCATCAATCCGTGGCAGGACCCGGAGCGCGAGCTCGAACGGCTCGCCGCCGACGAGCGGTTCGTCGGCATCAAGGTGCACCCGTCCCTGCACAAGTACCCGGTCACCGGAGCGCGGTACGCCGCCGTGTGGGCCTTCGCCGAGGAGACCGGTTGCCCGGTGCTCAGTCATTCCGAGCATGGATCGGCGTACGACGCTCCGGTGCTGTTCGAGGCGGTCGCGGCGAAGTACCCGCGGGCGCCGATCATCCTCGGCCACGCGGGCATCACGCCGGCCGGAGTGGACGAGGCGATCGAGGCCGCGGCCGGGCATGAATCGCTGTGGCTGGAGGTGTGCGGCTCGCAGATGACCGGGCCGCTGATCCAGGCGATGATCGATCGGGTCGGTAGCCGGCGGGTGCTGTTCGGCTCCGATTTCCCCTTCATCGACCAGCGGATGTCGCTCGGCCGGGTGGTGTGCGCGCCACTGACGGCAGGTCAACGCCAAGATGTTCTCAGCGGGAATGCCCGCAGACTGTTCCGGTGGCGCCAGCTGCCGGGAGGGACAGGGGAGGACGTCGATGAGTGAGGAACTCAGAGCGGCGGAGCCGGCGAACGGTGATCGCCTGCCCGCGGTGACCGTCGGGCTCTTCGGCCCGCGCAAGCTGGTGCGGATGATGTCTGAGGTGGCGATCGACGTCGCGCTGCGGCCTCAGAACCGGGTCCGGTTCGTGCCCGGCGGGTACGACGACCCGGGTGAGGCCGAGGAGCGCTACCTGCGGCTGCGGGACCGGATCGACTCGGCAGTGTTCCCCGGGCCGTGGGTGTTCGACCTGGCGACCGACGGGCACTGGCTGACGGTTCCGTCGACGCATCTCCCGCTGACCGGCGCCGCGCTGTACGCCGCCCTGCTCCGGGCGTCACTCACCATCGAGGACGTCGATCTCAGCCGGGTGAGCATCGACTCGCTGTCCGCGGCGGACGTCGAGGAGGCGTACGGCGAGATCGGCCTCGACACCACCAACGTCTACGACATTCCGTACGAGGGGCCGGAGTCGGTCGCAGGTTTCGCGGCCTTCCACCGAGAGAAGTGGGAGCAGCAGCACACCACGGTCGCCCTGACCACCATCCTCGCGGTCGAACGCGAGCTGCGGACCCAGGGCATCCCAGTGCTGCGGGTCGCCCCGACCCGAGCAAGTGTGCGGGACGCCCTGGAGACTGCGGTGCTGCTTGGCCAGGGCACCCGGATGGGCGCACACCAGCTCGCGATGATCGCCGTCCAGCTCATCCCGTCCGGCACGTCTCGCGCCGAGTCGGGTGACTACTGGCAGCAGGAGCTCGCACTGCTGACCCACCAGAAGCTGCTGTCGGAGGCACGACAGGTCGGCGCGTCGGTGGCGCGCCGGTCAGACACGTTGTTCCTCGTCACCACGACCCACGGTGCGCTGGTCCGGCTGACCGAGCAGTTCACCGTCGCCCCGTTCCTCAGTGCTCTGACGGCGCAGCTCGGCGTGCCCGTTGCCGTTGGTGCCGGTGCCGGACAGACGGCGCGAGCTGCCGAGGCCAACGCGCTGATGGCGGTGGAGGACTCCGTCAACGCCGGCGGCAAGGTAGCGGTGTACCTCGACGACACGAACGTGCGGACCGATCTCGCGCCGGGTCCGGCGGTCACCGAGACCGCGCCGCAGGACAGTACGCCGTCGATCGATCCGCGCGCGCTCGAGATCGTCACCTCGATCGCAGCCGCGACCACACCGGTGGCCGGCCAGCAGGTGGTCGTCGACGTCGAGAGCGTCGCGGACATCATGCAGGTCACCCCACGGACCGGCCGCCGGATGCTCAAGGAGCTGGTCGAGGCCGGCCTGGCCTGGCCGGTGCCGCCGGCGCGTTCGACCGGTGGCGGCCGTCCCCGTCAGCAGTTCCGGCTGCTCACCGAGAAACTCGACTGATCCGCCCCTTTGGAGGATGTTGTGCAGACCGTTGCCCGAGGCTACGAACGCACCGAGCGCCTGTACGAGCGCGCCCGCCAGGTGATCGCCGGCGGCGTGTCCAGCGACGCCCGGCGCGCCGACCAGCCGCTGTTCGTCGACCACGCCCGCGGTGCAGAGCTCTGGGACGTGGACGGCAACCGGTACGTCGACTACGTGCTCGGGCAAGGCCCCAACCTGCTCGGCCACGCGTCCCCGCTGGTCGCCGAGGCGGTCTCCGCCCAGGTCAGCCGCGGCGTCGCGTACGCCGCTCAGCATGAGCTGGAAGCGGTCGTCGCCGAGCGCCTGTGCTCGATGGTCCCGTCCGCGGAGCTGGTGCGCTTCAACAGCGTCGGCTCCGAGGCAGTGCACGGTGCGATCCGGCTGGCCCGCGGCCACACCGGCCGACCGAAGATCGTGAAGTTCGAGGGCAACTACCACGGCTGGCTCGACCCGGTCCTGTACAGCGTCCACCCCGACCTCGCCCTGGCCGGCGACGCGCAACACCCCGCTGCCGTCGGCGGTACGGCGGGCCAGCCCCGCAACGGTGCGGAAGACCTGATCGTCCTGCCGTACAACGATCTGCCCGCTGTCGAAGAGGTCTTCGCGGAGTCCGGCGACCAGATCGCCGCGGTCATTCTCGAGCCACTGCTGTGCAACACCGGCTGCATCACCCCGCAGCCCGGCTACCTCGCGGGACTCCGGGAGCTCACCCGTCAGCACGGCGCCCTGCTGATCTTCGACGAGATCATCTCCGGCTTCCGCGTCGCTCCCGGCGGTGCCCAGGAGTTGCTCGGCGTCGTTCCCGACCTGTCCGCCTTCGGCAAGGCGATGGCCGGTGGCATGCAGGTCTCGGCGCTGGTCGGAACCCGCGAGGTGATGGGATCGATCGCCAACGGGACAGTGGCTCATGCCGGCACCTTCAACTCGCACCCGGTCGCGATGGCCGCGGCAGACGCAGTACTGCGCCATCTCGACGTGCACCGCGACACCGTGTACCCGCCGCTGGTCGCCGCGGGCCAGCGGTTGATGGCCGGTCTGCGGGAATCGGCCCAGCGGCATGGCGTGCCGATGCTCGTCGATGGGCCCGGGCCGGTGTTCCAGACCTACCTGACGGACCAGGCCGAGGTGACCGACTACCGGTCGTTCGCGGCCTGCGACCGGCCGGCGATGACCAGATTCCACGCCGGGCTGTACGCGGCCGGGATCAACATCGTCCCCCGCGGCCTGTGGTTCCTGTCCACCGAGCACACCGACGACCAGATCGACGAGACGATCCGGGCAGCGGACGACGTGCTGGCCTCGTTGTAGCGTCCGTCGGCAGCTCGTATCCACCACGAGAAGGAGGCCGGTAGTCCGCCGTACTGCGGACTCCCGGCCTCCGTTTCGAGACTTGCTTTACGCGGTCTTCTCGCGGCGCTCGCGCTTGCGCTCGATCTGGTCGCGCGGGATCAGCGTGGGGTTCACGTTCTCCAGTACGACCTCGCCGGTGACGACGACCTTGGCGACGTCCTCGCGGCTGGGCACCTCGTACATCACGTTGAGCAGGACCTCTTCCATGATCGCCCGCAGGCCGCGGGCGCCGGTGCCGCGCAGCAGCGCCTGATCGGCGATCGCCTCGACCGCGTCGTCACTGAACTCCAGCTCGACGTTGTCGATCTCGAACAGCCGCCGGTACTGCTTGACCAGCGCGTTCTTCGGCTCGGACAGGATCTTGATCAGCGCATCGCGGTCCAGCGGGGACACCGTGGTGATCACGGGGAGCCGGCCGATGAACTCGGGGATCAGACCGAACTTGAGCAGATCCTCCGGCATCACGTCGGCGTACCCGCCGAGCTCCTTCGGCTTCTCCGGCTCGCGCGAGGTGTTGAAGCCGAGCGTCTTCTTGCCGACCCGCTGCTCCACCATGTGGTCGAGGCCGGCGAACGCGCCGCCGACGATGAACAGCACGTTGGTGGTGTCGATCTGGATGAACTCCTGGTGCGGGTGCTTGCGGCCACCCTGCGGCGGCACCGAGGCCGTCGTACCTTCCAGGATCTTCAGCAGCGCCTGCTGCACACCCTCGCCGGAGACATCGCGGGTGATCGACGGGTTCTCGCTCTTCCTCGCGATCTTGTCGACCTCGTCGATGTAGATGATCCCGGTCTCGGCCTTCTTGACGTCGTAGTCGGCCGCCTGGATCAGCTTGAGCAGGATGTTCTCGACGTCCTCACCGACGTACCCGGCCTCGGTCAGCGCGGTGGCGTCGGCGATCGCGAACGGAACGTTCAGCATCCGGGCCAGCGTCTGGGCGAGGTACGTCTTGCCGCAGCCGGTCGGGCCGATCAGCAGGATGTTGGACTTGGCCAGCTCGACCGCTTCGTCCTTGGCGTGCCGGCCGGCGCTCGAGCTGCCTTGACCGTCACGGACCCGCTTGTAGTGGTTGTAGACCGCCACCGCGAGTGCCTTCTTGGCCACGTCCTGTCCGACGACGTACGCGTTGAGGAAGTCGTAGATCTCGCGCGGCTTGGGCAGCTCGGTGAGTCCGACCTCGGAGCCTTCGTTCAGCTCCTCCTCGATGATCTCGTTGCAGAGATCGATGCATTCGTCGCAGATGTAGACGCCGGGACCGGCGATGAGCTTCTTGACCTGCTTCTGACTCTTCCCGCAGAAAGAGCATTTCAGCAGATCGCCGCCGTCACCTATGCGTGCCACCGGGACAGATCCCTTCTCTGAGCAGTCGAACCGTGGGCCAAGGGGGCGTAGAGGCCGCTCGGACCGGGTGCCGTGTGGCACCTCGGATCCCGATTCGACGGTACCGCGCCGATGGCCGAAAAGCCGCGCCCGCCGCCGCGTTGTGACTACGCCGCTGGCGAACGCGCTCCGCTATTGACAGCCCTCGTGTCAGCACCGTCGAACCGGGTCAGACCTGACTGAGACGCTCAGACACCGGCCGGAACCGGGGCCTTGAGGGTCTCAAGCACGTCGTCGATCAGGCCGTACTCGATTGCCTGCTGAGCGGTCAGGAACTTGTCCCGCTCGATGTCACGCGAGACCTCCTCCAGCGACTTGCCGCTGGCGTCGGCGATCATCTTCTCCAGCAGCGCGCGCAGCCGGAGGATCTCGTTCGCCTGGATCTCGATGTCGCTGGACTGCCCGTAGGTGCCCTCAGTGGCCGGCTGGTGGATGATGATCCGGCTGTTCGGCAGCGCCAGCCGCTTGCCCGGCGTACCGGCCGCGAGCAGTACCGCGGCGGCCGAGGCGGCCTGGCCCAGGCACACCGTCTGGACGTCCGGCTTGATGTAGCGGACGGTGTCGTAGATCGCGGTCAGCGCGGTGAACGAGCCGCCCGGGGAGTTGATGTAGATGCTGATGTCGCGGTCGGAGTCCATCGACTGCAGGCACAGCAGCTGCGCCATCACGGCGTTCGCGATCTCGTCGGTGATCGGCGTACCGAGGAAGATGATGCGGTCCTCGAACAGCTTCGTGTAGGGGTCGATCCGGCGCATGCCGTACGACGTGCGCTCCTCCCACTGCGGGATGAAGTAGTTCATGGTGCGTCCTTAACTGACGGAGTGGGAGATCAGGAGTTCGGGCTGCCGGAGGTCAGCTGCGCGGCGCTGGCGACCACGTGGTCGATGAAGCCGTAGTCCTTGGCCGCGTCGGCGGTGAACCAGCGGTCCCGGTCGGCGTCGTTCTCGACCTGCTCGAGCGGCTGGCCGGTGTGCTCGGCGATCAGCTTGAACAGCTGCGCCTTGATGTGCAGCGACTGCTCGGCCTGGATCTTGATGTCCGACGCCGTACCACCCATACCGCCCGACGGCTGGTGCATCATGATCCGCGCGTGCGGCAGGGCGAAGCGCTTGTCCTTCGCACCGGCGCAGAGCAGGAACTGGCCCATCGAGGCGGCCAGGCCCATCCCGACCGTCGCCACGTCGTTCGAGATCCACTGCATGGTGTCGTAGATCGCCATGCCGGAGTCGACCGAACCGCCCGGCGAGTTGATGTACAGCCAGATGTCCTTGTTGGGGTCCTCGGCGTTGAGGAGCAGCATCTGCGCGCAGATCGCGTTCGCGTTGTCATCGCGAACCTCGGACCCCAGGAAGATGATCCGGTTCTGCAGCAGGCGCTGGTAGATGTGGTCGTCGAGTCCGCCGGATCCGTTGCCGCCCGCGGCGGTGGGGCTGGCTGCAAATGTCTCGTTCACGAAGCCGACATTACTGGGCGGGGGCGACAGACCTAAGGCTGGGCCACAGGTGTTCGCTCACGGCGCACCGTGTCTGCCGTGAGCGAATTCCGGAAGCAGCCGCCTGCGAGGTTCGCGGCGCCGTACACAGGCGGCTGCGGTCTCCGGTGAACACCGTTCACCCCGGTTGGCCGGGAGTCACCAGCCGCAGACTGCGACCGCGCCGGAAGCGTCGGCGGGAACTCGATCCCGGGGAGTTCCGGCGCTCTCAGCAGGTACTTCGACCCGGGCGGCCGGCTGGTCCTGCACCGGCACGCGTGGTTCATCGAGGGAACAGGTCATGGCGCCAACGCTAGGGCGGCCGCCTTTCAGTTCCCTTTCAACGGCGAACGGCCCGGAACCACAGTGGGTTCCGGGCCGTTCGGCGTACTGCTGGTCAGGCCTTCGCGGGCTCCTCGGCCGGAGTCTCCTCCGCCGGGGCCGCCTCGGCCGCCTGCTCCGCATCCGGGTCGGCGTAGCTGCCGTCCGGCTGCAGGGTCTTCAGCTCGACCACGTTGCCGGAGGCGTCGGTCACCTTGGCGTTCTCGACCAGGTGGGCGAGCGCCTTGCCGCGGACGACCTCGGAGACCAGGCTCGGCACCAGGTTGTTCTCGACCGCGTGCTGGGCGAACTGGTCCGGGCTGACGCCGGAGCGCTGCGCGTGCCGCACGATGTGCTCGGTCAGCTCCTGGTCGTTGACGCTCAGCTCCTGCTGCTCGGCCACCAGGTCGAGCACGAACTGCGCCTTGATCGCGTCCTCGGACCGCTTCTTCAGGTCCTCGTCGAACTCGTCCTGGGTCTGCTCCTCGCCCTCCAGGAACTGCTCGAACGTCATCCCGGAGTACCCGAGCTGCTGCTCCAGGTTCTCCTTCCGGGCGGCCAGCTCGTCGGTCAGCAGGCCCTCGGGCACCGGCACCTCGACCAGGGTCAGGATCTTCTCCAGTACGGCGTCGCGTGCCTCGCCGGCCTGCTCCAGCCGCTTGCCGCGCTCCAGGCGGCCCTGCACGTCCGCCTTCAGCTCGTCGGCGGTGTCGAACTCCGACGCGGTCTGCGCGAACTCGTCGTCGAACTCCGGCAGCTCCTGCTCCTTGACCGCGGTCACGGTCACCTCGACGTCGACGTCCTCGCCCTTCAGCGAGCCGCCGACCAGCTGGGTGACGAAGGTCTTGCTCTCACCGGGGTTCAGCCCGACGACCGCCTCGTCCAGGCCGTCCAGCAGCTGGCCGCTGCCGACCTGGTAGGACAGGCCTGTCGCCTGCGCCTCCTCGACCTTCTCGCCGTCCTTGCTGGCGGACAGGTCGAGGGTGATGAAGTCGTTGTCCTGGACCGCGCGCTCGACCGGGTTCAGCGAGCCGAACCGCTGCCGCAGCGCCTCGATCTGCTCGGTCACATCGTCGTCGGAGACGGCGATGTCCTCGACCTCGGCCTCCAGGCCCTCCAGGTCCGGCAGCGTGATCTCCGGGCGTACCTCGACCTCGGCGGAGAACTGCAGACTCTCCTTGTCGTTGAACTCGGTCACGTCGACCTCGGGCCGGCCGATCGCCTTCACCTGGTTGTCACTCACCGCCCGCGAGTACAGCTTCGGCAGCGCGTCGTTGATCGCCTCCTCGAGCACCGGCCCGCGGCCGACCCGCTGGTCGATCACCTGCGGCGGGACCTTGCCCTTGCGGAACCCCGGGACGGTGATCTGCGAGGCGATGCTCTGGTACGCCGCGTCGAGGCTCTGCTTGAGTTCCTCGAACGGCACCTCGACGATGAGCTTGACCTTGGTCGGGCTCAAGGACTCGACGGTGCTCTTCACGGTGGCGGTTCTCCTTGATCGATGACGTTCACAGCGTGGGCGACAGCCCGCGCTGCAGCGGTGCTGCAGGGGGTTTGTCGGGGCGACAGGACTCGAACCTGCGGTCTCCTGCTCCCAAAGCAGGCGCGCTAGCCACTACGCTACGCCCCGCAGTGACCGGACGAGTCTAGTCGACCCGAACCAGTGCTCGCGCCACCACCCCGACCGACCATGCCGATCAGGACTCCACCCGTGGCGTTTTGAGTCCACCCCAGGGTATGTGGAATCATGTCCGAGCACCGCGGGTGTAGCTCAATGGTAGAGCCCCAGTCTTCCAAACTGGCTACGCGAGTTCGATTCTCGTCACCCGCTCCAACAGAAGCAGGCCCCAGCCACAGGGAATCGGCTGCTGGGGGCCCTCTCACTCCGGCGGGGATCGGCCGCCTCGCCGCCGATTCGGACGACCTTGCCAGCAGGATTCAGCGGGTGGGGTTCGGCTCGATGTAGTCGGGGGCGGGGTCGGTGGTGAAGCGGGTTGCGGCGATGGTTGTCGAGCCGGTGAGCCAGGCCTTCGCGATTCTGTGGCCGCCGTCCATCAAGCGTCCGTCTGCCGACAGGATCACCGGGTACCGGAGATCGGCCTTCTGGATACGGTCGGCGTGCTGGGCGACCATTCGGCAGGTGACCGGTCCGCCACCGAACCAGCAGTCCTCGTCGAACTCCCGGATGGTGTCGATCAGCACCAGCTCGACCGGAAGATCTTCCGCCAACTTCCAGAGCCGTTCGGTCAGGTAAAAGGCTCGGCCGCCGGGCACAGTGCGTGAGTGTCGTTCAGGCATCGCACCATCATCACTCGTTGGTCCACTCGGGTTTAGCGGCGTCGACGTTGCGACGTACTTGGGAACGGCGTTGATGTCGGCGTGGTGGCAGGCCTGCGTTGGGCTGTCTTAGCCGGCTGGCCAAGGGGGCGACACGTGGGTAGGGTCGCCCGGGTGTCGACGTGGACCACGCCTGAGCGACCCGAGCCGCCGTACAACCCGGTCGATGAGCGGGCCGCGCTCGAAGACCGCCTCGAGTTCCAGCGGACGACCTTGCTGCTGAAATGCGGCGGGCTGACGCCGGAACAACTGGCGCTGCGGTCGGTGCCGCCGTCGAAACTCTCGCTGCTCGGCCTGGTTCGGCACCTGTCTGGAGTCGAGGCCTGGTTCCATGCGTACGACGGGCAGCCGGACCACCTGTTCTTCTGGGACTACGCGCCCGGCTCGAAGGAAGGCTCCGAGGCGGTCGACATCGCGCATGCCGCCGACGATCTGGCCAGCTATCAAGCAAGCGTCGCCCGGTCGCGTCGGGCCGTGGCCGGTCGCAGTCTCGACGAAACCAGTCCCGGCGAGGACTACACCCTGCGGTGGATCTACCTGCACATGATCGAGGAGTACGCCCGCCACAACGGCCACGCGGACCTCCTCCGCGAACGCATCGACGGCACCACGGGCGAATAACCAGCCCGCCGGTTGGCTCAGTCCAGCGAGACGGGCCAGTCGTTCTCGGGGAGGAGTTCGCGGAGGGTCGACGTTCGGTGGCGGCCCAGAATGACCTCGGTATCAAGGTTTGCCGGGTCGATCTGGCGGATGAACTCTCGGCAGCGCCCGCAGGGCGGCACTACGTGCAACGCGCCGTGGTCGTCGGCTTGGCAGACGGCCACGATCCTCGCGATTTTGTACTCACCGGCAGTCACCATTGCCGCGATGGCAGCGTGCTCGGCACAGAATCCGGTACCGGAGGTGGTGTCGATACACACGCCGACGTACACACTGCCCGTGTCAGTGACGAGAGCCGAGGCCACATCTCCGAAGACTCGATCACCGACATGGTGAGGACGCAGTACGGCCGCGGCCGCGTCGATGAGGCTGTCGTTACTTTGAACGATCACGCACGGGAACCTAGCGGCGAAGTCCAGCTCGGGGCTATGGGATCTCGTCAGTGACCCAGGGCAGAAGCACGATCCTCTATCCTGGGCCGTTCGCTTCCGACGTTCAGGTGGTCTCGGGCTCGGCGGCGGTTGCGTACTGGAAGCGTCGTACTTCCTGTGGCCAACCGCAGGCCACCGCGATCTTTCCCGCCCACAGCCGCGCAGCCTCCTCGTCGGCCACGTCGACGACGGCAAAGCCGCCGAGGTACTCCTTGGTCTCGATGTACGGACCGTCTGTGAACAGCGGGGCACCGCTCGACGCGTCGACGCTGAACACGGGCGCAGCGTCGTCGAGGCCGCCGGTGAAGATGAGAACGCCGGCAGCCTTCATCTCTGCCCTCAGCGCGGTAGTCCGCTTGGACGCCGCGCGTAGATCGTCGTCCGTGAGATCGGGCACCCATACGTCGTTGAATGCGATGAGGTACTCCGTCATGTCTCCTCCTTCGCGGGGCGGCCCCTACGGCCACTCTCCACCTTCTCCACGAACGGCGGCAGCCCGATCCGACACCGCATCAGAAGGTCACAGGTCGCACCGCTCGCCGAGCTGCCGCTGCCGAGGTAGTCCTCGAGCGCCGTCCGAGCACCTGCCTTATTGCCACGGGCAGTCGGCAGGGGGCTCAGGCGTGGGTGTTTTGGATGGCTGGGCGGTGGAGGACGTAGCGCAGCATGGTGCCTGACTCGCCGTACTCGCTGGGGTCGGCGATTCCGTCGTACGTGAGGCCGGCGCGTTCGGCTGTGGCGCGGGAGGCGAGGTTGCGTTCGTCGATGGTCGCCACGACACGGTCCACCGGCCAGTTCTCGAACGCCCAAGCGGCCACGAGTGGGATCGACTCGGAGGCCGCACCTTTGCGCCTGCTCGCGGGGAAGACCACGTAGGACAGGTAGGCACTCCCCTGTCCTCGATCCGCTACGTCGATGCCGCCTGCGAGTACGTCGCCGAGCCAGATCCCCCAGGCACGCTTGCTCCCGGAACTCGCCCAGCTTTCGCGCGTCTCGCGGATGTACCGCACGACGTTCTCCCGCGGAGCGCGCCCCGGCGCCTCGAACCACCGCTGCTGCTCCACGTCATCACCAGCGTGCCAAGTATCAACATCGCCCATCGTGAGCACCCGCAAGACCACCCGAGCCCCCACCAACACAGGCCAATCCGAGTCCGCAGTTCCAGCCACCAACGGACCGTAGCAGTCGGCCGTGTCGCCTTGGCTTCCGCTGAAATACCGTAGGTCAGTTGGGCATCCAACAGAGGCAGAACGGGTGGCCGGCGGGGTCGGCGTACACCTGGACGCCGCGTGGGGCTGTGCGGTCGTCGGCGGCTTTCAACAGTCGTCCGCCGAGGCTGATCACCTGCTCATGGGCTGCGTAGTGGGCCTCAAGCCCTTCGAAGTAGAAGTCGAGATGCATCTGCTGGGGCGCGCCATCGGGCCAATCCGGCGGCACATGGTTCGGAGCGGACTGGACACCCAATGCCCACTCGCCATCGACCCAGATCGCGCGCCATCTGTCGCCCCACGCCTCGACAGTGCCACCCAGGAACGCCGCCCAGAACGCACTCTCCGCATCGATATCCGCAGCGTCGAACACGATCATCCGATGTTTGATGTCCATGGCTCGTCAGTGTGGCAGCACGCGGTACGTCGCACGCGCGACCGGCATGGACGCAGACCGAACACACCTCAGCGTGGGCTAGGGTCGCCGCGTGGGTCGGGTTGGGGATGGGACTTCGCGGTTGGTGGTTCTGCGGGGGAATTCGGGGTCGGGGAAGAGCACTACGGCGCAGGCGGTGCGGGAGCGGGTGGGCCGTGGGGTTGCGTGGATCGAGCAGGATTATCTGCGCCGGATCCTGCTGCGGGAGCACGACAGACCCGGTGCGCCGAACGTCGGTCTGATCGACCAGACCGCGCGCTACGCGCTGGAGAACGGCTACCACGTGATGCTGGAGGGCATCCTGTACAGCCCGACGTACGGCGACATGCTGCGGCAACTGATCGCGGATCACGTGGGCCGGACCGGCGTGTACTACTTCCAGCTCTCGTTCGACGAAACCGTCCGGCGCCACGCGACCCGCCCGCTGTCCGAGGTCGTCACCACCGAGCAGATGCGCGACTGGTACCAGCCGTGCGACCTGCTCAACGTTCCAGGCGAGCAGGTGATCGATCCGTCCAGCAGCCTCGACGAGACCGCCAGTCGCATCATCACCGACCTCACCTGGACCACGGGCGGCCGCGCGGCGAACCCACTCGACTGAGCTCAGTGCAGCGCAGGGAACCAGAGGTGGTCGGGAGCGATGCGATCGCGGAGCCAGTGACGGCGGTCGGCGTCCAGGAGGTGTACGACGTCCGCGAAGTCGTCGTTGTCCTTCGGCCGGCCACCGCGTGACTTGAACAGGAGCACGATTTCCGGCGCGAGGTACGGCGTACCGTCCGGCGACGTCAGCGTGATCTCGATGAGCGGCTTCCGGATGGTGCCTCGGCCGCGGTGGAAGACCCACTCGTCGGCGTCGGATGCGGCGAGCAGGATCTGGATCGGGCAGGGGTTCGCGTCGTCGGGGAAGACGAGCGCGTCGGGGCCGGGGGTGAGTTGGTCGTCCGGTTCCCACGGACGGCGCGTGCCGGACTCGGGGTGCTGGACCATGGGCCGCGGCATGGTGAACGTCTTGGCGACCTGATCGAGATCGCGGGCCAGAACCAGTACATCCACGTCGCTGTGCGGCCGACGTACCCGGCCCGCGAACAGATCCAGCGCCCACCCGCCGGCCACCCAGTACGAACTTGGATAGCCGTCGAAGAGAGAACGGGCCGCCCGCAACTGATCAAACGAATCCACAACAGGACTCCTCGCATGAGTTGGATGCGGTGAGCCCCGAGAGGGTCAGAGCCGCCGGGGAGATCGGCGAGGCGGCACCGCGCAGATAGACCGCATGTGCACCACCTCCTTCACGCTCTGACTCGACCGCAGGCTAGCAGCGCAGTGCGCCGACCACCCAGGCAATTACCGAGCGCGGAAGTGGTGCGCGGCCTCCTGGACTGTGGTCCACCGGTCGGACTGCTGCTCGCCGTGGATCAGCTCACGGATGATGTCGGCGTGACCGGCGTGCTGGGTGGTCTCCGCAACCATGCGGATCAGGAGTACGCCGAGGGTGGTGGCCTGATGGCCCTCGCTCCAGTGCGCCACGTGACCGGGACTGTCGAGGTCGAGCTCAGCGATCGTGTCGTCGGAGTGAGCCCAGGCCTGCCGGTACACGCCGGTGATGTACTCGCTCGACTCGTCCGGCGTCGCCCACATGTCGATCTCGTCGTACGGGTTGTCCCTGAACCACGACGGCCGCTCGACCGGAGGACGCCCGAACGCCTCCCCCAGGTACCCGTACTCCAGCCCGGCCAGATGCTTCACCAACCCCAGCAGATTGGTGCCGGTCGGAGTCAACGGCCGCCGCCGGTCGTACTCCGACAGTCCGTCCAACTTCTCGAGCATTACAGCCCGGCTCGCTTGCAGCGCGCGCGACAACTCCCGCTTCACGTCGGTACGTCCAGTGCTGTGAGGAGGTTGTCGACGACCTTCGATGGTGGCGGCGTCGCGTCGACGATGAGGGCGCCGTACCGCGCGTTGTTGAGTTCCGCTGTGGCGTGCCAGGCGAGCTCCAAATCGTCATCCCGGTCCGCCGACTTCCCCACCCCAGACCCGCCAGTCACGTACACCAAAGACACCCGCGCATTCTCCACCCAGCAGCGCGGTCGAGCTACGGGTTCTGGCGGAGGAAGGCGATGCCGTCGATGGTGGCTGGGGCGGTGGACGTGGAGATGATCTTGACGGCGCCGGAGCGGTAGGGAGTGATCGGGAGGTAGGTGACCTTGCGGGCCGTGGTGGTGGCGGCCAGGGAGACCGTGCCGATCTTGATGTTGGCGTGGTAGATGTCGACGCGGCCTTGACCGGGACCGTGGATGGCGACCAGGGCGATGCGGGCGCCGGCCTCGGCGGTCTTGGTGAGGTAGGCGCCGTTCGCCTTCAGGATCGAGGTGGTGCCCTTGAACGCGAGCGTGCTGGTCGAGCGGGTGACGGTGCCGGCCGAGGTGAGCGCGCGGTCGTCCTGCGGTGCCACCGAGCAGAGCTGCGCCGACCACGCGGTCGTGTTGCCCAGGTAGTCACGCGCCCGAACCATGAAGCACTCGTCCCAGCCGAGGCGTGGGGTCCACGCGATCGACCGGATCTTGGTCTTCTGCCAGGCCGGCGGGTAGATCCACGCACCCAGCGGGTTCCCGGGCGACGCGACCTTGTAGACGATGTCGTACGAATCGACGTCCGTGTCGTCCTTGTACCCCCAGCTGAACACCGCCGACCCGAGCTGCACCCGGTCCCCGATCCGCAGTGTGATCAGACCGGGCGCCGTACCGTCGACTTCACTGCAGTACGACGTACTCCACCCACTCAGGTTGCCTGCGTAGTCACGTGCACGGACCTGCCAGCAGGTGTCCGTGCCGAGCGGCGCGGTGGTGCTCGCGGCGGTGCCCTTCAGCCCCTGCCAGCCTGCCGGCTGGTTCCAGGCGCCGTACGGCGAGGTGCGGTTGGGGCGCGTCTGGGTACGCAGGTCGTAGGTGGCGACACCGGACGCGGGAGAGTTCGGGTCGGTCGGGTCGGTGAAGGCCCACTGGAACGAGAGGCTCGTGTTGTCGCGGATCCGGTCGCCCGCGGACGCACTGGTCAGCACCGGCGCAGTGGTGTCGGGCCGCTGCTGCGGATCGGCAGCGAGCCAGGTCAGGCTGATCACCCGCGCCCGGTTCTGCGGGTCCGCGTACACGATCTTGGTCGCACCGGAGCCGTCGGTGCTGAGGCTGGCCGGTGCAGTGCGGATCGGTCCGTAGAGGCGCTGCCCTAGGGCCTGGTCGTTCAGATCGGTGACCAGCAAGTTCCCGGACGCGGTCTGGACCGTGAAGCCGTTGCCGACCTGGGCGTCGGCGGCCACGATCAGGTTGCGCGGAGCCTCCGGACCCTTCACGTCGACCAACTGGTTGCAGCCGCTCAGCAGCGCCCAGCGTCCGTTGACACGGCCCGGACCGACCGTGCACGCGCTGGCGACGAGGATGGTCTTCTCTGCGTTGGTACTCAGGTCCTTGCCGATCAGCTGACCGGGCTCAGTCACCTTCCACACCGTGCTGTCGGCCATGGCGAACGGCGGCGCGTAGTCCGCCAGCTTCGCCTTGGTCGCGACGTCGTACACCTCCACAGTGGCGGCGTTCGGCGTACGGTGCGACACGAGCTTGCCGCCCTTGCCCAGCACGACCTCATCGGTCGCCGGGAACGTGAGCCCGCCGACCTTCGCCGTACCGGAGTCAAAGGTGAGCAGCGACGACCCCTCCAGCTGGAGCGGCTTGGTGTCGTTGGAGCCGCCGGTCGCGGTCCAGGTGGTGCCGTTGTTGCTGGTCTCGTAGACCGCGTGGTCCGTGGTGTCCGACGCGACCACACGCGCCCCGGACATGCCGACATCAGCCACCGTGCGGCCGGCGACCAGCGTCCCCTCCCCCAGGTGCTGCGGTGGATCGGCGGCCATGACCTGACTGGCAGCCAGCGGAACGAGTACGACGACACAGGCGGCAGCCACCTTGACCCGCAGATTCAACACCAGACTCCCCCTCGCGGCGCTCCCCAGCACCTCTGCACAAGGGGGCACCCTAGCCACCAACCCCCAACCAAGGGAAGTCGCCCCATCACCGACGGCCAGGGCCCGTGTTTCGCGTGCAGTGAACACGCTCTGCCGGGGGCGAACACAAGTAGTCGCATGACTCTGCTGAGTGACAGGTTGCTTGGCATGGCATGGGTTGTGAGGGGCGAGTTCCGCAAGCTGTGGATCGGGCAGCTGGTGTCGGCGTCGGGCAGTGCGATCACCACTGTGGCGCTGCCGCTGGTGGCTGTCGTCACGCTGCAGGCGTCCGCACTGCAGATGGGTCTGCTGTCCGCTCTGAGCATCGCGCCGCACCTCGTCTTCGGCCTGCCGGCCGGTATCTGGGTCGACCGGTGGCCGCTGCGCCGCATCCTGATCGTCACGGACCTCGGCCGCGCCGTACTGCTCGGAACCATTCCGTTGGCCGCGGCAACGGATTCGCTGCGCATCGAGCAGCTGTACGTCGTCGCCGTACTGACCGGAGTGCTGACTCTGCTGTCGGACACGGCGTCCCTGACCATGCTGCCGTCGCTGGTGCCGCGGGAGGATCTGATGCGGGCCAACAGCGCCGCTCTGCTCAACCTGAACCTGGCCTCGACCATCGGTCCGTCGGTGGCCGGCTTCCTGGTGCAGCTGGTGACTGCGCCGTTCGCGATCCTCGTCGACGCCGCGTCGTACCTCGTCGCCGCTACGGCGTCGTACCTGATCCGCGAGCCGGTACGGGCGTCTGCGGCGCACACCCGGGCGCGCCTGACCACCGGGCTGCGGGCGATCTTCAGCGACCGGATCCTGACTTCTCTGACGCTGTCCGCGACCACGGCCGCACTGGCCGGCGCGATGCAGGGGCCGCTGGTCGTCCTCTACCTGGTGCGTGAGCTGCACTGGTCGCCCGGGTTCGTCGGCGTCGCTCTGACCGCGTTCGGTGTCGCTGCCGTGGCAGGGACCTTCGTCGCCACCGCCTGGTGCAGCCGGGTCGGCATCGGCCCCGCGTACATCTCCGGCGTACTCCTGGCTTCGCTGAGTGGTGTTGCCCTGGCCACGGGCGTCACTCCGATGATCTACGCCGCTCAGGCGCTGTCCGGGCTCGGCATGGCGCTCTTCGGTGTTCCCCAGCGCACTCTCCGTCAGTCCCTGGCCCCGGCCCACCTGCTCGGTCAGGTCACGGCCACCTGGCGGACGGTCGTGATCGGAGGCCAAGCCGCCGGCGCCGCCACCTCAGGCGTCCTGGCCACCGCGATCGGCATCCGGCCGACCCTCCTCCTGGCCACCGCAGGCATGCTCCTCGGCGTCCTGATCGCTCTCGTCTCCCCGCTCCGGACCTTCCGTTCGCTCCCGGCCATAGACCCGCAGCCGCGATCGATGGCTGAAGACTGATTGCGAAACGTGATGAGTGTGACGGCTGCTACCGCGTGGGGCGGGAGGCGCTTATTGCAACAAGTGGTAATTCATCCAGAGGGAATGGAATTGGGAGGACAAGCGCTTACCTGGTGAGCGATACTGGAAAGTGCGCCGTTTTCCGGTCGCGAAAACCCCTTACCGAGCATGATGGGAAGTGCGCCCGTCCAGATGCCGTCCGAGCACCCTGCCCAAGCGCCGTCGATCGCTGCCCCTACCACCCGAGTCCCTGCACGCAGCCGCAACCTCTGGCGGCTCCGGCCCTACCTCCGGCCACACCGCTGGCGCCTGTCGGTGATGTTCACCACCGCCATGCTGGGTGTGGGCGTCAGCCTTACCGTTCCACTGGTCACCCGGGCCATCATCGACGGCCCGGTCACCCGCCACGAGCTGGACCTCCTGGTCCCGCTCGCTTTCCTTGCCCTCGGGCTGAGCATCGCCGAAGTCCTGCTGGTCTGGGCCCGCCGGTGGGCGCAGTCCCGCACCGTCAGCGACCTCGAGGCCACCCTCCGGCACGACCTGTACGTCCGGCTCCAGTCGCTGCCGATGGAGTTCCACACCCGCTGGCAGAGCGGTCAGCTGCTGTCCCGGGTCACCACGGACCTGTCCATCATCCGCCGGTTCATGGGCTTCGGCCTGTTGTTCCTGGTGATGAACATCCTGCAGCTGGGGGTCGTCACCATCCTGCTGCTGCGGCTGTACTGGCCGCTCGGCGTCGTGGTCCTGCTGGCCGCGGTGCCGATCATCACGCTGTCGCTGAAGTTCGAGAAGAAGTACCTGCTGATCTCCCGCAAGGTCCAGGACCAGCAGGGCGACCTGGCCACCCGGGTGGAGGAGTCGGCGCTCGGCTTCCGGGTGATCAAGGCCTTCGGCCGGCGCGGGCACGTCCAACGGCAGTTCGACGACGAGGCCGTCACGCTCTACACCACCGAGGTGGAGAAGGTCCGGCTGGCGTCGCGGTTCTGGAGCTTCCTCGGCGTGATCCCGAACCTGACCCTGGTGATCGTGCTGCTGCTCGGCGCCCTCGCAGTGGGCCGTGAGGCGATCACGCTCGGCACTCTGGTCGCGTTCATCACGCTGATGCTGTCCCTGATCTGGCCGGTCACCTCGCTCGGCGCGATCCTGGCGATGGCTCAGGAGGCGATGACCGCGGCGGACCGGATCAGCGAGATCCTCGACACCTACTCGGTGATCAAGTCGGGTCCGGACGAGCTGGTGAACTCGAAGGGTCATCTGCGCTTCGAGCATGTCGGCTTCCGGTTCTCCGACGACTCCAGCGAGATCCTGCACGACATCAACCTCGACCTCACCCCCGGTACGACGCTCGCCCTGGTGGGCGCGACCGGGTCGGGCAAGACCACGCTCACCGCACTGGTCCCCCGGCTGTACGACGTGACCGCGGGGCGGATCACCATCGACGGGCACGACATCCGTGACCTGTCGCTGGTCTCGCTGCGGACCGCGGTCGCCTCCGCGTTCGACGACCCGACGCTGTTCTCGATGAGCGTCCGGGAGAATCTGACGCTGGGCCGGCCGGACGCCTCCGAGGCCGATGTCCAGCAGGCCCTGCAGGTCGCGCAGGCCGAGTTCGCCAACGAACTGCCGTGGGGCCTGGAGACCCGCGTCGGCGAGCAGGGCATGTCACTGTCCGGCGGTCAGCGCCAGCGGCTCGCGCTGGCCCGGGCCGTGCTCGCCAAGCCCGCCGTCCTGGTCCTCGACGACACGTTGTCCGCACTCGACGTGCACACCGAGGCCCTGGTCGAGGAGGCACTGCGCAACGTGCTCTCCGAGACCACCGGCATCGTGGTCGCGCACCGCGCGTCGACCGTGATGCTGGCCGACAAGGTGGCCCTGCTCCAGAACGGGACCATCACCCACGTCGGAACCCATCACGATTTGCTCGAGCAGGTCCCGGCGTACCGGAACCTGCTCGCGGCGGAGGAAGAGGAGGTGCACGCATGACCACGACCCAGCAGACACCTCCTCCTGAGGAAACCAAGGACGACGAGGCGCAGCAGGACACCTGGCGGGGTCAGTTCGACGAGGACCCCGACCGGGAGTTGTCGAGGGCAACGACCGTCCGGCTGAAGGAGGACTCCCGCAAGCTGCTCGGTGAACTGCTCCGGCCGCACGCCAAGCTGATCTGGCTGCTGGTCGTGATCGTGGTGGTCGAGAACGGTGCCCGCCTCGCGGTCCCGTACCTGGTCCACCTCGGCATCGACAACGGCATCCCGCCGATCATCGCCGGCGAAGGCTCGCGGGAACTGATCACCGTCGTGTCCCTCGTCCTGGTGATGGCCCTGCTCCAGGCCTTTACCCGGCAGCTGTTCCTGATGCGGTCCGGCCGGCTCGGGCAGACCATCCTGCTCGGCCTGCGCAAGCGGGTGTTCGACCACTTCCAGCGACTCAGCCCGTCGTTCCACGACAAGTTCACCTCCGGCCGGGTGATCTCGCGGTTGACGTCCGACGTGGGCGTGATCGACGAGATGCTGGCCAACGGGTTCGACGGCCTGGTCACGGCAGCCCTGACCCTGATCGGTACGTCGATCCTGCTGCTCACGCTCGACCTCAAGCTCGGTCTGATCGCGCTGCTGTCGTTCCCGGCCCTGATCCTGCTGACGGCTTGGTTCCGGAAGCGGTCGGCGGTCGTGTACCGGCAGACGCGTGAGGCCGTCGTACTCGTCATCGTGCACTTCGTCGAGTCGATGACCGGGATCCGCGCGGTCCAGGCGTTCCGCCGGGAGCCGCGCAACGAGGACATCTTCCACGGCGTCAACGACCGGTACCGCCAGGCCAACCTGAAGTCGTTCCAGCTGAACGCGATCTTCATGCCGTCGATCAAGGGCGTCGGCAACATCACGATCGTGGCGATCCTGGCGTACGGCGGTTACCAGGCCTACCACGGTCACGTGACGGTCGGCGTACTGACCGCGTTCCTGCTCTACCTGCGGCAGTTCTTCGAGCCGCTGCAGGACATCTCGCAGTTCTACAACACCTTCCTGTCCGCGAGTGCGGCGCTGGAGAAGCTGTCCGGCGTCCTGAACGAGACGCCCGATGTCCCCGAGCCGATCGAGCCGGCCAAGCCCGGTCGCGCGCGGGGTCACCTCGAGTTCCGCAACGTCCGGTTCAACTACGTCGACGACGTACCGGTCCTGCCCGGTCTCGATCTGGACGTGCCGGCCGGTCAGACCCTGGCCCTGGTCGGTACGACGGGGGCCGGCAAGACCACGATCGCCAAGCTGGTGGCGCGGTTCTACGACCCGTCCGACGGCCAGGTGCTGCTGGACGGGATCGATCTGCGGGACCTCACCGAGGACGACCTGCGCAAGCGGGTCGTGATGGTGACGCAGGAGAACTTCCTGTTCACCGGCTCGGTGGCCGACAACATCCGGTTCGGCAAGCCGGAGGCCACGATGGAAGAGGTGGTCGACGCGGCCAAGGTGATCGGCGCGCACGACTTCATCACGGCCCTGCCGAACGGGTACGAGACGTCGGTGGAGAAGCGCGGTTCCCGGCTGTCCGCCGGCCAGCGCCAGCTGGTCGCGTTCGCCCGGGCGTTCCTCGCGGATCCCGCCGTACTGATCCTGGACGAGGCGACCTCCAGCCTCGACATCCCCAGCGAGCGGCTGATCCAGCGCGCGCTGCGGACCATCCTGGCCGACCGTACGGCGATCGTGATCGCGCACCGGCTGTCCACGGTGGAAACCGCGGACCGCGTGATCGTGCTCGAGCACGGCCGCATCATCGAGGACGGCGCCCCGCGCAACCTCATCACCACCGGAGGCAGCTACGCCGGCCTCCACCAAGCCTGGGAAGAGTCCCTGGCCTAAACCCCCTCCCCGAACTGCCCTCGGTCCCCAACGGACCGAGGGCAGTCCGCTTTCCCGGCCGCGTGCGACGTCGTGCGCGGACAGCTAGGGGGTGGCAGAAATGGCGCACGCAGATTCGAGCAAGCGAGGTAGCCTCGGCCGTGATGAGGTGGTTGGAGGAGTGCTCGCCGTCGGCGGTTGCCGGGGCGTTGCGGGAGGTTGTGCCTGCGTTGGGCGATTGCTCGATCGTGCTTCGCGAGACGTTGGGCGAGGAGGATCCGCTGTGGTGGGCGGCGAGTGCGGTCGTCGGCGGACGGTTCGTGGCGAAGTTCGCGTGGTCGCCTCCTGCCGGGCTTCGGCTGGCGCATGAGATCGCCGTTCTGGCGGCGTTGGCACGCGAGCCGGGCATTCCGTTCCTGCCGAACGTAGTTGCTAGCAGCACCGATCCACTGCTTCTCGTGACCGAACTGGTGCCTGGCAAGTCGCTGTTCGAGGTCGTGGACTCGCTCGACCGGGACGATGTGGGTCGGCAGCTCGCGCACTTTCTGGCTGCGTTGAACCGTTCAGCGACCCTGGAACGCGTCGAAGCCGTCATCGGCGAACTTCCCCCCGCGATCCTCCAACCAGCCGCAACCAAGGATTTGCGCCACCGGTTCCCGAAATGGGCTCGTCCCGATCAGCGCCCGGCGGTCATGCAGTGGTGCGACTGGGCGGACGACGTACTGGCGACGCCGGGCCCGAACGTACTGGTCCACGGCGATCTGCACGGCGGCAACCAGGTATGGGAGGGCGAGCACCTCCGAGTAGTCGTCGATTTCGAGACCGCCGGCCTGGCCGAGGCCGAGTACGACCTGCGCGCCCTCCCCGGAACGGGTCCCGGCGTCGAGCTGCTGACCGCGACCCTCCACCACTACAAGCAGCTCACCGGCCATGAACTGTCAGCCGAGCGCGTGATGGCCTGGCATCTGCGCAATGCCCTCGGGGATGCACTCTGGCGCAGCGAAGCGGGCGTCCCGCTACCGGATCACCGAACACCGCACGCCTGGGTCGACGACCTCGCCCAGCGCTTCACCGCCCTGGGCATCGACCCGGACGCGCGGCCGCTCCTCCGTTCTGTCTGACAGTTCGTTCTGTCGGAGCAGGTCGGTAGCGTGACGGACATGCTCACGACGCTGGCGGTGGAGAACTACCGGTCACTGCGCCGCGTTGTGATGCAGCTGCGCGGGCTCAACGTCGTGACCGGAGCCAACGGGACCGGCAAATCCAGCCTCTACCGAGCACTTCGCCTGCTCGCCGACGCCTCACGCAATGGGGCGGTCGCCGCGTTGGCCCGAGAGGGCGGTCTTCAGTCGACGCTCTGGGCTGGGCCGGAGCAGGTACGCAAGAATCGGCCGGTTCAGGGCACGGTGCGGACCGGGCCGGTGAACCTGCGACTGGGATTCGCGGGTGACGACTACGGCTATCTGATGGATCTCGGGCTGCCGGTACCGCATGGTTCTGTGTTCGATCTCGATCCGGAGATCAAACGGGAAGCCCTGTGGGCGGGGCCGTTCCTGCGGCCGGCATCGCTGCTGGTGGAGCGCGTCAACCGCGAGGTGCGGATCCGCGCCGGCTCCGGCGAGTGGTTGCGCGGTGGTCACCAGCTCCAGACCTTCGACAGCATGCTGAGCGAGTTCGCCGATCCCGAACGCGCGCCGGAGCTGCTGACCGTGCGCGAGCGGCTGCGGTCCTGGCGCTTCTACGATCACTTCCGTACCGACGCCGATGCGCCTGCCCGTCGTGTGCAGATCGGCACGCGTACGCCGGTGCTCGGTCCGGACGGCGCCGACGTCGCGGCCGCGTTGCAGACGATTCGTGAGATCGGCATCAAGGGTGCGCTGGACGAGGCCATCGAACTGGCGTTCCCGGGCAGCACCCTGGCCATCGTCAATGCCGGCGGGCGGTTCGAGATCTCGTTCCGGCAGCACGGGTTGCTGCGGCCGTTGTCCGGGGCGGAGTTGTCCGACGGGACGCTGCGGTACTTGCTGTGGGTCGCCGCGTTGCTGACTCCGCGACCGCCAGAGCTCCTCGTGCTGAACGAGCCCGAGACCAGCCTGCATCCAGACCTCCTGCCGGCCTTGGCGAATCTCGTCGTCACCGCCGCCAAGGAAGCCCAGGTCATCGTTGTGACGCACTCCCGGCCGTTCCTCGCCGCACTGGATGCCCTGGATGACCTGCACACGATCGAACTCGTCAAAGACCACGGCGCCACCACGATCGCCGGCCAAGGCCCACTCGACGAGCCCGCCTGGAAGTGGCCGTCGCGCTAGGCGGCTGACGGGAGGTCGATGACTCGAGCGGTGGCGGTTGCGGTGGCGACGATCTCGTTGTCGGTGCCGTAGAGCGTTCCCTCGAGCGCGGCGTGGTCGTCGACGCGGGTGACGACGCGACCGTGGCCGATCAACCGGCCCATGCGCGCCGGACGGACGAACGTGGTGTTGAGGTCGAGCGTCTCGATGAACCGGCCGGGCGGGAGCGTGGCCAGCAGCGCCGGGCCGACGGTGTCGTAGAGCATCGCGGCGAGGAAGGCGCCGAGGACCTCCCCGAACGGATTGGTGAACGCCTCGACTCCGGCGAACGCGACGGAGATCGTGCCCTGCTCCGGATCGGCCTCGAGCAGTTCGAACCCGAGCGTGCGCGCCGCGTGCGGTATCGGCGCCCGCCCTTCCACGCCGTCCCAGAACACTCCGGTGCGAGTCATCCTTGCCTCCTCCGATCGACTCTCCGGCGAATAGCGAATCACAGATTCACTATTCATGCTAGGCTTTTCGTGTGCCGCAGGTGCTGAAGGATGACGTCCGGTCCCGGATCCGCGCAGCCGCACTCCGGGCGTTCGCCGTCCACGGGTACGCCGGCGCCACCATGGCCGGTGTCGCGGCCGAGGCCGGGATGGCACCGGCGAACCTGTACCGCTACTACCGCAACAAACAGGAGTTGTACGACGCCGTCGTACCGGATGAGGTCGTCAACACGCTGGAGCAGGTGGTCGGTCGCCGGGTCGACGACTTCGCCGCGCTGGTGAAACGTGCCGGCACGACCACGGATGTCGCGGACGACATGATGCGGTTCTGGCTGCAGTACCGGCTCGAGTCCGTCGTGATCCTCTCCGGTGCGGCGGGGACGCGGCACGCGGACGTCGTCGCGCGCATCAACAGCCTGTCCGTGGAGGCTCTCGTCAACGCGCTGCCGGCCGACTCGGTCGCGGCCGGCGACCTCGACCTGTTCGAATCCATCTGGACGAACACCTCGAGAACCGTCGCCCGGATCCTGCTCCACAACGAGACCGAGGCGGACCTCCGTGCCACGATCACCAGCTTCTGGCGCTACCAGGTCGCCGGCCTGACCGCCCTCCTCCGCCACCTCGCCCAGCGCTAGCCGCTTTCACGCTGCTTTCGCGGCGGGACCGGGGCGGCGGTGACAGCGATCTGAAAGTTGCGCCGCCTAGCGTCGGCGCATGGCCAGCCGTCCGACCATCCGCGAAGTCGTGGGCGTGGCCGAGTTCCGAGCCTTGTGGATCGCGCACGCGCAGTCCCGGCTCGGCGATCAACTCGCCCGGGTCGCAATCGCCGTACTGGTCTTCGACCGGACCGAGTCCGCCGCCGTCACCGCGTTGACGTACGCCCTGTCGTTCCTGCCGCCGTTGGTCAGCGCCCCACTGCTGACCGGGCTGGCGGACCGGTTCCCGCGCCGTACGGTGATGGTGGTGACAGACCTGAGCCGCGCGGGTCTGGTGACCGCGATGGCGATCCCCGGCCTGCCGGTCGCCGTACTGGCCGCACTGCTGATCGTCGTCGTCGGACTGCAGCCGCTCTACAGCGCTGCTCGCAACGCGATCCTGCCGACCGCCCTGGAGGGAGACCGGTACGTCGTCGGAGTCGGCCTGGCCAGTGGGACCGACAGCATCGTCCAAGTAGCCGGTTTCGCAGCGGGCGGAGTGCTGGTCAGCCCTGACCGGATCGCACGTCGCGCTGGCGCTGAACGCGTCATCGGGCTTGCCTCGGCGGGATTGCAAGCGGTCCAAGGTCTCGGTGTCGCCGCTGCCGGAGCGGTGGCAGGAGGGACCTCACCGTCAACCGCGGTAGGTGTCATGGATGCCGCCGGCGCGTCGCTCGCCATCTTCGCCGGTCGATCCTGGATCGCTGCCGCGAACCGGGCGGCAGAAGTGCCGTGATATTGCTTGCGGCAACTATTCCGGCGCCGTGGTCTCCAGACGGAAGGCCTCGACTGCGGTGGGCAGGGTGTAGAAGAGGCGGTCGGGGCCCAGGCGGTCGAGGAAGCCGGCGGCGTCGAGGTCGTCGCGGAGGTCCTGTTTGACGCGGGCCAGGGCGAGGACGATGCCGCGGGAGGTGAGGTCCTCGCGGAGGGAGTCGAGCGCATCGATGGCGGTGATGTCGATCTCGACGTTCGCCTCGGCGTTGAGGAGCAGCCAGCGGACCGGCGCGTCGGCGTCGTCGACCGCGGCCATCGCTCGGCGACGGAAGTCCTCGGCGTTCGCGAAGAACAGTGGCGAGTCGTAGCGATACACGACCAGACCCGGGACCGGCCTCGCGTCCGGGTAGTCGTCGATGTCATGCATGCCGGCGATCCCCGGGACATAGCCCAGGATGCCGTCGTGCGGGCGGGCGACGCGACGCAGTACGTCGATGACCGACAGGGCGACCGCGACCAGGACGCCGTACAGGACATCCAGCGCGATCACGCCAACCGTGGTCGCCATCGCCAGCAGGAACTCGCTGGTGCGGAAGCTGGCGATACGGCGGAACTCGGCCAGTTCGATCAGCCGTAGGGCGGCGAACACCACGAGCGCGCCGAGCGCGGCGATCGGGAACGTCGACAGCAACGGGCCGGCGAAGAGCAACGTCGCGACGATGACGGCTGCGGCGACGAGCGAGTACACCTGGCTCTTCGCGCCGGTGGCCTCCGCGAGGGCGGTCCGGCTTCCGCTGCTGCTGATGGGGAAACCACGAACCAGGCTGGTGGACACGTTGGCCAGGCCGAGAACGAGCAATTCACCGTCGGGGTCGACACGCTCTTGACCACGGGACGCGAACGCGCGCCCGGTCAGCACCGTGTCGGTGTAGCCGACGAGGGCAACGCCGAGGGCCGGCAACGCGAGCAGGCCGACGTCCGCGACCGAGATGTCCGGAAGTCGCGGAACGGGAAGGCCGCTGGGCACGTTGCCGACCACGGTCACTCCCTTGTCGCCCAGCCCTGCCGCCCACGTCACCAGGGCAGCGAGCGCGACCACGATCAGCGGACCCGGGAGTCGCGGCGTCCAGCGAGCGAACGCGAGCAACAACCCCAGCGAAGCCAGTGACAACACCAGCGGCGCCGCCTGCCATTCGGCGTACAGACGAATCACGGACAGTACCTCGGCGGGCGGCGAGTCGCCGGTCACCGGAGCACCGGTCAGGCGGCCGAGCTGGCCCGTGATCATGATCACCGCGATGCCGGCCAGGTACCCGACCAGCACCGGCTTGGACAGCAGGTCCGCGAGGAACCCGAGACGCGCAAGCCATCCCAGCACGCAGATGGCACCGACGATCAGCGCCAGTACGGCGGCCAGTTGCGCGTAGCGGACCGGATCACCCGCTGCGAGCGGCCCGATCGCCGTGGCTGTCAGCAACGCGGTCGTCGACTCCGGGCCGAGCGACAGCAGTCGCGACGAGCCCAGCAGGAAGTACAACAGCAGAGGCCCGATAGCCGCCCACAACCCGGTCACCGCCGGCAACCCGGCCAGCTGCGCGTACGCCATCACCTGGGGCACGAAGTACGCCGCCACCGTGACCCCGGCAATCACATCCGGCCGCAACCAGCCCAGCCGATACTCCCGAAGCGTCGCCACCCCGGTCACCGACACAGACCACCTACCCATGCCCATCCCCCTACCCACGCCCTGCCCGACGAGACCACAAGTACAACACCGCCACCCCACCCACACCGCACAGTCCGCCGAGACGTTGAAGCGCGGGCGGCAGCCCGCAACACACCGGGCGGGTGGGGAACTACCTCGGGTCGGGTTTGACGGATTCGAAGCGGACGAGGATCAGGGAGCCTGCGGCGGAGAGGAGGAAGCCGGCTATTGCGGCGGGCCACCAGCCGGAGCGGACCGCGTCGTCGAGGACGAAGACGCCGACGGCGGCTGGGGTAATGGTCTGCAGGGCGATCATCGGAGTGGTTGCCAGCGTCACCGACCCACGCTGCAACGCGAGCGAGTAAAGAATGAACGCCATCGCCCCACTGATAGGCAGCGTGTACGTCGTGGGGCTGCGAAGCAACTCACCCACCGACCCGTCCTGCAACAACCGCGCCGAGATCGCGACCCCGGCGTACCCGAGACCAGCCAGCAGACCAAGCAACGCCGTAGACACACCACGCTGCGACCGACTCGCGAGCGCACCAAGAACCGCAATCGCGACCAAACCGACGATGACCCCGATCGTCAGGCCGTGATGCTCCGTGCTCTCCCCCGCATCCCCCGCCGACACTGCCAGCAGCCCGAGCCCCACACAGACCGCAAGCACCGCAGACCACTCGAGCGCACTCAGCTGATCCGACATCAGTCGCGTCGCAAGCAACGCGGTCACGACCAGACTCACCGCGATCCCCGCCTGCGCGAGGTACAGCGGAAGGAGGCGAAGGGCAACGAAGTGCAACCCGAAGCCGGCCAGGTTCAGCACCAGCGCACCAACGAACGCCGGCTGCTTGAGCAGCGCGACCACGAACCCGCCGAGCCGCCGGGGATCCAGCTCAGACTCGGTCGGGACCTTGCGCGAGCCGACTGCCTGCAGGATCGAGGCGATACCGAAGAGCACCGCGGCGCCGAGCGCCGCCCCCAGACCTAGGACCACTCAGGCAACCTTGCGGCGTGGGACCCAGAAGGTCATGTAGAGGCTCAGCACCGCGTAGTACAGAAGGTAGGCCAGCGAGACGGCGACCACGATCGCGTTCGGGTCGGGCATCTGGGCGAGGAGTACGGCGTACGACGCCAGCCAGATCGCGGTGGTCAGCAGGTTGAGCGACCGGAACGCCTTGGTCCGGGACGGGTAGACGTACTTGACCGGGATGAAGACCAGGATCGAGCAGACCACCAGGATGATGCCGGTGACGACCGGGGTGAGGCTGAGGACGACCACGTAGAACGCGACCACGTTCCAGTAGCTGGGGAACCCGAGGAAGAAGTGGTCGTCGGTCTTCGCGTCGACCCGGCAGAACTGGTAGCTGGAGGCAAGCAACGGCAGCGCGGCGAGCACCGCGCCGAGCGCGCCGGAGGGCAGGTAGTCGCCGGTCCAGAGCAGCACGATCGGGGCGAATGCGTAGGTCAGGTAGTCGACGATGTTGTCCAGCATCGCGCCGTCGAACCACGGGAGAGTCTCCTTGACCCGCAGCCGGCGGGCCAGCATCCCGTCGGTCCCGTCGATCACCAGCGCTGCCAGGCCGAGCCAGAGCGCACGGACCGCGTCCCCGTCGATGGCGGCGATGACGATCAGCAGCGCGAGCACCGTTCCGCTCGCGGTATAGGCATGCAGTGCCAGTCCGGCCAGACGCAACCGCGTCGACCCGACGAACGGTTCCTGCACCGCGTCGTGTGTGGTCAGGACGACTCCCAGAACTCGGTCGACGCAACGCGCCGAACTACCGAGCCCAGCGTCTCACAGTCCCTGGACCGCTCTGAGCAGCCTGTACCGTTCCGCCGTGGAACTGTTCACAGACTTTACTGGGATGACATAGGCCCCGCGTGACCGACGGCGTCGTCTCAGTTACTGACCGGGTCCAGCAGGAACAGTGGGATCTTCCGGCTGGTCTTGGTCTGGTATTCGGCGTACGGCGGGTACGCGTCGACGGAGCGCTTCCACCACTCGTCGTACTCCGCGCCCTCGATCTCGCGAGCGACGTACTCGTTGGTGACGTCGCCGTCCTGCAGGGTGATCTTCGGGTCGGCCTTCAGGTTGTAGTACCAGACCGGGTTCTTCGGGGCGCCGCCGAGCGAGGCGACCGCGGCGTACACGCCGTCGTTCTCGACGCGCATCAGCGGGACCTTGCGGAGCTTGCCCGACTTGGCGCCGCGCATGGTCAGCAGCACCACCTTGAGCCCGATGATGTCGACCGCGTCGGTGGTGCCGGCGGCTTCGACCTTCTCGACCTGGTTGCGGACCCAGTCGGTCGGGCTCGGCGCGTAGTCCTCATTGCTGGTTGTCATGTCACCAATGGTAATAGTGACGCATCACCATCACTAATCGCGGCGCGTCACACCGGGTCGAGCAGGAACAGCGGGATCTTGCGGGTGGTCTGGTCCTGGTACTCCGCGTAGAACGGGAATGCGGCGACCGCCCGCTGCCACCACTCGTCGTACTCCGCACCATCGATCTCGCGGGCGGCATACTCCTTGGTGACGGTGCCGTCCTGCAGGGTGATCTTCGGGTCGGCCTTGAGGTTGTGGTACCAGACCGGGTTCTTCGGAGCACCGCTGGTCGACGCGACCGCCGCGTAGACGCCATTGTGCTCGACCCGCATCAGTGGGACCTTGCGGAGCTTGCCGGACTTGGCACCGCGCATCGTCACCAGCACCACCTTCTGCCCGCGGATCTCGACGACGTGGGTGGTTCCGGCCGCCTCGACCTGCTGGACCAGGTCGCGAACCCAGTCCCTCGGGCTCGGGGCGTACTCGTCGTTGGTGGTTGTCATGTCACCGATGCTAGATCGGTGATGCATCACTATCGCCGGTTTTTCACCTTCTGGACAGCGGACCTGGTGCGGATGTCATCGGGAGGGAGTCTTCGTCGTGCGTCGGTAGCGTTCGGGGTCGCCGTACTGGTGGCGTAGCTGCATTTCCGACAAGGGTTCGATCCCGGTGAAGACGGACCAGATCAGGCAGTTCCGCACGGAACTGTCCTTCGCGTCGAAGACGATGCTTGTTCCCGGTCCCTCGTCAGGGACCTCCGTCAGCTCCCAGGTACCGGTGCCGGATATCCGTTGGTGCTCGAAGGCGTCGTCCTCCTTGCTGCAGAGGTTGTTGAGCGCGATGTTCGTGGCCACGAACCGGCCGTCGTCGTAGAACTCCATCCGCCCGCCGGACTGGCTTTCCCAGCTGCCGATGGCATCTGCCCGCGTCGCCGCGGGTTCGATGGTGCATCCGAACGTCAGCGCGACAGTCGCCGCGACCAGGGCGGCCATCCGCAGGTGAAGTCTCACAGTGTCGGCGCCAGAGCCGCCAGCGCCACCAGGCCGGCTTCCCAGGACTGGGCGGATTCGTCCGGGTGGGCCAAGGCGGGCGGATCCAGACGGTCGAAGCCGGACTCGACCACACCGAGCCGGGCACCGTCGCCCTCCGGCGTGAGGGTGAACTCGACCAGGTTCGCGTTACCCGGCGCCGGGTCGGTGTCCGCCTCGACGGCGTACCGGTAGGCGAAGCGACGGCCGGGCTCGACCTTCTCGACGAAGCCGAGGTAGCGCCCGTGCTCATCCCACTGCAGCACGATCCGGCCGCCCGGCTTCAGGTCGATGTCGGCCCCGCCGAACGCGTACCACCGGGTGAAGTTCTCGCCCTGGGTCAGCGCCGCCCAGACCTGGTCCGGCCGCGCCTCGACGTACACCTCACGTTCCACCCTGCTGTCCATGGCCACCACCCTGCCAGCGGCGGTAGCCGCAGACCAGCCGGCCGGGGTTCACGGCGCGCAGGACTGCAACTGCCTGGCGGTCGCGATGGTGGCCTCGATCCAGCGCCGGCGGAGGAAGTGCGCCTTGAGCAGCCGATGTACGCCGTCCAGCACGACCAGGCGGCCGCGGTACGCGACCAGGTTGATCGGGTGGTCGAGGTCGGAGTCCATCACCCGCTGGTAGCTGGCGCGGAAGTTCATCGGGGTCTCGGCGACCTGGTTCGGGGTGATCTTGAACCGTTCGCCGTCGAGCTGCCACAGCGGCAGGTCGAACATCCAGACCAGGTCGGCGATCTCCACCGGTTCGACCTTGAGGTCCAGCGCCCACAGCTTCTCCAACTGCCAACGGTCCGGCGGGAACGCGTCCCGGACCGCGTCGGGCATCAGCGCGACCAGTTCCTCGAACGACACGTCCGGCGCCGCCCGGTCAGCATCCTTGTCGAAGCCCTCGCTCGTCACGATCGTGCAGGCTACGCCATCACGAGCGCAGGCCTAGCCGTGGGCCAGGCGGTGGATGATGACGATCGCCGAGTCGTCGCCGGGGCCGCCGGCATTCGCCACCAGCGCTTCAGCGCCGCCCAGAAAGCCCTGTCCGACAAGGCGTTCCGCGTGCCCGGCCAGCCGGTCGGTGCCGCGGACGATGTCGCGGCGAGGTGTCTCGACCATCCCGTCGCTGTAGAGGAAGAGCGCGTCGCCGAGCTTCAGCTGCCCATGGTTCACCGCGAACTCCGGCGCCTCCATCAGCCCGAGCAGCGGCCCGTCGGACTCGCGCGTCTGCCAGCGCCCGGCCCACGCATCGAACAGGATCGCGGGCGGGTGACCAGCGGTCCGTACGTCGAAGTCCCCGGTCAGCAGGTCGACCGCGACGTGCACCACGGTGGCGAAGTCGTCGTCCCAGTCCTGCCGGCGGATGTAGCGGTTCGCCGACGGCAGGAAATCCTGGGCCGGGACGACGCCGAGCAGCCCGCCGAACGCACCGGATAGCAACAGCGCCCGGGTGCCGGCATCGATTCCCTTGCCCGAGACATCGACCAGCGCGACCTCGAGTGTCTGCTCGTGCGTCGTCGACACCACGAAGTCACCGGAGAACGTCGACCCACCGGCCGAACGGATCGCCACCTCGAGCCGCCAGCCGATCGGAATCTCGGGCAGGTCGCTCTGGGCCGTCAGCGTGTCGCGCAGCTCCATCAGCATCGACTCGCCGCGCGTCCCCGGAACGCCGAGCTGGTTGCGCACCTTCGCGTTGGTGATCACGATCCAGCCGATCACCCCGAGGACCAGCACGAACCCGGTCTTCGGCAGCGCCGCTGGACGGGACATGACGACGAACGAACTGACCGTCAGCGTGAACAGCGTCAGGACGAGCAATTGCTTGAAGCGCAGCAGCAGCCCGCCGAGCAGCAGCGGGATGATCAGCGCCGACGCCGGGAAGTGCGTCTTCCAGCTCAGGCTGGCGACGGCGAAGACCACCGTCATCAGCAGGATCGCGGCGAACGCCATCGGGTGCGACCGGCGCGCACGGCGTACCAGCGCGTCGACCCGGCGGCCGACCCGTCGCACTACTCCAGCGAGACCGCCGCGCCAGTTCATGGTGTGAAGAACATAACGGCACTCCCTGGTCCGCGCATATCATCGTCATACAACTGTTGGCTGCCATCACTTGCGAGTGAGACCTGTCCGCTGGCATTTGGGGCACCAGAAGAGGTTGCGCCCGGCCAGGATCTCGGTCCGGATCACCGAGTGGCAGACGTGACACCGCTGGCCCTGGCGGCGGTAGACGTACACCTCGCCGCCATGATCGTCCTGCCGTGGGTCACGGCCCATCGCCTCAGGTGTGTGGTCGTCGGCAACGGTATCGATGCGGCCGGTCTCGACGCCGTACTTCATCAGCTCGAGCAGGTCGTTCCACATGCCTTGCCACTCGCGCTTCTTGACCAGGTGGCCGCGCGTCATCGGGTGCAGCTTCGCGCGGAACAGTACCTCGGCGCGATACACGTTGCCGACACCGCTCAGCACACCTTGGTCCATCAGCAACTGGCCGATCGGCAGCTTGCTGCGATGGATCCGCTTCCACGCCAGTTCCGGGTCCGCGTCGTCGCGCAGCGGGTCTGGCCCGAGCCGCGCGATCAGCACCTCGCGTTCGCCGTCGGCCAGCACCTCGCACACGGTCGCCCCGCGCAGATCGGCGTACGACGTGGCGTTCTGCAGGCGGAGGCGGACCTGGCCGACCGGTTCGGGCACCGGCGCCGTACCGAAGTCGACCTTGCCGATCAGACCGAGGTGGATGTGCAGCCAGCCGGCGCCTTCGAAGTCGGCGAAGAAGTGCTTGCCATGGGCCTCGGTCTGCCGCAGCACGTGGCCGTTCAGCAGCGCGGCGCCGTCGACGAACCGGCCCTGCGGACTGGACGCCTGGACCGGCCGGCCGCCGAACGCGTCCCAGACGTCGCTCGCCAGGCGGTGCAGGGTGTGACCTTCAGGCATGATTCCTCTTATGGGGATGACCAATGGAACGCAGGGCTCGTCGGGAGCCAAGGGCCGCAGCGGTCCGCCCACGCCGGCCGTGGTCGGCACGGGCCGCTCGATGCGGGCCCGCGACGTCTCCCGTCCCCGCCGGCCCGCCGACCGCCGCCCGGCCAAGACCGGGACAGCCGCCGACGCGCCGGAGGATCACGACAGCGGCGGCAGTTCGCCGGTCGACTCGTAGCCCGACAGCATGTCGATCCGGCGGGTGTGCCGCTCCTCGCCGGAGTAGTCGGTGGCCAGGAACGTCTCCACGAACCCGGTCGCCTCCTCCTCCGAATGCATCCGCGCGCCGACGCTGATCACGTTGGCGTTGTTGTGCTCCCGGCCGAGCCGCGCGGTGTCGGTGCTCCAGGCCAGCACCGCCCGGACCCCCTTCACCTTGTTCGCGGCGATCTGCTCACCGTTGCCCGAGCCTCCGATCACGATGCCGAGGCTGCCCGGCTCCTCGACCACCGCTACCCCGGTCCGCAGACAGTACGGCGGGTAGTCGTCGACGGCGTCGTACACGGCGGGGCCGTGGTCCACGACGTCATGCCCGGCAGCCGTGAGGTGCTGGACCAGGTGGTTCTTCAACTCGAAGCCGGCATGGTCAGAGCCGATGTGCACTCGCATGGCCAGAAGTCTCGCATCAGCTCGCAGGCCGCCGTACGCCGCCCGGCACGGTCAGCGCCGCGGTCAGAGCCGTCACGTCCGCGTAGGCCTTGTCGTACTGCGTTCCGCGCGGGTGCAGGGTGAACACCGCGACGATGGTGCGATCGTCCACCCCGACCGTCCCGGTGGTGTGCAGTGCCTCGCTGACCAGATCCAGCGGGATGTCGACCGGCTTGGCCTTGTCGGAGCCGTAGCCGCTCGAGCCGAGGAATCCCGACCAGCCCTGCTTGATGCTGAAGTCCGGGTCGAAGACGGACGCGATCCCGAAGTACTGGTCGAAGCCGTCAGTGCCGAGGCGGGTCGGCTCATGCAGCAGGCCCATCACGTACTCGCGCACCGGTGCCGGAGCCTCGTCGAGGATGTGGCGATAGATCCGGACCGTGTCCGCGGCGGTGATCGCGACGTACCCCCAGAAGCCCGGGTGCGTGGCCGGCGGCGCGGCCGTGTGGGTCAGACCGAGCCGCCGAACCATCCGCTCGACGATCCCCGCACCACCGAGGTGATCCCAGTAGTAACTCGCCGCGTCGTCGTCGCTGCTGCGCAGCATGACCTCGAGCCGGGCCCGGTCCTCGGCCGGGACGTCGTACGCCGGTCCGCTGTCCCAGAGCAGGTCGAGCACGATCAGCAGCTTCACCACCGACGCCGACCGGAACCGATGGTCGGCGTTGTGTTGCTGGACGAACTGCCCGGTCCCGCGGTCGAAGACGGCGATCCCCGCCGTCAGTCCCGGGGGCACGGCAACGGTTTCGGGAAGTTCGCCACGCAACGTCATATGGTCCCTACTCACCGCTCGAGAACTACTTGGTGAGTAACCTTCACCATCCGGGCGGTGCGAATTCAAGCCTTGAATCACAGACCGAATCAGTCGAAGATCGGGCCCCGGTCGCGGGTGCGCTTGATCTCGAAGAAGCCCTCGGTACCGGCCACCAGGCGGACGCCGTCCCAGAGCTTGCCTGCCGCCTCGCCCTTGGGCGCAGGCGTGACGACGGGGCCGAAGAACGCGGTGCCCTCGACCGAGATCACCGGCGTACCGACCTCCATGCCGACCTGGTCCATGCCGGCGTGATGCGACTTCTTCAGCGCGTCGTCGAACTTGTCGGTGTCGGCGGCCTCGATCAGCGACGCGGGCAGGCCGACCTCGGCGAGCGCCTCCTGGACCACGTCACCCTTGCCGTCGCCGATGCCGCGGCCCTCGACGTGGATCCGCCGGCCGAGCGCGGTGTACAACGGCAGCAGCACCTCGTTGCCGTGCGCCTGCTCGGCCGCGATCAGCACGCGGACCGGGCCCCAGGCGTTGGTCAGGAAGCTCTTGTACTTGTCCTCCAGATATTCGCGGCCATCGTTCAGGACGGCCAGGCTCATCACGTGCCAGGTCGTCTTCACATCCCGGACTTGCTCGACCTCGAGCATCCAGCGAGACGTCATCCAGGCCCAGGGGCAGGCCGGGTCGAACCAGAAATCGGCGGGGGCAGTCATGTTCTCGATCATACAAAATCAAACAATCAGGCACCGGTTTGGTATCCATGCGCAATGTCGCGGGGAATCCGTCGGCGAAGCCAGGAGCCAGGTGCATAGGATGCCGACATGCCTGGAACCAACCTGACGCGCGACGAGGCGCGTACCCGTGCGGGCGTGGTCAGCGACGTGAGCTACGCGATCGAGCTGGACCTGTCCAACGCCCCGAGTGGCTCCCCGACGTACCCGTCGGTGACCACCATCACGTTCGCCGCCGAGGCGGGCGCGAGCAGCTTCGCCGACCTGATCGCGGAGAAGGTCCGCGAGGTGACGCTGAACGGCCGCGCGCTCGACCCCGACACGGTGTACGACGGCGCGCGGATCCAGCTGGACGGGCTGGCGGACCGCAACGAGCTCCGCGTGGCCGCCGACTGCCTGTACTCGCGCACCGGTGAAGGGCTGCACCGCTCGGTCGACCCGGCCGACAAGGAGACCTACCTCTACACGCAGTTCGAGGTGCCGGACGCCCGCCGGGTGTTCGCCACCTTCGAGCAGCCGGACCTCAAGGCCCCTTTCACCTTCACCGTGTCCGCACCGGCCCGCTGGGTCGTCATCTCGAACGCTCCGGCCCCTGAGCCGACGCCGTACGCCGGTGCGAACGGCGAGGAGCTTGCCCGCTGGGAGTTCCCGCCGACCGAGCGGATCTCGACCTACATCACCGCTGTCGTGGCCGGGCCGTACCACGTCGTCACCGACGTGTACGAGGGCCCGCACGGGTCGTACCCGCTGTCGCTGCTGTGCCGTCCTTCCCTGCAGGAGGCACTGGACATCGACGACCTGTTCGAGGTGACCAAGCAGGGCTTCGAGCTGTACGAGAAGGCGTTCGGTACGCCGTACCCGTTCCACAAGTACGACCAGGCGTTCGTGCCGGAGTACAACATGGGCGCGATGGAGAACGCCGGCTGCGTGACACTGCGGGACGAGTACCTGTTCCGCAGCCGCACCACCCACGCTGAGATGGAAGCGCGCGCCAACACGGTGCTGCACGAGTTGGCGCACATGTGGTTCGGCGACCTGGTGACCATGACCTGGTGGGACGACCTGTGGCTGAACGAGTCGTTCGCCGAGTGGGCCAGCCACTGGGCGCAGGCGGTGGCCACGACCAAGTACGCCGGTGCCTGGACGACGTTCTGCAACGCGCGGAAGAACTGGGCGTACCGCCAGGACCAGCTGCCCTCGACGCACCCGATCGCGGCCGACATGGTCGACTTCCACGCGGTCGAGGTGAACTTCGACGGCATCACCTACGCCAAGGGCGCGTCCACGCTGCGGCAGCTCGTCGCATTCGTCGGTGAGGACACCTTCATCACCGCGCTGAAGGAGTACTTCGCCGACCACGCCTTCGGCAACACCGAGCTGACCGACCTGCTCAAGCCGCTGGAGAAGGCGTCCGGCCGCGACCTGGACGACTGGACCGAGCGCTGGCTGCGGACCGCCGGGGTGAACACACTGCGGGCCGACTTCGCCGTCGACGCCGAGGGTGCGTTCACGTCGTTCGCGATCGAACAGACCGCGACGGAGAAGTTCCCGGTACTGCGGCCGCACCGGCTGGCGGTGGGTCTGTACCGCCGGACCGACGACGGACTGGTCCGCACCGAGCGGTTCGAGGTGGACATCGACGGCCCGCGCACCGAGCTGCCCGAGCTGACCGGCGCCACCCAGCCGGATCTGGTGCTGCTGAACGACGACGACCTGACCTACGCCAAGATCCGCCTGGACGAGCGGTCCCGGGCCACGCTGGTCGAGTCGATCGACCAGCTGTCCGAGTCGCTGCCGCGGGCACTGGCGTGGGGCGCTGCCTGGGACATGACCCGCGACGCGGAGATGCCGGCCAGCCAATACGTCGGCATCGTGCTGCGCGGGATCCGGGCCGAGACCGATCTGACCGGCGTACGGTCGCTGCTGACGCAGGCGACCAGTGCCATCAACCTGTACACCGCCCCGGCGAACCGGCCGGCGCTGCGGACGCAGTTCGAGGAGACGTTGGCGAGTCTGCTCGCGGACGCCGAGGCGGGCAGCGACCACCAGCTCGCGTTCGCCCGGGCGTACAGCTCGGCGGTGTTCTCCGACGCCGGCGCGGACCGGCTGACGGCTTGGCTGGACGACCGCGACCTGCCGCCCGGTCTTGTCGTTGACACCGACCTGCGCTGGACGCTGATCGTCGCACTGGCCCGGCTGGGCCGGATCGACGCAGCGGAGATCGACGACGAGCTGACCCGCGACACCACCATCACCGGTGGCGAGCGTGCGGCTCAGGCGCGGGCAGCGCGGCCGACCGCCGAGGCCAAGGAAGAGGCGTGGCGGATCGCGGTCGAGTCCGGGGACACCCCGAACGAGACGCAGTTCAGGACCATCCTCGGCTTCCAGCAGCCGGGCCAGGAGGACCTGCTCCGGCCGTACGTCGAGAAGTACCTGAGCGCGGCCAAGGATGTCTACACCCGCCTCGGCTCGTCGATGGGCGAGAACGTGCTGGTCTACCTGTCGCCTCGGCACCTCCCGGAGCAGTCCACCCTGGACGCGCTCACCGGGTGGCTGTCGGTGGAGTCGACGTCGGTCGACGCCCCGACGCTCCGCTACGTCACCGAGGCCCAGGCCGACCTGACCCGCGCGATCGCGGCGCAGGAGCGCGACGCCGGCTGACCCGTCCTCCCGCACAGCGCCGGCCCCACTCCGATGTGGGGCCGGTGCTGTCGTGGTCGGCCTGATGACCTGTAGAACTGATGGGGTGCCCGCTTCTGACCCCGCCCTGGCCGGTGCGGCAGCCGTTGCGCTGACCGGACTCGCAGAGGCGTACCGCCCGCGACCTGTCACGCCGCTGATGCCCTGGCGGTACCCGCACCGGCTCGTGAAGCCGTACGTCGTCACCGCACGCGGACGGCAGTGGGACGACCACATGGTGGAGGTCGCCCGTGCCACCGCCACCAGGCAACTCGAGTTCGACGACGCGATGGGCGCGCTCGGTCTGGCCGTGGTCGTGCTGCACCTCGGCGACGACGCGATCTACCTCGTCGTACAGAGCTGGTCGAAGGACTTCCAGTCGCGGCTCAGCATCTTCAGCGGGATGGAGGCCGACGATCTGCGGCCGGCCCCGATCGGCGCGGGTCCCTGCGTCTGGGAACAAGAGGTCCTCAGCCACGAGCGTGCGTCGTACGTGACTCACATCCTCGGCGCAGGTGTCGACATCGACGCCTGGCTGGACGACGCCCTCGACACCCGGCCGCAACCCAAACTCGACGGCATCCCCTCCGGGACGTAGCTCCAGTCACCGCTCCGACGCAGCGCGTGAGGTTCAAACGATTGCTCGTCGGCGCATCGTGAGGACACGTGCGCGGACGGCGATTCCCTTGTGGAGAAGGAGATTCTCGCCACCTGAAGAAGACTCACTTACTCGCTGGTTCGGTTTAAGCTGCGGGTGATTCAGCCGATTGCAGGGAAACTGTGGGGAGAGGCCCTTGCCGTGACACCCGTGGATCACCGCAGGCCGCCCGCCCGGGCAGCACGGAGACATCACCGCCCTTCACGGCACCGCGAGTCCCCCGCGGAGCAGCCGCGGAAGGCCCAGCGGTCGCACAGCGCCATCGGCGCTTCGATCGTGGCCGCGGCCGCGATGCTTGCTGTGTTCGCGTTCATCCTGACGCGGGGATCGGCCGGGCCGACGACCGACGACGGTCTGCGGACGGGCGCCGTACCGAACGGCGCCGCGGCTCCAGCCGAGGGTGGTGCGACAGCGAGTCCGGATCCGGAGCCGTCGGCCGGCACGGCCAAGGCGGACCGCAAGCCGCCACCCAGCACGCCGGCACCGAAGGCGCGCGCCACTACGCCGGCGGTCAACACCGGCCCGACCTCGCCGGCCTTCAAACGCGGCCAGTGGATCGCGGTCCTCGACAAGTACCCGACCGACGTCGGCCTGGAGGCCGACACGGTCGCGAAGGGTACGGCGGCCAAGCTCATCGCGGCCGGCGTGCCGGCGAAAGCCATGCTGGTCAACGGTCAGTACCCCGGCCTCGCGGACAGCTCCATGGAGCCGATGACCGACAGCTGGGTCGTCTACCTCGGCCCGGGCTCATCGTCGGAGCAGGTCCTCGAGGTGTGCTCCGCGCCGAGGACCCAGAAGGCGTACAGCAACCCTGCCTGCCCCACCTACGAGCCTGCGGCCGCGCCGGGCAGCTGAGGCGGCGGATCGGTCGCGAGCCGCGCATGCAGGTGCGAGTCGTGACGCTCGCCGTTCGCCTCGACGAAGTAGTCCCGCATGGTCCCTTCCAGGTGGAAACCCGCCCGCGTCGCCACCCGGCACGAGCCCTCGTTGATCAGCGAGTGGTCCAGCGAGAGGCGGTGCAGCCCGAGACCATCCGACGCGAACGCCCACCGGGCCGCCGCGTCGAGTGCACGGGCACCGAGCCTGCGGCCGCGCGCCGAGGGGCTGACCCAGTAGGCGACGACCGCCTGCTCAGGCACCCGGTTGACGTCGCGGACTGACACGGTGCCCACCACCTGGTCCGTCGCCGCATCCGCGATGGCGAACACCGCGCTGCCACGCGCCCAGCCGTCGATCCGCGGCTCCAGCCACCGCCGGGCGCGATGTTCCGCCGGAGTGCGGATCACCGCTGTACCTCCGGTCCAGCGCAGGATGTCCGGGTCGCGCAGCGCATCGGCCACCTCGGTTTCGTCCGACCGGACGAACGGACGCAGTACGACGTCGCCGAGCTCGATCCGGCGTGGCTGGAGCGCCGGGCTCACTGCTTGTGCGGCTCGTTCGCGTGCAGCAGCGGCGCCTGGTGCGCGTGGGTGCCCAGCTGCTGGACGCCGGTGACCAGACCGCCGGTCAGGTCACCAGTGGCGAACGAGGTCTGCATCGCCAGCGCGGCCAGACCGGCTGCCGTGTCCGACAGCTGCCGCTTGGCGAGCGCTCCGGTGACGATCTCCAGGCGGCGCCCCGCGGGGTCGACGTACACCAGGACTGTGTGGTCCGGGTCCTCGAGCTCGTTCAGCAGCTCCAGCGCGAACGGGCGGGTCTCGGAGTCCGCTCCACCGACGTACACGGAGAAGTGCAGGCCGGACACCTCCTCGGCGTGCCGGACCGCTCGCTCGATGTCGTAGAGCTGGTCAGGAGTGAATGCGTCACCAGCTGGCACTTGCGCCTCCGGTCGTGCGGGCGACGCCGCTGCCGGCGGTCGCGGGGGTCCCCGGCGCACCGGGCAGCTCGGGCAGATGGGCCGGGTCCGGCTTGGTCGCGACCGGACCGTTGATCCAGACCGGCGGAGCCCACCAGGACAGGCCTGGGCGGTAGCGCGGCCCCTTCGCGATCGACGGCGCGAAGACCAGCAGCGCCACCACCGCGATGACCAGCACGGGGATACCGACGAACACCAGCACGGTGTGGCCGGAGAGCAGAGAGATCACGCTCCAGAGCCTAGTCCCCCACCCCTCCACGGTTGCCCCGGGGCTCACCCCGAGACAACCATGAAGAAGAGACAAAGCTGTCAGCAACCACCGCGGTTGCTCCCTCCAGCACAGCGCGAAGCGCTGTTGGTTCTTCTCTCAGCAACCACCGCAGTTGTAGTACGTGATGTCCCAGTGGTTGCCTTCGTTGGCGTAGATGTTGCCGGCGCCCGAGCGCCACTGCTGGGCGCCGTCACCACGGTCGGCGATCCGGGTGAAAGTGCCGCGGATGTAGTTGCTGACACACGTGTACACCGAGATGTCGACCTTGTAGCCGTTGCGGTGGCTGTAGGTGCCACTGGCGTGACCAACCTCGGTCCCACCCGTGATGTTCACGGCGCACCCACTCGCCTGCTTCAGGGTGCGGACGCCGTACACGGTGGAGTCGTTGATGTTCGTGAACGACGTACAGGTCGGGTTGTTCCAGTCCGAGCAACCGCCGCTGGACGACCAGGTGATGCCGGCGGCCCTGAAGATCGCGGTCGCCTGCGAGTGCGTGAGCTTGGTGAGCGCGGACGCCTGGTCGACGGCGACCACCGCGGGCAGCAGCCCGGCGATGACGGCGACGACGGGGATGAGGACACGACGGAGCACTGACTTCATGGGGGACACTCCTCGAAATACGGGGCGGATATTTCAAGGAGTGCACTTCCCCCGAAAGTAATTCACGAAACGTCCCGTTGAATCAGAAATTAACGTCCGAACACTGGTAGAAGGCGTTCGCGGTGTCGTTGATGGTCCACACCGCCAGGATCATGTGCCGTCCGGACCGGTTCGGCAGGGTGCCAGGGTGGCTGACGTCGTTGGCGGGCGGCCGCCGTTCATCGGCACCGTCAGGAACGGGTCCAGGTCGAGCGCGGCGGGTGAGTGGGACGTTCTGATCCCACCCCTGCTTGGTGATGTAGTACTTGAAGGTCGGTGGTGGAGTGCGGTGCGGTCAGGTGCCAGTTGAACGTGTAGCTCGCACCCGAGGTGAGCTGAGTGGCCGGCCACGCTCCCCCGCGCTGGTCGACACATAGAAAACAACCGTTCAAATCTATTGTCAACGGTTCGTAAGCACCCGTGCGCAGAAAGCTAGATGTTGAGGGCACCGATCAGTCGGCGGAGGCGCTGGTTGTTGGGCAGGTCCTCGATCATCACGGGCTGGCCGTCCGGGCCGCCGAGCGGCACGCGCCAGTTCGGGTACTCGTCCGTGGTGCCCGGTTGGTTCTGAGTACGACGTTCGCCGACGGCGTCGGTCAATGCCACGCCGACCAGCTTCGCCGGCGTATGAGCGACGTACTGGTGCAGCGCCTCGACGATGCGCTCCACGTCGCCGTCGGTGTTGCTGAGCAGATGTCGCTCGCGGAGCGCGTTCAGCCAGGAGTCGCGATCCGCCTCGTCCACTGCGAGCTCCTCCTCGACCGGTCTGGTGAGCAGACCGAGCCGGTTGCGCAGTTCGACGTGGTCGCCGGCGAGGTAGCCGGCCGTCGGGGGCAGGTCGTGAGTGGTGACCGTGGCCAGGCAGAGCTCCCGCCAGCGCTCCGGTGCCAGCGGGTTGCCGTCCCGGTCTCCCTCGAACCACAGCACCGACGTACCGAGGATGCCGCGCTCGGTCAGGTAGTCACGCACCCACGGCTCGACCGTGCCGAGGTCCTCGCCCACCACCGTCACGCCGGCGCGCGTCGCCTCGAGTACGAGGATGCCGACCAGCGCCTCGTGGTCGTAGCGGACGTACGTGCCCTCGGTCGGCCGCTCCGGCGACGTCACCCACCAGAGCCGGAAAATGCCGAGGATGTGGTCGATCCGGAGCCCGCCACCGTGCCGCATCACCGCCCGGACCAGATCCCGCCAGGCGGCGTACCCGGTCTCGGCCAGTGCGTTCGGCCGCCACGGCGGCTGCGACCAGTCCTGACCCTGCTGGTTGAACGCGTCCGGCGGTGCACCGACGTGGATGCCGGGAGCCAGCACATTCTGCAGCGCCCAAGCGTCCGCGCCATCCGGATGTACGCCGACAGCCAGGTCATGGACGACGCCCAGCGACATGCCCGCGGCCCTGGCCCGCGCCTGGGTGCGAGCAAGCTGTTCGTCCATCTGCCACTGCAGCCAGCAGTGGAACTCCACCGCGTCGGGATTCTCGTTGCGGAAGGCAACAACAGCCGGTGCGGTCGGCTCCTGCAGTTCCTCCGGCCACTTGCTCCACTCCGGCCCGTGCACGTCGGCGATCGCGGCCCACGTGGCGAAGTCGATCAGCCCCTGGCTCTCGCGGTCGCAGTAGGCGCCGTACTCCGCGATCCGGCCGATCGACGGGCGGACACCGAACAGCAGCTGCAGCGCCTCCCGCTTCGCCGCCCAGACAGTGTCGCGGTCCAGCGCGGTCGGGTCCTCGCTCAACGCCCGCGTCTGCAGGCTGAGTGCCCGGACCCGATCCCGCTCCGCCGGCGCCAAGTCGCCGTACTCGTCGATGTCCTCGATCCGCAGGTAGATCGGGTTGGCGAACCGCCGCGAGGCCGGCAGGTACGGCGACGGCTCCATCCGGCCGGACGTCTCCGCGGCGTGCAGTGGGTTCACCAGCACGAAGCCGGCGCCCAGGTCGTTCGCGGACCAGGCGGCGAGGTCGGCTAGGTCATGCAGGTCACCGATCCCCCACGACCGGCGCGAGCGAACCGAGTACAGCTGCAGAACCCAGCCCCAGGTACGTCGCAGCCTCTCCGGCTCCAGCTTGCGCGGTGTGACGATCAACGTGCTGACCGAGATCTCCGGACTGGTCCCGACTCGCGCGCAGAGCCGGTGGTACCCGAGCGGCAGGTCGCCCGGCAACTGGAACGTCGCCTCACCGAGCTGCACACCGTCGATCCACTCCGGCTCGACCCAGTGGTCCTGCTGCGGGATGTCACGCCGCTGCCCACCGTCCTCGAGGTCCACCCACACCTCGGCGCTGGACCCATGCGGCAGGTGAACGGCGAACCAGGGCGTCCACCCCTCCCGCATCACCACAGTGGCGGGCAACGTACGACGCCAGCGCGTCTGCTGGTGCTCCGCGAGCGCGTCGGCCGCCTTCTCCGGCGTGGAAGCGTCCACCCCGAGCGCCGCGAGCACGGCGGCGACCACCTCGCTCGAGACGATCACATGCTCGCCCTGCCAGTTCCAGTACTCCGTCGCCACCCCATGGGCAACCGCTAGCTCGACAAGGGCCGGAGTAGGAGCAGTCACCTCAGCGAGTCTGCCGCATCAACCGCCGTACTGCGTAACGCCGCGCGCCGCGTTCACTGGTTCGCGTTGGAGCGGCGACGGCTCAGCAGCAGCACGGCGAACAGCAGCGCGGCACTGGCGACGACCAGACCGATGGCCACACCCGCGACGTTGTCGGTCAACTGATAGAGCGCGGTCGGCCAGATGACCAGCAGGATCGCGCAGCCCACCACGGCGTACGCCGATGCGTGCCGGCGACCGTACGCGACCAGCAGAGCGGCCGGACCGGCCGTGCCGACGGCCAGAGCCATGATTTCGCCGCGCTCCTGGACCAGCCAGCAGATCGACGAGCTGAACATCGCTGCCCCGGCCAGCGACCACGCGGTCACCTGGTCCCGCACCAGTCCGAGCAGCGCCATCACGAACGCCACCAGGATGAACCCGGTCCCGGCGATCCCGGCCGTATTGGTCGCCGTACCGTCGTCCGGAGTGAGCACGTCCGCGGTGAGCACCAGGACGCCGACGGCCAGGATCCCGAACGTTGCTACAAGCAACGAAGAGCCGGCCAGCCACCACACCCCGATCGCGACCAGCGCCAGCGCCACCGCGACGCCGATGACCCGCCCCGTCTCCCCCTCGATGGCGACGTACGTCGCGAAACCGGCCACGCAGCAGCCGAGAGCCGCCAGCGCCGAGCTCAGCTGGTCCTGACGGCGCAGCAGCGCGAGGATGGCGGCGGCGCCGAGCAGGACGATCGTGGCGCTGGTCCCCGTGGTGACCCGGGCGGCGTGGCCCATCTCACCCCAGTTCGCGATCGTCAGCAGCGCGACCGCTCCCAGCAGCAGTGCACCGCCGATGTAGCCGAGCACCTCGATGAGCGCGCCTGCATGCGACACAGCCGGCGGGGCCTTCGGCTTCGGTGGCTGGGCGGGAGCTTCCGGCCGGCCCCGCCCAGGATCGGCCAGCGCCGCGTCGATCTCGGCGTCCGCAGCGTCTCGCAGAGCGTCGGCCTGGTACTGGCGCAGCACACCAGCGCTCACGAGCCGGGACAGCTCGTCATCCAGCCGGCTGGGCATGCGATCGCGTCTCCCTTGTCAGCCTTACTAAGATCGGGCGGCGAGATGCCTATTCTGACCAGCTACCTTGTGTCCACGATCAGTCACCCCCTGCTTTCGCTGCCTAAGGACTTCCCGACGTTCTTCCGGATGGGCAACGACGGCAAGCTGGAGGTGACCGACCAGATCTTCATGGTCCCGGCCCGGATCGCCGGGCTGATCATCGGTTTCTTCGTGCTGCGCTGGGTGCTGCACAAGCTGATCCGCCGGTTCGCCCGGCGGACCGGCAACGGCGCCGTCGCCGGGGTGCTGTCGAAGTCGAAGATCGGCCAGGGCTTCGTCGAGAACAACCTGGCCGGCGAACGCCGGACCCAACGGGCCGAGACGATCGCCTCCCTGCTGTGCAGCACGGTGACGATCGTGCTGACGTCGATCCTGGTGGTGATGGTGCTGGCCGAGCTCGGCTTCAACATCCTCCCGGTGATCGCGTCGGCCAGCATCATCGGTGTCGCGCTCGGCTTCGGCGCGCAGACGCTGGTGAAGGACTTCCTGGCCGGCGTGTTCATGATCTTCGAGGACCAGTACGGCGTCGGCGACCTGATCGACATGGAGAAGGCCACCGGTGTGGTCGTTGCCGTGGGGCTGCGCATCACCACGCTCCGAGGCGAGGACGGCACCACCTGGTACGTCCGCAACGGCGAGGTCCTCCGCGTCGGCAACCTGACCACCCGGGACCCAGCCAGCACCGGGTCGTCCGGGGTCGGCAGCGCGACCGAGAAGGAGGAGGCCGAGGCTGAGGCCGCGATCGAGGCTAAGGGCGACGAAAGTGCGGCGACCAGAAAGCAGGACGGAAGCCGAGCTTGAGGTAGAGCCGTTCCGCGTCCGATCCCTCCACCACCTGCAGCGTGAGCCGCCCACCGGCCGCGTCCCGCCGCGCCTGGGCGAGCAGCGCCGAGGCCAACCCGCGTCCCCGGTACGCCGGTTTGGTGGCGACCGCGTAGATCCCGGTCACCGGTCCAGACCGCAGGACCAGCGTCACCGCAGCCGGGTCGCCGTCGACGCGTAGGACGTAGAGCGACTGCTCCGGCGCGGAGTAGTTCTTCACAGCCTTCTCGCGGAGCATCGCCCGCCACCACTCGATGTCCGGATCGTCGTCGTCGAGGAAGGCGGCACCCTGCACCTCGGCGAACGCCACCGCGTCGTCGTCTGTCGCGATCGGCGTGATCGGGTCACCGTCGACTGCGTCCGGCGGCGCCTCCATGTGCACCAGCACCTCGGTCGCCTCGAACCCGGCGCCAGCCAGCCGCTCTTCCCATCCGTCCCCGCTCCACGGCACCAACCGCACTGTGGCGGTCCCTTCCGGGAGCTCCGCATCTGCCGTCAGCGGGATCCACGCCGAGAAGTACGCGTCCTCACCGACCACCTCGATTCCGGTGGCCGTACGTCGGACCTCGCCTCGATGGGCAGCCAGGAACGCCAGGTGGTTGTCGAGCAACTCATGCACCCGCGCAGTATGCCCAGCACCACACGGCACTGTCTCGCAGAAACACGACACCGACCAGGCGCAACGGCTCCTGGTCGGTGTCGGCTGGAGATGTCAGGCGCTGAAGGTGACGTCCAGGGTGATCGGGACGGCGGACAGGGCCTGGGAGACCGGGCAGTTCTTCTTCGCGCCCTCGGCGAACTCGGCGAACTCGTCGGCGGTGATGCCGGGGACCTTGCCGTTCACGGACAGCTTGATGCCGGTGATGCCCTCACCCGGCTGGAAGGTCACGTCGGCCTGGGTGTCTATCGCCTCCGGCGCGTTGCCGGCACCGGCCAGCGCGTGCGACAGCGCCATCGAGAAGCAGGTCGAGTGCGCGGCCGCGATCAGCTCCTCCGGGCTGGTCCTGCCGTTCGCCTCGTTCGCCCGGGAGGCCCAGGTCACGTCGTAGGTGCCGATCCCGGACGACTCCAGGGCAACCTTGCCGGCGCCCTCCATCAGCGAGCCTTCCCAGTGGGCCTTGGCCGTACGAGTGGTAGCCATGCTCGTGTTTTCTCCTTCGAAGAGAGGGTCAGCGGCCGGACACGTCGATCGCGCCGGGGTACTGCGGTTCGTCGGTGTTCACCATGCTCTGCGCGGCCATCACCATGTACGTCCAGATCTGGTTGTCCTGCTCCGGCGTCAAGGCGATCTCGTCCAGTGCCGCGCGCATGTGGCCGAGCCAAAGGTCCCGGGCGCTCGGGGTGACGGCGAACGGGGCGTGCCGCATCCGCAGCCGCGGGTGCCCGCGCTGCTCGGAGTACGTGCGTGGACCGCCCCAGTACTGCTCCAGGAACATCCGGAAGCGCACCTCGGCCGGACCGAGGTCCTCCTCCGGGTACAGCGCGCGGAGTTCGGGGTCGGCGGCGACACCGCGGTAGAACGCGGCCACCAGACGGTGGAAGGTCTCCGCCCCACCGACAGCGTCGTAAAAGCTCTGCTGGTCACTCATGTCGATCCCAGTGTCTCAAGTGGTCTCAATGTGCTTGAGCAGGGCTGCCCGTTCGGACGCCGACAGGGGGCGTTTGGCGTGGGTGTCGGGGTCCGTGGCGACGAGCACGGACACCGCCTTGGCGTACACGTCCTCGCTCTCACCGCTGCGGTCGAGGATCCACGAGCCGAGCGTGTACGACGTCGTACCAACCGCGTCGACCCACACGTCGACGTCGTACGGCGGGTGCCGCAGCAGGATCGGGCGAAGGTAGTCCACGGTCTGGCTGACCAGGACGACCGAGTGCACGGCGAACACGTCGCCGGTGACGCCGAGGACCTCACCGAGGAACGCGATCCGGGCCTCCTGCAGGTAGTCGAAGTACCGGACGTTGTTGACGTGGTCGTAGGAGTCGATGTCCGACCACCGGACCAGAACGGGATGGGTGTACTTCATGCGCCCACCAGCTTTGACAGGGCCTCGCGCTCGATCGGGCTGATCCGGCGCAGGCGGTTGGCGGCGAAGTCGAACGGCACCAGGCGGGTCCGCGCCTCGACGTACGTCCGGCGCTCGGGCTCGGCGTCGAGGATCTCGTAGTCCACGGTGAACGACGCGGCCTTGATCTCGCTGATCCACAGCTCGATCCGCACCGGCTCGGGCCGGTACTGCAGCGGAGCGCGGTACACGACCTCGTGGCGGGCCACCAGCAGGCCGGTCTCCAGGTCGTCCGCGCCGAGCTCCTTGGCGGTCCGGAACAGGAAGTCGACGCGGGCGTCCTGCAGGTAGTCGACGTACCGTCCGTTGTTCACATGCCCGAGGGCGTCCATGTCACCCCACCGCAGCGGGCAGTAGTAGACATGGCGGTTGTGATGATCCACACGGCGATCATCGCATCCGGAGTACTCCCGGCGTGACGGAGCGTGGGTAATGTCATCCCCGGCAGCAGCACGAGCGAAGGAGCAGCGCGGATGACTGATCAGCGGGTAGCGATCGTGACCGGGTCGGCCCGGGGAATCGGCGCGGCCGTCGCACTGCGGCTGGCGAAGGACGGGAACGCGGTGGCCGTCCTCGACCTCGACGAGGGCGCTTGTGAGGGCACCGTCAAGGCGATCACCGAGGCGGGCGGCAAGGCGATCGCGATCGGCTGCGACGTCAGCAAGTCGGATCAGGTGACCGCCGCCGTCGAGCGCGTGGTGGCCGAGCTGGGCGCACCGACGGTGCTGGTGAACAACGCCGGCGTACTGCGCGACAACCTGCTGTTCAAGATGTCCGAGGACGACTGGGACACCGTGATGTCGGTGCACCTGCGCGGCAGCTTCCTGATGTCCCGCGCCTGCCAGGCGCACATGGTCGAGGCCGGCTACGGCCGGATGGTGTTCCTCTCCTCCACGTCGGCGCTGGGCAACCGCGGCCAGGCGAACTACGCGTCCGCGAAGGCCGGCCTGCAGGGCCTGGCGAAGACGCTGGCGATCGAGTTGGGCAAATTCGGTGTCACCGCGAACGCGATCGCGCCCGGGTTCATCGAGACCGACATGACCGCGGCGACCGCGGCCCGGGTCGGGGTGGACTTCGAGGAGTTCAAGAAGGCGACCGCGGCCACCATCCCGGTGAACCGGACCGGCAAGCCCGACGACATCGCCGCGGCGGCGTCGTTCTTCTGCAGCGAGGAGGCCGGGTTCGTCTCCGGCCAGGTCCTGTACGTTGCCGGCGGACCGCGAAACTGAGGGAGTTGCAGATGGCGCAGTCGTTCACCGGTGTCGACGAGGTCGTGCACGCGGTCGGCACCCCACTGGGCGAGAGCCAGTGGCTGGAGATCACCCAGGAGCAGGTGAACACGTTCGCCGATGCCACCGGGGACCACCAGTGGATCCACGTCGACGTCGAGCGCGCCAAGCAGGGGCCGTACGGCGGGACGATCGCGCACGGTTACCTCACCCTGAGCCTGATCGCGCGGTTCGGTGACGAACTGTTCTCGGTCAGCGGCGTGACCGCGAAGCTCAACTACGGCGTCAACAAGGTCCGCTTCCCGGCCCCTGTTCCGGTCGGCACCCGTGTCCGCGCCAGCGCCTCGATCTCCAACGCCGTCGAGACCCCGGCCGGCGTCCAGGTCTCCCTCAACTGGGTCATCGAACTGGAGAACTCCACCAAACCCGCCTGCGTCGCGGAGACCGTCGTACTGCTCGTCCCCTGACCGGGCGAGGGGTTAGAGCGGGCAGATCAGTACGGCGTGGGTGGCGACGCGGTCGTAGCCGAGCCACTCGTTGACGGCGATCATCGGGGCGTTGCCGTCGTAGTTGGCGGTGTAGGCGCCGCGGACGCCGGCCTGGGCGGCGCGGCGGAGGGCGGCGCACTTGACCAGCTTGGCCAGGCCGCGGCCGCGGTACTCCGGCATCGTCGCGGTCATCTGGGACCAGATCTTGGTGTGATCGCCGTTGCCCAGGGTGAACGCGATGATCTCGCCGTCGTAGAGGGCCGCCGTACTCAGGTCGAGCACCATCGACGGCGAGTTCCAGATGCCCGCGAGCCAGTCGTCGTACGGCCGGGTGGTGATCTTGGCGTCACCCGGTTTGGTGCGCTGGGCAACTTCGTCGGCCTCGTAGAGCTTGCGTGGATCGACCTGGTCCAGACCGACCAGCTCCACTCCGGTCGGGGCTCCCGGGACGTCGGGTGCCTTGGGTGGGTGGATGCCCGCGTAGTGCACCTGCCGGGTCTGCCGGTAGCCCCACCGGGCCGCCCATTCCACGGTTGACGGGTCGGCGAACACCCGCGCACTGGTCGCACCGGCCGCCCGCAGGTCCCGGTGGGTTGCCTCCAGCAACTTCGCACCGATCCCCCGGCCGCGGTAGTCAGGCCGGACCAGCACCCGCAACTGCCCGTCCAGCGGTTCCGACCCCGCGATCAGCGCGGTCGACCCCCAGCCCACGACCTCGCCCGCGTCCACGGCGGCGAAGGTTCCCAGTCCCAGCGCGGGCGGAGCCTGCAGTCTGCGGGTCAACGCGGTTCGCGTGACCACCAAGTATGGTGCGAGGGCATCGTGCAACGCGATCGCCCCTTCGACATCCCCCGTTTCGGCAGCCCTGATCTCCATGCGAACTCCTTCAGCGAAGTTCTCCGGAACATAACCCGCAATCAGGTGCAGACCGGATACAGACCCGATTACAGCTGTGTCTCAGCCGTTTCGCCACGGGGACCGAGCACCAAGCGCGCGCCAGTCACGTCGAACGTCATCCTGTACCGCTCCAGGTACCCCGCGCCAACCAGACCGTCGTGAACGATGTCCTGAAACTGAACCCTGGGTGACGATTGGGCGGTTTCGGGCGCGGCCGCCAGGTGCACACTGCCCGGAATCGTGACCCAGCGCCGCGTCCACTCGTAGCCGGTCTCGTCCGTCCCGGTCCGCGTCTCGAGATCCGGGCTCTCGAGATCCACGCCGCAGTCGGCCATGAACCGCGTGTCGAGGATCAGGCTGTCCGACCCGGTGTCCACCTCGACACAGATCTCGCGCCCACTCGGCAACACCAGTTGGGTGAACGGATCCACCGACACCGATTCCCGCCGCACGTCGAGCGGAACCTCGGGACCGTCAGCCTGGAAGCTCTCGCGCGGCAGCACCGTCAGAGTCATCGCGTCCGGATCCGTGGTGACCGTGTGATTCTCGAAGAACCCGGGTCCGATGATCCCGGCGAAACCGTTCGGATCGTCCGCATCCCCGAGGTCGGCGACACCCGCGACCTGCCCGTCGACGGCGTAGTCACCGACCCCGAGCACCGGCAGCCGAACAAGCGGCGCCTCGACCTCCTGACCCGACATCCGCCGCCCGGTGTAGGTCTCGCCCGTGGGCAGGACGTCGGCACGACTCGCGATGGCCGAGGCAACGACCGTGATTCCGATGCCGGTGTCAACGAGGAAGCGGTACTCCGCGTCGCCCAGCCGCACGTGCACCCGGACCAGGTGCTGCACCCGGTCGAAACCGACGGTCGTCATCTACTCGGAGAGCGTGCGCAGGAGGCCGTACTCCGTCTGGACGCGTTGATAGCCGAGCCAGTTGTTGATGGCCAGCATCGGTCCGTTCTCATCGTCGTTCGAGGTGTAGGCGGCGGTGATGCCGGCGTCGGCGGCGCGGCGGAGCGCGACCGACTTGACCAGCTTGGCCAGACCGCGACCCCGGTACGCCGGGTTGGTTCCGGTCATGCCCGACCAGGCGCGGTCGCCGGCGGTCTCGATCACGGTGAACGCCGCCATCTCGTCACCCGCCATCGCGGCAACGCTCAGCGACTTGTCCAGCCCTGGACCGTTCCAGATCTCGTCGAGCCACTCGTCGTAGCCGACGGCGTCGATCGGCGAGTCACCCGGCTCGTCCAGCGACGCGACCGTGTCGGCGGTGTAGGCCTGGTGCGGATCCACCTGGTCGAACGTCATGAGTTCGATGCCGTCCGGGGTCGGCGGCTGCGCCGGCAACTTCCGCGGGTCGACACCTGCGTAGTGCATCTGCCGCGTCCCGTCGTACCCGAGGTTGCGGGCGAACTCGAGGCCGTCAGGATGGACGAACGACCGCACGCGCACAGCGCCCACCTCACTCAGGTGCTGGTGCAGCCGTTCGGCCAGCGCACTACCGATGCCCTGCTTGCGATGGTCCGGGTGCACATAGATCGACACGTGGCTCTGGCCCGGACTGCTGGTCCAGACGTTCAGACCGGCTGATCCCCAGGCGACCAACTCACCGCCGGACTCGGCGACCAGCGCCAGGAACCGCTCGCCCGGCATCTGCACGGTAATCATGTGCCGCGTCGCGGCGGGCGACATGATCTTGTACGAGTAGACCGCGCGTCGCACCTCGGCCACCGCCTCGGCGTCGTCGCCAACGGCCGCCCGGATCAGCATCGGTGTGGTCATGCCCGGACCATAACCAGCTACCTTCCGCCTCGCCACGGAATAACGGGTGAACAGCAACGTGATCGCAACAGGTGCGCGCTCCGGACGATTCGGTGGTGGAACGCCGGGGCATTAGAGTTGCCCGGTGCTGTCGGACTGATCGCCCCGACCGCCGGAAGTGCCATCGTGCTGGGACACGACGGGGTCACCGGCGGCGGGGAGTCCGAATCCTCTTGACACCTCCCGGGTGCGTCAGGAGTAAATAGCAGCTATGGAAATTACCGATGGCGCTGCCGCAGCCAGGGTCCTGGCCGGCCTGATGGTGTCCGACGGACCCCGGCCGGAGTACGCGGAGGCCTTCGCCCCGTTCGCCCCACTGATCGGCAGTTGGGACCTCGACGTTTCCTGGTACGACGAGACCGGCGCGGTCACCCGGACGACCAAGGGTGAGTGGCACTTCGCCTGGGCGCTCGACGGCCGCGCGGTCGCCGACATCTGGATCACGCCGAGCCGGGCCGCCCGGGCGGTCGACGGTGATGGCGAGTGGGGCTTGTCGATCCGCATCCACGATCCCGAGCTGAACGCGTTCCGCTCCACCTGGATGGGTCCGAAGGCCGCCTTCGTGATGCCGTTCATCGCCCACGCGAGCAAGGACACGATCACGCTCGAGTCCCAGACCGCCAAGACCCGGTGGGCCTTCACCGGCATCACCGAGACCGGCTTCCACTGGCGCAACGAGGACGAAGGTGCCGACGGCAACTTCATCCTCCGCCAGACCTTCGTGGCCAGACGTCAGCCGTAGGTCGCGACCGCCTCGGTCGCGAGCTCCAGCAGCCGGGTCCGCAGCTCGACCGGCTCGACCACTTCGACGTCGCTCCCGAAAGCGAGCAGCAGACCGCACGCGGCCTCGCGGACACGGAAGTGCAGGGCGAGGTGCGGCCACTCGTCCTCCGCGGGTACGTCGCGGATCCTCGTCCCCTTGGCCACCATGGGCGTGGCGATCCGGCGGATCACCCCGACCCGCTCCGGGTGCACCCGAACCTCCACCTCCACGCCGACGGGAGCATGCCGCTCGAGCCCGGATCGCAGCCGCTCCCACTCCGCCCGCACATCCAGTCCGTCCGGTCGTTCAGCGGCCTCCTCGAGGATGTCGGCCTCCTCGACCCGGGACACGCGATACATCCGCGCCGCGCCACGATGCGCCGCGACGAGATACCACCGCCCGGCCTGCTCGACCAGCCCCCACGGATCGACGGTACGGCGCTGATGCCCTTCACTCGCGGACGCGTACTGCAGTCGCACCCGTCTCCGCGTCACCACCGCCTGCCGCAGTACCGGCAGCGCCCCGGTGTCCTCGGCCTCCGCGAACCAGCGACGCCGATCCACCACGATCGCACCCGACAACGCATCGGCGTCGTCCTGCAACTCCAGCGGCAACGTGGCCGACAGCTTGCCCATCGCGGACTGCAACGCATCCCGCAGACCCAGCTCGTCGGACAACGCCGATCGCCCCGACCAGGCAAACAACGCCTGCGCCTCCCGCGGCGTCAACCCACTGACATCCGCCCGATACCCAGGCAGCAGCACGCAGCCACCGTTGCGCCCACGCTCGGTGTAGACGGGTACGCCGGCCGCCGACAACGCCTCCATGTCGCGCATCACCGTCCGCGTCGACACCTCCAGGCGCTCGGCCAACTCCCGCGCACTCAACCGCGCATGCCGCTGCAACAGCAGAATGGTCTGCAACAACCGGTCGGCTCGCACGAGTTCAGAATATGCGACAGAAGATGTCGCATATACCCCGCGAGGCTGTCGTCATGAACACCAACGATCCCCGTCCGATGCTCATCCGTGCTCTCGACCAGACGCAGCACCTGATCGACACCACCGGTCCCGACGACCTCGACCGGCCGACCCCCTGCCCGGAGTACGACGTCACCACCCTGCTGGGCCACCTGCTCACCGTCGTCGGCCGGATCGACCTGGCGCTGAACGGTGGCAACGCGCTCGACATACCGCACATCACCACCAGCGTCGACGACGTTCCGGCCGAGTGGAAGCAGCGCCGCACCGCGCTCGACGAGACGCTGGCGGCCGACGGCGTACTCGACCGCATCTGCAAGTTGCCGTGGGCAACGCTTCCGGGCGCGGCCGCGATCGCTGCCTACACCACCGAGCTCACCATGCACTCGTGGGACCTGGCGAAGGCGACCGATCGCCTCGGACAGCTCGACGACGCGCTGGCGACATACTGCCTGCCTCTGGTCCGGCGGTTCGTCCCGGCCGAGCAGCGCGGCGGACCGGTCCCGTTCGGCCCCGTCGTCCCGGTCGCCGACGACGCAGCGCCGTACGACCAACTGGCCGGCTGGCAGGGCCGGCAGCCTTAGGCGACGATTCCGCCGTTTAGGGTGAGGCCGCCGTCGATCGTGATGGTCTGACCGGTGATCCACGACGACTCGTCCGACAGCAGGAACCACACCAGCGAGGCAACGTCCTCCGGCGTACCCAACCGACGCAACGGGTACGTCGAGGCGACCTTGTCCTCACGGCCTTCGTAGAGGGCTCCGGCGAACTTGGTCTTGACCACCGCCGGAGCCACTGCGTTGACCCGGATCTCCGGTGCCAGCTCGACCGCCAGCTCGGCGGTCACGCGCGACACCATCGCCTTGGTCGCGCCGTACCAACCGATACCCGGCGACGGCGCCAGGCCGGCCACCGAGGACAGGTTGACCACGGCGCCACCGTGCGCGCGCATCCAGGCGTCCCGGCACGCCTTCACCCAGGCGATCGCGGCCAGCACGTTCGTGTCGACCATCTTGGCCGCGACCGCGTGGTCGACGTCGAGCAGCTTGCCGTAGATCGGGTTGATGCCGGTGTTGTTCACCAGCAGATCCACCGACCCGTACGTCGCGACCGCCGCGGCCACCACGGTCGCCCGGTGCTCGGGATCCGCGGCCTTCCCGGCGACCGCGAGCGCGTGCTCCCGGCCACCCAGGGACTCGACTGCTTGGTCGAGCGTCTCCTGGGTGCGGCCGGTGATCACCACGCGCGCGCCATCAGCCACCAGGCGACGCGCAACTGCCAGCCCGATCCCCCGGGAGGCTCCGGTGACGATCGCCGTACGGTTCTCCAGACTCATCAGCTGAGACGCTCGAGGACGACCGCCATGCCCTGGCCGCCGCCGACGCACATGGTCTCCAGGCCGAACTGCTTGTCCTCGAACTGCAGCCCGTTCACCAGCGTGGTCATGATCCGCGCACCGGTCGAGCCGAACGGGTGCCCGAGCGCGATCGCGCCGCCGTGCACGTTCAGCTTGTCCTCGTCGATGCCGAGCTCACGCGCCGAGCCGATCACCTGGACCGCGAAGGCCTCGTTGATCTCGACCAGGTCGATGTCGTTGATGCTCATGCCGGCCCGCGCCAGCGCCTGCTTCGACGCCTCCACCGGACCGAGGCCCATGATCTCCGGCGACAGACCGCTCACCCCGGTCGACACGATCCGCGCCAGCGGGGTCAGGCCGAGCTCACGGGCCTTGGTGTCGCTCATGATCACGACCGCGGCGGCACCGTCGTTCAGCGGGCAGCAGTTGCCTGCTGTGACCGTGCCGTTCGGCCGGAACACCGGCTTGAGGCCACTGACGCCTTCCAGCGTCGTCCCCGCCCGCGGTCCGTCGTCCTTGCTCACCACAGTTCCGTCCGGCAGCGTCACCGGCGTGATCTCACGCGCGAAGAAGCCGTTGCCGATCGCCTTCTCGGCCAGGTTCTGCGAGCGGACGCCGAACGCGTCCTGCTCCGCGCGGGAGATGCCCCTGAGCGTCGCCACGTTCTCCGCGGTCTGGCCCATCGCGATGTAGACGTCCGGGATCTGCCCGTCCTCGCGCGGGTCGTGCCACGTGTCGTTGGTCTCGGCGTACTTCTCGGTCCGCTGCACCGCGTCGGTGAATACCGGGTTGAACGAACTCGGGTCACCGACCCCGGCCGAGCCGAAGTTCTTGTACCGCGACACGCACTCGACGCCGGCGCTGACGAAGATGTCGCCCTCACCGGACTTGATCGCATGGAAGGCCATCCGCGCGGTCTGCGTCGACGACGCGCAGAACCGGTTGACCGTCGTCGCCGGGGTGTTGTCCCAGCCGAGCTGGATCGCGACCCGGCGGGCCATGTTGCCGCCGTGTTCGTCGTGCGGTTCCGCACACCCGAGCGCCAGGTCCTCGATCTGGTCGCCGGTCAGCCCGACCTTGCCGACCGCCGCCTGGATCATCTGTACGGCGAGGTCGTCCGGCCGGATCGTGGTCATCGATCCCTTGTACGCGCGGCCGATCGGCGAGCGGGCCGTGGACACGATCACTGCTTCAGGCACAACGCTTCCCTTCTACAGGCCGAGGTCACGGCCGATGAGCTCTTTCATGATCTCGTTCGAGCCGGCCCAGATCTTCGTCACACGGGCGTCCCGCCAGGCACGGGCGACGCGGTACTCGTTCATGTAGCCATAGCCGCCGTGCAGTTGCACGCACGCGTCCAGGATCTCGTTCTGCACCTGGGCGGCCCACCATTTGACCTTGGCCGCGTCCACCGCGGACAGCCGGTCCTCGTCGTGCGCGACGATCGCGTTGTCGACGTACGCCTGGGTGACCTCGGCCTTGGTGACGAGTTCGGCGACCAGGAACTTGTTGTACTGGAACGAGCCGACCGGCTGGCCGAACGCCTTGCGCTGCTTCACGTAGTCGATCGTCTCGGCCAGGATCTGGGTCGCCTGCGCGATGTTCGACACCGCGGCGCCGACCCGCTCCTGGGCCAGCCGCTCCATCATGTGGATGAAGCCGCGGTCGACCTCGCCGAGCACGTTGTCGTCGCCGACGAACACGTCGGAGAAGAACAGTTCCGACGTACCGGACTCGGTCTGGCCGACCTTGTCCAGTTTGCGGCCGCGGGCGAAGCCCTCCATGCCCTCCTCGATCACGAACAGCGTGATGCCCTTCGCGCCCTTGGCCGGGTCGGTCCGGGCGGCCACGATGACCAGGTCGGCCATGTCGCCGTTGGTGATGAAGGTCTTCGACCCGTTCACCACCCAGCCGCCGTCGGCCTTCTTCGCGCTCGTCTTCAGCGCGGCCAGGTCCGATCCGCCGGACGGCTCGGTCATCGCGATCGCGGCGACGTACTCCCCGGAGCAGAACTTCGGCAGCCAGCGCTGCTTCTGCTCCTCGGTGCCCAGATCGACGATGTACGGCGCGCAGCAGTCGAAGTGGATGCCGAAGCAACTGGACAGCGACGCGGAGACCTTGGACACCTCCTCGGCGAAGACCGCGTTGAACCGGTAGTCGCCGACACTCGAACCGCCGTACTCCTCCGGCACGTCGAGACCGAGGAAGCCCTGCTTGCCGGCCTCGAGCCAGGCGGCCCGGTCGACCGTCTTCTCCTCGAGGAACTGCTCCATCCGCGGCACCAGCGAACGGTCGCAGTACTCCTTCGCACTGGCCCGGAAAGCGTGGTGATCCTCGTTGAAGATGACGCGCTCCATGGGGCCTCCCCGAGAGATGAGATTCGTGGCTAAGCGCTTGCTTAGCTTCGCCCGTCCGGTGCATGGTGTCAACGTGTCCGCAGTCACGAGTCCCCTGGTCTGGGAGCATGTCCAGCCGGCCGCCGCGCGCCGGCTGCTGACCGGCGCCGTCGACGCCTTCGCCGAGCGTGGGTTCCAGGCGACGACCACGCGCGACATCGCCTCCCGCGCCGGGATGAGCCCGGCTGCGCTGTACGTGCACTACCCGTCCAAGGAGCGCCTGCTCTTCGAGATCAGCCTGTACGGACACAACGCCGCGTTGGAGGTACTGCGTTCAGCCGACATCGGTCCAACGCCCGCGGACCGTCTGCGCTCACTTGTCTCCGCCTTCACGGCGTGGCACGCGCAGCATCACACGATCGCCCGCGTCGTGCAGTACGAGCTGGCCGCTCTGTCGCCCGAGCACCTCGCCGAGGTCGCGACCATCCGCCGGGCCATCTCCACGCAGATCGAGCAGGTCCTGGCAGACGGCGTACACGACGGCTCGTTCGCGGTGACGGACCTGCCGGGGACGACACTCGCCGTACTCTCGCTGTCCATCGACGTGGCCCGGTGGTACACGCCACACCGGGCAGACCCGGAGGCGTTGGGCAAGCTGTACGCCGACCTCGCGCACCGGATGGTCCAGACATAGGAAGACCCCGCACCCACCCGGTGCGGGGTCTTTCCGACGCTACGTCAGCCGAGGTGTCAGGCCTGCAGAGCCGCCTGGACGTCCAGGTGGATGTCGACCTTGTCACCGATCAGGAGCTTGCCACCCTCGAGCGGCACGTTGAAGTCGATGCCCCAGTCCTTGCGGCTGATCGAGGTGGAGGCCTCGAAGCCGATGATGGTCTGGCCGTAGGCGTTCTGGTCCACGCCGAGGAACTCGACCGCGAGCTCGACCGGCTTGGTCACGTTCTTGATCGTCAGCTCGCCGGCCAGGATGTAGTCGTCACCCTCCGGCTTGAAGGCGGTGCTGGCGAAGGTCATCTTCGGGCTGTTCTCGGCGTCGAAGAAGTCGCCGGAACGCAGGTGCCCGTCACGCTGCTCGCTGCGGGTGTGCACGGAGGCCAGCTCGACGGTGACGTTGGCGCTCGACTCCTCCAGCGAGTCCTTCACGACGATCTCGCCGGCGTACTCCTGGAAGGTGCCGCGGACCTTGGTCATCAGGTGGCGGACGGTGAAGCCGATCTCGGTGTGGGCGGTGTCGAGGGCGTAGGTGCCGGCGACCAGGCCGGGGATGGTGCTGGTCGGGGTCGTGCCGGCATTGATGGTCTCGCTCATGGGTTCCTCTCGAAGGGGGCGTACTGGTCGGGGGCGACGCAGCGTGGAGGTTAAAATTTCAATCTCTTGCTGCGACAGTAGTGAGGAACGGTTTAAAAGTCAATTACATTCCCGGTACACTGATGCCGTGACGACGACGACTGAGACCCGGTGGCTCGACGCCGAGCAGCAGGTGGCGTGGCGTGCGTACCTGCTGGGGACCGCACGCCTGATGGCGAAACTGGACGACGACCTGCGTCAGTTCGGCCTGGGTATCAACGACTACGAGATCCTGGTCCGGCTCTCCGAGGCGCCCGACCGGCGGCTGCGGATGGCCGACCTGGCCGACCGGTTGCACCAGAGCCGCTCCCGCCTGACCCACACCGTGGGCCGGCTGGAGACCGCCGAGCTGGTCCGCCGTACGTCCTGCACCAGCGACAAGCGCGGCGTCTGGGCCGAGCTGACCGAGGCCGGTCTCCAGCTGCTCGAGCAGGCCGCGCCATACCACGTGGAAGGCGTCCGGGAGAACCTGGTCGACCTGGCCACCCCCGAGGACTTCGTGGCGGTCGGCCGCGTCTTCGACGCCGTGTCGGAGCACATCGGCCAGCGCTGACCCGCTGACAGTCGCCGGCCCGATCGTTTCGGGCCGGCTAGTCAACGTGCCGTCGGGGCCGGGCTGATCTCCAGGGCCAGTTCGTCACGGTCAGCCCCGCGGTAGGCGAGCATCGAGTCACGCATCCGCCGCTTCACCGGCGGCAGGTGGTTGACCGTCCGCATCGCGGTGCGCATCCCGGCCAGCGCCAGCCGCCCGATCAGCGGCTTGTACACCGGGTCGTCGGACGTCATCTGCGCCCGCGACTTCAGTACGGCGTCGAAGCCGTACTCGATCATCTTCGCCTCGTACGCCCGTACCGCCGGGATCAACTCCTGGCGACCGTCACGTACCTCGATCAGCTGCCGGCACAGGTTCACCGCGTCCCTCAACGCGGTGTTCGCGCCGACGCCGCGCCCCGGCGTCATCGTGTGAATGGCGTCGCCGAGCAGCGTCACGTTCGTCGTCTGCCACGGCTCCAGTGGGACCGAGGTCCAGATGTTCACCGGGAAGCAGGTGCCGGGGTCGGCCAGCTCGAACAGCCGCCGCAGATTCGGATGCCAGTCCGGTGTGAGCCGGAGGGCGACGTCGATCAGCTCCTGCCCTCGCAGCTCCATGATGTTGCCGGGCATCGTGTCCCTGGTCGCCGACAGGCCCCAGTTGATGTAGTCGCGGGTGTTGTCGAACTGCAGCCCGGGCCAGCGCCGGATCAACTCCTCGGTGTTGCCGCCGATCCCGCTCTTCACGTTGCCGTCACGGTCCCACTGGAACTCCATCACGTGCAGGATGCAGGCCAGCCCGTGCGGCGCGTTGACCATCGAGATGCCCTCGAACACCTTCGGCGGCACCAGCTTCGCGCACTCCGCGGTGATCGGCAGCTTCCCCGCGATCGCGATGATCCCGGTCTCCTCGGTCTTGGCCTGCGGCAGGTACTGGCGTCGTACCCGCGAGCCCGAGCCGTCGGCGGCCACCAGCAGGTCACCGGTCGCCCGGGTGCCATCGGCGAAGTATGCCGTCACCTGGTCGCCGTGCTGCTCGAAGCGGGTGAACTCCTTGCCGAACTCGACCACGTCGTCCAGACCGGTGAGCAACACCTGTCGCAGCGTCATCCGGCTGATCGACTTCTCGCTCTCGACCGGGCCGGTCGATTCCGGCAGGTCGAACGACAGGACCTCCTTCAGGTCCTCGGTGAGCATGTTGAAGTACTTCGGGTCACGCGCCTTGGTCGCCACGAAAGTGTCGTACAGGTCGGCCGGCAGCAGGGCGTGCAGCGCCCGGCTGCCATCTGGGTCGATCCCGACCCGGTAGCCGTGCAGCCCGTCGGTCCGCAGCTCGTCCCGCTCGAACACGGTCACACCGATGCCGGCCCGCTGCAGCCCGTGCGCCAGCGCCAGCCCGCCGGTCCCGCCACCGATCACCAGCACCTTCATCGCTCTCTCCTTTATCTCGATTATTCAAGTATCTTGGTAATCTGAGTATCTTGGAGATCCGAGAGAAATGCAACCCCTATGCTGAGGTGGCCATGACCAGTGCCAGAGAAGAGCTCGCCGGCGAGATCCAGGAGCGGATGATCCACCTGATCGCGAGCGTCGTGCTGTTCAACCACGCGGTCTCCGCGAAGGTCGGTCTGGGCGCCAGCGACTCCCAGTTCATGACGCTGCTGCAGACTTACGGACCGCTGACTCCGAGGGAGCTCGCCGAGCACACCGGCCTCACCTCGGGCACGGTCACCGGTGTCATCGACCGGCTCGAGGCACACGGCTTCGTCACCCGTCGACCGGATCCCGGTGATCGCCGCAAGGTCGTGGTCACGCCGTCGACGGAGGCGATCCAGGACAAGCTCGTCCCGCTCTACGCCGAGCAGGCCGAGCGCATGCACGCGGTCCTGGCGTCGCGAAACACTGAGGAACTGCGGACCATCTCCGCCTTCCTCGCGGACGCGGTCGGCAACTCGCAGCCGGTCAAGGATGTTTTAGCCGATAGCTAAAGCCTTTGATGTGCCTTCACCGCACCCCGGAGAATCTCGTCGCGTGACGGACATTCACGAAGACGGCCGGGCCGGCATCGACGCGGCACTGGTACGGCGGCTGATCGCGACGCAGTTCCCGCAGTGGGCCGAACTGGCGGTGACGCCGGTCAAGGTCGACGGCTGGGACAACCGGACGTACCGGCTCGGCGAAGACCTGACCGCGCGTCTGCCGACGCACGAGAGCTACACCGCCGCGGTGCACAAGGAGCACGAGTGGCTGCCGAAGCTGGCTCCGGTCCTGCCCGTGCCGATCCCCGAGGCGGTCGCGAAGGGCTCACCGGGCGAGGGGTATCCGTTCCACTGGGCCATCCGCCGCTGGCTGGACGGCGCCACCGCGTCGTACGAGACCGTTGCCGACCTCAACGAATTCGCGCGGTCGATCGCCGGGTTCATCCTCGCGTTGCAGGGTGCGGACGCCACGGATGGACCGGCAGCGGGTGCGCACAGCTTCTACCGCGGTGCGCCGCCGGAGCACTACCACGACGAGACCGTCGAGGCGCTCGCCGTACTGAAGGGACGGATCGACACCGACCTGGCGCGCGATGTCTGGGATGCGGCGCTGGCGACGGCGTGGGACCGGCCGCCGGTGTGGTTCCACGGAGACATCGCGAGCGGGAACCTGCTGGTGAAGGACGGCCGGCTGTCCGCCGTCATCGACTTCGGCACCTCAGGCATCGGCGACCCGGCCTGCGATCTGGTGATCGCGTACACGTTCTTCTCCGGCGAGTCCCGCGTCGCCTTCCGGGAGGCCGTCGGGCAGGACGCCGGGACCTGGGCGCGCGCCCGTGGCTGGGCGCTGTGGAAGGCGCTCATCACGACGGACCTTCCAGTCGTCGAACGCGTTCTGGCGGACCACCAGGCCGGCTAGACGAAGGCCGCCACGCCTTCGTACTCCCCGAGTGGAGCGGCGCCGGTGGCGTCGTACTGCAGGATCACCAGACCGTTCGGCGTCACTTCGTGCTCGGTGATGTGGAGTCCGATCGGCGCACTCGGGTGGTCGAGCAGTCGTCGCCCGGAGCCGATCACGGTCGGGGCGACGACGAGTCGGAGCGTGTCGACGAGACCCGCTGCCAGCAGCGCGTTGCCGAGTCGAGCACTCCCGTGGATCTGGAGCTCCCGTCCTGGCTGGGCCTTGAGTTCACCGACGGACTGGACGGGATCGCCACGGAGCACGGTGGTCGGGCTCCAGGTGCCTTCGACGAGGGTGTTGGTGACGACGTACTTCGGCAACGCGTTCATCCGTACGGTGAACGGGTCGTCCGGGTCGGTGATCTGCGGCCAGTCGCGGGCGAACGCCTCGTACGTCCGGCGACCGAGCAGCAGTGCGTCGGCGAGATCGAGCCAGTCCGAGGTACGCCGTACGAAGGCTTCGTCCAGGTAGGGCACGAGCCAGCCGCCACGGGTGAAGCCGTCGCTGGTGTCCTCGGTCGACGAGCCAGGACCTTGGCTGACCCCGTCGAGGGTGACGAACTCCGTGAGTACGAGCTTCACCGCGCGGCCTCGCCCTCGGCGATGGTGGCGAGTTGCTTGGTGACCGCGCCCCAGCCGTCGGCGAAGCCGAGCTCCTCATGGCGGGCACGGGCCGCCGGATCGCCGTGGCGGACGATGACCCGGTAGTCGGTGCCGTCCTGGTGGTCCGCCAACGTGATCTCGGCCGTCATCAGGACCGGTGCAGGTTGTGCGGGACGCCAGGAGCTGTCGAGCGCGGTGGTGAACACGATTCGCTCCAGTTCGTCGACGACGACGAAGCAGGCGTCGAGATGTGGACCGAACTCCGTGCCATCACCGCTCAGCCGAGTCACGAGCGCACCGCCGGGACGCGGCTCCAGGCGCTCCACCCGGCACACGGCCGGCGCCGGAACCCACCATTTCTCGAAGCGGGACGGATCGGTCCACGCGCGCCAGACCACCGCACGCGGCGCGCGGATGACGCGGTCCACTGTCAGGTCGAGATCGGGGTTCATGAATGCTCCTCCATCGGATCGGTGACGAGTCGTTCGAGCCGGTCGGTACGGTCGGCCCAGATCCGGCGCTGTTCCGCGAGCCAGTCGTCGACCAGCGCGAGCCGGTCCCGGTCGAGCACGCAGGTGCGCACCCGGCCGACCTTCACCGTGCGGATCAGGCCGTTGCTCTCCAGCGTCCGGACGTGCTTCATGAACGACGGCAGGGTCATCGGGAACTCGGCGGCGAGCTCGCCCACACTCGTCGGCCCGCGGCCGAGGCGCCGAATGACGCTGCGTCGGGTCGGGTCGGCGAGCGCGACGAACACACCGTCGACCTCCGCCGAATACTGTGCCATGAGGCTAAGTATTGTCACAACCAGACACTTAGATCAAGGGCTAAGTGTTGGGAGCGTCAGAGCCCACCGTCTGGCCGGGCCGTGGTCTTGCCGCGGTGCCGCGAGTGGATTAGCGTCTCGGCGACGCACCTGAGCAGAATTCCGCACCGCCCCCGGAGGTCTCTCATGACGACACGTCCCAGCTCGACTCGGCACGCGAGGTCTCTGCGCAAGCGAGTGTTGCTTGTCCTGGCCGTGATCCTCGCTCTCTGGCCGCTCGCACCCGCGGACGCCGCGATGGCCACGACGGCGGCTCCTTCCGTCGAGACCAGGCACTCCCGCGGCGCGGAGGTCGTCGCCGTCACGCAGGTCGCCGATCGACTGGTCGACCTGTCGGTACGGTCCGAGGCCCTCGGCGGCCGGACCGTGAAGGTCCGGCTGATGACACCGGACGGGTGGAATCCTGCCGACCGCGGCCGCCACTGGCCGACGTTCTGGCTGCTGCACGGCTGCTGTGGTGACTACACCTCGTGGACGGGGACCGACATCGCCACGATCGACAGCCTGCGGAAGGTTCTCGTGGTGATGCCGGAGGCCGGATGGAACGGCTGGTACAGCAACTGGTGGAACTACGGCGCTGGCGGCGACCCTGCGTGGGAGACCTTCCACACCGTCGAGCTGCGCCACCTGCTGGAACGCGACTGGGGTGCCGGCGCCAACCGCGTCGTGGCCGGGCTGTCCATGGGCGGTCAGGGCGCACTGCTGTACGCCGCTAGGCACCCGGGGATGTTCCGCGCGGTGGCGGCGTACTCCGGCTCCGCGCATCCACTGCTGAACGACGAGTCCGTCAACCGGATCATGGGATTCTTCGCAGGCCAGGGCAACGACCCGCTACGCGTCTGGGGTGATCCAGTCGCACAGCGAGACATCTGGGCGGCCCACGACCCCTACTACCTCGCGCACCACCTCAAGTCGTTGCCGGTCTACCTGTCCTGCGGCGACGGCACCGCAGGACCGTTCGACCCACCCGGCAAGACGGATGCGCTAGAGGCCGACTTCAACCGTCAGAACCACGCTCTCGCCGCACAACTCGACCGCGTGGGTGCGAAACACCTGACGACCAATTTCTACGGCCCCGGCACCCATGGCTGGGCCTACTGGCAACGGGAACTCCACGCCTCTCTCCCGATGCTGCTGTCCGCCCTCCACGTCCACTGATCCGAAGGGCACCGGGTCAGTGCTTCAGTCGCGGGTGAGCTTGCGGTAGGTGACCCGGTGCGGGCGTGCGGCCTCCGGGCCGAGCCGCTCCACCTTGTTCGCCTCGTACGACGCGAAGTTGCCCTCGAACCAGAACCACTGCGCCGGCTCCTGGTCGGTGCCCTCCCAGGCCAGGATGTGTGTCGCCACCCGGTCCAGGAACCACCGGTCGTGGGAGACGACCACGGCGCAGCCCGGGAACTCCAGCAGCGCGTCCTCGAGCGACTGCAGGGTCTCCACGTCCAGGTCGTTGGTCGGCTCGTCGAGCAGCAGCAGGTTGCCACCCATCTTCAGCGTCAGCGCCAGGTTCAGCCGGTTCCGCTCACCGCCGGACAGTACGCCGGTCGGCTTCTGCTGGTCCGGGCCCTTGAAGCCGAACGAGGCGACGTACGCCCGGCTCGGCATCTCGAAGTTCGCCACCTTGATGTAGTCGAGCTCGTCGGACACCTGCTGCCAGACCGTCTTCTTCGGGTCCAGGCCGCCGCGGGACTGGTCGACGTACGAGACCTTGACGGTGTCGCCGAGCCTCAACGTGCCCGCGTCCGGCGTCTCCTCGCCGACGATCATCCGGAACAGCGTCGACTTGCCGACACCGTTCGGGCCGACGATGCCGACGATGCCGGCCCGCGGAAGCGAGAAACTCAGGCCGTCGATCAGCTTGCGGTCGCCGAAGCCCTTCTCCAGCTTCGAAACCTCGAGCACCGTGCTGCCCAGCCGCGGGCCCGGCGGGATGTTGATCTCGTCGATGTCCAGCTTGCGGGCGCGCTCGGCCTCGGCCGCGAGCTCCTCGTACCGGGCCAGGCGGGACTTGCTCTTGGTCTGGCGGGCTCTCGCGTTCGACCGGACCCACTCGAGCTCGCGCTCCAGGATCTTCTGCCGCTTGGCGTCCTTGCGACCTTCGACGACGAGCCGCTCCTGCTTGGTCTCCAGGTACTTGGAGTAGTTGCCCTCGTAGCCGTAGGTGCGGCCGCGGTCCATCTCCAGGATCCACTCGGCGACGTTGTCCAGGAAGTACCGGTCGTGGGTGATCGCCAGGACGGCGCCCGGGTACTTCTGCAGGTGCTGCTCCAGCCACAGCACAGACTCCGCGTCCAGGTGGTTGGTGGGCTCGTCGAGCAGCAGCAGGTCGGGCTGCTGCAACAGCAGCTTGCAGAGCGCGACCCGGCGGCGCTCACCACCGGACAGCTTGTCCACGAGCGCGTCGGCCGGCGGGCATCGCAGCGCGTCCATCGCCTGCTCGAGCTGAGCGTCGACGTCCCAGGCGTTGCGGTGGTCGAGCTCGGTCTGCAGGTCGCCCATCTCGGCCAGCAGCGTGTCGTAGTCCGCGTCCGGATCGGCCAGCTCGACGGAGATCTCGTTGAAGCGGTCCAGCTTCTGCTTGGTGTCGCCGACGCCCTCCTCGACGTTCTCGAGCACCGTCTTGCCTTCGGTCAGCGGCGGCTCCTGCAGCAGGATCCCGACCGTCGCGTCCTCGGCCAGCCGGGCCTCACCGTTGGAGGGCTGGTCGAGCCCCGCCATGATCTTGAACAGCGAGGACTTACCGGTGCCGTTCGGGCCGACCACGCCGATCTTCGCGCCGGTGAGGAAGTTCAGCGTGACGTTGTCGAGAACGACCTTGTCGCCGTGCGCCTTCCGGACGTTGCGAAGCGTGTAGATGAATTCCGCCATACCCCAGAGCCTATGTGCTCGGGCCAGCCGGAACCCAATCAGCCCTGAGTTGTCCACAGATCGTCGGATCGGGCGCCGATCAGGGTCGCAACGCGTGCATCTTCTCGGGTGACAGCGCATCCCGCGATCAAGAAGGTGGCGATCATGAGCCTCGGCGAAACCTATGTGACCGTTCTGGGCTGGGTCGGCAGCGACCCCGACTTCAAAGAGGTCGCCCAGACCCCGCACGCGACGTTCCGGATGGGCTCGACACCACGCCAGTTCGACCGCGCCCTCGGGCGGTACGTCGACAAGCCGACCACCTGGTTCAGCGTGGAGTGCTGGCGCGGACTGGCTCAGAACGCCTTCGAATCCGTGCGGATCGGCCAACCGGTCATCGTCACCGGCCGCCTGCGAACGCACGAGTGGACCGACGACGCCGGCGAGCAACACAGCCGCGTCGTCCTCGAGGCGTTCTCGCTCGGCCACGACCTGACCCGAGGTACGACGACCTTCAGCAAGAACCCACCGAAGGTGGACTCGCTGACTCCCACGCCGGTTCCGGATCCGATCGAGGCGACCGCTTCGCCGTACCCCGCGGACGAGTATTCCGTCACATCGCTGCCCCTGACCGCGCAGACCGCCGAGCGGGACGCCGCATGACTATCTCAGCCTTGACTTATATAAGTACCGAACGGCATTCTGGGCTCCACATCAGCCCCCATCAGGAGAGGGAACACCAGTGATCGACATCCTCGAGCACATCAACGCGGTTCATCGGGAGGTCAGCCGGACCGGGGAGACGGCCACCGTGCTGATGCGTCGCTCGTACCAGGCCGAGCCGGAGGAGCTGTGGGACGCCCTCACGGACCCCGAGCGGATGAAGCGCTGGTTCTGGCCGGTCACCGGCGACTTCAAGGTCGGCGGCAGCTTCCAGCTCCAGGACAACGCGGGCGGCGAGGTCCTCGAGTGCGAGCCCCCGAAGCGCTTCAAGGTGACCTTCGGCGGCCCGACCAGCCTCCTCGAGCTCCGTCTCATCCCGGGAACCAACGCCTCCACCGAGCTGGAACTGGAGCACACGGTCAGCGAACTCCCGGCACCCGGCGGCGCCGGCGCCCTATACGTCGGCCCCGGCTGGGAGGGCGGCTTCCTCGCCCTGGCCATGTACGTCGACGGCACGTTCCCCACGGACCGCACTCCGGTGGAGGTCGCCGATGATCCGGTGATGGTGGACTTCAATGAGCAGTCCGTCCGCGCCTGGATGACCGCGGTGCGCGACTCGGGCACGACCACCGAGAAAGACCTCTACGAGGCAGCCGAGCTGTCGATGAACCAGTTCGCCCCCGGCCGGGAGCTCTAGTCCCGCGGTCCCGCCCAACTCACGACGGCTCGTGGGTTGGGCGGCTCACCATCGACCGGTGCCGAGGGCCCGGTGCGTCAGCCCCGGCCGGTGGCGATGGTTCGGTGCGACGGTGACGATAGTTCGGTGCGTCAGCCTCGGGCGGTGGCGAGGCTGTCGCGGCAGGTGGTGTAGGCCTCGAGCTCTTCGCGGGCCGGAGCGACGACATGGCTGTCGGCGACCTTCTCGAGCTCGGCCCGAAGGGCATTCTCGGCCGCGCGGGCCCGGCGGGCGGCGCCACCGGTGGCGAACAACCGGCAGACGAACGCGAGCGCTATCCCGAGGACCGCACCACCGACCAGCATGATCCACGCGTACGGGATTCCACCCGCCTTGGGCAGCGGCGGGTCATCCAGCCCGGCGATCCGCGCCACAAGCAGCGCAGCCAGCCATACACCACCGGCAAGCGTCACCGCGAACAGCAACCACTGCACGAATCGGGCCGCTCCCCACCAACCGGGATTGTTGGCGATGCCAAGATCCGTCCGCGCCACCGCCTGGTCGAGCTCGTCGCCGAGCGACTCCTCACGGCGCCGGATCGCGGAACGCACCGAGTCCGCCCAGGGCCGCGACAGTCCTTCCGCGGCCTTGTTCGTGATCGTCCGCACCGCGGTGTCCATCCGGGCACGCTGCACCGGCGTTGCCGCAGGCAACGAAGCCCGCGCGGTCGCGACCTCGTTGGACGCAGAGCGGCGCAGCTCCTTGCCCTGTTGCCTCGACACCTGATCCAACTGCAGCCGCCGCAGCGGATCTGGCTGGAACCGTCCCAGCCACTTGGTGAGCGGCCATCCCGCCGCGGCACTGGCTCGCTGCAGGTAGGAACGCCGTACGGCGTCGACGACGACCGGCAGGCCGCTTGCGTCGGACAGTGCCTCGACGAGCTCGGTGATGTCGGCCTCGGCGATCTCCGGAGTCTTGGCGTTGCCACACTGGCTTGCCATCCGGTCGGAGACGCGATCGACATCGGCGGCCAGGCGCTCGCGCGCGGACCGTTTGTTGCTGACCCGCTTGACCAGCAAGCCACGCACCTCGTCCAGCCCATCACCGCTGACCGCAGACGTGGCAACGACTGTCGGCGACTTCAGACCGTCCGCCTTCAGCAGCCGGTCCAGGTCGTTCAGGCAGCTCTTCTGCTGGTCCGGGTTGAGCTTGTCGATGTGGTTCAGCGCGAACGCCATCACACCGGAGTGCGAGGCGAACGGCTTGATGTAGCGGTTGTGCAGCGCAGCGTCGGCGTACTTCTGCGGGTCCACCACCCACACCAGCATGTCCACCAACTCGACCAGCCGGTCGACGATCAGCCGGTGCTCGACCTCGGTCGAGTCGTGGTCGGGCAGGTCCAGCAGAACCAGACCGTCCAGATCCTCCGACTGCTGCTCCTCCAGCGAGCTGCGGTGCTGCACCTGGTGGCGCCGCGGGATCCCGAGCCAGCTCAGCACCTCACCGGCCGGCTCCTCACCCCAGACACAGGCTAGCGGCATCGAGCTGGTCGGCCGGCGCGTACCGATCGCGGCCAGGTCGAGGCCGGTCATCGCGTTGAACAGCGACGACTTCCCGGACCCGGTCGCACCGGCTAGCGCGACCACGGTCAGCTCGCCGGACATCCTGAGCCGTTGGCCGGCCCGGTCCACGATCTGCGTGGCCTCGGTGAGGACCACCTGGTCCAACCGGCCCTGACCTGCCTTCGCGGCTGCTTCCAGCGCGTCGATCTTCATCAGGACATCGGTCGCGGCCCGCACCGGGGCCTCGACCGTATCCACTGTTCCCGTCACGTGCAGTCCTCCACCGCGCGCGCGGCCTCGGTCAGTTGCCTGGCTGCCTCAGCGTCGACCGGATGCTGGTCGAGGACAGTCAGATAGCGGGCGAATTCGGCATCCATCAGGGCATGAACCTTACCGTCAAGTTCTTCCCGTGCCTTCGCCACCATGCTCCGAACCGACTCGTCGCCGAAGACCGCCTCCAGCAACCTCTGCCCGACGACTGCGCTCCCGACGCCTGCACTCGCATCGGCACCGGTCGGGATGTCTGCATCACTGGCGAAAAGCGCCACGACCAGCGAGAGTGCCAGCCCGTTCACGCCGTACTCCAGGAGACGCGCGGTCCCGCGCTTCTCGGCGCCCTCCTTGCGGATCAGGTCGAGCACGAAGGCTTGCCACTCGCGGACCGTACGTCCCGCTGCGGCCGCGAAGTCCTCGGACATCGCACCGAGTTCCGGGCCACCGGCTGCGAGCAACTGCCGCCCGGCTGCGCTCGACTGCCATGCCTTCTCAGCACGTTCGGCAGCGGCAGCGGCATGCTCGACCAGCAGTGACTCCAGGCCGGACTCGACCGCGTCGTTGAGATCCCGGGTCGGCGGTGCGGCCTTGGTACCGAGCGTGGCCTTCACCTTGTCGCGGAACCGGCCGACGTTGGACTGCAGGCCCTTCAGCAGTTCGCCGGTGCCGACGAACTCCTGCCAGCGGGCCAGCACTTCGCCACGCAGCAGGGTGCCATCCTCAGCCGCCTTCGCGATGTCCTTCACCGCCTGGTCGTACGCCGACTCGACGGTCGAACGCAGCTCGATCACGGTGTCGGCCTGCGCGCGGACGGCGGCCGCGAACGGCGGAGTGGTCTTCACCATCGCGGTGACGGCGCCGTGCAGGGTCCGGCGGACGACCGCCGACCGGGCCTCCGCGTCGGCGGCCAGGTCGACCAGCCAGTCCTTGATCGAGGCAACGGTCTCGGCCGGCAACATGCCGTTGCTGTCGACAACGATCTCCTTGATCGAGAACAGCGGCGAGTCGCCGAGACCGCGCTCGAGCAGCATCTGGGCCAGGTGCCCGGTGATGTCGTCGATCGTCTCGCCCGGGGCCCGGTCCAGTACGACGGCGACCGCCGTACTGCGGTCCGACGCGCTCTGGAGGAAATCCCACGGGACGGCGTCGGAGTACCGGGCTGCCGTGGTCACGAACAGCCAGAGGTCCGCGGCGCCGAGCAGCTGCGTCGCGAGATCGCGGTTCGCCTCGACGACCGAGTCGATGTCGGGAGCGTCCAGGATCGCCAGGCCGCGCGGAACGGTGTCGGCGGCAACCAACCGGAGCTGCCCCGCGTCCTCCATCCCGCCCGGGCTGTCGGCCGTCGTACGCGCCATCCCCGGCAGCACCCGGTCGCCGACGAACCAGTCCGCGTCGGCAGGGTTGTGGATCAGCACCGGCGAGCGGGTCGTCGGACGCAGTACGCCGGGCTCGCTGACGACCTTGCCGATGATCGTGTTCACCAGGGTTGACTTGCCCGCGCCGGTCGAGCCACCCACGACCGCGAGAACGGGCGCCTCCAGCTGCACCAGCCGAGGCAGGATGTAGTCGTCCAGCTGATCCAGCATGGACTTCTGCTGCTGCCGTGCCTCGTCGGCCCCGACCACATCAATCGGCAACCGACTGGTCGCCAACGCCCCCCGCAACTTCATCAAAGCCGTAATCAGAGCCATAGCAGCCTGCTCAGCCGCCAACCGCTCAGCCAACTGATCCGCAGTCAGCTCCTCAACAACATCCTCATCCTGCTCCCCCGCACCCCCACCATCCTGCTCCCCAGCAGCCTCGCCGTTGTGCTCCCCTGCAGCCTCGCCGTCCTGCTCCGCGGCTTCGCCGTGCTCCGCTCCCGCAGTCGCGCCAGCACCCTGCTCCGCAGCCTCGTTGTCCTGCTCCCCAGCAGCTTCGCCGTCGTGCTCCCCGGCAGCCTCGCCGTCCTGCTCCCCCGCGGGCGCGCCAGCATCCTGCGCCGCGGCCGCGGCGCCTTCCTCGGGTCCGCTCTCGTCCGACGCATCCGCCTCACCAGCTGCGGCGCCACCCTCGGACTCGTCCTCGGCAGCCTCCTCAACCTCAGCAACCGGACCACGCTCCCCGCCGGTCGCCTGGTCCTCGCCGTCTTCTTGCTCCTCGGCGGTTTCCTGCTCCTGGCTGGACTCGGGCTCCACGCTCGCCGTGGCCTCATCCGACGCCTGGCTCTCACCGTCGGCCGCAGCAACCTCCTCCGAGGCCCCCTCCGCGGATCCGTCAGCCGCGTCGCTCGCCCCGGATCCATCAGTCCCGGCCTCGGACGCCTCTGCTTCTGCGCTCACGTCCGCAGACGTACCGCCGTCGTGCGCATCCTCAGCAGGTACGTCGTCCGCGGCGTCCTCCGCATCAGCCCCGGCGGCCGGACCACTCTCCGAGGACTCCTCCGCACCAGCCTCGTCAGCCCGACCACTCTCGGAGGACTCCTCCGCACCAGCCTCGTCAGCCCAAGCACTCTCGGACGACCCCTCCGCGGAGTCCGCAGACTGCTCCGCGTCGGCCTCCTGCTCCTCGGCCGACTGAGCCCTGTCCTCGGGCTTCTCAGTCTCGGCGCTCGACTCAGCACCGTCTTGTGAGGCCTCAGCCGCAGCGTCGTCGCCGGACACCGCAGCAGACGCGTCAGCCGACTCCGCGTCTCCGGCCTCCACCGGGGCAGCTTCATCAGCCGGCCCGCTCTCGGAACTCTCCTCGGCAGCGTCACCCGTGCCGCGCTCCTGCTCCTCGGCCGCCTCTGCATCCTCGGCGTCGGCCGCGGCCCCGTCCGAGACGCCGGCCTCACCGGCCTCGTCGGACTCACCGCCTGCCGTTTTCGGCAGGCCGACGATGATGTTCCCGTACTCGAGCGGGAACCCATCCGGAGACTCATCAGGCTCGTAGACAACCCCAACCGGCGCCCGCGACCGCTCCTCAGCCGGTACGTCGCCACCCTCAGCAGACCCATCCGCCGCGTCAGCGACCTGAGCCTCAGGCTCCTCAGCTACCTCAGCCGCGGCCTGATCGGTCTCCCCGCCGTCGGCTGCGGCCTCCGTGGTCTCGGCCTCAGACACCTTCTCTTCATCGCCTGAGGAAGCACCAGCGGCGCCATCCGACTCGGACCCGCCTGCCGCACCTGCCGCCTCAGGCTGTGCCTCAGCGCCTACAGATGTCTCAGCCGAGGACCCCTCAACCGGAGCAGCACCCGTCGCCTCAGCGCCCGGCTGGCCCTTCTCAGGCTCCGAGGCAGGCACCCCGGCAGGCTCCGCGGCAGGCTCCGGAGCAGGCGGCGCGGCGGGCTCCGGCTGGGACTTCCGGCGCCGGCGGCGCCAGAAGCCCTTGCCCTTGGCATCCGAGTTGGTGATCAAGTTCGCCAGCTCCTGGGCAGGCTGATCCCGGCCCGGAGCCTGCGGCTCCGAACCCTCACCAGCTGCTGACCTGGTGTCAGCCACGACGTCCGCCCACGGACACAGGGTGCCCGGTCGGACAGCGCAGAAGCAAAGTCATCGTCATCCCCGTTTGGCGGCGTGGACGGGTGGCATCACTGCGATGGTGGATACGGACCGTATCCTCCCGGCGATCCTTGCTGGCCAGGGGGTCCCGGCGGGTAACCAGGCTGGCCCCCTGGGTAACCGGGTTGCCCCGACGGATACCCCGGCTGAGGCGGCGGATAACCATCCTGCGGACGCTGATATCCACCTGTTCCCTGACCCTGGTACGGCGACCCTCCAGGCCCACCGGGCGCACCCGCTCCCGGCTGACCGGACCCTTGCTGACCAGGCCCTGCACCCCCAGGCACCGGCGCCCCTTGCATCGGGCCACCAGGCCCGAGCACAGGTCCACCCGGCCCAGGACCACCAGGCATAGGACCACCGGGCGCCCCAGGCATCCCCGGCCCCGGCACCGCCTGGAACTGCGGCGCGGCCTGAGCGAACGCCGGCATCGGCGGGAACGGCACACTCGGCCGCCGCTCCCGCAGCTCGTCCAGCAGCTGCTTCTCGGTCTCCAGCGCGTCCGGCCCGATCACCTGGCGGACGATCTTGTCCCGCAGGTACGCCAGCTCGGTCGCGTTGTGCTGGAACGCCTTGGCTGCCGTTTCCGCCTGAGCGCCGTACCGCTTCGCGTTCTGCCGTAGCGCCTTGCGCCCGCGCAGCGTCGCGATCAGCGGTACGTCCTGTGGGACCAGCCAGCCGAAGCGCACGTAGTCGTACAGCCGGGACGCGATCATCTGTCCCTCGCGGGACCGCATCACCAGCGCGAACACGACCATGCCGATGAAGATCGGCACCATCAGGAAGAGGTAGACGGTAATGAAACCGCCGCCGCCGGCCCAGCTGGCGCCGCCGTTCCAGAGTCCGTGGGCGAGCACCGCAGCCAGGTACCCCACGATCGGGGCGAGATACCGGACGGCGGTACTTCGATGCCTGATCGCAACCCCGATGCCGATCGCGGTGAACGACGTGAAGAGTGGATGCGCGAACGGCGAGATCAGGCCGCGGATCACGAACAGTACGAACGCGCCGCGCAGGCCCGCGTCACTGCCGGCCTCCTCGGACAGCTGGTTGAAGATGCGGCCGTAGTACAGGATGTTCTCGGTGAAGGCGAAGCCGACGCCGACCATTCCGGCGTACACGAGACCGTCGATGATGCCGTCGAACTCCTTGCGGCGGACCAGCGCCAGCAGCAGGATGACCGAGCCCTTGGCGAACTCTTCCACCGGCGGCGCGACGAAGACGGCCGAGCGGTTGCCGCCGCTGCCGGTCTCCTCGAGCAGGTTCGAGACCTCGGTGTTGATGAAGATCGCGGCCAGAGTCGCGATGAACGCACCCCAGCACAGCGCGAACAGGATGTACTTGGTCGGCTCCGGCTCGTAACGATCCAGCCACAGATACAGCGCGATCACCGGGATGACGGGCACGAACGCGAAAACCAGCCCCCAGGTGAAGCCGCCCGCGCCGGTCGACTTGACCACAATGCCGAAGATCACCAGGCCCGCGATCGCGAAAACGACCGCGATCACGATGCCGATCAGGATGCCCTGGTTGCGCCGCTGGCCGGGGACCGGATGGTTCCCCAGCACGTTCGGCTGCGGGTAGGGTCCGCCGGGCGAGTACGCCGACCCCGCCGCGGGTTGCGGCGAGCCGGCTGGGCCTGGTGAGGGGTAACTCATGCCCGCAGCCTAGTTGGAGAGCCCTTCACACGGCAGGACCGCCCACGCAGCGTTACCCGGATGGAACGACAAGCATGTACTTCGTCCACCCCCAACCCCCGAAACCGGGTAACCCAGAGGCGCGGTCGCCCACCGATCTGAGAGACTCGTCCGTGCCACGCGCCCGTAGCTCAGCTGGATAGAGCGACAGACTTCTAATCTGTGGGTCGCAGGTTCGAATCCTGCCGGGCGCGCCACACAAAATCGCAGGTCAGAGGCCCGCCGATCCCACGGCCGTCCCTGCCAGCCCATCCCGCGTGCGGCTATTCGTGGTGCGAAGTCACAGATAGCACAGTAGACAGGAGTGGTCTGTGCCCGCGTCCGAGTCATCTCGGGTGAGGCCATCGGACACGCTCGGCAGCTCGCGAATCTGACCAGCGCCATTCGACTTTCACCTGACGATGATGTCGCCGATCTTCTGGGTCATCCCGCCCTTGGCGGGTGTTCCCGGGGGTGGCGCTGGTGCGCCGTCACACAGGTCGCCGGAGTAGGCGATCCGAGCTATGAAGTAGACCCCGTAGGTGCCGGGCTGGGTCGCTTGGAAGGTGACTGACAGTCGTTGGCCGGCCGGGATGATGTCGACCAAGGGATCGCTGCGGACCAGCTGATTCTCAGCCCGCACCACCGAATCCGCCGGCATCCCCTCCCCCTCGCCAGCGCCGTAACGACTGCCTGGCCTGGCGACGGCGAGGTATCCAAGCACGACACGTGACGACCGAGCAGCCGACCCAACATTCGCGACCTCCACCACGGTCCTGGTCGCGCCTCCCACGTGTGTTCTGGTGAGGATCGGGAACTCATCTTGGCCAGGGCCGCTCACCCCACCGATCAGCCGCGCATAGACCGACGGGGCGCAGCCGGGCCGCATCCCCGCTGGCGGCCTGGTCGACGCGGACGGCTCCGGCGCGGTGGTGGTGACACCTCGGTCCTTGCCGAGGTAAACCACCGACACAACCACGCCGGACACCACCAGGCCGACAGCACCGAGCCCGACGAGGAGGAGCTTGCGGCGGCGGTCGCGTCGGTCGCGCCGGTTGGCGATTCGGGCGACCTCGGCAGGATCCAAGGCATGCACCTCGTTGCTGTCAAGGCTGGTCGCGATCAGCGATTGGAGCTCTTCATCACGAATCATCTGGTCTCTCCCTGCTGAGCAAACTCCCCGGCGTCGTCGGAGGTCATGAGCGCCTTGAGGTTCCGCAGGCCCTTGGCGGTTTGGCTCTTGACGGTGCCGGGAGTGCAGCGCATCGCCTTGGCCGTGTCTTCGACGCTGAGATCGGCATAGAAGCGCAGCACCAACGTCGCGCGTTGCCGCGCCGGCAGCTCCAACAGACACGCACGCACCAACGGCGCTCGGTGATCACTGTCGACCTCGCCGACGACTTGATCAGGAACCAGCGAAGTCGGAACCTCCCGCCGATGGAACCCACGCATACGGCGCCGGTGCACAAGCCGAACCAGGGTCCGATACGCATAGGAATCGATGGCTGCGTCGACCCGAATCGACGGCCACGACCGGTAGACCCGGATCAAGGTCTCCTGAGTCAAATCCTCCGCGAGCTGCGGATCGCCGAGCAACAGGCGCGCAGCCCCGAGCAGTCGCGGCGATCCGACCCGGGCGAAATCGTCGAACGTCTCATAGGGCACCGTGCTGCACCTCCACCTAGTAAGAGGCACACACAGCGATTCCAGGTTGCCTGGGCTCACTGCCCACTCTGGCCCCCTAATGGGTGCCAGACCAAGGGCAGCGCGGCGCGGGTCAACGGTCGAGCGCGGTTTGCTCGATCGCCTCCGACGCCGCAGCCCTTGATGCGTGCCGTGCTGGCCGGACAATCGTGGCAGGGGGACGGGAGCGCGCCCTTGATTCTTGATTCTTGAGAGGTCAATCCGGCAGAGCTGGACGCGGGGCATGGACACCGGCCCTGGTCCTCCGTCGACTGGTCAAGACAGGGACCCCTCAGGTCGCGTGCGCGGACCGGGGGTTGGGTGGAGCCGCCCGTCGGCATCGAACCCACGACCTTCTCATTACGAGGAGGAACGACAGCGTCTCATCTGGCCTCTACCAGCAACTTTGCCATCACGCTCTTCGCACCACGGCCACATATCCCGCACGAGTTGACACCACTTCGCACCACGAACCGCACCACGAACGCGACCGGGCCGGCGGAGGCGACCCAACCTTGATTCAACAATCGCCCCACGCTTTCTGCTGGCTAGCGGGTCAGTTGGCAGCGTCGAAGGCCTCTTTGATGTCGCCAGGAACTCGTCCGCGGTCGTTGACCTCGTAGCCGTTGGCGCGAGCCCACTCCTTCACGGTGCGGGCATCTGCGCCGACGGTCGAGCGGGTGACCTTCTTGCCTCGCTTGTTCCTGATCGGTCGCGCCGCATCGATGTAGACAGCCAACGCCTTTCGCAGCGCCGCGGCGTTCTTGGTGCCGAGGTCGATCTCGTAGGAGCTGCCGTCGAGCGCAAAGGTCACGGTCTCTCCCCTGCCGGCGGGCAGATTGGTGCCGTCGAGATCATCTGTGAGCAGGATCTCCACTCTCTGAGCCACTGGTTGCCTCCTCGGGGAGCAGTGCAGGTAGTGCACAGCATCGTTCACCAACACACCACAGCCGCGCACCGACACCAATCGAGCATCCGGCGGGCGATCCGGACAGAGTCTCGTGACCGGCCGTGAGGCCAATCGGGGTGACAACGCGGGAGTCGAGCAGGACGACGAGTGACGTTGGGGTCAGCCGGGGGCAAGTCACGCGCCAGCCATGCAAACCTCAGGCCGCCTGTGCGGTGACCTTGGGTTTCGTTGGCGCGCTCGGAGGGATTCGAACCCCAACCTTCTGATCCGTAGGAGCCTGCACAGCTCGATGCCCTCCGCCGCGCTTCCGTCGCGCATGCAGCCACCGGTGCCGACCAACGCATCTCGGTAGGGGTCGTTGGGGTCGGACTGGGCTCATCGGCGACCCGTGAGATTGAACGTTGCTGATAAGTCGTCTGATCGAGTCCACACCGTCGTGTTGGGGGCGCGCGCATCCCCCCGATATTCTCGGAACCATCTACACCCGTCGACATCAGTCCACCCGGCGTGTTAGCAAATCCGTTAGCAGTTCCAGAACCTTGACGCGGGAGGCTCGGTTCATGCTGATCAGCGGCCGCCCGCCCGACGATGTAGCCGTGCCTGTGCAGATTCGTCGACTCGGCGGCGACCACTCAGTTACCCCGGTCTGGCGCAACGGCCTTGGCGGCTTGACCTTTCAGGTAGGTGCAGGACCTTCGCGCAGGTTCGCAAAGTGGGCACCGGTCGGATCTGGCGTCGATCTGCCCGCAGAAGTCGAGCGGCTGCAATGGGCCTGTGAGTTCGCATCGGTACCAGTCGTGCTCGACTACGGGGCGGACGCTGACGGAGCTTGGATGCTTACGGCCGGGCTGCCCGGGGACAGCGCTATCAGCCATCATTGGAAAGAGAATCCCGAGACGGCCGTCCGGGCAGCTGGTGTAGGACTGCGAGCGCTTCACGACGCGCTGCCAGTTGACAGGTGTCCATTCACCTGGACGGTGGAAGACAGGATTGAGCAAGCCGCTGTTGCGGGCAAAGACTCGACGAGCGGTCTCCCAGCCTCAACCTCGATAGACAAACTGGTGGTGTGCCACGGTGACGCCTGCGTGCCAAACACCCTCATCACTGAGGACGGTCAGTATTCGGGCCAGGTCGACATGGCTCACCTCGGTACAGCTGACCGATGGGCAGACCTCGCTGTCGCGACTTGGAGTACCGAGTGGAACTACGGCCCAGGCTGGGAGGAAACCTTGCTGTCCGCGTACGGAGTGGAGCCCGATCCGATCCGGACCGCGTACTACCGCGCGCTCTGGGATCTCGACACCACGCCCGCCCCATCCCCCTAATCTCTGCAAGCCCCAGACCAGCACGAACGCACACCTAGCGGTGCCCTGCACATGACTCACACCCCGCGTCTTCCCGTCTGCCGTTCAGCCCACGCGTAGCGCGATCAGGAGACGCCAGAGGGGCCAAGATGGAGCGCCCCGCTGGACGAACGACCCTGGCCCCTCTGGTGGCTCCTGATAGGTCCTGACTGGGCTGAACGGCAGACGGGAAGACGCACCGCCGACCACCTCCGAGCTAGCCGGCCGAAGCTCGCGCGCGGGGACTGATCCTGTGCTTCGCCGAGGTAATCAAGGAAGTGTCGATACTTGAAGTGTCTGCTCCTCGGTGCAAGCTGAGTGAAGAAAATCGGGGATCTGATAAGGGAGTGCCGGTGTCATCATCTCGCGATACTGATGAGTTCCTGGCGAACATCGACTACGGGGCGAGATGGGTGGAGGCCGAGTCCTACGTGGCGAGGGAACTCCATCTCGACCTCGACAAGGGCGAGCACCTTGGAGACGACTGGGTGCTCACACCTGACGAGGTGCGCCTTGCGGGATGCCAGCGGATCATCGTGTCCTCGCCCGGCCCTGCTGTTCTTGAGGTGCTGGTGGCTGCCCTGCGGGCCTCCTACCACCTGCAGCGAGTGCATGCGATGCTGACACAGATCGCGGCGTCTGCCGCCGACAAGTGGCGAACCGGTGACCGTGGCTGTGCCAACCGCGACTTGCTGCGTCGCGTCAGCCAGACCTACCGCTATGGCGTGAAGGCTGCAGATCTCGGCTTCGTCCTCGAGATGTGCAGCGAACCAACCTTCGCGCCACAAGACCCAGACGACGGCGAAGATCTTCGGGCGTACTGGTTCGATTCCCTGGCCAAGATCAAGGACCCCAGAGTCGGCGCCTTCTGCCGCACCATCATCCAGGAGGACCTCGGACATTGGTCCGACTTCCGACTCATTGACGCGCTGCGGGCCGCGGACAAGTCATGGGAACCCTCTGACGCCGAAGCCTTCAGCCGCGTAGCTGCAGAGCACCCCGACAGCTGGATCAGGCAGAACACGAAACGCATCCTCGAATGACACACGTGACGTTCGAACACCCGACCGCGAATGAGCGGCGACCAGACGTGACAGACGCTGTCCACGACGCATACCCCCAGGTCACCATCCCATCCCAGAACCCGAGCTTAAGGGAACGTATGTTCTAGTCCGCATGCGATCGGGCGCCTGGCGATCACTCCATTGCGGTCAGACGCTGTTCCTCGGTGTCGAACCGCTTTCTGACGGCGGCGGCGTTGCGAGCCGCCTGGTTGAAGGCGCGTTCTAGGTGTACTCGGCCGAGACGTTGGTGACGTTGGGGTTGGTGGTTGACGTAGGGAAGACCTCCGGAGTGCGGTGGAGATAGCCGTCTTCACCAGTCCGG
>NZ_JBITJE010000008.1:0-383082 GCF_044459685.1 Kribbella sp. NPDC050241
CCGTTGGCCAACCCACCGTCTCGTGGGTCAACCCATCGGACGGGGGCTGGGCGGGGTCAACCTGGCCCGACACCGGCCCCATCTGGTGGGCTGACCCAGCCGTCGGTGGGTTGGCCAACTGCGTGCCGTTGGCCAACCCACCGTCTCGTGGGTCAACCCATCGGACGGGGGCTGGGCGGGGTCAACCCTGGGGTTGAGGTGTGGTTCCACCTGGGGGCGAACTGGGGGCTGACGTTCCGGGGGCCGGATCCGAGGAGTGTTGTCACCAGCAACGAACAACCTCCTCGGAAAGGAACTGAGAGATGTCGGCCGGAGTAGTGGTGGGGATCTTGGTAGGGCTGTGGGTGCTGTTCCGGGTCGTCGGCCGGCAGATCACCGGGTCGCTGGTCACGCAGCGGTCGCTGATGGTGATGCCGGCGATCCTGCTGATCATCGGCTTGCTGCCGCTGCCATCGGCGCTCGGTACGGCGTCGACCGGCGAGATCGCCTTCCTGGTGCTGGACTGCGTCGTACTGGTCGGGCTCGGACTGTCCCGCGGTGCGAGTCTGCACCTCACCCGGCGCGAGGACGGGCTGTACCAGAAGGGGACGGGCGCCACGCTCGCGCTCTGGATCGTGACGCTCGGGATCCGGGTCGGTGCCGCGTTCGCCGCGCCGGCGATCTGGCCGCACGGCACGCTGAACCACGCGACGCTCGCCCTGACCATCGGTCTCACCATCGCCGCACAGAACGCGATGATCTACCGCCGGGCGCTGAGCATGCACATCCCGCTCGCGGTCGAACGGGCATGATGACGGTATGACGTCGACGCTCAGGAGCCGGGTGCGGGCCGCCACCGCGCCTGGTCTCCTGATCCGTGCGATCCCGGGCGTACTGACGATCGGCACGCTGGTCTTCGCGGGCGGTGTGCCGGACCCGCACCGGCTGCCGTACCCGGTGATCCTCGTCCTCGCCCTACTTGTTGTCATCAGCAACTTCTCGCTCTTCGGTCTGCGGCACGGCGAGCCGCTGGGCAAGGCCACCTACGGGCTGCTGGTGTTCGCGGTCGCCGGATCGCTGCTGTGGTTCGCGCTGCCGCAGAGTCCCCTGATCGTGCTGCCGTTCTGGGTGTCCAGAGCGGCAGTTCGCTATCACCGGGCCGGGCCGCGCGAGATCGCGGTGGTCGTCATCGGTGTGGTGGGCGCCTCGGTGCCGCTGTACGTCACGAGCGGTTCGGTGGCCGGGGCAGTCGGGCCGGCGTTCGGGTTGGTGGCCCTGGTGCTGGCCTCGATCAACCGCCGGAACCGGGAGTCCCAGCTCGAGGACCTCGAAGTCTCGCTGGCCCGGAAACAGGCCGTGATCGAGGAACACGGCCGTGCCGCCGCCCTGGCCGAACGCGCCCGGATCGCCCGCGACGTGCACGACGTACTGGCGCATTCGCTGGCCGGCCTGTCGTTGAGCCTGCAAGGGGCGCGGTTGATGCTGATCCGGGACGGCGCGTCGCCCGAGGCGATCGAGCAGGTGACGCGGGCACAGGGGCTGGCGGTGGAAGGTCTGGCCGAGGCGAGACGTGCGGTTGCTGCGCTGCGTGAGGACGCGGTTCCCGACGTACGGGCGTTCGGCGATCTGGTCACGTCGTACCGGTTGGAGAGTGGGGCAGCGGCGGACTTCGAAGTGGAGGGGGAGGCGCGGGAGTTGTCCGCCGATGTGATGAGCACCCTGTACCGGACGCTGCAGGAGGCGCTGGCGAACACCCGCAAGCACGCGCCGGGCGCGCCGGTCGACGTACGGCTCCGGTACGGCGATGATGTCCGGCTGACCGTCGAGGACAGGCCGGGGAAGCGTCCGGCGCAGCCGACGCCCGGCGGCTATGGTCTGCTCGGGATGAAGGAACGGGCCGACCTCGTCGGTGGATCGGTCGAGGCCGGTCCGACGTCCGAGGGCTGGCGGGTAGAACTGAGGATTCCGGTATGAGTGCAGTGCGCGTCGTGGTCGCCGACGATCAGACTGTGGTCCGCGACGGCCTGGTCACGTTGCTCAAGCTGCTGCCAGGGATCGACGTGGTCGCGGCCGCGTCCGACGGCGAGGAAGCCGTGCGATTGGTTGCCGAGCACAACCCCGACGTCCTGCTCGTCGACCTGCGCATGCCGAAGTGCGACGGCGTGGAGGCGACCAGGCGGGTCCGCGCGGACCACCCCGAAACGGAGGTCGTCGTACTCACGACCTACAGCGACGACGACTCGGTGCTGTCCGCGTTGCGGGCCGGTGCGCGAGGGTTCCTCACCAAGGACGCGGACGCCGAGTCGATCGGGCGGGCCTTGCAGGCGGCCGCGGCCGGGCAGTCCATCCTCGACGCCGAGGTCCAGCGCCGCCTGATCGAAGGCGCCGCCACCCCGAAGCCCGCCGTCCTCGCCGGCTCGGGCCTCACTCCCCGCGAGATCGAGGTACTGCGCCTGATCGCGGACGGACTGTCGAACACGGAGATCGCCCGACAGTTGGTCGTCAGCGAGGCCACGGTCAAGACCCACATCAATCACCTCTTCGCCAAGGCCAACCTCCGCGACCGCGCCCAAGCCGTCGCCTACGCCTATCGCCTCGGTCTGGCCTAAGAGCTTCCGAGGTTCACGGATGCGAACTCCGTCTGATATACCGAACACGTGAGCGACGCTGACAGACCGCCGGCCGTGAAGTCGGCGGCTCGGACCGTGGAGCTGCTGGAGGCGCTGGCCCAGGCCCCCGGGCGGCTGACGCTGACTGAGCTGGCCAGCCGGCTCGGTTACCCGAAGTCCAGCATCCACATGCTGCTCCGGACGCTGGTCGGTGCCGGCTGGGTCGAGTCCGACGAGCGCGGTACGGCGTACGGCATCGGAGTCCGCGCGCTCCTCGTCGGGACCGCGTTCCTCGACCGCGACGTCGTCAACCAAGTCGCGACTGCACACCTTGCCGCGCTGCGTGCGTACCTCAACGAGACCGTTCATCTCGCCCGGCTCGACGGCGCCGACGTGGTCTATCTGGCCAGTCGCGAGTCGATGCACATCCTCCGCAGCGGGTCCTGGGTCGGTCGCCGGGTGCCCGCACATTCGAGCGCAATGGGACAAGTGCTGCTCGCACAGCTCTCGCCCGAGGAAGTCGAGGCGCGAGTCCCGACCGAACTCGCGGCGGAAACTCAGCACACGATCGCCGACCGGCAGGCGCTCGCGCGCGAGCTCCAGGACGTCCGCGTACGGCGCTGGGCCGCCGAGCGGGAGCAGGACGCCCTGGGCCTGGGGAGCATCGCGGTGGCGATACCGTTCGGCCGCCCGGCGGCGTACGGACTCAGCTGCTCGATCCCGCTGTCGCGGTTCACCGATGCCCACCAGCGAGACGTGGTCGAGGCGCTCCACCAGCATGCCGAGGAGATCGGCGGAACCTTGCGTCGACTGCCCAGCGCCTGAGCGCTGGACGTACGCCATTCACGTCGCCCGGGGAGTCCCGTGCGGCACGAACCGTTGACACATCCCGGCAGGCCGCCTACTTTTTCGTCGTCGTTCAACATTACAGACTTTGTTCATGTATGTGAACTCGCGAAGGGGCCGCCCCATGCACGGTTCGGTTCGGAAGGTGCTCGCGGTGGTCGCCGCCGGAGTGCTGGCCGCCGTTCAGCTGGGATCACCCGCGCAGGCGGCGAGTGATCCCGGGATCGTCTTCACCAACCCGGTCGCCGCCGATGGGATCACCGCCTGGCCCGGTGACCCGGACAAGACCCCGGAGCACGCGGCGTCGAGCCGGCTCGGGGTGCCGTGCTGGCAGGCCAGCAACGATCTGAAGGACCAGTACATCTACCTGAACATCGACGCGGCCCGGATCCCCGCCGGCGCCACCGACGCGGTGCTCACGGTCAATTACTTCGACACCCCGGGCCAGCAACTGAGCGCGCAGTACGACAGCGTCAGTTCGGCCTTCACACCGCTGCCCTGGTTCACCTTCCCCGGCACCGGCGCGTGGGCGACCACCCAGTTCCGGATGTCCGACGTCAACTTCCAGAACCGCGCGAACGGCGCCGACATCCGGCTGATGGCGAGCGCACCTGGTGGTGTGATCAGCTCGGTCTGCGTCTCGTCTGTCAGCATCTCGTTCGCGGACACGACTGGTATCACCGTCACCAACCAGAGCTTGGTGTTCCCCCAGGGATCGGGCAGCGTGACGCTCACCTCGACCGCGTCGTCGGTGGCCTGGAGCATCACCGACGACCAGTACCTCCCCGTTGCCTCAGGCAACACGACGACCGGCTCCGTCAACGTGGCGGCCCTCGGTCCCGGCTTCTACAACCTCCGCCTCACGGCCGGCCAGACGGTGGTCGGTACGACGCTCGCCGTCATCCCACCGCTGCCGGCCGGAATCCAGTCCCCCCAAGGCAAGTGGGGCGTGAACACCCACATGAACCACTACTACAACCTCAGTGGCGCCCTCATCCGCACCCTCGCCCTGGCCGGCTTCTCACACATCCGCGACAGCCTCGAGTGGACCCACGTGGAGTCCGGCTCACCCGGCAACTACACCGTCGAGCCGCAGTACGACGCGATGGTCGCGGACGCGAAGGCGAACGGCATCATCCCGCTGCTGGTGACCGGCTACCGCAACGCGCTGTACGACGGCGGGCACACCCCGAGCACCACGGCCGGTCTGGCCGGGTTCGGCCGGTACCAGAGCTTCTGGCTGAAGCACTTCGCCGGCACCACGAACGACATCGAGACCTACAACGAGTACTACCAGCCCGGCTTCAACGACAGCGCCTGTGGCATCACCGGCGCGTGCTTCCTGCAGCTGATCAAGGCGGCGTACCAGCAGACCCACGCGGACAACCCGAACGCGAACGTGATCGTCGACGTCGGCCCGAACAAGGGCGACACCTCGTTCCGCGACCAGTTGCTCTCGCTCGGCGGTCTGGCGTACATGGACTCGATCAACGCGCACATCTACACGTTCCCCGGCCCGGAGGGCGACCTGGACACCCAGATCCAGAACCTGCGCACCGCGGCGAACGCGCACGGCGGCGCCGGCAAGCCGCTCTGGATCAGCGAGGAGGGCTACCCGACCGCCGCCAGCTCCGGTGGCTCGATGCTCGACCAGGCCCGCAAGTCGATCCGCAACGACACGATCATGATCGCGAACGGTGTCAGCCAGTTCTACTGGTACGACGCCCTCAACGACGGCACAAACCTGGACGACAAGGAGAGCACCTTCGGCCTCCTGCAAGCACCGGCCGGACCGATCGCCGGGATGGCGCCGAAGCCGGGCCTGGTCGCCAAGGCGACCACGATCCGCGCACTCACCGGCCTCGCCTACAGCGGCCGCGACACCCTGGCCGCCCCGCTCTACTCGTACCGCTTCGGTTCGGGTACGTCGACCACCCGCGTGCTGTGGTCGACCGGCACCGGCTCCTCATCGGTGGAGCTCAGCACCACCAGCCCGCTCCAGGTCACCGACATGTACGGCCACAAGACCACGCTGACCCCGACGCAAGGCGTGGTGACGATGACGGTCGACCAGGACCCGGTCTTCGTGAAGGGCTCTGCAACCGGCGTTGCCGTCACGGCGTCGCCACAGGCGAAGGTTGCGGCCGCGGATCCGTCCAACTCGCAGGAGCCGACCGCGGTCACGGTGACGATCAAGGGCACGCCGTACAACGCCGGCCCGGCCGCCGTGACGGTGGCTGGCCAGACGAAGGGGGTCCTGGTGTTTCCGGGCCGGGACACCCAGGTCACCATCGCGGTCCCGGCAAGCGACACGCTCGGACCGCGGCACGTCGTCGCGACAGTCTCCCGGCTCGGGAGAACCACTGCCCGCTTGGTTGCCTGGACCACTGTCGAGCCGGCGACCAAGATCCGCGTCGTGCCGCAGCTCACCCAAGCTGCACCAGCCGGCCTCGGCGTCGAACTGACCAACACCAGGGCGAGCTCGTCCGCCACGATCCAGGACCTGACCTGGACGATCGCCGGCCAGCACGGAACAGCCGGCGCCGGCCAGTCGATAGAACCGGGGCAGAAGGCAACGATCAGCATCCCGGTCACCGGACTGGTGCCCTGGAAGGCATACGCCTACACCGTCGACCTCACCACGTCCGACGGCAACAAGGTCTCCGCCAAGGGCACTACCGCGTTCGATCCGATCGTGCCCTCGGCAACGACTCCGGCCAGCTCGATCAACCTGGCGACCGACGCCAGTTGGCTCGCGTTCACCCGCCCGTGGGGTGGCGCCGCCGACCTGTCCGGCTCGGCCAATTTCCAGTACGACGCCACCGGGCTGACCGTCAACGCGGCCGTCACCGACGACGTGTTCGCGCAGACCGAGACCGCGCCGAACCTGTGGCGGGGTGACGGCCTGCAGTTCGCGATCAGCAACGGGCTGCCCGGCGAGAACGCGACCGCCACCGAGATCGGCGCCGCCCTCCTGCCGACCGGACCGGCCGTCTACAGCTTCGGCACCTCGGACGGCAGTCCGGCGGGAACCACACCGGGCGCCACCGCCGCGATCACGCGCGCCGACGGCGTCACGTCGTACCGGGTGAAGGTGCCGTGGGCGGCGCTCGGGTTCCAGACCGCGCCGGCCGGCCCGATCGCGATGTCCCTTGCCCTGAACGAGAACGACGGCACCGGGCGGGCCGGGGCGCTGCAGTGGGCGAGCGGCATCGTCACCGGCAAGACCACCACCTTGTTCCTCCCTGGAACGTTCACCAGCTAGCAGAAGGAGTAACTGTGCAGACCACACGACGGAGGGCGGGAACGGTCGCCGCGCTGGTGATCACCACCTGCCTCGCGGCCACCGCCTGCTCGTCATCGGGATCCGGGAGCGCTGCAGACAGCGGCGACGGCACGGTCACGATCACGGTCGGGCAGAAGCCGACGCCCGACCAGGCCGCCGCACTGAAGACGTGGACAGACCGGGTCGCCGAGTTCGAGAAGGCGAACCCGAACATCAAGATCGAGGGCTCGGAGTACGGGTACGACGTTCAGACCTTCCAGGCCGACCTGGCCGCGGGGACGCTGCCGACCGTGGTCGCGATCCCGTACACCGACGTGCAGGGTCTGATCGAACGCAAGCAACTCGCCGAGATCACCGACGTGGTGAAGGCGTCACCCATCGGCAGCAAGATCAACCCTGAGGTGCTGAAGACGGTCCAGGACTCCAGCGGCAAGATCTTCGGGTTGCCGGTGCAGGCGTACACGATGAGCCTCAACTACAACCGCGCGCTGTTCAAGCAGGCCGGGCTCGACCCGGACAAGCCGCCGGCCACCTGGGCCGAGGTGCGGACGGACGCGAAGGCGATCGCGGACAAGACCGGCAAGGCCGGCTACTCGATGATGACCACCGGCAACACCGGCGGCTGGGTCCTCACCGCGATGACCTACACGTACGGCGGGACGATCGAGAAGGTGGATGGCGGCAAGGCCTCGGCCGCCTTCAACGACGCACCGATGAAGAACGCGCTGACCGCCCTGCAGGAGATGCGCTGGACCGACAACTCGATGGGCAGCAACTTCCTGTTCAACCAGAAGCAGCTGCAGCAGGAGTTCGCCGGCGGCAAGGTCGGAATGTACATCGGTGCGCCGGGCGACTACCGCGACGAGGTCACGACGATGGGCGGCAAGGGTGAGGACATCGGCGTCGCGCCGCTGCCGCTGGACTCGCCGGACGGCGGCACGCTGACCGGTGGCGCCGTACAGATGTTCAACCCGAAGGCGTCGAAGGCGCAGGTCGAGGCCGCGGTGAAGTGGGCGGAGTTCTTCTGGCTGGAGAAGTTCACCGACCAAGACCATGCCGTCACGGACGCGAAGACCGCGAACGCGGACAAGCAGTACTCCGTCGGGCTGCCGATGCTGTGGCTGTTCGACGACGCGTCGCAACAGCAGTACAACGCCTGGATCAAGCCGTACGTGAACACGGTCCAGGCGAACTTCACGCCGTACACGAGCAAGGCGGCTTCGCTGAAGCTGATGATCGAGCCGCCGGTGGCCGGGCAGAAGGTGTACGCGAGCCTCGACTCCGTCGTACAGACCGTGCTGACCAAGAAGGACACCGACATCGGCAAGCTGCTCGGCGACTCGTCGAAGACAGTCGACGGGCTGCTGACCAACCCGTGAGAGGACGTACGACGAAGTGGGTCCGGCACGGCGGGATCAGTACCTTGGTGTTCCTGATCCCGACGTTGCTGGTCTTCGGGTTGTTCTCCTGGTGGCCGATCGCCCGGGGCCTGGTCCTCGCGTTCCAGCAGACGAACCTGATCACTCCGGCGGAGTGGGTCGGCTTCGACAACTTCCGTAAGGTCCTCGCCGACCCGCTGCTGTTCACCGCTGTCCGCAACACTGCCTGGTTCGCACTGCTGGCGTTGGTGTTCGGCTATCCCGCGCCGCTCGCACTCGCGGTCTTCGTTCGCGAACTGCGTCGCGGCCGGGCGTTGTTCTCGGTGCTCGCCTACCTGCCGGTGGTGCTTCCGCCGGTGGTGGCGATCCTGCTCTGGCGGGTGTTCTACGACGCGAGCGACGAGGGCCTGTTCAACACGCTGGCCCGGGGCATCGGTCTCGGTCCGTTCCAGTGGTTGCAGGACGCCCACTGGGCCATGCCCAGCATCGTGCTGGAGGCCACCTGGGCCAACGCCGGGGCGACGATGATCATCTACCTGGCCGCCTTGTCCGGCGTACGCGCGGATCTCTACGAGGCGGCGGAGATCGACGGGGCCTCGATCTGGCGGCGGGTGGTGCACGTGACCTTGCCACAGTTGCGGACGATCCTGCTGATCACGTTGCTGCTGCAGATCATCGGGACCTTCCAGGTGTTCACCGAGCCGTTCCTGTTCACCGGTGGCGGGCCGGCGAACGCGACGACGACGATCCTGCTGCTGCTGTACAACTACGCCTTCATCAACGGCGACTACGGCGAGGCGACGGCGTTGTCGGTCCTGCTGGCGATCTTCCTCGGCCTGCTGTCGCTGCTGTACTTCCGGCTGACACGGCGCTGGAGCACGACATGAGCGCCCGGGGCGAGGACCGCGGTCTGATCTCCGCGGCGGACCGGCGCCGTCCGCTCGTACGCTGGACGTTCGGCAGCGGTCAGGTGCTGATCCTGGTCCTGCTCGCACTGGCCGGCCTCGGGCCGATCCTGTGGCTGGCCAAAGCGGCCATCTCGCAGCCTCACGACCTCGCGTCGAACCCACTCGGTCTGTGGTCCGGGCACCCGCAGTGGCAGAACATCGAGACGGCCTGGTCCCGCCTCCGGGTCGGTCCCGCGCTGATCAACACGGTCTGGATCGCCCTCGGCAACTGGGCGGTGTCGGTGCTGGTGGCAACGACCGGCGGCTATGCGCTGGCGATCCTGCGGCCGAGGTACGCCAAGATCATCGACGGCGCCCTGCTGGCAACGCTGTTCATCCCCGGTGTCATCTCGCTGGTGCCGCTCTACCTGACAGTGATCGACGTGCCGATCGTCGGCGGGACGTTGATCAACACCTACTGGGCGATCTGGCTGCCGGCCGGTGCGAGTGCGTTCAACGTGATCATCACCGGACGGTTCTTCGCGCAACTGCCGGCCGAACTGTTCGAGGCGGCCAGGATCGATGGCGTCGGCAACTTCCGGATGTTCACCTCGCTGGTGCTGCCGCTGTCCGGGCCGATCATCGGCGTGGTGTCGCTGCTGTCGATCATCGCCGCCTGGCGCGAGTACCTCTGGCCGAAGCTGGTCCTGCCGGACCGGACCAAGCAGCCGTTGTCGGTGATGCTGCCGTCGATCCGCGACAACGTGCAGATCAACCTGTTCATGGCCGGACTGCTGATCTCGGTGGTGCTGCCGATCATCATCTTCCTGCTCTTCCAGCGCTACTTCCTCCGCGGGGCCGGTCTGGCCGGCGGGATCAAGGGCTGACCATCAACCTCGAAGGAGAACGCGTGACGGTGACCCGGGTGCTCGTGACGGGGGCGAGCGGCATGATCGGTCATGCCGTCGTCGGCGATCTGGTTGCCCAAGGCATCTTTGTAACCGCATTGGACCGGATCGAGCCGGACGGACTGCCGGCCGATCGGATGGTGATCGGGGACGCCCGCGACCCGGCCGCGGTCGACGAGGCGATGGCCGATGCGGATGCGGTGATCCACCTGGCCGGACTGGCCTCGCCGGGTCACGGTACGCCGTTCGAGGTCTTCGGCGGCAACACCCGTGCGACCTTCGTCGTGCTGGAGGCGGCCGGCCGGCGAGGGATACGGCGGGTCGCGCTGAGCAGCAGCTACTCGATCACCGGGTTGCCGTTCGCGGCCGGGATCCGGCACCCGGCGTACCTGCCGGTGGACGAGAACCTGCCGGTGCAGATCGAGGACCCGTACGGGCTGTCCAAGCAGGTCGACGAGGCGACCGCGGTGATGATGACGCGGCGACACGGTCTGACGGTGGTCGCGCTGCGCCTGCCGTTCGTCGCCGACGACAGGCGTCGGCGCGATCGGCTCGCGGCGACCACGGCCGACCCGCTCTACGGATCAGCCGAGCTCTGGGCGTACCTCGATCTCCGCGACGCCGCCCGGGCCTTGCGGTTGGCCATCACCGCGCCGGTGTCCGGGTTCCACGCCGTACTGGTTGCCGCCCCGCAGACGTTGGCGCCGTACCCGACCGACGAACTGCTGGCGCGGTACCACCCGACGGTCCCGGTCCGGCGGGCACTGCTCGGACGCGCGGTACCGATGGACCTGTCCCGGGCTCGCGACCTGCTCGGGTTCACCGCGGAGCATCAGGTCGAGCTCGACCTCCGGCCGCTCCCCGTCGACTTCACCCGGGTCGCCGGGTAACGAAAGGAGGACAGCTATGCCCTTGTTCGACAAGCCACTGCCGGAGTTGCGCGAGTATCGCCCCGAGCGCAGTGAGCCGGCCGACTTCGACCTGTTCTGGCGGGACACCTTGGCCAAGGCCGAGACCGATCCGCTCGAGCCGGCGTTCGTCCGGTACGACGCCGGGCTGTCGACCGTGGATGTGTGGGACATCCGGTTCACCGGGTTCGGTGGGCATCGGATCGCGGGGTGGTTCCTGGCGCCGCGTGACGTGGCCGGACCGCTGCCGACGGTGGTGCAGTACCTCGGCTACCAGGGTGGGCGGAACTGGCCGATCGACTGGCTCGTGTACCCGGCCGCCGGGTACGCCGTACTCGTGATGGACACGCGGGGCCAGGGGACCGACACCGCCGATCCCGATCCAGGGGCGAACCCGCAGGTGCCCGGATTCCTCACCCGCGGACTCGTCGACCGGGACTCCTACTACTACCGGCGCGTGTTCACCGACGCGGTCCGCGCGGTGGACGCGGCGCGGAGTCACCCGATCGCCGACCCGGCCCGGATGGTCGTCGCCGGCGGCAGTCAAGGGGGCGGGATCGCGCAGGCAGTGGCCGGGCTGCGGACGGACGTCGCCGCGGCGTTGATCGACGTACCGTTCCTGACGCACTTCCGGCGGGCGGCCGAGATGGTGGCCAAGACCGGGTACGGCGAGATCGCCGACTACCTCGCCCGTCGGCGGGTGCCGCCCGAGGACGTGTTCGGCGTACTCGACTACTTCGACGGGGTGAACCTCGCGGCTCGGGCGACGGCTCCGGCGCGGTACTCGGTCGCGTTGATGGACGCGGTCTGCCCGCCGTCGACGGTGTTCGCGGCGTACAACCACTACCGCGGCCCGGCGGAGATCGACGTCTGGCCGTTCAACGGCCATGAGGGCGGCGCTCAGGTGCAGCGGATGCGGCAGCTGCGATGGCTGGGGGAGACGCTGTAGCTTGCGGGCGCCCGGGGGCGACCCTATTGTCGACGTATGAAGAGTTCTGCAGATGTGCAGGGCAGCGCGGCGATCGACGCCTGCACCGTCCGGGTCGTCGACCCGGAGCGGGTGGCGAGCGTCAATGCCAGGATGCCGGGGGAGGACGACATCGTCGACACCGCCGATGTCTTCAGCCTGCTCGGCGATCCGCGCCGGCTGAAGCTGCTGGTCGCGCTGCTCGACGGCGAACTGTGCGTCTGCGACCTCGCCGCGGTGACCGGGCTGAGCGAGTCCGCGACCTCGCACGCGCTCCGGCTGCTGCGCGCCCACCGCGTGGTCGCCGTACGGCGGGACGGCCGGATGGCGTACTACCGCCTGGACGACGCACACGTGCGGATGCTGGTCGACCTCGCCGTCGCGCACACCGAACACACCGACGCGATCCACCCGGAGAGGTCCGGCGCATGACGGCCGAAGCACACGGCCACGGCCACGGGCACGGTGTAAGCACAGAAGCGGACCGGAAGCTGCTCAGCGGCGCGCTCGCGCTGATCGTCGGCTTCATGGTGGCCGAGGTCCTGGTCGGGCTCGCGGCCGGATCGCTGGCCCTGATCACCGACGCGGCGCACATGCTCACCGACGCGATCGCGATCGTGCTCGCGCTGATCGCGATCCGGCTCGCCGCCCGTCCGCCGGCCGGTGGGTTCACGTACGGCTTCAAGCGGGTCGAGATCCTGTCCGCCCAGGCGAACGGGATCACGCTGCTCCTGCTGGCGGCGTACTTCGTTTATGAAGCGGTCAGCCGGATGATCGATCCGCCCGAGGTGAAGGGCGGGCTGGTCCTGATCACCGGCGTCGTCGGCATCGTGGTCAACCTGCTGGCCGCCTACCTGATCAGCAAGGCGAACCGCTCCAGCCTGAACGTCGAGGGTGCGTTCCAGCACATCCTCAACGACCTCTTCGCGTTCATCGCGACGGCCATCGCGGGTCTCGTCGTCCTGCTCACCGGCTTCGCCCGCGCCGACGCGATCGCCGCGCTGGTAGTAGCCACGCTGATGCTGAAGGCGGGCATCTCGCTGGTCCGCGACTCGGGCCGGATCTTCCTCGAGGCCGCGCCGGCCCGGATCGACCCACAGGCCCTCGGCGCGGAGTTGTGCGCGGTCGAAGGTGTGGTCGAGGTCCACGACCTGCACGTTTGGGAAATCACGTCCGGTGAGCCGGCCGCGTCCGCGCACATCCTGGTCGCCCAAGGGCTCGACTGCCACCAGATCCGGGTCAAGGTCGAGGCGCTACTGGCCGAGCGTCATCAGCTGACGCACTCGACCCTGCAGGTAGACCATGCCTCCGGCAACGACCGCGACGCCCACTGCAGCGACGCCCACGGCACCGTGCACCGCTCGGTCACAGCCGCTGGGTCAGGACCTGACCCGGCCATTCCCAGTCATTGACCGGTACGGAGAACTCCACGTCCCGGACGAATCCCTGCTTCTCGTAGTACCGAACCAGTGCGCCGTCCCCGCCCGCGAAGCAGTCCACCCGGATCAACCCGACACCGGCCTCCCGCGCCAGCATCCGCGCGTGGTCGAGCAGTTCGGCACCGATGCCACGACCCGCGAAGGCCCGATCCGTCACCAACAGCCGGACGTACAGCTCCGGCTCGTCCACAGTTGGCACGTACGACATCGCCGGCCCGACCGCGAGCGCCCCGACCACCCGGCCGTCCGCCTCGGCCACCCACAGCCCGTCGTCGGCGAACCCGGTGATCTGCGCGACCCGGCGCGGATTGGTCGAATGCGCCTCCGTGCCCCACTGATCCGTCCGTCCCTGGGCGACCAGCCACTCGGTCGCCCCGTCGAGCAGCGCCAGCACCGCCGGTACTTCGTCCCGCCCCGCGTGGCGGATGGTGATCTGCACGAAACTCAGAATAGTTCGGGAGACCATGTCGAAACCGGTCCACCGGCCTCTACCTCAAGGTGTAGAGAGGAGCTCACCATGAGCGGCAAGACCCAGAAGCTGGACAAGACCTTCACCGCACCGCTGCAGAAGAGCCCGGCCAAGGGCGGCTGGACCTACCTGCAGATGCCCGGCTCGGCGGAGTACTTCGGCACCCGCGGGCTGGTCAAGGTCCGCGGCACGATGGACGGCCACCCGTTCGAGAGCTCGTTCATGGCGCTCGGCGACGGCACCCACAAGCTGCCGGTCAAGGGCGACCTGCGGGACCGGCTGGGCAAGGAACCGGGCGACGAGATCACCGTTCACCTGCAGGAACGCCTCGGCTGAACCGGTTAGGCCCGGGCGCGTGACCGGGGCCACAGTCCGGTTGAGAGCGTGGTCACGGGCGGTCATGTCCTGAGTAAGGACTCTGTGAAGAATCAGTCCTGACGGGCCGCACGGGTGTGGATCATCCGGCGCCGGACCGTAAGTTCGGTGCGGGTGGTCAGTCGAGGTCAGGAGTGAACGAAGTGCAACGGGGCTCACGGGGTACGCCGTCGGCGTGCCCGAAACCAACTGTGCCGGGGTCGTCGTGACGACACTGAACAAGATTCTCGCCATCGCCGGGACCGTGCTGGTCCTCGGCGGGCTGGCGCTCGGCTTCCGGTCGGTCTCGGCCGGTGGCACGGACTGCGGTTCGGCCTTCCAGCCGGCCGGTGGGGTCACTCCGATGGCGTGCGACGGTGCCCTGAACAGCGCGGGCACCCTGGTCACGATCGTGCTCAGCGCCGGCGTGCTGTGCCTGATCGCGGCGGTCACGGTCCGGGTTGTCCTCGCCAGGGTCGTCCGCGCCAAGGTGAACGCCTGAATTCAGGTGCAGGCAGCAGATGGTCGCGGCAGACTGCGGCAGTGACTGTCGAAGCATTCCGGTTGGATGTGCCGGAGACCGAACTGGCGGATCTGCGCGCTCGGCTGGACCTGGTCCGGTGGCCGGACCAGTTACCTGGCACCGGCTGGGAGTACGGCGTACCGCTGGCTCATCTGCAGGAACTGGTCGAGTACTGGCGGCATGAGTACGACTGGCGCCGGGCCGAGGCGCGACTCAACGAGTGGCCGCAGTACACCACCACGATCGACGGCGCGAACGTGCACTTCGCCCACCTCCGCTCCCCGGAGCCGGACGCGACACCGCTGATCATCACCCACGGCTGGCCAGGTTCGATCGTCGAGTTCACCGAGATCGCCGGGCCGTTGTCCAACCCGCGCGCGTACGGCGGTGACCCCGCGGACGCGTTCCACCTGGTCATCCCGAGCATCCCGGGCTTCGGGCTGTCCGGTCCGACCCGGGAGACCGGCTGGGAACTGCTCCGGGTCGCCGACGCGTGGTCGGCCCTGATGTCCCGGCTCGGCTACGACCGGTACGGCGTACAGGGTGGCGACTGGGGTGGCGGGATCTCGCGGGAGCTCGGGCGGATCCACGCCGACGAGGTGATCGGCGTACACCTCAATCTCATCCCCGGAGGCGGAGCGACCTCCGAGCCGACGCCGGCGGAACTGGAGCCGCTCGACGCCGCCGAGCGCGAACGCACCTGGGCGTCGTGGCGACGCTTCCAGCACTGGACGAAGGAACTGCAGGGGTACGCCGACCTGCAGATGACGCGACCGCAGACGGTCGCCTACGCGCTGACCGACTCACCGGTGGGGCAGCTGGCGTGGATCGTGGAGAAGTTCGAGGCGTGGTCCGACCCCGCCAGCACGATCGACCGCGACCTCCTGCTGACCAACGTGATGCTCTACTGGCTCACCCGTACGGCGGGATCGTCCGGCCGGATCTACTACGAACGGGCCCACGCGCCGTACTGGGGTCAGCCGGCCGAGCCGTCCACCACCCCGACCGCCCTGCTCGACCTGGCGTACGACAACTTCATCCCGCTCCGGCACAAGGTCGCCCGCACCGACAACGTGGTCCGCTGGACCAGTCATCCGCACGGCGGCCACTTCGCCGCGCTCGAACAGCCGGACGTCCTGGTGGCCGACATCCGGGCCTTCTTCCGGTCGCTGGGTTGAGCCGAACTATGTTTACCGCATGAGTTTCACCGGTTTCCCGGCGGCGGCGCTGGACTTCTACGACGACCTCGAGATGGACAACAGCAAGACCTACTGGACGGCGCACAAGCAGGTCTACGAGGAGTCGGTGAAAGCGCCGATGACCGCCTTGCTCGCGGAGCTCGAGCCGGAGTTCGGTCCGGCGAAGCTGTTCCGGCCGTATCGCGATGTCCGGTTCGCGCGGGACAAGTCGCCGTACAAGACGCACCAAGGTGCGTTCATCGACGTGGCTCCGTCGACCGGCTGGTACATCCAGGTGGCGGCGCCGGGTGTGCGGGTCGCGGCCGGCTTCTACGAGGCGAGCTCGGAACGGCTGGCCCGGGTCCGGGCCGCGATCGACGACGACCGGCGCGGCAAGCAGCTCGAGAAGCTGCTGGCCAAACTGACCGCGACCGGTTGGACGGTCGGCGGCGACAAGCTGAAGACGAGCCCGCGCGGCTACGACCCGGAGCACCCCCGGATCGACCTGCTCCGGCACAAGTCCCTGACGGTCAGCAAGTCCTACGGGTTCGAGCCGGTCATCCACACGCCGGAGCTGGCGGCGCTGATCCGCGCGGACTGGAAGGCGACCAGATCGCTGCTCACCTGGCTGTCGGACAACTCCTGAGGGCACCGGTCACCGGAGCGTCAGGCGTCGTACTCCTTGAGCGCCTTGGCCAGGATGTCGCGGGTCTGGTTCGGCGGCGGAGCCGCGACGCACAGGGCTTCCATCGTGCCCGTGTAGGTGTCGAGATCCTCGGGCTTGTCCAGGTACAGCGCACTGGTCAGGTGCTCGATGTAGACGATGTCCGGCAGGTCCTGCTCCGGGAACCGGAGGATGCTGTACGCGCCACCGGTCGCGGGGTGGCCGCCTGAGCCGAACTCCACCACCTGCAGCGTGACGTTCGGCATGTAGCTCGCCTCGAGCAGATACTCCAGCTGCGCCTGCATCGCCTTCTTCCCGCCGATCGGCCGGCGCAGCACGGACTCGTCGATGACGGCCCACAAACGCACCGGGTCGGGCCGGGTGAGGACCTGCTGACGGTTCACCCGCAGCGAGACGCGGCGCTCGATCTCCTCGGCGGGAATCAGGCCGCGGCCGAGCTGCACGACGGCACGCACGTACTCCGGCGTCTGCAGCAGGCCTGGCACGAACTGGAGCTCGTAACTACGGATCAGCTGGGCGACGGCTTCGAGGTCGAGGTAGGAGTGGAACCAGCTGGGCAGCACATCGCCGAACCGGTGCCACCAGCCCGGGTTGTTCGCATCGCGGGCCAGTGCCAGCAGCCGCTCGCGCTCCTCGCTGTCGTCCAACCCGTAGAGACTGAGGAGGTCGCTGACGTCGCGTTCCTTGAAGCCGACGCGGCCCAGCTCCATCCGGCTGACCTTCGACTCCGACGACCGGATCTCCCACCCGGCGTCAGACCGGCTGATCCCCGCTGCGTCCCGCATCCGCCGCAGATGCGCTCCGAGGATGATTCGAAGCGCGGTCGGTCCGCTGTGTGCGCCCGACTTTGTCACACCCACCTCCACGCCCCAGCAGCTCTCACCAGCGACAACTCGCCCGCAGGTGCACATCATCGCACGCTGGCGAGGCAATCTGCCGGAGTTCTTACATAAGGCCCGCCGATCCGGCGGATCCCATCACGCAGAGTAGCGCCTGTCTGATGACCAACGAGAACTTTGTCAGGACAAAAGTGGCGCCGAATCGTCGACGAACGCCGTTCGAAACGTGCTGATCGAGGTGCCGACAGGCGGGCGAAGGGCCGATTTGGGTATCGAATCGGAAAACGTGCGGATGCACGTGCATCGGGCGCTTGCATTCGCAGCGTGCCGACGCCATGATTGATTCATGCACAGAAGGTGAGCTGGATCTCGCGAATCGTGACCTCGCGTGATGTAGCAGGCCGGTCCTACAGGCCGCCAACGGCCCCCCCGTTGGCATGACTGGTTGGGGAACCCGAGTCGATGAACGACGACGACAGTGAGGCAGCCGAGTACACCGCCGACATCGCCGGTGGCCGCGCGCCCGACGAGCTGACGGAGCGGGAGATCCAGGCACTGGTCGCGCGTTGCCCTGAGCAACAGCGCTGGGCCTTCGAGGGCTGGCTGCGCGGCGTGCGCCATCTCGACGGCGACCCGATCGTGAGCCTGGCCCCATGAACACCGAGCGAGCAGCAGGAGGACGGAAGATGGTGCGGATCTGGCTGGGCGACCACCTGATCGCCGAGTACACCGCGGAGCCGGACCGCGCCTCGCGGTACCAGCGCGTGATGACGCCGAAGTTCACCGGATTGCGAATCACCGTTGACAATGCGGCCGGCGGCGCGGCCTCCGAGCTGCCGCGCAGCGAGCAGCTCTGGCCGCTCACCGTTCAGTAGGCCCACCGCCCCGAACAGCACCGAAGGCCGGCTCCTCACCGAGGGGCCGGCTTTCGTCGTTCTCTGAGGTCGTACGCCGCTTGTGCGGATCGAGGGCTCTTTGGATTACGTCGACGCGCGAAGGCGGCTCGGATCGCCGCACAGCGTCGTACGCGGACTCTCCGCAAACAGGAAGAGGCCCCTTCGTCACTCGCCTGGCGAAGGGGCCTCTGCTTCCGTGTGACGGTTAGACGAGGTCGTCGAACTCACCGTCGTGAACGCCGCCGAGGAATGCCTCGATCTCGGCCTTCGTGAACACCAGCGCCGGGCCATCGGTGTGGCGCGAGTTCCGCATCGCCACCCCACCACCCTGGAGCTTCGCCACCTCTACGCAGTTGCCGTTCGGGCCACTCCGCTGGCTCTTCCGCCAGATCAGCTCGCTGTTCGCGTCGCCGGGCATGCCGTTGTAGACAGCAGTCATCAGCTGCACCTTCCGTACGTCCTTGGCATATGCACGTGCATTTGGCCTTGCATTTGCATCGTACACCGTCCGTGCTCGGGTGTCCGCCCCCTTACGTCCTGTGATCGTGTCGCCGTCAAACACCCGTTGGGACCCTGTTTCGGTCGCGATCGGTGACCGAATGTCGCGCCGGGGCGGTGGCGTAGCGGAAGTGACTGGTGGTGGCGCAGTAGTACTGAGTGGCAGTGGCTCAGCAGTAGGCGCAGTAGTAGTGGTGAGCGCCGACTGATGTGTGCGCCTCGGTGCGGCCCGGCCCCGAGGTGGACGTGGCGCCGGGTGGCTGGGTTTGTCCGGACGTAGGCGTGATCCGAAAAGCCTTCTCTTATTGACGAATCAAGGAGTCGGGGCGATTTCCGGATCAAGACGGGCGCAGCGCCGATCCGGCGTTCCGGCAGGTCCGCACCTGTCCTACGATGGCAAGCACAATTCCCCCGACACGAAGGCTGCGCCGATGGCGACTCCCGACGGTCCGGATTCGAATCCGGGCTTCGACACTTCCCAACCGACCATCGCTCGCGTCTACGACGCTCTGCTCGGTGGCAAGGACAACTTCGCTGCCGACCGCGAAGGCGCGGCTCTGTACCTGAAGTACGTTCCGGACGCCGGTCGTTGCGCGATCGAGAACCGCGAGGCCCTGGTCAAGGGCGTTCACTACCTCGTCCGCGAGGCGGGGATCGACCAGTTCCTCGACATCGGCAGCGGCCTACCGACGCAGAAGAACACCCACGAGGCGGCCCAGGAGATCAATCCGAACGCGCGGGTCGCGTACGTCGACAACGACCCGATCGTGCTGGCGCACGGCCGCGCGTTGCTGGCGACCAACAACAGCACGATCGTGGTCACCGCCGACCTGCGTGATCCGCAGGGCATCCTGGGCAACGAGGAAATCAAGACGCACCTGGACTTCAGCCGTCCGATGGCGCTGATGATCGTCGGCATCCACATGCACTTCCACGATGACGAGAAGCCCGACGAGTGGGTGCGCACCATCATGGACACGCTCGCCCCCGGCAGCTACCTGTTCATCACCGACTTCGTCGACACCGGTGAGCCGCTGCAGAAGGGGATGGAGCGGGCCGGCCTGGAGAGCCTCGGCAACGGGTGGATCCGGACCCCGGAGCGGATCGAGCAGCACTTCCTCGGGATGCCGCTCGTGCCGCCGGGCGTCGACTTCCTGGCCCGGTGGTTCCCGGAGGACCCCGACGGAGACGTGCCGGCCGTGGAGGACCTGGAGCCGTACCAGCGGATCCTGATGGCAGGCCTGGCCAAGAAGGCCTGACCGGTCACTGCGAGACGAAGGCGCGCATCCCACGGGATGCGCGCCTTTCGCATGTATGCATGCGATCGCGGTCGGTGGGGTACCGGGTTCTCGCAGGCATGACCGTGGTTCAGCGAAGTGCCACGCCGTGACGACAGTCGCGAGGTCATACCCATGACGAGCACCACTGCTGTTGACCGGGCCGCCCGGGAGGCGGCCACCCGGAACCTGATGGAACGCCGGGACGCCAGCACCGACGAAGTCGAGCGGCAGCGGCTGCTCGAAGAGGTCGTCGAACTCAACCTCGCAATGGCCCAGGGGATCGCGCGCCGGTTTCGCGGCCGCGGCGCCGAGGCCGACGACCTGGAGCAGGTCGCGTATCTGGGGTTGGTGAAAGCCGCCCATCACTACCGGCTCGACGCGGACACACCGTTCATCGGGTTCGCGGTCCCGACCATCCGGGGCGAGGTGAAGCGGTACTTCCGCGACTGTGCCTGGACCGTACGGATCCCGCGCCGGCTACAAGAGATGCAAGGCACGATCGCTGCCAAGCTTCCGTTGCTCGAGCAGAAGCTCAACCGGGAGCCGACGCCAGCCGAGATCGCCGAACACCTCGCGGTCGAGGTCGACGAGGTCGAGCAGGCGCTGGCCGCGAAGGGCTGTTTCAATGTGCTGTCGCTGGATCGGCCTGCCGACGCGGACGCGGAGCTGACTCTGGCCGACGTCGTCGCGGATGAAGAGGACGGCAGCATCGACCAACTGGAAGCGGTCGAGATGCTGCAGCCGGTTCTTTCGGATCTCGGCGAGCGCGAGCGGCGGATCCTGCAGTTGCGGTTCGTCGAGGGCTGGACCCAGTCCGAGATCGGCCGCGACATCGGCGTCAGCCAGATGCAGGTGTCCCGGGTCCTGCGCAAGATCCTCGACGACCTGCGCGGTAAACTCACCCCGCTCCCTGCCGCTGCCTAGCTCTTTGCCAGCGGCAACCTCAGATCGGCGTGCCCTGGTGGCAATACAGCCACCAGGTGCCGCCGGTCGGGCGCGCCAGCTGGAGCTCCGCCGACCCTTGCAGCTGGGGCCCGCAACAGACTCAACTCGGCGGCTGTCAGTCGTTCGTTCCACCGGCCTGGTTCGACTCGCCTGTCGTTGGTTGTTACCCAGGGTGCGGAGTGACTGCACAATGGGGGAGAGCAAGGGGATGGAGTCGTTGGTCTTGGCGTTCCGGATGATTCGAACGGTGCCCGCGGATGCGGTCGCCATCGTGCGCGCGTACCCGCCGATGGTGATCTGCTTCGCGGCCGCACTGACCGGGACGGCATTGGTCTTCGACGTCTTCTATCTGGTCGCGAGCCCCGGACTGACACTCGCGCTGGTCTATACGGTGCCGGTGCTGGCCGGGTTGATCGCCGGGCTGGTGGCCGCGGCCGACGACGTCGGGCTGGAACGACGTGTCCTGCTGCGGACCGTCGGCCTTGCTGTTGCCCTAGGCATCACCAACTCGATCCTGGTCGCGATGCTCGCAGCGATGCGCCGGACCGATCCGTCGAACTGGCGAGCCGGTGGGCAGTCGGTGCTGTTCGCCGGCGGCACGGTGCTCGCGGTGGCCTTGTCGATCGTTGCCACTCACAAGCTGATCGATGCGCTGGGCATCGAGATGCGGACCAAGTTGCGGCGCCGTCGCCCGGTCCGGATCCCGATCGCTGCGGTTGCGGTGGCGGCGCCCCGGGTGAGTAAGGAGTCGGCCGCTCGCGCCAAGCCTGTGCATGCACCGCCACCCCCTCCTCCGCCTGACGACGAGGAGACCATTGAGGTCTTCGTCCCACCACCGCCGCGTGTGGTCGACCTCGACGAGGCCCGCCCGGTCTCCTCCGCACCGATCTCCAGCGGTCACGCCGACCGGCTCACCCCGCCTCCACGGCGCACGGTGTCCCGCCGTACGAACAAACCGGGCAGACGCCCGGGCACCTGACCGACGCGGCGGTCGGGGAGATCGCCCGGGCTGACACACTGGGGGGGGGCTTCTCGGGAGGTGCCTGTGTGGGATCTGGTGATCGTCGGAGCCGGACCGGCGGGAGCGTCGGCCGCGCTGGGGGCGCTCGCGGCTGATCCCAGTCTGTCGGTGCTGATGCTCGACCGGCATGACTTCCCGCGGGACAAGGCGTGCGGGGACGGCATCGCGCCGCACGTACTCGATCTGTTGGCCGATGTCGGCGTGACCGGGCTTCTCGACGACTGGACCCCGGTCGGACGGTTTGTCCTGACCAAGGGAGACGTCGGGGTCGACCGGATCATGGCCCGGCCGAACTGGGTGGTGCCGCGGACCGTGTTCGACCAGCGTCTGGCGGAGGCGGCGCAGGCGGCCGGTGCGCAGCTTGTCCGCCGGCGGGTGCGGGGGCTGCAGCGCAACGGCGCGTCGATCACCGTCGACGGTGAGTTGCATGGCCGCTTCGTCGTCGGCGCGGATGGCGCCCACTCCGTCGTACGGCGGGAGCTCGGGGTGGCGCCGGGGCCGGTGGCGCTGGCGATCCGGGGGTATGCGCCGACACCGGCCGGGCGGGCAGCCAGTCAGGTGATCGCCTACGGTCCGGGGCGGCAGCCGTCGTACGCCTGGTCTTTCGATCGTGGCGACGGGTGGTCGAACGTCGGGTACGGCGAGCAGCTCACCCCCGCACGACCGCGGCCGACCCGCGCGGACCTGACCGCCCAGCTGGAGAAACTGTTGCCGGGGGCAACCGAGGAGGGAACGTCATGGTGGGGTCATCACCTGCCCTTGGCGGGCCGGTCGTGGCGCCCGCAGCCGGGTCCGGTGATGCTCGCCGGTGACGCGGCCGGGCTGATCAACCCGATGACGGGCGAGGGCATCTACTACGCGGTCGCGACCGGGCTGCTCGCGGGTCGTGCGGTCGCCGAGGCCCTGAGGTTCGGCACTGCCGACGCGGGTACGACGTACCGCCGGGAAGCCGGTCGACTCCTCGGGCGCCACCTCCGGCACACCGCGCTGACGGCGCAGCTCAGTCGGTCGGGACACGTGCTCGACGCGGGGATCCGCGCGGCGGCGGCCGATCAGCGGATCTTCGACGATCTCGTTGAGCTGGGACTGGCCGACGGGTTGATCACGCGTCCGCTGCTGCGGGCCTTGCTGCGACCGCGGCGCGCTGGCTCGCGGTGAGGCGGCCGGGTGTGGGGATCGCCTGGTAGGTGCCGGGCGTGGGTTGGTCCAGGACGACCGGGTCGGTGTATTCGGCGTACTTGGTCGCGTTGCCCAGCGCCTCGGTGAGACGTTCCGGCGGCCAGTCGAGTGCAGCGGCGAGTCGGTCGACGGTCAGTGGGCGACAGGCATGCAGCAGGGCGGCAAGTGCGGTCAGGGCGTCGTCGATGAGGTCGAACGTCGGGCCGCCGGACATGTCCTCGCCGAGCCGGTGGAAGAAGTCGGCCATGTGCGTCAGGCGTTCGCCGGCCGGGGAGTCGGGGCCGAGCAGCGCGGCGCCTTCGGTGGCGGTCTCGGCCCAGTTCAGGTTGGTGCGCGCACTCACCTTCCACGCCTGCAGCCAGACGTCGTCGGCGATGACGTAATGCTGCAGGCGGCGCTCGGGGTCGGGTTCGCGATGCACCATGCCGACCTGTTCGAGGTAGCCGACCGCGGTGGAGATCGACGCCGGGCTGACGCGTAGTTCGCGGACGAGGTCGGCGGCGGTCAGGCTGCGGGAGTCGGCCGTGTAGAGCTGGGCCAGGACGCGCGATGCCATCCTCGGTAGGCCGCCTTCGACCATCATCGTGGCGAACCGTTCGACGAAGTCTCGCATCTGCTGGTCGCCATCCGGCTGGAGCTCGGCGTGATTGGTTCCGTTGTCCTGGCGGCGGCGGGCTCGGGACGCGGTGGAGTAGTGCGCGTGGTCGGCTCGGTAGCCGCGGGCGCCGCCGTTGCGGGCGACCTCGCGACTGACGGTCGACGTCGGGCGGTCCAGTTGCCGCGCGATCTCGGCGTACCCGAGTCCTGCCGCCAGGCCGGCCGCGATCTCGCGCCGGTCGCCGTGGGTCAGTCTGCCTCCGGGCATCGGTCCTCCATGGTGCGTTCGACGTCAGCTCATTGCAACGCTGCTCTGATCGAGGTTGCGTTCTGCGGCAGCCTCATTGCACAGACTGCCATATTTCCTTGAGGTTTTCAGCCAGCCGACTAGGGATCGCGTTGTACGCCGGTGTGGGTCGACGTAGCTTTCAGGAATTCCTGAAGGAGATGGGCGATGGTTCTGGCGGTCGACGGGCTGCGGATGCGCTACGGCGACACCGAGGTTCTGCACGACGTTTCGTTCCGGGCCCAGCACGGCGAGGTCGTCGCCCTGCTCGGCCCGAACGGTGCGGGCAAGAGCACCACGATCGAGATCCTGGAGGGCTTCCGGCTGCGCTCGGCCGGGACTGTCGAGGTGCTCGGTGTCGACCCGGCCGCCGGCGACGAGCGTTGGCGGTCGCGGCTCGGCATCGTGCTGCAGTCGTGGCGCGACCACGGGAACTGGCGGGTCCGTGAGCTGTTGCACCACCTCGGCGCGTACTACGCGCCGTACGCCACCACCAGGATCGGCCGTCCGTGGGACACCGATGAGCTGCTCGCCGCAGTCGGCCTCGGTACGCAGGCGGAGCAGAAGATCAAGACCTTGTCCGGCGGTCAGCGGCGCCGGCTCGACGTCGCGATCGGGATCGTCGGACGGCCGGAGGTGCTGTTTCTGGATGAGCCGACGGCTGGCTTCGACCCGGAGGCGCGGTACGAGTTCCATGACCTGGTCCGGCGTCTCGCGGCCGAGCACGAGACGACGATTCTGCTCACCACGCACGACCTCGACGAGGCGAGCAAACTGGCGCACCGGATCCTGATCCTGACCGGCGGCCGGATCGTCGCGGCCGGCACCACCGGCGAGCTGACCGCGCTGATCGCGGGCGAAGACGAGGTCCGGTGGAGCATCGACGGACAACGCTTCCGCAAGACCACGCCCGATTCGACCGGCTTCGTTCGCGACCTCTTCACGCAGTACGGCGCCTCCGTCCGCGATCTCGAAGTACGACGGGCGTCGCTCGAGGACACATATCTCGCGCTCGTCCGCGGACAGGAGGTGGCGTTGTGAGCCCTCGGACGGCCGCGGTCCGGGCCGGGTGGCAGCGTGGACGAATCGAGTTGCGGCAGTCGTTCACCAACGGGCCCGAGTTGTTCAGTCACTTCCTCTGGCCGGTGCTGATGCTGGTGACACTGTTCTTCCTGCGGCATCGGGACTTCGGCTCGACCGGATTGCTGCTCGGTACGTTCGCACTGCCGAGCATCCTCGGGATGAACGCGGCGATGGGGATGGTCAGCATGAGCCAGCAGCTCACTGCGGATCGCGAGGATGGCACGCTGCTGCGCGCCAAGGCGACCCCGAACGGCATGCTCGGCTACCTCGTCGGCAAGGTCGTCTCGGTGGCCGGCGGGCTGCTCGCCGACCTGGCGATCCTGCTCATCCCGGGGTTGCTGATTGTCGACGGGCTCGCGCTCGGATCCTTCGGTGGTTGGTTCACGCTGCTCTGGGTGCTGGTGCTCGGGATGGTCGCGACGCTGCCGATCGGCGCGGTCCTCGGATCCGTGTTCACCACCGCGCGGTCGCAGGGGCTGCTCCAGTTGCCGGTGCTCGGTCTGATCGCGATCTCCGGCATCTTCTATCCGATCACTGCCTTGCCCGGCTGGCTGGAGTCGATCGGGCAGGTGTTCCCGATCTACTGGATGGGACTCGGTATGCGGTCCGCGTTGCTCCCGGACAGCACAGTCGTGGTCGAGATCAGCGACTCCTGGCGTCACCTGGAGACAGTCGGCGTACTCGGGGTGTGGGCCGTCGCCGGGTTGCTGGTCGCACCCGTCGTACTGCGCCGGATGGCTCGGCGGGATTCCGGCTCCAAGGTCGCCGAGCGGCGGGAACGAGCGCTGCGCCGGGTGGCTTGAAAGCGTTTTGAAAGGTCGGTGGCCCCGGCCCGCTCCTAGCGTCGATCCGACAGCAGGCGGGCTGACACGAGGGGTCACGCATGGACTGGGACATCAACGTCGACGCGGTCGCGAACGTGCTGCAGACCACCGGCGAGAAGGCATCCGGGTACGAGGCGGTGGCGAAGGGCTACGCCGACTACGCGGAACGGTCGGTCCGGCAGGCTCAGGCGACACTCGTCGGTCAGGCGGTTGCCGACGTACTGGCGTTCTACCAGGACGCCTGGCAGGACATCGTCGATCAGACCAACGCCTCCCTCACCGGGGCCAAGGACGCCACCATCGCGTACGTGAACGGCCAGGAAGAGATGGCCCTGAACGCGCAGCGGAACGCCACCGACGCACCGGGCAAGCGCCGCGCCGCCGAGTCCCGGGCGAACGCGGAGAAGGCCTCCCGCCAGCGCCACAACATCGAGTGAGGCGGCAGTGTTCAATCCCGACGGAGTGCCGGACTTCTTCCCCGGTACCAGTCCCGACGTCCTGGCCTTCACCGGCGCCGAACTGAAGAAGGTCGGCGGCCAGATCAGGTCCACCGGGTACGACGTGAACAGCTCGTTCGAAGGGCTGTCCACCTGCTACCAGGCCCCCGAGGCGGAGACGCTGATCACCTCGCTGCGGCCGGCGTACATCCTCGCCTACGACTTCGGCAGCGATGTCGAGGCGATGGGCGGGATCATCGAGCAGTTCGGCTACGACATGAAGGAGCCCTACGACCGGCTGCAGGACCTGATCGAACGGGCCCGCGGTTTCATCGTGAAGTGCCAGCAGGCCGAGGCGAACGGCGACGACTGGCAGGGCTGGGAGAACTGGGTCCAGGAGGAGAACTCCTACCACGAGGGCACCGCCAAACTGCTGCAGCAGATGATGGACATCCAGGTCGTCGCCGCGAACAAGATCGAGGCACTGATCGGCGGCCTCGGCTGGTGGCCGGAAACGCTCGATCGCAAAGTTCCCGGCCAGGGCCGCGTGTTCCGCGTCGAAACGGATCCGGAGCCGCCGCCGTGGGGTACACCGGAGGTGTACGACGCGCCGTGGATCGTGGATGTCGCCGACGTCGCGCTAGGTGTCGTCGACGGCCTGACCACACTCCTCGGACTTCAGTGGGCCCTGCGCGAGTCCGGCTGGGACTGGGGGAAGGACAACTTCGAGAAGCTGTTCGGGCACGCGCCGTCGGACATGCACCAGATGTTCGACGCCTGGGAGGGCGTCGCCGACGACATCATGATGCTGGCCAACAAGGTTCCCGGCGTCGGGGAGTTGCTGCCCGAGGGCATGAGCGAGGATCTCGACCAGCGCTGGGACGACACGATCGACACCATCGGCGACGACTGGTCGAACGGCAACCAGGCCGCGTCGATCATGGGCGCCGTCGGCCTGATCCCGATCGGCCCGGGCAAGCTGGCCGGCGTCGCCTCGAAGCTGGGCAAGCTGGGCAAGCTGGCCGACAAGGTCCCGCCGGTCCGGGTCGCCGCGCACACCGCCGACAACTTCCTCAACCTGCGGAACAAGCTCCGCAGCACGGTGATCGAGGGTGGCCTGAAGGTCCCGGGTGTCGGCGCCGTCCTGAAGGGCTACTCCCACATCCCTCTCCTCGGCGAATCAGTCCGCCTGGAACGCGGCGTACCCCTCACCCGCGGTCCGAAGGTCGACGTCCCGTCCGGCGTCGACCTCCCGCGCGAGTCCGTTCCCGTCGGTGCGGGGCACGGTCCGGCGGATTCGGTGCACGTGCCCGGCGACTCCGTACACACCCCCGGCGACTCGATCGACGTTCCTGGCAGCACCATCGACGCGCCCGGTCAGACGGTCAACACCCCCGGCTCCACGCCGGGCAGCACCACGCCGGCCAGCACCACGCCGGGCAGTACGACCGCGGGCATTACGACGCCGGGCAGTACGACGCCCGGAAGCACCACGGGTCCGCGCAACACGGTGGACCCCGGCTACACCCGTCCCGGCGACCCGATCGACCCCGGAACCACAGTCCCGCCGATCATCCCCAACACCCCGATCATCCCCAACACCCCAGGCAACCTCGCCAGCCCAGGAACTCCCGGTACGCCTGGCACTGCCGGCACGTCGGGTACTCCCGGTACGCCGGGCACTGTCGGTACTTCGGGGACTCCCGGTACGCCGGGCACTGTAGGCACGTCGGGTACTCCCGATACGCCTGGCACCGTTGGCACATCGGGTACTCCTGGTACGCCCGGCAGCGCCGGAACACCTGGCAGCACTGGCACTCCTGGCAGCTCGGGTCTTCCGGGGAGCACGCACACGCCTGGGAGCACTGGCGAGCCGGGTCACACGACGCGTCCGGGTGACGGCAGCACCGGTGAACCCGGTCGCCCCGAGCCAACGGACCGCCGTACCAAGCGGGACGACGACGACCCCACCCAGCACCAGCCAACCCGCCCCGACAAGCCGGACCACACCGAACTCCCCGACCCCAACAAGCACCCGGAAGGCCCCGAGCCTCATCCGACGCGCACGGGACCGGAACCCCACCCCACCCGGACCGGCCCGGACGCGAACGAACCCACTCCGACCCGCCCCAACGAACCAACCCCGACCCCGACCCACCGCGACGCCGACCCCGTCGTCGCCCCGATCCAGCCGCTCATCCCACCCCACACCCCCGGCACCCCAGGCGACGCGGGCCGCCGCGCCGACCCCACCTCCACCCGCCCAACCCCAGGCGACCGCCCGACTCTGGGTGAGCGCCCGACGCCAACCTCAGGGGACCGGCAGGGGCCTGGTGAGCGTCCTGCTCGGTCGGGTGAGCGGTCTATTGCGGATGAGCTTGATCCCGCGCGCGTGAGTGGTGACCGGGTTGGTGGAGATCGCGTTGAAGGCCATCGCGTCGAAGGTGAGGGACTGGATCACCCGAATGCGCAGTACAGCAGTAACCACGAGCCCGTCCGGAAGAGCGGACCAGAGCGTCCCGAGAAGGTTGCTGAGGGCAAGCATGGGGATGGCGACGGGGACGATCTGATTTCGCGGCGGTTGCGGGGAGAGGATGGGCCGGCGCATGTGCCGGACGACGACGCTGGGCCGGTGCGGCATCCGGATGATCAGCGGCCGGTGGATCCTGAGTGGGATCGGCTGGATTCGGGTGGGCGGATGGCGCAGGCGACTGCCGAGATCTCGCGTGGTGCGCGGACCTTCGCGTCCGAGGCGGAGGCCACGGCGTGGGGACGGCGGCACTGGGGTGAGTACGCCCGCGACCTCGACCCGCGGAAGGCGGACGTGGTCGAGCGATTCACCCGTGGTGGCGACAACGTGCACGGGTCGTACAAGCAGGTCGGCGACCACTTGCGCGGCGTCGAGCACCGTCCCGAGCTCGATCCGCTGATCGACGAGTTCGACGACGTACTGAACGGCCGCCGGGTCCCGGAGGATGTGGTGGTCCGCCGCGTCACCGACATCGACCACTTCGACGGGCCGATCGACCAACTGGTGAACAAGACATTCCGCGACCCGTCGTTCCTCTCGACGTCGCTGGGTGAGGCGATCCCGTCCAGCCGGCCCGGGATCATGCACCTGAAGGTCCCGAAGGGCACGCCGGCGCTGTACACCGGCCACCATTCGGCCCACGGCGAGGGCGAGCGCGAACTCGTCCTGGGCCGCGGTCTGACGATCAAGTTCACCCGCGTCTTCCCGCACGACGGCAAGATCCACCTCTTCGCCGAGGTCGTCCCCGACGTTCGTCACGTCGACACCCCGGACGTACGTCGTACGCCGCAGGACTTCGGTGAGGTCGTCTCGGACACTCCTCACGTCGATGTTCCGGACGTACGGCGTACTCCGGAGGACTACGGCTTCGCGCCGGGCGATGCGCGGCGTACGGCGGATCCCGACGTACTCTCGCGGACCGCGCACGAGGCGGAGGAGTTCGGACGGACCGTTCCGCAGAGGTTCCACGAGTCGGTCAAGCTGATGACGCAGAGCACGTTCGGGGCGGTGAACCGGGCGTTGTATTCCGGGCACGACCTGAGCGATCTGCGCCGGGTAATGAACACCGACGGGAACAGCGGTCTGACCGAGGAAGCGATCCAGGTGGCGGAGGACGTCGACACGGTGGTGAAGAGTGCAACCGACGCCGTGGATCCACGGACGGTGTGGCGGGGCATGCGGCTGCCGCGGCATCTGCCGCACAGCGAGTTGATGAACTGGGTGCGGGAGACGTTCAAGGTCGGTGAGAACACCGACTTCGAGGGGTTCCAGTTCACGTCGACGGACCCGGCGGTCGCGTCGGACTTCGCGCACGAGAACAACCGGACCGGGGTCGTCCTCGAGGTGCAGACGCGCAAGGGCGCTCCGAGCGGGAAGTTGAGCGGGCTGCGGAACTCCGAGTCCGAGTACATCCAGCCGCGCAACGTCCGCTACCGGACCGTCGGGATCAGCGAGAACGTCTCTTTCGACCAGCGGTTCCTGACCGCCGACGGTAAGCCGCGCGTACGTCGCGAGATCGTGATCCACATGGTCGACGTCGACCACTTCCCCGCCGTACCGCACCCGCACCTCGACCACCTCCCGCCTCCCAACCCCACCCACCGAATCGAAGACCCCGACCCCACAGACCACCCCCACACACCCGACCCGGACGCGACCCAGCGCATCCCGCGCGAACAGATGCGGCAGTACGACGGCGCCCCGGCCCAGGACCGGGGCCTGGAGGAGCTGGGTGAGCGTGGTGGTGGACCGGATCCGGACCGCGGTGCACCTGAGCGGTTGCCGGAGCGCGGGGGTGCGTCGGATTCGGAGGCGACTCAGCGGGTTCCGCGCGAGCGGGTGCGGGAGCAGGACGGGGCTCCGGATCCGGAGGTGACGCAACGGGTTCCGCGGGCGAGTAGTCCGAATCCGTGGGGGCGTCGTACGGATGCGCCCGACCAGCCCGGAAGAGGCAGGGGTTCCGACGATTCCGATGCGCCGGGACAAGCGCCCGGGCACTCAAGGCATGGGCAGCAGCCCGGCCACGGGCAGCCCACGCACCCCGGCCACGGGCAGCACCCCACGCAAGGCCAGCCGGGGCAGCGGGCTGGCGCTGGGCGTGAGGATCAGGGTGGGGCGGATGCTTGGCGGCGGCGCGAGGCTGACCTTTACCGGAATCAGCCGGGCGAGGTCGATGGCACCGATCCGGTGCCGAACCAGCCCTCGAGTCGTACCAGTCAGGAGCCTGATCCGAGCAACATCGGCACCTACAGTCCGCAGTGGAAGGACATGGTCGACCCGCAGCGGATCTCGTACGACGTCCCGCAGGAGCGTGGGCGTCCGCCGCGGGCTCGGGTGCAGCCGGGCGATCCGATCTTCGACAAGTTCGGTTCGAAGGAACACCAGTGGGAGCAGGAACTCGACCTTCAGCCACCACCGGCGTACGGCGAACCCGGCGTGCACCGAGGTGATCGCGACCGCGCCCGCTACAACCCGTACGACCCCGGTCAGGTCCACCAGCAGAACCTGACGAACGCGGCCGGCCCTGTCCCGTTGCACACCGTGCCGCGGTGGAAGAACCTGCTCAATCCGAACTATGACAAGCAGTGGGTCGAGTTCATGTTCAACCGCTCGGCCGTGATGCGGGCCACCGTCGACCTGCTCCAGGGCCGGGCGGTCCGGCTGGCCGACGGTGACTTCCGGAGGGCTCCCTCGCCTCATCAGGGCACGCCGGGTACGCCGATTCCCGGCGACTACGACGACAGCTACGAGTGGATGGGCGTCCGCGGTCCGGGGCACCGGATGGACTTCCAGCCGCTGCCCGGGCATCCGAACTCGGCCGCGGACCTGACCGATTTCACCCGCAGGGCGTACCAGTCGGTCGAGGACGGACTCCGCGGCCGCCCGCCCGGCACGGTCGCGGCGATCTGCATCGGGTGGGCCGACGGCGGCGGCCACTGGTTCGCGGCGTACGTCGACCGCAACGGAGACATCCGCGCGATCGACACGCAACCGGCGCCGGACGCGATCGACGAACCATGGCCACACGTGTACCAGACCGAGCTGAACCGGCTGGAGTTCACCATCCGCGAGCCGAACGGCGATTGGGAAGGCGGCTCGTCCGCGGACCCGGAGTCCACGTGGTAACCGGGACCGGCAGAACAGGAGACCTCTGATGTCGAACGCATTGGCAGAAGCGAGGACAGTACTGGCGGCCTGGCTGGCGCAGCACTCGGTCGCGCCGGACACCTGGACGCCGGAGGCCCTGCAGGGCTGGCACATGTCACACGCCGAGGAGTGGATCGTGTTCACGCCACCCGGCACCGCGAACCGCCTCTTCCTGGTTGCCAATGGCAATGTGTTCTCGTTCGCCCCGAGCGACCTCTCGCTGGCCAACGCGGTTGTAGCGGCCCGCGGCGACCGACGGGAGGACGACCGATGAGCGGATTCCTCGACTACATCGCCGGCGCCGACCTGGTCACCGAGAAGGCTGTCGTGCTCATGCAGGACCGAGCGGTCGTCGGCCTGTCGACCTGGCTCCTCGACGCTGCGCTGGCAGCCGAGAAGGCCAACCGCGAACTGCAGTTCGTCACCCCTCCCACCTCGCGCGTGACCCACGCGGTCCGGACCCAACTCCTGGCCGGCGGCTCGCGATGGGTGGTCCAAGCGGACAGTCCGTATGACGGTCTGACCGGCGTACCGCTGACTTGGGACGGCGAACTGTTCGTGCCGGCCGGGGAGGTGGGCAAGCCCCGGCCGAGTCAGCACTGGCTGGCGCCGCCGGACGATATCCATGCGAACCTGCAGATCGTCGCGCGAGTCCGGCACGCCGCTGTCGAGTCGGCGGTCGTTGGTGGTGCCACGGAGTTCTTGTTCCGCGAGTTGGCCGGCGGGCCACCTGCAGGTTGGGGGACCGAGGAACCTGTCAGTCAGCCCTGGGACGCCCGGGAGGTCACCCGCTTCTGCCGCCGCTGGGCGCCGCGCAGCACTCTGCTGACGGTGGCAGGTGAAGGCCCGGCCAGCGGGGTGATCGACGTCGACGTCCGTCCGGCCGGATTGGAGGAGACGGCAACGATCGCGATCGGCTACCAGGGCATGGAGACGCCGTTGCCCGAGGCCCTCTTCCCGGCGGTTCGCGAACTGGCGGAGCGGTTCGAGGTGGTCTCGATGTTCATGCTGGGGGTCGGCGGTTCCGCGGATGCTTGCCTGCTGCCACGATTCACCGGTGTCGCCGATCCGGTCGGGCTGGTGATCGGTCAGGACGGCCGGGCCGCGATGGGTCCGGAGGCGGCGAAGGCCGTCGAGGCCGGGGTGGCGACGTCGATCGGTCACGACACCGCGCTGTGGTTCCCGATCGGCACCGGTTACTGTGCGCCCGACTGGGAGGCGTTCTCCACGATCATGCGCCGGATCACGATCGCGACCGCGCACCATTCCGGCAAGCCGTCCACGCAGAAGGTCGAGTTCACCATGCCCAACTGAAGGGCGTCTGAGATCGTCGGAGTATGGGCGATCTCATGGATGTGTGGGCAGTCGACCGGCCCGGGCCGATCGATCAGGGTCCGTTGCAGCGAGTACGTCGTACCGTCCCCGTACCTGGACCGGGGGAGGTGCTGATCCGGGTCGAGGTATGCGGCATCTGCCGGACCGACCTGCATCTGTGTGAAGGCGACCTCGAGCCGCGCAGACCGGGAGTCGTGCCGGGCCACCAGGTCGTCGGCGCTGTGGTCGATCGCGGCACCGGTGCCGACCGATTCGCCGTCGGCGACCGTGCCGGGATCGCCTGGCTGCGGCGTACGTGCGGATCGTGCGAGTTCTGCCGGTCGGGTTCGGAGAACCTGTGCCCGCGGTCGTCGTACACGGGCTGGGACGCGGACGGCGGCTTCGCCGAGTACGCCGTCGTCCCGCAGGACTACGCCTACGCGCTACCGGCGGATCGCCCGGCGGTGGAGCTGGCGCCGTTCCTCTGCGCGGGGATCATCGGTTACCGCTCCTTGCTGCGGGCGAACCTGCCGCCCGGTGGCCGCCTCGGGATCTACGGGTTCGGGTCCAGCGCCCACCTCACCGCGCAGCTCGCGATCGCGCAGGGCGCCGAGCTGTACGTGATGACTCGTGGGTCGCAGAACAAGGAGCTCGCCCGCTCGCTGGGCGCCGTGTTCGCCGGCGACACCACTGACCGACCGCCTGTCCCGCTGGACTCGGCCATCGTGTTCGCCCCGGCCGGTGACGTGGTGCCGTACGCCCTCGAAGCGCTCAAACCGGGAGGCACTGTCGCGGTCGCTGGGATCTATCTCAGCGACGTACCGGTGCTCAACTACGAGCGGTATCTCTTCCACGAGCGCGATCTACGCAGCGTCACGTCCAACACCCGTCGCGATGGTGAGGAGATGTTCCGTCTGGTCTCGCGGCTGCCGGTCCGTGCACACACCACCGAGGTCCCGTTCGGCGCGGTCGACCGAGCGCTGTCCGACGTCGCGCACGGCCGTGCCGTGGGGTCGCTGGTGGCCGTTCTGCCCGGTTGAACCGGACCGGCCTGTTGAGCGTTAGAACTAAGTGAAGATTGATCCGGGGGCGGGGTCCGGACTTCAGGCTGGACGGCTAGCTGCGTTAGGTTTGATCAAATCTTACCGAACGCCCAGGGAGTGTGAGCGCCGTATGCGGGATCTGACCAGGCAGGCATGGTCGGACCGTACGGCTGTTCCCTGCACACCGCGAGACGGGCAGTGCTGAGCAAGGTACTCGGCGCGGTAGGTGTGGTCCTGCTGATCGCCGGGGTCGTTTTCGCCGTCCGTCCGGTCCACGTGGACGGCTCCAACTGCGGTTCGGTCTTCCAGCCGGGCAGTGGGGTCACGCCGATGCAGTGCGACGCGCGGCTCAAGTCCCGCAGCGACCTGGTCATCGGCTTCGGCTCAGGCGGCATCGCCGTCCTGCTGGCCGGCTTCGCGGTCGCCGCCGTCCGCGACCGCCGCGCCCGCGTCATCTCCTGACCTCCTGCCGGCGTCAGCTGCGGACGATCGTGCCGAGGACGTCGTTGAAGGCCTCGGTCGAGGACGGGTGGGTGTAGATCGACTCGCGCAGTTCGGTCGCGGTGATCCGGTGCCGCATCGCCAGCGCGACGGTGTTGATCAACTCCTGCGCGTCGACGCTGAGCAGGGCCGCACCGAGAATCTCGTCGGACGCCGCGTCGATGACGAACTTCATCACCCCGCGCGTCTCCTCGACGATGTACGCGCGCGGCATCGCCACGATGTCGGCCACCCGCTGCATCCCGATCCTGACCCGATGACCGGCAGCACGAGCCGCCTTCTCGGTCAGCCCGACGGTCGCCAGCGGCGGGGACATGAACAACGTCTGCGGTACGGCGATCCGATCGGCAGTGGACCGTTGCCCGGAGCCGAGGAGTTGGTCGAGCACGATCCGGCTGTCGTCGAGTGAGATGTAGGTGAACTGCGGTCCACCGTTGACGTCGCCCAGTGCGAAGATGTGCGACTGGCTGGTCCGAAGGTGCTCGTCGACCTCGATCGCACCGCCTTCCGTCGTCTTCACACCGGCGTTCTCGAGCCGCAGTTCGGCGGTCGCCGGCGTACGGCCGGTCGCCGCCAGGATCGCGTCCACCGTGAGGCTGTGCTCACGGCCGTCCTTGCGGTAGACGACCGTGTCCTCACCGCGGATCTCGAGCACTTCGGCTCCGGTGACCACCTCCACGCCGTCACCGGCCAGAATCTCGGCGGCGGCGGCCGCGATGTCGTCGTCTTCCCGGCCCAGGATGCGCGGAGATGCCTCGAGCACGGTCACCGCGGTCCCGAACCGCCGGTAGATCGACGCGAACTCGATGCCCAGGTAGCCACCGCCGATCACAGCCAGCCGGCCGGGCAGGTGGGTGGTGTGGATCAGGTCCACGTTCGTCACGGTCCGCGGGCTCTCGCGCAGACCGGGGATACCCGGGATGACCGGCTCCGAACCGGTGTTCACCAGGATCGTCTCGCCGACCACCCGGACCTCGCCGGATCCGTTGCTGACAGCAACGGTATGCGCGTCGACGAAGTGGGCCGTGCCGGTCAGTACGGTGATCCACTCGGCGCCGTTGAGCGCATCGTAGTTCCCGGCCCGGAACGTGGAGGTGAGCGCCTGCACCTCGCCGATCGCGTGCTCGAACCATTCCTGCGGCGAGTCGTCCGGCCGGCGCCGGCCGGAGTGGTGCACCAGCGCCTTGGTCGGAACGCAGCCGACGTTCGGGCACGTCCCGCCGTACATCTGGTCCGAGCGTTCGATCAGGATCACCCGGCGGCCGGCCCGACCGAGCGCGGCGGCGGCGACCTTGCCGCCCTTGCCGAATCCGATCACGACGACATCGGCCCACAGGGTGTTCTCCACAGCAGCAGTCATAGCTTGAGTCTCACGTGTAGTCTTGAGACAGAACAGCCGTTTTCAGCTCACTTTTCTGCGCAGATGTCTCATGGATGCCATCAGTTATGTGATCGGGCTCGCCCGGCTCCGGGCGAGCGTGGACAAACGCTGCCTGCTGGCCGGTGCGACCGAGATGAAGGTCCCCGCGTACGGCGATGCCGAGGCGGCCTTCCACTTCGTCCTGGGCGGCGAGTGCGTCCTGGAGTTGCCGGACCGGCAGGTTCCGCTGCGCGCTGGTGACGCCGTGCTGCTGGCCGGCCGCCCGCCGCATCTGATCCGAACGGCCGGGCCGGGCCCGGTCCGCTCCTCGGTCGAGACTCCCGGCACCGCCTTCGACACGATCCACAGTCCGTCCGGGCAGGCGGTGACGGACATCTTCTGCGGTCACTACTCGGTCGGGTCGGGTTCCGGCGTACTGCTGCTCCGGAGCCTGCCGGACCCGTTGGTCGTCTCGTTCGACGCCGCCGACGAGTCCGTCCGGACCCTCGCCGCACTGCTGCGGGCGGAAGCGCTCGCCGACGGCGCGGGTACGGCGGCCGTCGTCGACGCAGTGTGTGCCGCGCTGCTCGCCATGATGCTGCGTCGCGGTGACCTGCCCGGCGTCGCGCCCTGGACCGCCGTCGCCGACCGGCGGATCGCCACCGCCATCGCTGCCGTCCTCGACGATCCCGGCGCCGACTGGACGCTCGACCGCCTCGCCGCGACCGCCTCGATGTCCAGGGCAACTTTCGTCCGGCACTTCGGCAAGCACACGCGGACGACGGTCGCTGCGTTCGTCGTCAGCCTGCGGATGATGGTGGCCGCCGACCTGCTGACCGACCCCGAGCTGACGGTCGCCGCCGTCGCCGGCCGGGTCGGTTACCACTCCGAGTCGGCCTTCACCCGGGCCTTCCGGGAGGCCACCGGTGTCACGCCCGGGCGCTACCGGCGTACCCAGATCGCACGGCAGGGTTGACCTTCACACTGTGTCAAGCCGGAAGGTGGGGGCATGTTCACCATCGGAGACTTCGCGGCATTCGGGCAGGTATCGCCCCGGATGCTTCGGCACTACGACGCGATCGGGTTGCTCCGGCCGGCCGTGGTCGATGCGGTCAGCGGGTATCGCTACTACTCGGCCGACCAGTTCAGCCGGCTGAACCGGATCATCGCACTGAAGGATCTCGGGTTCAGCCTCCAGCAGGTCCAGGAGATCGTCGACGCCAAGCTGAGCGCCGAGGAACTCCGCGGCATGCTGCGGCTGCGCCAGGCGCAACTGGAGGCCGACCTGGCGCGCGGTACGTCGCAACTCGTCAGTGTCGAGGCGAGGCTCCGCCTGATCGAGAAGGAAGGTCACATGCCTACCGACGACGTTGTCCTGAAACACATCCCAGCGACCCAGGTCGCCGAACTGTCCGCCATGTTGCCGAGCTACGACGGTGCGGACATCGGTCCCGTCCTCCAGCCCTTGTTCGGCCAGCTGTTCGAGCGCCTCTGTGCGGCCGGTGTCAACCCGTGCGGTTCGCCGGTCGCGTACTACGAGGACGCCGAGAACGAGAAGATCCTGGTCCATGCGGCCGTCCCCGTCGACGCCGGCGCCACCGGCGCCGACGTCCAGATCGTGGAACTCCCCGAGCTCGTACAGGCCGCGACCATCGTGCACCAGGGCGACATGATGGACGCTGAACGCAGCACCCAGACGCTGGCCCGCTGGATCGAGGACAACGGGTACCGCAGCCATGGCTACGCCCGCGAGGTCACGCTCCAGTTCGACCCGGAGAACCCGGCGAACTGGGTGCACGAGTTCCAGATCCCGGTCACAAAGCCGAGCTGATCGTCGCGAACGAGTGCGGCGGCAGGGTGACCCGCAGGCCGCGGGGCTCCGGTTCCACTCTGAGCGGAGCCGGAGCCACCGCCTGCGGGTCACTCGGCGTGTTGTGGTCCTGCGGTTTCGATGCCGTGAGCAACCGTCCTGCCGGGTTCCGGATCTCGCCACCCCGCAGATCCAGTACGACGTCCAGCGGCGCAACGGGATCCAGGTTGCTGACCGAGATCAGTGCCTGCCCGTCCTTGACACTTGCCGACACCGACAGCAGCTCCATCGTCTTCCCGTCCAGCTCGTACGGCGCCGGCCGCTCGACCACATGGACCGGGACCGACACCGCATCCTGGTGACCCTTGTTCATCTCGAACACGTGGTACGTCGGGGTGCGGACCAGACCACCCTCGTCGTCGGTGAGCAGCATCGCCTGCAACACGTTCACGGTCTGCGCGATGTTTGCCATCGTCAACCGATCGGCGTGCCGGTGGAACACGTCGAAGTGCAGGCTCGCGACCAGCGCATCGCGCATCGCGTTCTGCTGGTACAGGAATCCGGGATTCGTGCCCGGCTCGACGTCCCACCAGGTGCCCCACTCGTCCAGTACCAGGCCGATCGCCCGGTCGGGGTCGTAGGCGTCCATCACCGCCTTGTGGCCGCGGATGACCCGCTCGATGTCCTGCGCCTTGATGATCGTGCGGTAGTAGTCCTCGGCATCGAACTCGGTCGCGCTGCCCTTGCTGTCCCAGGTCCCGGCGACCGTGTAGTAATGGATCGAGACGGCCTGGAAGATGTTTCGCGGCGTGCGACCACAGCCGAGGCAGCTCACCGCCTTCATCAACGCCTCGGTCCAGGCCAGGTCGTCGTTGGAGGCACCCGCCGCGATCCGGTAGAGCTTGTTGTCGCCATGGTCGCGGCAGAACGTGGCGTAGCGGCGGGCGAGATCGGCGTACGCCTCGGCGCGCTGGTTGCCGCCGCATCCCCAGGCCTCGTTGCCGATACCCCAGAACGGAACCTTCCACGGCTCGTCGCGGCCGTTGGCCTTGCGCTGCCTGACCATCGGGCTGTCACCGTCGCGGGTGAGGTACTCGACCCACTCACTCATCTCCTGGACGGTCCCGCTCCCGACGTTGCCGTTCACGTACGCATCGGCACCGAGCAGCTCGCACAGCGCCATGAACTCGTGGGTGCCGAAGTGGTTGCTCTCTTCAACATTTCCCCAATGGGTGTTGATCATCGACGGACGGTCTGCCTTCGGCCCGATGCCGTCCTTCCAGTGGTACTCGTCCGCGAAACAGCCGCCCGGCCAGCGCAGGTTGGGGATGTCCAGCGCTCGCAGCGCCTCGACGACGTCCAGCCGGATGCCGCCCTCGTTCGGCAGGTCCGAGTCCTCGCCGACGTAGAAGCCACCGTAGATGCAGCGGCCGAGATGCTCCGCGAAGTGCCCGTACAGGTGCCGGCTGATGGCCGGACCGGGGACGTCGAGATCGATCACGACGCGCGCTGCTGATGCAGTCGACATGACTCAGCTCCTTGGTCTCTTACAGTTGTCGCCATGAAGAAGGCATCCACCGTGGTGACGATGGCCGACGTGGCGCGGTCCGCGGGGGTGTCCACGATGACGGTCTCGAACGTGATCAACGGCCGGCCGCGGGTCGGTGCCGCGACCCGGGAGCGGGTCCTGGCCTCGATCAACGAGCTCGGCTACCAGGTCAATCTGGCCGCCCGGCACCTGCGCGCCGGCCGCACCGGCGTGGTCGGCCTCGCGGTTCCGGAACTCGAGCGCCCGTACTTCGGTCAACTGGCGGGCCGGCTCGCGGATCGCTTCGAGGCGCAGGGCCTGCGGATCGTGATGGAACGGACCGGCGCCAGCCGCGAGGGCGAGATGGATGCGGTCGCGTTCTCCCGGCTCCGGATGTACGACGGCCTGATCCTCAGTGTGGTCGACATCGACCCGGCCGAACTGGCCCAGATCCGCACCGACGCGCCAGTGGTGATGATCGGCGAGCGGGCGCTGCCGTCGGGGTTCGACCACGTGATGATGGACAACGTCGACGGGGCCCGGCAGGCGACCGCGCACCTGCTCGCCACCGGTGCCCGCCGCGTCGCGATGCTCGGTGGCGATCCGGCCGGTTCGGCGAACATGCCGTCCCTGCGTGCCGAGGGCTATGCGCTCGCGCACACCCAGGCCGGCGTACCGATGGATCCGGACTTGACCGTTCGATGCCAATTCCGCCTCCAGGACGGGTACGACGAGGTCCGGCGACTGCTCGAGCGGGGGATCGGCTTCGATGCCGTCTTCGCACTCACCGATCTCGTCGCGATCGGCGCCTTGCGCGCGCTGGCCGACGCCGGACTGCGGGTGCCGGACGACGTCCAGGTAGTCGGCTTCGACGACATCGACGAAGCGCCGTACCTGGTCCCGTCGTTGTCGACCGTCAACCCCGGGCACGAGGAGATGGCCGACGCGATCACCGCGCTGCTGCTCGCCCAGCTCAACGGCGGCCCGACCCGCGACCCGCAGGAACTGATCGTGCCGGCGCACCTGATCCGGCGCGGCACCACCAAACCCATCACCTAGCAGCACATGTACCTCCTGTCGCTACAGGAGGTATATCGATAAACGGCCCGCTGGGCAAGACGAGGGCACGTCCTACCCAGCGGATCAGCTCACTCCGTCAGCAACTTCTCGATGTCGGCCAGTTGCTCGTCGCGAAGCGGACCGAACGACATCGCGGCCGCGTTCTCCTCGGCCTGCGCGACGGTGCGGAAGCCGGGAATCGGGACGGTCCGCGGGCTCCGCGCCCACAGCCACGCGAGCGCACCCTGCGCCAGCGTCCGGCCGTCGCTCTCCAGTAGGTCCCGGATCGCCGACACCTTGTCCCACCATTCCGGAGCCGGTACGCCGCCCTTGTCGAAGAAGCGCAGCCACGACGGCGGCAACGTGCGGATGTCCGCGCCCGTGGCCGGCCGGTCCGCGGCGCGGCGGCCGAGGATGCCCATGCCCAATGGCGTCCGGTTGATGCTGGCGAGATCGGCCCGTTCGCAGAGCGCGAAGAAGTCCGACGCATCGTGCAGGACACTCGCCTCGTGCTGCACCGCCGAGCAGTGCTCGCCCTCGGCGAAGAGCTCCGCGCTGTGCAGCGTGTCAGTGCTCCAGGCGTAGCTGCGGATCAGTCCTTCGCGGACCAGTTCCTCGCACGCCTCCCGCAACGGCAGCGCGATCTCGTCGGTGGTGTCGAAGTGCAACTGGTACAAGTCGATGTGGTCGGTGCCGAGCCGGTCGAGCGACGCCCGGACAGCCTTGTGCAGGTACTCGACCGAGCCGTCCTGATGGTGCATGACTCGCGTCGACTCGTCGAAGGTGTTGCCCCACTTGGTCGCGATCACGACCTCGCCGCGCCGCCCCTCGAGAGCCTTGCCGAGCACGCGCTCGCTGTGACCCGCGCCGTACACATCGGCGGTGTCGAAGAACGTCACGCCGAGGTCGATCGCCCGCCGGATCGCGCGCACCGACTCCTGGTCGTCGACCTCACCCCAGCCCAGCGGCTCGCCGGCCGGATTGCTGAACGGACCGCCGATCGCCCAGCACCCGAAACCGACCGGGCTGACCTCGATCCCTACTCGTCCCAACGTGCGCATATCCATGACACCGACCCAACCAAGGATCGCTCCATCGGTCCAATGAATCTTTTCCACACTGTTGATGCGAATGGTGCATGGATCAGGATCGGGTCGCGCGGGCGGCCAGCGCGTGGTTCATCGCGACGAACTGGGGCTCGATGGTGCCGGAGAGCATGGAGCGGGTGAAGGGGACGGCCGCGCCGCGGAACGTCTCCTGCTGGATCAGCCGGGTGTGGCCGTCGGGCAGCGCCTCGAGGCGGAACGAGTGCTCACCGTCGAAGATGCCGCCGAAGCCGACCTTGCCGATCCAGCGCAGTTCCTTGCCCGGCTCGACCACGAGCAGCTTGGGCGAGAAGGTGAGCTCCTTGCCGTCGGTGTCGCGCAGGACGTTGGTGATGGTCCCGCCGGCCGTCAGGTCACCGGTGGAGGACACGATGAACGGGTTCCACTCCGGGTACGCCTGCCGGTCCGCGAGCACCTTCCAGACCTGCTCCGGTGGCGCGGCGATGTCGAGCTCGGTGTGCAGCACGAACGGCCGGACGATCGTGTAGACGGTGTACCCGGCGAACAGGACGACAAGGGTGCCGAGGGCAACCAGGATCTTACGGCGCTTCTTCATGACTTCTCCGGATCAGGTCCGAGGGTGCTGTGGACCAGCTCCCTCACGTAGGCGGAATCGATCGGCTCACCCGTGACGAGGAGCCGGTAGTACAGCGGCCCGACCAACTGGTCGACCAGTACGGCGGGAGAGGCGTGCCCGGGGACTAGACCGTCCGCCTGGGCCTGCCCGATGACCGCGGTGACAGCCGCGTGCCGCTCACCCCACAGGGCACGGACACTCTCACCGACCCGCGGCTCCCGAGCCGCGGCCGCGGCCAGATCGGCGATCAGGGTCGTCGGTACGGCGCTCAGCGTCGTGGCGATGCCCGTCACCAGCTCGGTGAGATCGCGGCGCGGGTCGCCGCTCGGCTCGAACGGCACGGCAGCGCGTAGGCCGGTGATCATCGCGATCACCAGTTCGGCCTTGGACGGCCAGCGGCGGTAGAGCGTCGTCTTCGCCACGCCGGCCCGGTCCGCGACCCGGTCGACCGATAGGCCGTCGTACCCACCGGCTCGCATCTCGGCCATGGCGGCCTCGAGCACGCGTGCCTCGACGCCGGCATCCCTCGGTCGTCCTCTCACCATTTCTCCATTTTCGCTACTGCGGTATCGAAAAACAAGGCTGACATCGCTTGTCAGTGATTGGTGGCAGCGTCGGGCGGGTGATCAGATCGCACAGACTGCTGCTGCCCGCAGCCTTCATCACTTCCCTGGGGAACAACATCCAACTGATCGGCGCCGCGCTGCTGCTCGTCCGGGCGCAGGGGTCGATGCTCGACGTCGGCTGGCTGTTCATCGCCGTCGCCGTGCCGCAGGCGGTGTTGTCGCCGTACTTCGGCCGGCTGGCGGATCGGCTCGACCGGCGGTTGCTGTGGATCGGTTGCGACGTCGTCAGCGCGGTCGCGGCGCTGGGTCTGCCGATCGGGCTGGCCGTCGGCGCGCCGCAGCAGGCCGTCGTGTACGCGAGCAACTTCGCGCTGGCCGTGGTGGCCGCGCTGTTCATGCCGGTGAGCGCCGCGCTGGTGCGGGAGCGAGTGCCGGCGCCGGAGTTGCGCCGCTTCAACGGGCACTACGAGATCGCGTTGCAGAGCGGGATGTTGCTGTCGGCATCGGTCGGCGGATTCGCCTTGCAGTACTTCGGTTCCACACCGCTGTTCGTGTTCAACGGGATCACGTTCGTTGCCTCGGCGCTGCTTGTTGTTGCCGTCGGCGCCCGTCGCCGGCGGACCGGGACGGTGGTCGAGACGCCGTCGGTGACCAAGCGAGTGGTGGTCAGGTTGCCGGTCGGAGCGCTGGCATTGCTCTACGGTCAGGGGCTGGTGGTGGTGACGGTGTTCAACGCGCTGCTGCCCGTCCTGATTGTCGGTGAGTGGCATCGCGGTGCGGCTGTGGTCGGTGTCGTGGACGCCCTCGGGGGTGCCGGGTTCCTACTCGCCGCGATGGCCTACCGGCGTTCCGCCGTACGGCTGGGTGATCTGCGGGTCGCGCTGATCGGGTTCGTCGGGTGCAACGCGTTGCTTGTGCTGCAGCCGCTGTTCGGTGTTGGTGCGCTGATGGGACTCGTGCTCGTCGGCGCGTTCGTGTTCGGCCAGGCCAGGATCGCGACGCGTCTGCTGCTGATGACGTCGGTGGACGAGTCCCAGGTCGGGCGCGCGTTCGGTGTCGCCAACGGCTACGGTCTGGCCACGACGGTCGTCGTCATGCTGGTCACGTCCGCGATCACGGACCGCACCAGCACGCACTACGGCTTCGCGGCGCTCGCGGGCATCAGCCTCGCCGCCGCGGTGCTCGCCGTCGTCTGGATCCGCAGGGCGAGCCGCCGGGCCGGATCTGACAGAGCTTATATAAGTGCTGTTACGATGTAGGGCATGGACGATCCGACCGAACAGAGTCAGTGGCGTGGCCTGTACCAGTTGCAGGCCCGGATGGATGCCGAGATCGCGCGCATCTACACCGAGCGGCAGATCAAGGGCCTGAAGCCGACCTACGTGATGGAGCTGCTGCGGCTGCAGGCCAAGGGGCCGATGACGATCACCGAGCTGGCCGAGTCGGTCGGCCGTACGCATTCGGCCCTCAGTCAGAAGGTGTCCGCGATGCGCACCGCGGGTCTGGTGCGAACCGTGCCGGGGACCGACGCTCGCAGCAAGAAGGTCACGCTGACCGCCAAGTCCAAGGCAATCGTCGAGCTGCTCGCGGCCGAGTGGCGGGCGACGGAGGCGGCGATCACCGAACTGGAGACGGAGATCCCGTATCCGATGACGCAGGTGGTCCGTGACGTCGAGGAGGCGCTGGCGCGGAAGAGCTTCCACGACCGGATCGCGGAGAAGCTGCAGGGACTCGAGGGCGATCCCTCGCCGAAGCGATGATGCGGGCGTTCATCGACCTGCGCCCGCTGCGGGTCTCGCCGGCGTTCCGGCGGCTCTGGGCCGGGCAGATGCTGTCCGCCTTCGGCGGGCAGTTGGCCTTCGTCGCGGTGATGTTCCAGGTGTGGGACGAGACCTCGAGTGCGGCATGGACCGGTGCGGTGGGGTTGTCGAAGGCCCTGCCGTTGATCCTGCTCGGGCTGTTGGCCGGTGCGGCGGTCGACCGGTTCGAGCGGCGGCGGTTCTACCTGATCACCACCACTGGGCAGCTCGTCACGGCGGGCCTGATGGCGAGTCAGTTGATCATCGGTTCGGTGCCTGTCGGCGTACTGCTCGGGCTGGTGGCCGCGCAAGCGGCGTTCGGGGCCGCGAGCGGGCCGGCGGCGCGGACCGTGCTGCCACAGTTGCTGCCGCGCGAGTTGCTCTCCAGTGGCATCGCGCTGAACCGGATCGCCTTCCAGGGGCCGATGTTGATCGGGCCCGCAGTGGGCGGTCTCGTGGTGAGTGCCTGGGGGACCGGGGCCTGCTACCTGATCGACTGTCTCAGCTTCATCGCCGCGTTGTACGGCGTACTCGGTCTGCCGAGACTGCGGGTCGAGGCGGTGGCGCGGGCGGGGTTGCGGGGTGTGCGGGACGGGTTGGCGTTCCTGGTGTCGACGCCGGTGATCCGTGGAGCGTTGATCACTGATCTCGCGGCCACGGTTCTCGCGATGCCGGTCAGCCTGTTCCCGGTGATCAACGCGGAGCGGTTCGGCAACGATCCGCGGACGCTCGGGTTGTTCCTGACCGCGATCGCGGTCGGCGGCGTGGCGGCATCGGTACTGTCCGGTGTGTTCACCCGGCTGCCGCGGCACGGCGTGGTGATGCTGGTCGCCTCCGCCGCCTGGGGGATCGCCCTTCTGCTGTTCGCGTTCGCGCCGACGGCCTGGCTCGCGTTGGTCTTCCTCGCCGTGGCCGGTGCCGCCGACACGGTGTCTGTCGTCTCGCGCAGCACGATCATCCAGTTGCACACGCCGAACGAACTGCTCGGTCGCGTCACCGCGGCGGAACAAATAGTCGGTCAGGCGGGACCGGACCTGGGCAACCTCCGCGGCGGTGTGGTCGCCCAGTTGACGTCACCGGTGGCCTCGCTCGCGTCCGGCGCCATTCTCTGTGTCGTCGCGGTCGCGGCGGTGGCGGCCAGTACTCCGGGCCTCCGGCAACCGGCGCCCGAAGAGCAGCTGGCGCCCGACGAGCAACTGGCCGACTAGGCCGGCGGGGTGAGCGCGACGGTGCGGAAGCCGGCGTTGCCCATCGACGACTCCGGGGTGTTCGACGAGCGGGCCGAGTTGCGGTAGCGGTTGCAGTACGAGTCGTGGCACAGGTACGAGCCGCCGCGCATCACCCGGGCGGCACCGAGGGATGGGCCGCGCGGGTCCTCGCCCGGGGTGAACTTGTAGTACCGCGGGCCGAACCAGTCCGCGCACCATTCCCACACGTTCCCGACCGTCTGCCACAGGCCGTAGCCGTTCGGCGTGAAGGTGCGGACCGGCGCGGTCGTCAGGTAGCCGTCCTCGAGATCGTTGCGTTCCGGGAACACGCCCTGCCAGATGTTGCAGCGCCACTCGCCGTCAGGCCCGATCAGCTCATCGCCCCACGGGTACCGGGCACCCTCGAGCCCGCCGCGGGACGCGTACTCCCACTCGGCCTCCGACGGCAGCCGCCGCCCGGCCCACGAGCAGTACGCGACCGCGTCGTTCCAGCTCACATGGACGACCGGGTGGTCGTCGAGCCCGTCCAGATCCGACAACGACCCACCCGGATGACGCCAGTCGGCGCCGCGCACCCCAGCCCACCACGGCGTACCCGAGGCCGGACCCATGAACTCCGCCGGCTCGGTCTTCAAGGCCAGATGGAACACCGCCGAGAAGCCGAACGTCTCGGCTTCCGTCCGGTACCCGGTCGCCTCGACGAAGCGCTCGAAGTCCTGGTTGGTCACGCTCGTCGCATCGATGCTGAACGGCTGGAGCTGCACCTGGTGGACAGGCACCTCGCCATCGCCGGCGTTGCCGTCGCCGGTCCCGTCACCCATCGCGAACTCGCCACCCGCCAGCGCCACCTGCTCGACCTCATGCCGCCCGGGCTCGGCGGCCGGTACGGGAGGCGGCGCCGAGATCCCCACCACCGGGCGGGACGGCGCACAACAGGACGGATGTTCCTCGCTCATACCAGCCAGGATAGGTTTAGCGCCCTTCTCGCAGTCAGCCCAGGCTGGGCGGACCCTGCTCGATGCGGCGCAGGACCGGGTCCAGACGGTAGAAGTCGGTGCCGCCGAGGAGCTGGCGCTCGTCCCACCAGGTCGCACCGGCCTCGGCCAGCGGCTCGATCAGCGCGCGGGACCGCGCCGGGTCCGCCGGGCTGATCCCGCCGACGATGACGTCGTACGGCGTGGTCGCGCCGGCGCCCTGGTCGCGGAGAAACGCCATCAGCTCGCGCACCTCCTCGACCGGCGGAGCCTCGCCGTGGTTGGCGCTGCGGAACAGCGGTACGGCGCCGTCCCAGCGGGCGGCGCGGCGCATCGGAGCCTTGCGCGGCCAGTACCCGGCGAGCCAGACCGGCGGCCGCGGCGTCTGAACCGTTGCCGGGAGCAACGTGACGTCATCGACCCGGTAGTGCTCGCCCTGGTGGTTCACAGTCTCGCCGGACCAGTACCGGGCGAGTACGTCGAGTCCCTCGTCGAGTCGCGCGGCCAGCACCTTCGGATCGGTCTCGTCGCCGAAGCTGCCGAACTCGTCGTCGATCGGCCCGCCGAGGCCGGCGCCGAAGATGACTCGGCCGCCGCTCATCCCGTCGAGCGTCGCGACCTGCCGCGCCAGCTGTTCGGGCCGTCGCCGCGCGATCGGCGTCACCAGCGGACCGAGCTTGATCCGCGACGTCGCCAGCGCGGCCGCGGTCAGCAGCATCCACGGGTCCCCGAAGGGCTGGCCTTTCCGCCGTTCCTTGCTGTGGACGACGTGGTCCCAGAGGAAGAGTCCGTCCCAGCCGGCCTCCTCGGCCGCGGCGGCCACCCGCGCGACCGTGTGGGCGTCGGCGAAGTCGCCGAAGTTCGGAATGTTGATCGAGAAGCGCACGATCGCATCCTCACTCATCGAGTCGTAGTTCGACGAACGGAATAGTGTCGCCGGGCAGCAGGTACGTCTCCACTTCGACGAATCCGTGCGCCTTGGCGAACCGCAGCCCGTCCTCGTTGCTGGCCAGGATGTGCGTCTCGATGCCGTCACTACCCAGCTCACGGGCGCGCTCGAGGCAGCGCTGATAGATCGCCTCGCCGAACCCACGCCGCCGGTACGCCGGGAGTACTCGGGCGATCACAGTCGCGGCAGCCGTCTCCTCCGACGGTGGTCGCACAGTCGAGTTGCCCACCAGCAGATCGCCGTCGTACGCGACCTCGAGCACGTGTCGCGTCACCCGGCCCCGCACGTCGTCGACCGACAGCGGCGCCGTCGGGATGATCTCGTTGTGCACCCGCTGCCAGTCCAGCAACGTGTCATCGTCACTCACCGACACGATCCGCAGCTCAGCCATCGCCCCAGCGTAGTAGCGTCCCTCTCGTGCGCATCTTGTTCGTGGGGAACAGCTTCACGTCGCGGAACAACCTGCCCGGACTGCTCAAGGGCCTGGCCGGGGCGCGGGGGATCGATATCCAGCACAAACTGATCTCCGCCGGTGGTGCGTCGTTGCGGCAGCATCTGAACGCCGGAAAGGCGCTCGAGGCGATCGCCGGTGGGTCGTTCGACACCGTCGTACTGCAGGAGCAGAGCACGTTGCCGGTCAAGAGTCCGGCGCGGATGCGGGACAGCGTGCGGGACTTCGACGCGGCGATCAAGGAAGCCGGTGCGCGGACCGCGCTCTACCTGACGTGGGCCCGGCGGAACGCTCCCGAAGCGCAGGAGGCGCTGACTTCGGCGTACGCCGGAAGTGCGGTGGAGCTCGGTGCGACCCTCGTCCCGGTCGGCATGGTGTGGGAACGCTTCCTCAGCACCCACGACGAACCCGCCCTGCACGACGCGGACAACAGTCACCCCGCGCTCGCCGGGAGCTACCTCGCGGCCTGCGTGTTTCTCATCGCCCTGCTGAACGAGGACCCGGTGGGCGTCGACGTACCGGTGAAGGGTCTCGACGCGGACACCGCCGCGCTTCTTCGCCAATCCGCCTGGGACATCTGCGAGTCCCTTGCCGGCTGACTACTGAGGAATGGAGTCCGGCATGCCCGTCCCCGCCGTCGTCCCCCGGTTCCGGGGTGACGCGAAGATCGAGTGGACCGACCACGAGTACCGCGAACCGGGTGCCGGTGAGTTGCGGCTGCGGATCGCCGCGAACGCCATCTGTGGCACCGACCGGCACGAGTACTACGACGGCAGCCCGATCGTCCCCGGCCACGAGGCCGCCGGCATCGTCGCCGACGCCGGTCCCGGGACGACGACCGCGCCGGGCACCCGGGGCGTCGTCTACCTGATGGACTTCTGCGGCGAGTGCCGCAGCTGCCGGGTCGGCGCGACCAACCAGTGCTTCGCCAAGCGCGGCGACGTCGGCCAGAACACCGACGGCGGCTACGGCCCGTACGCCGTCGTGCACGAGAGCAACTTCTTCCCGATCGGCGACGAGCTCGACCTGGCGACCGCGACCATGCTGCTCGACGTGATGGGTACCAGTTCGCACGCGCTCGGCCGGGCCCAGCGGATCCGCCCCGACATCGAGAGCATCTTCGTCGCGGGAGCCGGCCCGATCGGTCTCGGCCTGCTGGTGATGGCGAAGGTCCGGTTCGGCACCGACTTCCCGGTGTTCGTCTCCGACGTCAGCAACTGGCGGCGCACGTTCGCCGAGAGCCTCGGTGCGGTCAGCTTCGCGGCGGACGACCGGGACGGCATCATCGCCGCGGGCGCCGACATGAGCTTCGACTCGTCCGGTCGGCAGGCGGCGCGCGAGCTCGCACTCGCCGCGAGCAGCCGCCGGGGCGGACTGATCTGTGTCGGTCACGGCGAGGGGTTGTCGCTCGACGTGTCGCGCGATCTGATCGCGCCCGAGCGAGCGGTCATGGGGAGCGAGTACTTCCGGTACGACGAACTTCCCGAGAACCTCGAACTCCTCCGAGCGCAGACGGACTACATCGGCAAGGTCATCACCCATCGTCTGCCCGTGAGCGAGTTGAGCAACGCGTTCGAGCTGTTCTTCTCCGGTCAGACCGGCAAGGTCGTCATCACCCAGGAGATCGGATGACGGTGCGCGTTGCGGTGGTCGGTGCCGGGGGCTGGGGCCGGCAGCACGCCCGGATCTTCTCCGGCCGGAGCGACTGTGAGCTGGTCGCGATCGCGGCGCGGACCCCGTCGAGTGCGGCCGAACGGGCGGCGGAGTACCAGACGGCGCCGTACACGGATCTCGGCGCGATGGTCAAGGAGACGCGGCCGGACCTGGTCACGGTCTGCCTGCCCAACGAGGGGCATTTCGAGCCGACACTCGCGCTGATCGACGCGGGCGCGAACCTGCTGGTCGAGAAGCCGCTGGTGTTCGACCTGGCCGAGGCCGACGAGCTCCTGCGGCGGGCCGAGGACCGCGGGATCTTCTTCGGGATCAACTTCAACCACCGGTACGCCGAGCCCGTCGTCCGCGCGCAGCGGGCGATCCAGGACGGCGTACTCGGCGAACTGCTCTTTCTCACCTGGCGGTTCGGCGGCGAGGCGAACTACGGGGAGTCGCCGCACGCGAACCTGATCGAGACGCAGTGCCACGGGTTCGACATGCTCGAGCATCTCGGTGGGCCGATCCGGTCGATCGCCGCGCAGATGACTCGCAAGACGTACGGGGCGTACAGCACGGTGGCGTTGGCGCTCGGGTTCGAGAACGATGCCGTCGGCACCATTCTCGGCAGCTACGACTCGTCGTACGCCTATCCGGACAGCCAGCTGATCGAGATCAACGGCACCGCGGGCCGTCTCACGATCCACGACACGGTACGGCGTCTCGCGCTGTCCCGGGCCGGGGACGAGACGAGCAGTGTGTGGGAAGCGGGCTACTTCAACGACGAGGCCCGCTCGTTCCACTCCACCTTCGACCGTCACGTCGACCACATCATCACCGCCCTCCAGACCGGCGCCCCACCCCCCATCCCCGCCACCGCCGGCCGCCGAGCCCTCCAACTGGCCCAAACCGCCATAGCCTCCTACGAGCGCGGAACCCGAGTAGACACAGAAGAATTCGCCCCGGCCTGAACCCGGGAGGGATGCCCAGACACCCCTCCCGTCGACCGGAACGCTCAGGCGAAGAGGTCGGCCAGTAGTTCTGGGCTGAGGGTTATGGGGGTGGGGCGGTAGGTGGGGGGTTGGGTGCCGGTCAGTTCGCGGACCAGGAAGTCCCAGGAGCGCTTGCGGACGTAGGCGAGGCAGTCGATCAGGGTGTGCTCGGCCCCGGGGACGACGAGCAGTTCGAAGTCCTTGTCTGCGGCAACGAGTCGGTCGGCCAGTCGCAGCGTGTGGTGCGGGTGGACCTGGTCGTCCATCTCGCCGTGGATGAGCAGGAGCTTGCCGGCCAACCGGTCCGCGATGTCCACGTTCGAGGCAGCAGCCCAAGCGTCGGGGTTGTCGGCTCCGTCGTACGTCTCCGCGAAGCCCAGGTTGAAGTAGCGGAGGTCGTGCGAGCCGGACATGGCGACGCCGGCCTTGTACACCTCGGGGAAGTCCAGCATCGCCCGCGCAGCCGCGAACCCGCCCCCGGAGTGACCGAACACGCCCACTCGGTCCAGGTCCATCCACGGCCGGGTCTCGGCCAACTGCTGCAGCGCCGCGACATGGTCGGCCAGCGAGCCCGCGTCGGCCACGTGACCGTACGAGGCATCGTGGAAGGACTTGCTCCGCCCAGGAGTGCCGCGGCCGTCCAGCGCGATCACCACGAAGCCGAGCGCCGCGAGCGGTTCCGCGTCGAGGCCCATCCCACCGGGGTCGAAGCCCGGCGCGACCCGGTTGACCTGCGGGCCCGGATAGAGGGTGTCCACCACCGGATACCGCTGCGCGTGATCGAATCCCCGCGGCTGGTACAGCACGCCGTAGATGTCCGTCACTCCGTCGGCCGCCTTCACGCGGAACCGTTCGGGCGCCGTCCAGCCGGTGGCGATGAGCTTGCCGATATCGGCGCGCTCCAGCTCGACCACCACCCGCCCGGTCCAGTCGACGACGCGCGACACTGGTGCGACGTCAACGGTGGACGCGGAGTCAATGAAGTACGCCGGGTTGGCCACCGGCGTGACGACGTGGTCCAGCTCGTCGTCGGTGACCTTGGCGAAGCCGGTGCCATCCAGACCGACGCGGCACACCGTACGCCGGTACGGATCGTCGTCAACCAGCCCGGACGCAACGAAGTACACCACGCGCTCGGCCTCGTCGACGCGCAGGATCTGCCGCACCGCCCAGTGCCCGGAGGTGACCTGCCCCAGCAGTTCGCCGGTGTGCAGGTCGAACCGGTACAGGTGGCCCCAGCCGTCTCGCTGCGAGTACCACAGCACCTCGTCGGCCAGCACCTGCACGATCGGTGGCTCGAACAGCCACTGGTTGGGTTCGACCCTGCTGTCCCCGGTCTCGCTGACCACAGTGGTGACCTCGCCGGTGGTCGGGTCCAGCCGGTACAGAGTGAGCGTGCGCAGGTCGCGGGGCCGGTCGAGGTAGTACACCGCCGAGCCGTTCGGAGCCCACCACGCCCACTTGGCCATGATCGGCGACACCTGCGGCATCAGGAGCGGCGCGGTCTGTGCGCGGACCACGGTGCCCTCGGCAGGGTCCAGTACGACCAGCTCGGCCTGCGGCATGTGCTCGTCGCCGGGGTACGCGTACCGCTGGGTGTGCAGGACCGGTGCGCTGCCGTCGGCGGGCCTGGCCTCCACGAGGTGGGTCTGCCGGACGTTGCGCTCATCGGTCCGGTGCGCCAACACCTTCGTCGAGTCCGGCGACCAGGCCACCGCAGGCGGCATGTACGGCAGACCGATCTTGCGCAGCAGGGTGCTGTTGCCGGTGCTGGCCGGGCCGGCGCCGTACTGGTAGTCGGGCTCGCCGTCGGTGGTCAGCGCCCACTCGCGCCCGTCGGACAGCGAGCGCGCCCACAGGTCGTGCCCCCTCCGGGAAACCGCGACCTTGTTGTCCGGCGATGGGACCTCCAGCGGGTTGCCCGGCGGCGTGAACTCCGCCCGCTCGCAGGTGTAGGTGTCCAGGCTGCAGCGCCAGTACTCGCCGAACGCGTCGAACTCGACGGCGTTTCCTGCGAGTGCGATGCCCATGAACGGAAGGGACTCAGGGTCGACCTCTTGCCCGGAGGCGGCGGTCAGCGCGGCGGCGATGCGAGCGTGGTCGAAGGCCGGTTCGCGAGTGCCCGCCGGCGGGTCGACCAGGACGAACCGCTTGCCGGCGCCGGTGCTCACGGCGTACCAGAACCGGGCGCCTCCGTCGATCCACTGCGGCCTGACCTTGTCGCCGACGACGAGCTCGCCGGGGCGGGCGGGTCGGCGGAGGAGCTGCTCGGCGGCTTGGTAGTCCTGCGTGGTGGTCATTCTCTGGGTTCCTTGTCGGTGATCGGTGCGCTTCAGAGGCTGTGGGCGGTGATGTCGCCCTGGGTGGTGGTGGCGTGGATGGTCAGGTCGGTCGCGTCGCCGGTGTTCTTGAGCGAGTTCTGGATCCGGCCGACGGTGGTGCCGGCGTCCAGCGAGGCGGAGACTCCGGCGGCGGTACCGACCGACACGTTGCCGACCTGGGTGCGTAGTACGACGTCGCCGCGCACTGCCTCGGCGATCGTGATGTCGCCCTTCGCGGTGGTGATCTCGGCGGAGCCGTTCAGACGGCCGACCGAGACGTCACCGGCTTGGGTGGCCAGGCGGAGGCTCGCGGCCTCGTCGATCTTGATCGCGCCGTGCGAGCTGTCGTAGGCGACGTCGCCGAGGCGTCCGACGCCGCGGAACTCGGCGCTGGCCGCCTTGGCCTCGATGCCGGAGCCCGCGGGGAGCTGGACGGTCACCTCGATGGACCCGGAGCTGCCGAGGATCTGGGTGGTCGTCGGGGCCTCGATCCGCAGTACGCCGTCGGCGTACTCGACCGTGGTCTGCTCCGCGAGCTTCACGTCGCGGCTCTTCGAGGCGTTCGACGGCCGGACGTCGACCGTGGTGTCGGAACGGTCGGCGGCGATGAACTGAAGGCGTCCTGCCGGGATGTCGAGGACGGTGGAGATCGTTGTGGGGGTGTCGAACTTCTGCATCGTGCTGTCCTCCTGGACCAGTGGTTTCTGACACCGGAAACGCTACGTTGCGTTTGAGGATCTGGCAACGCAATCGTTGCGCAGAATCGACATCCGCGCAGGTCAGAACACGAATTTCGTTGCAACAGTTGTGGTTTTAATGCAACGCTCAAATGCCTAGATCGTTGCATTGGAAGGAGAGTGAACGCTATTGTTTCGGCGTCAGCGAAACCTGGAGGGAGATCGCGATGCCGGGAGGCAGGCTCACCCAGCAACACCGCCAGCAGATCGCGCTGGGGCTGGCCGACGGGCTCGCCTACGCGGAGATCGCCAGGCGTCTCGACCGCCCGACCTCGACGATCACGCGTGAGGTGATGCGAAACGGCGGTCCGACCGCCTACCGTGCCGACCTGGCCCACCGCGCCACCGAACGCCGCGCCCACCAGCGCAGGCAGACCGCTCCACGCGGGCAGCAGGCGCCTCCGCAGGGCCACGGACGTGATGCCGAGGCGGTGCGTGAGTACGAGGAGGCGTTCACCACTCTCGTCATGCAATCCGGCCTGCCGAAGATGATGTCGCGGGTGCTGACGGCCCTCACCATCGCGGACGAGGGCAGCCTCACCGCGTCCGAGCTCGCCCAGCGTCTCCAGGTCAGCCCGGCATCGGTCTCCAAGGCGAGCGCGTTCCTGGAGAGTCAGGGGCTGATCCGCCGGGAACGCGACGAACGCCGCCGCGAGCGGTACGTCGTCGACGCCGACGTCTGGTACCAGTCGATGATCGCCAGCGCCCGCTCTCACGCCCGGCTCGCCGAGACCGCACGGCAGGGCGTCAGCGTCCTCGGCTCAGGCACCCCCGCTGCCGGCCGCCTCGAGAACATCGCCCGCTTCGTCGACTTCGTCGGCGAAAGCATCGCCCGAGCCGCGGAGCAAGCCCGCGAAATCCTCTACTCGACCCCGGAAGCACCCACACGGGTGGGCTCAGGTCGCGTCGTGGAAGACGAGGCCGAGGGTGTGGCGGTGGCCGGTGTGGATGGGGGACACGCCGTGGCGGACGGGGGAGGCGGACCAGCCTCGAGTTGAGGCGACCGGGCGGTCTCGGGTGGTGAAAACGAGGCCGTGGCCTTGGGGGATGAGGGTCGCCGTACCGCGGGATTGGGCGCGCGGGCGTTGCTCGACCAGGAGGAACTCGCCGCCGGTGTGGTCGACGCCTGGGTCGTTGAGGTTGATCACGACCTGCAGCGGGAAGACCTTGTCGCCGTACAGGTCGCGGTGCAGCGCGTTCCAGTCGCCCGGGCCGTAGCGCAGCAGGATCGGCGTCGGCCGCGTCTGCCCGGCCTGGTGGCACATCTCGAGCCACTCGTCCAACGTGTCCGGCCACTCCGCGTCCCGCCCGAGCTTGCCGTACCAATCCCTTGCTATCGGCAACAACCGCGGATACAGCGCCTGCCGCAACGCCTCCACCGCCTCGGGGAACGGCCGGTCGAAGTACCGGTACTGCCCCTCGCCGAACCGATGCCGCGCCATGTCGATCGTGGCCCGGAACCGCTGTACGTCGTCGTACAGTCGCGCGATCCCGGTCGCCTCCGCGGGCGTCAGCAGCCGCGGCAGCAACGCACACCCGAGATCGTTCACCCCGGCGGTCACCGCGTCCCAGTCCGCCTTGGCCACTCGCTGTGCATATTTGTCGGTCATAGGGATGGAACGGATCAGACCGCCGGAGTGTGAGTCGCAGCAAGCAGGACGTCGAGCAGGTCCGCCATGCTCCGGGCACTCGTGACCTCGAGGTCCGGGACCGGGTTGGCGGCGGTGTCCTCGCTGTGGAACAGCACAGGACGGAAGCCGGCGGCGGAGGCGGCCGCGAGGTTGGTCGGCCGATCGTCGACCAGAACCGTACTCCCCGCTTCGACCCCCGGATGTGCGAGCACGGCGTCGTACGCCGCAGGCGAGGGTTTGCGGGCACCGATCTCGGAGCTGACGAACCAGTGGTCGACGTACGGCTCGAGCCCGAAACGCCTGCGCAAGTGGGCGGACCACGGCCCGGCGTCGTTGGTCAGCACCAGCACAGTCACGTCGGCTGTACGGAGCGACCGCAGCGTGTCGACCGTGCCGACGGTCAACTGATGGCGGCCGCAGTACTCGATATCGGAGGCCGTGTGTCCGACACCGAGCGCCGCCCAGAACTCCTCCGTCGGCAACTCTCCGAGTGTGCAGCGCCGGTACAGCCGGCGGATCTCGTCCTCGCTCGCCGTGCACCCGAGGTCGCGAAGGTAAGGGATCAGTACGCCGCTCACCACGTTCCCGTGCCGGTACAGAACGCCCATGGCGTCGAGGACGACGACTCGTGCGGCCACTACTTGAGGACCTTGAAGCGGAAGTTCATGCGTTCCTCGGTGAGGACCTCGAGCTTGGTGGGCTCGACGCCGGGGCTGTCGTAGAAGCGCACGCCTTCGCCGAGGAGGACGGGGACGATGTGGAGGACGATCTGGTCGACGAGGCCGGCGTCCAGGCTCAGGCGTGGAACGGTTCCGCCGGTGACCACCAGGTTCTTGCCGTTCGCCGCCTTCAGGCCGTCGGCGACCACGTCGCGGATGTCGCCGGACACGTAGGTGAACTCCGGGATCGGATTGGTCGCCGGGTCCTTGCGCGTGTAGACCAGGACCGCTCCGCTCCACGCACCGCCGTACGGCCGGTTCTCGCCGACGCGGTCGATGCGGCGCCCGCCGCACAGGAACGCGCCGGTGGTGGCGATCACCTCGGCCGCCAGTTCGGACGGCTCGGTCCCGCCGAAACTCCAGTCGAGGTTGTCGTCGCGGTCTCCGATGAAACCGTCGAGGGACATGGTCATGTGCCAGACAACTGTGCCGGTCATGGTGATCTCCTTTCGACTACGCACCACCCTGCCGGGACGGGAAGTATGCGTCCAATGCCAATGCGAGCCCGGAATCATAGATACGATCGATCTATGCTCGATCTCGTCCGGCTGCGCGTGCTGGCCGCGGTCGCCGCGCACGGTTCGGTCACCGCGGCGGCCGAGGCGCTGCACTACACCCAGCCCACTGTCAGTCATCACCTCTCCCGGCTGGAGGCCGCGACCGGCGCGAAGCTGGTCCAGAAGGCCGGCCGGGGCATCCGCCTCACGCCCGAAGGCGAGCTGCTCGCCCGTCGCGCCGCGGAGATCATCGGTCGGGTCGACGCCGCCGACGCCGAACTGGCCGAACGGATCGGACTGCAGACCGGCCGGGTCCGGGTGGGCTCGTTCAGTTCGGCGCTCAGCGTGCTCGTTCCACCGGCCGCGGCCGAGATCGGCCGCCGGTACCCGAACATCGAACTCGAGCTCGCCGACGCGCACCCCGTCGTCGCGCACCAGCAGCTGCGCGAGGGGGTGATCGACCTCGCGATCGTCTTCCGGTACGACGAGGCCACGCCGGACGACGGCATCCGCTACACCTACCTCCTCGACGACCCGGTGTACCTGCTCAGCAGCCGGAGCGGGGAGACGCTCGCCGACCACCGGGACTCGGCCTGGATCGCGGGCTGCGTGAACTGCCGGCGGGAGCTTCTCGGCCACTGCGCCGAGGCGGGGTTCACGCCACGGATCGCCTACACCAGCGACGACATCGTCGTGGAGCAGGCGTTCGTCGCCGCCGGGCTCGGGGTCACGACCATGCCGGGTATGGCGTTGCGGTCACATCTCGCCGAGGGCGTACACGCCACCGAGCTGCCCGTCGTACGCCGGATCTACCTCGCGACGTACGGCGATCCGCCGGACCCGCCGGCCACCGCGGCGTTCATCGAAGCACTGCGCAACGTCACGCCGCCGGGGCCGGTTGGAAGCACGGCGTGATGGGCACCAGGAGCACATGCTGGAGCGTGTCGGGCTGCGGTACAGCCAGATCTGGCGGGCAGCCGCAGGGCTGCTGGCCGCCATCGGCGTCATCGCGTCACTTGTCTTCGTGTCACCGGCGACCAATCTGGCCGCCTTACTGATCTCGACCATGACGGTCGGCGCGGTCTATGTCAGCTTCGGGCTGGCGCGCGAGTTGCCGGCCGCGGAGCTGATCCGCGCGGCGCCACGCTGGGCCGGGCTCGGTGGGCTGTTGGTCCTGGCCATCTGCGGGTACGCCGCGGCAGTGGGAGCCGAGACGCTGGTCCTGCTAGCACTCCTGGTCGCCACATCGCCGCCGATCGTCGTACGAATCTGGCCGATGCCGAAACTGGCGCGGGAACCGGAAACGGGGCGGTATCCCGAAGTAGAGTCGATCGACGAGGCAACGATCGTGCAGCTGGATGTCGTACAGCCCACGGTGCGCGACCTGACCGACGAAGAGCTCTGCCTGGCATGGCGGCGGAGCTTCAAGCAACTGCAGAGTTCGACCGGGCGCGAGCTGCGACTCGGGGTGGCCGACGTCCGCCGGGCGTATCTGGACGAGCTCGAGCGACGGCAGCCCGAGGCGTTCGCCGCCTGGCTCGCTTCCGGTCCGCGCGCGGCCGGCGATCCGGCCAGGTTCTTCACGCATCGCGCCGAGCACTGACCGCAGACCTGGGGGAGCGGGGTCGAACTGTGGGAGCGGTTCTCGTTCTACGGCATCCAGGGCATCCTGCTCATCTACCTGTACTACCCCGCCGACCAGGGCGGACTCGGTATCAGCGAGACGACCGCCACCAGCATCGTCGGTGCGTACGGCGGTCTCGTCTACCTGTCCACGATCCTCGGGGCCTGGCTCGCGGACCGGGTGTTCGGTTCGGAACGAACCCTGTTCTATGCCGCGGTCGTGGTGATGCTCGGCGCGGTGAAGCCGATCCGGCGGCTCATGAACGGCGTGCACTGAACGCCGTCCGCAGGTCGGCTCCGATGAGCTCCACCGCGTGTCGGCCGGCGGACAGTACGGCGGGGAAGTTCAGGAACGCATGCATGGTGTCGGCATACTCGACCAACCGGTTGGGTACGCCGTCCTGGGCGAGACGAGTCGCATAGTTACGGGCGTCGTCCCGGAGCGGATCACACCCTGCCCCGAGCAGGAGCGCGGGCGGTAAGCCTGCCAGCGTTTCAGCACGCAGCGGTACGGCGGTCGCCGGCAACTCGCCGTCCGGGAAGTACTGCTGTGCGGACCACCGGTCGGCGGCGATGCTGAGGAACGTGCCGTCGAAGAGGCGCACCGACTCGGTGTCCTGGTCGTGGTCGAGGCTGGGGTAGCACAGGATCTGCCGGTCGGGGAGTGGCTGGCCGTCGTCCCGTGCAAGCAGGCAAGCACCAGCGGCAAGCGCGGCGCCCGCGCTCTGACCGCCGACCGCGATCCGGCCGTCACCGTTGAGGTCGGCGGTGTGATCGCGCAACCAGCCCAAGGTGTCGCGGACGTCGTGGAGCCCTGCAGGGAAAGGATCTTCGGGTGCGAGGCGATAGTTGAGTGAAACAACGATGACGTTGCCTGCGGCAGCGATCCCGGAGGTCGCGTACTCGATGTCACGCAGGTCGCCGCCGATGAACCCGCCGCCGTGCAACCACAACAGCACGGGCCTCGGCCCGGCCGCGAAGCGATAGATCCGCGCTTGCAGTGTGCGCCCGGGAAGGTCGATGGTGACGTCGTCGGCACTGGTGCGTTGGTCTCGCTCGCCGGCCAGCTCTGGGTCGGGGAGCTCCTGCCGATCGAGCAGCAGCGCCTGGTACGGATCGAGCTCGGGACCGGCCGGTTCGGCAGCGAAGCGCTCGAGCAGTGCGTCGGTCTCGGCTTTGAATGCGGGCAGATCCACGATCTCGATGCCCTCGGCAATGGTACTCACGCCGGCACCGCCGCCGGGGTGAGGTGACGAGCCGCATGCGCGAAGAGGAAACCGTCCGGGGTGGTGCAGACATACTCGGCCAAAGCACCGATACCGCCGCCGAACCCACCGCCAGTCGAAGGATCCGCCCACGAGGCCTCGTCGTACTGCTCGATCTCGGCGAGGAGCGCCGCGCCGACGCTGTGGAAGCGGTGCAGGAGCAGGTCGGAGGGGATGTGCCGGCCAGCCTCGACGCCGCCGACGTTGAGGGCGCTGCCGATCTCCGCCGTCTCCCACCGCCGGTCGAGGCTCCAGTGCAGCCGCCCGGCCTTGGCGTCGCAGAGCACGGCGAGGTTGATCTCGTCCCACATCAGAACGTGTGCGGTCAGGTCGTGCAGTGAATCGCAGAAGTGTCCGAGCGGCCCGGCAGTCACTCGGTACGGCGCCCGCAGTTCGGCCTCGCTCAGTCCGTCGATCCGATCCAGTAACAACCGCTGGTCCGCACGAATCAATCGCGCGGCTTCAGCCGGCGATGTTGTCGGTGTACGCATGCGTTCAGCCAAGCAGGACGGACGACGCACGCCGCGTGGATTGAGCAAAGTCCTCAATCCACGCAGCTTCCGGTCGGCTACTGCTCGACGTGCGCGCGGAGGCGGCTGGGACGGTCGCCCGGCTGCGTTGGCGTGGTGTAGACCGCGAAGAACAGCAGGCTCAGCGTGACGCCGTAGATCGCGACCGCGGCGGCCAGAGCACTGGTCATGGTCAGGCCGATCAGGACGAAGGACCAGACTCCGGCGGCCAGGGCGACGTACCGCCGCCATCCGTCCCACAGCCCCGATCGCAGGATGGACACCCCGGCGACAGTCAGGCCGACCGCGGTCAGTACCGCGCCGAAGGCGAACGTCCCTCCGACGATCTGCGGCCCGGTGTCGTCGGCGCGCTGGTCCGCGAACGGGATCGACGCCAACTCCGCCAGGAGCAGAACGAAGGTTCCGATCACCGCCAGCGTCGTTCCGGTCCGTGCCGCGCGCCGGCTGACGCTCCGGGCGACTGCGATCATTCCGAGCAGCACCAGCAGGTGGAACCCGGCGTACACGATCGATACCGGCGCCAGCGCGTCGCTCCACCAGGGGTAGCTCCACATGGTGTCCGGTACGTCGGACGTGGGCTTGATGACTGCCTCCACCGCGATGCCGGCCACCGTCGTCAGGACGGCACCGGCCAGCCCTGCCGCCGCGAACGGGCGGATCACTGACTTGTCCATGATTCCCACCTCTCGAAGGAGTTCCGATGCTTCGACGCTAGGAATCGACCTGCCTCCCGCGCATCGGCGCCAGTACGCGAGCCGCTGCGCGGATCCGCGTCAGTGCCAGCACTGTTGGCGGGACCGCCGTGCGCTGCCACGATGGTGGCGTGGGTGCCCGGCGCGGCCGGCTGTTGCCGGCGCTGCTGTTCGGTACGACCGTGATCGTGGAGATCACCGCGGTCGTCCTGTCCTGGCGCCTCGAACCCGTCTACGACACGCTCGTGTACGCCGTGTTCGGCCTCACCACCGTCGGTGTCGGCGCGGTCATCGCCCGGCGCCGGCCGGAGAACCCGATCGGCTGGCTGTTCTGCGGATTCGGTCTGCTGAACGCGGTCGCGGCGGATCTCGCCCAGGGCTGGGGTTTGCGGGCCGCGGCCGAGGGCTGGCCGGGTGGGGCCATCGGCGACGGGATCGCCGCGATCAACTGGTTGCCCAGCGGATACGGCTGGACACTCACCTTCCTGCTGTTCCCGACCGGCCGGCTGCTGAGTCCGCGCTGGCGTTACGTCGCATGGCTCGGGGCGGCCGGTCTCGTGCTCAGTGGGCTCGGCTGGTCGCTGAGCCCGGACCGCGGCCGTGATTTCGCCACCGGCCGCAACCCGTGGGCGACCGACTCGTTGCCGACCGGCGTCTTCCTTGCCGTCGGAATGCCACTCTTCATCGGCTCGCTGCTCGCAGCGGCCGGATCGCTGGCGGTTCGCTTCCGGCGTTCCAGCGGTACGGAACGCCAGCAGCTCAAATGGTTCGCGCTGGCCGCGGGCGTGGCCGGCATCGTCCTGCCGATCACGTTCGTGCTCTGGTACGTCACCCCGTTGGCCGGAGTCCTCGCCGCGCTGGTGCTGTCCGCGCTGCCGCTTGCCGCCGGGGCGGCGATCCTGCGCTACCGCCTCTACGACATCGATCTGTTCATCAGCCGAACGGTCGCGTACGTCGTACTCACGGTTCTGCTGGCTGCGACGTACCTGGTGGTGATCGTTGCCCTCGGCACCTTGCTGGGCCGCGGTTCGGCCTGGGCCACGGCGACGGCGACGGTCGTGTGCGCGATGCTGTTCCGGCCGTTGCGCGGACGCCTCCAGGACCTGGTCGACCGCCGCTTCAACCGGTCCCGGTACGACGCCCTGCACCGGATGGCGGACTTCCTCGACGCCGTCCGGTCCGGCCGCCGGGCGCCAGAGGAGGTGCGGACCGTGCTGCGCGAGATCCTCGCCGATCCCGGCCTCGACCTGTTCGTCTTCCTGCCGGAGAGCCGGCGGTACGTCGACCTGGACGGTGCCGACCGCGATGTCGAGGACGGCCGGGCCAGGATCATCCTCGAGCGTGGCGATCAGCGGATCGGCGTCGTACTGCACGACAGTCCCGCCGGCCTCGGGCCGGAGCTGCTCCGCCGGGTCGTCGAAGACAGTGGGCTGGCCGTCGAGATCGCTCGGCTGCGCGCCGAACTGCGGCTGCAGCTGACCGAGGTGAAGGCGTCGCGGGCGCGGATAGTTGCCGCCGGCCACGCCGAGCGCCGCCGGATCGAACGCGATCTGCACGACGGTGCTCAACAGCGGCTGGTGTCCATCGGTCTCGCACTCCGGCACGCGCAACATCAGCTCGGGTCGTCGCCGGCGGCGGCCGGGTCGACCCTCGACGGCGCGGTCGCGGAGGTGAGCGTCGCGATCGACGAGCTGCGCGAGCTCGCCCGCGGTCTGCCGCCAACGCAGCTCGACTCCGGCCTGCGGCCTGCGTGTCAAGACCTCGCACGCCGGGCGCCTTTGCCCGTGATCGTGGAGGTGCCCGCCGAGCGACTCGATGCCGGTGTCGAGGCAGCCGCCTACTTCATCTGCTGTGAAGGTCTCACCAACGCGGTCAAACACGCCGAGGCGACTCGCGTGGCCCTGAGGGCCTGTCGCGACGGCGACCACTTGGTCGTGACGGTCGACGACGACGGCTGCGGCGGCGCAGCGGCCCGGGACGGTACCGGACTCACCGGTCTGGCCGATCGAGTCGCCGCTCTTGGTGGCACCTTCCGCATCCAGAGCCGGTCGGGCGCCGGTACGACCCTCGTCGCGGAACTGCCATGCGGGTCGTGATCGCGGAGGACCAGGTCCTGCTCCGGGAAGGGCTGGCGATGCTCTTCGTCGACGGTGGTCACCAGGTGGTGGAGACCCTCGGAGACGCGGACCGGTTGCTTGCCACGGTGACGTCGTACCGGCCGGATCTTGTCGTGGCGGACATCCGGATGCCCCCGACGTTCAGCGACGAAGGTGCCCGGGCGGCGCAGGAGCTGAAGGCCGCGCACCCGGAGATCGGCGTACTGCTGCTGTCTCAGCACATCGAGACGGCGCACGTGGTCGAGCTCGTGTCCCTCGGCGGGTTCGGGTACCTGCTCAAGGACCGCGTGCTCGACGTCGGGGAGTTCCTCGCCGCGGCGGAACGGGTGGCCCGAGGCGGCTCAGCCCTCGACCCCCAGGTCGTCGCCGGCCTGATCGCCCGCCGCCGTGAGGGCGATCCGCTCACCGCGCTGACCGACCGCGAACGCGAGGTCCTAGAACTGATGGCCGAAGGCCTCACCAACACCGGCATCGCCAAACGCCTGTACCTCAGCGAACGCACCGTCGAAGCCCACGTCCGCCACCTCTTCACCAAACTCTCCCTCCCCGAGACCCAGGACGACAACCGCCGGGTCCTCGCCGTCCTGACCCACCTCGGCGCTTCCCACGAGTAGGTGGTCAGTCCTGGGCGAGGCGGGTGAGGAGTTGGTGGAGGGTGGATTGTTCTTCTGGGGTGAGGCGGGCGACGAGGGTGACCATGGCGTCGCGGCGGGTGCGGCGGATCGTGGTGAGGACCTCGGTGCCGGCGGGGGTGAGGGTGACCAGGGTGGCGCGGCGATCGCCCGGGTCCGGGTGGCGGGCGACCAGGTGGGCGGCCTCCAGGTCGTCGACGACGGAGGTCGCGGAGCGCGGGACGATGCCGAGCCGGGTCGCCAGCTCGCTCAGGCGGAGGGCCTGATCGGATTGGTCGAGGGTGCGCAGCACCCGGAACTGGCCGTGGGTGACGCTCTCACCCACGCCGTCCTTGGTCGCGCGGCGCTGACGGCGAACGATGCCCTCGAGCAGGGCCGCGATCTGTTCAGCGGTGTCTTCCGGTGCGTGCACGAACTGAGCCTAGTGGTGAGCCGGGATGTAGGGGACTTGTGAGTTTAGCTCATAGTGAGTTAGCCTCAGTATATGTCGTCCCCGACCGAAAGGCTCAGATGTCACAGATCTCCGGACTTCCGGGCGCGGGAGCCGGCGGCGGTCGCGCCATGCGATCGCTGCTGAAGGACTCCTCCGTCCGCCACCACAAGCTCACTGCGGGCACCCTGCGCCGCATCATGACGTTCGCCCGTCCCTACCGCGGCTTTCTGGCCGTGTTCCTCGTCCTCGTCGCCTTCGACGCCGGTACCGGCGCCGTCACCCCCTTGCTCTTCCGCGCGATCATCGACCGCGGCATCGTCCCGGGCGATGCCCAGGTGGTGGTGTGGCTGTCCCTCGTGGTTGCGCTGCTCGCCATCGCCAACAGCGCGATCACGCTGGCGGAGCGCTGGTTCTCGTCCCGGATCGGCGAAGGACTCGTCTACGACCTGCGCACTGCCGTGTTCGATCACGTCCAGCAGATGCCGGTCGCCTTCTTCAGCCGCACCCAGACCGGTGCGCTGATCCAGCGCCTGAACGGCGACGTCCTCGGCGCCCAGCAGGCGTTCACCTCAACTCTGTCGAACGTGGTCAGCAACGTGCTGAGCGTCGTTCTCGTGCTCGGCGCCATGTTCGTCATGTCGTGGCAGATCACTCTGCTCGCCCTCGTCCTGCTGCCGCTGTTCGTGCTGCCCGCACGGCTGATCGCCGGCCGGTTGCGCGAGGCGACCGCCGAGACCTACCGGCTGAACGCGACCATGGCCCAGACGATGACCGAGCGCTTCAACGTCGCGGGCGCCGTACTGGCCAAGGTGTTCGGCCGGACGCAGGACTCGTCCCGTGACTTCGCCGGCAAGGCCGCGCGGGTGCGCGACATCGGCGTCACCACCTCGATGTACGCCGGAGTCTTCCGCGTCTCGCTCACCCTGGTCGCGGCCCTTGCGGTCGCCCTGGTGTACGGCGTCGGCGGGGTCTTCGCGGTCGAAGGGGCGCTCGGGATCGGCACTGTCGTTGCGCTGACCGCCTACCTCACCCGGCTGTACGGCCCGCTGACCGCACTCTCCAATCTCCAGGTCGACGTCATGACCACGCTGGTCAGCTTCGAGCGCGTCCTCGAGGTGCTCGACCTCCCGCCGATGGTTGCCGACCGCAAGGATGCGAAGGAACTGCCGCCGACGGTCGAACCGTCGATCGAGTTCGACCACGTCTCGTTCCACTACCCGTCGGCCGCGGAGGTGTCGCTCGCCTCGCTGGAGTCGGTCGCAACGCTGTCCGCCGAGACCGGCGAAGAGGTCCTGAAGGACGTCAGCTTCACCGTCGAACCCGGCCAGATGGTCGCCGTTGTCGGTCCGTCCGGCGCCGGCAAGACCACGCTCTCGTCCCTGGTGTCCCGGATGTACGACGTGACCGACGGCGCCATCCTGGTCGGTGGGCGGGACGTCCGCGAGGTGACCCAGAGCTCACTGCGATCCGTCATCGGCGTGGTGACCCAGGACTCGCACATGTACCACGACACGATCCGCGCCAACCTCTTGCTCGCCCGCCCGGAGGCAACCGAGGCGGAGCTGCAGACGGCACTCGAGGCCGCCCAGATCGCGACCCTGGTGAACAGCCTGCCCGACGGCCTCGACACCGTGGTCGGCGACCGTGGCTACCGGTTGTCCGGTGGTGAACGCCAGCGTCTCGCGATCGCCCGGCTGCTCCTCAAGTCTCCGTCGATCGTCATCCTCGACGAGGCGACGGCCCACCTCGACTCCGAGTCCGAGGCTGCGGTCCAGGCCGCGCTCGCCAACGCGCTGGTCGGGCGTACGTCGCTGGTGATCGCGCACCGGCTGTCGACGATCCGCAACGCCGACGTCATCCTCGTCCTGGACGAGGGCCGGATCCGCGAACGCGGCACCCACGACCAACTCCTGGCTGCGGGCGGCCTCTACTCCGAGCTCTACACCACCCAATTCGCCAAGGCTGCCTAGGTTGCCGAGTCGAGCCTGAGACGGCGCAGTTCCGGATCAGCTGGACCGGCCACTCCGGTCACGAGCAGCGTGAGCCCGGCCCAACGCGGCGGGATCCACAGCACGTCAGGATCTCCGCCGGCGAAGGCCGGGCGTTCGCCTGTCCACACCCGCCCGATGCACTCGCCGGACGACCACGCGGTCACCCGCACCTGCACACCTTCCGGGCGGAGCAGATAGCCGGTCTCGGAGGCCGGCAGATCCACCTCGAGCCACGCCTCCTCACCCAGCCGCACAGCCAGCGGCAGTACGACGTCCTGCCCCGGCCCACCGCGACCGGCAAAGGCAGTCAGCAACTCGTCGTCCTGCACAGCACACGTCCAGCCCGTCACCGGCTCCAGACTGAGCAGCTCGGCGCGGAGACGCCCACCGCTCGGGTCATGCGGCACGGTGACGGAGATCTGCTTGGTCCCGGCCCGCAGCAGCATCCAAGGATTCTCGGCGTGGACCGTGATCGGCTCACCGTTGTCCACGGACACGTCGACCGGCACGTGGGCGCCGTGCAGGTGCAGAGCGGTCGTGGTCTCGGCGGAGATGCGTCGCGTGTAGGTGACCGGCGTACCCACACGAGTGCTGCTCCACCCAGTGAGTACTCGCGTCGGCGCAGGGTCGCCCGCCCAGTGGCCCTCGACCGTCCACAACGCCGAGATGTCCTCGGTTCCGACGACCGTCCAGAGACTGCCCAGACCACGCAGCGCGCCGAGCCGGAGTGCCGGCAAGCGGGCGTCGTCGAAGTTCGCGTGACCCCAGATCTCCACGGTGGCACGGATCTCGCCCGTGAGCCCGCGAACGTCGATCCGCCGGGTCGCGCCGAATCCTGCGAACGTATGAAGCCGGCCGCCGATCGACAGGTCGACAATGTCGGCCGCACCCACGAGCAGCAGTTCGTTGGTCAGCGCGGCCGTGGCGGTGTAGATCCCCCGCCCGCGATAGACGCCGAGCGACTCCAGCGTCGGCGCCAGCTCGTGCTTGCCCGCTGGTGTCTCCGGTGCTGCCGTGGTCCGTCGTCGCACAGCGGAAACCTCTTGCGACGAAGGATTCTCAGGAGGCACCACGGCAGCTCGCGGCTGCACGGTGACGCTGACGCCGTCGACGAGCTCGGTCGACCCGACCGCGATCTCCACCGGGCTGTTGCCAATGACAACAGTCACCGGTACCGCCGAGCAGAACACCAGGCCGTCGTTCGCCAGCTCCACCACATCCGCCGACGCCAAGGTCAACATCGTGTCTCCCAGCGGGACGTCGATCAGCATCAACGGACAAGAGTCCGCCGCGACCGCCACCGATACCCCGTTGACCAGCGCTCGCCCATCGCTGCGGCCGAGATTCGGTACGGCGACCACCTGTCCACCGCCATCCAGGTCCAACGCCGCCGGTGCCGAGCTGGTCGGGAAGTCGGTCGTCACCTCAACGGGCGCCCCGGGTGTCGCCAGCGCCAGCCGCGATCCCAGTGCATCGATCACACGCCCGAGCAACTGCGCCTCGGCGTACTCGGGCCGCTCCACTCCAGTCGACGACACGTACCCGCCGAAGTCGTAGCCATGGCTCATGAAGTTGCCCGGCTTACCCCAGTTCCCGCTCGACGGGGTGTAGCCGAAGTCCCAGCCCGATGCCTGCAGGTACGGCGCGAGCAGCGACGCACCACTGGCCAGCAGCCGCCGCAGGGTCCGATGCCGCCGGTTTGTCTCGGTGATCAGCAACGGCAGCGCGCGATCCGAGAGCAGGTCCGCGTACCGGCGTACCTCAGCCTCGATGTCCGGCGAGTCGTCGTTCGGGTAGAAGTTGCACGCCGGTACGACGTCCGCGACGTTGCCAGTGGCACCGAACAGGTCACCCTGGCCGGCGCAGGCGATCAGCGGCACGGTGATGCCGTGGGCAACCGCCTGGTTCCGCAGCGCGGTGATGTACCCGGGCCGGTCGTCGCAGTCGAAGAAGTCCAACTCGTTCTCCAGCTGAACCATGATCACGGAGCCACCAGCGCCGTGCTGGCGAGCGGCCAGGATCGGCAGCACCTGGTCGAACCAGGCCGTCACGGCGGCCAGGAAGCCGGGCTGGTTGTCGCGGATCCGCAGCGACGGGTCGAGCCCGAGCCAGGCCGGGAGCGCGCCGCCGTCCCACTCCGAGCAGATGTACGGCCCGGGCCGGGCGATCACGTGCAGCCCGGCCTCCTGGGCGAGGTCCAGGAAGGCAGCGACATCACGCCGGCCCTCGAACGACCACCGGCCGGGCGCGAGCTCGTGGAAGTTCCACGGCAGGTACACGTCGATGCAGGTGTACCCCGAGGCCCGGACCTGGTCGAGTCGCGCCCGCCACTGCTCCCGGGGCAGCCGGAAGTAGAAGAGGGACGCACACAGCACGACCCGCGGTTCGCCGTCGATGCGGATGCCCCGGGCATCCAGTTCCACTGAACTCATGGAGCCAACAAGATCAGAGTCGGCCGGTGGTCGCCAGGTACCGTCTTGCACCGTGGCGCCGGAGCGACGCAGGGTGGAGGCGTGAACCTCGTCATCGGAGTCGACATCGGCACCGGCAGTACCAAGGCCGTCCTGACCACCATCGACGGGACGGTACGAGCCGTCGCGCGACGAGACCACGCCCCGGATCTGCCGCGGCCGGGCTGGGCCGAGATGGACGCCGAACGCGACTGGTGGGGTGACGTCGCGGAGGTGCTGAGCGAGCTGACCTCGACGCATCCGGACGACCGGATCGAGGCCGTCTGCGTCTCCGGCCTCGGACCATGCGTCGTCCAGACCGATGAGCAACTCCGCCCGCGAAGGCCGGCCGTCCTGTACGGCGTCGACACCCGCGCGACGGTGGAGATCGACCAGATCACCACACAGCTCGGCGCGGACGCGATCCTGCGACGCTGTGGCAAGGACCTGTCCAGCCAGGCGATCGGTCCGAAGTTGGTGTGGTTGCGCCGGGAGGCCGGCGAGGCGTGGCGACCACAGGACCGGTGGTTCAGCGCGCACACGTACGTCGTGGCTCGGCTGACCGGTGAGTGGGTGCTCGACCACCACACCGCCAGCCAGTGCGACCCCTTCTACGACATCCACACGCAGGACTGGGCGACCGACTGGGTTGAGCAGGTGCTGCCAGGTCTGGCACTGCCGCGCTTGGTGTGGCCCTCGGACCAGGTCGGAGTGGTCCATGCGGCCGCGGCTGCGGCGACTGGACTCGCCGAAGGGACTCCGGTCGTCGCAGGCACAGTCGACGCGTGGGCAGAGGCCTTCAGCGTCGGCGTACGACGTCCTGGCGACCTGATGCTGATGTACGGCTCCACCATGTTCTTCGTGCAGGTGTTGACTGCGCCGACGAGTGTGCGCGGGCTCTGGACGACCTCTGGGGTCGAGCAGTCAACCCACACACTGGCTGCGGGGATGGCGACGTCCGGCACAATCACCACCTGGCTGCAGGACCTGACCGGTGGCGTGCCGTTCGAGACGCTGGTCGCCGAGGCCGCCGCGGTTCCCGCGGGGAGCGAGGGCTTGGTGATGTTGCCGTACTTCAGCGGGGAGCGGACACCGATCTACGACCCGCTCGCGCGTGGCGTGATCGCCGGACTGACTCTGCGCCACCGGCGTGGCCATCTACTGCGGGCGGCGTACGAGGGAATCGCTTGTGGTGTGCGGCAGATCGTGGAGTCCTTCGAGGAAGCGGCTGGGCGGCCGACCCGCATCGTCGCGGTCGGTGGCGGCACGCAGGGCGGACTGTGGACGCAGATCGTGAGTGATGTGAGTGGTCTGGTCCAGCAGGTGCCCACAGAGACGATCGGAGCGTCGTACGGCGATGCACTGCTCGCGGCGATCGGGGTCGGTCTCGTGCCACCGGAGACGGACTGGGCCCGGCTGGATCACACGATCCAGCCAGATCCGTCGACGGCGTCCGTCTATGCCACCCTCTTCCAGACGTACGGCGAGTTGTACCCGGCGACCCGTCCCCAGGTGCACCGGCTGGCCCGCTCGGTGCAGTCGTCAGGTGACGTCGCTGATATGGAGCACGGTGCCGTTGGGTAGATCGCGGTCGAGCAGCGACCAGATGGACCGGGCGACGTCCTCCGGTTTGGCGAGTAGGCCCTGTGCATCCAGTTCGCGGAAGCGCCGGGCGTCCGGCACCTGCTCTTCGGTGGTGGCTCGCAGCTCGGCCTGCATAGCGGTGTCGACGGCGCCGGGTGACACCGAGATCACCCGGCAGCCCGGACTTCGGCGGTCCTGCTCCAGCCCGACCGTTCGCACCCATTGGTCGATCGCGGCCTTGCCGGCGCAGTAGCTCGACTCGCCTTCGTGCGGGTGCTTGGCCGCGCCCGAGGACACCATGATCAGGTGCTGGTTGTACGGCTTCTCGGCGACCGCCTGCAGGAACGCCTGGCCGAGGACCTGCGCCGAGGCTGAGTTGAGCAGCACGTTGCGCGTGTACTCCTCGGTGTCGACCCGGCCGGCCGGCCCCAGCGGGGCCAGCGTGCCGGCGTTGTGGATGAACACCACCGTGTCCCCGTCGAACCTGGACAGCCGCCGATCGAAATCGTCGGCCACCACCGGCCAGGACGCCGGATCGGCCAGATCCACCGCCACGTGAAACGCACCCGGCGTCCCGCCGCGCCGGGAGATGTCGATCAGATCCGCCTCGAACGGAATCGTCGCTGCCAACGCCGCCCCGAGTCCGGCCGATGCGCCGGAGATCCACACCAGCATCCGCCCCAGCGGATTCATAGCTTCCCCACGCCCGAAGGCAGGCAAAACTCACTCATAGCAGTTCCCCCCTGCGGCGCCCAGACGGTGCGCTGCCACGCAGCCTACGACGCCAACCCGCCCGGATCGAAGTACTCCTGGACAGTTTTCTGTCGCGGCAACCCATCGTTCACCGGCCGCAGTCAGCCAGTCGCACTCGGCCCGCCGTCCGGGCACGATGGGTCGACCGGAGACGTTGGTGAGGACATGTACGCACCGACCGCTGACGTGATCGGCGAAGCCTTCGCACTGGGGGAGCCAGTCGGCGAGCTGATCCTGGTACGACGCGGCGACACCGACACGTGGCGGCTCGAGACTGTGACCGGCAGCTACTTCGTGAAGGGGTACTGGTCCTCGACCGCTCAGTTCACGCCCGGCGGTCTGACCGATCAGCTCGCAGTGGCGATGGCGTTCGAGAACCGGGCGCTGGCCGCGGGGGTCGACCAGGCCGAGCCGATCGCCCCGGTCGATCCTGTGCTCGGCTGGATCACCCGCATCAACGAGCGTCTCTTCCGCGTCTACCGCTGGATCGAGAATCGCCCGCCGGCCCCCGACGACGACATCACCGAGTGGCTCGGCCGCACCATGGCCACGGTCCACCAGTTGCAACCGCTGGGCGCGTCCGGCTTACCGGACTGGTGGCGTACGGCGCTCCGCCCGCGCGCCGACTGGGAGAAGTGGTTCACGGCGGCGCAGGAGCGCGGCAAGGAGTGGGCGGACCTGGCGTGGGACCGGCTGCCTCTGATCCTCGACCTGACCGACCGCATCCAGAACGTCTGCGAGCTCGCGCCGGACTGTGTCGTGACCCATGGCGACTTCAAGACCCACAACCTCTTGATCACCGAGGATGGTCCGGTCCTGGTCGACTGGGACAGTGTCCGCGTCGACAGCGCTGCCCTGGAGGCCGCCCGCGTCGCCTACATCTTCGCGGCCGGTCGGCAAGAGCCGATCACGAGCATCCTGACGGCGTACACAGCTGCAGGTGGCGACGTGAGTTGGCCCGGTCAAGACCTCTTCCTGAGCGAGTCCCGCCACGACCTCCACGTCCTGTTCGAGCATGTCCTGGTCTGCCTCGGGGACATCCCGGCCGCCCGCTGGATGACCGACCCCGAGCAGGCCGTCACGAAGCTGCTCACCGAGTTCCCCGGCAAGCTCGCCGGCCTGCGGAGCCTGGTGGGCTAGAGGTCATCGATCTCGTCCGGGCGGACCAGGCCGTCTTCGATGGCGCGGGCGAGCAAGGCCGCCTTGCCTGCCGCGTGCCGACCGACCTGCCCGTACTTGATCCGTGCTCGGTCGATGTACTGCTTCACCGTCGTCTCGCGGATTCCCATCCGCTCGGCCACCGCGGCCTTCGACCGGCTCTGGAACCAGAGCAGCAACGCCGTCCGTTCCTGCGGCGCGAGCCGGGGTCGCTGATCGGCGACCATCACACCGGCCATCGCCGGAGGTACGGCGGGCCGATCGTGCCCGGTCGCAACGATGGCGTCGACCAGGTGGCGTGGCCCCTCCTGCTTGGTGACGTAGGCAATGGCTCCGGCGTCGAGGGCGGCGCGCACCATCTCCTCGCCGGAGTGCTGGGAGAACACGATGACACGGCGTCCGCCGTCGGCGAGTCCGGCGATCGCGTCGATCATCAGCCGCCCCTCGAGCTCGAGATCGAGCAGGATCACGTCCGCGTGCCGACCGGCGCCGTTGACCGCCGCGTCGAGGTCCGGTCCGGCCGAGACGATCCGGACCCGAGCAGCCGCGTCCTGGCCGATCCAGGTCCGGACGCCTTCGATCACCACCGGGTGATCGTCGACCACGGCCACCGTCACTGATGCTGCCATCTGGCCTCCAGCCACACGGGATCCGGTCGTCCGGCCTGGTCGCCGACCGCCGATACGATCACTTCGCCCGGGCCGCCGTACACCGTGACGCGGGCCCAGGTGCTCGACGCGACGAGTGCTTCGATCGCCGGCTCGGTGAGGATGCGGCGGGCCTCGAGTGGGAGCTCCGGCAACGGGCCGGCCGTCGCGAGCTCGACCAGTACGCCGCGGCGCTCGGCGACGTTCACGCAGGCGCGCACCTCGTGCAGCAACGGATCCGGTACGTCGTCGGACTCAGCGAACAGCCGCCGGAGCCGGGCTGCCTCGATCGCGCAGCGGCGCTGTACGTCGGGAGAATCCGGGTCGAGCGACCCGTCCGCGAGGCCGTCGAGCAGCGGCGCGACCTGGCCGCGGAGCGACTCGTAGCGGTCTCTGCGAGCTTCGTGGAGTGCGTCGGCGACCTCGCGGTCCGCGCTCGACTCGGCTCGCTGCGCCGTCGCGAATCCCGCCACCGCGGCCGCGTCGTCGAGCGCGCGCGCCGCGAGCAGCACCGCCGACGGGACCAGTATGCCGCCCGCGCAGGCGATCACCAGGAAGCGCGCGATGACGGTCAGGTCGATGTGATGGTCGGTGAGCAGCAGGACCGACAGGTTCAGCAGGATGTTCGCGAGGAAGACCACGCCGAACGCGATCAGCCGCTCGCGCAGCATCAGCAGCACACCGATCAGCACGACGTCACCGAAGGCCCAGTTCGGGGCGCCGGTGATCTGGTCGCCGGGAACCATCGAGACCGCGAGCGCGCCCGCGGCGATCACCGCCGCCGCCGACCGCCACCAGTGAGCGAAGGCCGGTCGGCCGGTCAGCAGCCTGATCGAGCCGTGCACCAACAGAGCCGCGAGCAGCGCCCAGGCGACGAGCTCCGCGCCGGCCGCGCGGTAGAGCCCGGCGCTGAGGACGAGTGACGGCAGGACGTAGACGACATGCCAGACGCCGACGATGACCACGACGCTGATGTCCAGTGCGCGGGCGAGGCCGGACCGGATCCTCGCCGCTTGATCACCCTCGCCGGTCACCGTCACCCCACCGCAGGACGACCCGGGTACCGCCGGCCGGCATCGACAAGACCTCGGCCACTCCGCCGACGTCCGCCATCCGCCCCAGGATCGACTCCCGCACACCGCGGCTGTGGGCGCCGATCGCCCGTACGTCGAAGCCGCGGCCGCGATCGCGGATGTCGACGCGCAGCCGTCCCGCCCGGTCGACCGAGACTCCGACACTGGCGGAGTCGACTCCGGAGTGCCGTACGACGTTCCGCAGCGCCTCGCCGACGCACGCCGAGATGGCGACGGCGACGTCGGCGCGGACGGACACCACGGGCAGCGCAGCGGCAACGTCCAAGTCGGCGGCTTCGGTCTCGATGACGGAGCGCAGCCTGTCGTCGAGCCGCTCCTGCCGATCGGACCGGGACGGCCCGGCGGACAGTGCACGCAGTGCCGCGGCGTCTGATGCGGCGCGGGCATGCAGGATCGCAGAGCCCGATCGGACCGAGCCGGAGCCGACCATCGTCAACGTCGCGAGCGCGGTGTCGTGCAGCTGGCGGAAGTGTTCGCGCTCGTCGGCGCGCCGGGCCGCTGCCACTTGCGCCTCCCGATCCTGCAGGGCTTGGCGCTCACACTCGAGCTCGGCGGCGCGTCCGGCACGACGTACGAGCTGGACTGTGGCTGCCGCCAGTCCGGTCTGGATCACCAGGATTCCGGCGCCGATGAGCATCGACGGCTGGAAGTCTGTCGCAAGTGTCTGACCCAGGGTGTGGGCGGCGCTGATGAGTATGCCGATCGGCACGCCGACGGCCGGCCGGAGCCGTAGTTGAGCCAGCAGGACCGCGGCGGTGGCGATCGGCAGCAGCCAGGCAGAGCTGTTCGGAAGCTCGGCGGCTGAGACCAGATGGCCTTGTAGTAGGAGGATCGCGCAGACGATGAGGCTGTCGGCAACGACCAGGCGGTGCGTCAGTCCGTGCCGGACCACCACCGACAGGAAGAGCAGGCACCACACGGCGAGTCCACCGAGGACCGGCACGAGCCAGCGCGGTGCGACCGGTGGCGCGAGACTCAAGACAGCCGCGATGGCGCCGAGGCCGACGGTGCCGAGCCGCAGGGCGAGGCCGTAGACGGCCGCGAAGCGGTCCAGTGCGCGATCAGGAGCGCCGCGTTCCAAGGCCAGATCCTCAGGCACTGGCGCGCGTGAAACCGAGGCCCTCGCATCAGCGAGAAGCCTGTTTGTGTCGATCAACATCCCCCCATGCGGTTCCCTGCCGCAGCAATACCTTGCCCGCCCGAATCGCGACCGTCAACAACACAGAGCGACCGAACCTCAAGCGGGAATGACCTCCGTTCGGAGGTCCCTCGCCGTACCCGCCGGCCCGTACCGTCGGTGCGGGGAACGGCAGCCGAGTCACAGCTGCGAGGGGGAGAGATGAATCGGCACAAGATCGGCAGTCGATGGATGGTGGGGACGGCGGCGGTGCTGTCGGTCCTGAGCGGGTGTGCCGCCCATGGCCCGGCGACCAAGGACGAGCTCTGCACAGATTTCGACGCCGTCAGCAACGAGTTGTACCGGGGTGTGTTCAGCGACAACGGGGTGTTCCGGGCGGCGGGTGAGTTGGCCGGCACGGCGGCGCGGTACGACGGATCGACCGCGGTGCAGGCGTCGGCGGACGGGATCAAGAAGATCTCGAAGAGCAAGTCCACGACCCTGAACGAGCTCCGCAACGCGACCATCGCCATCGCGGACACCTGCGGCCATCCACTCGGCCTCAACTTCTGAGGCGGGTGGGTGAACTACTACTGATGAGGGGGGATGTATGACGTTTGATGTGCTCTGTGTCAGGGGCGTGGGGGAGGCGGGGGACGAGACGATGTTTCCTGGGCTGGATGGGGGTGGGAAGGTCAACCAGGAGTTGCTGGACGGGGATTCGGCGCAGCAGTTGGTGGCGCGGGCGATTGCAGTGCGGGACGTTGGTGGCGGAAAGGCCCGGACCGTCGTCGAGGTGCGGGAGATCCGGGCCGAGGTGGTCATCACCGACGCACGAGTGATCCTGCTGTGTTCGAAGTACGACAAGGGCGGCGGCTGGGTCGGCACTCCCGGTACAGCGCTGATGCTCAACGCGGTCAGCAAGCTCAGAGCGGCGCGCCGCAGCCGTGGCACCGCGCTGGTCGGGCATATCCGCTACCCGTGGCTGATCTCGGTCGGCTTCAGCCCGAAGCAGAGCTGGCTCGACGAGGAGGTACTGCGGCTCGTCGTTCGCGACGGTACGGCGGATCCGTCCAGGCTGCTCGTGGTCGACCTGAATCTGCCCAAGGAGACCGACTCGGGCGCAGTCGCCCGCGCGATCATGCTGCGCGCTGTGCGGTACCGCACGACGCACGAGACGCTGACCGACGACGAACTCGCCGGCTTCCGGCAACTCGCCGAGTCACCCGAGCTCGCCCGGCCGCAACCGAAGAAGTTCGCGGTCTACGCGATGCCGACGTCCTGGCAGGCCAAGCCCGCGACCGCCTACCCGCGGACGGTGTGACGCCGATGCTGACCGCACTCATCGTTGTGTGCTACCTGATCACCATCGCCGCGGTGATCGATGCCGTACGACGCCCGTCGTACGCCTGGGTCGAAGCCGACCGGAACCGCGCCTACTGGGTCAGCGGTCTCGTCTTCGGCCTGTTGTTCCTGCCGGTGGGGATCCTGCTGGCGATCGCGTACGCGGTCGGCGTCCTGCCCAGGATGACCGAGTCCGCCGGATCCGACGCATTCCGGAGGCGGCCATGAAGCTGCGCATCCTGGCTACGGTGCTGCTCCTCGGCCTGGCCGCGACCGGCTGCGGCGACGACTCGCCGGACACCGGTGCGGTCGCAGCCCAGACCACCGCACCGGCACCCACCGAAAGCCCGACCTCAACCGAGACCACACCAACCGAAACAATCCCGACGGACACACCGTCCGTTGATCCGCCGAGTGAGGAACCGAGCGAACCTGAAGACAGCGAGAAGCCGGCTGTGCTGCCGCCGGAGGCTGCCAACCGCCCGCTGACGCTGAGCAGCATCTTCAAGTCCCCGGACGGTTGGCGCGACGGCCGGTACGACGTCGCTGACCGCAAACAGGCGACGGGGATCGGCGGCGTCCTCAACGGTTGCGGAGACTCGTACGGCCAGGTTCTCGAGCTTCGGCTGGCGAACAACTTCAGCAAGATCAAGCTCGAGTTCGGCGAGAGCAACTCGTCCGAGAGCTCGGAGCAGATCCTGCAGGTTCGCGTCGATGGCAACAGTCAGTACATCGACCAGAAGACCGTGAAGCTGAACCAGATCGCGGCCTTCGACCTGCCGGTACAGAAGGTGAACGCGCTCAAGATCATCTTGTCGCTGAAGGACTCCGACGGCTGCGGGAGCGGTGAGGTGGAGGCGGTGCTGATGAACATGGTGCTGTCCTGAACACGCAGCCCACCTCCGGCGACGCGACGAAGCTCTGGCCCTTCGTCGCGTCGGCCGGCCTGCCGGTTGCGCTCGGGGTGCCGTCGGTGATCGACGGCACCAACGCGATTTGGGCACAGGTCACCGCCGTCGTGCTGATCGTGCTGGGAGCAGGTGCTGTGCTGCTGGCCTACAGGATGTGGTCGCGTCACAGGCGGATGCGTCTGATCCCGGCGATCGGTGCCGCCGGGTGCTACGCGTTGACGATTGTCGTGATGATCCTTGGCAACGTCCCGGTGTCGGAGCCGCCGCCGACTCCGGCCGCCCCGAGCATCGCTCCGTCCTCGGCCGGAGCAGGATCGTCGGCCGGCACCGGACAGACGAGCAGTCCGGCGGCGACGACTCCTGCCGGGCCTCGGTGCTGGGCTGCTTCGCGGCAACCAGTCGACTGCCGGGAGAAGCATCGGTTCGAGGAGTTGCTGGGAGCAACGAACTGCGATCAGGCGACGGTCGTACGGTTCCTGGGTGGTTCGCCGGCGATCGACGTCGTCACGGCTCGAGGTGTCACGGCGCCGGGCGGAGGCTGCGCCGTGCAGACGGCTGACGATCAGATGGGATCGGCTCAGAACGTCCTGCAGCAGGGGACTGCGGCCGGCTGGCGGCGCTGCTTCGACCGCCGGACCCAGAGTGCGGTGAACTGCTCACAACTGCATTCGCGAGAGTACGTCGCCACCGGAAGCACCCGCCGACCGACACCGGACGAATGCGTGGCGGCCGCGGCAACCTACCTGAACCAGCTCCCGGCCAACCTCGTCGACGACCTCGTCGTCGGCGTCAAGGACGTGCCGTCCGGCAACCCGGACCCGGCGCGCTGCACCATCGATGCCCGAGGCAACCAGCTGCTCGACGACTCGGTCCGCTCGCTGGGCGTTCGCCCGGTGCCGATTCACACGACCTGAGCCCATCGCTCCAGCGAATCACAGTCGCGTGGTCACCACTCCTCGATTAGTCTCGAGCGGTGGACACCGGCGAGTGGAACTGGACCTGGGACGAGAGCCTGTACGCCGGTAGTGCCGAGCACTACGCGGTCGGCCGGATGGCTTACCCCGTTGGGCTTGCGGACGCGGTGCGCGACGAGCTCGGGCTCGACGGCAGCGGCCGGTTGCTCGATGTGGGGTGCGGCCCGGGACCGCTGACCCTGTTGTTCGCGCCGCTGTTCGAAGAGGCCATCGGTGTCGACGCGGACGGTGACATGGTCGCGGTGGCGGCCGGTCGCGCCGAGCGAGCCGGGATCACCAACATCCGGTGGCGGAAGCTCCTGGCCGAGGAGATCTCGCCGGAGCTGGGCAGCTTCCGGGTGGTCACGTTCGCGCAGTCGTTCCACTGGATGAAGCAGGCACTCGTCGCCGAGCGGATGCGCGACGTGCTGGAGCCAGGTGGAGCCTGGGTCCATGTCGGTGCCACCACGCATCGCGGCGTCGAAGGCGACGACGAACTCCCGCACCCGCGCCCGCCGTGGGACGGTATCGATGCGCTGGTCACCCGCTACCTGGGTCCTGTCCGCCGCGCCGGGCAGAGCCTGCTACCCACCGGCACCCGTGGCGGCGAGGAGGACATCATGCGCACCGCCGGGTACGACGGCCCGACCCGAATCATCGTCGGTGGCGACGAGGTCGAGGAGCGCACCGTCGATGACCTCGTCGCCGCCGTGTTCTCCCTCTCCGGCTCGACACCTGCTCTGTTCGGCGCCGAGCGGCCGGCTTTCGAGACCGATCTCCGCGCCCTGCTCCGCGAGGCCGCCGATCACGATCTCTTCTCCGAACGTCGCCGCGAGATCGAAGCCGTCATCTGGCACTGACAGCAGGCTACGGAGCAACCGCAGGCAGCCGCGAGCGGCCGCGGACGTCGGTCCGCGGCCGCTCGGCCTTTGCTCGAGTCGGAGTGCTCAGGACTCGTTGTCCGGCATGTCGTCGTTCTGACCGTCGAGTCCGTCCAGCCGGTCCCTGGCGAAGTCGGTGCCCTGGTCGATCTTCTCGCCGTACTCGCCACCGGTCTTCTCGTTGGCGAACTCGCCGGCCTTGTCCAGGCCCTCGCTGACCTTGTCGCCGTGCTCGTCGACGGCCTCGGTCGCCTGGTCCTTCAGGTTGTCGAACATGCCCATCGTCTTTCCCCGTTCTGTCGATGGTTGCCGGCACTACCTAAATCCCGCCGTACCCGATCGCCCGGATTCCACACACCTGATCACGGAGTGTCGTCGGAAAACGGATTCCGGTCGGCGACGAGCGCGGGGAGCACCGAGTCGGACAGCTTGCTGTACAGGTGGCGCTGGAGCATGGGGCCGAAGCTGATGCGGGCGACACCGGCCGCGGTGTAGTCGGCCAGGGAGTTGGCACCCTGGCCGTAGCCGACGTTCACCGGGCCGGCGATCTGCTTGGTCAGCGTGGCGATCAGGTCGAGGTCGCCGACCCCGATCAGGTAGACACAGTCGGCGCCGGCGGTGAGGTAGCGGGCGGCGCGGTCGAGGGCGGTCCGCAACTGCTCCTCGGGTGAACCGGCGCGGCGCACGAACGCGTCGATCCGGGCGTTGATCACCAGTTCGGTGCCGGCTCCGGCCCGGATCGCGGCCAGGAAGTCCGCCTGTTCGGCCGGATCGATCATCGCGCCGGTGGCGGGATCGGAGTCCTCGAGGTTGAGGCCGACGGCACCGGTCGCGGTGAACCGTTCGACGAGTTCGGCCGGGGCGAGCCGGTAGCCACGCTCGAAGTCGACCGTCAGCGGCACCGCGATCGACCGCGCGATCCGGGTCGTCGCGGCCAGGACGTCCTCGACCGGGACGTGTTCGCCGTCGTCGTACCCGAGGATCGTCGCGGTGGCGAAACTGCTGGTCGCGACGGCCGGGAAGCCTGCCGCCTCGACCATCCGGGCCGCGGCCGCGTCCCAGGCGTTGGGCAGGACGACAGGTGTGCCGGGCACGTGCAGCGCCCGGAGAGTGGTTGCCAAAGTCATCGTTGTCTCCGTGTCAGCGGATGATGGACAGCCCGAACGCGCCGAACAGCGCGGGCTGGTGGAAGGCGAGAACGGCCGCGATACCGGCCTTGGTGAGGGTCAGGACCTTGATCGAATGCGCGTGATAGAGCCCGTCGCGACCCCGGATGTAGAGCGCGAACGCGGGCTGCCCGTTCGCCGACGTCTCGAGCAGGATCCGGCGATCCGGACCGGCCCGCAGCTTCGAGTCCAGCAGCCGCAGTACGTCGTTCCGTCCGCTGAACCAGGTCGGGATCGGCGGCATCTCCCACCGGGCGTCCGCCGTGAACAGCGCTTCCAGCGCGACCAGATCCTTGTTCTCCATGGCCGCGGCGAACTGATCGAGCAGCGCGCGCCGGAGCGGCTCGTCCGGCTCGCTGAGGTCCTCCTCGATCGGCCGGAGCCGGGCCAGTTCGGCCCGGGCGCGCTGGAGCGAACTGTTGACGGCGGCCGTGGTGGTGTCGAGCAGTGTCGCGACCTCGGCCGCCGGCCAGGTCAGCACCTCGCGCAGGATCAGTACGGCGCGCTGCCGCGGCGGGAGGTGCTGCATCGCGGCGACCATCGCCAGCCGCAGGCTCTCCCGGTCGCCGACCACGGTGGCCGGGTCGGCCCCGAGCAGTAGGTCGGGGAACGGTTCGAGCCAGGTCACCTCGAGCGCGTACGGATGCAGCTCGTCGGGGTCGTTGCCGGGGGCACCGAGCGCGGACGGCACCACCCGGCGGCTGCTGTGCTGGAGGAGGTTGAGGCACACGTTGGTCGCGATCCGGTAGAGCCAGGTCCGGACCGTCGAACGGCCCTCGAAGTCCGCGTGTCCGCGCCAGGCCCGCAGGTACGTCTCCTGCACCGCGTCCTCGGCATCGTGCAGCGAGCCGAGCATCCGGTAGCAGTGTGCGACCAGTTCGGCCCGATGCTGCGCGAACTCCTCCTCGAGGTTCATCCCACCTCCTCCATGGCCCTGGGCACGACCGGTCCGTCGGTCCGCCGGCGGGCGGTGATGCCGAGGCCCGAGAGTGCCCCGAGCAACGACAGTACGCCGCAGCCCGCCAGGGCACGGGTGAAGCCGTGACCGGCGTACCCACCGGCGGATGCGAACACGGACCCGAGGACGGCGACACCGGCGGCGCCACCGAGCTGACGGGTCATGCTGTAGATGCCTGCCGCGATTCCGACCGATTCACGCGGCAGCGATCCGACACTGGCGTTCTGCGTGGCCGGCATCGCCAGCGAGACGCCGCAGCCGGTGATCACGAGCGGTACGACCAGTTCGTAGTACTGCACCGAACCCCTGCTGATCTGGCTGACCCAGAGCATTCCCAGGGCCTGCAGACCAAGGCCGATCACGACCAGAGGCCGCTCACCGACGCGGTCCACCAGGCGACCCGCGATCGGGCCGACGATGAAGAGCGTGGCAGTCCAGGGCAGCAGCTTCAGCCCGGCCATGAACGGCCCGGAGCCGAGCACGACCTGCATGTACTGCGAGAGGAAGAACACCGCGCTGAACAGGGCGGCGCTGAGGAAGAAGCCGGCCGAGTTCGCCGCGCTGAAGGTTCGATTGCGGAAGAACGTCAGCGGCACCATCGGGTGCTCCGTCCGGTTCTCCCGGACGGCGAAGGCGGCGAGCAGTACGACGCCGCCCGCGAACGACCCGAGCACCTCGGCACTCGACCAGCCCGAGCCCTGACCGTGGACCACACCCCAGACCAGACCGAGGACCGCGAGGCTGACCAGCACGGCGCCGGCCAGGTCGAGTCGCCGGATCGGGCCCTTGCTCTCCGGGATGTTCCGCAGTACCAGCGGGATCGCGATCAGGCCGACCGGGACGTTGATCCAGAAGATCCACTGCCAGGCCAGGCCCTCGGTCACCGCGCCGCCGATCATCGGGCCGCCGAGTACCGCGAGGCCGGTCACTCCGCTGAACACGCCGGTCGCCCAGCCGCGCCGTTCGGGCGGGAACGCCGCACCGAGCAGCCCCATCGCCAGCGGCATCACCACGGCCGCGCCGACGCCTTGGAGGGCGCGCGCCGCGATCAGCCACGGCAGCGAGGTGGCCAACGCACAGGCCACCGATGCCAGCGTGAACAACACCAGGCCGCCGGCATAGGTACGCCGACGGCCCCAGCGGTCACCGATCGCCGCGGCGGTCATCAGAAGCATCGCGAAACTCAGGCCGTACGCGTTCACTGTCCACTCGAGCTGCTCGGCCGTGGCGCCGAGATCCGCCCGGATGGTGGTCAGCGCGGCCGCCACCACCAGGACATCAAGGGCCACCATGACCGAGCCGATCGAGGCCAGCCCCAGCACCCATCGTTGTTGAGTCGTCGTCCGCACAAGTCCTCCAGGAGATTGCTGTCACCTGGGTAGACCGCGCGCGACCGCCGGACTCATCGGTCCGATGAGAAGGAATTTCCGAGCGTCGCTCAGCGTTGGGGCCGGGCCGCGACCTGGATGAGCGTCTGCTGACCGGTGGCCACCAGCGTCCGCCGGCTGTCCTGGACCGAGAAGACCTCGAGTTGGCAGACGGTGAGACCCTGCACCTCAGCCGAAGCCTCGTCCATGCGGCGACAGTACCCGCCGTCAGGTCATCGGGATCGTCGCCGCGGCCGGCTGGGACGGCTTCGCGGAGCCGCCGGTGGGCTCGTTCGTGAGGCCGAAAGCGATCATTCCCGTGACCGAGCCGTCGAGCACTCGGGTGGTGTCGCCGGCGGCGAGGCCGACCGAATGGGCCGTCTTCGACGGGTCGATCATCCACAGCTGCCAGGTCCGGCCCGCGCGCAGCCTGGGCAGGTCGTTCAGTACGACGACCGCCTCGTCCGCGCTGGGAGACATGACGATGGTGGCGTGACCGCCACCGGCGACCGGCCCTCGGACGGTTCGCGCATCGGGCTGGGAGAGTACGGCGGCGATCTGGTCGTTGGCCTGGACCGCGTCGGTCTTCTCGCGGTACTGGTCGACGGCGACTCCGCCGACACCGGCGACGGCGAGCGCGGCCGCGGCGAGTGTGAGGACGGAACGACGGGTGAACCGCTTAGGCGCAGGTACGCCGCGGTGTCCGGCGACCACTGGAGGTACCTGGCGGACGTGGTCGATCGCGGCCAGGACATTCGGCTTGAGCGAGGGCGGCGGCGGGGCCGCGACCTGGGTGGCGAGCTTGACCGCGGCCTCGCGGAGCTCGGCGACCTCGGTGGCGCAGAAGGTGCAGCCGGCCAGATGCGCCTCGAACAAGGTCCGCTCGTCCTCCGGCAGCGCGTCGAGGACGTAGGGGCCGGTCAGAGTGTGCACGTCGGATTCGGTCATGACGTACGCCCCTTTGTGGTTCCGAGGCAGTCGCGGAGACGGATCAGGCCGTCGCGCATTCTCGCCTTGATGGTCGGCAGCTTGGCATCGAGCCGCTGCGCGACTTCGGGATAGGTGTAGCCGTTGTAGTAGGCCAGGGTGATCGACTCGCGTTGCAGGTCGGTCAATGTGTCCAGGCAGCGCCGTACCTGCTCGGACTCGAGCCGGGTGGTGACGGTGTCGGCGACCTGGTCGAAGTCGACCTCGGCCGATCGCGCACCGATCAGCTCGGTGCGGTCGGCGGCCGCCTGCTCGGACCGGACCCGGTCGACGGCACGGCGGTGCGCGATCGTCAGGATCCACGCGTGCGCGGAGCCGCGGTGCGGGTCGAACCGGGTGGCCGTCCGCCAGACGTCGATCATCACTTCCTGGGTGACCTCCTCCGACTGGGCCGGGTTGCGAAGGATCCGCCGTACCAGGCCGAACACCCAGGGCGTGACCCGGTCGTACAGCGCGCTGAAGGCTGCCGTGTCGCCGCCGGCGGCACGGGCCAGGAGATCGCCGTCGCTGACCTCGCCGGGCCGCGTGTGCGGCCCGGCCGGCCAGGGCAGTGCAGTCGGTTCGGTCACGGTCAGTTCGCAGGTGGCATCAGGACAGAATCGATCAGATACACCGTAGCGTTGGCCGTCTTCACCCCACCACAGATGACGGACGCGTTGTTGACCTTGAGGCTGTCGCCGGAGCCGGTGACTGTGACGTCCTGCTTCTCGACGGTGGCGTGCGTGCCCACCACCGCGGACGGGTCGAGCTGCCCGGGTACCACGTGGTAGGTGAGGATCTTGGTGAGCAGGGCGTCGTTCGTCTTGAGCGTGTTGACGGTCGCCGCCGGGATCTTCTTGAACGCGTCGTCGACCGGCGCGAACACCGTGAACTCGCCGCCGTTGAGGGTCGAGACCAGATCGACCTTCGCGTTGAGCTTCCCGGACACGGCTGAGACCAGGGTGGTCAGCAGCGGGTTTCCGGACGCGGCGGTCGCGACCGGGGCGGCGGCCATGCCGTCGATCGAGCCGGCACCGCTCGGGTTCGCCTTCGCGTAGTCGGCGCAGCCGGGGCCGACCAGGCCGGCCGAGCTGCTGTCCATCGACTTGCTGGCCGACGGGGTGCTCGCTGAGGAGGCGGCGGAACTGTTGTTGTCGTCGCTGCTTCCACACGCTGCCGTCGCGAGGACGAGAGCCAGTGCGGACGCGGCGAGACCGGCGCGGACGAGGTACTTGGGCATGACGGGTTCGCTTTCTCGAAGGGGACACTGACAGCGGTACTTCGGTGCCGCTGCGGCCCCGGATGGGTGGGAATTACTCGACCATCACGACCGTGTTGTGCAGGCCGCTGGAACCGTTCGGACGCGGTGCGGCCCGCTGCGCTGTCTGCAGGTCGCCGTCGCCGTCGGTCGCCCGGACGGTGAGCTTGTGGTTGCCGGGCGTCGCGTCCCAGCGGAAGGTCCATTGCCGCCAGGTGTCGATGGTGTCCTCGGCCGCGAGCGTCGCCTCCTGCCACGGGCCGCTGTCGACCTGCACCTCGACCTTGCGGATGCCGCGTTGCTGCGCCCACGCGACGCCGGCAGCGACCGCCGGTCCCGCCTTGATGGTGGCGAACCCTTTGGGTACGTCGATCCGCGACGCGGTCTTGACTGGTGCCTCCACGGACCAGCCGCGGTCGGTCCAGTAGGCACTGAAGTCCTGGAACCGGGTGACCTCGAAGTCCACGATCCACTTGGTCGCCGACACGTAGCCGTACAGACCCGGCACCACCATCCGCACCGGGAACCCGTGCTCGAACGGGAGCGGTTCGCCGTTCATCGCGACCGCGAAGATCGCGTCCCGTCCGTCGGTGAGCGCGCTGAGCGGCGTACCGATGGTCAATCCGTCGATGCTGGTCGACTTCACCGCGTCGGCGCCGCTCCGGACACCGGCCTCGGCGAGGATGTCGGCGATCGGTATGCCGATCCAGCGCGCGGTGCTGACGTACGGGCCGCCGACCTCGTTGGACACGCAGGTCAGCGTGATGTCGCGCTCGATCAGCCGGCGTTCGACCAGGTCGCCGAGCGAGAGCCGGAGTTCTTGGTTCACCATGCCGTGGATCCGCAGCTCCCAGTCATCCGGGTCGATCCGCGGGACCTGGAGCAGCGTGTCGACCCGGTAGAACTTCGCGTTCGGCGTCACGAACCGCGATACCCCAGGTACGTCGGCCTGGACGCCGACCGGGAGTGGACCCGCCGCATCGGCCGGTGTCGGCACGCGGAACTTGGCGCGCACCGCATCGCCGGGGCCGAACGACGCGACCCTCGTCGTGGACCACGCCGCCGCCCCGGCCACAGCCAACCCAGCCACGGTCACCAGGAACCGCCGCCGATCGAACCCCTCCGGCTGCTCCGCCTCGGTCTTCGGTCGTGGCGACCGAACAACCAGCGCCATGGCCAGCACCGCCACCACCAACGTGACAATTGCCGGCAGCAACCGATCCACGACGCCGGCCGCAGCCGAACGCCCGAACGCCGCGAACACGACCCCAACGACCCCAAGTCCCGCGGCGATCCCAACCGCCACCGCCTGTGCCCGTCGGTCCCGACCGTCCGACCGGTTCGGAGGCGGTAGTCGCCGGGGGTTCCCACCCCATCCTCCAGCGCCGATGGCGCCGGCCGCTGCGGCTACCAACGCGAGGACTACGCAGATGCCGGCTCGGAGGAGGGGACGATCCGCGGTGCCGAGTTCTCGGACGGCGAAGTCTTTGACCGGGCCGGGGGACCAGTCGATGATCTGCACGCCGACGGCGTCGACCGGCCACGGACCGCCGGTGACAGCGGCCACCAGGTACCCGAACGACAAGGCGGCGCCGGCCGCGACGACTCCGCCAACCGCGCCTGCTGCCTGCCGACCTCGCGAGGTACCCATGCCCCTGGTTCGGCGACGACCACCGCTCGGATGGGCCGCTGTTGGCGACAATTGGCCACTCGGGATGCCCTGGACCGCACCCCGGGTAACGTCAGCGACCGACATCGAGGAGGCGCGCCGGCGGTCGGGTCGGCGTGCTCGGGGAAAGGGTGTGGAGACGTGCTTCGCAGGGTGATCAGCGGCGTGATCGTGGCCGGGGTGGTCGGACTGACGCAGGCCGGAGCGCCGGCCTTCGCGGCGCCGGCTGCCACGGTGCCGGTTCAGGGATCGACGCAGGCGGCCGGGCTTCACAAGACTCCGGTGCGCCTCGACGGCCTGACCGAGTTGGTCATCCGCCGGATCGAGGTGGGCGACGAGGTGGCCGCGTCGAAGTACTTCAGTGGGAAGCCGGTCGAGGACCCGGTCAGGGAGCAGCAGATCATCGATTCGGTCCGGGAGTCCGCCGTACAGCTGGGGATCGACCCGGACTCGACGGCCGACTTCTTCCGGGCGCAGATCGAGGCCAGCAAGGTCGTGCAGCGCGGACTGCTCGCCAAGTGGGCCGCCGATCCCTCGTCCGCTCCTACGTCCGGGCCGGATCTGGACGCCGTACGTCAGGAGCTCGACGAGCTGACCACGGGTCTGCTCACCGAGTTGGTCCGCGTCGACCACTTCCGGCACACCGGCCTGGCCTGCGACATCTCCTTGCTGGTAGCAACGACGACCGGCTCGATCGAGCACCACTTCGACCACCTCCACAGCCAGGCTCTGGCTGTCGGCACCGCAACGGTCTGCGGATGACCCTGGTGTCTGCGCTGGTGCTCTCGGGTCCGCCCGGGGTCGGGAAGACGACGGTCGGCTGGCGGGTCTTCGATCGGTGCACCGACCTCGGGCAGGATCCGGCGTTCGTGGATCTCGATCTGATGGGTGCGGCCTGGCCGGCTCCGGAGGACGACCCGCATCAAGCGCGGCTGAAGGCGACGAATCTGGCGGCGGTGTGGTCGAACTACCGCGCCGCCGGCAGCCGTCGACTGATCATCGCGGGGGTCGTGGAGGACCAAGGCGACCGGAAGCTGCTGGAGATGGCCACGGGCGGAGCGGTGATCATCTGCCGGCTGGAGGCGCCGGACGATGAGCTGGCGCAGCGGATTCTCGGCCGCGGTCGAGAGAGTGGCGCCGACGTCGCCAAGTTGGCTGCCCGTGCAGCCGAGCTATCCGCCCAGCTCGCCGCTCACGACGTCAGCGACTACTCCGTCGGGACAGCGGGGCGCACGATCGACGAGGTGGCCGACGACGTGCTCGCGCGCTGGGAGACGCCCTCTTAGGCCATCCGGGCGAGGGCAGCTTCGGTGAGTTCGTACCGCAACGGGGATCCGGCGACGTACCGCTCGATCTCGGACACCACGATCGTGCCCATCTCGAGGTAGCACTCGACCGTGCCCGCGGCCCGGTGCGGGGTGAGTACGACATTCGGGAGCCCTCTGAGCGGGCTGTCCAGCGGCAACGGTTCCTCGTCGAACACGTCCAGGGCCGTTTCGATCCGGCCGGTCCGTAGCTCGGCGAGCAACGCATCCGAGTCGACCAGCCAGGAGCGTGCGGTGTTGACCAGCGCCGAGCCGTCGGGCATCAGCGCCAGCTCGCGTGTCCCGATCATCTGGCGCGTCTCGGGCAGCGTCGGCGCGTGCAGAGCAACCACCCGGCTGGTCCGCAGCAGTTCGTCCAGGTCCATCCGCCGTACGCCGAGCTCTGTCGCGCGCTCGTCGCTCAGATACGGGTCGTAGACAACGACATCGGCGCCGAGGGCAACGACCATCGCGATGTACTCGACGCCGGTCCGGGAGGCGCCGACGACCCCGATCCGGGAGCCGGTGATGCCGTGCTGCGGAGGCGCGTCGATCGCGCCCACCCACGCCGCGCCACTGTGCATCGCGCGGTCGAACCGATGGATCCGGTGCAGCATCGTGAGGGTGAACGCCAGCGAGACCTCGGCAACCGGCCGCGCCATCGCCTGCCCGGCCTGCGTGAGCCGGATGCCGCGCCGAAACACCTCGTCCGTGACGAAGTGCTTCACCGACGACGCGCTGTACGCGATCAACCGCAAGCGCGACGCGTGCGCGAGCACCTCAGCAGTCAGCGGCGTAGCACCCCACGAGGGAATCAGTACGTCGGTCCCGGGCAACGCGCCCACCAGCGCCTCGGCGTCACCGGGATCATCAAGCCGCACAAGCTCACCGAGCTTCTCCAGCCGCGCGACGCTCTCGTCCGAGAACACCATCGACCGGAACGACGGCGTAGCCACCAACAACATCCGAACCCCATCACGCATGGCCAGATAGTAGCCAGGACGTAGGATCCGGGAGTGGTGAATTCGCGGAGCAAACGTCCGCCACGTGCGGATGAACGTGTCACGGTGATCGCGTTCCTGCAGTGGCATCGGGAGACGCTCGAACTCAAATGCGCCGATCTGAAGCCGGAGCAGTTGGGAGAGCGCGCGGTACAGCGTTCGGGGTTGTCGCTGCTCGGGCTGGTGCGGCACGCGGCCGAGACTGAACGGTTCTGGTTCCGCCGAGTGATGGCAGGGGAAGAAGCCCCGCCGGTGTTCGACGTACCGGACGCCTTCGACGTCACGGGTGCGGACGCGGCGATGGTTGATCAGGCCTGGGATGCGTGGCGGGCCGAGGTCGCGTTCGCGAACAAGTTCGTCGAGGCGGCACCGGATCTCGACGTCATCGGAGACGAGCCCGGTGAGGGTCCGGTCTCACTCCGCTGGGTGTTGATGCACCTGCTCGAGGAGTACGCGCGGCACAACGGCCACGCTGACCTCCTCCGCGAGCAGCTCGACGGCGCAGTCGGGCTCTGACGCTCAGGACTCGATCAGGCGCAGGGCCTCGGTGACGGAGCTGGTGACCGGGAGGCCGGTGGTCTCCAACGCGGTCCGGGTCATCGCACCGGTGGTGACGAGGACGCACTGGGTGCCGGCAGCCGCGGCGGCGTTGGCGTCGTCGACGACATCGCCGATCAGGACGACGTCGGCCGGGTCCAGGTGCTGAGCCTCCAGATGGCGGATCAGACTCTCGGCCTTCGAACCGCCACCGACGTCGCCGACCAGACCGTCGACCCGACTGAAGTACTGCGTCAGCCCGAACTGGTCGATCGTCGGTGTCAGCCGCGCGTGGAACCACATCGACAGCAACGACTGGGTCCGCCCACTCTCGCCCCACAGCCGTAGCTCGTCGGGGACTCCCGCTGCCAGGCCGCACGTGTGCAGCAGCGCGTCGTACCGCTCGTGGTAGAGCTTGTCGACCCGCGCCCACTCCTCGTTGTCGAGGGGGCGCTGGAGGATCTGCTCGTACGAGACCCGCATCGGCCGTGCGTAGACCGCCTGCCACTCAGGCCAGGTCAGATCCGCCCGGCCGAACTCGACGCAGACCGCATTGACCGCGGCCAGTACGGCGTTGTTGTCGTCGAGCAGAGTGCCGTTCCAGTCCCACACGACATGCGAAATCCTCACCCGCGCAACTGTACGTAATACGCCAGTTATCACCCGGGGGTGGGCCAGATGGAGGACAGGTGGTGGAGAGTGAGCGACGTCAGCTTCAGCGGAGCAGTGGTGGTCAACTGCAACCCGTTACCCGTCGAGGTCGTGTCGAAGTCGACGTTGTAGCAGGCGTAGTACGCGCCGGCGGCGGCGAAGATCGCGAGTTGGCCGCGGTCGACCAGGAGACGGACGGTGAGGATGCCGTCGGCGGCCGGCGACAGCGGCACTCCGTCCAGCGTTCCGGCGCCGTCGTACGTGATCTCACGAGCGGACGACCCGTCGGCACCTGTCCGCAGCCGGAAGGCGAACGAACCATCCACGGCACCGGACACGTCGAAGGTTGCTTCGAGCTCGTAACTCGTGGCGTCCACATCGGTCAGGAGCGGGGCTCCCGGCGTGACGAGCTGAGCGTCGTACGACGTAGTCGACGTGCGCAGCGTCGCGATCTCGTCGACCGGCAGGCTGAACACGCGAGGACCGCCCGGAGTCGCGACCAACCGCTGCTGCACCGGGAAGCTCGCGTTGCCGGTCCAGACCGAGCCGCGATTGAGGCCCTGCCAAGCCATCGTCACCACCCGGCCGTCCGGCATGTTGTCGAACGACTGGGCCGCGTAGTAGTGACCACCCGCACCGCAGGGGTTCACGGTGAGCGTGCACGGCTCCGTCCAGTCCGTCCGGAACTCGCGCCCGTCGAAGTCGCCGACGACGTACGATCCGCGGCCGTCGCGCAGGACCCAGGTCACGACGCCGTCCAGCATCATCGGCGTGAAGTCCGGGCACTCGAACAGCCAGTCGGCGACGTACCGGTCCGTCCGCTCCCAGGTGCGCAGGTCGGGTGACGCGAAGAAGTCCGCGCCGTTGCCGTTGTCGTCGGACCAGACCACCATCGCCCAGGTCTGGCTCGGCTCGTGCCAGACGACCTTCGGGTCCCGGCTCTCGTGACCGCTCGGCTGCGCGATCACCCGGCCCTCGTCGTACGCCGTGAACGTCATGCCGCCGTCGAGGCTGTAGAACATCCGGACACCCTGCGTCCCGGTGAAGACCGCGATCGGATCGTGGTCCCCGTCCTTCAGCCCGGACGTGTTCCGTACGTCGACCACTCCGCCGCCCGACCACAGCTCGCCGGGGTGCACGGCAGGATCGAGCGCGATCGGCTGCTGCTCCCAGTGGACCATGTCGGGACTGGTCGCGTGGCCCCAGTGCATCGTGTCCCACACGAGGCTGTTCGGCGCGTGCTGGAAGTAGAAGTGATAGCTGCCGCGGTAGTGCAGCATCCCGTTCGGATCGTTCATCCACCCACGCCGAGGACTGAAGTGAAACCGACCGCGATTGTCTTCCTGGTAATCAGTCACGGGCGACCCTTCCTAGCGAGGACGACGATGCTCACGCGACGGTAGCCGGTCATCGGCCCGCCTGCGTCAGCAGGCCGGACCAGTACGGGTACACGCCTGGGGACAACTCGTCAGGGCGAGACGCTGACGCCGTCGACCAGGAAGCTCGTCGCTTTGGCGTCGTCCTCGGTGCTGGTCCACTGCAGCGTCACGGTCCGGCCGCGGTAGGGCGTGAGGTCCACGGACTGTCCGACGTACTTCGGACCGCTTTGCGCAGCCGTGTAAGTGCGGACCGGATGTCCATCGACGGTCAGGCGGAGCGCGTCGTGGTTCGAGGTGTCGTCGCTGTCGACCCGCAGGGCGAACCGCAGACTGGGCCCGCCGATGATCGGTACGGTGATGCGCTGGCTCAGCGAGTCCGTGTGCGTCGTGCCGTAACCACCGAGCCATGCGTAGCCCAGACCGGCGTCGGCGTACTGACCGTCCGCGCGGATCACGTCCGCGGTCTGCGACCAGCCTCCGGTTCCGGCCGTGAAGTCGCCGTTGGCCACGCCGCGCGAACCGTCGCGGGTGCTGACCACCCAGTTGATCACGGTGTTGCCGCGGGCACCGGTCGAGTCGGTCGCGGTCACCGTCACCGAGTGGGTCTGCGGCTGCGTCGGTCGGCCGTAGATGGTGCCGGTGGTGGCGTCGAGGCGGAGACCAGCCGGCAGATCGGTCGAGCCGAAGCGGACCAGCCGGTGGCCGGAGTCGGACGCCCGGACCGGGAGCAGAACGAGGTCGCCGACGGCGCTGAACTGCTGTGTCGGTGCGTTCAGGGTGATCCGGTTCGACTTCGTCGGTGACGTGAGCGCCTGCGTGCCGATCGGCGTACCGAGGCCGGTCGGGCCGTCCCAGCCGGCCTGCGCGGTGCACAGCGGAGCCGGGGTGCACTCGCCGTTGTTGCCCTGGACAACGTCGTTGAGGCTGCCGGTCCGGCCGTACGGGTAGCTGGCCGGGTACGACGCCGGCGCGGGGTCGCCGGCCAGCGCGTACATCGCGGCGATGATCGGGGCCGCTGCACTGGTTCCGCCATACACGGCCCAGCCTTCACCGCCGGTGGTCTGGTAAACCGCGACGCCGGTCGCGGGGTCGGCGACGGCGGACACGTCCGCGACCGCGCGCTTCGGGCACACCGCGGCTGGGATGACCGACTGCCAGCTGGGCTTCGCCACCTCGGCCGAGCAGCCCGAGCCGGTACCGAATCCGGGGAAACTGTTCCACACCGTCTCGGTCCAGCCACGGGCCGAGTCGTCCTTGGTCAGCGTCGTACCGCCGACGGCGGTCGTCGCGGCCGAGCTGGCCGGGTACGACGTACCCGCGTCGTAGTCGTAGTCACCGGTCGAGGCCGCGTAGACGACGCCGCGGGGGAGGAAGTACTTCCGGTCGAGGTCGACGAGGTTGCCCATCTCGGATCCGCCCCAGCTCAGCGACACGAACTTCGCGCCCAGGTCGCCCGCAGCCTTGACCGCGGTCAGCATGTCCTCGGTCGGTGAGTTCGCCTCGATCAGCGTGATCCCGCACTGCGGGCAGACCGCGGACACCATGTCGAGATCGAGCGAGATCTCACCGGCCCACGAGCGCGACGGCGCCGGAAGCGGGCTCGGCCGGCCGTCCTGGTTGAGCTTCTGGAAGCAGCCGTTCGCGGTCGTACACGGCGGCAGCCCGTACTGCTGCCGGTAGACGGCGAGGTCGGACTCCGCCGTCGGGCTGTCGTACGCGTCGACGATGTAGACCCGCTGTCCGCTGCCCGCACTGGACGGCAACCTGTACGCCGCTGCGAGGTCGGCGGGACTGTAGCCGGCCGGCGTCTCGGTCACCGAGCGCGAGCGGAAGCCCAGGTCCGTACGTCGTTGCGCGAAGCACCTGAACGTCCCCGGCGCCACCTTCTGGTCGCAGCTCGCCTCGACCTTCGGCATCTCCTGGACGTCCTTGCTCGTCGCCGACTTGCTCGTCGTGGCACCCGGCGCCTCGGCCTGCTGCCAGGTCTGCCCGGCGTCGCGGGTCACCCAGAGCCGGGACTGCTGGCCGTAGATCGCCTGGGCCTCGATCATCCAGGCGGTGGTCGGGTTCTGGAAGACCAGGCTGTGCAGGACCTCACCGCCGTTCTCGAGCCAGGTGGTGTCGAGCCGCCACGACTTCGACAGGGCCGGGCGGTTGTACACCTGGCTGGCGGTGATGGTCGGCACCATCACCGCGCCGTCGGGCGCGACGGTGACCTCGTCGGCCAGGCCACGATCACCGGGAAGTTCGTCGTACCGGAAGGTCCTGCCGCCGTCACCGGAGGACATCAGCGTCTTCACCGAGTGGCCTTGGCCGTAGAACGCCATGCACAGCACGAACACGCGGTCGGCTCCATTGGAGGTGAAGCCGGTGATCGTCGCCTCCTCCTGGTCCGCGCAGGCGACCGGGCCGGTCGCTCGGACCGTGCCCTGCCGCAGGGTGGTCAGCCGTCCGGCCACACCGGCGCCGGCAGAGGCCAGCAGGTAGACCGTCGAGCCGTTCGCCGCGAGCCAGGTGTGGTCGCCCGCCGCGACCGGTACGTCGATCCGCTGCCAGCCGGTCGTCTTCCCGGCCGGCGCACGCCAGACCTTGAGCGGGCGGTCGTCGCAGACCCCGCTACCGATCGGGCAGCCACTGGTGACGACGTACGTCCCGTCGGCCGAGGCGAGGAATTGAACCACTCTCGCGTCGTCGCCGGGTACAGCGACCTTGGTCCAGGTCCGGCCGCCGTCTGTGGTGTTCTCGAGGTACGGGTCGTAGGCCCACCCGTTCTTGCGGTCCAGGAACTGCAGGCCGGTGATGCCGGGCTCGCCGCTGCGGGCCAGCTCGTTGTGGGTATGTCCGACGGTGGTCCAGGTCTTGCCGCCGTCGTGGGTGGCCTTCACCTCGGCCGGGCAGGGCGTCGTACCGCAGTCGTCGCCGCCGAGCAGGTAGCCGTCGGTCGGGGTGGGCCAGACCATCGACTGGGGCGCGAAGGCTGGATCGGTCACGGCCGGTTGCTCGGTCCCGGCTGCTTGCGCGGTCGCTCCGGAGCCGACGAGAAGTGCGGTGACAAGTGCCCCGATCAGGGCCATCGCGGAACGACCGGCATGCAGACGCACTGTTCACTCCTCGGACGACGACTGTTTCCTGGCACACGCTAAGCCCTGGCGCGATCCCTGCGGCGCCGAATCCGGCCATCCGCCCAAACCGGCCAATCAGGCCGCGCCTAGGCTCAGCCCGTGGCTGATTGGGAAGCGGTGGGGCTGTCCGCGGAGGACGCACAGGTGTACCGGCAGTTGCTGCGGGATCCCGGCGTACCGGTGCAGCAGCTCAGTGAGTCTGTGGAGATGCCGCTGGCAACGGTCGAGGAGGCCGTCGCCCGGCTGGCCGAGGCGGGGCTGGTCCGCAGCGGCTCGGAGGCTGCGCCGGCGCCGGTCGATCCGCGGTCCGGGCTCGGCATGCTGGTGCGGGAACGCCGGGCGGCGCTGGACGGCGTGGCGGCGATGACCGACCAGCTGGCGCGCGAGTTCAGCGCCGGGCAGTTGCAGGCCGAGCCGAGCCGCCTGATCGAGATCGCCGTCGGGCGGGACGCGATCGAGGCGCGCATCGACGACATGTTGCGTGGGGCAACCGTGCAGGCGGTCGGCACCGACACCCCGCCGTACGTCGCGGACGGCAGCCATCAGGTGTCGAGTGCCGAGCTGGCGCTGCTCGAGCGCGGGGTCAGGTTCCGGGCGATCTATGCGGCCGAGGTGCTGGACCATCCCGGCTGGGTCGCGCGGTTGACGTCGATGGCCGAGCGGGGCGAGCAGGCCAGGGTGCTTCCGCAGGTGCCGGTGAAGCTGCTGATCGTCGACGGGACGACGGCGATCCTGCCGCTCGCGGGCGACGGGCCGTCACGTCCTGGGCAGGCGCGGGCCGTGGTGGTCACCGACTCGGCGCTGACCAGTGCACTCCAGGTCCTGTTCGACCAGCTGTGGGGGCAGGCCACACCGCTACGTCTGACCGAGTCAGCCAATGCCGATCCAGTCACCAACCTGATCAACTTGCTGGCCAGCGGGATGAAGGACGAAGCGATCGCACGTCAGCTACGCATCAGCGGCCGAACCCTGCGGCGGCGGATCGCCCAGGTCCAGGATCAGCTCGGCGCCACCAGCCGTTTCCAGGCCGGTCTGCAAGCCGGCCGTCAAGGCTGGGACTGAGTCAGCTGCGGACGTGGACCCTCTCCGCGGTGATGCGGATGACGAGGCGGACCCGCTCGGGCGGCAGATCGACGTACTCCTGACCGGCGCCTTCGCCTTCGTACGTCTCGGCAAGCTGCACCGCCAGCTTGCGGTCGACATCGTCCGACACAGTCGCGTTGCCACGGATCTCGACGTACCGCTGCGGCTCGTCCTTGTCGATGACAAGCACACTCGCCCGCGGATGCCGCTGCACGTTCCGGGTCTTCGCTCGCCCCGCCTCCGTCGAGATCAGTACGTCGTCACCGTCTCGGCCGACCCACACCACCGACGACTGCGGAGTCCCGTCCACCCCCACAGTGGCCAGCACGGCCGGATTGTCCCCATCGATCAACGCCCGCGCGACCTCACTCAGCTCCATGGCCTCACCTTATGAGTTCTGCCAGGCGCTGCCGCGGCGACCAGCATCGTGACCGCCATCGGCAGCAGGAACAAACCCGACTCGGTCACGGTCGCCCCGAAGTCGTAACCGGCTTTGCTGGCGTTGCCGTCGTACCTCGCGGGGCACGTCTCGCGGATCAGTCATCGCACCCTGGTCGACGCGCTGGCCGAGCAGAGCCTTCGTCTTCCGCACTTCGCCGTACTGGCGGGCCTGCTCGACCTCGGGCCGTCGGCGCAGCACGAGCTCGCGGACCGCCTGCGCCTCAACCGCAGCCACCTGGTCGGGTATCTCGACGACCTCGAACGCGGCGGGTACGTCACCCGCGAGCGCGACCCGGGGGACCGCCGGCGTCAGCAGGTCCGTCTCGCCAAGTCGGGTACGACGCTCGCGACCGAGCTGGTGCAGATCGCGAAAGAGTCCGAAGCGCGGCATCTCGCCGTACTCACGGCAAGCGAGCGGCGGACGCTCACCGAGTTGCTCCGTCGTGTCGTCGTCACGGACGACGAAGCGCAATGACGGCGGTCGAGGTTGATGGGTGATGGTTCGTGTCACGAACTTCTGTGGGCGTGAATGCTATCTTGGCAGCGTGGCGAAGAATGAGGACGGCAAGATCGGAGTGGTGGCCGGACTCGTCCGGTCGGCGTTCCTGGTGAATGCGGTGTACGCCGAGGCGAGTCGTGAACGCGGCCTCACCCCGCAGCAGGGGCAACTGCTCTGCGTCCTGATGGCCCAGCCTTTCGGGATGGGCGAGTTGGGTCAGATGCTGGGGCTCGCCAAGTCCAGCATGACCGGACTCGTCGACCGCACCGAGCGCAACGGACTGGTACGCCGCGAGCCGGATCCGCGTGACACCAGGGCCGTGCGCGTCGCGCTCACCCCGCGCGGACAGGATGTCGCGGAAGAGTTCTACGCCGAGACGTGCCGGCGGATCGACCGGTTGCCGGACGGCCTGAATGCGGCGGAGCGCGACACGCTCGCCGGTCTGCTCGGCCGCGTCGTCCTGGACAACGAGGTCCCGGTGGTCTTCATGGAGCAAGCCTGAATTTCTGGATTGAGGGTTGCAGTTCGTAGTACGAACTAATACAGTTCGTACTACGAACAAGCTCGATGCGTCCAGGCATCGGCCGTCAGGTGAGGAAACCCTTCATGTCCGATCTCATCGCTGTCACCGGCGCGACCGGCGCCCTCGGTACCCTGGTCGTCGACCAACTGCTCGCCCGCGTCCCGGCCGAGCGCATCGTCGCCATCGCCAGGAACCCGGCCAAGGCGGCCGCACTGGAGGCGAAGAAGGTCCAGGTCCGGATCGCCGACCACGACGACCGTGCGGCGGTCGACGCCGCCCTCGACGGTGTCGACGTTGCGCTGCTGATCTCGGGGAACGAGTTCGGCAAGCGGATGGTCCAGCACGAGAACGTGATCCGTGCCGCCCAGGAGGCCGGTGTGTCCCGGATCGTCTACACGAGCGCCGCGCATGCCGACACCAGCCCGACGTTCATCGTGACCGAGCACAAGGCCACCGAGCAGCTGATCCGCGAGTCCGGCCTGACCTACACGATGCTGCGGATGAACTCGTACCACGAGAACTACGTCCCGTTCCTGACCTCGGCGCCCGAGACCGGAGTAATGATCGGCAGCGTGCACGAGGGCCGGGTGGCCAGCGCCGATCACCTCGACTACGCCGAGGCGACCGCGGTCGTGCTGAGCACCGACGGCCACGACAACGTGGCCTACGAGCTGGCCGGCGACACGGCGTGGGCCTATCCCGAGCTGGCGGCCGCTATCGCGGAAGTGAGTGGCAAGCCCGTTGTCTACCAGGACCTTTCGTCCGAGGAGCACGCCGAGGCGCTGCGAGCCAACGGTGTCGACGAGCAGACCGTCAGTTTCCTGGTCCAGCTGGACGCGGACGTCTCCGATGGTGTGTCAGCGGACGCGACCGGTGAGCTGCACAAGCTGATCGGCCGCCCCACCATCCCGCTGGTCGAGGGCCTGCGGGCCATCGCCGCCCGGTCGTGAGCAACGGTTGCCGCAGGCAAGGGAACGTGTGCGAGTTGACCGCCGGTCTCACCTAGGGTCGTGGCCATGAAACGAGCGATTGTGTGGGTCCTGTCGGTTGCCGGCATCGCCGCCGTTCTGTGGCTGTTGCTGGGCGCACCTGCCTCGGGCAGCAAGACCAGCTGGCCCAGCAACGGCGGCGGACGGCTGACCGAATGCAAGTCGGTGTTGCGGACGGGTGGTGCCATTCCCGTTCGCGGTGTCCTCGATCCGACCGCGGTGGAAACCTGCAAGGCCGGCCAGGTGAACCGGTTGGCGTGGGCCGTGCTGATTGCTGTGCCGACCAGTGTGCTGACCTCGATCGCTGTCCGCCGCTGGAATTCGTAGCCGGCCGCGGCCAGTTCTGGCCGTGGCCAGATCAGGCCACGGAGCATGCTGGACAGCCCCACGCAGCCCTGACAACACTGCTGGACGTTGTGCCGAGACGGTGAGGATCCCGGTGCACACCATCCTGGGGAGGGTTCCGCATGCACCCTGTGGTCTCTGGATCCGGACGACGCCGGACCGTGCTCGGCGTCGTGCTGGCCGTCCTGGCCGGGCTGCTGATGCTGCCGGCCGGGACGGCGGCGTCGGCCGCGCCACCGCCTCCGGTGCCCTGGCAGGACAAGGTGTCGTCCAGCCTGCGGTCGGGGCTGGTCGCCGGAAAGACGAGCGACTTCATGGTCCGGTTCGCCGACCGTGCCGACCTGAGCAAGGCGGCCACGATCAAGGACTGGAAGGAGCGCGGCGAGTACGTCGTCCAGCAGTTGCAACAGTCCGCGGCCAGAGGGCAGCGCGACGCCCGTGCGACGCTCGATGCCGCTGGCAACGACTACACGCCGTTCTGGATCACCGACGCCATCTTGGTGAAGGGCGGATCCGCGGCGCTGGCGCAGTCGCTCGCGGCCCGGCCCGAGGTGGTGGGACTGCAGGAGGCTCCGGCCTACGACCTGACCGAACCGGCGCCGGGCACCGAGCCGAAGGCGGCGACCGCGGCAGCGGTCGAGTGGGGCCTCGCGGACATCCAGGCGGACAAGGTCTGGTCGGAGCTGGACGATCGTGGCCAGGGCATCGTCGTCGGCAGCATCGACACCGGTGTCCAGTTCGATCACCCGGCGCTGGTCGACTCCTACCGCGGCACGCTGAGCCCCGGGGTCTTCGACCACGACTACAACTGGTTCGACCCGTCCCAGATCTGCCCGTCGGCGGCGCCCTGCGACAACATCTGGCACGGCACCCACACGATGGGCACGATGGTCGGCGGTGACGGGCCGCGCGGGAAGATCGGCGTCGCACCGGACGCGCGGTGGATCGCCGCGAAGGGTTGCGAGGACGAGGAGCGGGGGTGCTCCCTCGGCGCCCTGCTCGCCTCCGGCCAGTGGATGCTCGCGCCGACCGACCTGTCCGGCGCCAACCCGCGCGCCGACCTGCGGCCGAACGTCCTCAACAACTCGTGGGGGGACGACAACCGCGGCGTCGAGGATCCCTTCTACGACGACGTGATCGCGGCGTGGAACGCCTCGGGTATCTTCGCGGTCTTCTCGAACGGCAACGACGGCCGGGCCGGATGTGACACCGCCGCCTCGCCGGCGGACGGCGGCTCGACGTACGCGGTCGGCGGGTACGACGAGGCCGGCGCGATCGGCGACTTCTCCGGCCGTGGTCCGGGGGTGTCCGGCCGGGTGAAGCCGGACATCGCCGCCCCTGGTGTCGCCATCGGTTCGTCGGTTCCGGGCGGCGCCTTCGGCACCGGCACGGGTACGTCGATGGCCTCACCACACGTCTCTGGCACGGTCGCTCTGATGTGGTCCGCCGCGCCGTCCCTGATCGGGGATATCGACGGCACCCGTGAGCTGCTGAACCAGACTGCTGTCGACACCGGTGACCTGTCCTGCGGCGGTACCGTCCAACGGAACAACACCTTCGGAGAGGGCCGCCTGAACGCCTTTGCCGCGGTCGAGGCCTCGCCGCGGGGCGACACCGGGACGCTGGCCGGACGGATCACCGACAATGCCGGGAAGCCCGTGGCCGACGCGACAGTGGTCGCCACCGCCGCGGAGTACGAGCGACGCACGAAGACCGCAGCCGACGGCACCTTCGAGGTCCGGGTCAGTGCCGGCACGTATCGCCTGGCGGTCTCGGCCTTCGGCTTCGAGAACGCGACCGCGGACGACGTAGTGGTGACGAAGGATCAGCGGACGGTGCGCGATGCCGCGCTGACCCAGGTGCCGATGGCAACGGTTCGCGGGAAGGTGACCGACGGCTCCGGCCACGGCTGGCCGCTGTACGCCGCTCTCACCGTCGCCGGTACGCCGCTCGCGCCGATCCACACGTCACCGGTGGACGGTTCGTACCGCATCCAGTTGCCGGTGGGGTCGACGTACCGCGTCGAGCTGGATCCGGATGCGGCCGGCTACCAGGCGTTGACCCGCAAGGTCCTCGTCCAGGGTGACCAGTCGGTGGACTTCGCCGTACCTGTGATCGCGGCTCCTTGTACGGCGCCCGGCTACCAAAGCGAGCACCAGGGGCTCGCCGAATCGTTCGACGGTACGTCGATCCCGGCCGGCTGGACGCAGGAGACGGTGATCGGCGACGGCTGGGAGTTCGACGACCCGGGACAGCGCACGAACCTGACCGGCGGGTCCGGTGGCTTCGCGAGCATCGACAGTGGCTCGGGGAAGCGGCTGGAGGACTCGCGGCTGAGCTCGCCCAGTGTCGACCTGAGCTCGCAGGACCAGCCGGTGATCGCGTTCCGGACGGATGTGCTCGGCACCCGGGCCGCGGTCGAGGTCGACCTGTCCGTCGACGACGGTGCGACCTGGACCAACGTCTGGCACCAGAACGGGAGCCTGCGGGGTCCACGGCCTGTCCAGGTGCCGGTCCCCGCGGCCGCCGGGCACGAGAAGGTCCGGGCCCGGTTTCGGTACAGCACCGAGGTCTCCGGCAACGGCTGGCTGCAGATCGACGACGTGGTGATCGGGACGACCAGGTGCGCTCCGGTGGCCGGCGGTCTCGTCCTCGGCAACGTGACGGATGACAGATTCGGCCGGGCCGTCGACGATGCGACCGTGCGGAATCTCTCCCGTCCGGCCGATGTCGCGACTGCAGGGCCGACACCGGCCGACCCGAGCCTCGGCGACGGCTTCTACTGGATGTTCGCGCCGGCCGGTCGGCAGCAGTTCAGCGCGCAGTACGACGCCGGGCAGTACGAGGCCAGGACGCGGACTGTCGACGTCCGGCCGGACAAGGTGGTCCAGGCCGACTTCGCGCTCGGCATGGCCGAACTGAAGGTGACGGCGAAGGACCTCACCCAGTCGGTGCGGATCGGCGACCGGCGGACGATCGAGCTGACGGTGAAGAACGTCGGCACCGGCCGGGCGACGTACGAACTGACGCCGTTCGAGGACAAGCCGGAGACGAAGGCGGCAGCCGTCTCCACCGTTGCGGAGCGGCGGTACCTGAGTCTGGACGACGGCGGTCCGTTGCAGGCAGCCAGTCAAGCGGCGGCGTCGCGGACGACGGGTGCGAAGATCGCGCCCTGGCAGCAGGAGACCAACCTGCCGGAGGGCGATTTCGATGCCCTGGCGGCGTACCACGACGGGACGCTGTACAAGGTCGGCGGCGTCGCCGACCAGAACCACACCGAGCAACGCAATTACGTCTACGACCTGAAGGCCAAGACCTGGCAGGAGATCGCGCGGACCACCGATGCGCTGGAGCGACCTGCCGGTGGGTTCGTCGGCGACAAGCTGTACGTCGTGGGTGGCTGGCCGCGCGGAGGTGCCCCGGCCGCACGGCTGACGGTTTACGACCCCGCCACCGACAAGTGGTCGTCCGGACCGGACGCCCCGATCGGCACGGCCGCGGCCGCATCCGCCGTCCTGGGCGGCAAGCTCTACGTCATCGGTGGGCGCACGAACGCCGACGACGCGCACGGAAGCCGCGGTGTGATGGTCTACGACCCGGTTTCGAAGCGCTGGACGCGAGCGGCGGACTATCCGGAACCGGTGTCCTGGCAGCACTGTGGTGCCATCGGTGAGCGCATCTACTGCGCCGGAGGGGACAACGGGGGCGTCGATCATGCGCTCCGGACGGCGTACAGCTACAACCCGGTGACCAACCGCTGGCTGCGGCTGAGCGATCTGCCGACAACGGTCTGGGGTGCCGCGTACTCCGCGGCCAACGGTGAGCTCCTGCTCTCGGGTGGGATGGTGGCCGGCTATCGAAGCAACCTGGGCTTCGCCTACAGCCCGGCCTCGGACAGCTGGAGGTCGTTGCCGAACTCCCAGTTCGCGGTGACCCGGGTCGCCGGCGCCTGCGGATTCTTCAAGGTGGGCGGAGCGGAGGGGATCCTCGGCGCCAAGCCGTACGTCGAGCAGCTCACCGGCAACGACCAGTGCGCGTCCGGTGGCCGGGATGTGCCGTGGCTGAGGGCCGACAAGCCGGCCGGCACCCTCACACCGGGGCAGTCGACACGGATCCGGGTCACTCTCGACGCCGGGACCCCCGCAACGAGCCAGCCGCGCGAAGTGAGCGCACGGCTGCTGCTGATGGAGGACACCCCGTTCCGGAACGCACCGCTGACCGTGACGATGGATGCGGTCGCGCCGCCCGACTGGGGCCGGATCACCGGGACCGTCACCGGCAAGGATCGGTGTACCGGTCAGACGGCCGCCCTGCCAGGAGCAGCCGTGACGATCGGCACGAGGCATGACGCGGTGCATCTGGTCGCGGACGAGGGCGGACGGTACTCGTACTGGCTGATGGCGGACGGGCACGTCCAGGTGACTGCAGCCGCGCCCGGCTGGCTGCCGGCGGCGGGCGTCGTCAAGGTACGACCGCAGCAGACGACGACCGGAGACCTCCGGCTGGCCAAGGCAGGACCGTGCTCGGTCCTGCCGGGCGGGTAGGCGCCGGAACGTGCAATCACCATGGACGGATGCGGCGGCGAACCTGGCCATCCTCGGCGTCGGGGAGTTCGAGGAGCGGGCCTACCGGATCCTGCTGCGCTCACCGGGACTCACGGTGACCGGGCTGGCGGACCGGATCGGTTCGCCGGCCGGCCGGGTGCGCCGCGCGGTGACCGTGCTCGAGCAGTCGGGACTGGTCAGCCGGTCTCCGTTGCCGACGCCGCGATTGTTGCCGGTGGCACCGGATGCGGCGATCGAGGCACTGGTGCGCCGGCAGGAATCCGAGCTCGAGCGGATCCGGGCGCTGGCCGCGTCCTGGGTCCCGGAGTTCCGCTCCGGCGGCAATGCCGCGCCGACCGAGCTGATCGAGGTGGTCACCGGGGCCGACACGGTCCTGAGCCGCTTCGATCAGCTGCAGCGCGGGGCGATGGAGGAGGTGCAGGTGCTCGACACCCCGCCGTACGCCGGTGACGCGGGGCCGGTCACGAACGACGCGGAGTTCGAGGTGCTGGCCAGAGGGGTGACCTGCCGGGCGATCTACGCCCGGGCCGCGCTGGAACAGTCGCCGAACGCGGTGACCGCGATCCTGCGGTACGTCGCCGCCGGCGAGCAGGCCCGGGTCACCTCGGAGCTGCCGTTGAAGCTGGCCACCTTCGATCGCAAGGTCGCCTTCATCCCGCAGTCGATCGCGCAGCGGGACATCGCCGGCGCGATCGTGGTGCACCCGTGCAGTCTGCTCGACGTCCTGCTCTTCGTCTTCGACCAGCTCTGGGCGGAGGCGACGCCGCTGACCGCGGCCGGGCGGCTGCGCTCGATCGAGCAGGACGGCGTCGCCGAACCGAGCGAGAACGACCGGCGGGTCCTGGCGCTGCTGGCCAGTGGGCTGAAGGACGAGGCCATCGCGCACCACCTCGGCTGGAGCCATCGCACCACCAGACGGCGGATCGCCACGCTGATGTCGACCCTGGGCGCCGACACGAGATTCCAGGCCGGGCTGTACGCCGCCCGCGCGGGGTGGTTGTGACGAGCCGGTCAGGCCGGCTGCTTCTGGGCGGCCAGGATCGCGTCGAGCAGGCCGGGGAAGGCCTGGTCCAGGTCGGCGCGGCGGAGCGAATTCATCCGCAGGGTGCCGACGTAGTACTGGCGGATCAGGCCGGCCTCGCGCAGGACTCCGAAGTGGTGGGTGGCCGTCGCCTTGCCGACCGGTACGTCGAAGCCGCCGCACTTGATGTCCGCGCCGAGCGCGTCGAGCTGCGTGACGATGCTGCGCCGGACCGGGTCGACCAAGGCTTCCAGCACCCGCTGGACGTCGAAATCGGAGACCTCCGGGTGCTGCGGCGTACGTCCCATGAGGTCAATAGTATGATCATCGCCAAGTTTGACGGTGATCAAACTTATCCGAGCGGGAGGTAGTGGCATGGCGAGGACGGTGCGGTTCCACCAGGCCGGTGGGCCGGAGGTGCTGCGGCTGGACGACGTCGATCCGGGCGAGCCGGGTCCCGGTGAGGTGCGGGTCCGGGTGGACGCGATCGGGATCAACCGGGCCGAGGTGCTGTTCCGCCGGGACCAGTACATCGAGCCGGTGAAGCAGTTCCCGTCCCGGCTCGGTGCCGAGGCAGCAGGCGTGATCGAGGCGATCGGCCCGGACGTCACCGGATTCGCGCCCGGCCAGGCCATCAGCGTGATCCCGGCCTTCTCGCAGAACGACTACGGCGTGTACGCCGAGCAGGCGATCGTCCCCGCGAGTGCGTTGGTGAATCGACCTGACGGCATCGATGCCCTCGCCGGCGCGGCCGTGTGGATGCCGTACCTCACGGCGTACGGCGCGATGGTCGAGATCGCCGGATTGCGTGCGGGGGAGACCGTCGTCCTCAACGCGGCGTCCAGCAGCGTCGGTCTCGCGGCGATCCAGACCGCGAACCGCGTCGGCGCCACGCCGTTGGTCGTCACGCGGACCCGCGCCAAGCGGCAGAGACTGCTCGACGAGGGCGCGGCCGAGGTGATCGTCTCGGACGAGGAGGACGTGGCCGGGCGCGTTCTCGACCTGACCGCGGGCCGCGGCGCGGAGTACGTGTTCGACGCGGTGGCCGGCCCGGAGGTCGTAAATCTCGCGCGCGTGGTCGCATCCGGCGGTACGTTGTTCCTCTGGGGCGCGCAGAGCGGGCAACCGACGCCGTACCCGGGGTTCGACCTGGGCATGCCGGCGCTGAATCTGCGCACCTACACGGTGCACGAGATCACCCGCGATCCGCAGCGGTTGCTCCGGGCAACGGCTTTTGTTTCGTCGGGCCTGCTGGCGGGCACATTCCGCCCGGTGGTCGATCGAGTGTTCCCGCTCGAGCAGGTCGTACGGGCCCACGAGCATATGGAATCCAACAGCCAGGTCGGCAAGATCGTGGTCAGCGTCGATCACGGATAGCGGATCCGGCTGCTGCAACGAAGGGACAGGACGATGGAGTACCGCAATCTGGGCCGGACCGGCCTGAAGGTCAGCGAGGTGTGCCTGGGCGCCATGCACTTCGGTGGCCCGGCGGACGAGCAGACCAGCGTGCGCATCCTGGACGAGTTCGTCGAGGCCGGTGGCACGTTCATCGACACCGCCGACGTGTACAACGCCGGTGAGTCGGAGGCCGTGCTCGGCCGCTGGCTCAAGGGCCGCGACCGCGACTCACTGGTGATCGCCACCAAGGTCTACGGCAGCATGGGCGACGGCCCGAACGACGACGGCCTCAGCCGCAAGCACATCCTTGCCGGGGTGGACGCCAGCCTGCGCCGGCTGGGCACCGACTACATCGACCTGTACTACACCCACGTGTGGGACACGGCGACACCGATCGAGGAGACGCTGGCCACGCTCGACGTACTGGTGTCGTCGGGCAAGGTTCGGTACCTGGGCGCCAGCAACGTCACCGGCTGGCAGCTCCAGAAGGCTGTGGACGTGGCGAAGCAGGCCGGGATCAACGGGTACAGCGCACTGCAGCCGCTGTACAACCTGCTCGACCGCGAAGCCGAGTGGGAACTGCTCGCCATCTGCCGCAACGAGGGACTTGGTGTGATGCCGTGGAGTCCGCTGCGTGCGGGCTGGTTGGCCGGCCGGTTCCACCGGGGCATGGAGGCGCCACCGGAGGGGACCCGGGTCGCGGAGGCTGCCAAGCAAGGGCTCTACGAGGCCTGGGACTACTACGACAACGACCGCACCTGGAACGTCCTGGACGCGTTGCATGCCATCGCGGCGGACACCGGTCGCAGCGTCGCGCAGGTCGCGCTGCGCTGGCTCATCCAGACCGAGCCTGTCACCGCACCGATCATCGGTCCGCGCACCCTCGAGCACTACACCGACAACGTCGGTGCGGCCGGCTGGTCGCTCGACGCAGAGCAACTCGCCCGCCTGACCGAAGTCAGCGAGAAGCCGTCGGTGTACCCGTACAACCTGCTCTCAGGCTTCAACCGCTGACGTCGGTGACGACCCGGACAGCCTGGACGACGGCGTTGGTGCTGGACGGGGAAGGCCCGCTGCACCGGCAGCTGGAGCGCGGCCTTCGCGGCGCGATCAGGTCGGGGCGTCTGATTCACGACTCGGTGTTGCCGCCGAGTCGTGAACTGGCCGAACAGCTCGGATGTTCCCGGTGGGCTGTCACGCAGGCGTACGGCCAGCTTGTCGCCGAAGGCTATCTGTCCACGCGGGTCGGCTCGGGGACCTGGGTCAGCTGGTCAGGTCGTACGACGGGAGCCGTCCGGAGGACAGGTGAGGTCGACCGGGGCAGCACCTACCGCTTCGACCTGACGCCGGGCATTCCCGATCTGCGTGCGTTCCCGCGCACCCGCTGGGGCGAGGCAGCGCGCGAGGCGGCGCGCGCGTTGCCGACCGCCGACCTCGGCCATCCGGATGCGGCCGGGTACCTGCCCTTGCGCGAGTTGCTGGCCGACTATCTGCAACGCAGCCGGGGAGCTGTCGCCGCAGCGGGCGATGTGGTGATCCGCAGTGGGGTGCGTGCCGCCGTCGCCCAGCTCTGTGTGGATCTGCGGGCCGCCGGTGTCGACCGCATCGGGATCGAGGATCCGGGCTGGACCCGGCTTCGCGACGTGATCGAGGCGACCGGCGTACAGGCTGTGCCGGTACCCGTCGACTCCGAAGGTCTCCGCGTCGACGTACTCACGCAGCAGCAGGACCTGCGGGCCGTGGTGGTGACTTCCGCCCATCAGTTCCCGACCGGCGTCGTACTCTCGCCGGGCCGGCGGCTCGAGCTGATCGAGTGGGCCCGGCGTACGAACGGGCTGATCCTCGAGGACGACTACGACGCCGAGTTCCGGTACGACCGCAATCCGTTGACCACGCTGCAGGGCATGGCGCCCGAGCAGGTCGTCCTGCTCGGCTCCGTCAGCAAGACGTTGTCCCCGGCCATCGGCCTCGGCTGGTACGTCGTTCGCGGCCCGTGGCGGAAGGCGCTGACCCGATCGATCGGTCCGGGTCCGTCGACGTTCGACCAGGCCACCTTCGCGGAACTGCTGCGCGCGGGTGCCTACGACCGTCAGTTGCGGGCACTGCGCCGGCGCTATCAGAGCCGGCGTGAGCAAGTCGTCGCGGCGGTACGCCGGGACTTGCCGGGCTGGTCGATCGACGGAGCGGCAGCCGGGCTGCACCTGATCGCCCGGCTGCCGGACGAGCTCGCCGCAGGTCCGGTGGTGGCGGCGGCACGACGTACCGGGATCCGGCTGGTCGCGCTGAGCCAGTACCAGGTCCGGGCCGGCGGCGACTCGAGCGGAATCGTGCTCGGCTACGGCAATCTGGCCGACGGCGATGTCGATGCGGCGATCGGATCGTTGGCCCGGACGTGCGCATTGGTCCGCGAATCCGCCCGCTGATTGGCCGCGGATTCCGGCCGATCCCGCCGTACGTTGGGCGCCGATGGTGGGAAGGACCCGCCTCGTACAGGAGTTGTGATGCGCACACGGTGGCTGGGTGACCGCGACGGTCGGGTGGAGGTCAGCGAGTTCTGCCTCGGGACGATCCCGTTCGGGACCGAGACGGACGAGACGACGGCGTTCGCGCTGCTGGACCGGTTCTTCGAAGCCGGTGGGACGTTCATCGACACGGCCAACAGCTACGGCCAGTGGGCCGACGGCGGTCTCGGTGGCGAGAGCGAGGTCGTGATCGGCCGGTGGATCCGCAGCCGTGGGGTGCGGGACCAGGTCGTCGTCGCCACCAAGGCCGGCGCACACGCCACGAAGGCGCCCGGCGATCCGGCGATGGAGAACTGGGAGGGCCTGTCCGGCAAGGCGGTTCGTCGTGCGGTGCAGGGCAGCCTCGAACGTCTCGGCGTCGACCGCATCGACCTGTACTACGCCCACTGGGACGACCGCGAGCCGGATCTGGCCGACACGGTCGGTGAGTTCGGGGCCCTGGTCAAGGAGGGCGTGGTCGGCGCCATCGGGTGCAGCAACACCCCGGTGTGGCGGATCGAGCGTGCCCGCGAGCTCGCCCGGACCGCCGGCGTTCCGGCGTACAGTTGCGTTCAGCAACTTCACACCTACCTGTGGCCGCGGCCTGAGCGGACCGGGTTCGATGTGGTCACGCCCGAGCTGATCGACTATGCGAAGTCGGAGCCGGAGTTCACCCTGCTGGGCTACAAGCCCTTGCTGCGCGGCGCCTACACCCGCAGTGACCGGCCGTTCGAACGCGGCTACGACCACCCCACGAGCGCCGTCCGCCTCGAGGTCCTGAACCAGGTCGCAGCCGAGACCGGCGCCACCGCGAACCAGGTCGTCCTCGCCTGGATGATGCAGAGCGACCCGGCGGTGATCCCGGTCAGTGCGGCCGGAACGGTCGCCCAGCTGGACGAGCAGCTCGCGGCCGTGGACCTCCACCTCGACGAGCAGACGATGCACCGCCTGAACACCGCCGGCACCGACGAGTCCTGATGGCTAGGCCCGGGCCCTCGCGACGAGCAGGTGGAGGGTGAGCGTGATCGCCAGGATGACGGCTGCGATGCCGAGGAGGCCGTACGGCGAGGTGCCGGCGGCCAGCGAGACGCCGCCGAGGCCGCTGCCGAGAGCGGAACCGAGCGAGATGGCGCTGCCGTTCAAGGCCATCACGATGGCAGCCGAGTTCGGGGCGAGGGCCGCGAGCCGTGCCTGCTGAGGTACGGCGGCTCCGCCGTTGCCGACGCCAGCGGCGAAGAACCACACCAGGCCAGTGACCGCGGTCACCGCGAGCGGCACGGTCAGGAAGGTCAGCATCCCCAGCACCGAGTTCAGGAGCAGTCCGATCAACACGACGGTGAGGACGCGCAGCGGCGTGAAGCGGTCGGTCAGCCGGCCGGTGACCGCGTTGCCGAGCATGCTGGCCACGCCGTACCCGAACATGACCACGATGATCACCCAGTCGAGCCGGAAGGTCGAAGCGAAGATCAGCGTGGCGTAGGTGAAGCAGGTGTAGCTGCTGCACAGGATGCCGGTCGTGACGAGCAGCCCTGCCAACAGCCGCGGCTGGCCGAGCGGACGCAGACGCTCGGCCAGCGTCCCGGCCGGGAGGTGCAAGCGCGGGAGCTTGAGCATGATTCCGGCCAACGCGATCGTGCCGACCACCGCGACCAGGAGCATCGGCAATCGCCAGCTGGTCTGGCCGAGCGCCAAACCGACCGGTACACCGAGCGCGGTCGCGGTCATCCAGCCACCGAGCACGAACGAGAGCGCCTTGCCGCGGTGCTGCGGTGGCGCGAGCGCGATCACGTACCCGGTCACGGCGGCGTTGAGCAGCGCCGCACCGAGCGCAGCCATCACGCGGCCGCCGAGCGCGGTCGCGTAGTTGGGCGCGAGACCGACCACCAGGTTGCCGAGCACGAACACAGCCAGAGACAGCGCGATCGTCGTACGACGCTCCCATCGGCTGGTGACAGTCCCGAGCACCGGAGCCGCGAGCGCCGAGGTCAGTGCGAACACCGAGACCAACTGCCCCGCGGCTGCCGCGCTCACCTCCAGATCGCTGGCGATGGCGGGCAGCAAGCCGGCCAGCACGTAGCCGTCGATCCCCATCGAGAACGTCGCCACCGCAAGCCAGATCAGGGTCCGGTACGACAACCCGGCATCCTGCTGTACTCCCGAGACCGGGCCTTCCGTTGCCGTCACGCGCCTAGTCGACCATCGCGCCGACCGGTTAAGCAACCTCCTTACCGAATCGTGGCCACCGCGGTCGGCCCTTGACGCGGGCAGGCGGTGTACGCCAATCTTTGCAGCGCTGTATTACAGCGCTGTACAACCTGCCGCCGACCCGCCAGGAGAGACCAGGGAATGCGTCCCGACATCGTCATCGTGATGACCGACCAGCAACGCGCCGGATTCACCTGCCGGAGCGGCTACCCGGTCGACACCATGCCCTTCGTCGACCGGCTGGCGGCCGCCGGAACCGACTTCACCCAGGCCTACACCTCGGCGCCCGCCTGCGTCCCGGCCCGCACCAGCCTGCTGACCGGACGCTTTCCCAGCGCCCACCAGGTCCGGCAGAACAGCACACCGGCCCACGCCCGGTTCGCCGGCGACCTCGTCGATGTACTGCGGGCGGCGGAGTACCAACTGCACTTCGCCGGCAAGCCCCACATGCCGCGAGGCGCCGGCGACTTCGACACCTACAACGGTCCCTACTTCCACACCCGCGGTCCGGAGCGCGACGAGCAGGAGAAGGCCTTCGACAGGTGGCTCGAGCGACTCGACCACGGTGTCTCCGAGGAGCCCACGCCGTACGAGCTGCGCTGCCAACTGCCCTACCGGATCACCACTGACGCACTGGCCGCCGTGGACGAGGCCGATCCGGACAAGCCCGGGCTCTTCTGGGTGTCGTATCCCGAGCCGCACAACCCGTACCAGGTGCCGGAGCCGTACTTCTCGATGGTCGCGCCCGAAAATGTCCCCGACCGGATCACCGGCCCGGAAGGCGCCGAGGCCAAGGGCGGCAGCTACGCGTGGCTGCGCCGGCTCCAAGAGGAGAAGCGGCCCGGGTACGACGGGGGATGGCGTCGGTACGCCGCCAACTACCTCGGGATGCTGCGACTGCTGGACGACCAGATCCAGCGGCTGCACGAGGGTCTCGCCAAGCGGACGCGTCCGCGGTTGACGATCGTGCTGGCCGACCACGGCGACTACGTCGGCGAGTACGGCCTGCAGCGCAAGGGCGCCGGGCTGTCCGAGTTCCTGATGCGGATCCCGTTGATCGTCGCGGGGGACGGTGTCGCGGCTCAGCGGCGCGACGAGCCGGTGTCGATTGTCGACATTCTGCCGACCATCTGTGAGGCAGTCGGTCAGCCTCTGCCGGAGGGCGTCCAGGGCCGGAGCCTGCTGCCGCTCGCCCACGGCGAGGAGGCGCCGGAGGCCGAGTTCGGCAGCATCATCGCCGAGCAGGGATTCGGCGGACGCGCCCGCGACGTCACTGACCGCCCACCGCTGCACTTCTCGTACGACGGCCCGACGTTCGACGAACTCAACACGGTCACCCAGTCCGGCTCCGCTCGCATGCTGCGCAGCGGCCGATGGAAGCTCATCGTCCACGCCGATCTCGCCGGCGAGCTGTACGACCTCGACGCCGATCCGGCCGAGCTGCACAACCTCTTCGAGAACGAGCAGCACCTGGCGGTCCGCGCCCGGCTGCTGCACCAACTGGCCCGCTGGCAGGCACGACTCACCGACGACCTGCCGACCGGCGCCTATGTCCCGCTTCGCCTCGAACACAACTGGCGCTGGGCCCACTCCACCACGCCGACGAGCAGGGAGAACTGACATGAATCCGTCCACCTTCAGCCGCCGTACCCTGCTGGGTCTCGGTGCCGCCACGGCCGCCGCCACCATGCTGCCCGGCTGCTCAGCGAAGCCGGGACCGATGCGGGTCGCGTGGTACGGGCCCGACCCCGTGACCAAGGCGATCAACAAGGCACTGAACGCGTGGAAGTCCAACGGTGGCGCCGACTTCGCCCCGGAGAGCGCGCCCTTCGACGACTACTGGGACAAGCTGGCCACGCAGACCTCGGGCAACAACGCGCCCGACGTACTGCGGATGTCGATGAGCTACTTCAGCGACTACGCCGGTCGCGGTGCCCTGAAGGACCTGGGATCGCTCGGCATCGACACCTCCGGACTGGACCCGGACGTGGCCGGGAGCGGCACCGCGGACGGCAAGAACTTCGGGATCGGCCAGAGCTCGATCAGCTATGCCATGTACGTCGACGAGGCCGCCGTGAAGAAGGCCGGCGGCAGCGTCCCCAAGCAGGGGTGGACGTGGGACGCGTTCGCCGAGTTCGCGAAGGACTATGCGGGATCGGTGCAGGGCGCGTTCGGGTCCAGCGACCAGGCCGGCAACTTCCAGTTGTTCGAGGTGTTCGCCCGTCAGCACGGGACCGGGGCGTTCTCCGAGGACGGTTCGAAGCTGGCGACCAGCAAGGACACGATCCAGGAGTGGTTCCAGTACTGGGCGGACCTGCGGAAGGCGAAGGCAGCCCCGCCGCAGAACGTCAGCGGCGAGACGATCGCGATCGAGAAGTCCCTGGTGGCGACAGGCAAGGCCCCGCTGCAGTTCGGCTGGGTGCAGCAGGTCACGTTCTACCAGCCGCTGGTCAAGAGCCCCTTGACCGTCTTGCCGGTGCCCCAGGACAAGGCCGGCGACCTCAAGGGTCAGTTCATCAAGGCGCTCGACCTGTGGTGCATCTCGGCCGCGAGCAAGCACCCCGAGGACGCCGCCAAGCTGATCGGGTTCCTGCTCAACGACGAGACCGCGATCAAGACCATCGGCATCCTGCTCGGCGTACCGCCGTCGAAGAAGGCGCGCGACGTGGTCTCGGCCGACGCCGACTCCGCCGGCGCCCGGGCCATCGCGTATGTGGAGGACATCGCAGGCAAGGTCGGTCCGACGCCTCCGCCCTGGCCGAAGGGGTACGGCGAGCTGCTCACCGGCTTCGGTCGCATCGCCGAGAACATCGGTTTCGGCAAGGCCACGCCCGCGTCCGGCGCGGGTGAGTTCGTCGAGCTGGCGGGGAAGACGCTCGGCCAGTGAGCCGATCCGCTGCCGACTCGTTCGGAACGCGTCTGCGCCAAAGCGTCCCGGGCTACCTGTTCCTGTTGCCCTGGCTGATCGGCGTACTCGGTCTGACCGTCGGCCCGATGGTGTTGTCGCTGTATTACTCGTTCACCGACTATGCGCTGTTCAACACCCCGGCTTGGACCGGACTGCACAACTACACGGCGCTGTTCCACGACGCCCGCTACCTGCACTCGCTTCGGGTGACGTTCCTGTACGTCGCGGTGTCGGTGCCGCTGGAGATGACCTTCGCCCTCGCGATCGCCGTACTGCTCAACCGTGGTTTGCGTGGTCTCGCCGTCTACCGTGCCCTGTACTACGTGCCGAGCCTGCTCGGCGGCAGTGTCGCGATCGCCCTGCTCTGGCAGCAGATCTTCGGCAGTGACGGTCTGCTCAACCACGTGCTCGGCCTGTTCGGCATCGAAGGACATGGCTGGATCTCCGAGCCGGGTACGGCGCTGTGGACGCTGATCGTGCTGCGGGTGTGGCAGTTCGGCGCTCCCATGATCATCTTCCTGGCCGGGCTGCGGCAGATCCCGGAGGACGTGATGGAGGCGGCCGAGATGGACGGTGCGAACAGGTGGCAGCGGTTCTGGCGGGTCACGCTGCCGCTGCTGTCACCGGTCGTGTTCTTCAACCTGGTGCTGCAGATCATCGGTGCGTTCCAGGCGTTCACCCCGGCGTACATCATCAGCGGCGGCAAGGGCGGGCCGTCGGACTCGACGCTGTTCTACACGCTGTACCTGTACCAGCAGGCGTTCGGCAACTTCCGGATGGGGTACGCCGCCGCGATGGCCTGGGTCCTGCTGCTGATCATCGCGGTGTTCACCGGGCTGAACTTCGTCCTCGGTCGCACCTGGGTGTTCTACGGAGACGAAGGGGTCCGCCGATGAGAACTCGCCGTGTCTTCGCACACGCCGGTCTGACCATCGGCGCGCTGATCATGCTGTATCCACTGCTGTGGATGATCACCGCGTCGCTGCGGCCGAACACCGAGATCTTCAAGGACGCCGGCCTGGTGCCCGAGCACCCGACGCTGGGCAACTATGCGCTGGGCTGGCACTCGACCGGCGTCAACTTCGGGGTGTACCTCGCCAACTCGCTGATCATCTGCACCGCGGTCGTGATCGGGAACGTGCTGACCTGCTCGCTCACGGCGTACGCCTTCGCGCGGCTCAAGTTCATCGGGCGCAAGACGCTGTTCGCGCTGATGCTGGCCACGATCATGCTGCCCGGTCACGTCACGCTGATCGCGCAGTACTCGATCTTCCGCAACCTCAACTGGATCGACACGTTCTGGCCGATGATCGTGCCGAGCTTCCTGGCCACCGACGCGTTCTTCGTGTTCCTGATGGTGCAGTTCATCCGGTCGATCCCGGTCGAGCTGGACGACGCCGCCCGGATCGACGGGTGCGGGGCGTGGGGCATCTACCGGCGGATCATCCTGCCGCTGCTGACCCCGGCGCTGGTGACGACCGCGATCTTCTCCTTCATCTGGACCTGGAACAACTTCTTCAGCCAGCTGATCTACCTGTCGACGCGGACCAAACTGACGGTTCCGGTGGCTTTGCGCGGGTTCCTCGACGCCACCGGCAGCTCGGAGTGGGGAGCGCTGTTCGCGATGAGTGTGGTCACTCTGGTCCCGGTCGTGGTGGTGTTCGTGGTGTTCCAGCGGCGGATCCTGGCCGGAATGGCACACACCGGCTTGAAGTGAGATCGTTACCACCCATGAGGCCTCGTTTGATCGACGTCGCCGAGGCGGCCGGTGTGTCGATGAAGACGGTGTCGAACGTCGTCAACGGGTCGGAACACGTCCGCGAGGCGACCCGGCTGCGGGTCCTCGCCGCGATCGACAAGCTCGGCTACCGGCCGAACATCGCCGCCCGGAACCTGGCCCAGGGCCGCAGCGGGGTGATCGCGTTCGCGGTGCCCCAGCTCGATCGCCCGTACTTCGCCTCGCTCGCGGCGCGGATGCTGGACGAGGCGGAGACCTTCGGCTGGATCGTGCAATTCCACCAGACCGGCGGCCGCCGCGAGGCCGAGCTCGGCCTGCTCACCGACCGGCATCCGGCCCGTCTCGACGGGATCATCATGAGCCCGCTGAGCCTGAGTCCGGAGGATGTGCAGCGGCGTGATCCCGCGCTGCCGCTGGTGCTGCTGGGCGAGAAGGCCGGTGAGGACCACCGCGCCGACCACGTCGGGATCGACAACCGTGAGGCTGGGCGCGTGGCGACCGAGCATCTGCTGGCGATGGGGCGGCGCCGGGTGATGGCGCTGGTGCCCGGGCCGGGAGTAGCGGACGGACGGACCAACGGCTATCGCGATGCCCTGGTGGCGGCGGGTATCGGCGTCGACGAGGACATCGTGCTCCCGGCCGGAGGCGTCCGCGGTGAGGACGCCGAGCTGACTCTCGGCCGCTGGCTCGACGCCGGCAATCCCGCTCCGGACGCGATCTTCGCGGGCACCGACTGGTTGGCGATGGGCGCGATCCGGGCCCTGGTGCTGCGCGGGCTGAAGGTGCCACAGCAGGTCGCCGTCGTCGGCTTCGACGACATTCCGTACGACCTCGCCACCCTCCCGACACTGACCACCGTCGCACCGGACCGCGTCGCCATCGCCCGGCTGTCCCTGCAGGCCCTCCGCGACCAGCAGCCGGGTCAAGACCCGGTCCGCCTCCGAGCACCCTTCACCTTGGTGGTCCGCGAAAGCACCGCCGGCATCGGCCCGGGACACTAACGGTATGGATTGGGTCTTCCGCAAGGCACACGAGTCCGATCTGCCCGAGCTGGTGACGCTCCAGGAACGCGGCGCGGTAGAAGGACTGGGTCACATCTTCCCGCAGGAGACGCATCCGTTCCCACGCGCCGACATCCTGGACCGCTGGGCGGTCGAGCTCGCCGATCCGTCGATCGCGGTCTACGTCTCGTGTGATCAGGACGACCGGATCACCGGATTCGCGGCCCGCCGGGATGACGAGGTCTTCCACTTCGGCACCGCCGTCGATACCTGGGGCTCAGGGCTGGCGACGTACCTGCACGATGCTTTGCTCGCCACCTTTCCCTCCACGCTCGGGACTCTGCGGCTGCGGGTCTTCACCGAGAACACTCGGGCCCGCCGCTTCTACGAGAAGCTCGGCTGGCACCCCACCGGCCGGCAGACCCGAACGGCCTTCCCACCCCACCCAAACCTCACCGAATACATCCTCAACGTGCGCTAGCGGGTCGTCTGACGCGTTGAGGCGTGCAGCTGCACAGGAGGTGTCGGGTCGACAGGTAGTGCAGTTGAGCGTGCGGACGTTCTGTGTACGGCGTCTCGCAGGTGCACTACCTGTCGATCCGTACATCACAGGCGGCGAGGGGTGGGGACACGCGTCTCAGGCGATGATGAGCCAGGGGTTCTCCAGGAGTTTGGTGAGGTCGGCGAGGAAGCGGGCTCCGTCCGCGCCGTTGAGGATTCGGTGGTCGGCGGAGAGGGTGTAGCGCATCCTGGTGCGGGCGGCGAGGGATCCGTCGTCGAGGACAACTGCCTCCCGGCGGGAGGCGCCGACCGCGAGGATCGCGGCCTGCGGGGGATTGATGATGGCGGTGAACTGCTCGACGCCGTACATCCCGAGGTTGCTGATGGTGAACGTTCCGCCGGCCATCTCGTCGGTCGTCAGTTGGCGTTCTCTCGCTCGTACGGCGAGGGACGCGGACTCCTCGGCGATCACGCCGACCGACTTGTGGTCGGCGTTGCGAATGACGGGGACCAGAAGCCCGTCGTAGATCGCGACTGCTACACCGATGTTGATGTCGTGATGGCGTAGGAGATTGTCGCCGGAGAGGGACGAGTTGACGTCCGGGTGCTGGCGCAGCGTCAGTGCACAGGCCCGGATGACGAGGTCGTTGATGCTGACCTTCTGCCGTCCGGCCTCCGTCAGTTGTGCGTTGAGCTCGAACCGCAGGTCGACGAGGTTCTCGAGGTCGGCGCTCGCGGTCAGGTAGAAGTGCGGTGCGGTCCGGGCGCTGTCGGCCAGGCGCTTTCCGCTCGTCCTGCGCAGCAAGCTGAGCGGGACCTCCTCGCCAGGGTTCACGTCCTGGGAGACGGCTGGTGCCGACTCGGCTGTCTCGGTCGGCTGGAGTGTCTCGGCGGCGGCGCGGACATCCGCGCGGATGATCCGCCCACCAGGCCCGGTCCCGGCAACCTGCGTCAGATCCACCCCGAGCTCCACAGCATCCCGCCGCGCCAAGGGAGAAGCGGGCATCCGCTCGATCGCCGGCCCCGAGACTGGCACCGCGACGAAGGACTGTGCCGCATCCGCGACGGGGCTTGACTGCGCGTCCGGCGCGGACGATCGGGACGCCGCAGCCTCGTCCGGCGTGGCCGCGTCGTCTTCGGGGTCTTCGTCGCCGAGGACTGCGATCGGTTGGCCGATGGCGGCTTCTTCGCCCTCGGCGACCAGGATCCGGCCGAGGACGCCGGACTCGTAGGCCTCGTACTCCATCACGGCCTTGTCGGTTTCGATGTCGGCCAGGATCTCGCCGGCCTCGACCATGTCGCCGGTCTGCTTGTGCCAGGTGACGACGACGCCGGTCTCCATCGTGTCCGACAAACGTGGCATCAAAATCGTGCTCATGGTGTCTCCTTTCAGCGCAGCCGGCCGACCGCGGCCAGGGTCTGTCTGATCGCCGTCTCGACATCGCCCGCCGAGGGCAGGGCGGCGCTCTCCAGGCTCTTGGCGTACGGAAGCGGTACTTCGGCCATCGCAACCCGGCGTACCGGTGCGTCAAGCTGGTCGAACGCACCGTCCGAGATCGTCGCCGCGATCTCCGCGCCGATCCCGTACGTCAGCCAGTCGTCCTCCAGCACCACCGCCGCGTGCGTCTTACGGACCGACCGGACGATCGTCTCCCGATCCAGCGGACGCAGACTGCGCAGATCGATGACCTCGGCATCGATCCCCTCCCGAGCAGCCAGCTCCTCCGCCACGGCCAGACCGAGCGACGCCATCCGCGAGTAACCGATCACCGTGATGTCACTGCCGGGTCTGGTCACCGCCGCACGCCCGATCTCGGCCGGTACGTCGTCGTCCGGTACGTCGCCCCTCGTGTTGTACAGCGAGAGATTCTCCAGAAACAGCACCGGATCGTCATCGCGGATCGCCGCGAGCAGCAGCGCCTTGGCATCAGCCGGGTTGCTCGGGGCAACGACTTTCAATCCCGGCACGAAGGCGTAGTACAGCTCGACGTTCTGCGAGTGCGTGGCGCCAAGTTGCTGGCCGCCACCACCGGGCGTCCGGATCACCATCGGAACACTGCGCTGACCACCGAACATGCCGTGGATCTTCGCCGCATGGTTGACGATCTGGTCGAGCGCGAGCAACGAGAAGTTGATCGTCATCAACTCGACCACAGGCCGCAGGCCGAGCATCGCCGCACCGATCGCGGCGCCGGTGAACCCCTCCTCCGAGATCGGTGTGTCCCGCACCCGTCGTTCGCCGAACTCCGCGAGCAACCCAGCGGTGATCTTGTACGACCCCTCGAAGACGCCGATCTCCTCGCCGATCAGGAAGACGCGGTCGTCGCGCTGCATCTCGGCGCGCAGGGTCTCGTTGATCGCCTGCCGGTAGGACATCACGGTCATGCGCCGGCCACCGCGAAGAGAGGCTGCCCTGGCAGTCGTTTGAGATCGTTCGGCACCGGCGTCGCGTAGTTGTAGTCGAACAACGTCTTCACATCCGGTGGTGCACTGGCATCCGCGAACGCGACCGCCGCACCGACCTCCTCCGCGACAGACTGCTCCAACTGCTCCTGCTCCTCGGCGCTCAATGTCCCGGCATCACGCAACTGATCGCCCAACGCGAGCACGGGATCCGCGGCCCTGAGCGCAGCCACCTCGTCCTTCGAGCGGTACGCCGCCGGATCGACCACCGAATGCCCACGCAGCCGCCCGCTGACAGCCTCCAGCAGCACCGGCCGCCCTTCACGCGCCATCGCGACCGCACGGACGGCGGCATCCCGTACGGCGACGACATCGTTGCCGTCGACGCGTTCGCCGTACATCCGGTACGCCGCGGCACGCTTGTGCAGCTCGGGTTCGGCAGAGGACATCTCGACGGTGGTGCCCATACCGAGCTGGTTGTTCACCACCGCGAACACGATGGGGAGTTTCCACAGCGCGGCCAGGTTCAGCGATTCGTGGAACGCGCCGATGTTCGTCGTACCGTCGCCCAGGTGACACATCACCACCTCCGGGCCGCCGCGGTAGGCGATCGCCAGCGCCGCCCCGGTTGCCAGCGGCAACTGGCCGCCGACGATTCCGTACCCGCCGAGAAGCCGGGCCTGGGCGTCGAACAGGTGCATGGAGCCGCCCCAGCCCTTGGACACGCCGTCGCTCCGGCCGTAGAGCTCGGCCATGACGCGGCCGGGGTCGATGCCGCGCGCGATGGCATAGCCATGCTCGCGGTAGTTCGTGAAGACGTAGTCGCTCGGGTCGAGTGCACTCATCAACCCGACGACCGTCGCCTCCTCGCCGAGGTTCAGGTGGCAGTAGCCGCCGATCTTGGCTTCGGTGTAGGCCCGGGCGGCCCGCTCCTCGAAGCGCCGGATCAGCAGCATCTGCCGGTAGTGGCCCAGCAGGTCGGGCGGTGCGGACATCGTGTCGGCTCTCCTCACGAGGATAATGATACTGGATCGTGTCATTCTGTCATGAAGGAGGATAGCGCCATGACCAGAGCTGCCGACGGTGGTCCGCGCAAACGTGGACGGCCGACCGAGTCCGAACGCGAGCAGCGGCGGGAGGAGATCCTGGACGCGGCCGTCCGGCTGTTCCTCCAGCATGGGTACGGCGGTGTCTCGCTGGACCGGCTGGCGTCGGAGGCGAAGGTCACCAAGCGGACGATCTACGCCTACGTCGGCGACAAGACCGAGGTCTTCACCGCCGCGGTCGCCCGGTTGAACCGCGAAGTCCTGCCTGAGGCCGCGCCGGTCGACCGACAGGTCCGGACGCCTGGTGCGAGCGCCCTCGAGGCGCTGGCCGTCCGCCTCGTCATCACCCTGCACTCGGACGTCGCCGTCGGCCTGCACCGGATGGTGATCGCCGAGGCGCATCAGTTCCCGGATCTGGCCACAGGGTTCTACGCGGCAGGCCCGCAGCGCTATGTCGCCGCCTTGAGCGACCTCGTCCCGTGCCCCGAGGAGATCTTCACCCTCCTCCTCGGCGAGCCCCACCGGCGCCGCCTCCTCGGCCTGGACGCTCCGCCCTCACGGGCCCAGGCCGAGGCGCACGTCAACGGCGTACTGGAACTTCTGGACCTCTCGCGCTAGTCCATGGCGGTGGCCTCCAGGGCGACCAGGAGGTCCGGGCCGGCGAGGGTCGCGACGCCAAGGACCGTGCTGGCGAAGCGGTCGGGGGTGTCGGCGAACCGCTCGGCCAGGGCGCCGAACTGCTGGAGTAGTTCGCCGACGTCGGTGGTGTAGATGTTGAGCCGGACCACGTTGGCCACTGTCATTTCGGCACCGGCCAGGACCGCTTCGAGGTTGTCGAGCGCAAGCCGGAGCTGGGCTGCCATGTCACCCGGATGCTGCGCGTTGCCGTTGGCGTCGACGGAATCCTGGGCACTGCAGATGAGCTCACGGCGGCGGTTCTCCACGAGCTGGGCCTGGTCGAAGCCCAGGCCGACGGACCAGTTCCACGGGTTGACGGCGGTGCGTTGCATGGTTGTCTCCTTCGATCGGACCGGTCCCTGGCGGACCGGCGAGTTAGTTAGGTAACTAACCTAGAACTCGCCTCCGACAGTTTCTTATACTCGGGTCCATGAGCCAGACGCGACCGGGGAAAAGAGAGCGGTTGGTGGCCGCCGCGGCGGAGATGGTGTACCGCCAGGGAGTGGCGCCGACGACGCTGGCGCACATCGCGGAGGCGGCCGACGTACCGCTGGGGAACGTGTACTACTACTTCAAGACGAAGGAGGACATCGTCGGCGCCGTCGTCCAGACCCGCGCGGAGCAACTGGAAGCGATACTCGCCGAGCTGGAGGCCCGCCACCGCACCCCGAAGACGCGACTCAAGGCCCTCGTCGAGATGCTCGCCGACCGCGCCGATGAGACTGCTCTCTACGGCTGCCCCTACGGCACCCTGGCCACCGAGCTCTCCAAGCGGCCCGACGGCACGAACCCTCTCGCCACCCACCTGATGGAGCTCCTCATCAACTGGGCCGAGCGACAGTTCCAGCAGTTGGTACGCCGCGATGCTCGCGACCTGGCCATCGACCTGGTCGCCGCCTACGAAGGCGCCGCTGTCCTGGCCTCCACCCTCGCCCAGCCCGACCTGATGGCCCGCCACTCCCGCCGCCTCCGCGCCTGGATCGACGCCCAGCCCGGCCGTCCGACGGCTTGACCGGTTTCCGTCATGTCCGGGACTTGTCACCCTGGTCCGTGGCCGGAGCGGTGAGAGATCGGATACGACAGGTGCATCAGGACGCACCAGATCGGTGCCTGGAGCAAGGATGGAGCCCTCGTGGCCTTGTCGAAACCACTTCCGACCCGGACGGCGCTGCTGCTCACCGGCGCGCTGCTGCTGTCCGCGGTGACCGTTCCGGGCCTCGCGTCCGCCGCCAAACCGCCACCGCCCGGAGCCGCCCCAGCCGCCCCAGCGCTGTCCGGCCCGGCCACGGTCACGCTGCTGACCGGTGACCGCGTCACGCTGACCCCGGACAAGAGCGGGACGCCGCGCGTCAACGTCCGCTCTCGTGACGGAAAGAGCGGGACCAACGGGTTCTCCGTTCGCAACGACCACGGCCGGATCAGCGTCGTACCGCACGACGTCGCGACGCTGGTGCCCGACGTACTCGATCCTGCGCTGTTCGACGTGAGCGGTCTGGTCGAGATGAAGTACGACGACGCGCACCGCGCGGACCTGCCGGTGATTGTGCGCCAGGGTGCTGGTGAGCGCACGATGGCGAGCAACGGGTTCACCGCGACCCGCGAACTGGCCAGTGTGGATGCGACGGCCGGCCGGATCGAGAAGTCCCGTACGACGACGTTCGGTGCATCGCTGACCACGGCGAGGGCGGCCGGGCCGGCCAAGATCTGGCTGGATGCGGCCGTGCACGGCGAGTCGACGACAGCGGTCGAGGCCGCGCCGCGGGACGGCTACCTGGACCAGATCAAGGCACCGGCCGCCTGGGACCGCGGACTCGACGGGCGTGGCGTCAAGGTCGCGATCGTGGACTCGGGCATCGATGCGGATCACCCGGCCCTGTCCGGGAAGGTGACGGCCACCGCCGACTTCACCGGCGAAGGCCCCCAGGACGACCTCGGTCACGGGACGCATGTGGCTTCGCTCGTCGCCGGGAACGGCGCGGGATCGGACGGCGCCCGGCAGGGTGTCGCGTCCGGCGTCGAACTGGTCTCCAGCAAGGTCCTCAACGCCGCGAACGAGGGCTCCGAGTCCGGCGTCATCGCCGGACTGGAGTGGGCGGCCGACCAGCACCCGGACCTGGTGAACGTCAGCCTCGGCGGTTGGGCGCCGCGCTTCGGCGACGACCTGATGGCCGACGCGGTCAACCGGCTGACCGACAAGACCGGCGCTCTGTTCGTAGTTGCTGCCGGCAACAGCGGGTCGTTCCTCCCAACCCCGTTCTCGATCGAGTCGCCGGGGACCGCCGCGTCCGCCCTCACCGTCGGTGCGGTCGACGCCACCGACCACAAGGCGCAGTTCTCGAGCGAGGGCCCGACCTGGTCGTACGTGCAGAAGCCAGAGGTGTCCGCACCGGGCGTGAACATCCTGGGCGCCCGGGCCGGTGCCCGCGACGGCGACCTGTATGTCGCGTACTCCGGGACGTCTCAAGCGACGCCACAGGTGACCGGATCGGCGGCCCTGCTGCTCCAGCAGCACCCCGAACTGACCTGGCAGCAGCTCAAGGCACGCCTGAGCAGCGCCGTGGACGACACCGGTACGTACACCTCGTGGTCCGGCAGCGGGCGGCTGAACCTGGCCACCGCGACCTCGAACAGCCTGTCCGCTGACGTCGGCGTCGTCGACTTCGGCGCGATCCGCCACCCCGATGACGCCCGGCAGACCCGCACCGTCACGCTGACCAATCCGGGCAGCGAGCCGCTGGCAGTCACGGCCGCCGACCACGAGGTGCTGTCGGGCAACACCACAACGGCACCCGACGCAGCCGTCGTCGTGTCCCCGGCCACGCTGACGGTTCCGGCCGGCGGTACGGCGAGCCTGACCGTCACCCTGGACCCGGCGACCGTCGCCGACGCCATGTGGCAAGGCTCGATCGACCTGCTCGGTGCCGACGGCAAGGAACTCCTGCGCCTCGCCCTGAACGCCTACGACGAGCCGCCGGCGTACGACGTCTCCGTCCAGGTGCTCGACCGCGACGGCCAGGCCGTGTCCGGCGGGTGGGTGAACGGGTTCAACGGCAACAACGGGGACTTCGTCCAGTTCACGCTCGACGATCAGGGCCGCAGTACCCGCCGGATCTCGCCCGGCGAGTGGAGCATGTGGACCTTCGTGACCACCGGCGACACCGTCGCGATGACCGGCGGTACGGACTTCACGGTCGCGAAGGACACCGACTTCACGTTGGACGCCCGGAAGACGGTGCGCCTGAACGTGCCCGTGGTCGAGGGACAGTCGACCAAGGCGACCGAGGCCGGAGTCACCGCCCTGCGCGCGTCGGATCCGGCGAAGTGGCAGGCGGAGGAGATGTACCCGCCGGTCGCGGACATCGCCGCCGGCAAGGTGTACGTGCAACCGACCGGCGCAACCAAGGACGGGATCGTCGAAGCCGTCACCCGCTGGCGGCTGGACTCGACCAAGAAGGCGGGCAACGACGCTCCGGATCTGTACCAGGTCTACCAGAGCGCGAACCGGTTCACCGTGCCGTTGGCGAAGAACCTCGACCGCAAGGCCGTCCGCGCGATGGCCCGGGTCGACACGACCTTCGGCGGCGTCTGGGGAAGCGGTACGTCGGGCCTCGGGCGCGGAGTCCGAAGCTCGGTGACCACCTTCGGCGGAGAGCTCTGGCAGACCGTCAAGACGCCCTCCCACCGCGTGGAGATGCTGTCCGCGGGCCCGGGGATCCAGTGGTGGCAGTGTCTGGATTCACCGGCCACCGGTACCGCCGGTGTCTGCGACAATCCGGAGCGGACCTACAAGCCCGGCGAGAAGGCGCGCTCGGTCTTCGGTACGGCGATGCATCCGCAGCTGAACATCGGCGAGATCTTCAACGGGGACTTCAACCTCCAGGTCGGCGTGGCTGATCCCGGCCACCTGGGTGTTCTCGACACCGCGCTGATCGACGACGTACGGCTCGCGCTCTATCGCAACGGCGTCAAGCTCGGAGAGCAGAAGAACACGTCGGGCTTCTTCCAGGTCCCCAGCGGTACGGCGCGTTATCGAGTGGAGCACAGCTGGAAGACGGATCAGCTCCCGAGCTCCACGGAGGCGAAGACGACCTGGGAGTTCACGGCCACCCCACCGGCGGAGTGGGCGAACCCGATCCGGCCGTCGATGCTGAGGCTCGACTACGACCCGTACGTTTCTCTGGACGGCAGCGCGCCCGCTGGGCGGCCGATGGTGTTCGATCTGCGAGTCGGAGCCCAGGACCGTGCCACGACCGCACCGGTCAAGTCGGCCCGGCTGTGGATCTCGTCGGACCGCGGTAAGCACTGGACGCCGGCGCCGCTGCTCCGGACCAAGGACGGCTACCGGACGATGATCGCTCCGTGGTCGTTGCTGCCGGGGCACGCCCTGTCGGTCCGTGCCGCGATCACGGACACGGCGGGCAACTCGGTCGACCAGACCGTCCTCGACCTGGTCCCCGTGCGCTGACCGACGGACTCGAAGGCCCGGGTGCATGACCCGGGCCTTCGAGCGTCACGCCGTACGGGTGTCGCGGCCGACGACGATGCCGATGACGATCTGTACGGCGGCCAGGGTCGCGAACAGGATGAGCGTTGCGTCCCAGTTGCCGGTGCGTTCGGCGAGGAGGCCGGCGATGACAGGGCCGGTGGCCGCGAGGAGATAGCCGACGGCCTGCGCCATACCGGACAACTGGGTCGCCTCGTGGTGGCTGCGGCCGCGAATGCTGATGAGGGAGAGTGCGGCGACCAGGGCGGCGCCCTGGCCCAGCCCGGCGAGGACGACCCAGACGACGATCAGACCTGGCGCCAGCAGGATTCCGAGCAGGGCAACGAGGATCGGAACGCTGGCGGTGATCGTGCCGGCGCGTTGATCGGTCGGATGCTTCAGCAGCCGGGGAATCGCCAGGCCGCCGACGAGGCCGAAGCACTGGAAGAGAAACAGATGGACGCCGGCGGTCCGCTCCGAGACACCGGTCGAGATCTCGATGGTGGGCAGCCAGTTGACGAGGAGGTAGAAGCTCGTCGACTGCAGACCCATGAACGCGGTGATCAGCCAGGCCATCGGCTGCCGCCAGACACTTACCGGGGGAGCGCCGTCGTCGGGGTCCGGCGGCGGCATCGGCACGGACGCGGACTGCCGCGGCAGCCAGATCACGGCGACGACCGCGGCAAGACCTCCCCAGACTGCCAGCGCGAGCCGCCAGTCGGCCGCGTCCGCGATCGGCACGGCCGAGACCGAAGCTATCGCGGCGCCGCCGGTGATGAAGGCCGTGTACACCCCGGTCGCGCGCGACACGTTGCCCGCGTAGTCGCGCTTGAGGATGACGGGGACCAGGACGTTGCCGACTGCGATCGCGGCACCGACCACGATCGTGCCGAGCCACAGTCCGGGCAGTCCCGTGTAGGACCGGGCGACGCTGGCGACGGCGAGGACGAGCAGCGAGACGAACACGGCCCGCTCCATCCCGTGGCGCCGGGAAAGTCGATGAATGAGAGGCGAGGCCAGTCCGAAGGCGATGAGCGGCAGCGTGCCGAGCATGCCGAGCGCTCCCTCCCCGAGTTGCTCGTCGGCACCGATCTGCGGCAGCACCGGGCCGACCGCGGTGAGCGCCGGACGCAGGCACAGGGCCACCAGGAAGACGGTCGCGGTCAGCAGGGCGGCCCGTCGTCCGATCGGCGGCTCGGCCGGCGGTTTCAGCACATCCTCACTCCTGACTAGATGTCCTACATTTACACTGTAGCCTGGGCGGAGAACGGAGGTTGTCGAGGTGTCACTGAGTGGACCAGTGCGTCAGGTGCCGCTGGTGCTGCAGGTCTCCGAGCAGTTCCGGGGGCTGATCGAGTCCGGCACGTGGCCGGTGGGCGGCAGGATTCCCGGCGAGAACCAGCTCGCCGTCGAGCTGGGGGTCAGCCGGGGAACCGTGCGCGAGGCGTTGCGGTCGCTGAGCCTGACCGGTCTGTTGGAGCCGCGGGTCGGCGACGGCACGTACGTGCGCGCGACCAATGAGATCAGCGGTGTTCTTGTCCGCGACGAGTTGTCGGCGTCGCTGACGCATGTCCTCGATGCGCGGGCCGGCATCGAGGCCGCGGCCGCGCGGCTGGCCGCCGAGCTGCCCGATGGAGCCGCCGGGCTGGACGCGGCACTCGAGGCACGCAGCGCGGCGCATGAAGCCGGCGATCTGGCCGGTTACGTCGCCGCCGACGCGGGCTTTCATCGAGGTGTGGTGGAAGCCAGCGGCAACCCGCTGTTGCTCCGTCTGTACGACGCTCTTGCCGAAGTGCTGACCGACTCGATCCACCAGACCGCCACGATCCCCGAGGACACCAAGGTCCGCGATGCCCACTTCACGTTGCTGGCGGCGATCCGCGACGGCGATCCGGAGGCCGCGGCCAAGACGTCGTACGCGCTGATCGAATCGGTCAAGCAATCTGCTGGGTGATGGCGGACGGCCACAGCACACCGGCGGCTGCGTGGAAACGGACCGAGCGACCAGTGGCGAAGTCATTGCCCGTAGCATCGTTAGAGTTCCACTCTAGAGTTGCTCTCCCGGTGAGCTGGAGTACGTCGCCGCTCTCGAAGTCGATGAACAGCAGCGCAGCCGTGGGATCGACGGCGAGGTTCCCCATGCTGTTGAACATGTTGTTGCCGGCGTAGTCGGGCCAGATCACGTCGGCGCCGTCGACCTGCACGAATCCGGGGGAGCCGCCCTTGTGCGAGGCGTCCGCTCCACGGGTGGGGTGTTCCGTCCCCAGGAAGAACGTGTCCGCAGTCGTGATGATCCGGCGCGCTTCGTCCGTCAGTTGGCCGCGCGCAGTCAACGCTGAATGCGCCGGGCTGACCGGCCGCGACGGGCCCTGCGTGATCTGTCGCGGCTGGATGTACGACGGGCAGTTGCCGAACGCCTCGTGGACATCGAGGGTGAGACCGTTCTCGGCCACGTCCGTGATCCAGCCGTTGACTCTGACTCGCCGGCGACGCTCGAGGTCGATCGCCAGTACGCCGCCTGACTGGTCCGGCGCGAGATTGTGCAATGCGTCCGCCGGTGCGGGCTTGGTCTTCACCAGCAACAGTTGGCCCTGACCCGCGAGAAACCCTGGCTGGGCGACCAACGGGGAAGCCCACAGCCGGTGCCGCTCGTCGCGCGCGACGAGAACCGCGAAGGACTGCAACGCCAGGATCGCGGCCCGGCCGCCTGTCAGCGACACCGGTGCGAGCATGCCTTCCAGGCGCGATGCTGCGTCCCGCAGTCCGGCTCGCGCCTGCACAGCCAGCTCGCCCTCGTGGAATCCAGTAGTCGGCGTCGGTGTGTTCGGTGCGGCGGTCATCGTGCGTCTCCGGATCCCCGGTGGGTCTTGTGGTAGTGCCGTGCAGCGCGGGCGCGGTTCCCGCAGCCGGCGCTCGAGCACCAGATCCGGCGCTTGTTCTCCGCCAGGAACAGCATCGAGCACGACGACGACGCGCATCGCCGCAGCGTTGCCAGCCGATCGGCGTCCGACAGCAGATCGATCGCCTCGCGGGCGAGCGCAGCAAGGATCGCGTTCCCGCCGAGCTCGGTGTGCCACCGCGTCTCCGCCACCGATCCGTCAGGCCCCAGCTTGAGTTGTCGGCTCGTCGGGACCGCGGCGGCGTACGCGTTGACGTCGGCTACTGAGGTCGCCTGCGGCGCGCGGCCTTCGAGGTGTGCGTCGAAGAGGTCGCGGATCGCGGACCGAAGGCGCAGTACCGCGGCCTCGGGTGGGCGGGGACCGGTCGGGAGCCGGTCCGACTGCAGCTCCCACCAGGCGTCGGGCCGCTCCGACAGCAGGTCGCGTGGCGGGTCGACGACCAGGATCGCCGTATCCACGAGGTCGAGCGCCGCGAGCGGCTCCCCACCCATCGGGAACCCGGCATCCTGCATCGCATCGATCGTCGGCATAACGGACATGCTGGCAGTCTAAGCATTAGGTCAGCGAATCACAAGCGATCAATCTAACTAGTAGATAGACTATTAGGCATTAGGATCACGCGAGTGCCGGCCATCGCGTCGTACGGCGATACGCGGGCGAACAACCCTGCGATCCAGACGAGGACAACGGCGTACAGCACGATGCTCACGACGATCAGCCAACCGCCGGGCTCGGCCTCGGTGGCGAACCCATAGGCGACCGTGTGGCCGAGCTCCCACGGCACGGTCACCTTCAGAACGTTCCGCGCCAGCGCCCGCCCGAACGACACTCGCCGGCCAGTCCGAGCCGACACCACCATCAGCCCGCGCAGCCGCTTGCCGGGCGTAGCCCCACGCGCCGACTCCCGCCAGGCCAGCCACAGTGTGGCGGGCAGAACCAGCAGCAGAAACGAGCCGAGGTTGAGCGCCCAGACCGGCAGCTCGAGCCCGCGCACCGCCAACCCGATCGGAACCAGGGCCAACGCCAGTACCAGAATGCACAGCCAATCGACCAGCCACGCCGTGAGCCGCAGCCAGGCCAGCCGTGGCCTCGTCACCATGGCGCACTAGCCGCTGTCGGCCGCCGCGGCGTCACTCGTCGACTGGTTTGCGGTGGGAGCGCAGGACCTGCGCGAAGGTGAGGAGGCCGGTCGCGAAGGTGACCAGGATGAGGAGGGCGACGCGGTCGGTGCGGGCCTGCTGGCAGTCGGCGAGGATGGTCTGCCGCGCATCGACCTCCCGCTTCTGCTGATATTCCGGGGGCTCGTCGGACGCGCGAACCTTGTCCATGTACGCCGAGAACGCGTCGGACTCGTCCTCAGTGAGCGGCTCGTCCAGGTCCTGCGTATCGGAGCTGAGGCGGCCCAGCGCCGGGCACTTGACGCGCACCTGGTCGCCGTCGAACCCGGAGTACTTCACATCGGCGGAGTTGAAGAACAGGAACAACATCCACGCAGCACCAAGCAAGGCCAGCAGCCCAGCCCACTTGCCCTTCATCCACGCATCCCTTCCGTCGCGAACCCACCACATCCTGCCCGCCGAAGGGTCGACCACCCGACCCGTCGTCGTAGGTTGGAGAAATGGGCATGAGCGACCTGACCTCGGCGCCGAACATCGGCCCCGTCCTGGCCGGAGAACTGCAAGCACTCGGACTCGAGACCGTCGATCAACTGAGCGAACTCGGCTCGCTCGAGGTCGGCCGTCGGCTGGAGGCCCGCGGCTTCCACGACTGCACCCACGCGGTCCTTGCCGTCGAGGGCGCAATCCGCGGAGTCCGCTGGACCACCATCCCCGCCGACGAACGTCGCGCACTCGCCGACAACTGGAAGTCCCGCTGACCTCGATCAGTAAAATCTGTGGCACATGCCACCGGGTGGTTGGGAGCTGGGATGCGAGTCAGCGTGACCGATTACCACACGGCCGGCGAGCCGTTCCGGATCGTGACCGGCGGCCTTCCCGACCTGCCGGGACAGACGATTCTGGAACGCCGCGCGTACGCGCAGACGTCGCCTGAGGTCGACGCGGTGCGGCAACTTCTGGTGAACGAGCCGCGGGGACATGCCGATATGTACGGCGGATTCCTGGTGCCGCCCGATGACGACGGTGCCGACCTCGGCGTCGTGTTCTGGCACAAGGACGGCTACTCGACGGCGTGCGGTCACGGCACCATCGCGCTCGGCGCGTGGGCTGTCCGGACCGGGCAGATCCCCGCCGCGCCGGACGGCGACACCGAGGTGGTGATCGACGTACCCTCGGGCCGCGTCCTGGCCCGCGTCAGTTGCGTGGGCGGTGAAGTCGAGCAGGTCTCGTTCCGCAACGTCCCGGCGTACGTCGTTGCCCGGGGCATCGAAGTCGCGATCGGCCGCGGCAAGGTCCGGGCGGACATCAGCTACGGCGGCGCCCTCTACGCATCCGTCGACGCATCCTCGGTCGGCCTCGAGGTGAGGCCGAAGAACAGCACCGACCTGATCTCTGTCGGGCGCGAGATCAAGTGGGCGCTGAACGACACACACTTGGCGCGGCATCCGACCGACAGCCGCCTGGACGGCATCTACGGCACGATCCTGTACGACGACCTCGGCGGGACCGAGGGCGGTCCGCACCAGCGCAACGTCACGATCTTCGCGGACGGTGAACTGGATCGCTCGCCCTGTGGTTCCGGCACTTCCGCACGCATCGCGCTTCTGGCCGAGGACGGCCGGCTGCCGATCGGCCACACCCTCAAGCACGACTCGATCGTGGGTACGACGTTCCTCGGCCGGGTTGTCGAGCACGTCCAGGCCGACGGTCATCAGGCCGTCGTCACCGAAGTGACCGGCGCCGCGTACGAGACCGCCCAGGCCACGTTCACGCTGGATCCGCGCGATCCGCTCGGCACCGGGTTCGTGCTGCGATGACCCTCCAAGGTCAGGTCATGGCCGACCAGAAGCGTTAGCCCTGTCACACACCACCTGACTTGACGATCCGATAGTCAGCTTCTAAAGTCAAGAACAGATTCTGGATATAAAACATCCAGAACAACAACGGATGGGAGCTGGAGCGATGAGGATCTTTCTTGCCGGGGCGTCGGGTGTGATCGGGCGGGCGCTGATTCCGCGGCTGGTGGCCGACGGACATGTGGTCGGGGGGATGACGCGATCGGTCGCGAAGACCGAACTGGTGAAGGGACTCGGGGCCGAGTCGATCCTGTGCGACGTGTTCGATCGCGACGCGCTGATCCAGGCGGTGGGTGACTTCAAGCCGGACGTGATCCTGAACGAGCTGACCGACCTGCCGGACGATGCGACGCGGATCGGCGCGCATGCGGAGCTGAACGCCAGGATCCGGACCGAGGGCAACCAGAACCTGATCGAGGCCGCGCGGCGGGCCGGGTCGCCGAAGATCCTGGCCCAGACCGTCGCCTGGCAGCTACATGACGGCCCCGATGCCCTGGCGGTCGCGGAGCTGGAGCGATCGGTCCTCGCCGAGGGCGGCGTCGTCCTGAGCTATGGACAGTTCTACGGGCCGGGCACGTACAACGAGAAGCAGGTGCCCGCGGAGCCGCGGGTCCACATCGACCGGGCCGCGGAGCGCACGGTGCAGGCACTGCGCGAGCCGAGCGGCGTCGTCGTCATCACCGACTGATCGTCAGCCGTCCCGTGGGTCGGCCCAGTCGCCGTTCGCGACGATCGCGAGGTCCTCGAGCTCGAGGTTCTTGCCGGACGCGGTCCGCGGGCCGATGATCACCGGCTCGCCGGTGCCTCGCTCGACCAGGCTCAGCGGCCCGCCTTCCTCGTCCTGCACGTACTTGTTGCCCCACTGCATGAGCGCGAAGACCGCAGGCAACAGGTCCCGGCCTTTGTCCGTCAGCAGGTACTCGGAGCGGGTCCGCTGGCCCGGCTCGCGATACGGCCGCCGGCTGAACAGGCCGATCTCGGTCAGGTCCTTGAGCCTGGCCGCCACGATCGCGTCGGTCAGCCGCGTACGCCGGGTGAAGTCGTCGAACCTCGTGGTGCCGTAGAAGGCCTCGCGCAGGATCACCATCGACGACCGGGTGCCGATCAGATCCATCGTCATCGCGATCGAGCAGTTCTCGAGTGTCCAGGTGCTCCGATCGGCCAGCACCCCTTCGAACGTGATCGCCATACCTCGTCCTTTACAAGGAGTTTCCGATGTCATCCTCTCACGTGGTGGCCGAGCGGCCTGTTGTCCGCCGGCGGCCGACCATCCCTGCCGGCCTCGCCATGGCAGGCGCGGCGATCACCTTCACCGCGCTGTATCTCGCGGCCGGGGCGCTGACCCCGTTGCTGGTGTTCTACAAGGAGCGGTGGGATTTCGCGCCGTCCCTGCTGGCGTTGGCGTTCGCGGTCTATGCGGTCGGCTTTCTCGCCGCCGTACTGACCGTTGGTTCGCTGTCTGACCACATCGGCCGGCGTCCGGTGCTGATCGGTGCCCTGGTCATCCAGATCGCCTCGAACCTCACCTTTCTCGCCGCTTCGAGTGTGGGCTGGGTGATCGCCGGCCGGATCATCCAAGGCGTCGCCAGTGGTGCGGCGACGGCCGCCTTCACCGCAGCGCTGGTGGAACTCGCGGCGCCGAACCGGAAACGGCTGGGCACGATCCTGGGCAGTGTCGGACTGACCGGAGGTCTTGGCTTCGGCTCCTTGCTGGCCGGTCTCGCGGTCCAGCTCACGCCGGCGGCGAACTCGATCATCTTCGTCGTACTGACCATCGTGACGATCCTAGGAACGATCGTGGTGATCCTGTCGCCGGAGACCGTCACCCGGGTCCCCGGGGCGTTGCATTCGCTGGTCCCACGCATCGCCTTTCCGCCGGCGACCCGCCGGGAGTTCGCCGCGGCCGCGCCCGTGGTCGCCGCGGTCTGGATGCTCGCGGGTCTGTCGGGCGGGCTCGCGCCGAGCATGGTGCGCAGCGTCTTCCACTTGAACAGTGGGCTTCTCAACGGCTTCGCGGGGTTCGTCGCGCCGGCCGCGTCCGCTGTGGTCGGGCTGGCGTTCGCCCGCGTCGACTCGCGGCGGGCGATGACGTGGGGGATCTACGCATCGATCGTCGGGGCCATCGGCATCATCACCGGTGTCCTGGCCGGAAGCCTGGCCGTCATGATCATCGGGCAAGCCATCGCCGGTGTCGGCTTCGGCGCGGCGTTCACGGCCGCCCTCCAGCTGATCTTCCCGCTCGCGCCCCCACACCAGCGCGCCGGCGTCGTCGCCGGGATCTACCTGGTGTCCTACCTCGCGCTCGGCATTCCCGTGGTCGTCGCAGGCCAGCTGGCAGGCCCCATCGGTGAGGTTCCCGCGGTCACGTCGTACACGGCCCTGACTGTTGTCCTCGCTCTCGCCAGCCTGATCGCCCAGCTCCGCCTCAAGCGCAGTACCTACGCCTAGGCGTGCAGCACTTCTGCAGCGTTCGGCGAGGCAGGCTGGCAGGGAGCGGTGGCGTTGCCGCGGAGAGGAGGGATCATGCCCGTCGCGCCCCTGAAGGAACTCGTCGACGAGGCTCTGGCCAAGGGGTACGCCGTTCCCGCGATCAACGTGGTGGACGAGCTGAGCCTGCGTGCCGTCGTCGACGCCGCCGTGGAGCTGCGCTCGCCGCTCATCGTCCAGACGTCGGTGAAGACCGTGAAATCGGTCGGCCGCGACGTCGTCAAGGCGATGTTCGACGCGACTGTCGCCCCGGTGCCCGTGCCGGTGTCGCTGCATCTCGACCACTGCCCGGACCGCGCGGTGATCAGCTCGTGCCTCGCGGCCGGCTGGAACTCCGTGCTGTTCGACGCGTCGGCACTCCCGGTCGAGGAGAACCAGCGCCAGACCGTCGAGGTCGTTGCCGAGGCCAGGACGTACGGCGCTCATGTCGAGGGCGAGATCGAGGGCATCACCGGCGTCGAGGACGGAGTGGGATCGGACACCGAGTCGGCGCGTCAGTCCCTCGAGATCGCCACGCGGTTCGTGGAGACCACCGGGGTCGACGTCTTCGCCCCGGCGATCGGCAACGCCCACGGCATCTACCATTCTCTACCGGACCTGGACTACCAGCGGATCACCGACCTCGTGGCGGCGACCGGGATCCCGATGGCGCTGCACGGTGGCTCGGGGCTGAGCCGTGAGCAGTTCCAGGACCTGATCGGCCGGGGCTGCTCGAAGGTGAACATCTCGACGGCTCTCAAGGTCGCCTACATGACGTCGTCGCTGGAGCACCTCGAGCAGGCGCGGGCCACGAACAAATGGGACCCGCCGTCGTTGTTCACCCACATCCACGCGGCCGTGAAGTCCATGGCCGCCGAGCACATCGAGATCTTCGGCAGCGGCGGCCGGGCATGACCGCGATCATCTTCGACTGCGACGGCGTACTGGGTGATACCGAACGCGACGGGCACTTGCCGGCGTTCAACGCGACGTTCGAACAGTTCGGGCTGCCGGTGCGATGGTCGGTCGAACAGTACGGCCGGCTGCTGCGGATCGGCGGCGGCAAGGAGCGTCTGGCCACCGTGCTGGACGACCCCGAGGTGTGGCGCGCGGCGGGGTCGCCTGCGACGCCCGAGGAGCGTGCCGAGGTTGTGGCGACGTGGCACCGGGCCAAGACGAAGGCGTTCACCGACTTGGTCGCCGCTGGGGTCATCCCACCGCGTCCCGGCGTACGACGGATCATCATGGACGCACTGGCGGCCAGGTGGACAGTTGCGGTGGCGTCGACGTCGGCTGAGCCGTCAGTTCGCGCCGTTCTTGCCGGAGCTGTTGGTGCCGAGGTGGCGGCGACCATCCCGGTGTTCGCGGGCGACGTCGTACCGCGGAAGAAGCCCGATCCGGCCGTCTACGAGCTGACCGTCAAGGAGCTCGGGCTGGATCCGGCCGAAACCCTGGTCGTCGAGGACTCGCACAACGGACTGCTCGCCGCCGGCGGCGCCGGGCTGGCCACCGTCGTGACCGTCAGCGGCTACACCCGCGACGAGGACTTCACCGGGGCGGCGCTCGTTGTCACCAGTCTGGGCGACCCGGGCGGTGAGCGGCTCGAGGTTCTCGCGGATCCCTGGGACATCGAACCGGTCGATGCGCTCAGCCTCACCGAGCTCTCCCGCCTGGCCGGCCGGCCACCGCACGAAGAAACCCAAGGAGGGCAGACATGACGGACAGCTGGAACGAGGTCGACGTCGTCATGACGACGATCATCGACACCTGCCTCGCCAACGAGAAGTACTTCGGCGACCTGGACTCGGTGGTCGGCGACGGGGACTTCGGGTACTCGCTGGCCCGCGGCTTCGAGAAGCTGCAGGCGCAGTACGCCGAAATGGACCGGACCGACATCGGCACCTTCCTGAAGAAGGTCGGGATGCTGGTGACGTCGCGGATCGGCGGGACGTCCGGCCCGATCTGGGGGACCGGGTTCCTGCGCGCGGGGATGACCGCCGGTACGGCGACCTCCCTGGACGGCGCGACCGTCGTGGCGATGTTGCGGTCCGCGGTCGCGGGCATCATGGCGCGCGGCGGGGCCGAGTTGGGGGAGAAGACGCTGCTCGACGCGCTGGTCCCGATGACCGACGCCATCGAGGAGGCGCTCGCCGCGGGGGCGAGCAGTGACGAGATCGTCGACCGGGCCGCGGTGGCCGCCCGGTCAGCCGCCGACGCCACGGTGGACATGGTCGCGAAGCGCGGCCGCGCCGCCTATACCGGCGAGCGCAGCCGTGGATCGGTCGACGCCGGGGCCACCGCCGTCGCCGTACTCATGGAGCAGATCGCGAAGAACTGGAAGGGGAGGGAGTCCCGATGAAGAAGTTCGTCAACGATCCGAAGAACTACGTGCCGGAGATGCTGCAGGGGATCGCGCTGGCCAACCCGGAGACCTTGAAGTACGTCCCGGAGTACAACCTGATCATGCGGACCGACGCGCCGCGCGACGACAAGGTGTCGATCGTCCAGGGATCGGGGTCCGGGCACGAGCCGGCCCACGTGATGACGGTCGGCAAGGGCATGCTCGACGCCGCCTGTCCGGGTGACGTGTTCGCGGCGCCGCCGATGGAGTACGTGTACGAGACCACCAAGCTGCTCGCGTCGCAGAAGGGCGTGCTGCTACTGGTGAACAACTACACCGGTGACCGGATGGCCTTCGACATGTCGCAGGAGATGAGTGCGGCCGATGGTCTGAATGTCCGCACGCTGATCATCGACGACGACGTCTCGGTCAAGGACTCGACGTACACGGTCGGCCGGCGCGGGGTGGCCGGCAACTTCTTCGTGATGAAGGCGGTCGGCGCGGCGTCCGAACAAGGCGCGGACCTGGACGAGCTGGTCCGGATCGGCGAGAAGGTCAACTCGGTCACCCGGACGATGGGAATGGCGCTCACGGCCTGTACGCCGCCGGCCAAGGGCTCCCCGCTCTTCGACCTCGGCGCCGACGAGATGGAGATGGGCGTCGGTATTCACGGCGAGCCGGGGCGTAGTCGTGAGAAGCTCGCGTCGGCCAACGAGATCATCGATCAAATGCTCGAGGCGGTCCGGTCCGACCTGCCGTACGAGTCCGGCGACAACGTCGCGCTGATGATCAACGGCCTCGGTGGAACGCCGATCAGCGAGCTGTACCTGCTCTACGGCCGCGCCCACCAGGTGCTCACCGACCAGGGCATCAACGTACGGCGCAACTACGTCGGGGAGTACTGCACGTCACTCGACATGGCCGGTGCCTCGGTCACCCTGGTCAAGCTGGACGACGAGATCGACGGTCTGCTGTCCGCACCGGCCGAGATCGCGATCCGCGTCTTCTGACGTTCGCCGGGGATCGGGGGTGGTCAGCCCTCGGTCCCCGCCGCGTTCAGGCCGTAGTCGGTACGGAGGCGCCGTACCTCGGACTGGGCCGCCGGCCACAGCGGAGAGGTCGGCGACAGCAAGGTCAGTTGGCGTTCCCACGCGGCCAGGTCGTTGACCCCGGCGTACGAACGGGTCCATGCCACGACCAGGTCGACGTCCTGGGTCTGCAGTACGGCGGCCCGGATCCGGTTCTCGAGACGGTTGCGGGAGGCAACGACACCGGGGGCGTCGGACTGCGGCAGCAACGGGCCGACGTACCGCCGCAGCGCTGACGACAGCAGGTGGGAATCGAGGTCGTTGGCGGTCTCGAGCCAGTCGGCGGCGATGTCCCGGCGCAGCCGGTAGGGACGGGACTCGACGATGTCGGCGCCGAGGAGCGCGCGGAGCCGGGTGACCTCGCCTCGCAGCGAGGACCGGTGATCCGCTGCGCCGTAGAGCGCGTCCGACAACTCCTCCGCGCTGAGGCCCTCAGGGTGCTCGGCCAGCAGAACGAGGATGTCGCTGTGCCGTCTGCTGAGCCGCAGGTCGCGGTCATCCACGCGTACCTCGGCGTCCGGTCGGCCCAGGGCGGAGATGTGCACTCGATGGCCCGAGTCACCGGTGATTCTGCGAAGGATCGTCAGCCGGCCGAGCTCGGCCTCGGCCATGCGGGCGGCGGCGCGTACCAGGGCCAGCGACTGGGGTGAGCTGGCATCGGCGCCGCCCGTGACGTCCACGACGCCGAGCACTCGATGCGTCTCCGGGTCGTAGATGGGGGCGGCGGCGCACGACCACGGTTGGACCAGGAGTGTGAAGTGTTCCGCCGACCGGATCTGGACCGGTCCGGCGACCTCCAGCGACGTACCGAGGGCGTTGGTGCCGACCTGTCGTTCGGCCCACCACGCGCCTTCGCTGAAGTGGATGCCGTCCGCGGCGCGGAGTACATCCGGACGTCCGCACACCCACAACAGCCGTCCGTCACTGTCACCGATCGCCATCACGCTGTCACTGTCCTCGGCGGCCCGGCCCAGTACGTCGTACAGCATCGGGAAGACCGCGGCGAGTGGATGCTCGGCCCGGTACGCCGCCAACTCGTCGGCCCGGAACGCGAACGGCGCCGCCGTCCCGGAATCCAGCCCTGCCGCGATGGACCGCCCCCAGGAGGCCGCGACAAGCCCCCGCACGTGCCGCTCCCCACCCTCGAGGAACTCCTCGTGCCGCCGATGCAACCCCCGATCGACCCGATCCACCCTCCAAGGGAACTGCGCCCACCCCGGAAAGTCCAGCATGCCCGTCAGGGGGCGGCTGACTGCAGGGACAGGCTGAGGCCGTTGGTTTCCTGGTGGACGTAGACGTCGAGGCGGGTTCCTTCGTCGATCATCACGCTGCCGCGGCCGGTGGCCTCGATGACCTGTACGTCGCCGATCTCGTCGTACACCGTCATGGCGGCGTCGACCACGTAGCTGTAGTTTCCCGGCTTCGTTGCGGTGACCCGCTGGCTCACCACGGGCTGTGCACTGGTGGCGTGCAGGGTGGCGACCAGCGTTCCTTCGAGGCTGATGACGATGACCTCTTCCAGCGCTCCTTCGGTGAGCTGGTCGGAGACGGTGAGATTGATCGGATCGGGCTGTTCGGGCGGTGTCGTCGTCCGGGTCGGCGGTGCGTTCGGCGACGTGGGCGGCGACGTGGACGGCGGCACGTACGGCGCGGTCGTCACGATCGCGTCGGCCTTGGTGACGTCACCGTCCTGACCGGGAAGCCCGGTCTTCGCGAGGATCGGGATCAGGGCGGCGAGCAGCCCGATCAGGGCCGTCAGAGTCTGGCCCAAGGTGCCGAGGCGGGTCCACCAGCTCTCGCGGCCGGGATTCTCGTTCGGTGTAGTCATTTCTCCTCCCTACGCAGTGCGTTCTGAGGTCAGAGAATCGGCCGGCTCGGTAAATACCTTTCGGTATCAGAATCCGGGTCCCGGGCTCTTGTCGGCATCACGTCGATCGGAAGGAGGCGGAGATGGCGGCAGGTACTTTCACCACCCATTTACTCCCGGCGCGCGGCAGGAACCGCGAAAGGCGTGCGGGCTGTGGACTGCGTCGCCCACCTCGGCGAGAATGCCGTGGGGGGCGGGCGATGGACCAGCAACGGCATGCCGACAATCAGGCGCTCGTCGCTTTGGTGCGTTCCGCCGACCCGGTCGCCTGGCGGACACTGACGGATCGCTATACCAATCTTCTGTGGCATATCGCCCGCGGAATGCGGCTGAGCCAGGACGATGCGGCGGACGCCATCCAGACCACCTGGCTCCGGCTTGTGGAGCGTGTCGACACCGTTCGGCAGCCCGAGAGCATCGGAAGCTGGCTGGCCACCACAATGCGGCACGAATGCCTGGCGGCGTTGCGGCGCCGGTCCAAGGTGGTGGTGCTGGAGATCTTCGACGATCTGCCGGACCACGCCGATCCGTTCGACGACGCTCTGCTGCGAAGAGAGCAGGATGCCGCGTTGTGGCGGGCGTTCCGCTCGATGAAGCCGCGTTGCCAGACCTTGCTGCGGGTGTTGATGACTGATCCGCCGCCCAGCTACACCGAGGTGGCGTCGGCGCTGGACATGCCCGTGGGGAGCATCGGCCCGACCCGTAAGCGTTGTCTCGCGGCGCTGCGCGAGATCATGGCGGCCGACCCGTATCCGTTCGAGTCCACGGCCGCGGAGCCTGGCGGTGATCAGTGAGATGAACGCCGACCATGATGACGACGCACTGCTGGCGTGGTTGAAGCGAGTCGCAGCAGAGGCCGACCCGATGCCCGGCGACATCACCGCCGCCGCGCACGAAGCGATCGGCCTGCACGACCTCGACGGGCAGTTGGCCGAGCTGATCGCAGACTCCGCCGGGTCGACCCCGGAGTACGACGCGGTACGGCGTACAGAGGCCTCGGACCGCCTGCTGTCGTTCGAAGGCGGAGGTGTCCGGGTCGAGCTGGAGATCGTGCCGGACGACGGTGAGCTGACTGTCATCGGGCAAGTCATCGGTGCGTCGCCGGAGGGCTGCGAGCTCGAGTACGGCGATGGCCGCCGCGAGACCTTGCCGCTGGATGACCTCGGACGTTTCCTGGTCGATCAGAGGCGGAGCGGACCGGTGCGGATCCGGTGCCGGTCGGTCGACGGCAGCCCGGTGATCACCTCGTGGATCAACCTGTGACCGCGTCAGCGGCCCAGAGCCACGAAGGACAGGGCAGTCGCGACCGCGATCGGGTCGTCGCCGACGCCGGCCCGGGCCTTCTGGAGGGCGACGCCGAAGGAGTCCCCGGCGCGCAAGTGCTGGTGGAAATCGACCATCAACCCAGCGGTGGCGTTGTCGTTGACCGGTACGACGCTGGCCAGCAGGCTCGCCGTACCGAGCGGAACGAGCGCGGACACAGCGCCGAGGAGCTCGTCCGCACCGATCGGAGCCGCAACGCCGGACTCGCAACTGGACAGGACCAGTCGCAGCGGCGCGCGGCGGAGTCTGCCGAGGTCGTAGAGAGTCAGTGGCCCGTCGTCGAGAGCGAACGCGGAGAACAACGGGTTGTCGCGGCGCAAGCGTCCGTGGGCCGCGATGTGTGCGGTCCAGGCGCCGTCCAACGCGGCCAAGGTCTTGTCGGCAGTGGCCTGCCCGTCGGCGAGGACGTCGGCAGTCGGATAGTTGCCTCTGATCTGCCGCAGTTCGTCGTCACCGCTGCGGAGACCAGGTCCTGCGACGAGAGTGACGCGGCGTTCTCGCGGCGGGTGCAGGCGCCCGGCCCGCAACCACATCGACGCCGACGGCGCGACGACGACCGGGACCGGTCTCAACGTCGGCAACATCGCCCAGGGCACCGCATGCAGAGCCGCCGGCGGCACGATCAGGACGGGTCCGTCGCCGAGATCCGCGGCAGCCGGTCCCAGCAGGACCTGTTGCAGCCGGAGACCGACCGCGTCTATGCGTTCGACAGCTCCGGAGTGCGCGCGACCGTGCGCGAGCCGGCGCAGCATGAACAGTGCGAGATCGAGCTCCCGGACGGCGACCTCGACCGGGCCGATCGGATACATGCGTACTCGTCGGCCGGCGACCGTGATCGCATGGAGTACGCCGTCGAGCGCAGTGATCTCGACGAGGCAATGTTCGCCCAGACCGTCGATCAGCGTGCCGAGGTCCGCCGCGTCATCACGGCGACGCGGATCGGTCGTGGTGCCCGAACTGTTGCCGAGCCGCCTGGTTCGGGCCCGGATGGAGGACTCGAGGCGGTTCCGTTCGAGCTGGAGTCGATCGGTGTCCTCGTCCGCCCGCTGAGCGGCCTCGACGCGTCGAGCCACGTTGCGCAGCGCGGTGAGCTCAGCCGCCAGTTCGGGATCGTCGGGAGGGCGGACCGGCGGCAACGCGAGCGCACCGGCGCGCCATTGCTCGCTCCAGCGCAACAGCATCCGCGCGTCGTTCCGTCGTACGGCGTGACGCTGCGCCAGGGCAGCGAGCTCGACGCCGTACGTCGCAGCGTGGGCACGCAACTCTGGTGCGGCCAAGGAGCGTTGGTGATCGGCCGCGGCATCGAGACCGTGCCGGCACGCGATGAGGGTCGCAGCAGTGTCGCCACGTCCCTCGGCCCGCAGCGCGTGGGCCAGCCAGCCGGCCGCATGCCCGAACGTCGGACCGCGGTGACGGAAGCGCGCTGCGAGGGCGAGATGCCGTTCGGCGTCGGCCCCGCGTCCCTGGTCTGCAGCGAGGCGGCCGGCCAGAAGGTGCGCCGAGAGTGCGTCCGGGGAGCTGAACTCATCGAGCTGATCGGCCAGCCGCTGGGCCTCGGCGCAGAGCCGATCACCACGCTGACCGGCGTCGTACTGTGCCTGGAGCGTGAGGTACGTCGTCCGCGCAAGCCAGCCCTTCCGGCCCTGCTGGCGGAACAGCCGACCGGCTTGTACAGCGCGTTCCTCGGCGAGAGCTGGTCGTCCGGCGGCCTGTGCGGCTTGTGCCACGGCGAACAGCAGTTCGGCGGTGCCGGTCCCGCCCGGATCGCGACGCAGATGGTCGCGCAGGACCTGTTCGGTCGTGGCGACAGCTTCGGTTGCGAGGCCGGCGGCGAGCAGTACGGCGCAGCGGTCGATCGCCAGACTCGGCCACTGCGTCTGCAATGCCGTGTAACGCGCCGCGGCCTCGTCGAGGAAGCCCAGCGCCGCGGGCAGGTCGCCTGCCTGGAACGCCACGTCGGCGCGGTTGTGCACGAGCATGGCCGATTCGAGTTCCTGGCCGTTGGCAGCCGACAGTTGCTCGGCCACCACCAGGTCCCGGTCGGCATGGGCAGCCTGTCCCAGGGCGGCGTACACCAGGAATCGGTGGGTGCGTGCGCGAGCCTCCCAGACCTGGTCGCCACCGCGATGCAGGAGCATGACGGCTTGGCGGAGGTCGGAGAGCGCTTCGTCGTACCGTCCGAGGACTCGGAGCAGGTATCCACGTCGGGTCAAGGCCCTTCCCGCGGCAGCGCCCTTGGTGTTCGCGATCGCCTGTTCCAGCAGGGTGAGCGCTTCGACGTGCTTGCCTCCGAGGCCGAGCGTGAGGCCGAGGGTCGCTTGGACGTCCGCGATGCGTTCGGGCTCGGCGGAGCTCTTGGCCAGGCGCAACGCGCGGCGGAGTTCGGTGACCGCTTCGGTCTGGTGGCCGGAGTCGCGCAGGACGATCGCCCGCGCCTGACGAGCGATCGATGCGGTCCGCGGGTCGGGAGTTTCCGCCAGCACCATGGCGGCTGCCGCCAGGGCCTCGGACGGGCGCGACACCGCCAGCGGCAGGAGTCGGTCGGGATCGTCGTGACGGTCACCGGCTGACATTCAAGGAGTCTAAGAAACTCACTGCGTAATCGGGAGGGGTCATGTCACAAGACGACGCAACGAGTCCGGAAGGTCGCACTGAGGAAGCACCGCCAGTGCGAGCCGAGGACGTTCCTGAATCACCACAGCACGCCCAGCGCGCTCTGGTTCTCAGCCGGTATCGCGGGGAACTGCGGCAGGGGAAGGGTGCGGGCACGAAATCCGGTGTCGACTTCTTCTTCGAGGCCGGCACGATTCTGGTGCGGGAGGAGCATTTCCAGCATGTTCGCCGCATTCTCAAGAAGCTGTACCTGCTGCCCGACGAGGAACGCGAACCCGAAACGGAACCAGTGATCGCAGGTCTCCGCCTGGTCCGTCTGAGCCGTGAGCTCAATCCGGAGCTGGACACGCTCGCCGTCCTGAAGCTCATCCACACCGGTGGCGAGGTGGCGATCAATCGTCCGGCGGACGACGCCGACGATTCGGGGGACGTGGAAAGGCCGGCGGAAGGCGCTGACGATTCGGGGGATGTGGAAAGGCCGGCGGACGACGCCGACGATTCGGGGGATGTGGAAAGGCCGGCGGACGACGCCGACGATTCAGGGGATGTGGAAAGGCCGGCGGAAGGCGCTGAACCAGAACACGGCGACCGGCCTGCGGAAGGCTACCGGCCACCGGGGACTGTCAGGCGCATCGTCTTCGTCACCGGACTCGGGCCAGGTGCGGCGGCACCGAATCATCTCGTCTCCATCTCCCCCAACCGGGGCAACGGTGCCGGCTGCCCGGCCGTCGAACCTGAGCCGGTGCCGGGCGGCAGCGCACCCTATCCCGGGTACACGGCGGATCGCTGCGCCGGCGAAGGGGTGAAGGTGGTCGTCGTCGACACGGGCTTCGACAGGAAGGCGAGGAAGCGCAGCGACTGGCTGAAGGGGGTCAAGGGAGATCGTGACAAGGGCATCAAGGGCTCGCAGCTGAACGACTACGCCGGGCACGGAACGTTCATCGCGGGAGTCATCAGGTCGGTCGCCCCGCGCGCGGAGGTCCTGGTCCGGAGGGGCTTCGGTCCCGGCGGGGTGGTGCTGGAGTCCAAGCTGGTCAAGACACTGGACGAGATCATCGAGAAGGACGACCCCGATATCATCAGCATGTCGGCAGGAACCTACACGTACGACGCGGGCGGCCTGCACACCTTCGCGGTCTTCGCGGAGCGTCTCCGCCATCACAAGGGTGTCGTCATGGTAGTTGCTGCGGGCAACGACGACGACCGGAAGGCGTTCTGGCCGGCCGCGGCGCCGTACACGGTGTCGGTCGGAGCGCTGGGCACACACTGGCGAGGACGGGCCGGCTTCAGTAACTTCGGCGGCTGGGTGGATGTCTACGCGCCCGGTCAGGATTTGATCAACGCGTTTCCGGTCGGTACGTACACGTATCGCGAGCCGCCGCACGTGGTTGCCGGGAAACCGCTGCGGACCGAGGTCTTCCACGGCATGGCGAGGTGGAGTGGTACGTCGTTCAGTACGCCGCTCGTCGCCGGGCTGATCGCGGCGCGGATGTCGCGAACCGGCGAGAATGGGCGGGACGCGGCGGCCGCACTCATCGCCGAGGCCCGGCAGGCAGCACAACCCGGTGTCGGAGCCGTGCTGCTGCCGGAGTAGTCGGTTGCCTCGGGGTCGTTGGTTGCCTGGTGGTCAGCGCTGGTCGTCGTTCGGGGTCGTCTCTTCGTCCGGGACCTGGGAGTCCTCGGGCGGAGTGACGCCCAGCAGCGGACGCAGCCGCACCATCGCCTGATCGGTGAACAGACCGGCCAGGCAGCCCGTCATCATGAGCACTGTCACGCCGGCCGATGAGGTCGTGTCGTCGCCGATGCTGATCAGGCCGGTGTTGACGGCGACGACGACCACCGAGCCCAGCAGAGCCGACCAGACCGGACGCAGCAGGTACCACCAGACGAACCCTCGCTCCAGCGTCTCCAGACCGGCACGCTGGGCGAAGACCATGCTCTGATGGATGACGCTGCCGACGGCGCCCGCCGCCGCGCCGACGATCAGCAGCGACATGTTCAACGTGGTCGTGAAGTCCGGGCCCCACCAGTGCACGGTCCGGGTCGCGATGCCGGACGGCCCGGTGATCTCCTGGTCGGCCACGAGCCGCTCGGCGATGCCGTACGCCGCGATCAGACCGATCAGCGTGATGATCGCCTCGGCGAAGTTGATCGCGCCGATCATCCGCCGGGTCATCGGCTTCATCGCGGCCTTGTTCCGCGGCCGCGCAATGCCAGGACGTGCAGTGCCAGGACGTGCAGTGGCAGGACGTGCTGTGGTGGTCACTGGATCCCTCCGGTTCGTTCTCTTCCCCTCCCGAACCAGAGTCGCGAGGTCGCGCCCGGATACATGCGGATTCCTGTCCGCGCGGTGGTATCAGATCCGGCGGTTCTGCCTCCGGTTGGCATGGCCACTTCCGGGGGGAGACGGACATGGGAACGCAGCAGAACCATCGCATCAGACGGCAGCTCAGAGAGACGAACGCGTTCAGCGGTACGTCGCTCTTCTTCGGCGTCCTGTCGTCCGTCGTGTGCGCGGCGATCATTCCGGCGCTGGGCGCGGGGCGGATCGCGACCGTCATCGGCGCCGCGCTGAGCCCGTTGCTGGTGGCGATGTTCACCACGCGGGGACCAGGCTTGATCCGTACCGTCGGCATCGCGTCAGTGACCGCCATCGCTTTCGTGATCAGCCTCGGTGGGTTCACCCTGCCCGAGGCGATCGCGGGCGACGGATCACTGACCTCGGACCGCGCCGGCACCTTCGTGTCCACCAAACGGGGCCCGGCGCCGACGCCTCCGCAAGCCGGCCAGGCGACGAGACCCACGCCAGTACCTGAACCGTCGGAACCGCCTTCCTCGCCTGAGCCGCCGGAGCCTTCGCAGGCCGGCGCCGGGATCGAGCTGCCGGACCGGCGGGAGTGCCCGGAGATCGCCGTGGGCGAGGTGAAGGTCTGCAAGCAGATCGGCGTCGCGAACGCCGGGACCAAGACGGTCGAGATTGCCACCGGGGAGATGAGCGGAGCTCACGCTGACGACTTCGTGATCACCAAGCGGTGCGACGGGAGGTTGAAGCCGGGGACCGGGTGCTCGGTGCGGGTGGAGTTCCGGCCGTCCGCCGGTGGCCTTCGCGAAGCCAGTCTGACTCTGTACGTGCAGCCGGGCAACATCACGCGTGAGATCACGGTGGCCGGCAACGCGATCGACCTCGACGGTACCGAGTGAGCTCGTCAGCGGTTTCGGGAGTGGCGAGCGGTGAGGACGGCGGTCGCGGCTGCTGTGCAGGTGGCGAGCGCGGTGGTGACCAGACCGCGGTGCTGGGACGCCCAGAGTTGGTAGCTGCGTGAGGTCGAGCGGTCGTCGAAGACGCCGTGCGTGCCGTAGTCGTGGCCGTCCTTCTGGTCGGCCGGGTGCCAGAGGTTCGCGGATTGATCAGGGTCGGAGACCGAGTCGGTCTGCTGGGACTTGTAGCCGGTGCGGGCCAGGTAACGGTCCAGCAGGCCGGCGGCGAACTTGTTCGCGATCAGCGTTGCGACGGTCGGCGTACCGACCCAGTACTCGCGGCGCTGCGGGTGGTCCGCGGCGAACACCACCGCGTCGGCGGCGACCTCGGGCTGGAAGATCGGCGGCACCGGCTGCGGATGTTTGGGCAGCTTCGACAGGACCCAGGAGAACTGCGGGGTGTTCACCGCGGGCATCTGCACCATCGTGACGTGCACGTTGGACTTGTCGTGCAGCAGTTCGCACCGCAACGAGTCGTGGAATCCCTGGATCGCGTGCTTCGCACCGCAGTACGCCGATTGCAGCGGGATACCGCGGTACGCCAACGCGGACCCGACCTGCACGATCGCCCCACGGTCACGCGGCTTCATCCGGTCCAGCGCGGCGCGGGTGCCGTAGACATAGCCGAGGTACGTCACCTCGGTCGCCCGCTTGAACTCCTTCGGTTCGATCTGCGTGAACGGCGCGAACACCGAGGTGAACGCGACGTTGGCCCAGACATCGATCGGCCCGAGTTCGTCCTCGACGCGCTGGGCGGCCGCCTCGACCTGCTCGTACTCCGCGACGTCGACCGGGATGGCGAGCGCCGTCCCGCCGGCCGCCTCCACGTCGCGAGCCGCGCCGTCGAGACCTTCCTCGCCCCGTGCCAGCAACGCGACCTTGGCGCCCCGCCGGGCGAACGCGATCGCACTTGCGCGACCGATTCCACCACTCGCGCCCGTCACCACCACGACCTGCTCCGTCACGCCTTCCGCCTCCTCGACTCGATCCGGACTCGGCCCGACCGGTACCCCGATCGCCGGACCGGATGCACGGGGTTTGGGCCGGGGCACGGGAAGGCATGCGGCTGACGGAGACTGCTGACCTCTGGTGGAAGAACGCGGTGGTGTACTGCCTCGATGTCGAGACGTTCTTCGACACCGACGGCGACGGGCGCGGTGATCTGCAGGGCGTGAGTCAGCGGATCGATCATCTGGCCGAGCTCGGTGTCACCTGCCTGTGGCTGATGCCGTTCTATCCGACGCCGGACCGCGACGACGGGTACGACATCACCGACTTCTACGGGGTCGATCCCCGACTGGGGTCGCACGGCGATCTGGTCGAGCTGATCACGCTCGCGCAGGACCGCGGGATCCGGGTGATCGCCGATCTGGTCGTCAATCACACCTCCGACCAGCATCCGTGGTTCCAGAGCGCGCGAGCTTCGCGGCAATCGCCGTACCGGGGCTGGTACGTCTGGCGGGACGAACCGCCGCCGGATGCGGACCAGGGCATCGTCTTCCCGGACCAGGAGGACAGTCTCTGGCAGTACGACGAACAGGCCGGTCAGTACTACCTGCACAGGTTCTACAAGCACCAGCCGGACCTCGACATCGCCAACGCGGAGGTGCGTGAGGAGATCGAGCGAGTGATCGGGTTCTGGTCGCAGCTGGGGATGTCCGGGTTCCGGGTCGACGCCGTACCGTTCCTGCTCGACACCGCCGGCGCACTCGATGCGTCCGGTCTGCCGGATCCGCACGACTATCTGCGAGATCTGCGGGCGTTCCTGGATCGGCGGCGCGGTCAGTCGATGCTGCTCGGCGAGGTCAACCTGGCCTATGACGACGTACGGCGCTTCTTCGGCGACGAGGACGGCGACGAGCTGACCATGTGTTTCGACTTCATCGGGATGCAGCGGCTCTACCTGTCCCTGGCGCGCAACGATCCGGCCGAGCTGGTACAGGCGTTGCGATCGCGACCGGATCCGCCGGAGGAGGCGCAGTGGGGCACGTTCGTCCGCAACCACGACGAACTCACGCTGGACAAGCTGTCCGACGACGAACGCCAGGCGGTCTTCGACGCCTTCGGCCCGGCCGAGGACATGCAGCTGTACGGCCGCGGTCTGCGCCGGCGACTGCCGCCGATGCTGGGCAACGACCTTGCTCGGCTGAAGATGGTGTACAGCCTGCTGTTCTCCTTGCCTGGTACGCCGGTGTTGTTCTACGGCGAGGAGATCGGTATGGGGGAGAACCTCGCTGCGGAAGGGCGGAACGCCGTACGCACACCGATGCAGTGGACGGCCGGCGTGAACGGCGGCTTCTCGACCGCGGACCCTTCTGCCCTGGCCGCTCCGGTGACCGAGGGGGAGTTTGGTCCTGAGCACGTCAACGTGGCGGCGCAGCGGCGTGATCCGGACTCGTTGCTGAATTGGCTGCGGCTGCTGATCCGGCGGTATCGGGAGTGTCCTGAGCTGTCCTGGGGGCAATGCACCGTCCTCGAGCATCAGTCGCCGTCGGTCTTCGCGCATCGATCCGACCATGAGGGCGGGACGATCGTTGCCCTCCACAACTTCGGGATGGAACCGGCTCGGGTGACCTTGGCGGTGGCCGGCGCGGGTGTCGGCGTACGAGCGGTCGACCTCCTGCGCGACGGCACCACGGACGTCGAGGAAGACGGTGTCGTTTGCCTCGACGTGGATCCGCACGGCTCCCGCTGGCTGCGCATCATCCGGCCGGGTGACCGCTACATCCTGTGATCGCCGGCCGGATGCGCATGGATCGCCGGATCCGGGGCACCCGGAGCGCGACAAAGACCAGATCCTGGAGGAGGAGAGTCCGATGGGTGTTGGAGACAAGATGAAGAACGCGGCCGAGGCGGCCAAGGGCAAGGTCAAGGAGAAGACCGGGGACGCGACCGACAACCGCGATCTGCAGGCGGAGGGGCAGGCGGAGAAGACGAAGGCCGACCTGAAGCAGGCCGGCGAGAAGGCGAAGGACGCCTTCAAAGAGTGACAGCGCGTGATCGAACGTCGAATGGTGTTGTTGTGGTCTTGGCCTGAGGGTGGGACCTCGGGGCAAAATAAGGACCATGGAACGCGGTGAGGTGGAAGACGCGGCGGAAGCCGGCGTCCTCGACCGGGGACCTGCCCGATCGGGGATCGCCCCGGACACGGACGCGGTGGCCGATGTGTTCGCCCGCCTGGCGCTGGAACTGCATGACTCGGCGGGGGTCGAGGAGACGGTGCAGGCGGTCGTGGAGTTTGCGCTGCAGGCGCTGGGCTGTTCGCACGCCGGCGTTGCGCTGGCCGCCCGCGGTCAGCCTGAGGTTCCGGCGGTGACGGACCCGGTGGTCGGGGAGATCTACCAGTGGCAGATGGCGAGTCGCGAAGGTCCGCTGGTGGTGTCGATGCGTGAGCACAGCACTCTGCTGGTGCGAGACACCGCGACGGACGGGCGATGGCCGGACTGGGCGGCGAAGGTGCTGTCGCTGGGTGTCCGGAGCGTTCTGGACGTTCCCCTGACCACAGCGGCCGGCACAGTCGGCGTACTGGGGTTGTACAGCACGACCCCGGATGCGTTCGACGCTGACGACGAGGCGGTCGCGCACATCCTGGCCAGGCACGCGTCGGTAGCGGTGGCGACCGCGCGCAAGGAGGCGAGCCTGGCTCAGGCGGTCGACGCGCGCAAGCTGGTCGGGCAGGCGATGGGCATCCTGATGGAGCGGTACGGCGTGGACGGTGATCGCGCGTTCGCGATCCTCAAGCGCTACTCCCAGGACACCAACACCAAGCTCCGCGACGTGGCCCAGCGCCTGGTCGACACCCGCACGTTGCCGAAGTAAGACTCCGACGACCGAGCGGAGTCCGTAATCCGGTTGAGTGCCACAGGGGACTAGTGCGGTATGCCGGCATGGTGGCAAGCTTGCCCCCGGGTGGGCCTGTTGAGCAGTCAGCAGCCGAAGTGGGATTCGGGTTGTGGCTGGAGGAATGATGACCGTCGGTGGTGTCGACACGTACTACGACTACGACGAGAAGCAGTGGAAGAGCCGAAGACTCGGCGGGGGACCGATTCGTCGCGGACCGGTGTGCCCGGCCCCGAAGTCCCCGGAACACCACGAGCCGACCGGCGCCCAGAAGCCGCCCGAACCCCACAACCGGCCGCACAAGTCAACGGTCCTCGGTGGTTGATCATCTTCCCGTCTGACCACCGAGCGGTGATCTGCGACTTCCGCTGGCATGATCGGTGAACCGGTCGGCGGAAGGGATCTGGTGGAGTTCGACCTTGCTCAGGTGAATGTCGCGAGGATGCGTGCGGAGGCCGGCTCGCCTCTCGTCGGTGAATTCGTCGCGGCGCTGGATCCGGTCAACCGGTTGGCGGACCAGAGCCCGGGCTTCGTCTGGCGACTCCCGGCGGCCGAGGGGCATGTGCTGACCCACGGCCCCGGTGGCGTGCGGGATGTGGTGAACCTGTCGGTGTGGTCGTCGTACGAGGACCTGCATGCGTTCGTCTATCGCAGCGCGCACGGCCGCCTCGTGCTGAAGCGGAGCCGCTGGTTCGAGAAGGTCCAGCAGCCGTCGACGGCACTCTGGTGGCTGCCGGCCGGCGAGCACCCGACCGTCGAGGACGCCCTGGCCCGCCTCGACTACCTGCGCCGCTGGGGGCCATCCCCCAAAGCCTTCACCCTCCGCCGCCGCTACGACCCGACCGGGCTTCGAGTGTCGTGAGGTCGCGGGTTGCGAAGCGGTAGTGTTCGCAGGCTTCTTCCATCAGTACGGCGAGGCATTCGGCGACCGCGAAGGGTTCGTCGGGGTAGCCGGGAGCCGGGTTGCGGTTGCTGGTCCGGCCGAGGTCGGCGTTGGTGAGGGCGTCGACGGTACGGCGTACCAGGGCCATCCGGTCGGCGAGGACCCGGAGGACCTCGTCGTACGCCGGAGCCGCCCGGAGGTCGATGCCTAGGGCAACCGCATCCTGATCGGCGTACCACGACTGGACGACGCCGAGCGGGTGGTACGGGCGTTCCTGGTCGAGGACCGTGCGACTGAGCCAGGCGTCGACGATGAAGACGAGGTGGCGCAGGGTTTCGGCGAAGGACCATTCGCCGTCGACGCGTTCGTTCCGGGCGGCTTCGGGCAGGCGCCCGGCGCGCGCGATGGCGTCGGACCAGAGCTTCTCGATCGTGTCCCACATCGCCCGGAAGCCGTCGGCGTCCTGGATCTCGCGGAGCTGGACGCGCTCGGGATGCCGGCGGTCGAGTTCGGCGTCGACGTACTCGGTCACGTCGACTCCGTTGACGAGCAGCCGCTCGACGTACCCGGAGATGTCGACGTCGACCAGGCAGCCGTCGACGATCTTCACCCCGGACAGATCGCAGTCGGTGAAGCGGGCCTCGCGAAGATCCGCGACCCGGAACGTCGCACCGCGGAAGGCATCCGTCTCCTCGCCACCACCCGAGAACCGATGCGGGCCGTACTGAGCGTCATCCATCGCCACAGTTAACCATCGACCGACCTCAGCGGAGGCCGGCGATTTTCTGGCGGGCCGTCGTCAGGGCAGCGGCGGCGCGGCTCAGGTCGTCCTGCGCTGCCTGGAGCTGCGAGTCGGCCTCGAGCAGGACCTGGCCGGGCTTCAGGTCGTCGTCCGTCGAACTCACGTGGCCGATCAGTTCGGTCAGGTCGACGGTGCGGATCATCAGCGCCGCAGTGGCGAGAAGCGTCCGGAGTTCGTGGAGTTCGTCGTTCCACACCTGTGGTGATCGCCGGTCGGCGCCTCGGGTGCGTCCCGCGTCCACGGCGTGACGCAAGGCCGTGTTCGCCTGGTCCAGGGCCACGATCACTCCGTCTGGCCTGTCGTCACTCACCGCTGCCTCCTCATCGGCGGGGTGGTCGAGTGATCAGGGCACCAGAGGTGGACCGGCCGTGCAAGCGGTCGGTCCGAATCGTGATGGAGTGGGCGGCGTCAGCTGGGCACCCGGCCCCGGAGTCTGTCCTTCGCGCCACGCTCCACGAACAGCGGCACGAAATCCCGGATCGGGTTGGGTTCGAACTCGGGCCGGACGGCCTCGACCGCGGCCGCGACATCGTCCGCCGGGACATCAGGGAACTGCTTGCGCAGGCGCGCGACCGCCTCGGCGATCGCGCGATCCTCTTCGGACCTGTCCATTTTTCAACTGTGTGGTCGCCGGCCACGGAAAGCAACGGCGCCCCGATTACCGAACGCCGGACCTCGGATTCAGACCACGGACCGGGAGTCAGCGGCCGGTGGTGCCGTCGATCTGTTCGCGGATGATGTCGGCGTGGCCGGCGTGCCGTGAGGTCTCGCCGATGACGGACAGGATCGCCCAGCGCAGGTCGTGGGTCTTGCCGTTGCGGGTGACCGGTGCGTCCGCGTCGCCGATCGCGGCGATGATCTCGTTGCTGGTCTGGCAGGCAGCGCGATAGTCGGCGCGAAGGTCCTTCAGCGAGACCGTGGGGTCGACCTGCATCGACCGCTTCCCGCGGGTCGGCTTACGCCCGGCCACGACCTCCTCGAACCACAGCGACTCGACGAAGGTCAGGTGCTGGATCAGGCCCGCGATGTTGGTGCCGGAATCGACCGTACTGCGCCGCGCGTCCGCCTCACTGAGCCCGGCCAGCTTCTTCAGTACGCCGGCCCGCAACCCATCGAGCACCGCGCACAACTGCTGGACCTCGCCAGTCATGCCGGGAGCATAACCGCGGGGCGAACACACAGGAGACGACCTGGTCTCCTGAGTCGAACCTCCGACTCAGGACACCAGCGTGCTCTGTCGTCCCGTTTGCTTCATTCCGGGAGCTCGGCGCCGGACTGTTCGGCGACCATGTACTCGGCGTACCAGGCCGGCCAGTTCACATCGAACTCGCCGCCGTTGCGCTTCTCGTGCTCGCCGTGGGCCGTCGCCGCCCGGACCAGCGCGTCGCGCAGGTCGTCGACGGATGCGAACGAGGTCTCGTCGGACTCGATCCGGCCGGGGAGCCGGCTGGTGATCTCCTGCAGCAGCCAGCCGTTGCCGTCCGGGTCGCTGAACGTCGCGAATGAGCTGTAGCTGGCGCCCTCCTCCGCCCGCCCGCCGACGCGATCGCTGCCGTCGGTGTGGAACTGGGCGCCCGGCGCGCCGGGGTGGAACACCTCGCTCACCTCGACACCGTGGCCGGCGAGCTCGTCACGCGCCGCCTGGATGTCGGACACGATCAGGTACAGACCCTGGGCCGAGCCCGGTGTGGCCGAGGTGATGCCGGCGCCGAACTGGACCGAGGCCGGTGACCCAGGCGGGGTGAACTGGACGACCCGGAAGCCGTTGTCGAACGCGAAGTCCGCGTCTTCGCGCCAGCCGAGGTTCGCATAGAAGGCCTTCGCGGCGTCGACGTCGGTCACCGGGATGACGGTGGCCTCGAACTTGAAAGGAACCTTCCCGGGGCGCCCGTTGGCGCTCGCAACTCCGGTCGAGTCCTGGGTGGTGCTCATCTGTGCCTCCTGGATGTGTGTCTGCGTGTACAAACGATCCTCGCGCCGCGACGATTCCGTCGCACCAGGGTGACTCACTGGTGCGACCTACGTGCGACGTGGAGGAAGGTCGGACGTGAACACCGCCGCCACCCCGGGAGCCGACCATGCCTAAATCCGATCTCCTCGTCCCACTGCGCAGCCGGGCCGGGGTCGCGATCGTCGCGGCGACCGTGCTCGCGTCGGGGATCGCGTGGTACGACGCGTACGTCGTGAACGTCGCAGTGCCGGCGATCGGCAAGCACTTCGGCGCCGGTGTCGCATCGGTGCAGTGGACACTGACGGCCTATCTCCTGGCTGTCGCGTCGCTGCTGCTCCTCGCCGGTGCACTGGCCGATCGGTTCGGCCGGCGACGCGTGCTCGTGGTCGGCCTGCTCGTCATGCTCGGGGCGTCGTTCCTCTGCGCCGCTGCTCAATCGATCGGGTGGCTGATCGGTGCCCGGGCTGTCCAGGGCATCGGCGCCGCTCTCGTCGTACCGATCAGCCTGGCCTTGCTGAACGGCACACTGCGCGTCGCGGATCGCGCGAAAGGCATCGGGATCTGGGCGGGCCTGTCTACAGCCCTGAGCACCATCGGTCCGTACGGCGGCGGTTGGCTGATCGACAACGCCTCATGGCGCTGGGTGTTCCTGCTCCCACTGCCGTTGTTCGTGGCCGTGTTCGTCGTACTGCGGCATGTGCCCGAGACGACCCGTGAGCGGCCGGCGCTGTCGGTCGACGTGATCGGTGCGGTGCTCGGAGTCATCGGGCTGGGCGGCGTGATCTACGCGTTGACGGAGGGGCCCAGTGCAGGTTGGTCGAGCGCGCGCGTGCTGGTCCCGGGTCTGATCGGCGCCGTGGCGCTGATCGCGTTGCTGCCGGTCGAGAACCGCCGGCGCGCGCCGCTGCTGCGGCTCTCGCTGTTCGAGTCGCGTCAGTTCGACGCGATCAACGTCGTCACCGTCCTCGTGTACGGCGCTCTGGCCGCGGGCGGCTACCTGTTCGTGGTGAACTGCCAACTCAGTCTCGGATACACGGCCGCGCAGGCGGGGGCGGCGCTGATCCCGGCGTCGATCGTGTTCCTGCTCCTGTCGCCGTTCAGCGGTGCGCTCGTGTCTCGTCTCGGGCCGCGGTGGCTGATGTTCGCGGGGATCCTCATCATTGCGGGCGCGAACGTCCTGCTGGCCCAAGCGGCTCCCGGTTCCAGCTATGCCGGCACGATCCTCCCTGCCGCGCTGGTGCTGGGCGTCGGCCAGGGCGTGATGGTCGCGCCTCTGACGGCGGCGGTTCTCGCGGCCGTCAGCGATGCCGATCTCGGCGAAGCCTCCGCGATCAACGACGCGGCCGCCCGGGTCGGCGCACTGGCCATGATCGCCCTCGTGCCACTCCTGATCGGTGCGACGGCGGGCAGCAGCCTCGCCGACTCGCTCACCGATGGCTACCGCCCGGCGATGCTCGTCCTTGCCGGTGTCTGCGCGTTCGCCGCCGTACTGGTCGCTGTCTTCGTGTCGAACGACCGGGCCACGGCTCCCCGCCTCGCTCCGCCGGCCCCGCACCACGGCTGCGCCCTCGCCGTCACCACCGAGGCGACAGTAGGCGCAGCCAACGACCGGTGAGTTATACGCGCAAGGCCTTGAGGGCTTCGACGTAGATCTCGGAGAAGGTCGGGAAGGGCTGGATCACGTCGCGCAGTACGTCGAGGGGTACGGCGGCCCGGATCGCGAGAGAGGCCTGTTGCAGCCATTCGCCAGCCTCGGGCCCGAGGGCGTACGCGCCGGTCAGTTTCTCCCCATCGCTGAGCAAGGTGAGGAAGCCGTTCGACTCGGCGTACGCGTGGGTGTACGTGGCTGTCTTGGCGACGCCGGAGAGTGCGGCCGTCCCGCTGTACGGCGCCTCGATCGCTCCGACCGATGCGGCCTGTGGGTCGGTGTAGACGACCCGGGGGACCGCGTCGTAGTTCGCCTCGCGTGGCTCGCCGAGGATGTTGGCGGCAACGACCTCACCCTGGTACTTGCCGACGTGGGTCAGCGGCCACAGGCCGGTGATGTCGCCGACAGCCCACAGCCGCTCACCGGCGCGAAGCCGGGAGTCGACCGGAACACCGCGACGGTCGGGTGTGATGCCGAAGGTCTCCAGTCCGATCCCTTCCACGCGCGGGCGACGGCCTGTGGCCACAAGGAGCTTGTCGCCGCGCAACTCCCGGCCGTCACTGAGACTCAGCACGTAGTCGTCGCCGTCGCGCCGGGCACCGGTGATCTCGACCCCGAGGGCGAGGTCGATCCCCTCGCGGCGGAGTGACTCGCCGAGCGCTTCGCCCAGCGCCGCGGGCTCCCGGTACAGCAGGTGCCGGCTCTGGTCGATCAGCGTCACCCCACCGCCGAGGCGTCGTACGATCTGACCCATCTCAGTGCCGACCGGGCCGCCACCGATGATGAGCAGGTGGCGGGGGATTGCCTTCATGCTGGTTGCCTCGCGGCTCGTCCAGACACCGTCGAGTTCACGAAGTCCTGGGATCGGTGGGATCACCGCATCCGCGCCGTTGGCGAGTACGACGTTGCCGGCCGTGTGGCGTACGCCGTCAACCTCGACGACACCCGGTCCCGCAAGGCGGCCGGAGCCGCGGAGCAGGTCGATACCGTTCTTGGCCAGCCACTGCTCCTGACCGGCGTCGGAGTAGTCCGACACCATGAAGTCGCGCCAGGCGAACACCGCCTCGACATCCACCTCCGCGGTGGCACCGGCGTCCCGCGCGCCCTGCACGGCCTCGCCCGGACGGAGCAACGACTTGGACGGGATGCAGGCGTAGTAGGAGCACTCACCGCCGACCAGTTCACGTTCGACGACGGCGACCCGCAGGCCGCCCTCGGCCAGGGCGCCCGCGGTGTGTTCGCCAGGTGATCCGCCGCCCACGACGATCACGTCGTACTCGGTTGTCATAGTTTCGGTTCCCTCCCTCGACAGGTGCTGTCCTCCACGCTCGCTCACCGGACGACCGGGTCGCACCAGGGAGAGTCCCTGGACCTGCACTAGCGCGATGGGGGTTGCCCGGCCCGATGATGGAGGCAAGCCGAGACAACGGAGCCGACCATGAGCGACCAGGACAAGCGACCGCGTGAGCAGCCCCCGTCGGATCAGGATGAGCGATCCAACGGTTCGCAGCGGCCCGCGGACCAGCCCTGGCGCACGGAGGGGCTCCCGCCGGGCAAGCGGGGGGACAAGCCGCGACGGCCGCGCTGGCTGCGCTGGGTGGCGTGGATCGTCGGCGGCTACCTGGTGCTGTTCCTGCTGACCACGATGCAGGACCAGATGTCGGGCAGCGCGGAGACGGTCTCCTACACGGAGTTCTCGGCGCAGGTGCAGAAGGGCAACGTCTCCGAGATCTTCGCCCGGGGTGACACCATCCAAGGTCAACTCAAGAACGAGGCCCCGGTGCCGGGCAAGAGCGACTCGAAGTACACGAAGTTCACCACCGAGCGGCCGACGTTCGCCAACGACGATCTGTACGGTGCCTTGCAGAAGGCCGGCACCACGGTGAAGGCCACACCGGTGGTCCAGCAGCGCGGGGCACTGTGGAACCTCCTGATCTCGTTCGCTCCGATCCTGCTGCTGGTCGGGTTCTACATCTGGCTGTTCCGGCGTCAGCAACGCGCGGCCGGGGGAGGGTTGAGCGGTCTGCTCGGTGGCGGGCAGAAGAAGCCGGTCGACCCGCAGACCGTGCGGACCACCTTCGCCGACGTCGCCGGGATCGACGAGGTCGAGGACGAGATCTCCGAGATCGTCGACTACCTGAAGGACCCGGACAAGTACCGCCGGCTCGGTGCCCGGGCGCCCAAGGGCGTGCTGCTCTCGGGCGCACCGGGGACGGGGAAGACACTGCTCGCTCGGGCCACCGCGGGCGAGGCCGGGGTGCCGTTCTTCTCGGCCGCCGCCTCGGAGTTCATCGAGGCGATCGTCGGGGTCGGGGCGAGCCGGGTCCGCCAGTTGTTCAGCGAGGCCCGGAAGGTCGCGCCGGCGATCATCTTCATCGACGAGATCGACACGATCGGCCGGGCCCGGGGCGGCGCGCGCTCGTTCGGTGGTCACGATGAGGGTGAGCAGACGCTGAACCAGATCCTCACCGAGATGGACGGCTTCTCCGGGACCGAGGGTGTGGTCGTGCTGGCGGCCACGAACCGGGCCGACGTACTGGATGCGGCGCTGCTGCGAGCGGGGCGGTTCGACCGGACGATCACCGTCCATGCCCCGGATCGGAAGGGCCGCGAGGCGATTCTGCGGGTGCACGCACGGGGCAAGCCGTTCGCCGCGGACGTCGACTTCACCGCGGTGTCCAAGTCGACGCCGGGAATGACCGGGGCCGACCTGGCCAACCTGTTGAACGAGGCCGCTCTGGCTACTGCCCGCGATGGCCGGTCGGAGATCAGCCGCCGCGACCTGACCGACGCGCTGGAGAAGATCCAGCTGGGTACCGCTCGCAACGTCGTGATGCCGGAGGAGGAGCGACGCCGTACGGCGTACCACGAGGGCGGACATGCGCTGCTCGGCATGATTCAGGTGGGCGCGGACCCGGTCCGCAAGGTGTCGATCATTCCCCGCGGCCGCGCGCTCGGGGTGACGCTGTCGACCCCGGACATGGATCGGTACGGCTACGACGCGGAGTACCTGCGCGGTCGCATCATCGGAGCCCTCGGCGGGATGGCGGCCGAGCAGGAGATCCTCGGCGTTGTCACCACTGGTGCCGAGAGCGATCTGGAGAGCGCCACCCAGATCGCCCGTTCGATGGTCGGCCGGTGGGGTATGTCGGCGGCCGTCGGACCGGTGTCGGTGCTCCCGGTCGATGGCGACCCGCGGGCCGTCGCGTCCGAGTCGCTGCTGAACACCGTCGACGAAGAGGTACGACGCCTGATCGACGAGTGCTATCAGGAGGCCAGGCGGCTGCTGCGCGACAACCGCGATCGGCTTGAGGGCATCGCCGAGCAACTGCTCCGGCACGAGACCCTCGACGAGGCCGACGCGTACGCCGCGGCAGGCATCCCGCACGACGCCCGGGCATGACGCCGGGGCTCAGGACGGCTGCGAGACGAACAGCTCGATGGCGATCTTGTCGGGATCCTTGAGGTTCAGATGCAGGCCGAACGGACTGGCCTCGATGGTCGAGCAGGTCACCCCCTGGGCCTCGAGGCTGCGGTGCCAGGACTCCAGCTCCGCCTGCGACGGAACCTGGAACGCGAGGTGATCCAGCCCGACGTGAACCGGATCGAAGCTCTCGCCCGCGCCTTCGGGATGGTCCCGCAGCGCGATCATCACGCCGGGGCGGGCGACGATGACGAGCCGACCGGTGTCGGCCCCGGCCGAGAACACGGTCTCGGTGCCGAGCACGCGAGAGGTCAGGCTCGCACCCGGGACCGATCCGGCGCAACGGTGGCGCTCAGACGGTTCCGACCATCACGACCGGACCGCGGGCGAGCCGCAGGACGTTGTACGACGCGGAGCCGCGCACCACCCGGCGGAGCCAACCGTGACGGTCCGCACCGAGCACTGTCAGCGCGGCCGCCGGCGACTCGGCCAGGACGGCACTGTCGATCGGTCCACGGGTGAAGTCCCACTGGACGTCGACCTCCGGATAGGCCATTCGCCAGATCTGCACCGCGTCTTCGACTGACCTGCGCCGGCTCGATGCGGCGGCGTGCACGACCGTCAGGCCGGTGCCCCGGCGCCGCGCGGCGCGGAACGCGAACCCGAGCACAGCCGGTGGACCACCGTTGTCGTCGACACCGACGACGACCCGGCCCGCGGACGGCCCGACCGCGCCGTGCTTCGAGAGTCCGATCACCGCGAGGGAGGCCGTCGTACCGCGGGTCAACCGGCGCGTCAGCGTCCTTTCGAGCCTGGACCGGCGACCGTGCCCGAGAACAACGAGTGCTCTGTCGCCCTCGCGGGCCTCGGTGACCAAGGCGGTGACTTGCCTGCCCGGGAAGACGTGGGTCCTGATGCGCAGGTCCGGTGCGATCCGGCGGGCGCGGCGGACGGCCACTGTGACGACGTCCTCGGCCGATTCACGAGCCTGCAGGTCCACGGTCGGATTGCCGACCGGGTCGAGCAGACAGGGAAAGCGGAACGCGTACACGATCCGCAACCCTGATCCCCGTGCCGCCGCCTCGGCCGCGGCCCATTCCAGCGCCTCCACGTCGGTGGTGTGCTCGTCGACCAGCACGATGACCGGGCCGTTGTCCGGTCCGGACGGCGCAGAGGCGCGGTCAGCCGCCGCCTCGGCGCCTTGCCATCCGCGGAAGAGCTTCATGAGGTTGCCTCCTAGACCGTGCCTCTGTACTCCTCCAAGGTCGCGCCGCCGCCGTCCGGTCACACCAGGGGAAGACACGGGCCGAGTCCCTGGTCTGGCGGGGCACTAGGCGGGTGGGGCGGCGGCGCGGGTGAGGCTGTCTTCGATGCGTTGGAGGATTGCCAGCGCATCGGCTTGCTCGGCGGAGGTGAGGTCGCCGGTGGCGCTCTCTTCCAGGTGGGCCCAGATGCGTTCGACCTCGCGCCGTACGGACTGGCTGGCGGGGGTGGCCTCGACGATCGTGGCGCGCTTGTCGGTGGTGCTGGGCCGGATACGCACGAAGCCGGCGTTCTCCAGCCGCCGCACGGTGCGGGTCATGGTCGCGGAGTCGGAACCGAGGACGCGGACCAGTTCCGTCTGGCTCTGCGGGCCGCGCTCCCACAGTTGCATCATGACCAGTTCCTGACCGAGGCGCAGGCCGAGCGGGCGCAGCAGGTGCCCGGCGATCATCCGGTGCAACCGTGCCACTCGGACGATCGCGTTGGTCAGCGGCTGGGCCGGCATCGACGGCAGCGGTGTCTGCTCTGAAGGATTCATCGGCCTCTCACCGGGTCATTTAGCTGTTCAATCAGTTGTCACTGTACCGGACGTGGTTCAAGCGACCGTCGGGGTGTCTGGCCTGCGAAGTCAGGCGGTCAAGTGATGCAGGTCACATGGTTGACGGAAATGCCTTGAGAAGATTACCTGTTCGAACAGGTATTGGTTGCCGCGGAGGGCGGCGACCTCCCTCGAGAACGGGAGTCCGACCATGTCGATGGCCTTCGACCCGTACGACCTGGGTGGCAAGCGCCTGGCGAATCGCATCGTGATGTCCCCGATGACCCGCAGTCGCGCGTACGGGCCCGGAGCGAGTCCAACAGCGCTGACCGCGGAGTACTACGCGCAACGCGCGGGAGCCGGCCTGATCGTCACCGAGGGCACCCAGCCTTCGCCGGTCGGCCAGGGGTACCCGAATACGCCGGGACTGCACAGCGCTGAGCAGGTCGCAGCGTGGCGAACAGTGACAGACGCCGTGCACCGCGCGGGCGGCGTGATCTACGCGCAACTCCTGCACACCGGCCGCATCGGCCACCCCAGTCTGCTTCCGGACGGCCTGCGCCCGGTCGCCCCGTCCGCAACGGCCCCGCGCGGACAGGTCTTCACCCACGAAGGGCCCCAGGACTTCGTCACGCCGAAGGAGCTGACCGAGACCGACATCTCCCGCACCATCGGCGATTTCGTTGCTGCGGCCCGCAGTGCGATGGCCGCCGGATTCGACGGTGTGGAACTGCACGGCGGCAACGGATACCTGATCCACCAGTTCCTCGCGCCCAACGCGAACCGCCGTACCGATGGCTGGGGTGGCGTGGCCGAGCGACGGATCCGCTTCCCTGTGGAACTGGCATCCGCCGTGGCGGACGCGGTCGGCGCCGAGAACGTCGGGCTTCGGATCTCACCCGGTGTGCCGAACAACGACATCGTCGAGGTCGATCCCTACGAGACGTACGGCGCTCTGCTCGGACGGCTGGCCCCGCTCGGGCTGAGCTACCTGCATCTGATGGAAGGCCCGGACCGCGACCTGACCTACCGGCTGCGCAAGGAGTGGGCCGGCACGTTCATCCTCAACCCGCAGACCTTTCCCGAGCTCACCGGTCCGGATGCCCTTGACCTGATCGAGGACGGCACCGCCGACCTGATCGCCTTCGGGGCGCTGTTCCTGGCCAACCCCGATCTGCCCGACCGCCTCGTGGCCGGCGGCCCCTACAACACGCCGGACCACACCACGTTCTACGGCGGCGACCACCCCGACTACCCAACGCTCGCCTGACTGATACCAACACCCGGGAAGGTCTCGATATGCAACCCGCAGTAGAAATGCAGCCCGCAGTCAGGAGATCCGCGTGGATGATCCTGGCGCTGGCGTGTGCCAGCCAGTTCATGGTGATCCTCGACGCGTCCATCGTGAACGTCGCCCTGCCCTCGATCCAGCGAGACCTCGGCTTCAGCTCCACCGGCCTGGCCTGGGTCGTGAACGGCTACCTGCTGACGTTCGCCGGCTTCATGCTGCTCGGCGGCCGCGCCGCCGACCTGTTCGGCCACCGGCGGATGCTGGCAGCCGGGTTGTTGCTGTTCTCCGCAGCAAGCCTGGTCGGCGGTCTGGCCGCAGACCCCGCGGTCCTCGTCGCGGCCCGCATTGTGCAGGGCATGGGAGCCGCCATGCTCGCGCCGGCGACGCTGGCCGTGATCAACACTCACTTCACCGAGGAACACGCACGTGCGCGAGCGTTCGGCGCATGGTCCGCGTCTGGTGGTGTGGGTGGGATGGCGGGCGCGGTCGCGGGCGGCGCGCTGACGACCGGCCTGTCGTGGCGATGGGTCTTCCTGATCAACGTCCCGATCGGCGTGGTGCTGATCGTCGTGGCGATGACGTCGCTCGCCGGCGTACGCAGCGGCCGACGGGAATCGCTCGACCTCACCGGCGCCGTCACTGGCACGGCGGGGCTGGCCGCTCTCATCTACGGCGTCATGCAGAGCGCCGATCATGGCTGGACGTCGGTGCCGGTCGTCGTACCGATCGTGGCAGGTCTGTTGCTGCTCGCCGTCTTCACGCTGGTGGAGGCACGCGTCGCCACCCGGCCGATGATGCCGCTCCGGTTGTTCCGTCTCCGGAAGGTTGCTGTCGGCAACGGCATGCTGTTGCTGTTCGGTGGGATCGCGATCGCGATGTGGTACTTCACATCGCTGTTCCTGCAGAACGTCCTCGGCTACAGCGCACTGCGGTCCGGGCTCGGCCAAACGCCGGCGGCCGTCACGTTCGTCGTGGTCGCGCGACTGGCTTCGGCTCTGTTACCGCGGACCGGCGTACGCCGCTTGATCCTGGCCGGCAGCGCGTTCTTCCTGGCCGGGTTCGGGTGGCTTGCGCAGGCGGGTGCCGACACCGGCTATCTCACGGGCATCCTGTGGCCGACGCTGCTCGTCGCGGCCGGCATCGGGCTGACCTTCCCGACGCTGATGGCCGCGGTGACCGCTGACGTGCCCGAGAGCGACGCCGGGATCGTCGGCGGCCTCGCGAACACCGCCAGTCAGGTGGGTGGATCGATTGGTCTTGCGGCGCTCACGACCGCCGCCGGCCGGCCGGCGTCCCTCGCTGACGGTTATGACCTGGTCTTCCTCGTCGCCGCCGCGCTCGGCGCGGCCATCGCGGTGGTCAGCGCCCTGCTGCCGCGTCACCAGCGTCTGACAACTCCAGTCGCATCCGGACCTTCGGATCCTCATCCGCGATGACGACGAATCCGAGCCGCTCGTAGAGAGCTCTGGCCCGATTCGCCTTCAGAACATGGAGTTCTGCCGCGGCGGCTCCGCGCCCCCGAGCCGCCGCGAGCAGGTCCCGCAGAATCCGCGACCCGAGCCCGGCCCCCTGGAACCGCGGCAGAATCTCGATCCGCCCGATGGAGAAGACGGTCGGCGCGTCAAACCCGGCGTCGACGACACCGGCCTCCACCTCGTCGACCAGTACGATCCGCAGCCGATCAGGCGCGAACGACCGCTCATGCAACCCGCGCTGCACCGTCTCGTCCCAAGGCCCCCACGTAGCCTCGACGACCTCACCCATGGCCGCCCGATGCAACTCATACACAAAGGCGTCGTCTTCGCCGGTCGCCGGCCGGAGCCGATACCCGTCAGCCTCTTGCACCATGCCCCCACCCTAAGACTCGCGGGCGGCTCGGCTTTACGGGACGACGGTTACGGGCCAGCGGGCGTCTCGGACGAGACGGGTGGCCAGGGATCCGATGAGGCGGTGGCCGGCTTGCATGGAGGCGCCAACGACTACTGCGTCGACGCGGAGTTCGTCGGCGAGGCGGACGAGTTCGAGGTAGGGGTTGCCGTGGCGTTCGTGGAAGGTGACGTGCAGACCGAGGGCTGCCGCGTTGCGGTGCGCCTCTTCCCGCAGTTCGTCGACGACGCTGACCTGGGATTGGCGCTGCAGTTCCATCAGCTGCGGGTTCAGCAGGCCGCCTCCGGCCGGGACGTGGACGAATAGGACGATCACCTGCGCGCCTTGGCGCCTGGCCAGCCCGGCGGCGTACGACCCGGCCCGCAGAGACGTCTCCGTCCCGTCGACTCCGACCAGGATCGACCGAGGACCATCGGTGCCGAGCTCGAACATCCCCATACCGTACCGACTCTGACTGTTGCTGCCGGCAAGTGCGGCCGGAGTCAGGCGGCGAGGAGGGACCAGCGGGGATCTTGGTCGGGCCAGTGGTTGATGAGGGCGTCGACGGCGAGGTCGTGGATGGCCGGCTGGAGGATGCCGAGGTCGGTCGTGCTGTCGAGGACCTGGAGGTACGTCGCGACGGACGCGATCGGCAGGGTCAGCGCGGTCGGTGTCACGGAGTCGGCGACGTCGCGCATGTCGACCAGGGTGAAGGCGCCGACGAGGATCGCGCCCTCGAGTCGTAGCTGGTTGGCGAAGGCTTCCAGGGCGGTGCCCTGGGAGATGGCGTCGTCGACGAGCAGGACGCGCTTGCCGGCGACGGAGGCGCCGCGGACGCGTGGCTCGTTGTCTTCGTGCCCGACGTAGCCGGGCTTGCGGACGAACGCGAACGGCAGATCGGCGGCGAGCGCGACGGCGGCCGCAAGCGGGATGCCGCCGGTCTCGGCGCCGACGACGACGTCCACGTTCAGCTGGTGGGCGTACGTCGCACCGGGCACGGCGAGATCGCGCAGCAACCGCGCGTCGCCGTACGCGTTCTCGATGGAGAGCGGGTGCAGGGGGAGCCGGGTCTTCATGTCCCAGTGCGCGATGCCCGGGCGGACCAGGCCGGGCGCGGCCGCGAGCCGGCTGATGAGGTCGGTCGGTACGGCGGCAGTCAGCCGAGCGGCGTCCGCCAGGTCACGGAGTTGCACACGGTGCGTGTTCGCCAAGGGTGCTGCGGTGAGCTGCGAAGTAGTCATGACAAGAACATCGCGCGGCTGCCGTCCCGTCGCCCCTGTGGTAGTCCCTGGTGACCACCCCAGGGACTGGTCTTGTTGCAGTTAGCGGGAGCGCGGGGAGTGCGGCTAGCTGGAAGGTAGGTAGGGCGCTTGCCGGGATGATGTGTCGGGCGCCCGGGCGGAGTGTTGCCAGTATGAAGGCTCCCTGGGACATGCGTAGAACACTCCGCACCGTCGTGGCCGTGACCGGAGTCGCAACCGCGATGACGGCCGGGCTGGTCGCCTGTGGAAACAACAAGACCTCCTCGACCGGCGGTGCCCCGCCCGCGAACACGAAGGTCGGCATCCTGCTGCCCGACACGGCGTCCTCGCCGCGCTGGGTCTCGGCGGACCCGAACGAGCTGAAGTCGCAGTGTGCGGCCAACAAGCTCACCTGTTTCATCGACAACGCCAACGGCAGCGCGACCACGCAGCAGTCGCAGGCGCAGGCTCTGATCAACGCCGGCGTCGGCGTGCTCCTGGTCGTGAACCTGGACTCGGGCTCCGGCAAGGCGATCGAGGCTCTCGCCCAGCAGCACAACGTCGTCACGATCGACTACGACCGGCTCACCGCCGGTGGCACAGCGTCGTACTACGTTTCCTACGACAATGTGAAGGTCGGCGAGGACCAGGGCACGGCGCTGACCCAGGCCCCGCAGGTCAAGGACAAGAGCGCGGTCAACTACGTCGAGATCGACGGTGCGCCGACCGACAACAACGCCACGCAGTTCGCGCAGGGCTACAACTCGGTCCTGTCGAAGCAGCCGGGCTGGAAGAAGCTCGCCGACCAGACTGGTAACTGGGATGCCGCCACTGCGCAGACCGTGTTCACCACGATGCTCGGCCAGCACCCCGACATCAACGCGGTCATGGTTGCCAACGACACCATGGCGCAGTCGGTCATCAACGTGCTGAAGTCCCAAGGTCTCGCCGGCAAGGTCGCGGTGTCCGGGCAGGACTCCACCGCCGGCGGTCTCGACAACGTGATGGCGGGAACGCAGGCCTTCACCATCTACAAGCCCGTCGCCGGTGAGGCGGACGTGGCGATCAAGCTGGCGGGTCAGATCCTGGCCGGCCAGAAGCCGACCGCGCCGACCACGGTCAAGGACCCGACGAGCGGTCGCGCCGTCCCGGCATACCTGGCCGACCCGACCGTCATCACCAAGGCGAACGTGGCCAAGCCGGTGACCGACGGCTACGTGACGGCCGCGGCCGTCTGCCCCACCCCCGCGCTGGTCCAGCTGTGCGCGGCCAACGGCATCAAGACCCCGTAATGGCCGGCGTACCCACCTTGGAACTGCGTGGCGTCGACAAGTCCTTCGGACCGGTCCACGTGTTGTCATCGGTCAACCTCACCGCGCTCAGCGGTGAGGTGACCGCCCTTGTCGGCGACAACGGCGCGGGCAAGTCGACCCTGATCAAGTGCATCGGTGGCATCCATCGCATCGACGCGGGAGAACTGGTCTTCGACGGTACGCCGCAGGTCGTCACCGGCCCGCGGGACGCCGCGCAGTTCGGCGTCGAGATCGTGTACCAGGACCTGGCGCTGGCCGACAACCTCGACATCGTCCAGAACATGTTCCTCGGCCGCGAGAAGGTCACCGGCCTGCACACGCTCGACGAGAACTCGATGGAGAAGCTGGCGCGACAGGCGTTGAACTCGTTGTCGGTACGGACCGTCCGGTCGGTACGGCAGCGGGTGGCGAGCCTGTCCGGCGGCCAACGGCAGACGGTGGCGATCGCCAAGTCGGTGCTCTGGCAGTCGAAGATCGTCATCCTGGACGAGCCGACGGCGGCGCTCGGCGTCGCGCAGACCGAGCAGGTGCTCGGCCTGGTCCGCCGGCTCGCCGAGCAGGGCGTGGCAGTGATTCTGGTGTCGCACAACATGAACGACGTGATGGAGGTCGCCGACTCGATCGGCGTCCTCTTCCTGGGCCGGATGGCGGCGCAGGTCAGGCGCGAGGACGTGACCCAGACGCAGGTGGTCGAGCTGATCACCGCCGGCCGTTCGGGCGACCTGGGACTGTCCCGCGAAGAGTCGACCGGAGCGGCGATATGAGCGCCCAGACAGATCACCTCGTCAAGCCGGACAGCGCGGAGCCGGTCGAGGGATTCGGCGCATTGAGTGCGTACATCCGCGACTATCTCGGCCGCGTCCGCGGCGGCGAGCTGGGCTCCATCCCCGCGATGGTCGGCCTGATCGTGATCACCGTCGTGTTCGCCGTGGTGCACCAGGGCTTCCTGAGTGCCTACAACATCGAAGCACTCGTGATCCAGGCGGCGCCGATCATCGTGATGGCGATGGGCCTGGTCTTCGTCCTGCTGCTCGGCGAGATCGACCTGTCCGCCGGCACGACCGGCGGACTGTGTTCGGCGATCATGGCCGTGCTGATGATCCGGCACGGTGCGCCCTGGTGGCTCGGACTCCTGATCGGGCTGGGTGTGGGCGTCCTCATCGGTCTCGGGATCGGCTGGCTGCGCGCCCGGGTCGGCGTACCGTCGTTCGTCATCACGCTGGCGACGTTCCTCGCGTTCCAGGGCGTCACGCTGATTCTGATCGGCGGCCAGGGGGCGGTGACGCTGCCCGCCGACTCGCCGATCATCAAGCTGGAGAACAGCTTCGTGCCGTTGTGGCTGGGCTGGGTCCTCTGGGCGTTCTTCGTGATCGGGTACGCCGCTGTCAAGGTCAACGACGCACTCGGACGCCAACGCTCGGGGCTGTCCCGGCCGCCGTTCACCGTGATCGCGGCGAAGGTGGTCGTCCTGGCCGCGCTCGGTGCGGCGTTCACGTACGAGATGGGGATCAACCGCAACCTGTCCGCCAACGCGTTCTTCAGCAACAAGGCGCAGGGCATGCCGTGGGTCGTCGTGCTGCTGGTGATCCTGTTCGCCGGCTGGCACTTCATCCTCAGTCGTACGCCGTACGGCCGGCATCTGTACGCCGTCGGCGGCAATGAGGAGGCGTCGCGGCGCGCGGGCATCGTGGTGTCCCGGATCCGGATCTCGGTGTTCGCCATCTGTTCCGGCATGGCGGCCGTCTCCGGGGTCGTCGCGGCCTCGCTGCTGCAGTCGGTCCAGTCGAACGCCGGAGCCGGCAACACCCTGTTGCTGGCCGTCGGTGCCGCGGTCATCGGCGGTACGTCGCTGTTCGGTGGGCACGGCCGGGTCATCGACGCGGTCCTCGGCGGACTGGTCGTCGCGGTCATCATCAACGGCATGAGCGACCTGATCCAGGGCGCGAACTCGGCCGGCTACGAGTGGATCGTCACGGGCGCCGTACTGCTGCTGGCCGCCGGATTCGACGCGGTCGTACGCCGGACGCGGGCTAGCTGAGCAGGGACGGAATCATGGACGGATCCGGTTGTCGGGACGCGACCAGGTCGGCTGAGTCTCGGTGCCGGATTCGAGCGGAAGGTCCACCAGCAGCGTGGTACCCACACCGGCCGGGCTGTCCACCGAGATCGTGCCACCTAGCGCCTCGACCCGGTCGGCCAGCCCGATCAGCCCCGTTCCTTGATCAGGCATCGCACCACCGATGCCGTCGTCGCGGACCGACAGGTGCAGGCGACCCTCGCTGACCCGGGCGTCGATCCACAGCGCCGATGCGTCGGCGTGTTTGACCGTGTTGGCCAGCGCTTCCGACGCCACGTAGTACGCGCAGACCTCCACCGCCTCGGGGAGCCGGGCAGGGATGTCCACTGTGAGCTCAGACGGCACGGGGCTGCGGCGAGCGAGCGCCTTGAGAGCAGGACCGAGGCCGCCCTCGGTCAGGATCGCCGGGTGAATTCCCCGGGACAGCTCCCGCAGTTCGTCAGTCGCGTTGGTGAGCTCGCGGGCGGCGTTGGCGAGCTGGGCGCGGACTTCCGGGTGGTCGGGCGGCACCGCCGCCTCGCCCGCCCGGAGCTGGAGCGCCAGCGCCACCAGGCGCTGCTGCGTGCCGTCGTGCAGGTCGCGTTCGATCCGCTGACGGGCGCGATCGGCAGCCGCGACGATGCGTGCGCGCGAACCGGCCAGATCCCGCTGTGCCTGCTCCACGGCCGCGGCCATGGCGTTGAAGGTCCGCTGCAGCACGCCCATCTCGCCGACACCGTGGTCGGACACTCTGGCTCCGAGATCGCCGGCCGCGAGTCGCTCGGCCATGGCGGCGGTACGGCGTACCGGGTGAAGGATGCTCCGGTTCAGATACCAGGTGAACAGCGCCACCAGCAGGACCGATCCGGTCAGGCCCGCGGCTGCGGCGAACATCGCGCGGCCGGCCGCGTCGCGCGCACTGTCCTGGCGCGTCATCGCCAGTTGCTTCTCGGCGTCCAGCAGTTGATCGAACTGCGCCCGCATCGCGTCGACCCGTTGCCTGCCCTCTGTGGTCGCCGGCAGGACGTCGATCGACGCCCGATCCCGCCTGGCGGCGGCGACGAGCGGTACGGAGTAGTCGTTCAGGTACGACGTCCCGGCTCGGGTGAGGGCCTCGGCCCGCTCGTGCTGTTCGGCGTTGTCGGCGACGAGGTTCTCCAGGTCGGCGGCCTGCTGCGCGAACTGCGCGCGGCCTTCCACCCACGGCTGCAGGAACTGCTCGGATCCGGTCAGCAGGAACCCGCGCTGGCCGTCCTCCATCTCGACGATGAGCCGCTCCAGCCGGTTCGCGGCGACCAGCACGTCCTCGGACTGTTGCGCCCGTCGCTCCAGGCTGCGCAGTTCGGTGACCGAGGAGAGCAGTACGGCGAAGGCTGCGGCGATGATCACGGCGAGCAGAACGCTGGCGGTGATGATCCGGACGCTCAGGCCGAGACCCCTCATCAGTCCCTCCGGCTGGTCGCCGTGCTCCCGGGGCCTCGCGGTGCTCACCGTGTCGAGGGCCCTCCGGCATCGCCGAGCGTCGCGCGGACGGCGGCACCGGACAATGCGGTCTTCGACAGGAACCCGATCGCCGGGCTCGCCGCGATCAGGTCAGCGTAGTCCTCCTCGGAATGCGCCGAGATCATGATCAACGGTCCCGGCGACCCGTTGGCCTGCTCGGCCAACCGGGCGGCCAGTCGCAGTCCGCTCTCGGCACCGAGGTCGATGTCGACCAGCGTCACGTCGGGCCGCAGCCGCGCCACCAGCTCGAGTGCGTCCGCGCTGGTCGAGGCGGTCCCCACCACCTGGATGCCGTCGTACTCCAGCACCGCCCGCGCGGCCTCGAGGAAGCGCGCGCTGTCGTCGACGATGATGCAGCGAACCATGGTTCCACCATTTCAGCGAAGGGGACCGGTGGCATTCCGGCTAGCTGCACCTCTGGACATCGATCCGGTCACGGTCCGTGGCTGGACCGACGTCTTGCGGCGCCTCCGGAGGCGACGGTAGATCGCGGTACCGGATCGGTAGCTTAGCGAGGCTCCCAGGACGAGTGTCGCGGCGGCGATGAGGACGTCCGCGAGGTTGATGCGGTAGTGGCTGAGAGCAATGAAGTCGACCGCGCCGCGGACGCTGCCCGGAGCGGTCCAGGAGTGCAGGCCGACCCGGTCGAGCTGGTTGCTGCCCCATCCGCCGATCGCCAGGGCCGCGGAAACGAGGATGATCGTCGGGCGCCGGCGCCGTACCAGTACGACGTACGCCGTGATCAGCAAGCCGAGACCGGCGAGGTCCAGGAGCGCGCCCGTGGACGGGTCGGCGTACCAGTGGCCGATCCGCGGGCCGGCGAGCATGTCGCTGCCCCGATTGATGATCGAGCCGTCGACGTGCTGCCAGGCCCAGCGCTTGGTCGTCTGGTCGAGCAGGACGACCAGGGCCAGCAGGACGAGAACACGGAACCGCTGTCCGGCTTCGGCGGCCGCGGTCGTAGTGGCCAGGCGGACGTTCGACATGACGCTCCTCGGGGGTGACGGCGTCCGCGCTGGGCACGCGCGTTCTGGCCGTACTTCAACCCTTCCGGGCGAGCGAGGATCGGACCTCAGCGCCAGCGGCCGACCCACCTACCGGCTGCCTGCAATCTTGCGCCGGGCGCTGTCTGGGGTCAGCGGCCCTCGAGGTACGTGAGCACCGCCAGGACACGGCGGTGGTCGTCATCGGCCTCGGGCAGCTGGAGCTTGGTGAGGATGCTGCGGACGTGCTTCTCCACGGTGCCTTCAGTGACCCACAGCTGCCGGGCGACACCGGCGTTCGACCGGCCCTCGGCCACCAGCGCCAGTACTTCGCGTTCGCGCTCGGTGAGCACCGCGAGCGGGTCCTGCCGGTGGCGAGAGTCGACGAGCTCCTTCACCAGCGCCGGGTCCACCACGGAGCCACCCCGGGCGACCCTTTCCAGGGTCTCGACGAACTCGTCCACGTCCGTGACGCGGCTCTTGAGGAGGTAGCCGACTCCTTGTCCACTGCCGAGGATCTGCATCGCGTGCTCGACCTCGACGTGGGCCGAGAGCAGCAGGATGGCGGTCTGAGGGCGCTCCTGCCGGATGGCCTGCGCCACCTCCAGACCCTCGGTCGAGTGGCCAGGTGGCATCCGGATGTCGATGATGACCAGCTCCGGGAGGTGTTGCCGGACGAGCGCCAGCAGTCCCGGGCCGTTGCCGGCCTGGCCGACGACCTCGAATCCCGAGCGCTCCAGCAGGCTCGCGAGCCCTTCCCGGAGCAGGACGTCGTCATCCGCGATCGCCACTCGGGTCCGGCTCATCTCCACTCCCTACGCCGCCTGGACTCAGATTAGCGCGAGGTCGAGGAGGGCAGCCCGGGCAGCGCCGGTCGTGAGACGTTCGGCCGGGTCCTTGGCCAGCATGCCGGCGATGACGGGGTGCAGCCGGCCGGCCCGCAGCCAGGGGCCGGGCGGATTCTCCGCGACCGCGGTCAGCGTCGCCAACAGGCCGCCCTGGTCGAACGGCGTTCTGCCCTCGACGGCGGCGTACAGCGTCGCGCCGAGTGAGAACAGGTCGGACGGGGGTGCGGGCTCGTCGCCCCGGAGCTGCTCCGGGGACATGAACGCCGGACTGCCGGCGACCAAACCCTGCGGGCAGTCGAAGTCCTCGTCGCGCATGCAGGCGACGCCGAAGTCGGTCAGCACCACCCGGCCGTCGGCACACAGCTGCACGTTCCCCGGTTTGACGTCGCGGTGAACGATGCCGGCCGCATGGACACTCCGCAGTACGTCGAGCAGGCGCAGGGCGAGGCGGATCACCCGGTCGATCGGCAGGGGTCCTTCGGTCGCGATCACCTGGGCCAGAGTCTGCCCGGACAGCGGCTCCATCACGATCCAGGGGAGGCTGCCTTCGCGGACGAGATCGAGGATCCTGACCACCCCGTCATGACTGACCCGGGCCGCGGTCCGCGCCTCGTTGAGCGACCTGGCCCGCGCTGCCCTGGCCGCTTCCACCGAACCGGTGTCGTTCGCCAGGTGCTGCTTGAGTGCGACCGGCCGGCACAACAGCTCGTCCTCGGCCAGCCAGACCCGTCCCATGGCCCCGCGTCCCAGCAGCGACCGAAGCCGGTACCGCCCTGCGACGAGCCGTCCCGACGGTGCGGTCACGGACTCCGTGACGACTTCGGCGAGGTCCGCGACGGCGTTCATGGGCTGACCCTTCGGATCTGGCGGTGTTCCGACCGTTCCAGCCTGCTGGGAAACCGGCGTCCGAGTCGTCAGGGCCTGCGGGCATCCCCTCTACCGGCTAGCAGGAAGGCGTGCTGGGTGCCAGCCGCAGACCTGCTCCGCGCTCTGAACCCGTCCGTTCGATCCGACCGTGTGAGGAGTGTCGAATGATCAACAGCGCAAGGAGAAACCTGAAATGAAGCGCATTGCCCTCTTCGCCGGTACGGCGGTGCTCGGGCTGTCCGCCCTGACAGCCTGCAGCAATGGCTCGAGTGCCGGCTCGCCCGCACCGCAGAGCACGCCCGCCGCGTCGGCGCCGGCCTCCAACGCTCCGGCCAAGGTGTCCACGGCCACCGCCGGGAACTTCGGGAAGATCGTTGTCGACGGCACCGGCCGCACGCTGTACGTGTACGACCTGGACACCGCCAAGCCGTCCAAGTCCAACTGCTACACCGGCTGCGCCGCGCTGTGGCCGCCGTTCCTCGCAGGCACCGGTAAGCCGCAGGTCAGCGGGGTCGACCCCTCGCTGGTGGGCACGGTGGCCCGTACCGACGGCACCAAGCAGGTGACGCTGGCCGGATGGCCGCTCTACCACTTCGCCAACGACTCCAAGGCCGGCGATGTGAACGGCCAGGGCGTGGACGGCACCTGGTGGGTGGACGCCACGAACGGCCAGAAGATCACCACCCAGGCGTCCTCGTCGGGCGGCAACGCCGGCTACTGAGTCGTTCTTCCGTACGCTGGGGCGATGAGTGCAACAGTGCCGCGTTCGGTGCTCAGCCGTCGTGCCCTGAATCGGGCGTTGCTCCAGCGTCAGCAGTTGCTGGACCGGGGGAGCGGGCCGGCGACCGAGCTGATCGAGCGGTTGGTGGGGCTCCAGGCCCAGGCGCCGTTGGCGCCGTACGTCGCGCTGTGGTCGAGGCTCGAGAGCTTCGACCCGGAGGAGCTGTCCGCGCTGCTGAGGTCGCGCCGGCTCGTGCGTTCCTCGTTGATGCGAGCAACGATTCATCTCGTCACCGCCGAGGACTGCCTGTCGCTGTGGCGGCTCGTGCATCCGGTCGCGGATCGAGGGCTGCGGGGTGCCTTCGGCAAGCAACTGGCCGGGGCCGATGTCGACGCGGTTGTTGCCTACGGCACTGAGCTGCTGAGCCGGGAGCCGTACACCCGCAGCCGGCTGCGCGAGGTGCTCGGTGAGCGCTGGCCGGACTGGGACGCCACGGCGATGGCGTACGCCGTCAGCTACCTGACCGGCACGGTCCACGTCACTCCCCGCGGGATCTGGAGCGAGAGCGGCCCCGCTGCCCTGCAGACGATCGAGAGCTGGCTCGGCCGGTCGCCGGTGACCGGTGGTCCGATCGACTCGCTCGTACTGCGGTATCTGGCGGCGTTCGGTCCCGCGAGTGTGGCCGACGTACAGACCTGGTCCGGGCTGACCAAGCTGCGGGAGGTCGTGGATCGGCTCGAGCTGCGTGTGTACGCCGACGACGACGGGCGGGAGCTGTACGACGTACCGGACGGGACGCTGCCTGATCCGGAAACGCCGGCGCCGGTGCGGTTCCTGCCGGAGTACGACAATCTGCTGCTCTCGCACGCGGATCGCCGGCGGGTCAATCCGTCCGGACGGTCGATCCCGCTGCCGCCGGGCAACGGCGCTGCGATGGGCACGCTCCTCATCGACGGCGACTACCAGGCCGACTGGCGTCACCACCGTGGCAAGGAACCGAGCCTGCGGATCACGCCGCACCGCTCACTGACCACCGATGAGCAGGAGGCGGTCGAGCTCGAAGGCGCTCGGCTCCTCACGCTGATCGGCACTGACGACACACCGATCACGTTCCACACGATGTCCTAGGCGACGGCGAAGACGAGCAGGGACCGGCCATCACCTCCTGGATCTGGCGGGCGGTTAGCTGCTGCCGTCGTACGGGAGGAGGATGCAAGGCATGAGAGCTATCACGTACGCGCGTTCCGGAGATCCGTCGGTTCTCGAGCTCGGGGAGAGGCCGGTCGCCGAGCCGGGTGACGGTGAGGTGCGGATCCGGGTGGTGGTGTCGGGCGTGAATCCGACGGACTGGAAGTCGCGGAGCGGCTCGTACGGCGGTGGACCGGACGAGGCCACGGTGCCCAACCACGACGGCGCGGGCGTGATCGACGCGGTGGGCGGTGGTGTGGACGGTCTCAGCGTGGGCGACCGTGTCTGGGTCACTCTGGCCGGCGACGGCCGTCCAGGCAGCGGCACGGCCCAGGAGTTCACTGTCGTGCCCGCCGGCCGCGTCTTCCCCCTGCCTGCGAACGCGGACTTCGAGCTCGGCGCGAGTACCGGCATCCCGGCCATCACCGCACACCGTGCGCTGACGGTCGGCGATGGCGGCGCGGGCCGGCTCCGGCCAGACGCGCTGTCCGGCCGGACCATCCTGGTCGCCGGGGGAGCCGGTGCGGTGGGCAACGCCGCGATCCAGCTCGCCCGCTGGTCCGGCGCGACCGTGATCTCGACAGTCAGCCGGGAGTCGAAGGCCACGCTCGCGACGGCGGCCGGGGCACACCACGTCGTCGACTACACGAAGGCGGACGCGGCCGAGGTGGTCAGGCGGATCGCTCCCGACGGTGTCGACCTCGTCGTCGAGGTCGCGGCGGGCGCCAACGCCGAGCTCGACCTCGCAGTACTGCGTCCGCGCGGGACGATCTCGATCTACGCCAACGACGGCGGTGCGCCGTTCGAGCTCGACGTACGGCGGAACATGGGCCTCAACACCCGCTACCAGTTCGTCCTGCTCTACACGCTCGGCTGGGACCGGATCACTGCCGCCGCGGAAGACATCAACCACGCCATCGAGGACGGGGCCTACCGCGCCGGAGAGCAGGCCGGCCTCCCGCTGCACCGCTACCACCTCGAAGACACCGCCGCCGCCCACGCAGCCGTCGAGAGTGGAGCAGTCGGCAAGGTCCTGATCACCGTCGCAGCGACCTGACCGATGGCGGGAGCATTTCCCCGCGCTCACATACTTGACAAGAGTAAGTAAAAGGCATCAGGGTTCAGATATCCTATCCGATCGCTTCTTCGGGGACCCGCAGAGAGGTCAGCCGCTCATGACCAGATTCCTTCGAAACAAGGCGATCCGAGGACCACTCGTGGCGCTCGCCGTCGCCGCTCTCCTCCCGGTCGGCCTGACCGCGGCGTCTTCCGCCGGCGCAACTCCGCTGCAGACGGTCACCGCGGCCAGTACGACGTACCCGCCGGCGGGTGAGCAGGCGCGGAAGCCCTACATGGGCTGGAGCAGTTACAGCATGCAGGTGTACTCGCCGAAAGGCGGCAGCTGGATCACCGCCGACCAGATCGAGGCGCAGTCGGATGCGATGCACCAGAAGCTGCAGCCGTACGGGTACGAGTACATCAACATCGACGCGGGCTGGAACGGCGGCATCGACGACTACGGCCGGCCGGTGCCGAGCAAGACGCTGTACCCCGACGGCCTGCAGGCAGTGATCGACCACGTCCACGCGAACGGCCAGAAGATCGGGCTCTACGGCATCCCCGGCATCTCGAAGGCGATGCTGGACGCCAACCTTCCGGTGTATGGCGCCCCCGGATGTACGACGGGAGACCTGGCGGTCCAACCGCTGCAGAAGGGCGACTACTGGGGCTTCGGCTACCGGATCGACGTCGCGAAGCCGTGCGCGCAGGCCTACATCAACTCCATCGCCGATCTCTACGCCAGTTGGGGCGTCAACTTCCTGAAGTTCGACAGCGTGACGCCGGGCTCAGGGGTCAGCGATCTGTCCATGGACGCACGCGACGAGGTCAAGGCCTGGTCGCAGGCCCTCGCCCGCCACGGCATCTGGCTCGAGCTGTCCTGGGCTCTCGACATCAACTACGCGGACTACTGGAAGCAGTACGCGAACGGGTGGCGGATCGACTGGGACGTCGAGTGCTACTGCCCTGGTGAGGCACTCACGACGTGGCAGAACATCGCGCGACTGTTCCCGAAGCTCGCCGACTGGTGGCGCCATGGCGGACCGGGTGGGTGGAACGACCTTGACTCCCTGGACGTGGGCAACGGCACGATGGACGGGCTGACGAAAGACGAGCGGCGTACGGCGGCGACGCTGTGGGCAGTGTCTGCGGCCCCGTTCTACATCGGCAACGACATGACCAAGCTCGATTCGTACGGCCTCGAACTGCTGACCAACCACGAGGTGATCGCGGTCAACCAGGCCGGGCGGCCGGCCCAACCGGTGTCCACCAAGACCAACCGGCAGACGTGGTACTCGCTCAACGCGGACGGCTCGTACACCGTTGCCCTGTTCAACCTTGGGACCACCGAGGCCGACATGACGGTGAACTGGGCGGACCTCGGACTGGACGGGTCCGCGCAGGTGCGTGACCTGTGGGCGAAGAAGGACCTGGGCCAGTTCGCGTCCGGCTACACCGCTGCGACCGTGCCGCCGCATGGGACCCGGTTGTTCACCGTCACGCCGCAGAAGAACTCGAAGGTCAGCGTCAACGACGACGATCTGCGGGTGTCGTACGACGGAACCTGGCAGCGCAACGGCAACTTCGAGGTACCGGCGGTCTCCGAGCCGCTCACGGTCGCGGTGACCGACTCGTCGGCGGCGAAGGCCGGCGCGGCCGCGACGTCAACCGATGCCGGCGTGCGGACGATCTCGGTGAACAACGACAACCCGGAGATCGTCTACACGGGTTCGTGGAGCCGGAGTACGGGTCGCGGGCTCGGTGACTATCAGGACGACGTGCAGTACACCGAGGCCAACGGCGACGCGTTCACATACAGCTTCGTCGGCACCGGGGTGGACTACGTGACGGAGACGCACGAGTCGCAGGGCGATGTCGAGATCTACATCGACGGTGCGCTCGAGGCGACGGTCGACACTCATCGCGATCCGGCCGACGGGCGCGGTGCGCAGCAGGTCGTGTACAGCATCTCGGATCTGCCGAACGGAACGCACACGATCCGTGGTGTGAAGAAGTCCGGACAGTTCATGCTGCTCGACAAGCTGAACGTGCGGCAGGAGAGCCTGCTGAACCCGGACACGGCGGCGTTCGACAAGAACCCGTCCGCGCAGGCCGATGTCAGTGTCCAGATCGGGCGCGACTCCGCCGAACTGGACGGGATCGCGAAGGGCGGCAAGGACCTCGTCAGGGGGACCGATTACACCGCCGACGGAACGGCCGTGACGATCAGCAAGCAGTACCTCGCGGCCCAGCCCGTCGGCAGTACGGTGCTCGACTTCCGGTTCCGCGGCGACCACCACGACGACGTGCACTACGCCACCGCGAACGGCGCGGCGATCGACTTCGCGTTCCGCGGCACCGGCGTCGAATGGCTCACCGCACTCGCCCCGGACCAGGGCGATGCCGACGTCTACCTCGACGGCAAGCTCGTACGCCGAGTGAACCTCGCCAACGATGCACGCGTCACCGCCCGCCCGGCCTTCACCCAAACCGGCCTGAAGAACGGTGACCACACGCTGCGCATCGTCAAGGTCTCAGGCGACGTACTGCGCAACGACGTCATCCGCTACACCACCGGAAAGTAGCCCTAGGCAACGGCGGCGCCGCGATCCCGGCGCCGCCACTCTGGTCGCAGCCTTCCAGCTACCGACCGGCGGTGGCCGATCCGCGGTCGTGGGCCTTCCATTGGGCTGCGACTTCGACTGTGATGTCGATGGCTCGTTTGGTGAGGGGGGATTGGGTGCGGCCGGTTTGCCAGAGGAGGTAGATCTCGCGGGGTGAGGGCGCGGGGTGCAGGTCGTGGATGGAGAGTTCCGGGTCGGCGACCTCGGCGCCGGTCAGGACCAGCCAGGGGAGTACGGCGGAGCCCAGTCCGGACCGGACCATCGCCAGTACGGCTTCGTTGCCGACGGCACGGAACACGATCTGCGGCCGGACGTCGTTGCGGGCGAACATCGCCTCGACCTCGCGCTGGTCGCAGGTGGGTGGCCACGCCACCATCGGTGCACGGTCGAGACTGGTGACTCGGACCGGTCCGTCGGGGAACGCTCCGCGTGGAGCCACCAGGACATAGGGATCGTCGAGCAGCTTGAGATGTTCGATCTCGCCGGGGACTCGGCGGTCGTGGAACATCAGGTCCACCGTGCCGACGGGTGGTGGATCGGACTCGTCCTCGATCAACCGGATGTCACAGCGGGGGAGCTCCTCGCGCAACCGGCGGATGACGTGCGGCAGGAGCACGTTCGAGACGCTCTGGAAGGTGCCGATGTCGATACGGCCTTCGCCGGCCTTGAACCGGTCGACCGCGGCGGCCAGGTCGTCGGTCCGCTCCAACAGGTCCCGACCGTGGGACAACACGACGGTGCCGAGCGGCGTGATCCGCACCGGCTTCGGCCCGCCGGGCCGGTCGAACACCGAACCGCCGACGGCCTTCTCCAGCGTCGCGATGTGCTGGCTCACCGTCGATTGCGTGTACCCGAGTCGCACCGCCGCACGCCCGAACGATCCCTCATCCGCGACGGCGGCCATGGTGGCCAGATGCCGCAACTCAACCTCGGCCATGACCTGAAGATACCCGCGTGGATCGGGCTTCGCGATGAAATCGATCGAGAACTATCGCTTTTCACCATGCAGGTAGGCGGCCTAGCGTCGTACGCATGGATCAACCGTTCGACTACGACGCCGAGCTCCGTCGCTATCACGAGCGATTGCAGGCGGCCGCGAACGTCGGCCCCGATGATCACGTGCTCGACATCGGCTGCGGTACTGGGCTGACGACCCGGGACGCCGCCAGGCGGGCGGCCTCCGCGGTCGGCGTGGACATCTCCGCCCAGATGGTGGCGACTGCTCGCGAGCTGGCCGAACAGGAAGGCCTGCAGAACGTCTCCTTCGAGCAGGCCGACGTCCAGGACCACGCCTTTTCATCGGATCGTTTCTCGTTAGGGATTAGCCGGTTCGGCACGATGTTCTTCGCCGACCTCGAGGTCGCGTTCACCAATATCGCCCGCGCACTGCGTCCGGGCTCGCGGCTCGTGCAGCTGGTCTGGCAGGACAGCAAACACCAGGAGTGGTACGCCGTGTTCCGCGGTGAGCAACGCAACGAGCCCGTCGCCGGTGGCGCGTTCTCCCTCGCCGACCCGGGGACCGCGCAACGCATCCTGACCGGCGCGGGATTCACCGGCATTCAAGTCACCGACGTACGCGAACCTGTGTACTACGGCAGAGACGCCGAGACCGCCTACGAAGCCGCGAGCAGTCTCCGGATGACCCAGGATCTCGTTGCGGGCCTGGACCCAACCCAGGCCGAACACGCCCGCCAACGCCTCCTCGCCGACCTCGCCGCCCACCAGACCCCAGACGGCGTCTGGTTCGACTCCCGCGCCTGGATCATCACCGCCCATCGCCGGCGGCGCCTGCGGCGATGATCGGGGCTAGAGTCCCAGCTCGGTCAGGCCGGGGTGGTCGTCGGGACGAGGTCCGGGAGCGTCCCAGTGGAAGAGCCGGTCGGACTCGTTGATGGACTGGTCGTTGATGCTGGCCCGGCGTATTCGCATCAGCCCGAACTCGTCGAACTCCCAGTTCTCGTTGCCGTGGCTGCGGAACCACTGCCCGTCGGCGTTGTGGCACTCGTACACGAAGCGAACCGCGATCCGGTTGCCGGTATACGCCCAGAGTTCCTTGATCAGGCGGTAGTCGAGCTCGCGCTCCCACTTCTGCGTCAGGAACCCGACCACTTCGTCACGTCCGTTGACGAAGACGTCCCGGTTTCGCCACCTCGTATCGGTCGTGTAGGCGAGCGACACGGCCTCGGGATTGCGCAGATTCCAGGCGTTCTCCGCGGCCCGGACCTTCTGGATCGCGGTCTCCTCGGTGAACGGCGGCAGTGGTGGTCGGGTGTTCATCTGATCTCCTCGGTCGGGGCCCGTCGAGGACAGTATCCAAGGCCCACCGACGGCACCGTCCCTTGACGGGCGCGGCTGAGGGTGAGATGGGCCTGCGGGATCGGTCATCGCGGCCGCACACGACGCCTCGGCGTACCAGTCCCGAGGTCGGGGGGCGGGTGGTGGAGTTGCGTCGTACGGCGCGGCGTGGCCACGGCTGGTCGCGGATCGCCAGGACATCACAATGGCTCGGCCCAGGACATCTGGCGACTGAAGCGACCTCGTTGCCGCTCATTGTGATGGCCCGCAGATCTCGGCGGGCCGGCAGCCCGCCTGCGCCGACCGCTACCAACCCGACCATCGCGATCTTCGGAAACAAAAGTCCACCCAGCGACGAACAGTTTCCGATGATCGGTGCGCTGTGCGATGTCGGCCCGGCGGGCGACGCCTCGCCTTTCGACCTTGAGCCTTCGACCTTGAGCACCGAGCAACCATCACAGTGGCGGTTCGATGGTTGATGGGGGCACGAAGTGGGCTGAGCCCGCCGAGTCGAGCTGCGTGGACTCGGCAGGCTGTCGAGGTCGAGGTCTCAGTCCGGAAGTGGGAGCCCACCTGGCGTCTTGGTGTACCCGAGTTGCTCGATGACGCGGCCGTCGCTCACCCGCGTCACGTTCACGCCGAGAACGGATTCCGTGTCGGTGGGCCCGAAGCGGTAGCGCCACCGCACTGCCGCCCAGTCTCCGGCCGAGAACACGTGCTGGACTTCGAAAGTGGTCGACTCGTCGTCCATCAGCTCGGCCCAGAACGCCACGCACGCGTCCTTCCCGACAAACGCGGCGCCGTCGGGAGCGGGCTGGGCCGCGACCATCACGCAGTCGTCATGGACGAGGGTGGCGAGTGCGTCCTTGTCGCGCTGCCGAAACGCGGCGTTGAAGCGGTCAACGGTCTCAGCGGTGTCGGTCATCTCATCCTCCTGGAAAGTAGAACAGTTGGTCTACTTCTGACCGTAGTAGACTGAATGGTCTATCGTCAAGGAGAGGGTCAGGATCGGCAGATGACTCCCAGGACCTCGCCAGGACCCCGGGAACGACTTCTCGCGGCAGGGCAGCAACTCTTCTACTCACAAGGCGCCTCGGTCGGAGTGGATGCGCTGCTCAAGGAGGCGAACGTCGCCCGCAGGTCGCTCTACGAACACTTCGGCGACAAGGACGGCTTGATCGCGGCGGTTCTTGGTCGCGCCGCCGAGGAGGACCTTGCCTGGTACGAGGACGCGTTGGCCGGCGCCACCGAACCGCGAGCCCGGCTGCTCGGGCTCTTCGATCGGCTCGACGAACTCGTCGCGACCCCGGATTTCCGAGGCTGCCGGTACTTCGCGACCGACCTTTCGTTCGCGGACCCCGGTCATCCGGCCCATGCGGAGACCGACGCCTTCCGGCGGAGCCTTCGCGCACTCCTCGTGCGGGAACTCGAGGCCCTGGGTCATGCCCGCCCAGAAAGCGCTGCAGAGCAACTACATCTGCTGATCGAGGGGACCCTGGTGGTGGGGGCCACCCAGGACGGTCACCATCCTGGCCGCGCCGCGCGCGACCTCGCCGCCGTCGTTCTCGGCTGACGAGAGATTCACGAGACGGCCGGCCCCGGGAAAACGGGAGCTGTGTGGGGGGCTCAACCGTGCAAACGAAGTCGACCGTCCCTTAGCTCCGATTGTGGACTACATCGTATCGAAAACATACATATTCGAGCGTTTGAAGGCTGTTCGCGGCGTGAATTGGAACGGTCCGGGCCCGCTGCGTGGCTGAACGGTCCCAGACCTCGAAGCAACCAGACCCCCGAGAAGCCCAGGCACCTCTGACCTCCTGGTACCCGATCCGCCCGGGAGGATTCGTCGTACCGGCAGTCAACTGAGCAGGTTCAGCGCGTGCTCGTTCAACGACTCTCCGGCTTGGGCTGCCGCGTAGAGTGCCGCGCCGACCACGGGGGAGAACAGCGGCGTACGCAGGTCGTAGGTCTCGCTCCGCGCGGCCAGTGCGGTCGTGAACGGCTGGAGCACCTCGGGCGCCGTGAGTACGCCGCCTGAGTAGGAAACCGAGACCGTCTCCGCCGGGGCGAAGCCCAGGCGCGAGCGCGTGGTGTCCACCAGCCGCACGAGTTCAGCCGCTGCGTCACCAACGATTCGTCCGGCCGCCGCATCACCCAGCCGGGCAGCCTGGACGATCGGTCGGGACAGTGCCGCCACGGCCCGCCGGCTTCCGCGCCAGCGATTGAGCACGATGTCGAGCAGATCGAGATCGGACGCCAGGTCGAGCTCCTCCCGCAGTACGCCGAGCAGCGGTCCGGGCGGCAGCCTGCCGTCACTCATCTGCGAGAACGCGCGCAGACCTTGGACACCGATCCAGTAGCCCGAGCCCTCGTCGCCGAACAGTTCGCCCCAACCACCGACGCGGACTCCGCTGTCGCCGTACCGGCCGTAGGTCATCGACCCGGTACCACTGATCACGTTGATGCCGTCGGCAAGCCCGAGCGAACCGGCCCAGGCGCAGACCATGTCGTTGCCACAGCTGTAGCGATCATGTCCGAGAGCGGTCCGCGGGGCCGCGTCCAGCAGCGGTACGTCGCCGCTCACCTCGCCGTACGCCGGCAGTCCGAAGAACGCCGACGTGATTGCGGCCGGCTGGATCCCGGCACTCGCGCAGATTCCGGCAACCGCCTCGGTCAGTACGCGCTCCACCAGCGAGACGTCTTCGCCTTCGGCCGAGTCGAGGTAGTAGCAACTCGGCGCGTCGGCGGTGGCCAGGACTTCGCCATCACCGGTCACCAGGCACAGCGCCGTACCCGAACCACCGCCGTCGACGCCCAGGAAGATCGTCACGGCTGCAGTGGGTGGATGGTCACGCCCTGAACGACGCGATTGACCTCGCCGTCGGGGAACGGATTGTCCGGCGTTCGACCGAGCGCCACGGAGAATCGCAACGCGAGCAATTGAGCGATGACCACGAACGGCAGCGCCAGTACCGCGTCGTCCACGTCGGCCACCCCGTCGATCTGCCAACACTCTGCATCATCGGCCTGCGCGCTGACGGCCAGCACGTTCTCGGCTCCGATGGCCGCACGGAGTTCCTCGACGATGTCGTGGTCGTACTGCTGGGTGTAGGCATCGTTGGACAGGTAGACGACAGCAAGGGTCCCGTCCTTGAGGACTGCCTTCGGCCCGTGCCGGAACCCGAGTGGTGTGTCGTAGTAGCTGATCACCTTGCCCGCGGTGAGTTCGAGCAGCTTCAACGCCGATTCCCTGGCCAATCCGCCCAGCGAACCGCTGCCGAGGTAGACGACCCGGTCGTAGGGGCGACCGGTCAACCGAGCCAGCTCGTCCGGGCGGCCGAGAACCTGCTCGGCCGCTGCGGCCAGCCGCTCGGCGAGCCGCGGATCCTGGTCCGGCGCCAACGCGAGCCAGGCGGTCAACAGCATCGAAGTGAAACTCGATGTCATCGCGAAGCCGCGATCGTTGGTTGCCGATGGCATCAACAGGACCAGCGAGGACTTGGAGCCGCTGTGCTCGCGGGCCAGCTGGCCCTGAGGGTTGCAGGTGATGACCAGCTGATGCACAGATGTCAGGCACGTCGTGGCCAACTGGGTGGCCGCGACACTCTCCGGGCTGTCGCCGGAGCGAGCGAACGAGACCAGGAGCGTGGGCACGTCCTCGGCGAACATCTCCCGCGGATTCGAGACGATATCGGTCGTCGCCACCGCATCGACCCGGCGTCGAAGGGTTCGCGCCAGCGCGGGGGCCAGCACCTCCCCGGCGAACGCCGACGTCCCAGCGCCAGTCAGCACGATGCGCAGGTCGGGCAGCGCAAACAGTGGCTCGAGAAACGCGGCGACCTCGTCCGACCTGGCGGCCAGAGTCTCGGCGGCCTCGCGCCAAACCGCTGGCTGCTGAACGACTTCGCGATAGGTGGTGAGGGAGGCCAGCCCGTCCGCGGTGATCGGTGCCCCGGTCATCTGGCCGGCTCCGTCTCCGCGAATCGATCCAGCAGCGGCCCATGTGCCTTGATCGCGTCGTCCAGGATTCCGGTCGCGACGTCGAGCCGGCCGACGAGCGGATCGAGTGCCAGCGCCTGCAGCGCGAGCGCTCGGTCGCCGGTCAGGGCGGCACGAACGGTGATCTCCTGCTGCTGAGCCCGTGCGGTGAGTACGGCGGCGATCCCTTCCGGCAATGCTCCGACGCCAAGCCCGGTGATCCCCGCGGCGCCGACCACGGCCGGCACCTCGACGACGGCGGTCGGCGGCAGGTTGGGGATCTTGCCCTCGTTCGGAAGGTTCACCGCCAGCTCGACGTGTTCGTTGCCGCTGACAATGGCCTCGGCGATCGCCACCAGCCGCTCGGCCTCCTGGTTGTCGGTCCGCGGCAAGGGCGCCTTCCCGTCGGCTTGGGCATGCAAGAGTTCCCAGAGGTCGTCCTTCTCGCCGATGTACTCCATCGTCGCGTCCCGGCCACCCTGCAATCCCCAAGGCAGCCGAGTCTCGTCGGCCGGGCGACCGTCCTCGGCCCGCAGGTACCAACCGAAGAACTCGGAGACGTGCCGATCACCTGGTGCCGGATAGAGCCCGAACGTCCGCAGCAGATCCGCCGAGACCGGCAGATGGACACCTTCCTCCCGAGTGGAGGGCGCGTCCACGCCGCCGGCGCGCTCCGCCACACGCCGGCGCAGCAGCGGGTACAGATCCTCGGTGCCCCTGCGTACGTCGAGCAGCCAGCACAGATGGTTGAGCCCCGCGAAAACGGCGTTCACCTCGTCACGCGGGATGTCGAGATCGGCGGCCAGCTTGGACAGCGTGTGCATGGTCCCGTGGCACAGGCCGACGGCCTTGACGCCGGTCTGGAGGGTGACTGCCCGGACGTTGGCGGTCAGCGGATTCGAGTAGTTGATCAGCTGGGCCTCGGGCGCCAGGTCTGCAACGTCGGTTGCTATGGCCACCAATTCGGGCACGTGCCGGAGCGCCCGCAGTACGCCGCCAGGCCCGACGCTGTCGCCCACGGTCTGAGCGATGCCGTAGCGGGCCGGCACCTCGATGTCGGCGCGCCAGCCGGCGGCGGCTCCGACCGCGATCGTCGTGGTGACGAATCGCGCGCCCGGCAAGGCTTCCCGGCGATCGACGTGTGGGACGAACTCGAGCTCGGCGCCCCGTTCGGCGGCGATCCGGCGACCCACTCTGGCCATGGTTTCGGCGGCTTCGCCGTTCAGGTCGACCAGGTGGACCGTCCAGCCATCGAACGTCCGGGACGAGGCGAGATCGGTCATCAGGCCGGGGGTGAACACGGTGCTGCCCGCGCCGATCAGGACGAAGGACTTCTCGGTCAAGGACTTCTCCTTCAGGAACATGGATCGATCACGCCGGATGTCACTTGGTGCTCCCGGCCAGCAGGCCGTTGACGATGTAGCGGTTGAAGGCCAGCGCCAGTAGTGCGGGGACGATGATCGCCAGTACGCCGGCCGCGTTCAGCAGCGTCGACGGCACCACGTGCCGGCCCTGGAGAGAAGCGATGACGACGGTCAGCGGCTGAGTGGACAGATCACTCGACAGCACCAGTGGGAAGAGGAACTGCCCCCAGGCGAACAGGAAGGTGATCAGAGCGGTGGAGATGATGCCCGGTCGCGCCAGCGGCAGCAACAGGTGCCACAGCACTTGGAGCCGGCGGGCACCGTCGACCAGCCCGGCCTCCTCGATCCCGACCGGCAGACTGGCGAAGTAGTTGTGCAGGATCCAGGTCGCCAGCGGCAGGAAGCCGGAGACGTAGACCAGCACGATGCCGGTGTAGGTGTTCACCAGCCCGAACGTGCTCATGATCCGGTACAGCGGGATCAACGTCGTGTACGCCGGGAACGCCATCGTCGCCAGAACCGCGTAGAACAAGACGTTCCGGCCGCGGAACCGCATCCGCGCGAACGCGTACCCGGCAAGCGTCGCGAGCAGCACGGTCACGATGGTTGCCGCGCCGCACTCGACGACGATGTTCACCGCGGACCGCCGGATCTGCGCCGGGACGTCGCTGTCACCGGTCAGCAGCGTCGCATAGTTGTCCAAAGTGGCGTTCGTCGGCAGGTAGTGCGCGGGCTTGGCCCGTGCGTCTGCCTCGGTCTGCAGGCTGGTCTTGATCGCCCAGTAGATCGGCACCAGGGACCAGATCAGAATCGCCGCGACCCCGAGACCGCGGGCGCCGGTCCGTCGTTTCACAGCTCGACCCTCCGGTAGACCAGGCGGACCACGACCAGCGAGATCAGCAGCGTGACGATGGTGATGAGCAGGGACAATGCGTACCCCTGACCGAAGTCGAGATCCTGGAAGCTGATGAAGTACGTCTGCATGGTGACCGAGGCCGCGGTGTTCGCCGCACCGTTCAGGACGTACGGCTGATCGAAGACGTTGAGCGTGGCAATCACCGCCTGCACCATGGTGACCGCGATGCCCGGCCGGGCCAGTGGCAGCGTGATCCGCCGGAACGCCGACCACGACGTACAGCCGTCGATCTGGGCTGCCTCGTACAGCTCGCCCGGGATGAGTTGCAGGACGGCCAGGATCAGCAGGACCGAGAGTGGCGCGATCTGCCAGACCTGGACCAGTTCGATCAGGGCGATCGTGAGCAACCGGTTCTGACCGAGCAGTACGGCGTTGCCGTCGCTGAGATGGAGTGAGGACAGCACGCTGTTGATCAAACCCGCGTTGGGATCGAAGATCCCGGTCCAGAGGATGCCCTCGACCACCCCGGGCATGGCCCACGGCAGGATCAAGATGGCGATCACCAGGCTGCGGCCACGGAACGGCTTCTGCAGGACGACAGCGGCGCCGATGCCGATCAGGGTGGACAGGGTCACGCCGATCACGACGTAGAGCGCGGTGTTGCCGATGCTGCCGATGACGGCAGGGGCGTGCCAGAGCCGGGTGAAGTTGCCGAATCCGTCGAACCGCGTGGGTGGATCGAGTGCGTCGACCTTGAAGAACGACTGCACCACGGTGAACACGGCCGGCACGAGGGCCAGGCAGGCGATGAAGATCATCACCGGCGCGACCAGCAGGTATGGGAGCAGGTCGATCCGGGAACGGCGTACCGGTGCCACGCTGGTCGGCCCGGCCGGGGGACGCGGTGCTGTCCCCTCGGCCGCCAGCGGTTCGGTGGTCGAAGAGCTCACCGTCACGACCCGGATGCCAACTGGTTCGCCGTGTCACCGATCGTCTTCATCGCCTGCTCGACCGACATCGAGCCGGTCGCGGCGGCGTGCAGGTTGGTGTAGACCGCGTTCGAGAACTTCGGGTACCACGAGGGTGCGCCACCCTCGAAGACCGGCTTGGAGCCCTTCAGCATCGGCTCGAGATCCTTACCGCCGACCAGATTGCCCTTGGCAACCATCTGCTGGACCGCGGACAGGTGCGACGGGATCGGGTACGTCGCGAAGGTCTTCTCCGGACCGTTCACGCCGGCGAAGTCGGCCTGCTGCTCGGTGGCCGTGAACCACTCGATGAACTTGGCCGCGGCGTTCGGGTACTTGGCCTCCTTGGGGATGCCGACACCGTCCGGGTTGCTGAGGTTCGCCGCGGGACCCGAGGCGCCTGGGGTCGGCAGGTACTTCACCTTGCCGACGACCGACGAGGACGCCTTGATGTTGTACAGCGTGCCGACGTTGCCGGAGTAGTCGGAGAAGGTGCTGGCCACCTGCCCCTTGGCCATCAGGTTCTGCTGTCCCTGCGAGTCGGTGACGTTGATGTTGCCGGGCGGGACGAGACCGGTCTTCAGCGCGTCCACCATCCACTGAGCCGCCTTGTAGCCGGGCGAGTCGGGGCTGGTGAACTGCGGCTTGCCGTCCTTGTCGAGCACCGTCCCACCGAAGGCACCGGTGGTCTCGTACCAGTACGTCGACAACCCCTCGGCGGCCGCGAACGGGATGTTCAGCGGATGCTCGGCGACACCCTTGGCCTTGATCGTCTTGAGCGCGTCGGTGTACTCGTCCATCGTCTTCGGCGCCGGATTCGCGCCCGCCTTCTGGAACATCTCCGTGTTCACGGTCGTCACCATGAAGGAGGCGTCGTACGGGACGCCGACCACATGACCGTCGACGGTGAACGACGCGAGTTGCGGTACGTCGGCCTCCATCGCCTTGGTGTCGACGTAGGTGTCCATCGGGTAGAACCACTTGAGCTTGCCGAGCTGACCGACCCGGGACCAATCCACGTTGGTGGCGTCGGCGAAGTAGGTCTTCGCGGTCGCGGCGGCCGAGATCTTGCTCTGCAGGCTGTCCCAGTCGATGTTCACCCAGTTGACCGTGATGCCGGTGTCCTTGGTGAACGCGGCCAGGGCGGCCTTCGGCGGCGGGTCCGAGGCGAGCGCGACGGTGATCGTCACTCCGCTGGTCTGGGTCGAACCGCCACTGCTCTGCTTGTCCGTCGACCCCGACCCGCCGCAGCCCGCAAGCACGAGGGCGAGGCTCGTGACGCCTGCCATCAGTCCTGCGCTCCACCGCGCTGTACCCATCCGACGTCTGCTCCTCAGCATGGATTCTCCGTTGTGATCTCGGCCCTGGCCGAAGCGGCCGGCGTACGAGTGAGAGACACTGCGCACTCGCGCATCCGATCGCGCGAATTTGATGCGAACGTAGCTGAAAAGAAAACAACCGGTCAAGGCATTCGATTACTTGCGCAGAATAATGCGCAAGTGCTCAAAAGGTGTGCATCTTGTACAGTGCCCGTTGTGCGGAAGTCAGAGCGGTTGAGTGCGATCCTCGATCAGGTCGGCGAGCACGGCAGCGTGGACGTCGCCGCGCTGGCCAGGGCGCTCGGAGTCTCGGGCGCGACCATCCGCCGGGACCTGCAGACGCTGAGCCGCGACCAGTTGCTGGTGCGGACGCACGGCGGAGCGATGTCCAACGAGTCCGGTGACGAAGTACCGACCCGGGTCAAGGCGGCGCTGCGGCAGGCGGAGAAGCGAGCCATCGGCCGAGCCGCTGCCTCATTCGTGGAGGAGGGCGCTGTGGTCGGCATGACCGGCGGCACTACCGCCCTCGAGTTGTCCCGCGCCCTGGCGCAACGGCGCGGAATCACCGTGGTGACGAACGCGATCAACATCGCCTCCGAGCTCGTCGGTCACGCGGGCGTCCGGCTCGTGCTGATCGGTGGGATCGCGCGCTCGTCCTACGAGCTGGTCGGCCCGGCCGCCGAGGCGATGCTCGCGAACTACCACCTCGACATCGCGTTCATCGGCGTGGACGGCCTCACGCCGGAGGAAGGCTGTACGACGTACGACGAGATGGAAGCGCAGACCGACCTCGCGTTCCTGCGGCGGGCCTACCGCAGTGTTGTGATCGCGGACAGCTCCAAGCTCGGTCGCGTCACCTTCGCCCGGATCAGCATGCTGTCCGGCGTCAACGATGTCGTCACCGATCGCGGCGCTCAGCCCGGCCAGCTCGAAGCTCTGCAACGAGCCGGCGTACAGGTGACCGCGGTCTGACCGGGATCAGTGGCGCTCGGCAACGACGAGCTGGAACTTCTCGAACGTCAGCCTGACAGTGTTGTGCCGTGAGTCGACGGTGCCCAGGGACGTTCCGTTGAAGGGATCGGTCACTGTGTACTCGCCCTTGCCCAGACCTCGCAGCTCCACGTCTCCATCCCATTGGTCCGTGTAGAAGGCGTAGTGCAGCGTGGAGTTCTTGGCGATGACGTGCGACTCCGGCAGGTCGAACCCGACGTCGTACAGCTCACCACGGTACTCGCCGGTGGGCAGCATGTTCTTCTCGTACAGGTCGACCCACTTGCGCCAGAGCGCCTCCTTCTCCGGGGTCAGCACCTTCTCCCGCCCCGGCTTCGTCCCCGGCGGGTCGCTCGGGTACGTGAACTTCGTCGACAGGACTGCGCCGACGCCGTAGCTGGAGGCGAAGTCGTTGCCTCCGTCACTCAGTTCGACGTGGTCACCGGCGTAGCTGCTGCCCTGCCCCATCAGCGCCTTCATCGACTTGCCCTTGGTCCGGACCTGGTACGACGACGTCGGGTCCGAGCCCGGGTACTGGTCGACGTACGGCAGGTTGTGGAAGGCGAACGCCGTACCGCACGGGCAGAGTTCGACGACCGCGTTGCGATTCTCGGCGTGGGCGGCGTCGTGGATCGCCTTCCAGAACTGCGCCAGTCCCTCGGTCGACTCCTCCGGCCGGGCGTGCCCGTGAGCGGGGTTGTAGCAGGGCGTGACGCCGTTCAGATGCTGCCCGTCGATCTTGAGTCCTTCGTAACCCCAGTCACCGATGAACTTCCGCGCCTGCCCGGCGAAGTAGTCGACCACCGGCTGGTACGCCGGGCACAGGGTCCAGGCGTCCCACCAGGTCACCTGTTGTTTGTTGCCCTCGCGGTCGAGCAGCAGCATGTCGGGGTGTTCCTTGAACAGGTTGCTCTCGGGATCCGCAGCCAGCGGCGCCCACCACAGCCGGGGCAGCAGGCCGGCGTCACGGATGTCCCGGGTGAACGCCCGCATGTCCGCGTCGCCGCCGGCGAACTTCGCCAGGTTGATGTCCCAGTCGCCCTCGTTGGTCTGCCAACCGTCGTCCAGCCCGGCCCACTTGAACCCGACGTCGCGGACCTTCGGCAACGTCCCGAGCACCTGCTCGACCGTGAAGTTCCGCTCGTATCCCCAGGCACACCAGACCGGAGCGTACGCCGACTTTGCGACCTTCGGCGCCCGCAGACCGAGGTCGCCCATGTAGTCGCGATACCGCTGCAGCGGAACGAAGTGATCGCTGGGATGGACCGTCACGAAGGTGGTGTCGGTGGTCAGCCGTTGTCCGGGCTTCAGGGTGCGCGGGGTGTCGCCCTCGATGGCGATGCTTGCTCCGTGCTCGGACTTGCGGACGGGCATCCGCAGAATCCGGGCCTCCGGCTCGACGTGCCCTACCGAGAGGCCGCCGCTGCGACGCCAGATTGTCGCCATCGGGGTGCCACCGCCGTAGTCGGAGGCATCCATGCCGAGGGAGTTCTGCTGGGAGAAGTCGTCGGACACCGGTTGCACCCAGTCGCGCCGGTCCTCGTGAGTGGAGCCGGAGAAGGTGTAGAAGCCGCCTGGCGATTGCAGAAGTTCGTGGGCTCCGTTCCGCCAGCCGGTGATGTCGAACGACGTGCCGGACAGGTTCGTGTAGGTCACCTGCATCACGGCCATACCGCTCAATCGCTGATAGCAGGTGAGCTCGACGGTCTTCCGTACACCTTCCTTGGAGTCACCCTCGATGGTCACCTGCACACCTGCGCCATGGCGGGAATGCCAGGTCTTTCGCGTCCGGTGTTCGCGGTAGGCGAAGGTGTCGATGGCTGTTTCGCCGAGGAGCAACGCCTCGCCGGCGTCGAACTGCGTCAGCTGCGAGCCGTTCAGTGCGACTCTGCTGTGCAACTGGTCATCGAACTCAACAGTGATAGAAGTGTCGCCGACGCCCACGACTCTGGGGTCGCGCTTCGCCTCTGCCGCAGCCGCAGTCGCCGCCGGGAGAGCGGCCAGACCTGCGCCTCCCAATGCGATTTTCAGCACGGTTCGCCGCTTCATATCGGTCATGCCAAAACCCCTCAGGAGTGAAAGCCGACGCAGCGCAAATATGCGCGATGAGGTCTGAAACGTAATCTGGCGAACACATTCCGTCAAGGCAACAATCTATTCGCGCACAATAATGATCAAAACGCTCAATCGGCGTCGCATGATGATTGGTCAGCCGTGGGTCCGGTAGTGGAGGTGGACAACCGATCTGTGGAGGCGCACTGTGAGGGAGGACGTCTGCCGGGGGAGGGGCTGGGGAGCGGACGTCATATCCGGGGGAGACCGTAATCGGGGGCGATATCGCATCTCCTTGCTCATGCTCGATCGAGGGAGAGTCATGTCAAGAAGGGGAATCGCGGTCGCCGTCGGCATTTTGTTCCTGGTCCAGATGGTCACCGCCATGGTCGGTACGTCGTTGATCGACGCGTTCGAGAACGGCGACACCGACCGCGCGCCACTGACGGTCAGCGTCGTACTGATGATGTGTTCCGGGATCGCCGTCGTGGGGATCGGCCTGCTGATGTACCAGGTTCTGAAGGACGTCAATCAGAGGCTTGCGATCTGGTACCCGGTGATGAGGGTCATCGAGTTCACCGTTTCCGCTGTGTGCGGGATCTATCTGTTGACACAACTGGAGGTTGTTCCCAATCACCTGCTCTGGGTGTACATCCCAACGGGTATCGGCGGTCTGATCCTTACCTACCTGCTGTTCGTCTCCAGGATCGTCCCTCGGGCGATCGCGGTGCTCGGGATCGTCGGCTACTCCTGTCTCCTGCTCGGAGTACCCCTCGACCTTCTCGGTGTTCTCGACATGAACGACGGAGCAGGGCTTGTGCTCCTGATTCCGGGCGGGTTGTTCGAGTTCGTGGCCATGCCGATCTGGCTGATCGCCAAGGGATTCAGGTCACCGACGCCTGCAGGTGAGGTCGGGTCACCGGCGTTGGCGGTGTGACCTTTCGCGGCTGTCGAGGCGTCTTACAGGGTGACGCGACGACATGACAGCCGATTGCGGGCGGGGTGAGACGTGTGCGCACCGATGTTGCGATTCGTCAGGACCAACTGACGGTCGGTGAGATCGAGCCGCTGCACTATCAAGCGGTATCCGGTCTCCACGACGACAGAAGCTTTCTGCAGATCCCGTCCTGGGCTCAGGTGAAGACCGGTTGGGCATCAGAGCTACTGGCTTGGCGGGACGGCGACGGACGGGTCGTCGGTACGACGCTGGTGCTGTTTCGCCAGGTGCCGGGCCTGTCCCGGTGGTATGCGTACCTGCCTGAGGGCCCGGATATCGATTGGGCGGATCCTTGGCTGGAACGATGGCTCGATCCCCTGCTCGACTATCTCGAGCGACGGGAGGCTTTTGCGGTCAGGTTGGGGCCGCCGAAGGCCTTGCGGCGTTGGCAGGCGGCCACCTTGAGGTCGGCGGTCGCACCTGGCCGCCGGGTCGACCATGTCCTGCCTGATGTGGTGGAGCCGGTCGGGTCGGCGATCGCCGATCGCCTGAGAACCCTGGGATGGCGCCGATGCGGCGAGCAGGAGTCGGCCGGCGATGCACAGCCCCGGTATCTGTTCCAGGTCCCGATCGCGGGTCGCGATCTCGTGGCCGGCTTCAGCAAGGAGTGGCAGCGCAACATCCGCAAGGCGATGAGGTCGGGCGTCGACGTACGACTCGGGGCCGAGCGCGACCTGCCCACGTTCTATGAGCTCTTGAGCACCACGGAACGACGCAACGGGTTCCGTTCGGGCCGGTCGTTGGCGTACTACCAACGCCAGTACCGGGTGATGAACGGCGAGGTGCCAGGTCAGATGCGGTTGTATCTGTCGACCTGGCGGGACGAAGTACTTGCCGCCCACACCATGAACGTCGTCGGCAGGCGCGTCTGGTACCAGGCCGGCGGATCGGCCGATCACCGCCGCGACGTCAGGCCGAGCCACATCCTGCAGTGGAAAATGATGACCGACGCCCAGAAGCTCGGCGCCGAGCGGTACGACATGCGCGGTGTGTCGGCTTCGCTGGATCCAGATGACGCCGCGTACGGGCTGCTGCGGTGGAAGCTGGGCACCGGCGGAGAGGTGGTCGAGACAGTTGGCGAATGGGAGCGGCCGCTTCCTGGACCGATCAACCGCACACTGCACCGGGCGATGATCCACTTCCGTCATCGCCGCCGCTCGGGGATAGTCCGGGGCTAGGCGTCGCGGAGGCGGAAGAGCACCAGGGCGGTGGCGAGCGCGCCGACGGCGTACAACGTGAGGACACCGAGACCTGCCCAGGGAGCGATCGATTGGGCGTCCAGCCGCAGCGTGGCCTGGATCGACAGGCCCGCGGTCATCGGTGACGCCTTCTCGATCCATTCCTTCCAGCGGGGGTCGGTAACGGCGATCGACATGATCGGCGCGACGTAGAGCAGGACGAAGAGAATCGACACCGTGCCGCCGGTATGGCGGACGACGAAGGCGACGCCGAGGCTGAGCAGCGCGACAAGGCCGAGATACAGCACGGTTCCGCCGTACGCGCGCAGGGTCGGTCCATCTCCGAGCGAGAGGGGCCGGTAGCCCGCGGTCGTGGTGAACCCGTTGCCGGCCAGGAATTCGCGGCCGGCCAGCAGCGATATCAGCACACTGATCGTGGCGGCCCCGACGACCGCGGAGGTGACGACCACGGCCTTCGCGGCGAGGACGACGAACCGGCGCGGGCAGGACGCAAGCGTGGTCCGGATCATCGCAGTCTCGTACTCGGTGGTGACCGCGAGCGCTGCCATCACGATCACGGCCGCCTGTCCGAGGTAGACCCCGGACAGGCTCAGCTTGGTGAGATCGAAGTCGCAACTGGGGTCGGAGCGCGCGCAGTCCGGCGGTGTGAGGTCCCAGGTCACCAAGGCCCCGATGGCTGCCGTCGACAACATCATCGCGGCAAGCGTCCAGCCGGTGGCCGGCATCGTGCGCAGCTTCGTCCACTCTGCCCGCAGCGCCCGTCCGGCAAGCAGCCCCCGTCCGGTGGCCATCAGGCGTCCCGGCGGCCGAGTTGCCAGCGGGCCAGGCCGAGTGCAATGACGGCGTACCCGCAGAGTACGCCCAGACCCGCCCATGGACCGATCACCTGGCCCGCGTCGACCGTCTGCTGCACGGCCAGGCCGGCGATCGGGGTCAGCCGGGTGGCCCAGATGTCGGCATCGGGTGAGATCACCGGTACGACGAGTTGCGGCACCACCACGAGTGCGACGACGAACACGATCGCGCCGACAGTACGTCGCCGGAGTACGGCGATGCCGAGGCTGAAGAGCGCGATCAGGGTGAGGAAGACGGCGGTTCCGACGACCGCACGCAGACTCTCGCCGTCCAGCAGCGACACATGCGGGTATGCCGGTGGGTTGTAGCCACCCGAGTGCAGCCCAGGTTGCGCGATCAGGAACGACGCGACACTGGCGATCAGTCCGGCCACGAACACCGTGCCGCCGAGCACGATGGCCTTCGCAGCGAGAACCTGGCCGCGCCGGGGTCCGGCGATGAACGTGGTGCGGATCAGCCCGGTCCGGTACTCCGCTGTCATGAACAGCACGCCGAGGGCGATCACCGCGATCACTCCGACGCGTACGCCGAAGAGGCTGAGCAGCACCACATCGTCGTCGCCCGGCGAATGCCAGCTCGCGATGCCGTACCCGGAGATGTCGCCGGACCCGGTGACGTTGAACGTGTCGCCGGACCGGCTCAGGTCACCGATCGGAACTCCACCGGTCTCCTTCGACGGCAACGTCGAGATGTTCTGACCGATCCAGTCCCGGCCCCCTGCCAGTGCACCGGTCACCCTGACATCGTCGAAGATCGCCGCGCCCACGGTGTTCCTGATCCCGATCGACATTCCGCTGCCCGTTCGGGTGGACACGTACACCGGCGGCGACGCGACGAACAGGCCGATCTCGACGTCGCGCGGCAGCGCCACGGTCAGCGTCCCGACCTCGTGCCAGTCCTGGCCGTTGGCAGATGCGTACCCGGTGATCGAACTGCCGACCCGGGTCAGCTTGAGCCACTGCGGCGCCCGGTCGGGCGGACCGGCCAGATCTGTGTCGAACATCGCCTGCATCCGCACGCCATGGTCAGGTGTGACAAGCACAGCGGCGTACGGCGATCCCGGTGTGATCCCAGCCTTCACCAGGAGGCCGGCCTTGGCCCATTCGTGGCTGCTCTGCTGGCTGACGACCCTGGCGACCACCGATCCGTCGCCGGCCAAGGGCTTGTGCACGAAGTAGGCCTGGTCGGAGTACCGCGGCTGCTCGTTGGCGTCGGTCGAGCCGGCCGACGTGCCCAGGAGTTCCAGCAGCACGGTGACTGCGACCGCCGCGAGCAGGCACAGCGCGGTGCTGCGCACAGAGCGGAACTTCGTCCACTCTCCGCGCAGCACGCGCAGGAAGCTTGTCATCGTTCACGCCTCCCGTGGCCGGCCGTGCGCGGCGAACTCGACCACGTCGCGGGTGAGGTCCATGTAGGCCTCTTCCAGCGACGCCCGATGCGCGGCGACCTCGGTGAACGTCAGCCCGTGCTGGTTCAGCAGCTGGATGACGTGCTCTGACGTGAGCCCGGTCACGGTCACTCGATCGTGGTCGGTCGCGGCGACCGTGGCGCCGGCCGTCGCCAGCACCGTCATCGCCTGGGTCCGGTGCGAAGTGCGGAGTACGACTCTGTCCGCCGATGCTGCGGAGACCAGCTCCGCCACGGTGGTATCTGCGATCAGCCGGCCGCGGCCGATCACGATCAGATGGTCCGCGCTGTCTTCGAGCTCACCCATCAGGTGGCTGGACACCAGCACCGCCCGGCCCTCGGCCGCCAGCGACCGCAGCAGACCGCGGATCCAGACGATGCCCTCGGGGTCCAGCCCGTTCACGGGCTCGTCGAACAACAGCACCGGCGGATCCCCGAGCAGTGCCCCGGCGATCCCGAGCCGCTGCCGCATGCCCAGCGAGAACCCGCCGGCTCGGCGCCGTGCCGCTTGCGTGAGGCCCACCTGCTCGAGGACCTCGTCGACGCGCCGCGCCGGCAGGCCGTTGTACTGCGCCATCCAGAGCAGGTGATCGCGTGCCTTCCGGCCCGGATGGATCGCAGCCGCGTCGAGCAGCGCGCCGACCTCGCGCAGCGGCGATGCGAGATCCCGGTAGCGGCGACCGCCGACCAGTGCGTCGCCGTCGTCCGGCGCGTCGAGCCCGAGAATCACCCGCATCGTGGTCGACTTTCCGGCTCCGTTCGGTCCGACGAACCCGGTCACCTGCCCGGGCCGGACAGTGAACGACAGACCGTCCACGGCGACGGTGGCGCCGTACGTCTTGGACAGCTCGCGAACCTCGATCGTGGTGGACTCCATGGCTGAGACGCTACGGCTCGGCCCGGCAGATTTCGTCACGCTCCTGAGCGCTCTGGTCGTCCCTCGCGTGGGGGACGACCGGGGTGACGGACCGGGCGGACAATGAGTCTGTGAGCCAGGTCCGTGAGCTGGGCGACCGGGCGTTCGTTGCCGTCCGCAGGATCGCCGACACCCGCGATGCGTACGTCGTCGTGGCGGTCCTGCTCGCACTGCTCGCGGTCATGGAGTCTGCGGGCCGCGGCGACCGGAGCGGCATGGACCAAGGGACGGCGCTGCTCCTCGGGCTCTGTGCGACGGTGCCGCTCGCATTCCTGCCGGCCCACCCGATTCCCGCAGCGCTGGCAGTCACGCTGGCGAACAGCGTGTTGCTCGCCAGCCCCGAGACGCCGTACGTCGCGGCGGTGCTGGCCGGGATGATCGCTGCGTACCGGCTGGCGCGGAGCAGATCGCGTCTGGTGGCGTTCCCGCTGCTGCTGCCGTTCGTGGTGCTCGCGCTCGGTGAGCCGCGGGTGGACTCGACTGTGGTGTTGGTCCTGATGACGGCCGCGGTCCTGCTCGGCACCGCCGTACGGGAACGCGGTACGGCGGTGGCCGCAGCGGCGGCCGAGCGCGAGACCGCGGAGACCCTGCATGACTACGCCGCAAGGGGTGAGCGAGCCCGGATCGCCCGCGAACTGCACGACGTCGTCGCGCACCACATCTCGATCATCGCAGTCCAGGCCGAGACCGCCCGGCTGTCCACACCGGGCTTGCCGCCGGAGGGCGCGCAACGGCTGATCGCGATCGGCGACACCGCGCGGTCCGCTCTCACCGAGATGCGCCGGCTGCTCGGCGTACTGCGCGAAGACGCTGACACCGGCACTCGGGCCGTGCGGGCACCGCAGCCCGGTCTGGAACAGCTGAACGCACTCGTCGACGAAGCGCGCGCGTCGTCCGGCGCCAGCACTCGCCTGATCGTGCGCGGCGGTGTCGTCCCGCTCGATCCGGGGGTCCAGCTGACGGCGTTCCGCATCGTCCAGGAGGCGCTGACCAACGCACGCCGGCACGCACCGGGCGCGGCCGCGGACGTGGAGTTGGACTACACCGACGAGGCACTGCGGGTGCGGATCCGCGACAGCGGTCCAGGCCCGGCCCTCGACCCCGACGGCACCGGTGGGCACGGGCTGGTGGGCATGCGCGAGCGCGCCGCGATGATGGGCGGTTCCCTGACCTTCGGCCGGTCCGTGGGCGGCGGTTTCGTGGTCGAGGCTGTCCTTCCGATCCCGCTGGACGCGCCATGACGACACCGACACGGATCGCCGTCGTCGACGATCAGGAGGTCATCCGCGCCGGATTCGGCACGCTCCTCGGTACCCAGCCGGACTTCGTCGTCGCGGGCACCGCTGCCGACGGCTCCGAGGCGGTCCGGTTGTGTCGCGACCAGGCGTTGGACGTCGTGCTGATGGATGTCCGGATGCCGGTCCTGGACGGTATCGAGGCGACCCGTCGCATCGTCACCGACTCCGGTCCCACGGCAGGTCCGCGGATCCTGATGCTGACCACGTTCGACCTGGACGAGCACGTGTACGACGCTCTGGCCGCCGGAGCCAGCGGCTTCCTGCTCAAGGACGTGACCGCGGAACGCCTCTTCGACGCGGTCCGGGTGATCGCGTCCGGCGGTGGTCTGCTCGCGCCCACCGTGACACGCCGGTTGATCGCGGAGTTCGCCCGGCGTCGTCCGGCCGGCGACCCGGCGGTGTCTCTCGGCCACCTCACACCGCGCGAGATCGAGGTGCTCCAACTCATCGCCGGGGGTCTGTCCAACCCTGAGATCGCGACCCGGCTGGTGGTCAGCGACGAGACCGTCAAGACCCACGTCAGCCGGTTGCTCAGCAAGCTCGGCGCACGCGATCGCACCCAGGCCGTGATCGCCGCCTACGAGTCAGGCCTGGTCGTCCCCGGTGCCCCACGCGACCGTTGAGCGGCCTCAGGTGTGGTCGGCCTGTGGAAGCTTGGCTTCGAGGGTGGCGCCTCCGGTGTCGGCGGTGCGGATCGTGATCGTGCCGTGGTGGCGTTCGATGATGGTGGCAACGATCGCCAGACCGAGGCCGGTGCCGCCGGCGTCGCGGGAGCGGGCTGGGTTCAGCCGGACGAACCGGTCGAAGACGCGGGTTCGGTCGGCTGTGGGGACGCCGGGACCGTCGTCGCTGATGGCGAGGACGACGGTGGTGGCGGACTCCGTGAGGGTGAACGCGATCCTGCTCCGGGCGTGCCGCGCGGCGTTGTCGGCGAGGTTGTGGATCATCCGGGCCAGCGCCACCTCGTCGCCGCGGACCTGACCGCCGGACACGCCGGCTGTGTCGATCGCCAGGCTTGTTGCCGATCGCAACCGCTGCGCCTCGGCGAGGACGAGGTCGTCGAGATCGACCGGGGTGTTCGGAGGTTCCGTGTGGTCCTCGTCGGAGCGGGCCAGTAACAGCAGATCGTCGACCAGGCCTTGCATCCGCACGTCTTCGTCGAGGACTGTCGTCGCCAGCTCGGTGACGGTCGTGCGCCCGGGGTGCGCCCGGGCGACCTCGGCGTGCTGGCGGATCGCCGCGATCGGGGACCGCAACTCGTGCGAGGCATCGGAGACGAACCGCAGCCGGCTCTCCTGCGACCGCTGCAGGCGATCGAGCATCCGGTTCATCGTCCTGGCCAGTCGGCCGATCTCGTCGGTGCGTGTGGCGGGGACCCGGCGGTGGAGCTCGGTCGCGGTGATCTCGTCGACCTCACGCCGGATCGCCGTGACCGGCGCCAGGATCCGCCCTGTCACCACCCAGGTCACACCGCCGACGATCAGCATCATCAACGGCACACCGACCAGGAGGACGCGACGTACGAACCGGGTCGAGTCCAGCACATCCACCAGGGGCTTACCCACGATCACGTCACCACCGGTGGCGAGCGGTGCCGCGGCGAAGACGAAGTCCTCGGGATAACCGGGAGGTTCGACCGAGACGCAGCCGTCGGCAGGCGGAGAAGCGATCGTCTCGCCACCGCCCTGTACTACGGTCCACTGGATCAGTTCGCTGTTCGTCGACTGTGGCCGGTCTGTGCCGGTCGCCGAGCTCAGCTGCGCAACTCGATCCCGCGCGTCCTGGCACACCTGGTCGGTGAGCACCGAGCCGAGCAAGGCGACGAGCACCAGGGCGCCTGCGACGAGCGCGAGGCCGAGCACCAACACCGCTGTGATTGTCACCCGCAGCCGCATGGCGTGACCTCCCCATCGTCAATCGGCAAGTCGGTAGCCGGCTCCGCGCAGGGTCGTGATCGAGTCCTGCCCGAGCTTGGTGCGGAGTCGCCGGATGTAGACCTCGATGATGTTCGGGTCGCCGTCGAAGTCGTAGTCCCAGACGTGGTCGAGGATCGTTCGCTTCGACACCACCTGACCATGCCGCCGAACAAGGAACTCCAGCAACGACAGCTCCCGCGCGGTCAGCACCAGCTCGGCCCCACCGGCCCAAGCTCTCCGGGCTGCGGGATCCAGCCGCAGGTGACCGGCTTCCAGCACGCACGGTCGTTCCGCCGCACCTCGCCGTACCAGGGCACGGAGCCTGGCGATCAGGACGGCGTACGAGAAGGGCTTGGTGAGATAGTCGTCCGCGCCGGTGTCCAGGGCACGGATCTGGTCGGTGTCCGCATCCCGTGCCGTCAGCATCAGGATCGGCGTCCACACCTGCTCGGCCCGCAGCGTCGCACAGATCTCGAACCCGTCGAGCTCCGGCAGCATCAGATCCAGCAGGACGACGTCGTACCCGTACTCGCGGGCGAGCCACAGTCCGTCGGTCCCGGTCAGCGCGACGTCGACGGCGTACCCCTCTGCCTCCAGGCCGGCCCGCAGACCCGTGGCCAGCCGGAGTTCGTCCTCCACCACCAGCGCGCGCATCACCCACCTCCAGGCGATCCTCCTCCATTCTGGCTGAATCCCGGCTGAATGCACCGTTCAGCGGGGATTCAGCCGTGCGGACCTACCGTCGGCCCATGGCGACCATCGAGGCGATCGGCCTCAGCAAGCGGTACGGCGCGCGCAACGCCCTCGACGGACTCACCTTCGCCGCGGACGCGGGCGAGGTGATCGGACTGCTCGGCCCCAACGGCGCCGGGAAGACGACCACGATCCGCCTGCTCACAACGATCCTCGAGCCGACCGGCGGGACCTTCAGCGTCGCCGGCGTACCCAGCGATCAGCCGCACCGGATCAGGCAGCGCATCGGCGTTCTGCCGGAGAGCGCCGGCTATCCGGCGCGGCAGACCGGCGCGGAGTACCTCCGCTACGCAGCGCGGCTGTTCGGATCGAGTCGCCACGATGCACGCGAGGTGGCCGGCCGATTGCTGACCGACGTCGGTCTCGGCGATCGAGCGGGTGCACCGATCTCGACGTACAGCCGGGGTATGAAGCAACGGCTCGGGATCGCCCGCGCGTTGGTCAACGACCCTGCGGTCGTGTTCCTGGACGAGCCGACGCTCGGGCTGGACCCGGCCGGTCAGCGCGAGATTCTGAGCACCATCGCGGACATCGCCGATCGACGCGGTGTGACGGTGGTGCTGTCGACACACACGCTCACCGAGGTCGAGCAGGTCTGCGGCAGCGTGCTCATTCTCGACCACGGCAGGCTTCGGGCGGCGGGACCGATCGCCGGAATCGTCGCAGGAGCGGGCAGCCTGAGTGCCGCGTTCCTCGACCTGACCGGGGAGAGCGGTCATGACTAGGTGGACAGTGGTTGCCGAGCAGGAGGGCCGAGACCTCTGGATCGGCGGCCGCGGACCGGTGCTGGTGTTCGGGTTCAGCATCCTGCTCAGCGCGATGACCTACCTGGCCGCGACCAATCGGGCCATGAACTTCCTCGAGCAACGCGAGGCGGTCAACCTCACGGTCCAGGTCGGGCTGGCGGTCGGGGTCCTGCTCACGGTCGTGGTCAGTGCGGATGCGATCAGCGGCGAGCGCGAACGCGGCACGTTCGAGGCACTCCTGCTCACGCCCGTGTCCCGGCGTGCGATCGTCGTCGGCAAGCTCGCGGCCGCATCGACGATGTGGCTGGCCTGCCTGGCCGTCACGCTCCCTTATCTGTGGGTGCTCGGCCGCGGGGTGGCAGGCGCAGGCCAGGCAGCGCTCCTCGCCCTGGTCGTCGGGACGCTGGTCGCGATCGGGCTCGGCGGCATCGGAATGCTCTTCAGCGGCTTGACGAACTCCAACAAGACGAGCCTGGCGTGCGGCCTGCTCCTGTTGCTCGTGCTGTTCGCGCCGACCCAACTGCCCGCGCTGCCGAGGACCGGATTCGGCGAGGTGCTGACCCGGATCAACCCGATCGGGTCCGCCCTGCACTACATCTCCCAGATCCTTGTCGGCCGCCGTGGCTGGACCAACGACCTCAGCTACCTGGTCGCGCCGGTCGTGGTCGCACTGGTCGTTGTCGCGGTCCTGATCGCGGCCGGCCCTCGACTCGTCCGGCTGACTGCGGGGCTGCGATGAACCTGCTCAGCCTGATCGCCACCGTGGTGATGGCCAACCCGACGATCACGATGAATCAGGACCAACTGACCACGCAGATCGGCCAGACCCTCACTGTGGAGTCGGTCGTCAGCGAGTCCGGTCCGGCCATCGCGCATCTCAACGTGGTCAGCCTCGACGGCGTGTACGTCGATCTGGAGGACTGGACGCAGGACGTCACCCAGCCGGTCCCGGCCGGCCGGGAGACCCAGCTGGACTGGGAGTTCCAGGCCGTCAATCCCGGTCACTTCGCGGTGTACGTCGTACTGATCCCGCAAAACGGAGCTCTCGTCGCCGGACCGCCGGTCCACGTCACCGTCTCACCACGCCAGACCCTCGACACCGGTGGTGTTGTGCCGGTGGCGATCGCCGTACCGGCATTGCTCGGCGCCGCCGCTTTGATCGGGCGCCTCAGGCGTGCAGCAAGGGCTTGAGGTCGTTGCCGAGGAAGTGCACGAAGGTGTCATGCGACCATGCTCGTCCAGACCACGGACAGGCTCGACGCACGTGACAACGCGATGCCAGTCTTGTCGGACCACGGATCGACGTACATCAGGAGGCGAGAGTGGAGATTCCGGCCGAGTTCGAGGAACTGTTGTCATCGGCAACAGTCGCGTTCGTTGGGACGATCGGTAAGCGGGGTGAGCCGCAGGTGACGCCGCTGTGGTTCCTCTGGGACGGCGAGCGCGTGCGGATCAGCCTGGTGGAGGGCCGCCAGAAGTTGCGCAACCTGCAACGTGACCCGCGGATCTCGGTCGTGATCGTGGACCCGGCCCGGCCGACGTACTACCTGGAACTGCGGGGGCGGGTCGAGGAGTTGATCGCCGACCCGGATCTCGCGCTGGAGCAGGCGATCGCCCGGAAGTACACCGGCGACTGGGCAGACGTCGAACCGCCGGGTACGACGCGGTACGCGGCAGCGATCATCGTGGAACGCACCACAAGCCAGCTCGGCAGCCCTTGACGGCACCCTCCCGGCGGGGCTGTAATCGATGTCTCCAGCCGTGTTGACGTAAACATCCTTACTGCCCGTCCGCCCCGACGTAAGGACCCCGGATGAGACTGATCAGACTCGCCGTCCTGAGCGCAACGCTCACCCTGCTGGCCCCGGCCGCGATCGCCGCCCCGGCCCCACCCGCACCCACGACCTACAACTCGTTCCGCCCCGGCGCCGAATGGCTCGACACGACGGGCCAGGTGATCCAGGCACATGGCGGCCAGGTGGTGCCGTCGACCGACGACCAGGGCCGGCGGATCTGGTACTGGTACGGCGAGGATCGCAGCAACGGGTACTTCGACTCACCCGGAGTCCACGTCTACGCGTCGTACGACTTGTACAACTGGAAGGACGAGGGCCTCGCTCTGCGGGCGATGAGTTCACCGGACCAGTTCACGAACGACAAGTACTTCGCGAAGCTGTACAAGCACTACACCGCCGCCCAGAAGGAGATCGTCTGGCGCGACCTGTCCACCAACAGCGTCCGCACCGACGGCTGGGCCAGACCGTCGATCCTCGAGCGGCCGAAGGTGATCCACAACAAGGCGACCGGCCAGTGGATCATGTGGGTGCACTCCGACGGACCGTCGTCCCCGACCGGTACGTCGACGTACGCGCGGGCCGAGGCTGGGGTGGCGATCGCGGATTCGCCGACCGGGCCGTTCCGGTGGATCGACTCGTACCGGCTGAACCGCGTGCCGAGCGACTCGGTGCCGTGGTGTGGGACCGGGTCCGCCTTCGACCCGGCCGGCGGCATGGCCCGGGACATGAACCTGTTCGTCGACGACGACGGGACGGCGTACATCGTCTACTCCTCCGAGGAGAACCGGACGATGTACATCTCGAAGCTGAACAAGTCGTACACGTACCTGTCCGCGCCGCCCGAGAAGGCCGTGCAGGGGAAGGACTTCGTGCGGACGCTCGCGTGCAACCAGCGGGAGGCGCCGGCGATGTTCAAGTCCGAGGGCACCTATTACCTGATCACCTCCGGTGCTACGGGATGGGATCCGAACCCGGCGCGCTATGCCACCGCGACGAGCGTTCTCGGCCAGTGGACCGACAAGGGCAGCCCGATCAGTGGGGCAGGCGCGGCGGATACGTATCGGTCGCAGAGTACGTCGGTGATCCCGGTCGATCCGGCGCGGAACAAGTACGCCTTCATGGGTGACCGGTGGACTCCGGATGACCTGGCCAACGCGCCGTACATCTGGATGCCGATGAGCTTCGGCGAGGGCGGCAGCCTGTCGATCGGCCCCGACCAGGAGTGGACATTGCACGACCTGGCGCCGTACCAGCGCTGGACTGTCGAGACGGCGCTGCCGGATCACGTCTGGCTGAACGACACGAGCACGTTGCCGGCCGCGGTCAGTGTGAAGACGGCGGCGGGCTCACAGCAGGTCGCGGTCACGTGGGATGCGTCGACCATCGCGCAGCCGGGGCCGGCGAGCCTCCGCGGAGCTCTGTCGGACGGGCGTACGTTCACGCGGTCCGTCATGGTCGTCCCGCACAACGTTCGGTACGCCGTCAACGCGGGCGGTGCCGCGACGGCGGACTGGCAGACGCTGATGCAGACCGCCGCCAGTGAAGGTGCCCTGCTGAATTCGGGCCCCGAGCAACCATTGGGAGTCGATCCCGTCACCGGGACGACCTGGGGTTACACCGGGTCGAGCGCACCCGCGGGGAGTGGGGACCTGTACAGCACGTTGCGCTACGCCAAGGATCACGAGGCGCTCGTCTACACCTTCGGTGGCCTGGAGCCGGGGACGTACACGGTCCACGCCGGGTACTTCGATCCGTGGCCGTGGGCGAACCGCGCCGCCGAGGTCACGGTCAACGGTTCGGTCGTCGACCAGCAGCGTCTCTTCACAGGCACCGGTACGGCGGCGTCGTACAGCGGGATCGCGGTCGGTGCCGACGGCAACATCACCGTCTCCATCGCGCCGACTCGCGCCCCAGACATTCAAGTCAGCTGGCTGATGGTCTCCCGCGACAGCTGACTCTGTGCCCCCGGGTGACTCCGGGGGCACAGTTGTGTCCGCACTATTCAGTGCTACTATCTACTGGTAGTCAGCAGCACTGAGTAGTACGAGGAGGTGAGCCGTGGTCAAACAGATGACGGAGATGCTGAAGGGCACGCTGGAGGGGATCGTGCTCGCGATGCTGCTCGGGCGGCCCGCGTACGGCTACGAGATCACCGCGTGGTTGCGGGAGCAGGGCTTCACCGACATCGCCGAGGGCACCATCTACGCCCTGCTGGTCAGGTTCGAGCGACGGGGTCTCGTCGACGTGGAGAAGGTCCCGTCGGAAAAGGGCCCGCCGCGCAAGGTGTATTCCCTCAACGCTCAGGGTCAGGAATATCTCGACGAGTTCTGGAGGACATGGAGCTTCCTCTCCGAACGGCTCGAACAGCTCCGCGAAGGAGGTCGGTAGGAAATGGCTGCACGATGGATCGAGAAGGTCACCGGACCTCTCGACGAGAAGAAGCGATGGCGGCAGTACAAGGCGCGCAAGCGCCGGCTTCCCGCGAACTATCGCACGGCGGTCGAGGCCATCGAGCGGTACTTGATGTACTTCGGGCGCGGCGAGGCCGGTTTGACCACGATGTACGAGGACCTCATCGACCTGTTCGAGCAGAGCGCGGCGGCCGGGACACCGATCCGCGACATTGTCGGGGAGGACCCGGTGGAGTTCGTCGAGACCTTCGTCCAGAACTACCCGGACGGGCAGTGGCGAATCCGCGAGCAGAACCGGCTGAACAAAGCCATCGCAGACGCTGCCGGAGAAGACGAGAGGCCCGTTTGATGACGACCCGGTCCGTCATCCAGGTGCAGGGCCTGGAGAAGTCGTACAAGGAACTGAAGGTATTGCGCGGCGTGGACTTCGACGTGCAGCGGGGCAGCATCTTCGCCCTGCTCGGCTCGAACGGGGCGGGCAAGACGACGGTCGTGCGGATCCTGTCCACGCTGCTCAAGGCCGACGCGGGGACGGCCACGGTGAACGGCTTCGACGTCGCGACCCAACCGGACAAGGTGCGGGAGTCGTTCAGCCTGACGGGTCAGTTCGCCGCCGTCGACGAGATCCTCAGCGGGCGGGAGAATCTCGTGCTGATCGCCAGGTTGCGGCACCTCGACGACCCGGGCGCGATCGCGGACGATCTGCTCGCCCGGTTCTCGCTGACCGAGGCGGGCGGGCGGCGGGTTGCGACGTACTCGGGCGGCATGCGTCGCCGCCTCGACATCGCGATGAGCCTGATCGGGAATCCGCAGGTCATCTTCCTCGACGAGCCGACCACCGGGCTCGACCCGCAGGCGCGGATCGAGGTGTGGAACAGCGTCAAGGAACTCGCCGAGCACGGAACGACAGTGCTGCTCACCACCCAGTACCTGGACGAGGCCGAGAAGCTCGCCGACCGGATCGCGATCCTCCACCAGGGGCACATCATCGTCAACGGCACCCTCGCCGAACTGAGGCGACTCCTCCCGCCGGCCAAGGTCGAGTACGTCGAGAAGCAGCCGACCCTCGAGGACGTTTTCCTCACCCTGGTCGGCACGGACAAGTAAGGACAACCATGGCCACGCATCTCTTCGGCGACACCGCCGTACTCACCGGGCGATCCCTTCGTCACATCACCCGCAGCCCGGACACCATCATCACCACCGCACTCATGCCGATCGCGATGATGCTGCTGTTCGTCTACGTGTTCGGCGGCGCGATCGACACCGGGTCGACGTCGTACGTGAACCACCTCCTGCCCGGCATCCTGCTCATCACGATCGCGTCCGGCGTTGCCTACACCGCATTCCGGCTCTTCACGGATCTGCAGGGCGGGATCTTCGAGCGTTTCCAGTCCCTGCCGATCGCGCGGTCGGGCGTGTTGTGGGGCCATGTGCTGACCTCGGTGGTCGCCAACCTGATCTCACTCGTGATCGTTGTGGGCGTCGCCCTCATCATGGGCTTCCGCACCGGAGCGGGAGTCGCGGCCTGGCTTGCGGTGGCCGGGATCCTGATCCTCTTCACCCTCGCGGTGACCTGGCTCGCCGTGGTCGCGGGCCTGTCCGCCAAGTCGGTGGACGGCGCGAGCGCGTTCTCGTACCCGCTCATCTTCCTGCCGTTCCTCAGTTCGGCGTTCGTGCCCACCGAGACCATGCCCGGCCCGGTGCGCGCCTTCGCCGAGAACCAGCCGGTGACGTCCATCGTCAACACGATCCGCGCGCTGTTCGCCGAGCAACCGGTCGGCTCCGACATCTGGATCGCCCTTGCTTGGTGCGTCGGCCTCCTGGTCGCCGCCTACGCCTTCGCGGTCGCGCTGTACCGGCGCAAGATCAGCTGACTCGCACCGCCCCGGACGGTGTCTGCGGCGTGTCAGCCGCGTGTCAGGACGGTCGGCGATCGTCGTGGCAACAAACCATGCGCCCTTGCACGCAACAAATTCCTGAAAGGATCTGTCATGTTCGCACGACTGGGCTCGCTGGTCGTTCGCCATCCCTGGCGGACGATCGGCGCCTGGGTGGTGATCATCATCGGGGTCGTCGCGACGGCCCCGGCACTGAACTCGACCACGGACCAATCCGCCTTCCTGCCGTCGCACTACGAGTCGATCCAGGCAGCCAAGCTGCAGGAGAAGGCCTTCCCCAACGCCGCCGCGCCCGCCGCGATCGTGGTGTTCGAACGATCCGACGGCGCGCCGCTGACCGCGGCCGACGCGGCAACGGTCGAATCCGTCACCGGGCAGCTGAACCAGGCACAGCTGAAGGACGTCACCGGGATCCAAGCGGTCCCACCGCCGGACAACCGGCTCATCCAGATCGCCGCGGTGCAGATGACGAAGGTCACGAACCCCAGCGACACCAGGCAGAGCGACGCGGTCAAGGCGCTGCGTACGGCGTTGCAGGACAAGGTCAACGGCACCGACCTGAAGGCCGGCGTCACCGGTTCGGCCGCGCAGGCCCTCGACGCGCAGGAGTCCTCGACCAAGGGCCTGGCCATCGTCGGGATCGCCACCGTGGCGCTGATTCTGTTGCTGTTGCTGGTGATCTTCCGCAGTCCGGTGATCGCGCTGCTGCCGGTCGTGGTCATCGGGGCGATCTCCTCGGTCGTCAACGGCCTGATCGCCATGGTGAGCACGGCGTTCGATCTGAAGATCGACCCCTCGGTCAGTCCGATCCTGCTGGTGGTGCTGTTCGGGGTTGGTACCGACTACATCCTGTTCCTGATGTTCCGCTACCGCGAACGGCTGCGGGCCGGGGAGGATCCGAAGACCGCGATGGTCAGCGCCGTCACCCGGGTCGGTGAGGCGATCACCTCTGCCGCCGGCGCGGTGATCATCGCCTTCATGGCACTCACGCTGTCGACCCTCGGCCTGTTTCGCTCGCTCGGACCGGCGCTGGCGATCGCGGTGGCGGTGGCACTGCTGGCCGGGCTCACCTTGGTGCCGGCGATCGTCTCGCTGCTGGGCACGAAGGTGTTCTGGCCGTCGAAGGCCTGGCGCGTCGAGCCGAAGGGAGCCTCGTTCGCCAGGCTCGGTCGCGGGCTCGGTCGTCGTCCGGCGGTGTTCGCCGCGGCCTCCGGTGGTCTGTTGATCGTGCTGGGTGTGTTCGCCATCGGTTTCAACCCGACGTTCGATCTCACCTCGGGCTCGACCTCCGACACCTCCGAGTCCACGACGTACAGCAAGGAACTGCTCAAGGGCCTGCCCGCCGGCGTCACCCAGCCGTCGGACGTGCTGCTGCAGTCACCGAACCCGCTCAGCAAGACCCAGCTCGACACCTATCGCAGCGAGCTGACCCGAGTCGACGGAGTCGGCGAGGTCTCGGAACCCACGCTGTCGCAGGACAAATCGGTCGCCCACTTCCAGGTCACGCTGCAGACCGCGCCCGAATCGGACCAGGCGATCGAGACTGTCCGGGGACCGCTCCGTACGGCGGTCCACGAGGCCGCACCACCCGGGACCACCGCGGTGGTCGGCGGTCTGACCTCGGTGTTCGTCGACTTCCAGGATGCGATGAATCACGACTACAAGGTCGTGTTCCCGTTGGCGGCAGTCCTGATCATGATCGTGCTGGCGCTCCTGCTGCGCAGTCTGGTGGCGCCGTGGTACCTGATGGCGTCGGTGTTCCTGGGCTTCGGGGCCACGTTGGGTGCGACCGTCATGGTGTTCCAGCATCTGCGGGGCGAGAGCGGGCTCATCTTCACCCTGCCGGTGATCATGTACCTCTTCGTGGTTGCCCTAGGCACCGACTACAACATCCTGATGGTGGCCCGATTGCGGGAAGAGGCGCGTGAGGGCCGCAATCCGAGGGAAGCCGCCGCCCTGGCCCTGCACCACACCGGGCCGACCATCGCCGCGGCGGGCGTCATCCTGGCGGGCACCTTCGCCTCGATGATGCTGGCAGGCAACTCGACGCTGGCGCAGATGGGCTTCGCCATCTCGGTCGGCATCGCGATCGCGGCGTTCGTCATGGCGATGTTCTTCACCCCGGCGCTGACCGCGCTGATCGGTCACCGCGCCTGGTGGCCGGGTCACGGCGACACCCAGCAGAAGCCACAGCAAACCGAGGACCGAGAGCCGGTCCGGATCGGCTGATCCCCACCACCGGAGCCGGGCTGCCCGCGAGGGCAGCCCGGCTCCGGCATGTCTGGGTCAAAGCGGCGGTGGACCAGCACCGAGGCAAGCAGGCCGCCGAGTCGCTGCTCCGGATGGCGCACGCGCTGACCGCCCGGCTCGGCGGCCCGGTGCACGCTCCGGTCACTGTCGACTCAGTCCCACTGAAGAACCGCCGCTCCTGACCGACTCCGCTACCGCAGCGTCCACGGCCGGAGCTTCTCGGGGTTGCGCACGGCCCAGATGTGCGTGATCCGGTCGGCTGCGATGTCAAACGCGTACACGGTCACGATCACGCCGTCCTGCTCGGCGACCAGGCCGGGCTGGCCGTTGACCGTACGCTCCAGGATCGTGAGGCCGCCGTGCCTGTCGGCGAGCTCGACAAGGCCGCGCGCGAGCTGCCCGGCGCCTTCGAACGGGCGGCGCACGGTGGTGGCGAGTCCGCCGCCGTCGCCGGTTGCGGTGACATCGGGGTCGAGGAGGCCGACGAGGGCGTTGATGTCCTTGGCTTCCCAGGCCTGCTTGAAGTTCCTGACGATCGCGGCCTGCTCGGCGGTCGGGGGTGGCGGTGCCTGCGAGGTCCGGATCCGCCGACGGGCCGACGAGGCCAGTTGCCGGCAGGCCACCGGCGTACGGCCGACGATGTCGGCGACTTCGGCGAACGGGTAGCGGAAGACGTCGTGCAGGATGAAGGCGACGCGCTCGGCCGGCGTCATCGCTTCGAGTACGACGAGGAAGGCCATGCCGATCGACTCGTCGAGGGTGATGCGGTCGGCCGGGTCGGTGGTGGTGCCTTCCGCAGGTGCGGGCAGGGGCTCGGGGATCCACTCGCCGACGTAGTTCTCCCGACGGGCTCGTGCCGAGTTGAGCACGTTGAGGCAGATGCGGCTCGCGACCTTGGTCAGCCAGGCGCCGGGCGAGTCGATGGCCTGTTGCTGCTGGGGGGACAAGGCGTACCAGCGGGCGTAGGTCTCCTGCACGGCGTCCTCGGCTTCGGCGAGCGAGCCGAGGAGCCTGTACGCGACGTTGATCAGCTGACGCCGTTCGCTCATGATCGCGCTCAGACTCTGATCGGGTCGGTCGATGGTCATGGTGTCGCCGGCTCCTTCGGTTGCGTCTGTCCTCACCACTCCGACAAATCAGCGCCCCCGAATGTGACGTCGCCTCACATTCCCGGCGCGTGCCTTGTCGGACCGGGTGAGACACCATCCCGAACACCGGAAGGAAGACCTCACATGTCCACGCCGATCACCACCGCCGTCACGACGGAGCAGGACAGCATCCAGTCGCGCCTGCCCGACCTCACCAAGCTGTTCCCCGAGCTGGCAAAACTCTCCGGGGCAGCGCGCAGCGCCGTACGGAACGGGCCGGTTCCGCAGGCCACCATCAACCTGATGCTGCTCCGCGGCGCGCAGATCGTTGGCAGCACCTACCACTCCGTCGCGATGACCGACAACCTGCGCAAGGCCGGGGAAACCGACCAGCGCATCACCGCCGTCGCGACCTGGCAGGACGCCCCCTTCTTCACCGACGCGGAACGGGTCGCACTGGAGCTCATCGAGGCCGTTCTCACCCCGAACCCGTTCGGCGAACGCGTCCCCGACGAACTGTTCGCCAAAGCATCCGCCCTGTACGACGACGAGGAGCTCTGGATCCTCACCATGGCCATCGGCCACTTCGGCATGTTCGTCCCGGTCGCCCTCATCGCCAAGCCCATCCCCGGCAGACCCATCGGCAAGAACTACAGCAGATAACACCAACATCCTCAGGCCGGTTCGGTTGTTGCACTCGTTGGCCGGCTCGACTCGCGGACGATGATGTCGTGCGGGACGGTGTAGACGCGGGCCGGGTCCCGGTTGCCCTCGATCCTGCTGATCAAGGCCTCGAATGTCTTGTCCGCAAGGAGATCCAGGTCGGTGGCAACACTGCTCAGACTGGGGGACAGGTAGCGTCCGTCGATGATGTTGTCCCAGCCGATCACGGCCACGTCCTCGGGCACCCGGACCTGGTGCTCGATGAAGGTCCGGATGGCGCCGATCGCCAGCAGGTCGCTGGCGCAGACCAACGCGTCGATCTCGCCGATCCGGGGCAGTAGCTGCTCGGCCACCGCCGAACCCGACTCCCGGCTGTAGCGGTCGCAGCGGAGCAACCAGTCGTCGCGGCTCTCCAGGTCCAGCTCCCGCACCGCGGCGCGGTAGCCCTCGAGTCGTAACTGGCCGACGCTCGACGGCCGGGACGGATTGCCACCGACGTAGGCGATCCGCCGCCGGCCGCCGTCGGCCAGATGCCGGACGACATCCCGGGCGGACTGCTCGTTGTCGATAGCGACGTAGTCCGCGGTGCCCTCACTGAGGTGCTCACCGAGCAGCACCATCGGAGTGAACCGGCTCATGTCCGCCATCCGCCGCGGATCCACCGCCAGCGGGCTGTAGATCACCCCGTCGATGCTGTGGCCGGGATATCCGCCGGCGGCGCGCAGTTCGTGCTCGTCGCTGCGCCCGGTCTCGTCGGTGAAGACGGCGTACCCGTGCCGTTCCCCAGCCATGATCAAGGCGTGCGCCAACGCGCCCAGGTACGGCTCGTCGATCCGCGGTACGGCGAGGGCGACGATGTTGCTGCGGCCGCTCTGCAGTTGCCGGCCGACCAGTGACGGGGTGTAGCCCAGTTCGGCGATGGCGGCCTTGACCCGGGCCCGGGTCTCGGCCTTCACGTGCCGCCGCTCGTGGACCACGTTGGTCACGGTCTTCAACGACACCCCGGCCAGCTCCGCGACGTCCTTCAGCCGGGCCGGACGACCCGGTAGGCCGTTCTCAGGCGTCATCGTTGTCCCTTCGACTACCTCAGCCACATCTTGACAGAGCCCACGAGCCCGGTCAGCATACTTCTAACGTTAGAACTTCTAACGTTAGAAACGCTTCCGATGCAGTGCAGCCGCCAACAGGGAAGTGGGCTCGTGAAGAAGATCGCGTACGTCGCCTCGATCATGCTGACCACCGGAGCACTCTTCGCCAGCGCGGCCTGCACCGGCGGCGCTGGGGGCGCCGGGTCCGGAACCGTCGAGCAGGAGACCGGCAGCCAGCAGGAGATCCGGTACATGATCGGGCAGCCGGAGGATCCGGCGGATCTGGAGTTGATCAAGTCCGACCTGAAGACGTTCGAGTCGAAGAACCAGGGCATCACGGTGAAGCTCGACGTCATTCCGAGCGAGAACGTCCGGACCGTCCTGCAGACCCAGCTGCGCTCCGGCGAGGGTCCCGACGTCTTCGGATACGACACCGGACCGGGCTTCGCCGGCGCACTGGCCAAGGCAGGACTGGTGTACGACCTGACCAGTGCCTACGCCGAGCACAAGTGGCCGATCTACGACTTCGCCAAGAAGCGCGTCACCTTCGACGGCAAGATCGTCGGGGTGCCGAGCCAGATCGAGGAAGTCGGCATCTTCTACAACAAGACGCTGTTCGCGAAGCACGGGATCGCCCAACCGCAGAACCTCGCCGACCTGACCGCCGCGGCCGAGAAGCTCAAGCAGAACAACGTCGTCCCCTTCGCCGTCAGCGACAAGGAAGGCTGGCAGGGCGGCCATTTGCTCAGCATGTCGCTGTCCAGCGCGGTCGGATCGAAGGGCATGGACGACCTGCTCAACGGCCGTACGTCGTGGAACACCCAGCCGGTGGTGGACTCGCTGGCGGTCTGGAAGCAGTGGAACGACAAAGGTCTGCTGACTCCGTCACCGGCCGCGGTCAGCTACGACAACGCGAACGCCCTGTTCTACTCCGGCAAGGCTGCCATGGACCCGACCGGCAGCTGGCTGGCCCTGGACATCGAGCGGAACGCCAAGTTCGACGTCGGCTTCATTCCGTTCCCGGCCCAGGACGGACCGGGCATCTTCAGCGGCGGTCTCGGAGCGGGCACGTTCGTCTCCGCGTCGACCAAGAAGGCGGACGCGTCGATCAAGTTCCTGGACTATCTGCTCACCGCCGAACACGGCCGCTGGGCCGCCGAGAAGCTGCAGGACATCCCTGCCTATCCCATCGACACCGCCGGCATGAAGGCGTCGCCGTTGTTCAAGCAGGTCCTGGACGACTCGGCCAAGATCGCCGACGGCACCGGTGACTTCGGGTACAACATCGACGTTCTGACCACTGACGTCTTCAACAACGCCATGTGGAAAGGCATCCAGGGCATCCTCAGCGACCAGTCCGATCCGGCGAAGGTCGCCGCCCAGCTGCAGACGGCGTACGAGAAGTCGGCGAAATAGGATGGGTGCCGTCAGCAACGTTCCTGCGGTCACCCGCAGGGCCCAGGCGCGACTCGGCATCCTGCTCGCGCTGCCGGTGGCGGTGATCACGGCGGTGTTCTTCGTGTTCCCGATGGTCAACGCGCTCTACTACTCGGTGGTCGACTTCGACGGCCTCGATCCGACACCGCCGTTCGTCGGGCTGAGCAACTTCACCGAGATGTTCACCGACTCCGCGACCTGGCACGCGCTGGGGAACAACGCGATCTGGATCGGGATCGGCACCGCCGTGCCGATGGTCATCGGGCTGCTGGTGGCCGTCCTGATCTGGTCCAGTCGCGGCGGTGGAGCGGCGTACCGGCTGCTGTTCTTCCTGCCGTTCATGCTGCCTGGGGTGGCGATCGGCATCGTTTGGGGCTGGATCTACGACCCGGTCAACGGCTGGATCAACCGGGTGCTCGGGGCCGTCGGTCTCGGAGGCTGGAGCCGCGGCTGGCTCGGGGATCCGGACACCGCGATCTTCGCCGTGCTCGCCACTGCGATCTGGGCGACCTGCGGCTTCGTCATCATGATCATCCTGTCCGCGCTGCGCAACGTCGACGTGGAACTCGTCGACGCCGCCCGGATCGACGGCGCGAACGCCGGCCAGCGGCTGTGGCACATCCTGTTGCCGCAGATCATGCCGGTCTTCCTGATGGTTCTGACCTTGACGCTGGTCGGTGGGTTCAGCGTCTTCGACATCATCTTCATCATGACCGGCGGTGGACCGGCCGATGCCACCGAGGTGCTCGGGACATACGCGTACTCGAGCGCGTTCCAGCTCAACCGGATCAGCTACGGCACTGTGCTGGCGCTGCTGATCACGGTCCTGGCGGTGCCGTTCACCATCATGCTGAACCGTCTTCAGCGACGGCTCTCGCTGCAAGGGCTGGGGGCCTGATGGCCGATCTGCCTGTCGCCGTCTCCCGCCGCACTCGATCCAGCGAGCAGTTGGAGTTCCGCCGGCACGCGGTCCGCCGGTCCACGGATCTCGCCGTCCGCCACCTGGCCCTGATCGCGATGGCGGCGCTGACCCTGTTCCCGGTGCTGTTGATCGTCTCCACGGCACTCAAGACACCGCAGGACGTGCGTAGCGATCCGTTCGGATTGTTCTCCACGTTCTCGCTGGAGAATCTGCGCTCGGCCTGGACCGTCGGGCGGTTCAGCAGCTATCTGCTGGACAGCGTGCTGCTGACTGTGCCCAGTACGGCGGTGGTGATCGTGATCTCGACGATGGCCGGCTACGCCTTCGCCCGATTGCCTTTCCCGGGACGGACGGTCGTCTTCTATCTCGTCGTACTCGGGCTGCTGGTGCCCTTCTTCACCTACATGATCCCGCTGTACTTCCAGCTCCGGTCGATGGGTCTGCTGGACAGCCTGGTCGGCGCCAACCTCGTGCTGATCTCGACCAACCTGTCGTTCGGAACGTTCTTCATGCGGGCCTTCTTCTCCGATCTGCCCGAAGAACCGGAGCAGGCGGCGCGCATCGACGGCGCCTCCGAGAGCCGCATCTTCGCGCAGGTGATGGTGCCGATGGTGAGCTCGGGTGCCGCCGCGCTGGCGGTCTTCACGTTCCTGAGCAACTGGAACAACTTCCTGGTGCCGTTGCTCTACCTGCCCAGCGGGAAGTACCGGCCCCTCACGGCCGGTCTGTACAACTTCACCGGCGGCCGCTCGATGGACATCGGGCCACTGGCGGCCGGCACCTTGATCACCATCGTCCCGGTGATCGTGATCTTCGTCGTCCTCCAACGCCAAGTCACGCAGGGATTCATGTCCGGCGCCGTCAAGGGCTGACTCACCGCACAACGCAGTTCCGAAGGAGACCTATGCCATCCCTGGTCAGATTCAGCTCACCTCGCGTCGCGGAGGTCGTGCCCGATATCGAGCGCACCCCGCAACCGGACGAGGTCCTGATTCGTACGTTGTACTCCGGCATCTCCGCGGGCACCGAACTGACGGCGTACCGCGGCAGCAACCCGTATCTGAACAAGCGGTGGAACGACGACTCCCGGCTCTTCGTCGAGGGCGACACATCGATCAGCTACCCCGTCGACGGTTGGGGGTACGAGGAGGTCGGCGAGGTCGTCTCGCTCGGCGCCGCGGCTGACGGCGTCAACGTCGGAGACGTGGTCTGGGGGACCTGGGGACATCGCAGTCAGACGGTCAAGAAGGCGGACTGGGCAGCGCAGCGGATCCTGGCCGCCGGCGTTGATCCGCGGGTCGGAATCTTCAGCCAGATCGGTGGGATCGCGCTGAACCTGGTGCTGGACGCCGACATCCACATCGGCGAGACGGTCGCGGTCTTCGGCCTCGGCGTACCCGGGCAACTGGCCGCTCAGCTGGCCCGGCTGAACGGCGGCCGGGTGATCGCGGTCGACGGGCTCCCTGCCCGCCGTCAACTGGCGCTGGACCTCGGCGCCGATGGTGTGCTCGATCCCGCTGACGGCGGGATCGCCGAACGGATCCGTGACCTGACCGAAGGCCGCGGCGCCGATGTGTGCCTGGAGGTGTCGGGCAGCTACCACGCCCTGCACGAGGCGGTGCGGTCGGTCGCGTACAGCTCCCGGGTCTGCGTCGCCGGCTTCATGCAAGGCGAGGGTGCGGGCTTGCGGCTGGGGGAGGAGTTCCATCACAACCGCGTGTCGCTGATCGGCTCGCAGATCTCGGGTGTCGCGCCGGCCTTGCAGCATCGCTGGAACTACGACCGACTGGCGAGGACCGCGATCCAGCTCGCCTCGGACAAGCGGCTGAACGTGACCGACCTGATCACCCACACCGTGCCGATTGCTCAAGCCGCGGAGGCCTTCCAGATGCTCGATGAACGTCCGCAGGATGCGCTGCAGGTCGTGCTCAGCTTCGACCAGGAGGTGACCGCATGAGCTTCCGACTCGCGGCCGCGGAGCTGACGCTGCCCGGCGAAACGTTGGAGGAGAAGTTCGCCTTCGTGCGGACGGTCGGCTTCGACGGGATCGAACTGTCCGCCCGTGGCGACGGGATCTTCGGAGCGCGGATCGACGAACTGCGACGGGCCCGCGACGCCGGCGTACTGATGCCGACCGCGGTCGTCCACATGGACCACTTCATCGGAGACTTCGATGCCGACCGTCGCCGCGATGCGATCGAGCAGCTCAAGCTCCAGTTGAGCACGATCGTGGCGGCGGGCGGCACCGGCATCGTCTCGCCGCACGCCTTCGGTCTGTTCTCTCGACGGTTGCCGCCGTTCGTCCCGCCGCGCTCGGTGGAGGACTCCCGGGCGGCGCTGGTCGAGGCTCTGCGTGAAGTGGGTGAGCATGCCGAGTCCGTGGATGCGAAGGTCTACCTGGAACCGTTGAACCGGTTCGAGGACTTCGTGATCAACCAGCTGGCCGATGCGGTCTCGGTGGTAGAGGAGGTCGGATCGCCCGGTGTCATGATCACGGCGGACACCTTCCACATGTCCATCGAGGAAGCCCGCGTCGGCGAGTCGATCAGGCAGGCCGGTTCGCTGATCGGCCACGTCCAGCTCGGCGACAGCAACCGCCTGGAGCCCGGTGCCGGCCACTACGACTGGCCAGAAACTCTGCAAGCCCTGGAAGCCGTCGGCTACACCGGCTGGCTGGCCATGGAATGCGGCCTCAGCGGCCCGGTCGACCAGGTCTTGCCAAGGGTCGCCAAGCTGCTCTCACGCTGACCATCTTGTTGTTCGGGGCAACAAACAGGAGGTGGCAGCGCTTTCCTTCCGGTTGAAGTTAATGGGCTCTCGCGCCCCTGTCAACCCCTCGGCCGAGTGGTTGACAGGGGCGGTGCGGGGAATTAACTTCAGCTGGAAGTAAAGCCGCTGACCCCCGACAAGGTGAGACGTGTGACCGACCGTCTGAATGTGCTGGTCGTCATGGCTGACGAGCAGAGCTGGAACACGATGGGCTGGACCGGCAACCCCGCGGCGCGGACGCCGTACCTGGACGAGCTGGCGGGGGAGTCGACCGTCTTCGACGCGTGCTACACGCCGTTCCCGTTGTGCTGCCCGGCGCGGACGAGTCTGTGGACCGGCCTGATGCCGCGGCACCACGGCGTACTGGGGAACTGGCGGCCGATCGAACCGCAGTTGCGTACGGCGGGGGTCGCGCAGGCGTTCGCCACCGCGGGCTATCACACGCACTACAACGGCAAGTGGCACGTTCCCGGTACGACGCCGGACCGGATGGGGTGGGCGGACAGCAGTGCGATTCCCGCCGTACTGCGTGGTCAGGATCGTGGCCGGTACATCGAGGAGTACCGCTCCTGGGCGGGCGAACGGGGGTACGCGTTCGACCCGGACCACATCGAGAACCTCACCGCACCCGACCTCGAGGCGCTGGCCGAGCGGCCGTACGCGACATCGAGCGTCCCACTGGAGTCGTTCCTCGAGAACTGGCAGTGCGACCGCTTCCTGGCCGGGCTCGATCAGCGTCCCGCGGACAAGCCGTGGCTGGCCGTGTGCTCGTTCAACGCCCCGCACTTCCCGATGCTCGTCCCGAGCCCGTACGACAAACTCATCGATCGCAACCAAGTCCGGCTCCCCGAGAGCTGGTCGACGGGTACGGCGACCAAGCCGCGCGAGGTGCGGGAGTCGCACTTCGCCCGCGACTTCGAGGGCCTCACCGAGCAGGACTGGATCGAGGTCACCAGCCACTACCTCGGGCTGTGCGCACTCGTCGACAGCCAGTTCGGCCGGATCCGCCAGTACCTGGAGGACGCAGGCGAATGGGACCGGACGGTCGTCGTCTTCACGTCCGACCACGGCGACCTCATGGGCGCCCACCGGCTGATGGAGAAGGGCCACTGGCTGCACTACGAGGAAGACCTCCGGGTGCCGTTGATCGTCCGTCACCCGGACGGCCGGCAGAGCCGCAACGCCAACTTCGTGTCGCTGTGCGACATCGGACCGACCTTGACCGAGGTCGCCGGGGTGCCCTGGCACGAATCACATGACGGGCGTTCGTTCGCGGCGATGCTCGGCACCGACTCTGCCGCACCGACGCGCGACTATGTGACCGCTGAGACGATGCTGCACGACGGTCGTCCCGGTGGGAACGGTGATCCGTTCCATGCAAGAGATTGGCAGTACCCGAGAGACAGTCTGAACCTGTCCGTCCGCACCGCGGATCATCGCTACATCTTCCGGTCTCACGACGAGGCCGAGCTGTACGACCTGGCTGCCGACCCCTGGGAGCAGCACAACATCGCGGCCACGGCCGAGGGAGCACCGACGGCGGCGTCGCTGGCCAAGCTCCTCGCGGACGAGGTGGCCGACGTACTTCCCGACGCCGCGGCCCTGGTCCGCGCCGGCTCATCGAAAGCGAAGGCCACATCATGACCCGCACACACCTGTCCCGGCGCACCTTCCTGCAGCTGGGCGCCGCGGCGGCCGGAGTCGCCGCCGTCTCCTCCTGCTCCCGCGGCCTCGGTGGCTCCTCGTCGAGCGGCGGCGGTTCCAGCGCGGCGCTGGAGGTGATGTTCTGGGGCGAGGGCGACCAGAACAAGAAGCTCATCGAGGCCCTCGACGTCTACCAGAAGAGCGAGGGTGCGGCGAAGGTCAACCCGCAGTACTCCGGGTTCTCGGGGTACTACGACAAGCTCGCCACCCGAGTTGCCGGCGGCAACCCACCGGACGTGTTCCAGATCCACCTGCCGTATCTGATGGAGTACGTCAAGCGCGGTGCGGTGCAGCCGTTGGACCAGTACAAGGACGATCTCGGTCTCGACTCGATGCCGGACTACGTGTCGACAACGATCAAGGCGGACGGCAAGTACTACTTCGCCCTGCTCGGCGCCGCGACCCAGCCGGCCGTCATCGTCAACACGACGAAGCTCAAGGGCCTCGGTCTGGCAGCGCCCAGCCCCGACTGGACGCTCGACGAGTACAAGGCCACGATGGCGGAGGTCTGGGGCAAGAGCGGTCACAAGCTGGCCGGTACGGCGGATCAGGGCGGCAGCCCGATCGCCCTCGAATCCTTCCTGCGCGGTCGCGGCAAGACGCTGTTCGGTGACGCCGGCTCGCTCGGGTTCAGTCAGGACGACATGGCGGCCTGGCTGCAGCTCTGGCAGGACCTGCGGGGCAACGGAGCCGCCGTACCGATGGCCTTGACAGCTGCTGCGACCGGGTTCCAGAACGACCCGGTGACAGTCGGCAAGGCGGCGTACACCGGTACGGCGACGTCGCGGGGCCTGCCGTCGATGCAGAGTCTGACGAAGGACACGTTGAGTCTCGGCACGTTCCCGTCCGGTGGTGCGGGCTCCCAGCCCGGCACGAACATCATTCCGGCCGGCTGGTTCGCGATCTCGCCCAAGTCGAAGAACATCGAGGGCGCCGTGTCGATGCTCAAGTTCCTCACCAGCAAGCCGGAGGCGGCCACCGCGATGGGACTGGCTCGTGGTGTCCCGATCCCCGAGGACATTCGCGCCACGATCGCGAAGTCCGCGACGGGCCTGAACAAGCTGGTGCTCGAGAACTATGCGCTGGTCGCGTCGAAGGGCCCGGCTGCCCTGCAGATGTACCCGCCCGGTGCGAGCAAGCTGCTGCAGACCTCGCTGCCGAACGCGAACCAGGTCGTCGGCTTCGGCAAGAGCACGGTGGCTCAGGCGGTGACCAAGTTCTTCGCGGACGCTCAGGCCGCGCTCAAGTGAGCCTCAAGTGAGCACTGCCTGCCAGGGCCGGCGGCTGCGGTCGGCGCAGCCGTTCGACGTCCGGCAGCAGAACTACTCGGCGATCCTGCGTGCGGTGATGCAGCACGGTCCGATCGCGCGGTCGGAGCTGTCCGGGCTCACCGGCATGGCGACGGGCACGATGACGAAGCTCACCGGGCTCCTGTCCGAGGCAGGTCTGCTGCGTGAGTTGCCGGCCGAATCCGGTCAGGGCGCGCTCGGCCGGCCGCGAACCCCGATGGTCGTCGACGACCGGGCCTATCGCGTGGTCGGCGTACATTTCGGACTGCGCCGCACCACCGTGTGCCTGCTGGATCTGCGCGGTGCGTTGCTGGCCGAGGTGCGTCTCCCGCATCGTCGGCGCGGCTTCGAACCGCTTGTCGCCCAGGCGGTCGAAGGGATCCAGGAGCTGACGTCGCGGACCCCGGGCAGGATTCTGGGTGTCGGGGCGAGCACCGGCGGCTGGGTCGATCGTGAAGCCGGTGTGGTGCGTGACCATCGAGTACTGCGGTGGCGGGACGCCCCGCTGCGGGATGCGCTGGCGGGCGGTCTGGGGATGCCTACGGAGATCGACTCCAGCTTCCGGGCGTTGGCCATGGCCGAGCGCTGGTTCGGTGGCGCGCAGGGTGTGGACGATCTGATCGGTTTGTTCGTGGGGAACGTCGTCGGTGCCGGTTTCATGCTCGGGGGCCGGGTGTTCCCGGGCTACTGCGCGGCCGCGGGAACCGTCGATCACCTCTCGGTGGGCGTGACGGCCGACGAGGTCTGTTCCTGCGGGCGGCGAGACTGTCTGCACGTGGCGGCCAGTGATCTCGCCGTACTCGCACGGGCCCGCAAGGAAGGTCTGATCGGGATGCGAGGGACGCTGGAGCGTCTCGTCCAGGCCGCCAGGGACGGCGATGCTCGTGCGGACGCTCTGTTGGTCGCGAGGGCGGAGCTGGTGGGTGTCGCGGCCGGCACGTTGATCGACATGCTCGACCCCGAGGTGGTCGTCGTCAGCGGCGGCGTGGTTGATGCGCCGGAGTACCTTCGGTCCGTCCAGCGGGGAGCCCGCGCGTACCTGCTGGACAAGCGGCCGGTCGATGTCGATTCAGTGGTGCGACTGAGCGCGTTCGGCACAGATGGCGTAGCGGTTTCCGCGGCCAGCGTGATCCTCGATCGGATCTACGCGGCACCGGCGGAGTTCGTCCCCGGACTGCTCGAGCTGCGCTATGGGTGACGTCGACTCGGCGGAAGTCTGGTCGTACCGGGCTTCGCGGCGCAGTACGTGGGTGATGGTCGAGGTGGTTGCCGATGGCACCCGAGGTGTCGGCGAGCTCTCCGACGGAGCGCCGCTGGACGCCTTGGTGAACGCCGCGCGCTCGGTCAACTCGGTGGTGATCGGCCTTCCGCTGAACGTGGCCCGGACGACGCTGCGTCGGCAGCTGGAGAAGCTGAGGACCTCCGGCGAGGACGCGTTCCTGTGGTCCACCGTCCTCGGTGGGTACGAGGCTGCCTTCGCGGATCTGCAGGCACGCCTCGAGGGCAGACCGCTCTCGGCGTCCCTCGGCCTCGGCGAACCGCAGCCCGTGCGCCTGTACGCAAACCTCAACCGCCGGTACGGCGGTGACGGTCCGGAGGCGATCCTCGCGGCGGCAGTAGATGCCGTACGCAACGGATTCCCCGCACTGAAAGTGGCGCCGTTCCTGGACAACCACGCCCGCGGAATGTGCGGCGCCCAGTTGATCGACGCAGGCATCGAAGTCGTCGCACTCGTCCGGGATGCGCTTCCGAGCGACGTACAGCTCATGGTCGACTGTCACCACCTCGTCCCCGCCGAACTGCTGGATGTCGTCGTCCGGGAGCTCGCGCCGATGGGGCTGCACTGGGTCGAGGACCTCGTGCCCATCGGTGACCGTTCCGGGATGGAAAGGGCTGCGGCCGGCGGGCTCGCGCTGGCCGCGGGGGAGCACATCTGGAATCCGGAGGTCGCCGCGGCTGCGTGTGCCACTGGTGCACTCCGGTACTGGTTGGCCGATCCCAAGCACGCCGGCGGACCGGTCGGCGTCGCACGGATCGCCGAGGCAGTCGAAGGTACGCAACTGACATTCCACAATCCGAGCGGTCCGATCGGCACCGCCCACGCGGCTCATCTCGCCGGACTGGCCGGTACGACGACCTGGCTCGAGTTCGCGTGGGGCGAGGCAGATCGCACCGCATTCCTCGAGCCTGCCGAGCCCGTGACCGACGGGATCATCCGGCCGACCGGTCCCGGCATCGGCTGCCGGCCTCGTTCCCGCCGAAAGGAGTGATCCATGGCAATCACCTATCCGACGATCCGCGGCGAGCGGAAGCGTCGTACCCGATACCAGAACGGCTGGGCGCTGGCCTTCCTGGCACCGTGGCTGGTGGGCTTCCTGGCGTTCACCGCAGGTCCGATGCTGATGTCGCTGTATCTCGCCTTCACCGACTACGACTTGCTGTCGGCACCGAAGTGGATCGGCGCAGGCAACTTCAGCCGGATGTTCGGTGCCGATCCGCTGTTCCTGCAGTCCCTGAAGGTGACCGCGATCTATGTCTTCGTCGGTACGCCGCTCAGTCTGGCCTTCGCCCTCGCGGTCGCGGTGGTCCTGAACCGGGGACTGCGCGGCCTCGACTTCTATCGCTCGGCCATCTACCTCCCGTCGCTGTTCGGTGGCAGCGTGGCGATCGCGGTGCTGTGGCGGAAGGTCTTCAACGGCGACGGCCTGGTCAACCAGGTGCTGGCCCTCGTCGGCATCCACGGTCCGTCCTGGATCTCCGAACCGCACACCGCGCTGGGCACGTTGATCGCCCTCGAGGTGTGGCAGTTCGGCGCCCCGATGGTGATCTTCCTGGCCGGGCTCCGGCAGATACCGCGGGAGTTCTACGAAGCCGCCCAGGTCGACGGCGCGAGCCGGTGGCGCCAGTTCTGGAGCATCACGATGCCGTTGCTGAGCCCGATCCTGTTCTTCAATCTCACCCTGCAACTGATCCGGTCGTTCCAGGCGTTCGCGCCGGCGTTCATCATCAGCGACGGTTCGGGCGGGCCGGCCGACTCCACGCTCTTCTACTCCCTTTACCTCTATCAGGAGGGGTTCGTGAACTTCGACATGGGCTACGCCGCGGCGATGGCCTGGATGCTGGTGCTGCTGGCCGGCGCGGTCGTCGCGGTCAACTTCATCTTCAGCCGGTACTGGGTGCACTATGGCGACTGAACGACTCGCCGCGATCCGGGACGACGCCGACAGCCGTGTGGCCGTCCGCCGCTGGGCGCCGGGACGGCGCCTGCTCGCCCACTTCGCGCTCATCGTGGTCACGCTCGTCATGCTCTATCCGCTGGTGTGGATGGTGGCGAGCTCCTTCAAACCGACCGACGAGATCTTCTCCCAGCCCGGGCTGATTCCGCGGCACCTGCAGCCGTCGAACTACGCCGAGGGCTGGCGGGGAGTGTCCACGGCGTTCAGCATCTTCCTCGAGAACTCACTGCTGATCTCGCTGTTCGCCATCGTCGGGAACGTGATCTCGTGCAGCCTCGCCGCGTTCGCGTTCGCGCGTCTCAACTTCATCGGGCGGCGGATCGCCTACGCGACGATGCTGGTGACGCTGATGCTGCCGACCCACGTCACGCTGGTGCCGCAGTACATCTTGTTCAACAAGCTGGGCTGGGTGAACACGTTCTACCCCCTGTTCGTGCCGCACTTCTTCGCCGTCGACGCGTTCTTCGTGCTGTTGATGGTGCAGTTCATCCGGTCGCTGCCACGGGAGCTGGACGAGGCCGCCCGGCTGGACGGCTGCAATCCGTGGAAGACGTACCGCTACATTGTGTTCCCGTTGCTGCGGCCGGCGTTGGTCACCACGATCATCTTCACGTTCATCTGGACCTACAACGACTTCTTCAAGCAGCTCATCTACCTCAACGACGTCGAGCTGTTCACCGTACCGCTCGGGCTACGCCAGTTCCTCGACTCGACCGGCGACTCGTCCTGGGGACCGATGCTTGCCATGAGCACCGTTGCACTCCTCCCGCCGCTCGTCCTGTTCATCACGTTCCAGCGGCGGATCGTCGACGGAGTCGCCACCTCGGGCCTGAAGGGATGAGATCCGTTGCACTGGTGACCGGCGCGGGTGGCGGCATCGGCTCCGCGGTCGCCTCGACTCTCGCGGCGAGCGGCTGGGCGGTGGTGGGCGTCGACCTGGTGGAGCGGCCTGCCTGCCTCACGGCTGCGGGAGCGGTCGAGTGGGTCGTGGGTGACGTCCGCGACGAGACGAGCATCGGCCGCGCGGTCGAGTCCGCGGCTCGTCTGGGCCGTCTGAGTGGCTTGGTCACGGCGACCTTGTCTGAGCATCGTGGAGCGCTGGCGAGTCTCGACCGGCGTGCCCTCACGGAGGTGTACGACGTGCAGGTCGCCGCGGCATGGGCTTGGAGTACGGCGGTCGCCGATGCGGCGTCGGGCGACGGATCGATCGTCCACATCTCCAGCGTGCATGCGCAGCGGGCAGCGCCCGGCATGGCGGCGTACGCGCTGGGCAAGGCCGCTCTGGACGCCCTGGTCCGGGCCGGCGCGGTGGAGTGGGGCCGGCAGGGTGTGCGCTGCAACGCCGTTCTTCCGGGATTCGTTCCGGTGCAGCGGAACAAGGAGCGCTGGTCCGATCCGAGTGCTGCCGAAAGCCTGCTGGCAGAGCATCCACTCGGCCGTTTCGTCACCGCCGAGGACGTGGCGCAGGTCGTTGCCTTCCTCCTCGGACCGTATGCCCGAGGTGTGACAGGGGTGTCGCTCCCGGTCGACGGAGGAATGCTCGCCACGTTGCCACGGTGGGCCTGATGCGAACACGTGAAGCTCTTGGAGGCCTTGCATGGAAACGAATGTCCTCATCATCCTCGTCGATGACATGGGGTACTCCGACATCGGCTGCTACGGCGGCGAGATCGGTACGCCGAACATCGACCGGCTCGCCGAGAACGGCGCCCGTCTGACGAACTTCTACAACACCGCCCGCTGCAGCCCTTCGCGCGCGTCGCTGCTGACCGGTCTGCACCCACACCAGACCGGCGTCGCCGAGCTGGTGAACGACGACGGTCCTGGTGGCTATCCAGGCAGCCTCGGCGATCGGTGCGCCACGCTGGCCGAGACCTTCCGCGCCGCCGGATACCACACGCACATGACCGGCAAGTGGCACTTGTCCAACGAACGCGAGCAGCCGGATCAGAGCTGGCCGACGCGTCGTGGGTTCGAGCGCTTCTGGGGGACGATCAGCGGCGCCGGCAGCTACTTCCAGACCACCACGTTGCACGACGGCGAGACGCCCGTACCGCTGTCCGAGCTCGGGCCGGACTTCTACTACACCGACGAGATCGGTTCGCATGCGGCGGCGGCGATCCGCGACGCGGCCGAAGGTGAGCGCCCGTTCTTCGGGTACGTCGCCTTCACCGCGCCGCACTGGCCGCTGCACGCGAAGGAGTCCGATCTGGCCGAGACCCGCGGCCTCTTCAACGAGGGCTGGGACGTCCTGCGGACCCGCCGTCGTCAGCGCCAGCTCGATGCCGGGATCTGCGCGGACGACGCGACGCTCGACCGCCGCGATCCAGCCGTTCCGGCGTGGACGGACGAACCGGAACAGAAGTGGCAGCTCGAACGGATGGAGGCGTACGCCGCGCAGGTGCGTGCCATGGACCGAGCCGTCGGCACGATTCTCACCGCGCTGGAAGAGACCGGACAGGCCGGCAACTCGATCGTGCTCTTCCTGTCCGACAACGGTGGCTGCGCCGAGGAGCTCCGCAGCGATCCCGAGGGCGCGGCGCGGTTCCGGCAGCACCATCTGATCATCCCGCCCAGCGCACCTGACGGTACGCCGATGCGCGTGGGCAACTCGCCCGACATCCGTCCGGGAACCGCGGACACCTACACCAGCTACGGTCAGGCTTGGGCGAATCTCTCGAACACGCCGTTCCGTCTGTACAAGCGGTGGGTGCACGAAGGCGGTATCGCGACCCCGCTGATCGTGTCGTGGCCGGACGGGGGCCTGTCTGACGGTGTGATCGACGCGCCGCACCAGCTGACCGACATCGCGCCGACGTTGCTAAAGGCAACCGGTGTGCCGCCGCTCGCCGAGCGCGACGGGCACGCGATGCCCGCGTTGCCAGGTGTCAGCATGCTCGAGCTGCTCCGCGGTGGCGAGGCCGAACACCACGATCTCTGCTGGGAACACATCGGCAACGCGGCGATCCGTTCCGATCGCTGGAAGCTCGTCCGCGAGTACGAAGGACCGTGGGAGCTGTACGACCTGCTGGCCGACCGGAGCGAGAGCAACAACCTCGCCGGCGCGCAGCCGGAACGCGTCAAGGAGCTGGCGAGTCGCTGGCAGACCTGGGCGAACACGGTCGGGGTCATTCCGTACGCCGACGTGCTCGCCGCCCGCGCCGCGATGCCGACCCAGCCGGCCTGACGGAGGTGCGGACATGAGAAGAACGACAGGGGCGATCGCCGTCGTACTGGTCGCCGCCGGACTGACCCAGGCTGCCGCCCGACCGCCGAGCGGGGTGGAGATCCGGGTCGATCGGGCGCCGCTGGTGATGGCGGACGGAACGCCCGCGCCGAAGATCGAGCCGGCAATCTTCGGTGCGAATGCTCGGTGGATCGACGACGAGCTCGGTGCCTGGGATCCGGCGACGCACGGTCCGGCGGCCGGGTTCGCCGACGCGGCCGCGGCGGCGCGGCTCGACCTGATCCGCTATCCGGGTGGGACGGTCGCGAACTTCTTCGACTTCAAGTCGGCGATCGGCCCGGTGGGGCAGCGTGGGTGCCAGACGTCCGGCGGCTTCGCGGCGGTGCGCTTCGGCGCGATTCCCGGTGCGCGGAACCGGTTCGGGCCGAACGAGGAGGAGGCCCTGGTCTCGGCGATCGGCGCGAAGACCATGGTCATGGTGCCGTCGATCAACCAGACGTCGGCGGATGCGGCCGACTATGTCGAGTACATGAACTCGCCCAGCGACGGTACGGCGACCAACCCCAACGACGGCACTGACTGGGCGGAAGTACGTGCTGCCAACGGCCATCCGGCGCCGTACGGGATCAGGATCTGGGAGTACGGCAACGAGCCGTTTCTCGACGGTCAGCGCTACTGGCGCGACGAGGATCAGCAGGTCAGGGTGAAGCAGTTCATCGAGGGCGGGTGGAGTCGGCAGACGGCCGCATCGGTGACCAACCAGAACGACGACGGGCTGTTCACGGGCTGCGATCTGGTCAACCGGCGGACCGGTACGGGCGCGGCCGATCAGACCTACCGAACGCGGTACCGGCCGATCGCCTTGCCTGCGGACGCGACAGCCGAGTCCGGCCCGATCGCGGAACCGGTGCTGACCGTGGACGGAGCGCGATGGACGCGGGTGGATTCACTGGCGACCGCCGGACCGAGCGATCAGGTGTACCGCATCGGAACGGCTGACGGCACGGTCAGCTTCGGCGACGGGGTCCACGGTGCGGTGCCGCCGAAGGACGCCGGGCTGAGCATCGAGTACACCACCGGCCGTCAGGACGGCTTCCTCGACTTCGTCCGCGCGATGAAGGCGGTCGATCCGAAGATCACGGTCTGCTCCGGCTGGGGCAAGGCGGAGTTCGTCGATGCCATGGGCAACCGCCCGTACGACTGCCTGGGCATCCACTCCTACACCGATCAGCGGGGCGGTGACGCCGACGGCGCGTACACGCCGACCGAGCTCTATCAGCGCCTGATGAGCGTGAGCGACGCTCCGACCCAGGAGCTGACCGAGCTGCGTCGGCAACTCGGCCGGTACTTCCCGGACCCGCGCAAGCGGCCCGCGCTCGCTGTCACGGAGTACGGCACCATCAGCCAGAACGGTCCGACCGGAGTCAGTACGCCGGGCAACTTCACGGCGATGCAGATGCACAACGTGTACGAGACCGCATTGCTGATCGGTCAGATCACCAACGGCGTACGACTGTCGATCAACTCGAACCTCAACGGCGGACCGAACGCCGATCCGCCGAAGCGGGACTGGGGCAACATCCTCGGGTCTCCGCCAGGCTTCGGCGTCACCGGACGCGCGCTGTCCCTCACGCTCGCCGCGCCGATGATCGGCGCCGCGCCGCGGAAGGTGACGATGACGGGCAACCCGGTGCCGGCCGGCCAGGGCTACTCGGCCGTGGTGGCCGCCGCGACCCGGACGAACGACGGCGTTCAGTTGCTGGTCGTCAACCGGAGCCTCGACCAGGCGGTCCCGATCACGGTCGATCCGGGCGGCGATTCGGCGGTGAAGTTGGCGTGGCGTACCACCGTGACCGACGACGACATCACGGCGTACAACAACGACGTGATGCAGCCGGTGCAGCGGACGACGACACCTCTGCGGGCGAAGGGGCAGAAGGTCGATGCCGAGCTGCCGCCGCACTCGGCGAACCTGATCGAGCTGAGGTATCGCTGAGTCAGCTTGCGGTGGCGGTCAGCGCCGGGACGAAGGCCTCGGGGGAGCGGTAGACGGCGTCCAGCATGATCGCGCCGGCGGCGATGGCCAGGGCGTGTGGTCCGAACGCGCTCGCCAGGATCCGCGCCGTGGCCGTGGTAGCGCCGCCGCCCCGACTGGCTGCGAGCCTGTCCTGCGCGGCGTCGCGGACGACCGCGACGTGGTCGACCGGGGCGCTGACCCCGCCGCCGATGACGACGAGCTCGGGATCGAGGAGCTCGATCAGGGTGGCGGTCGCCGTCCCGACCACGCCGGCGCGATCTTGGAGCAGCCGCCGAGCCTGCGGATTGCCGGAGACCGCCAGGGCGAAGACGTCGTAGACCTCCTGATCGTCCGTGATCAGGCCGGCGGCGCGGGCCCGGCGGGCGGTTTCGAGGTCTCCGGCGACCATGGCGAAGCAGCGCCGGCTGCCACAGATACAGGTCTGGCCGGATCGGCCGGCGACCGGCAGGTGATCCAGCCCGCCCGCGGCCGAGTGCGCTCCCCGGTACGGCGAGCCGTTGAACACGAAGCCGGCACCGACGACGTTGCCGACGAACAGGTGGATGAAGTTGTCCACGCCGGCCGCCGCCCCGAACCAGTGCTCAGCGAGCGCCAGCGCCCGCACCTGCGAATCGACCAGCACCGGCAGGCCTACCAGGTCATGGAGCGCCTCCGCCAGCGGGGCCTCCTGCCACCCCAGCACCGGCTGGCTGTGCACCTGTCCGCTCGAGCTGTCGACCCAGCCACCAGTGCTCGCGCCGACGCCGAGAACAGTCAGGCCGTGACTGTCGATCATCTTCCGCACCGATCGGGCCGCGCCCCGGAGCAAGGGTCTGAGGTTCGTCGTGCGCTCGGTCGCCGGGAGCTCGGCGACGAGTTGTCCGCGCAGATCGATCAGGCAGGTGTTGATCCGGTGCAGGCCGAAGTGCACGCCGATGACGCCGTACGTGGACTCGTCGATGGCGACCGGGACCTTCGGGCGGCCCATCCCACGCGTCGTGGGCTCCGCGGCTTCCTTGACCAGCCCCGCCCGTGCGAGGGCACCGGTGAGCCTGGTCACCGACCCGGTCGACATCCCGATGGCGGACGCGAGATCCGTGCGGGCTGTCGGTCCGGACCGCATGAGCTCACGCATGATCGTCGAGTAGTTCTGCTGCCGGACATCGCTGAGCTGGGCAGAACGCATGAGCTCTTTCATGCCGTCGGTTCTAGCACTGCCTGACGGCCTGGGCCAACTGTTGACACGCTGGCGCGGTGAATTTATCTTCAAGACAGAGATAAGTCGACGAAGGGACTGACGCCGGTGATGCCAGCGACGTTCAAGCTGCGGGGAACTGTCAACGGGACGATCCGGCCGGAGATCTACGGACAGTTCCTGTCCCGCCGTCGCTGGGTGGCCGACGAGGCCCTGCACAATCCCGGTCATCCTGACGCGGACGAGTCGGGTTTGCGACGGTCCGTCGTCGACGCGATCAGCGAGCTCGGGGCGCCTGTCGTCCGCTGGCCGGGTGGGTGCACCGGGACGTCGTACGAGTGGGAGCGCGGGGTCGGTCCGAGCGAGCAGCGCGCGCGGACGGTCGACTGGCACTTCGGGTACGACGTCGGCAACGGCTTCGGTACGGCGGAGTTCGTCGCGTACTGCCGGCGGATCGGTGCCGAGCCGCAGATCAACCTGACGACCGGGACCGGGTCTCTGCGCGAGGCGCTCGCCTGGGTCGAGTACTGCAACGGCACCGGCGACTCGGTGTGGGCCAACCTGCGACGCTCGCATGGGTACGACGAGCCTTTCGGTGTGCGCTACTGGCAGATCGGCAATGAGGAGTGGGGGGCGTGGGAGCTCGGACAGGTGGGTCCGCGGGAGAACGCCGTACGCTGCCGCGAATGGGCCAAGGCGATCAAGCGTCTGGACCCGGAGCTGAAGGTGCTCGCGATCGGCTGCTTCGAGCCGTCGCAGGCACTCGACTGGAATCTCGCTCTGCTGCGTGAGGCGTGGGATCACATCGACTACCTGACGCTCCACACGTACTGGCCGTTCGATCCGGACGCTGACGGCGGGGACTACGAGCGTGTCCTCAGCGGTCCGTACCGCACGGAGAGCGCGATCGTCGCGATCCAGGGACTCGTGGACCTGGTGGCGCGGGAGAAGCCCGGTACGCCGAAGCCGGAGTTGGCCTTCACCGAGTGGAACTGCGCGGACGCGACCCGGTTCGAGATGAGTCCGAAGTGGCGCCCGACCGACACGCGCTACCGAACGGTCGACGCGCTCGCGGTCGGATCGTTCCTCAACGTCATGCAGCGGCAGGCCGGCAGCGTCACGTTGGCGAACTTCGCCCAGACCATCAACGTCGTGGGAGCTCTGGTTGTCACCGACGAGGAGTTGGTTCGCGAGACCGTCTACTGGCCCCTGTGGATGCAGCGCCGGTACAGCGGTGGGATCTCGCTTGCCGGCGACACCAGCTGTTCGAACGTCGCCGGTGAATCGCTCGAACGTACGGCGATCGAACTGCCGGCCGTCGACGTGAGCGCCTCGACGGATCGGGGCGAAACGACTGTGTGGTTGTCAGTGGTCAACCGGGATCGCCACCAGTCCGTGCGCCTGTCCGTCGAGCTAGGACAGCCGCTCGCGACCACCGTGGTGCGAGTCCGTCAACTGCACACGGAGGATCCGCTGGACCGCAACAGCCTGGCCGAGCCGGACCGCGTCGCTCCGCGGTCGGACGAGGTCAAGCTGGACGACGACCTTGCCCTGGTCCTGCCGCCAAGCTCCTACTCGATCATCGAGCTGACCACGACCGCGCCTGTCCTTGCGTGAAGTAGCCCTCCCCGAGGCGGAGTTGCCTTCGTGTACGTCCTCGGGCGTACATCGGGTGCCGCCGCCGAGCCGATGCGGGAGCACGGTGGTTCAACCGACTCTTGGATGGATGCGACGCGGTCCCGCGTCGCCCACCGGAAAGGAGGAGGATCATGAATCAGCATCACGTCAGCCGGCGCTTCCCGGCCACGGATCTGCCGACGTGGCTGATGCTTCTGCTGGTCGCGCTCGCGGTGCCGCGGACGGTCCTGGAGGACCTGGGCATCGTCGAACCGGAAGGCTCGTTGTTCTACTACTTCCTCGCCTTGGTGCCGTTCGCGGTCTGGCTGGTCGTGGCGGTCGTACGCAGGAGTCGTCGCCCGTTCCTGGACTTCCTGATGGTCGGCGTCCTCTACGCGCTGTCGCTGGTGCTTGTCCACCAAGTGCTGTGGAACGTCGGGCCCTCGCTCGGCCACAACCCGCCCGCCGGCGCGGTCGCTTTGGCCGACCACTTCAGCGCAGGCTGGCAGGACCTCGCATTGCGTGGGTACACCACGGGCATCGCCTTGATGATCGGCATCGGTTCGGGGCTGGTCGTCGGCATCGTTGCTCTGGGCGCCAACGCCTGGAAGTCGAAGCGTCGGTCACGCGCGAACGTCGCGTGATGCGAGCCAAGACTCCAGTTCGCTGTGAAGCTTCTGGCAGGTCGCCGCATGTTCCGGGCGACCTGCCAGATCGTTGAGTTCGAACGGATCGGTCGACAGGTCGAAGAGCTGGATCGTGCCATCGGCCAGGGACAGGAGCTTCCACCGGTCGGACCGGATCATCCGGCGTACGCCGGCTTGGGTCACCTCGTTGACGGTGTCGATCGCCACCCGCCCGTCTGGTCCCCGTCGCACACCAGGGGTCCGATCGCCGAGGTCTTCCTCGCGGTACGGCGGTCCGTGGCCCTGCTCGACGTACACGCTCGAGAAGCCGCTCGTCTGATCCGGATCGCGCAGGAGCGGAACGAGGCTGCGTCCTTGGACGCCGGACGGGATGGGCGCGCCGATGAGCTCGCAGATCGTCGGAAGGACGTCGGAGATCGACACGTGAGCGGAGCTGGGACGCGGATCCGGAGGGACACCCGGACCGTGGAACACCATCGGGATCCGGGCGAGTACTTCGGGAAGTCCGGGGCCCTTGCGCATCAGGCCGTACTCGCCGGCGAAGTCGCCGTGATCGGCCAGGTGCACGAACAGCGTCGTCGCGAGGCGGCCGGTCCGCTCGAGGTGGGCCACGAGCCTCGTCAGTTGGTCGTCGACGAGCCGGAGCATGCCGACGTAGTTCGCGCGGGCCCGGGCCATGACGTCCGGCTCGGCCTCACCGCTCTGCTCGGCGAGCTTGCCCGCGTAGCGCCAACTGAAGTCGCGTTCTGCCAGGACTTCGGAGGTCGTCGCCGCGGGTGGCACCGTGTCGGGTCCGTAGGTGGAGAAGTAGGGCTCGGGCACCTGATAGGGAACGTGCGGTTCGGGAATCGACAACCAGAGGAACGAACGGTCGTCCGGACCGGCGGTGTCCAGCCAGCTGATCGCCTCGTCGACGATACGAGCCGGCAGCTGGTGCTCGAGCGGGAACGGGCTGGGGGTTGTCGTCGTACCGGGATGAGCGCGCAACCAGTCGTCGAACCCGCGGTCGGTGCCCGTCGCGGCGGTCGGCGGCACGCGACCGAAATGGCTGAACTCGATCCAGTGATCGAGCCGCTCGGGCGTCAAGTGGGAGTGGTTCTTGCCTACGAGCGCAGTCCGGAATCCGGCGGCGTTCAGTACGTCGATGAGGTCGTCGCCGCGGGCCGGATCGTCGTACCCGGTGTTGCCAAGAATTCCGTGTGCACTGGGAAACCGGCCGGTGAGGAGACTGATGCGGGCGGGGACGCAGAGCGGTGTCGTGGTGTAGGCGCGGTCGAACCAGCGGCCACTGGTGGCCAGGCTGTCGAGGGTGGGAGTGCAGTCGCTGGGGAATCCTTCCCGCGCCGTGAGGTCCGCTCGCTGCTGGTCTGTCATCACCAGGACGATGTCTCTGGGCGTCGGGGCAGTCATCCTTCGGTGCTCTCCCGGACCTCGAGGTGGAACCCGGCGATGAACTCACGGGGTGCGGACGAGAAGCTTCCCTTCAGGCGGTCGGCGAGCAGGCCGACCGCGGTTTCGGCGATGTGCCGCTTGTCGGGCGCGACGGAGGTGAGGCTGGGCCGGCTGAACCGGCTCTCGGCGATGTCGTCGATGCCGACCACCGCGATGTCGTCCGGCACCCGCACGCCGTGGTCGTGCAGCGCTCGGAGCGCACCGTGGGCCAGCAGGTCGTTCGAGCAGAACAGCGCGTCGGGCGGCCGGCTCAGGGCCAGCAGGCGACCGACTGCCTCTACGCCGCTCTCGTGGCGCCAGCGTCGCTGCGGCACGACGAGCCGCGCCGACGGCCGGTGACCGGCGGCGACGAGGGCGTCGTGGTACCCCTCGTACCGGCCGCGGGAGACGGCATCACCGCTGGCAGTGGCGCCGATGGCGGCGATCCGGGTCCGGCCAAGGTCGATCAGGTGTTCGGTGGCGGCGCGGGCCGCCGCGTAGCTGTCGATGGCCACCCGGTCCGCGACTCTCGTCAGCCGCTCACCGAGCAGGACCATCGGCGTGGTGTCCGTCCGGGCGGCGAAGTCGTCAGCGCTCAGCCGGCCGGGCACGAACAGCAGCCCGTCGATTAGATGCGACCGGATCCCTTGCAGGACAAGGCGTTCGCGATCCGGGTCGGCATCGGTCTGATCGATCAGCACGGTCCAGCCGTAGCCCTCGGCGGCCTTCACGACCAGCTCGGCCAGCTCCGCGAAGTACGGGTTCCCGATCTCCGGTACGGCGAGCGCGATCACGCCTGACCTGCCGTGGCGCAGATTCCGGGCCGAGACGTTGGGACGGTAGCCGAGCTCCTCGATGACCCGCTCGACCCGATCCCTGGTCTCGGATCCGACCCGGCCGGTGCCGTTGACGACGTTCGACACCGTCTTGATCGAGACGCCGGCGCGCGCCGCGACGTCGCTCAGTGTCGCTGCCATCGGCACCTCCCATCACGCTGGATCGTCGCACCGAACGATACAACGTTAGATCGCCCCGACCCGCATACGGCAGCGGATTCCCGACCAAACTCTGTACATCTGGCGCGGTTTCTTGGTACAACGTTGTACCGCCCACCGCTCCTCGAGGAGGACTCATGATCAACAGACGAAGGTTCCTCGGCGCATCCGCCGGCGGCGTGCTCGGCGCGCTCGCCGCGAGTGCCTGCAGCACCGCCCCGAGCGGTGGTCAGGCCGCCGGCGCGAAGTCGCTGCGCGTGTGGGACCACTTCCAGCCCCGGGAAGACCTGCACAAGAAGCTGTTCGCGGATTTCCAGAAATCGTCCGGGACCGCGGTGGAATACACCGTCTACAACCCCAACCAGCAGGGCCAGGCGCTGCAGTTGGCGTTCGGGAGCAAGCAACTTCCGGACATCTTCACCACGGCCGGTGTGAAGTTGCCGCAGGCCCGGTTGCGCAAGGACGGCTGGATCGCTCCCATCCAGCTCACCAAGGAAGACCTCGCCGCGATGCCGCAGGACGCGTTCCTGAACGGCTTCACGCACTTCGACGACAAGCTCTACTCGCTGCCGATGGTGAGTTTCCGGCAGTACGGAACGCTGACCTGGTACAACGTGGAACTCGCCGAGAAGGCCGGGCTGGACCCGGACCGTGACCTGGCCACCTGGGACGGGTTCCGGGCGGCGGCCGCCAAGATGGAGTCGGCCGGCGGCGACGGCGTCTCCGGCTGGATCGCACCGTTGCAGTTCGCGGAGCGGATGGGGGAGCACGTCTCCGATCTGGCCATGGCGGCCGGTGGCTCCGGCGCCACCGACCCCCGCACCGGCGAATACTCCTACGCCACGGACCCGTATGTGCATGCCATCGAGTTCCTGGTCTCGCTGAAGAAGGACGGCCTGCTCTTCCCGGCGTCGTCGTCGCTGGACGCCCGGACGGCGCGGGCCCGCTGGTCGACCGGAGTGGCCGGCTTGTTCTTCGACGGCCCGTGGAACATCGGAGTGGTCAAGGACCAGTTCAAACCGTTCGTGGACAAGGTCGGCGTCACCTCGATGCCGTCGGCCGAAGCCGGCCGGCCGATCTTCGTCTACAACCCGCCGAAGGCCGGCGACTACTGCTTCGCGGCCACGTCCAAGCAGCCCGAGGCGGCCGCCGAGTTGCTGAAGTTGTTCACCACCAAGGAGGTCATGCTCGCCGAGACCGAGCAGATGGACGGGATGCCGGTCGATCTGTCCCTGGTGGACAAGGCGAACGTCCACCCGACGTACAAGACGGCGGCCGCGATCTTCGCCCGTCAGATCAAGTTGCGGCCCGCACCCGAGGTCCGCAATCCGGGGATCAGCGAGGTGGTCGCGGAGATGAAGCAGGTCCAGCCGGACCTGGGTTCGATCGTCCAGGGCGTGCTGAGCGGTCAGTTGCCGGATGCCCGCAAGGCGCTCACGGACCTCGACCGCAAGCTGACCGCGGAGCGCGAGCGAGCCGTCAAGGCGGTCGCGGCCAAGGGAGTCAAGGTCGCGGCCGGCGACTGGGCGTTCGACAACTGGACCCCTGGTCAGGACTACGGCCGGGACAAGTACAAGACGTCGTGAGGATGGGAAGAACCTGTGGCTGTCACCGTTGTCCCCGACGCGCCGCCGGAACGCCGCAGCGGCTCGGCGCGCCGTACCTCGATGAACGGCAGAGGTCCGCGACTGGGCCGTAACCGGCTCTGGGTGTGGCTGTTCCTGACCCCGACCATCGTCCTGTACGGCGTCTACACCGTCTATCCGGTCGTCGCGAGCTACTGGTACTCGTTCGTCGAGTGGAACGGCTTCGATGCCGCGAAGACCTGGGTAGGACTGGCGAACTACCGCGCGGTGGTCGCCGATCCACTGTTCTGGAACTCGTTCAAGATCACCGTGCTGTTCATGGTGGCGGTGGTGCCGGTGAAGGTTCTGCTGACGTTGTTGCTGGCGCTGGTGCTCAACTCGCCGAAGCTGCCGCTGCGGACGTTGTTCCGGACGGCGTTCTTCCTGCCGGTGGTGACCACGACCGCGATCGTCGGCGTGGTGATGCAGTTCGTCTTCGACCCCGCCTCCGGTCCGGTGAACGTCGTACTGCGCAAGCTCGGTGTCGTTGCTGACGGCATCAACTTCCTGGGCGACCCGAAGGCGGCGTTGTGGACGGTGGTCGGGGTCTACATCTGGAAGTGGTTCGGCGTCACGCTGATCTACTGGCTCGCGGCCCTGCAGACGGTGCCCGACGAGGTCTATGAGGCCGCCGCCATCGACGGCGCCGGACCGTGGGGGCTGCTCCGGCACGTAACGCTGCCCCTGCTGAAGCCGTTCGCGGTGATCATCACGTTGCTGACGCTGGAGAGCACCCTGAAGATCTTCGACCTGATGCTCACGATGACCAACGGCGGCCCGTTCTACGCCACCGAGGTGGTGGAGATCTACATCTACCGCTGGGCGTTCGCGGCCACCGTTCCCCAGTTGGGCTTCGCCTCGGCCGCTGCCGTGGTGTTCGGGTTGTTCGTCGGGCTGATCGGCGTACTGCAACTGGTCGGGATCCGGGCTGCCAGGAAAGCGAGGAGTGAGCGATGACGGACGTCCTTGCCGGCCGCGGGCGCGGCAACCGGTGGAGTTCCGGCCGGATCCTGCGCAGGCTGCCCTGGTGGGGAGCGGCCGTCGTGATCGGGATCGGCGGGCTGCTCTGGATCTACCCGTTCCTGTGGATGCTCGGTGCGTCGCTGAAGGACCCGCTCGAGGTGTTCACCTCCGGCCTGTCACTGCTGCCGAAGCACGCCGAGTGGGGCAACTACGGCCGGGCCTGGGGTGACGCCGGGTTCGGCAGGTACCTGGTCAACACCGTCGTGGTCACGGTGACGACCGTGGTGCTGGTCGTCCTGCGGTGCGCGATGGCGGGCTACGTCCTGGCCAGGCACCAGTTCTTCGGCCGGAAGATCGTGATGGGCATCCTGATCGCCACGCTGTTCGTGCCGACCGGATACACGATCATCCCGGTGGTCGAGGTCTCCCAGCGACTCGGGCTGCTCAACTCCCTGACCGGGATGGTGCTGGCGCTGTCCGGCGGCGCCCACGTGGCGTCGGTACTGCTGTACCTCGGCTACTTCCGGCAGTTGCCGCGCGAGCTCGAGGAGTCCGCCGTCATCGACGGCGCCGGGTTCCTCAGCATCTTCGGGCGGATCATGCTGCCGTTGGCCAATCCGGTCACCGCCACCGTCACGCTGCTCACGTTCCTGGGCACCTGGAACGCGTTCTTCCTGCCGCTGGTGTTCACGTTCTCGCGGCCGGACCTGCGGACCCTGAGTGTCGGCATGCTCGCGTTCGTCGGCGAGAATTCGACCGACTGGTCCGGCATGGCCGCGGCCGCATCCATCTCGCTGCTGCCGGTGGTCGTGCTGTTCGTCGTACTCCAACGCTACTTCGTCGAGGGAATCGCAGGAGCCATCAAGTCATGACCCTTCCCAGCACCCGAACCGACCGGCCGAACATCCTGCTGATCTGCACGGACCAGCAGCGCTATGACACGATCGGGGCCTACGGCAACGAGCATGTGCGGACCCCGAATCTGGACCGGCTGGCCGGCGACGGCGTCCTGTTCGAGAACTGCTACGTCCAGAACCCGGTCTGCTCGCCGTCGCGCGCATCGCTGATGACCTCGAGGTATCCGCACGCCCACGGTCTGTGGGCCAACGGCGTCCAGCTGCCCGATCACGAGCAGTTCTTCACCAAGGCGCTCGCGGACGACGGGTATGACTGCGGACTCGTCGGCAAGCTGCACCTGTCGGCCTGCAAGGGCGGCCGGCTGGAGCCGCGGCACGACGACGGGTTCCGCGTCTTCCGATGGGCGCACGATCCGTACCCGGGCTCGTCGGAGAACCAATACCACCGCTGGCTGAAAACGGCCTTCCCGGACCTGTACGCCGAGGCACCCGGCAGATCCGGATTCGACAACCTGCCGACCGAGGCGCACTACAGCCGGTGGATCGGCAACGAGACGATCGACTTCCTCCAGTCGTCGCGGGACCGGTCGAAGCCGTTCTGCTTCGTCGCCAACTTCTTCGACCCGCACCATGGTTTCGGTGCGCCGAAGGAGTACCTCGAGCGCTACCAGCCGGACGAGCTGCCGCGACCGGTGACGCGAGACGGTGAGCTGGACGGGAAGCCGCCGATCCTGACCGAGGCGTCGAAGGAGTCGTACGGCGGTCACGCGCGCGGCTACCTCTCGTACAGCGCGGACGAGCTGCAGCAGGTCAAGGCGGCGTACTGGGCGATGGTCAGCCTGGTGGACGACGAGGTCGGCCGGATCCTGGCGGCGCTCGAGGCGGAAGGCCTCGCGGACGACACCATTGTGGTGTTCACCAGTGACCACGGCGAGATGCTCGGCGATCACCAGCTGATGCTCAAGGGCCCGATGATGTACGACTGCGCCGTACGCGTCCCCCTGATCGTGCGGTGGCCGGGGCAACTGCCGGCGGGGGAGCGGCGATCCGAGCTGGTGCAGTGGATCGACCTGGCGCCGACGTTCCTGGAAGCAGCCGGTGCTTCGCCGCTACCCCGCGGTCAAGGCACGAGCCTGCTGCCGCTGGCTCGTGGCGAGCAGGACGCGGTCACCCGTGGCTGGGCACTCTGCGAGTACCGCAACAGCGGCCACCCGTACGACCCCGCCGTACACACGACCATGCTGCGCACCGGCCAATGGAAGATCGTCGTTTACCACGGCCTGCCCGCCACGGACCGCGACCGAACCGGCGAGCTCTACGACCTGGCGGCCGACCCCCAAGAGCTGAACAACCTCTGGGACAACCCTGACCACGCATCCGAGCGCCTGCGACTCCAGGAAATGCTCATCGACGTACTGGTAGCCACCGAAGACCGCAGCCAGCCCCGCTTGGACCACTTCTGACCTGGATTGGCCGCGGGTTGACTGGAGCGGGAGACTGGGGGCATCTACGATGCGGATGAGGCAACCACATTTTAGGGAGAGGGTGAACTCGTGGCACGAGCGATCGGCCGGGAAGCCGGACCAGGGACGCAGAGTGTCGAGCGCGCGCTCTCACTGCTGTCGGAGTTCACCGAGGCGCACCCACAACGGCGCGTCTCCGAGCTGGTCGAGGCGACCGGGCTGGGGCAGTCCACGGTCTCCCGGCTGGTCGGCGCGCTGGTGGCGCTGGGCTTCCTGGCGTACGACCAGCGCAGCGGGTTGTACGGCATCGGGCCGCGGGTGATCACGCTGGCCGGCATCGGGCTGAACGAGATGCCGGTGCACCAACAGTCCCGGCAGGTCGCGCAGAACCTGGCCGCCGATCTCGGCCTGGGTGCGAATGTGGCCGAGCGTCGTGGTTCCGAGCTCTTCTACCTCTGCCACTTCGAAGGCCGTGCGGCCGGACGTTCGTCGACCCTGGTCGGCCGAGGCGGTCCGCTCCACTCGACCGCGATGGGCAAGGCGCTGATCAGTGAGATGCCGCGGCCGGAGTGGGAGGAGCTCGTCGGCGAGAATCTGGCCCGCTACACCCCGCACACGGTGACCGACCACGACGCGCTGGAGCGGATCCTCCGCGAGGTTCGGGAGCGCGGCTACGCGACCGAGCTGGAGGAGCTCGCTTTCGGTCGGGCCTGCCTGGCCGCGCCGATCCGGGACCGGACCGGTGCGATCGTCGCGGCCCTGTCGGTCTCCGGCCCGCTGTCGGCGATGGACCTGCCGGCGCGCGAGGAGTCACTGGCCACGCAGGTCATCGAGCAGGCGGACCAGATCTCGTCGGGGCTTGGCTATCACGCGTCGGCCGCGGTGAGCTGACCCGGCGGACGACCCAGACGGCAACAGCCGCAGCCGTTGCCGGTGCGAGCACCAGTGCGCCAGGTACGACGTACCAGGCACCGGCAATCAGTACGACGAGTGCGGCGCCTCCCGCCAGCGGTAGGCCGGGCCTACGCCAGGTGAGGTGCATCGTGAGTAGCCACACCTCCTTCACCGGGCGCTGACCGGCCGAGACGGCAACGGCCGGCAGCAGCCAGACCGTCACCAGGTAGCCGAGTACGACGACTGAAACCGGGACAGCCCAGACTGTCTGCCGGGCCGCCACCAGATAGAACGCCAGGACAAAGACAGTGGCCAAGGGCAACCCGAGCATCAGTTGACCGCGGCCCAGCCACTGTCGCCAAGCCGACCAGAAGCGCAACCAGGGGTGTACCTCGCTGTCGTCCAGATAGGCTACCGCAACCTGATGGGCCGCGAGCGTGGCCGGAGCCACTCCGGCGATCACCAACCCGGCGGCAACCCCCAGCAGCCACAGCAGGGTCAGCAACGCCAACCGCAGCGGCCAATCGAGCAGGCGGTACAGCGGCCCGGCACGGCCAGTCAGCTCCACCTCGGGCATGTCGGCTACTCCTCCGAGGCCAAGCGGGCGCGTAGATCGGCGCGCCCGACCGCAGCGGGCGAGACGACTGACAGACCACCATCGACCGGCAGCACGACACCAGTGATGGCACTGGCCCGCGGACCGGCCAGAAACACGACCGCGTCCGCAACCTCTGACGGGAGGATCGTGCGACCGATCAGGTAGCCGGCCGCAGCATCGGGAAGATTGGCTCCACCAACCATTCCAGGCGCGACGGCATTGACTCGGACACTCCGGATGCCGTAGTCGACGGCCAGTTGCCGGACCAGGGCGTCCACTCCGCCCTTGGCCGCTGTGTACGCCGCTGCCCACGGAGCCGCGACCAGGGTGTTGACCGAGGAGACCGCCACGATGCTGGCCGAGTCGCTCTCGAACAAGTACGGCAGGGCCGCTCGCACCGGGAAGAAGAACGTGTCCAGCGTGTTCGACAGTGCGTCGACCCACTGCGCGTCCGAGGTCCGGTGCGCAGGCTGGAGTGGCATCCGCCCCGCGGCGGCGACCAGTACGTCGAGGCCGCCGAACTCCGCCGCGACCTGGTCGACCACCCCGGCCGCGGTGTCCGGATCCGAGCAGTCCGCGGCCAGGTGAAGCTCGAGGCCCTCGACCTTCTCATCCTCCAGGGAGGCTCCCGCGACCCGGTAGCCGTCCGCGACCAGTGCGGCGACGATCGCCGTACCGATCGGAGTGGTGGCCCCGATGACCAGGGCACGCCGGGTCGCGGGGCTCATGCGATACACGCCGCGCGGACGGCGTCCTCATCGACCTCGATCCCCAGGCCCGGGCCGGTCGGTACGGCGAACCCGAGCGGACCGGGCTCGATCGGGGTGACCAGGACCCGGTTCACCGGGCCGAACAGCGTGGGGTGGAACTCGTAGGCCAGCAGGTTCCCAACCGCGGCAGCCGCGTGGATGCTCGCGGTCAGGATGACGCCGAGTCCGGAGGAATGATGCGGCGCCAACGGCGTGAACCAGGTGTCCGCGACCGCCGCGAGGTCCATCAGTTCGGTGATGCCGGTGCGGCCCGCGTCGGGCTGCAGGATCGAGGCAGCAGCGGCCTGCAACCACGGGCGGAACTCCTGCCGGTGTCGCAGGCTCTCGCCGATCGCGACCGGCGTATCGATGCGTCGGGCAACTTCTGCGTGCCCCACGATGTCTTCGAAGCCGACCGGCGCCTCCAGGAACCAGCCACCCAGCTGATCCAGGCCACGCCCCAACCGGATCGCGTCCGCCACGCTGTAGACACCGTGGATGTCGACAGCGACCAAGAGGTCGTCGTGCACCGACCGCAGTGCTTCCACCGTCGCGAGGTCGGTGCGTACGCCGTACCCGAGCCCGACCTTCACCTGGCGGACGCCTTCGGCCACCCAGTCCAGTGCCTGAGCGACCCGCTCGCTGTCCTTCTTGCCCGGGAGCCCGGACACGTACGTCGGTACGACGTCGCGCTGTGCGCCACCGAGCAGTTGGTGCACGGGAAGCCCGCTGATCCTGCCGGCCAGGTCCCACAGGGCGACGTCGATTGCGGCGACCGCGTCTCCTTGGTGACCGCCGAGGTGGCCGCGCTCCCTCATCAGGGACCGCAGCGAGTTGACCAGTGGGCGGACTCGGGTCGGGTCGGCACCGAGAAGAGCCGGTTTGAGTAGCAGCTCGATGAGCTTGGCCGGCACCTCCGGGGAGACCGGCGCCAGCGCCTCGCCCCAGCCGACCGAGCCGTCGTCGGCGGTCAACTTGACCAGCAGTGCCTCCCGCGAGGAGGCGTAGATGCTCGGCCAGGGTGGTTTGGTGGAGTAGCTGCGCGGCGGAGAGTCCGGCTCGGAGAGGACGAGCGGGAAGACCTCGACCTCGGTGATCGTCGGCATCAGGGGATCCTCGTCAGCGCGGGGGTGGCCGGAAGGCCCAGCCGGTCGAGTATCGCAGTCAGACCGGCCCGGGTGCGGCTGTCCAGGTCGCGAGCCGGAGTACGGACGAACGCGCTCTCGATCAGGCCACGCCGTACCAGGACCTCCTTGTGCACGGCCCAGGCGATCCCCGGCTGCAATCCGAACACGAGCAGCGGAAGCAGCTGCTCGAACCTGGCCCGGGCGTCGTCGTGGCGGCCGGCGTACCAGTCGATGAAGATCGGCGCGAGCAGATCCGGCACCTCACACGCGGGCATCGTGCCGACAGCGCCGGCGGCCAGTTCGTCGAGCAGGAACTGCGCGTTCTGGCCGCCCATCACGACGAAGCCGGGCTCGTCGATCCGGTCCACCACCGCGGCCACCTTCGGCGCGGTCGGCGGAGCCTCCACCTTCACCGAGGTCACTCCGGGGAGCCTGCTCAGCTCCGCGATCTGCTGCGGCGACATCGCGACGCCGGTGGCTCCCGGCGCGTCCTGCACCATCACTTCCGGGCCGACCGCACCGACCGCGGCGTAGAACTCGGGCAGCTGGGCCGGACTCGGCGCCACCATGTACGGCGGAAGCACCATCACCACGTCGGCTCCGGCCGCCGCTGCCTCTGTCGCCTGCTCGACCGCCGTGACCGTCGAGGTCGCTGCTACTCCCGCGACCAGTGGCACCACACCGTGGACGATCTCCGCCACCGTCGTCGTCACGATCCGGCGCTCGGCCGTGGTGAGGGCGAAGGCCTCACTCGCCATGCCCAGTACGGCGACCGCTCGCACTCCGCCGGCCAGTTGGAACTCCGTCAGCCGGCGCAGCCCCGGCAGATCGAGGCTGCCGTCGGGCTGGAACGGCGTCGCCAGGATGGGCACCAGTCCTTCAACGGTGGGCTGCGTAGGCGGCATGGTCTTCTCCTCGACGTTCAGCATTCGACATCCGATCCATGCTTGACGGGATCCATCATGTGCGTAAGGCTGCCACATAGTGGATGAGGTCGTCCATCTTTCCCAGGTCAGGAGTCGCAGGGTGGGTCACGAGGCAGGGACGAACCAGAGCGTCGAGCGCGCCGTGGCTGTCCTTCGGGCGTTCGCGCGAACCAGCGCGCTGCGCGTCACCGAGGTCGCCAAGCTGGCCGGCCTGCGTCAGTCGACCGCGTCCCGGCTGCTCAGCACCCTCGAGCAGGCGGACTTCGTCGAGCGCGACACCGACGGCCTCTACCGCCTGGGTGCCGACCTGATCACCCTGGCCGGCGTCGCGGTGAACGGTCACCCCGTCCACCACGCCGCCCGGCAACCGGCCCAGTCCCTCGCGGCGAGCACCGGGCTCGGCGCCAACATCGCGGTCCGCCGTGGCGACGAGGCGTTCTACCTGTGCAACTTCGAGGGCAGGCTCGCACCGCGTTCGTTCGCCCTGACCGGGCGGCGCAACCCGTTGCACGCCACGGCGCTCGGCAAGTGCCTGCTGATCAGCCTGCCACCCGCCGTACGACGTGAGCTGCTCGGCGAGCTCGAGCGCTACACACCCCGCACCATCACCGAGCACGACGTACTGGACGCCGCGATCGACGAGGCCGTCTGGCAGGGGTACGCCACCGAGACCGAGGAACTGTCGCTCAGCAGGGCGTGCCTGGCGGCGCCGCTGCGCGACCGCACCGGTCAGGTGGTCGCCGCCCTGTCGTTGTCCGGTCCGTCGAGCGTGGTCGACCTGCCCACGCGCGAGCAGGAGCTGTCCCGCCTGCTGGTGGAGGCAGCCGATGCCATCAACTCACAGCTGGGTCATCACGGACCCACCGATCACCAGATTCCGGCGCCTGTGCGCCACGACCAACGGAGCCGATCATGAAGATCCGCCCTGCCCTCACCGTGCTCGTCGGCGCGGTGGCGCTCGCCTTGTCGGGGTGCAACCTCGTCGGCGGCAGCCCGGACGCCGGCAACGCCACCGGCAAGGTCACCGTGACCGTTGCCCTGGTCCCCGATCCACCGGGAGCCAGTGAGTTCTACCGCCAGCAGTTCGACGAGTTCGAGAAGGCCAATCCCGGGATCGCGGTGAAGGTGCTGGAGAACCCGTCCGACCAGCAGCTGAACGCGGTCGAGCTGATGTTCCAGCAGGGCAACGCGCCCGACATCTTCCGGGCCCAGGACGACGGCATGGACCGGATGGCAGCCCGGGGCTGGGTCGCCCCGCTGGACGAGTTCGTCACCCCGGACTTCCTCAAGCGCTTCCCGGCCGGAAGCATGGACCCGGCTACCTCGGGCCTGCACCGCGACGGCAAGCTGATGAGCCTGCCGCTGGTCTGGGGGCAGTGGTCGACCCTGCGGGTCTTCATCTACAACGAGGACCTGCTGAAGAAGTCTGGTTTCGACGGACCGCCGAAGACTTGGTCCGACTTGGAGAAGATGGCCACCAAGGTCACCGCCGACGGCAAGGGCAAGTACTTCGGTTATGCCCCCACCGCCGCGAAGGCGGTCGGCGTCGAGATGCTGGCCGGCACCGCGGTGCCGTACTCGGTGCCCGCGACCGGGATCGACTTCCGCACCGGCAAGCCCGCCACCTCGAGCCCCGGTCTGGTCGAAGCGGTCGAGCTGAATCGCCGGATGCAGGCGAACAAGGTGATGATGCCCGGCTGGGAGAGCTGGGACGGCAGCCGCGCGTTCAAGGAGTTCGCGGCCGGCCGACTCGCGATGTACCCGTCGGCGCCGTGGCACGTGGCCGAGATCCGCAAGCTGTCGCCGGAGATCAAGATGGGCGTCACCGGGATCCCGGTGCCGGACGCCGGACGTGGCGCCTACCAGCCGATCTCGCAGTCCTTCAGCCCGCTGTGGTCGATGTCGTCGAAGTCCGAGCACAAGGCCGAGGCATGGAAGGCGATGGACTTCCTCTCGTCGGAGTCCTTCCACAAGGCGTACTACGAGAAGTTCGGCACACTGACCGCACTGGAGAGTGCGTGGAAGTCCGAGGCGGAGAAGAACCCCGACCAGGCCGCGATCCTGAAGGTCGCCGCCGACGGGATGCGCCGGGTGCCGAGCCCGAAGCTGGCCACCCCGGGCGGCACCGCGGTGCTCGCCGCGCTGGCGGCCAAGCCGGACCTGAAGCACACCGACGCGGCCTTCAGCTCGATCATCAAGAACCAGCCGTTCGCACCGGCCGCCGCGAAGCTGGACCAGAACCTGCAGGCCTTCCTGGACCAGACGACCGCGAGCCTGAAGGCCAAGGGCCAGCAGGGATCGGCCAAGGATCTGACCTTCGCGACCTGGGATCCCTTGAAGGACTACACGCCGGGAGGCTGACGCGATGACGACGACCGAGACCGTCGAGCGAAAGCTCGACCAGGCCCCGGTCCGGCGCGGGCGCACCGGGCGCCCGCGCCGCGGGCCGGGCCGCGGGCCGGGCCGGTTCCGCAAGCACCTGTGGAGCTACCTGTTCCTGGTGCCGACGGTGCTGCTGTTCGGCGGCTTCACGATCTGGCCGCTGATCGCCAGTTGGGTGTACGCGTTCTTCGACTGGGACGGTGTCGGTACGCCGACCGCGTGGGTCGGGCTCTTGAACTTCTCCGAGGTGCTGGGCTCGGCCGCGTTCTGGCGGTCGTTCTGGCACTCGCTGCTGTTCTCGATGGCCGCGATCTTCGTCGAGATGCCGCTGGCGCTGGTGATGGCGATCCTGCTGAACAACACCTGGCTGCGGTTCCGCAACCTCTACCGGTTGGTGCTGTTCCTGCCCGTGGTCGCGACCACCGCGGTGATCGGCATCGTGATCGCGATCCTGCTCGACCCGGCCGGCGGCCTGGTGAACCAGGTGCTGCTGGACACCGGCCTGATCGATCAGCCGGTGAACTTCCTCGGCTCCACGTCGACCGCGCTGCCGACGCTGATGTCGATCGACGTGTGGAAAGGCTTCGGCATCACCTTGATCTATTGGCTCGCGGCGCTGCAGACGGTGCCGAAGGACCTGCAGGAGGCGGCGGCGATCGACGGCGCCGGCTTCTGGCGGTCGCTGCGGTTCGTCACGCTGCCGGTGGTGACGCCGATCGCGATCGTGATCCTGTTGCTGGTGTTCCAGCGCAGCCTGAGCACGTTCGACCTGGTCCGGGCGGTGACCGAGGGCGGGCCGGACTACGCCACTGACGTCGTACCGACCTATATCTACCGGTATGCGTTCGATCCACAGTTGCAAGCACCCCGGTACGGGTTCGCGTCGGCGGCGGGAGTGACCTTCGGCGTGCTCACCCTGGTCGTGGCGTTGCTGCAGACACCTTTCCTGAAGCGCCGGATGAGTGGGAGTGCGACATGACCGGCCGCTGGCGGCTGATTGCCCGGCGCAACATCTGGCATGTGGTGCTGGTGCCGCTGTGCCTGGTCTGGATCTATCCGTTCGTGTGGATGGTCTCGGCCGCGTTCAAGACGCCCCGGGAGATGCTCCTCGGCGGGCTGTCGCTGCTGCCCGACGACGCCACGCTGGACAACTTCAAGCGGGCCTGGACGACCGCGAAGTTCGGTACCTACACCGCGAACACGATCACGTACTCGATCGCCGTGGTGATCCTGGTGCTGCTGGTCGCGTCCACCGCGGGCTACGCGCTGGCCAGGCCCGGCCTGCCCGGCAAGAAGGTGATGGTCGGCGTATTGATCGCGACGATGTTCATCCCGCACGGCTACACGATCATCCCGACGTTCCTGCTGGTGAACGGGATCGGACTGGGCAACGGCCTGCTCGGGGCGGCGCTGGCGCAGGCCGGGCCTGCCCTCGTCGTACCCGTGCTGCTGTTCATGGGCTTCTTCAGTGGCATCCCCAAGGAGCTGGAGGAGGCGGCGCGGATGGATGGCGCGGGTTACCTGCGCACGTACTGGAAGGTGATGCTGCCGCTGGCGAAGCCGGTGGTCGGGACGGTCGCGCTGATGAACTTCATCGGTGCCTGGAACGCCTTCTTCATCCCGCTCGTCTTCACCCTCGGCAACCCGGAACTGCGCACGCTCGGCGTCGGCATGTACGGCTTCTACGGCCAGGACACGACCGACTGGACCGGTCTGGCCGCGGCCGCTTGTATCGGGGTACTGCCGATCGTGGTGGTGTTCCTGTTCCTGCAGCGCACCTTCGTGGAAGGCATCGCCGGTGCGGTCAAGAGCTGACCGGATCTCGTCGGCGGCGTACGTGCAAGGCGAGTCGCCCCGGCTGGATCCGCGCACCGGCGAGCTGGTCTGGGTGGACATCCTGGCCGGCAGGGTTCATCGGGGACGCCTGGAGGGCGGTTCGCTCACGGTGATGCGGGAGTACGAGATCGGCTCGCGCGTCGGCGTCGCCGTACCGGTGGACGAGGATGGTGGCGGGTGGGCGCTCACGGTGCAGGACGGGTTCGCGCATCTCGGTGAGGATGGCACCGTCACGCCGCTGGTCAGCGGGCTGACGTCCGGCCAGGATCAGATGAATGACGGGTGCTGCCACCCGGACGGCAGCTTCTGGGCCGGCTCGCAGGCGATTCCCCGCGATCCGCATGCCGCCCTCTTCCGCCTCGACCCCGACGGCTCGGTCAGTACGGCGCTGTCCGGACTGACGGTTGCCAACGGCATCGACTTCACCCCGGACGGTGAGACCGTGTACTTCGTGGACACGCTGCCGCATCGGCGGTTGGAGGCGATCGCCGTCCACGGTGCCGGGCTCGGCGAACGGCGTACGGTCGTCGAGGTCACCGGCGGCAACCCGGACGGGCTGGCGCTGGATGACGACGGATGCGTCTGGGTGGCGGTGTGGGACGCGAGCGAGGTACGTCGATACGCCCCGACCGGTGAGCTCCTGGCGACGATCGAGTTGCCGGTGCCGAGACCGACCGCAGTCTGCTTCCAGGGCAGCACTCTGGTGATCACCACCGCCTCGCTGGGCCTGGACGATCCGGCGCCTGGCAGCGGGTGCCTGTTCGCGGTCGATGCCGGTGTCAAGGGACCGCCGTCGCGTCCCTGGAGAGGTGCTGTGATGGGGTGAGGGTATGAAGATCGAGGAGATCGACCTGGTGGCGTTGCCGGCCGCCGACGACTGGCCGGCATTGGTGGCAGTGGTCAGGACCGACAACGGTCTGACCGGCCTCGGTGAGGTGGGTATGCGCGGCCGCGAGCGGGCCGCGGCAGGCTTGGTGGAGGACCTGCGCCCGCTGCTCGTCGGGGTCGACGCGACCAGGATCGAGCACATCTGGCAGCTGGGGTTCCGGTCGGTGTTCTTCCCCTCCGACCGCCACCACGCATCGGTGCTGGCCGGGATCGACATCGCGCTGTGGGACATCCGTGGGCAGTCGCTCGGCGTACCGGTGCACGAGCTGCTCGGCGGGCGGTCGCGGGACTACGTTCCGGCCTACGCACACGTGCGTGGTGGGTCGATGGACGACGTACTCAACCATGCCTCCGACCTGGCGGGTCAGGGGTGGAAGCATCTGCGGCTGACGGCGTGGGACCCGCAGGAGCCGGAGTACGACGCGCGTCGCGCGGTGCGCTGGTCGGTCGAGCTGATGCGGGAGTTGCGGGCCGGACTCGGGGAGGACGTCGAGTTGCTGATCGACGTACACACCCGGCTCGACCTGGCCGAGGCGGTGCAGCTGTGCCGCGAGCTCGAACCGTTGCGGCCGTTCTTCGTCGAGGACCCGCTGCGCAGTGAGCACCTGTCGGCGTACAAGTCGCTCCGGAGCCGGGTCGGCGTACCGATCGCGGCGGGGGAGCAGCTCTGCACGAAGTGGGAGTTCCGGCAGTTGGTCGAGGACGAGCTGATCGACCACGCCCGGATCGACCTCGGCCACACCGGGCTCACCGAGGGGCGCAAGATCGCGGCGCTGTGCGAGACGCACCACGTGCAGTTGGCGCTGCACAACTCGATCGGCGCGCTCTGTACGGCGGCGTCGACGCAGTTCAACACCGCGCTGCCGAATGTGAGCGTGCAGGAGCAGGCCCACCGCGCCACCGCGCCGCTGGGTGCCTTCACCTCCACGATCGTGGCCGAGCCAGGCCGCTTGACCGCGTCCGATGCCCCGGGCCTCGGCATCACCGCGGACCTGTCCCAGGCAAAGCCGCCCGAGACAGCCACCATCCCCCGCCTCCACCGCCCAGACGGCTCCGTCACAAACTGGTGAAACTCGTCGTCACCGGCGCTTCTGGCGGCGTCGGAACTCTGTTGCACCCCGTCCTGGTCGAGCATGCCATCCGGGTGGTCGACCAGCGTCCAGCTGCCGGCTGGGGCGAAATCCTCCTTGCCGATCTCGGCGACCCGGACGTTGCGGCCGCAGCGGTCGCAGGTGCTGATGCCGTCCTCCATCTGGCCGGCAATCCGCGGCCCGACGCGGCGTGGGATCAGTTGCTGCCGGCAAACATTGCGACGACTGCCGCGGTGCTGGACGCCGCCGCGGCGGCCCACGTCTCGCGGGTCGTCGTGGCCAGCTCGGTGCACGCGCTCGGCGGCTACCTCCAGCGGGCGGCCCGAGAACCGATCGATCCGCAGAGTGCTCCACTGCCGTGCTGCCGGTACGGCGCGAGCAAGGCCTTCGTCGAGGCGGCCGCGGCGGCGACCGCATACGGAAGTTCGACCTCGGTGGTGTGCCTGAGGCTCGGTGGTTGCCGGCCCGTGCCGCCGAACGCCGGCTATGCCCGGACCTGGATCGGCACGGACGACTTGCGCTCGCTGGTGCTGGCAGCGCTGACGGCCGATCTGCGGTACGGCGTCTTCGCCGGCATCTCGGCCAACGCGACCAGCCCGTTCGGCCCTGGTACGGCGGCGCGGGACCTCGGGTGGGTCCCGCGCCAGAACTCTGCGACGTACGGCGAGCTGCCGGAGGGCCCGTCGGGCGTGCTCTGTCCGCCCGGTTGACCTACACCGGGCGGAACACCACAAGCCGTCGGGGTACTTCATCGCCTTCTACCGAGCCGCCGACGGAGTTCGCTACTCCACCTCGACCGATCTGGTGAACTGGAACGCCTCGAAGCTGTTGGTTGCCGGTGACATCAATGTCACCAACCACCAGTCGGTGATCGACTTCGACGGCGACGACAACTTCGACCGCCTGTACGACGACGGCAAGTCGTACCTGTTCCTGCGGCATCAGTTGTCCGGCGGCCACTCCAGCCTGGTCCGGCAGAAGCTCTCCGTGGACAACTACCCGGCCGACACCCCGAGCGTCGGCTGACTCCTAGGGCGTGTAGCGGGCGATGAGGGTGTCCATTGCTTCGTCGATGGCGTGGTCGATGCGCTGCCGGGTCGGGTCCTCGTCGTGCCAGGCGACGATCTCGCGGGCTCCTGCTTCGAACGGGATGGTGGCGACGAAGTCTGGGACCACGCGGCGGAGTTTGGTCATGTCGAAGACCGCCGCGTGGGCCTTGTCGCCGAGGAGACCGTCGCCCCACCCGGGGTGTACGGCGGCGATGGCGTCGGAAGGAACGTGGACGATCTGCGCTGTCGTCCCGGCTGCGGCGGCGAGTGCGTGCGCGATCTGGTCCCAGGTCAGGACATCGTCGGAGGTGATCTGGAAAGCCTCGCCGAGGGTGCGCGGGTGGCCGAGCAGCGGGACGAATCCGCGGGCGAAGTCGCTGTGGTGTGTCAGCGTCCACAGCGAGGTGCCGTCACCGTGGACCACGACGGGTTGGCCGCGGCGCATGCGCTCGACGATCGTCCAGCCGCCGTCGAATGGGACCAGGGTGCGGTCGTACGTGTGTGAAGGCCGCACGATCGTGACCGGGAAGCCCTCGTCGCGGTACAGCGTGGTGAGGAGGTCCTCGCAGGCGATCTTGTTGCGCGAGTACTGCCAGAACGGGTTCCGCAACGGCGTCGACTCGGTGATCGGCAGCCGGGCCGGAGGCGTCTGGTACGCCGAGGCGGAGCTGATGAACACGTACTGGCCAACATGTCCGCGCAGCGCATCAGTGCGAGCGTTCACCTGATCCGGCGTGAACGCGACCCAGTCCACCACCACATCGAAGTCCTGACCGGCAATCTCCGCGAACGCCGCTGGATCATTCACATCAGCCGTGAGCTGCCGCACCTCCGGCGGCAGTGGCCGGACCGAGGTCTTCCCACGATTGACAACCGCGAGGTCAAGCCCCGCCCCAACCGCCCGCCACGAACACGCTGAGCTGATAATCCCAGTCCCACCGATAAACAAGACACGCAACGCAGCCATACGAACAACTCCTCAGAACGTGATTTCGATGTGGGTGCCGGTGGGGATGCCGGGATGGCGGAGCCACAGCACGCCATCCTCGGCGTCGTACTGCAGGTCGGTGCCGTCGGCTTGGACGGTGGTGGGCTCGGCGGGGACGCGTAGGGCGGTGGTGACCTGGACGCCGCTCGGGGCCTCGCAGGTGAAGTGGATGGTGGTCTTGTCTTGTTGCCAGTTGACGACTCGGCCGGCGGAGGCGAGGAGGGGTTCATCGTCGTAGGTGAGGTCGCGGAGCCAGGTGAGCTGGCCAGGGCCGAGCTCTCGTCGGCGGACGATGCCTAGTTGTGGGTCGAGCAGATCGAGGTATTTGCCCTCGACAACGTGCGAGCCGCCGGCCTCCTCGAGTACGGCGCCGATGAGGTACGGACCGCGCTGCACGGACAGCCAGTTGGTGGACTTCCAGGGGTGGCCGCCCCCTTCGGCCAACTCTCGGATCGCCGCGACCAGCTCGGCGGTGCGTTCCGGTGATTCGGTGAAGTCGGCCGGCCGGGTCGGAACGAACCGGACCCGGCCCTGACCGATCGGCTGCACGCCGTCGCCCTTGCGGTCCGCGCCGAGCGCCTCGGCCAGGTGGTCGGCGCAGGTGTCGTAGCGGGCGGTCCACCACGAGCGGATCTCGTGGTACGGGTCGGCACCGTCGCCGACGTACAGCAGGCTGCCGCCGCGGCTCACCCACCCGGCCAGCGCGTAATGGATGCCGGGGGCAAGCGGCTTCTGGAATTCGTAGCTGAGGACGAGTACGTCGACGTCGTCCAGTGCATCAGGAGTGTCGATCACGTTCTCCAGCTGGACCGGGCTGACCCGCTGCCCGTCGTACAGCGGTGGCAGCGCCAGGCCGTAGAAGTCGGAGAAATGCAGCTGCTCGCGGCCTTCGAGTGCCAGGGCGTCCTGCAGGCCGTCGTAGTGTCCGCTCTCACCGCCGGGCGCCCAGCGCTGGAACATGGCGGTGTCCGAGAGCGCGATCCCGATCCGCGGTCCTTCGCCGGCCCAGCGCACCTCAGGCTGGTCCAGGTCGCGCAGGCTGTTCATGGCGATCAGGTAGCTGGTGGCAGTGTCCGGCGGAATCGGCTGCCGCTCGGTGGATCCCTCGCGCAGGTACGGGCGGTTGAAGATCCGGTTGGGCCACGGCGCCACCTCGTACCGCGAGACGCCCGGGTGCAGCAGCGACGCGACGAGGGTGCGCTGGTAGTTGGCCAGGTAGTCCTCCCAGGTGCGGTCCGGGTGGTCCTCGATCGGGTCGTGCAGGAACCACATCCGCCGGTCGGTGCCGCGGGTGAGGTCCTGCGCGATGCCGTACTCCAGGTACGCCGTCTCGAAGGTGCGCTCGGCGACCTTCCCGGCGTATACGTTGGGGGTGCGGGAGGTCCCGGTCCACACCTGGGCGATGGCGCCGTCGATCGAGGGCAGCGTCCGCAGCCGTGATTCGGGGCTGATGATCTGCCATTGGGTGTAGTTCAGGAGGCTGTGCGTCGGGACGTAGAAGCGCACCTCGCGACCCTGCTGGAGGGCTTCGTCGCGCAGCACAGAGGTGACCCGGTCGAGGCTGCGGGAGAGCAGGTGCTGCTTGAGCTGGCCGGCGCGGAAGTGCGCTTCGGCGGTGCTGTGCGGTGCCTGCCACGGCTCACCGAAGTACGCCTGCCACTCCCGCTTGAAGGATTCCGAATAGCCGGCGCGGGCCCAGAACTCCGGCTCTTCGAGATGGATGCCTTCGACACCGAGCTCGATGATCGGGCGGAGTTTCTGCACCAGGTACTCGGTGAAGCCGAACGTCGGGACCATGTACGGGATATCGGTGCTGTGACCGTGCAGGATCGGCGACCCGTCGCCCGCGGCCTGAGCGTCGGCCCAGTGGTCGGAGCCGTCCCACCGCCCATCTAGGTAGTCCTGATAGTTGCCCCAGGAGATACCGGTCATCAGATGCACGCGATAACCGGCCTCGCGCCACCGCGCAATGCGCTCCGGCGTGCTGTCGTTGAGCCCGTAGACCATGACGAAATCGGTCCGCAGGTCAATCGATTGGTCGTACGCCGCCTGCTCCTGAAACCCGGTCGTTTCGCGGTCCTTGCCGGCGTTGCTGTTCGTCATACGCCCTTCCCGTTCCTCGACTACCTTCAACCCTGGCCGGTCAGGCACGCAGGCGCCACTGTGCTGTCAGGAACTGGACACCGGAAGGCGCAGGACGACGCGGGTCGTGCCGTCGGGACCTGGGGAAAGCTCCAGGCCGCCGTCGAGGGTGTTGATTCGGTCCGGGAGTTCGCCCAGGTCCAAGTGGTCGGCCTGGACCTGGAGGTCGAAGGTGAACCAGCCGTTGGTGACCGTGCCTGTTACCGAGGTGGTGGCCTGCCGGACGAGTTGGGCGGCGAGCAGGTAGACGGTTGTCTCGAGTACGTCGGGCAGTCGCTGCGCCGGAAGCTCATCGACGCGGAGGTCGAGGGTCTCGCTCAGCGCGCGAAGGGCGGCGGGCAGGCCGTCATCCTTGAGCATGACTGGAGACAGACCGTGCGCGAGAGTCCGGAGGTCCGCGATCGTCTCCCGGAGCTCGGTGTCCGCCGCATCGAGTTCGGTAGCGCCGGGCGGGAGACGGGTCCGGGCGAGCCGCAGCGCCAGCGACAGTCCGATCAGACGTTGCTGGGCGCCGTCGTGAAGGTCTCGTTCGAGGCGCCGGCGTTCTTCGTCGCCTGCGGCAACGACCCGTGCGCCGGACGAGCGCACCTCGGCCAGCTGTGCGAGGGCCTCGGCGTGCAGCCGCTCGTTCTCAAGTCCCAGATGGACGGCGGACGCCAGATCGCTGACCGCACCGGGATGATCGAAGAGGCCAGGCTGGTGCACGAGTACGGCGAGATCCGCCCCGGCGTACCTCAGTGTCGTTGATCGTCGATCGCCCGCCGGCGGCAGTTCGACCTCGCGTGCCATCGCGTCGACATGGCGACTGCCGTCGTCGATCGGGTAGGCGATGAGGAGGCCCGGGTCGCCGAGACGCTCGGCCAGAGCATCCCGCAATCGACCGGCCGGCGCTGCGTGCCCCAGGTCGACCACCAGTCGAGTCAACGCGCGTTGGATCAGCCGTGCCCTGGCCAGGTCGACCAGGACGGCGACGGCCAGCAGGAAGAGCGCCACCCCCTGCGCGAGCCAGAGATCGTGTTCGGTGTCACTCGCTCCTACGAAGCCGCGCCCGAGGCTGGTGGCGTACATGCCGGCGACCAGGGCGAGGTAGCCGAGCGCGCATGTTGACACCAGCACGATCGCTCGTCGCCCGGCCGTACTGGCTTTGACCACGCGCCACATGACGGTCAGGAAGGCGATGACGGCCCATGCAGTTCCTGCTCGTACGCCGAGCAGGTCGACCACTGTCTGAGTATCCGGCCGATCGGCGACGACCCAGAGGTTCGAAGCACAGTCCGAGCACCCCTGCGATCCGGGATCGAAGACCATCGCGCTCGCCAGTCCCTGGATGCCGATCGTGACTACGTAGCCCAGTGCGACGACGGTCCGGTTCGTCCAGGTACGGAGGTGACCGTACGGGTACGCCAGGGCGACATGAGTCACCACGGCGGGCAATGCGGCGTACAGGGCGAGTCCGGTCGAGAAGACCCAACTTGAGGAGCCTCCCGGGTTGTCCCATTCGGACAGGAACCACGCACACCCGGCGAGGTAGAGGCCGAGGGCTGCCTGGTTCCGCGGTCGCTTGAGCGACAGGGCGAGTCCGGCAACCATCAGGCTCCAGCCGGTGACGAGCAGGGTTGTCGTGCCAAGGGTCGAGGTCAGCGCGAAGGACAAGCCGGGATCCTCGTGCGCGATCGACACGGTGAACAGACCGATCGTCACTCCCAAACCGACCAGCACAAGCCGAACGGGCATACGCTGAGTGTTCCAACACATCGAGTAATTGTCTGCCGTTGAATGCGGCAACGGGACAGGGCTTCCCCTCGTACTGGCGGCGCGGGACTCAGGGCCAGCCCTGATGTGGGGGGCATACGCGGTGCCTAGCGTGAGCGGCATCGATCGGGGGAGGTGCTCGATGCACACGACGAAGCTTCGGGGATGGGCGACGGTCGCCGTCGTGGCAGGACTGATCCTGGCCGGAACCGCGTGCCGGGGGCCGGCTCGGGATCGCGCCGGCGGCAACGCGGACGGAAAGACTCGCGTACTCACCTTCGCGCAGCCCAACGACGAGGCTCCGGTTCAGCTGAAGGCATGGGCCGGGAATGTGGATCGGCGGTCGGGCGGATCACTGCGGATCGAGTTCAAGAACTCCTGGCGCGACAGCGAGGCGGATTACGAGTCCGGAACCGTGCGGGACGTTCAGGAACGCAAGGTCGACATGGCATGGGTCGGCGCCCGGGTGCTGGACAAGGCCGGTGTCACGAGCTTCCAGGCCCTGCTGGCACCGATGCTGGTGGACAGCTACGACCTCGAGGAGAAGGTGTTCGAGGCCGGCATTCCGGCGCAGATGCTGCAAGGTCTCGATGCGATCGATGTCGTCGGTATCGGCGTGCTCCCAGGGCCGCTTCGTCGAGTGCTCGGCGTACGCAAGCCGCTGGTGACTCCCGAGGCGTTCGCCGGAACCACCGTTGCCATCCAGGACTCCGCCCTTGCTGCGACCACTCTCCATGCCTGGGGAGCAGAGTCGAGGGCGGTTCCGAGCGGAGCCGAGCTCGACGGAGTCGACGGCTACGAACAGCAGTTGGACTCGATCCTGGGCAACCATTACGCCGCGACGGCTCGCTACGTGACGGCCAACGTGAATCTGTGGCCGAGACCCCTGGTGCTGTTGATGGGCGAGGATGCCGACAAGGCGCTCGACGACAGTCAGCGCAAGACGCTGCGTGATGCGGTGGACGATGTGCTGCCGCCGACGTTCGGCGCGTTGCGGGCCGAGGACGGGACGGCCACTTCCGGCCTGTGTCAGGCCGGAATGACCTTCACGGTTGCTTCGGCCGAGAATCTCAGGGATCTCCGCAGGACGTTGCAGCCGGTCTACGACCAGCTCGGCACGAACGACAAGACCAGCGCCTGGCTTGCCGCGATCGAGGAGCTGAAGGCGGCGGTTGCCGCCGGTCCGGACCTGGCGACGTGTTCTGGGACCGGTAGTGCGACCGGACCTCAGACCGTCCTGGACGGTACCTACCAGCAGAAGCTGGTGGACGGTGTGGTGGTGGCGGCGTGTACCGGCACGGCACCGCCCAGATCGCCGAATGACGAAGCCACTCTCGAGTTGGTGCTGAAGAACGGAGTCGTGACTCAATACGAGCGTCGCGGTGGTCCAGGCGCTCCCTGGGAGATCGGGTGGGCGGGCACGTTCCGCCTCTTCCGCGACCAGATCCAACTGATCCAGGAGTCGACGAACGGCGACCGTCTGACGGCGACCTGGTCCTTCAACGGCACACGCCTGACGCTGACCCACCTGACCGGCGGCCGGTGTGGTGACAACGCCGTCTGGACAACTCATGCCTGGGTCCGTGTCACTGACAGGTAGCGGCTCCGCCCAGGAGCATGACCCCATGAGCCGCACGTTGCTGATCGTGGATGATCACGCCGGCTTCCGTTCATTCGCCAGGGCTCTGCTGGAGGCGGAGGGATACCACGTGATCGGCGAGGCCGAGGACGGCACATCCGCGGTCGCGGCGGCCCGTGCCCTCGCCCCGGATCTCGTCCTGCTCGATGTGGCGCTCCCGGACATCGACGGATTCCTGGTGTGCGAGCAGATCATGCAGGACGGGCAGCCACCGCCGGCTGTCATTCTGACCTCGAGCCGCGACATCTCGTCGTACCGGGAGCGGCTCGGCAAGAGCAAGGCCCGCGGGTTCATCGCCAAGAACGACCTCTCGGGCACAGCCCTCGATGCACTGGCGGGATGAGCAGAGTGGGAGGCAGTACGGTCACGGTTCTCGCCGACTCAACCGTCGGGCTGATTCTTCTGGGCTGCGGACTGTTCGCGCGTAGGTCGAGGACCGGCCGGCGGGTCGGTGTGATCATGATCGCGGCCGCCGGATGCTGGTTCCTCGGGACGTTTGTCGCCCCGTTCCTCTTCCTGCATCGCGGGCCGCTGGTCCACCTGCACATCTCCTATCCGACCGGCCGTCTTCGCCGCCCGATCGCCACGATCACCGTCATGCTCGCGTACGCCGTGTCGCTGCTCGAGGCGGTCGTCCGTACCCCCTGGCTGACGCTCGGTCTGGCCGTTCTCGTCGCCGCCGCGGCCGTGGACGTGTTCGCGCGAACCTCTGGTCGCGCACGCAAAGCAGGCTGGCCGGCGTTGATCGCAGCGCTGACCTTCGCCGCCGTCCTGGCCTTCAGCTGTGCCAACCTGCTGCTCGGCTGGGAGGCCGACCGGTTGGTCCTGTTCGTCTACGACACCACGATCGCGGTACTGGCGCTGGTACTCACGGCCGACCTGCGATCGGGCCGGTGGACCGATGCGACCCTGTCGGATCTGGTGACCCAACTCGGCGGAGGCACCGGCACCGGCGGCTTGCGGGGGGAGTTGCAGCAAGCGCTGGGCGATCCGACCCTTGTAGTCGGCTACTGGGTGCCGGACCAGGCGCAGTACGTCGACGAACGCGGCGTACCCCTGGCCTTGCCCGATGCCGAGGACGGTCGGTCGACGACGACGGTCACCGACGGCGGCGAGCCGGTCGCCGTACTTGTCCACGACAACGCGGTTCTGGACGACCACAAGCTCGTGGATGGGGTCAGTGCAGCTCTCAACCTCGCCGTCGCGAATGCGAGGATGCGTGCCGAGGTGCAAGCCCGAGTGAGTGCACTCGCCGCGTCCCGTCGGCGGATCGTGGAGGCTGCCGATGCCCAACGGCGTGCCCTCGAGGCAGAGTTGGCATTGGGTGCCGAACGCCGCCTGGGGCAGGTGGCGCGGCTGGTCGCCGACGTCCAGCGTGGGTCTTCCGCAGATGGTCTGGCGGAGGTGGTGGCCGAGGTGCGTGGCGCACAGACGGAGCTCCGCGAGTTCGCGCAGGGAGTGCGGCCGTCGCCCCTCGGATCCGGCGGCCTCGCGGCAGCACTACCTGTGTTGGCTGCTCGAGCCCCGCTGCAGGTCGAGCTGGCCGTTTCGGTCGGTCGCCTTCCGCCGGCCGTCGAGGCGGCCCTGTTCTTCGTGTGTTCGGAAGCCCTGACCAATATCGCCAAGCACGCGAACGCCACTCGCGTCCAGGTGAGCGTCGAGCCCGATCCGGTCGGCGTCGTCACCACCGTGGTCGACGACGGGGTGGGCGGTGCCGACCCGCGTGGTTCAGGCCTGCGCGGACTGGCGGACCGTGTCGAGGCTCTCAACGGACACTTCTCCGTAGGCGACGGTCCCGGCGGAGGCACGCTGGTGGTGGCGCGGATTCCGGTCGAAGATGATCTGGACGGGAGGAGGATCGCGTGAAGGTCGTTGTCGCTGACGACTCGATGCTCATGCGGGAAGGACTGGCCCGCCTGCTGTCCGATGCCGGGTGTGACGTCGTCGGGACGGCCGAGAACGCCGACGTGTTGATGCGAGAGGTCCAGTTGACCGCTCCGGATGTGGTGATCGTCGACATCAAGATGCCGCCGACCCACACCGACGAGGGCATCGCCGCCGCACGCCGGCTCAGAGAACAGCATCCGGGCCTCGGCGTCCTCGTGCTCTCCCATTACCTCGAGTCGGAGTACGCCATGCGGTTGCTCACCGACGCTCCGGATCACGTCGGCTACCTCCTCAAGGAACGCGTGTCCGACGTCGCGGTCCTCGTGGACGCGCTGAACCGTCTGATCGAGGGCGAGTGCGTGATCGACCCGACCATCGTCACCCGGTTGATGCGCCGGCCGCAGCGCCGACAGCCGCTGGATGCGTTGACCGCTCGCGAACGAGAGGTGCTCGGCCTGATGGCCGAGGGTCGTTCGAACGACGCCGTCGCATCGCAGCTGGCCATCGGCCCCAAGACGGTCGAAGCACACATCCGGCAGATCATGCAGAAACTCGAGCTGCCCGAGTCACATGACGACAACCGGCGCGTACTAGCGGTCCTGTCCTATCTGCGATCCGCGCCCTAAGTGAGTCGGCGGGCGTGGGGTATGGCGACCTTGTCGTGCGGGGAGAGGAGCCACAGGGGGTTGCTGAAGCCGATGAGAGTGTTGTCGGCGTCGTACACCTCCAAGCGGAGGTAGCTGCCGATGCCGCGTTCGAGGGTGAACGTGGTGGAGTCGTGGGTGAAGGCGTCGGCGGGTACGGCGTACTTCTCGATGGACGGCGTACTTGCGCCGGAACGGTCGCAGAGGCCGACGACGACCTGCACTGTCGAGCCTGCGGGCAGATTCTGCGCGATGACTTCGACGGGGATCGCGGCCGCCGTGGTCTGGATGACCCGGCCCATCGCACGGCGGCCGCGGATGGCGAGGTCGAGCCGCCCTGTCGGCCAGAGGCTCTGATGGAACCACCAGGCCTGCCCGGACCGGAGTGCCGCGATGAGGTCCCTCGCCTCCTTCGACGGTGACCAGACCGAGGTCGTGTACAGGTGGGACTTACCGCCCCAGTTCCGTCCGGCGTGGTCGTCGACCTGACTGGTCGCGGTCAGGAAGATCGCGTTGCGCGCGGCCGCGTCGTACTGGTTGATCCGGTCGTGGATTACGTCGAAGTCGCCATCGGCGTTGGCCACCTCGGTCAGATCGGTTCCGAGCGCCCGGGTCTGCACGAACTCGGCCGGCTTGATGTCCGGGTGGTTGTACTGGACGATCGCGCCGCGCTCCTGGTACCAGCGCACGACCTTCTCGGTACCTTCCACGGAGCCGTCGAGCTTGGGTGCCTTGCCCTGGTCCGGGTACGGGTACAGCTCGAAGTTCTCCATGAAGACGTTCAGATGCCGGACCATCGACACCTCGGCCGCCAGCAACTGCTTCACGTTCGGGTACTGCTTCGCGTAGGCCTTCATCAGCTTCTGCTGGGTCTTGACCGGCCACCGCAACGGGTCACGGGTGCGGATGATCCGGAGGTGGTCGAAGACAGCCTGCGCGGTCGCGTTGTTGCGGGCGCGAACGCCGTACCGCAGCCGCGCCAGTCCGGAGTCCTCGGCGATCAGGTCCGGCCAGAACGCCTTGATGTCGTCGAGCAGACGCATCGTGAGGGTCTGCCAGCCGTCCTTCACCGGCACCGACACGACGCCGGTCAGCGGCTTCTCGAGCACCCGGGCGCTCGTCGTACCGACGCGGTACTCCAGGACGTAGACACCCGCCGGCCGGCCGTTGATCTCGGGCCGGTACGACGTCTCCACCTGTACGACGAGCTCGGCGTCGGGCCCGATCTGCTCACCGAGTACGTCGATGGTGAGCGTCGTGTCGGAGATGTTCGTCGAGAAGAAGCTGTTGCCGGGGTCGCCCCACAGGTACGACACACCCCAGTCCGCCGCCGTCCCGGTCGCCTTGACGCGCAACGCCTTGCCGTCCTCGTCCGGGCTGTGCGGATCGTCGATGAACGCATGCGCCGTACCGCCGACCGTGCCTTCGTTCTGGACCGACCACGCCAGGTCGCCGTCCTCGTCCGTACCGTCGAAGGCGATGCCGTCGTAGTAGCCGTACGCCTCCATCCGCCAGTCGTGATCGGTCCACCAGACCACGTCGATGTTGTTCTTCGTCGCCTGCTCCAACTGCGAAAGCATGCTGGCGCCGCCGCCACCTGCGGCGTAACTGCCGCCCTCGCTGAAGCACGAGTGCGTGTGCAGCACCATGCTCACCGGCTTGAACGTCGGCGCCGCTGGTTGCGTGGTCTCGGCCGCCACGGCGGGTAGCTCCACACCGCCGACAGCTGCGGCGATGCCGGCACCCAGGCCGGTTGCCAAGCCGGTTGCCAGGACGCGTCGGCGCGATAGGTCTCCTGCAGACATGCAGATTCCTTCCTCATCAGGCGATTGCCGTTCGAGGCTATGGACCTGCTGCCGGGCACGGGAACACTCAGGCAATCGAATTCCCCGAGGCGCGGGACAACGTTCACCAACGCCACGGACACCCTTCACGTTTGAAAGGTCAGTGGCTGAGGTTCACGCTCTGTCCGGTGGTGATCGACTGCTCGATCGCGCAGATGATCTCCGTGACCAGTACGCCGTGGTCGATGCCCGGCCCGAGGTCGCCGCCGTCGACGAGTCCCGCCGCGAAGTCCTGAACCATCCACACGGCGGGGCCGACCTGTGATCGGCCGATCCGGCCGGAGACCGGCCACGCCGACCGGTACTTGTCGCTCACCACGGTGAGACCCTGATGCGACAGATCCGCGGTCACCGACCCCTCGGTGCCGATCACCTGGAACCGGAAGTCGACGATGCCGTCACCGGCATCCGGGAGCGTCCACGCCGACGAGAGCGTCGCGGTCGATCCGTCGTCGAAGGTGAGCAGCGCATGGACGACGTCCCAGGTGTCGATGCCGCGCTTGGCGAGGACACCACGCGATCCCACCGCGCTCACCGACACGGGCTTGCTGCCGGTGAGCCACAGGACGAGGTCGACGGTGTGCGGCATGAGAAACCAGGCCGGCGAGGACTGAGCCGCCCACGACAGCATGGTGGTCGGAACGAAGAAGGAGTTGCTCAGGGTGGCTGATGCCGTGATCGGTTCGCCGACGGACGCCATCGCCGCTTTGGCCTGCACCACGTGCGGGTTCCAGCGGTTCTCGAAGCCGACGAGGCATCGAACGCCCGCGCGGTGAACCGCCGCGGCAATGGCATGGGCATCGTCCGAGGTGGTGGCGACCGGCTTCTCGATCAGCAGGTGCTTACCGGCTTCAGCCACGTCAACGGCGATCTGGCGGTGGGCGAAGTCAGGGGTCGCCACGATCACGGCGTCCGGATCGAACTTCTCGAGCAGCTCGGAGTGCGACGCGGTGACGGGCAGGCCGGTGGCGTCCCGCGCGTCCTCGGCCACCTTGGCCGAGGGTTCCGCGAGGCCGACGATGGTGACGTCCGGCTGAGCCTGCAGAGCCTCGGCGAACAGCCTCCCGCGCAGCCCGGCGCCGACGATGCCAATGGTTACCATGAGCGACCCTTCCGGGAACGAGTGGATCAGAACAGGGTGAAGCCGCCGTCGACCTTCACGATCGAGCCGGTCATGAAGCTGGACGCGTCGCTGGCCAGGAAGATTGCCACCGGCCCCAACTCCGGCGGCAGCCCGTAGCGCTTCATGGCAGCGGGATCGACGCACCACTGTTTGAACTCCGGCTGGTCGACGGGCGACATCTCGGTGAGGAAGTACCCCGGCGCCATCGCGTTCACGCGGATCCCGTGCGGAGCCCACTCGGCCGCCAACGCCTTGGTCAACTGATGGACGGCGGCCTTGGACGAGAGGTACGACGCCTGCCAGCGGGGCTGGTTGACGATCTCGGCCGACATGGAACCGACGTTGACGATCGTGCCTCCGCCTCGCTCCGCCATCCGGCGCCCGACCGCACGACTGCAGTACCAGATCCCGTCGACGTTGACGGAGAACACCTCATGCCAGGCGGAATCGGGCGTCTCGAAGGCCCGCCCGGCGACGCCGATGCCGGCGTTGTTGAGCAGTACGTCGATCTCGCCGAACTCGGTGCTCACCTGCTCGACCGCGCGTTCGACGTCGTCGACATCGGACACCTCGAGCTGTACGCCGTACGCGCGAATGTCGAGCTCGCTCAACTCGTCGGCGGCGGCTTGGGCCGAGGCGAGAGTTCGTGCTGTCACCGCTACCGAGGCACCGGCATCGCCGAGTGCTTCGGCCATCGCGCGTCCAAGGCCCCGGCTGCCGCCGGTGACGAGAGCGACCTTGCCCTCGAGTGAGAACTTCTGCAGGGCGTTCATGGTGTCCCTTCGGGTGATCCGACGGCTGCTGGCCTATATCTTCCACCGAAACGCGCCTGAGCTTCTCGAGGAGGGACAAGTCTCGCCCCTGGGGGGTGATGCCGCGGACGCCGTACGACGCGACGATGGTGACCCTGCGAGACAGAGGGGGAGCACGATGTCGTCGGTGCGCGTGATGCGACTGGTCGTTCTGGCCGTGGTGGCCCTCGTTCTCGGCTCGTGCGGCGGCGGCGGTGACTCCGTCGGCACCCCGACTGTCGCGCCTTCGCGCTCAGCAGGCGAGCGGCCGGAAGGGACGGCGTCGGTTCCCAGCCCGACGCGGTCAGCGGGCCGTGCGGAAACCACCGCTCCAAGTCCCGAGGACACCGAGACAACCCGGACGCCGGCACGCCCCGAAACCACGGCCCCCAGTTCCGACGACACCCAGCCGAACCCCACCCGGACGGTGACACGCACCGAAACCACCGCGCCGCCCCCAGCGCCGACCCAGACAGAGACACGCACCGAAACCCTCGCGCCGACCGAGTCTCAGGCCGCCTCTCCGACATCGCCGCCGACCTCGCCGGCCATAGCACCCACGTCGTCCGAGACATCCGATACGCCGTCCTGGGTGTGGTGGGTCCTGATCGCGTTCCTGGTTGGGCTCGCCGTGGCGATACCTCTCCTGGTGCGAAGCCGGCATCGCCGGGCCTGGTGGGACGACCTTGCCTCCGCTGAGGAGGAGGTGGCGTGGTTCGCCCGGTCGCTGATCCCCGAGCTACGCCTGACGGGGTCGGTCGAAGCAGCCGCCGGCGGCTGGGCCGTCGCCGCGAGCCGCGTGACCGCGGCCGACGACCACCTGACCGTACTGGAGGCGTCCGCACCCGACGAGTCCGCCCAAGCCCGAGCAGCCGCCCTTCGAGACGCCGTACGCTCCGGGCGGGTTCGCATGGAAGCCCTCCGCGAATCCAGCACCGCCGAAACAATGTCACGAGACCTGGACGCGGTAGCCGCCGACCTGGAGGCAGCCCTGACACCACCAAGTCCAGCGGCGTGACGGTCGTCGGGCTCTCAGTTTCTGCAGGGCTTGGCGAACGTGGGTGACAACGCCCAGGAGAAGTGTCCGCTGAGTTGACGCACCACCGGCCATGTGCCGCGAACTTCAGCTCCAGTACCGGAGCGGGCTCGGGCAGGAGCCGCGACGACGCGAGGTCATCCGGCGTGAACAGGATTCGGCCCGGAGCTGTCGGATCTGCGCCATCGTGCTCGTAGTAAGGGTGAGCGGCTGTCCAGGAGGGGCGCCGTCCGAGCAACAGGAGATGATCCGAGATGCGGTACCTAGTTTCCGCGATCGACGACGAGACCAGTTCCGCCGGCCCGGGCGATCCGCATGCCCCGGGCGCGTACAACAGCCGGCTCGAGGCCGCGGGGCACCTGGTCTTCGTCGGCGGCCTCGCAGCGCCCGGCACAGCCACGGTCATTGACAACCGGAACGGGAAACCGCTGTTCACCGACGGACCGTACCTGGAGTCGAAGGAGTACCTCGGCGGCTTCTGGGTCATCGAGGTACCCGACCTCGACACAGCACACAGGCTGGCCGCCGAGGCCTCCAAAGCCTGCAACCGCAAGGTCGAGGTACGCCCGTTCCAATGACCCGCAACAGCACGAACGGCCACGTGACGCGGCGGCCGCTCCCGGCGTGCGGGAGCGGCCGTTTGCGTCGTCAGCTGACGTGCGGGCGGTGGCCCGGCTCCTGGCGGGGGACGGACTGCTGGCTGCCGGGGATGGTCGGCAGCGGCAGCTGGGAGGCCTGGTACTGGGCGAGGTTGTACTGACCGGTGGTGTCCGGCAGGGTCGGCGCGTGTTTCGAGTCGCCGAACCGGAACGCGCCGGTCAGGTCGCCGACGGTCTCCCGACGCCAGTCGCTGATGTTGGTCTCCTTCACGCCGGTGATGCGTTCCAGGAAGCGCAACTGCGAGGTGTGGTCGGAGGTCTCGGAGAAGACGTAGCCGCCGGTCGTCCACGGCGAGACGATGATGCACGGGACCCGGAAGCCCAGTCCGACCGGCAGGCCGGCGCCGTCCACCCCGGTGTTGGAGGTCTTGAACACGAACTCGTCGGGCGTGCCGGGCTTGGGGGTCGGCGGTACGACGTGGTCGAACATGCCGTCGTTCTCGTCGTACGACAGGATGAACACCGTCTTGGCCCACACCTCGGGGTTGGCGGCGATGGCGTCGATCTTGCCGGCCACGAAGGTCGCCCCGGCGGCAGGCAGCGCGGCCGGGTGCTCGTCGAAGCCCGACGGCGGGAGGATCCAGCTCACGGTGGGCAGTTGGTCGTTCATCGCGTCGTACTCGAACTGGCCCATCGGCTGGGTGACCATGCCGTTGTCGTACAGCGGGTCGCCGGGCTGCGCGCTGCCGAACTGCTTCCACTTGCTGATCGACGCCGCTCCGGTCTGGCCGCCGGGCTGGCGGTAGACCTTCCAGCTGACGCCCGCCTTCTGCAGCCGCTCGGGGTACGTCGTCCAGCTGAACTGGTTCGCCGGGCCGCCGGTGGTCAGCGACGGTCCGCCGGCCAGGCCGTTGGGGTCGAGCGTGCCCGACATCCACATGTGCCGGTTCGGGGCCGTCGGGCCGAGGACCGAGCAGTGGTAGCCGTCGAGGATGGTGAAGGCCTCGGCGAGGGCGAACTGGAACGGGATGTCCTCGCGGGTGAAGTACCCCATCGTGTACTGGCCGTCGGTGGCGCCGTCGGAGGCCATGTGGGCGGGCACCCAGTTGTCGTTCTTCCCGCCGTTCAGCGCCTCGTGCTGCACGGTCCATTCGTGGCTCATCGACGGGATCGCCTGGGCGGCGGTGATCTTGGTGTTCAGCCGGTAGGGCAGCAGGTAGCCGTCCGGGTTCGACGGGTCCGGCTGGTAGAACACGTTCCGGCCGTTGGGCAGTCGCGCCGCGCGGGGGTCGCTGAAGCCCCGTACGCCGGACAGCGTCCCGTAGTAGTGGTCGAAACTGCGGTTCTCCTGCATGAGCATGACGACGTGCTTGATGTCCTTCAGCCCACCGTGCTTCGGGGGCGGTGACGCGAGCGCCGTACGGACGTTCGGCGGCAGCGCGAGCGAGGCCGCGGCCAGGCTGGCCGCCGCGGCGCCAGTGCCGAGCAGCCGGCGCCGGCTCATGCCCGCGGGTGCGTCAGGGGAGTCGTTCATGGTTACCTCACATCGACAGTCGAGTACGCCGCAACCGGCGCCCTGCGATCGTCGACCTCCGACCTGACCCACCGCTGATACCTTGATGGCGCGTTACCAAACGAACGGCAACCAACACCACCCACCACGAACCAAACCTCAGCAATAGTTGAGATCCACGCCCTCGTGACCCACGGCAGCAACAAAGATGCCATAGGCAACCGAGTGCGCGATGCCCGTCTTCGGGCGTTCAGGTCAGTGGCGGCTGCTCGCGGACCAGTCCGCATCCGCGGGCGGGACCTCATCGCCGGTTGTCAGGTACAGCCGGTCGATGCGGAGCCCGGACTTGCGGGCGAGAATCGACAGCACGTGTCGTCCGGGGCGCAGCTCCACCTCGGACAGCAGCGTCCACAGCCAGATCTGCTGGGTTCCGAAGCTGTACAGGTTTCCACCCGAGTACTGCGCGTCGAGCGACAGCGGGGTTCCGTCGACCGCAAGCCAGCACGAGTCGTCGTCGCGGTCGTCGTATTTCGCCAGCAACCACACGTGGTAGCTGCCCTGCTTCGTGACTTCCACGGAGTAGTGCAGCCCTGGAGCCCGCACCGGGTCGTCCCAGCGGAGGCCTCGCTCGGCGATGTGCACGGCCAGTCCGGAACCACCGCCGGTCTCGGCCTGCGTGTGAGACCAGGTCACCGGTTCCGCATCGAGGCTCGGTGTCGTCCATGCGCTGGCCTGGTTGACGAGCGCGTACTCCGCCTCGAGCGCGAGGACACCGCCCTCCTCGACCACGACGCCGGCACCGAGATCCTCGAGGACGTTCTTCGTCCCGTCGTCACGGGTCCAGGAGTGCGGTGCGGCGAGGGTCTCCTGGGCCACCGCCTGGTTGGGCTTGAACGTTGTGTCTGTGTCCCAGAATCCGTGTCCGGCGTACACGACCGGCGGCGGTGGCACCGCGTCGGGATCGGTGCGGTAGATGTCTCGTGCGACGCGGGCGAGCTCTTGCTCGTCGACTAGGTCGGGCGCCGGCTCCGGTATCGATCGTGTCGGCCGTGCGGTGTGCTGACTGAACTGCGGGCCGAGGTTGGAACTGCGCCGCGTACCGGTGTAGATCACGAGTTTGGAGACGGCCACGCCCGGATCGACGGCCTGGATGCGGAGGGTGTGCCGGCCGGCGTCGAGATAGGGCAGCCGAGCCTGGAGAAGCTCGACGTTGTCCAGTACGGCGGTCGTCCAGGCGCCGCGGTACTCGTCGGTGGTCGGCGATTCGATCACTACCGGCGCGGCATCGTCGACGCTGACTGCGACCCGGATCCGGCCGGTGGCGTCGAGGGTGGGAAGCCGGTGGAGTTCGAGCAGATGCGCTCCGGCAGTGACGAGGTGTACGTCGTACTCCAGAACGGCATCGCGGTCTCCGCGGGCGACCGCTGCACTGTTGTCGTACCGCCCGAGATGGGGCACCGTCGCCCACGACGACGAGGCACCGTCGAGACGGCGCTCGGGCAGCGACGGATCGATCGAGAGGTACCCGTCGGCCTCGACGGAGCCGATGAACCCCGGATCGGGAGCGGGGACGGACGGGACGCTCACCGTGACGGCGACCTCCGTGTCGTCGTCGAGGTTGCGGACCACGATCGTTCCTGACTGCCCGCGCCGGGCCTGCGCGTCCGGCACACTCACCGAGAGACGAGCCTCGGTGTCGATGACGCCAGACAGAGCGGAGACCTCGATCCAGTCGTCGGCGGCGACCTGGTATTTCAGGCCGCCTGCACCGGTGGTGAAGACCTCGAGCCATTTGGTGGTGGCGCCGTACGGCCAGAAATCGAGTCGGGGGTCCTCGGTCGCTACGTCGTCGCCCCACGGCAGTACGCCGAGACCGGGTGCGCCGATCGACAGGGCCGGCTTTGCCGCTGGGTACAGAGCCATCACCGGCGGCGGGAACTCGTCGGGAGTGAAAATGTGTGCCCACTTCCCGCCCGACATCGTGTGGTTGTAGTAGTGCACCGCCGCCCGCTTGTGGCTGTCGAACGAGCGCGACAACGTCAGGTAGTGGTCGGCGGCAGACACCTTGCCCTGATCGAAGGCGAGTGTGCTGCGGTCGGCGTACCGGAACTGCGCGCTGGTCAGATAGGCGAGGTGGATCTTGATGCCGATGAGCTGGAAGAAGGCGTCCCGCTCGTCGGCGGGCAGGGCGCCGTGGATCTCGTTGGTCCGCACGTACAGGCGGTGCAGGGCGTCCAGCCGGCGTCCGGCCTCGTCGCCGTACCCGGACTGCGTGAACGTGTTCGCGCTCAGGTGCTCGATCTTGCGCTGGTTGGCCAGCTGGTAGTACTCGGCGTACAGGTGGGCGATGTGCGGGCCGTGGCCGCCGGAGAACGTCTTGGCCGCCCACTGCTCGACGAAGCCGACGACATCGGCGGTGGAAGACTCCTTGCCGGCCTCCCAGGCGGATCGCAGGAAGAACTCCGTCTCGATCTCCAGCGGTTTGAGCCCACCGACGTTGTCGACCCAGAGCCGGCGGATCCCGTGGTCCCATGCCTTGGTCAGCTCATGGCGCATGAGCGCGAGTGGAGTCGAGGACGTCGCGAGGTAGCTGCGTGGCGGCTGTGACCAGTAGGAGGAGTGGTAGTACAAGCCGTGGCCGCCGGAGCGTTCGCGCTCTTCCCCGGAGGGGAAACGGCGGATGTAGCCGAAGTTGTCGTCGGCCCACACGATAGTCACGTCATCGGGTACGCGCAGGCCCGCGTCGTACAGCGGCAGAACCTCCTTGTACGGGATGAAGATTTGGGGTACCTCGTCAGCGCGGTCGCTGAGCTCGTGGGCGAGCAGCGCGCGCTGGTCGGCGATGACCTGCTCGAGCAGACGGACCCGCGCCGTGTGTTTCTCCGACTCGCTCAGCGCGCCGTCGGCGTCGATGGCCGCGGTGGAGAACCCGTAGTCGTGGATGCCGCGCATGCCCACGGTCCAGGTGACCTCGAAGCCACGGTTCTGCTCGATGCTTCCGCGCCAGTACTCGAGCAGCTTGCCCCGATTGCGGCCCGGCAACGAGTAGTCGTACACGACAGGCTCACCTTGGCCGGCGACCCATGGGTCGAACTCGTGTTCGTTCGAGCGCAGCAGCATGTCGCAGTGGCTGCCGCCGATCACGATGCCCATCGCGTGAGCCAGCCGGCCGTTGGCCGGGTCCTGATTGAACGCGTTGACGTGCATCGCCGGCCACAGGTAGTTCCCCTTGAGGCGCAGCAGGAGTTCGAAGACGCGCCGATAGGTCTCCGGTCCGATCGTGCGGTCAGCGGTGTGGCTGCGAGCCCAGGCGTCGAGCTCCTCCTCGTCGTTCAGGAAGATCCCGCGGTACCGGACGGACGGCCAATCGGCCCTGGTTCCGCGCACGATGGTGACGTGCTCGCGCCGGCGGACCGGAACGTCGCCCCACCAGTGCCACGGCGAGACTCCGATCGCCTCGCACAGGTCGTAGATGCCGAAGATCGTGCCGCGCCGGTCGGCGCCGGCGAGGTAGACCGCGTCCGGGCCGGCCTGGATCACGAACCCTTCCCAGCGCAACCCGTCACCGGGCGCCGTGAGCGCCGAGACGTCCAGGTCGCCGCGGGCGATCGCTTCGTCGATCGCCGGTGACACCCCGATGGTCCCGATCACCAGCCGCGCCCCGGCTGCCTGCGCCGAGATCGTCGCGTGGGCTCCGCAGACCGTCTCCAGGTCCCGGCAGAGGTCTTGGGCGGCGCGACGGACGGCCCTGTCCTCGGCGCCGGCGAGCGCGACGGTTGTCGCCTGATCGCGCGCTGCGACAAGGGTTCCGCCGTCGCGGCTTTCAGCGACATAGCTGCTGGTCATGGCATCTCCGATGGTGTCCAAGGTGCGACATGGAACCGTCACGTCAGATGACGCGCTCACTGCGATGGCCGAATCAACTTAGCTGAGCTCAACACCGACGATTTCCAGGGTTCTCGCTGACTGGACAGTGAGCATAGGCGATGTTGACGAACTCTGGAACCGTTGTCATGATGGCCGCAGTTCCAGAGTGTTGTCACCGGGGATCGGCCGGCGCCGCGGCATGCCGTTCCCTCGAGCAGAGGAGTGGTGCGATGGGCGACGAGGCTGACCAGCCGTCGCTGAGAGGCGGGGACGCATGAGCGTTGCCGAGTTGCAGCAGCTGACGAGACGCCGGGGCGGGCCGAGAGCCAAGGGCGACACGCCCGACAACAAGGCAGCCCTGATTTTCCTCGGGCCCTGGCTGGTCGGAGTGGTTGCGCTGACGATCGGCCCCCTGATCGCCTCGCTGTACCTCGCCTTCACGAACTACAACCTGCTGCAGGACCCGAAGTTCGTCGGTCTGGACAACTTCGTCCGGATGTTCTCCGACGATCGGCTGCATCATTCGCTGAGGGTCACGTTCGTCTACGTGCTGGTCGGTGTGCCTGGCCAGCTGATCGTGGCGCTCGCCCTGGCGATCCTGCTGGACAGTGGCATGCGCGGGCTCACGTTCTACCGGTCGGCGTTCTACCTGCCGTCCCTGTTGGGGTCGAGCGTCGCGATCGCCGTACTGTGGCGGCTGATCTTCGGCGGCGAAGGACTCTTCAACAGCGTCCTCGGCTTCTTCGGCCTGCAGACTCACACCAGCTGGATCGCCAACCCGGGTACGTCGCTGTGGACGATCATCGTGCTGCACATCTGGACGTTCGGTTCACCGATGGTGATCTTCCTGGCCGGCCTGCGGCAGATTCCCCGCGAGCTCTATGAGGCCGCCTCCACCGACGGCGCGGGAACGTGGCGCACCTTCACCTCGATCACCCTGCCGCTGCTGACTCCGATCATCTTCTTCAACCTCGTGCTGGCGATCATCAACTCGTTCCAGGCGTTCACGCAGGCCTTCGTGGTGTCGGGCGGCACCGGCGGTCCCAGCGATTCGACCTTGTTCTACACGCTGTACCTGTACCAGGAGGGCTTCGGCTCGTTCCGGATGGGGTACGCGTCCGCGCTGGCCTGGCTGCTGGTCGTGATCGTCGGCGCCTTCACCGCGATCAACTTCTGGGCCTCGAAGTACTGGGTGCACTATGACGACTGAGACTTGGTGGACCCGGACCCGGCTGATCGCGCGGCAGGTCCTGATGATCGCGGCCGTGGTGCTTGCGCTGTATCCCGTGCTCTGGATGCTCGTCAGCTCGCTGCGGCCGGACGGGCACATCTTCTCCAACCCGTCGCTGCTGCTGAACACGTTCGAGACCTCGAACTACACCCGTGGCTGGTCGGCGCTCACCCGGCCGTTCAGTACCTATCTGCTGAACTCGGCGGTCGTGGTGCTGGGCGCGATCATCGGCAACCTGGTGACCTGCTCGATGGCTGCCTACGCCTTCGCGCGACTGAGGTTCCGGTTCCAGAAGCCGGCGTTCGCGTTGATGCTGCTGATGATCATGATCCCGATCCATGTCGTGATCGTTCCGCAGTACGTGATCTGGGCGCAGGCGCACCTGATCAACACGTTCTGGCCGCTGATCGTCCCGAAGTTCCTGGCCACGGACGGCTTCTTCGTCTTCCTGATGGTCCAGTTCATCCGCGGGCTACCGCGGGAACTGGACGAGGCCGCCCGGATCGACGGTGCGGGCCACGGCCGGATCTTCTTCCAGATCCTGTTGCCGCTCATGACCCCGGCCCTGGCGACCACGGCCATCTTCACCTTCATCTGGACCTGGAACGACTTCTTCAGCCAGCTGATCTACCTGACCGATCCCAACCTCTACACGGTGCCGGTCGCGCTGCGGTCGTTCGTCGACGCACAGTCGCAGTCGTCGTACGGCTCGATGTTCGCCATGAGCGTCGTCTCGGTCATCCCTTTGTTCCTCGCGTTCACCTTCGGGCAGAAGTACTTGATCCGCGGCATCGCGACCACCGGCGGCAAGTAGCCGGGCACCTTCCATCCAGAAAGCAGGACAACAGCCATGCGTTTGAGAATTCGACGCGCTGCCGCCGGCGCGGTCACGATCGCTCTGGCCTCCCTCGGTCTGGCCGCTTGTGGCGTCGGCACCGACGCCGGGTCGGGCAAGCCGGCCGAGCTCAGCCAGGATGACGTGAACCTCCGGGTCAACTGGTGGGGCGGCGACGCCCGGACCAAGCTGACCCAGACCGCGATCGCCGCATTCGAGAAGAAGCATCCGACCATTCACGTCACCGGCGAGTTCTCCGACTGGAACGGCTACTGGGACAAGCTCGCCACCGCGACGGCCGGCGGGAACTCTCCCGACGTCATCCAGATGGATCAGCTCTACCTCGCCTCGTACGCCGACCGCGGCGCGCTGACCGACCTGTCCAAGATCAGCCAACTCAACACGTCCGCTCTCGACGCGTCCGTGCTCGGGATGGGGCGGACCAAGGACGGCCTGTACGCGATGCCGATCTCCACCACGGCGTTCGGTCTGCTGGTCAACAAGGACACCCTCGACAAGCTCGGCATCTCGCTCCCCGACACGAACACCTGGACCTGGGACCAGTTCGACGCGTTCGCGCGGTCGATCACGGACAAGTCCGGCGGCAAGGTGTACGGCACGACCCCGTGGGGCAACGAGTACTCGCTGGAACTCGCCGCCCGGCAGGCCGGCGACCAGATGTTCAAGGACGGCCAGATCGTCATCAAGCCCGAGACGGTGGCCGGCTACTTCCAGCGGGCCCTCGACTGGTCCAAGGACGGCGCCTCGCAGCCGGCGTCCCAGTTCGCCGAGCAGGCCTCGGCGACTCTCGAACAGTCCGACTTCGCCACCGGCAAATCCGCGATGATCTTCACCCAGGTGTCCCAGCTGACGGCGTACGCCAAGGCCGCGGGGGATGCGAACGTCGTCGTCGCCAAGCTGCCGACCGATGCGAACGCCGGCAAGTACTTCTACTTCAAGCCGGGCATGTACTGGTCCGTTTCCGCCAAGAGTCCACACCCGGCCGAGGCCGCCCTGTTCGTCGACTTCATGGTCAACGACCCGGACGCGGGGGCCATTCTCGGCACCGAACGTGGACTGCCCGCCAATCCCACGGTCGTCAAGGCGATCACCGGCCACCTGGACGCCAATGACAAGAAGGTCGTCGACTACACCGACGCCATGACGCCCGACCTGGGGCAGGCCCCGGAGATCGTCCCGAACGGCGCCAGCGACACCGACACCCTGATCCTTCGCTACCTGCAGGACGTGCTCTTCGGCAAGAAGACGCCGCAGCAGGCCGCCGACGGACTGATCGGCGAGCTCAAGTCAGGAATCAGCGCCGCACAGTAGGACGCGCTGGTACGGCGTGGGTCCAGCCGGCTCACGCCGTACCGTCATGTCATCCACGCGGTGGGGTGCTCGCGCGGACCGTGATGCGGGCCTCGAAGTGCTCGGCCCGCCGCTGTTCCACGGGAACGGACGTCGCCATGTCCACCACAGCCGCTCCGACGGCCTCCAGTGCGAGGTTCACGCTGGTCAGACCTGGAGTGACGTCATCGGCGTCGACGACGTCGTCGAAGCCTGCCACGCCGATGTCGGTGCCCGGAACGAGCCCGATCGTCCGCATCGCGCTCATTGCCCCGAGGGCCATGGTGTCGGTCGCCGCGACCAGCGCGTCGACGTCCGCGCGGCGGGCCGACAGCAACTCGGTCGCCGCTGCGTACCCGCCTTCGCGCGACATCGGAACGTCACGCAGGTGTGCGACGTGGTCGACGTGAACTCCCGTTTGCCGGGCTCCCTCGGCGATCCCGGTCTCCCAGGACCGGACGCCCGACGAGTCCCCGTCCGGCCGGATCAACGCGACCGAGCGGTAGCCGAGCTCGGCGAGCGAGGTGATCAGGAGCCGGGCGCCTTCGCGCCGGGGAACGATCGCCGTGTCGAAAGGCAGTTCGTCCTCGCCGGCCACGACGATGCGGCCGCCGTCGCGCTCGTACCGCTCGAGCTCGCGCAAGAGCGCCGCGTGCGAGGTGTTCGTGCCGCCCCGGGCTCCGGCGAGCACGAGGGCCAGTGGTCGCTGGCTGCGCAGCATCCGGATGACCCGGACCTCGTCGTCGGCGGCGTGCTCGGTCCCGCTGATCGTGACCATCAGGCCGCGGTGCCGAGCCGCGTTGATCGCCCCGTGGACCAACTGGGCGTTGTACGGGTCGCGGATGTCCGAGACCACCATGGCGATCGTCGGGGTCGCGCCGGTCGTGGTCGCGCGAGCCGACGAGTTCGGGCGGTACCCCAGCTTGGTCGCGGCGTCGTGGACTCGCAGGCGCGCGTCGTCGGTCACGTAGCGAGACGCCGGATCCAGGGCTCGCGATGCCGTCGCCAGACCGACGCCCGCCGCCTTGGCGACGTCCCGCAAGGTGACGACGGGACGCCTGGCCCCGGATCGAGTCGTTGCTCCGTCGTCATTGTCTTTGGCCACGCAATGATTGTCCCATCGCGTCCCTGAGCGATGCTATGACCATGCACGCAGTCGCCGGCCCGGGCCGGCGTGACGATCGGAGTCGAATCGGTGGCAGCTGACCAGCCGACGGGCACCGCAACCCTCCGGGACGTTGCGAGGGTGGCAGGTGTGTCGCCGTCGACGGCCTCCAGGGTCCTCAACGGCGGCGGCCGCGCGGTCAGCGACGATCTCTCGGTGCGTGTCCTGGCTGTGGCCGACGCCCTCGGCTACGTGAGTAATCAGGCAGCTCGTGCGCTGCGTGGCCAGCGCTCGGGAGTCGTCCTACTGGGCGGTGATCCGCGCACCGCCTCCATCGCCGCGATGGGTGCCGGCATGGAGGAAGCCGGTCGTGAGCGGGACGTTGCCGTCAGCATCACCGCGGTCGGGCCCGACGCGGAGACGCACCTTGCGGCGCTACGGATCCTGCGTGGCCTGCGTCCGCTGGCCCTGGTCGTGACCAGCGCCAGCTTCGTCGGTACGGACCGGGAGTTGATCCTCGCCGAACTCGAGGCCGCCCATCGTGAAGGGGCGAACGTGGTGTTCATCGGCGAGCACGACTACGACTTCCCCGCCGTACGGTTCGATGACGTCGAGATCGGCCACCTCGTCGCGCGTCATATGGCGTCGCTCGGGCGCCGCCGGCCGGCGATCCTGACCTCGGCCGGCCACCCGGCCATGGAGGGCCGCACCCAGGGGTTCCTCGAAGCCCTTGCGGCGGCGGGGTACGACCGCGATGCCATCGCCGTCGAGAGCGTCGAGATCTCGCGAGAGGGCGGCCGTACGGCGACCAGGCGGTTGCTCGAGCGCGCCGAGAAGCCGGACATGCTCCTGGCCGGCAACGACGTGCTGGCGATCGGAGCGATCCATGAGGCCCACGAGGCAGGGCTGAACGTCCCGCGGGACATCGCCGTGTCCGGCGTCGACGACATCCCGATCGCCCGTGACATCACCCCGCCTCTGACCACTGTCTCGCTGCCCTTCATGGAGGCGGGGAGGGCGGCGCTCGCCATGGCCCTGGACGGCGACGACCAGCCCGACATCCATCTGCAGAGCCGCCTGATCATCCGCGACAGCACTGTCCCGGCCTGACCCCTGCACTCCTGCGGCCCGTTGTGGAACCGTTGTCTGATGGATGTCCGCTTCTGGTCAGATTCTCTTGTTCGCGCCGTTGACGGAGATTGGAACCGTTGGCACACTCGGCAAGGGATCGGCGAACAGGGAGGAACAGGAACCATGACCAAAGTGAGGCGTTGGGTCACGCACCTCGTCGTACCGGCAGTCGGTGTGACGATGGTCGTCGCCGGTGCGGCTCCCGCATCCGCAGCGCTGCCGGCAGAGTCGCCGAAGTCGGCGCCTTCGTTCGCCGGGTACACCGACAAGACCGCTCTGAAGACCGAGGGGCGCAGCGTCGTGGACAACGGCGCGCTTCCCGTCGTGGACGGCTCGGCACCGCCGAGACGGGGCGGGACCACCTATTACGTCGACTCCGTCGGCGGTGACGACACGGCGAAGGGCCAGTCGCCGTCGACTGCCTGGAAGACGTTGGCGAAGGTCAACGCGACGGCGTTCGGACCTGGTGACCGGATTCTGCTGAGGGCCGGCAGTTCGTGGAGCGCCGAGGGTGACCAGGTTGCCAAGGAGGCGTACGACTACACCCAGTGGACGGCCGGCCAGCCGACGGACGTCGCAGGCACCGACCCGACCGCGCTGCTGGCGCCGAAGGGCTCCGGCTCGGCCGCCAGGCCGATCATCTTGTCGAGCTACGGTGACGGCGCTGCCCCCGAGCTGAACGGCCGCGGGGTCGTCAACGACGTATTGCAGTTGAAGAACCAGGAGCACTGGGACATCTCGAACGTCGAGATCAGCAACGTGACGGACGGCTTCGATCCGTCGAAGTTCCAGCCTGGCAAGAACCAGGGGCTGTTGCCGGGGGAGGAGAACCCCTTGACCGGCGACCTGCGCGGCATCCACGTGCAGGCCGAGAACTCGGGGACGCTCGCGGGGTACAGCATCCACAACGTCTTCGTCCACGACGTCAGCGGCGTCATGTGGTCGATCGGCAGCACCGGACTCGACCGCTCGAAACGTACCGGAGGCATCCTGTTCGAGGGCCTCAAGGGTGACGCGCAGACGGTCTCGCAGTTCGAGGACATCACGGTGAAGGACAACTATGTCGCGAACACCGCGTTCGCGAACGTGATCTTCAAGCAGTTCTCCGGGATGGGCGAGAACCGCTACAAGGACGTCGAACCCGGCTGGGGCGACCGCGCCGTCGGCAAGGCCGCGAACGACGGCACCGTCACGGCCGACCCGGACTGGCGCCCCCATCAGAACATCGAGGTCTCGGGCAACTACCTGACCAACCGGGACACGCAGTACGGCTGGGACTCGCTCTATCTGACCAGCGTCCAGCGCGCCACCGTTGAGGGCAACGTCATCGACGGCGCGGGCGTGTCGGGCATCGAGATGTACTACACGGACAATGTCGTCGTCCAGAACAATGAGGTCGCCGAACTGGAGACGCGCGTCAACGCCGCCGACTCGAACGGAATCGACCCGGACCGCGGCTCGACGAATATCCTTGTCCAGGGCAACTACATTCACGACTCCGGTGAGGGCGTCCTGCTGTGCGGCTTCGGCTTCGGCTCGGCGGTGGTGCGGTACAACATCATCCAGGACGTCGACCGGAACTACGTCAACCCGCACGGCGACAGCGGCGTGAACGTCGTCTACAACAACCTGATGTACAACACGCAGCGGCCGGTGAAGAACAACACCGTCGGATTCTTCGAGTCCTCGGGGTCCGCGAGCTCGATCCTGATCGCGAAGAACGCGCACTACGTCCTGAACAACGTGTTCGTCAATACCCGGGCAGATGTCACGGCCGCCCAGTTCCGAGCCGCCTATCCCGGCGTCCGGTTCAGCAACAACGCGTACTACGGCCCGCAGGTTTCCGCGCCGGGCGAGGACCCGAACGCGATCACCGCGGATCCTCGGTTGGGTGGCAACCCGGAAACCGACGTCGCGAACGCGGCGCCCGTGTCGAGCAGTTCACCGCTGATCTCGGCAGGTACCACGGTCGATCTGTCCGCGATCGCGCCCGGCTTCGACGCGACCGGGAACGCTCGCACGACCCAGTTGCCGCTGCGCGTCGACTTCTCCGCTGCAGACGTGACCACGCCACCCACGGTCGGGCCGGCGTCGTACCGCCCCGCTGACGGCAATGGCCTGCTGACCGGCATGGTCATGGCCCAGGACGGTCACGCCGTACCCGGCGCCACTGTCGCCTTCGATCGCGGCGCTACGATCACCGACGCTCGTGGCCGATACGTGATCGAGGTCTCCGCCGGCAAGTACACCCTGACCCCATCGGCCGAGGGGTTCGAGGACGGACAGGGCGTCAAGCTGCGAGTCCGCGACGGCGCAACGCTCCGCGCCGACCTGACTCTGGGCGGAACAGTAGACAACGGCCGCTAGCACTTCGGTCCTGAGGATGGCAGCGGTGGACGGGGTTTGAGGTGAGGAGAGCCTCCGGTTGTGGTGTGGCCTGTCGAGCCCCCAACCGGAGGTTCTCGTCTCGGCCGGCTACTCCAGCCCGGCGGTGCTCATGGTTGTCACGGCGGCGGTCCGGCTGGTGACGCCGAGTCGCTCGTAGATGTGGTTCAGATGCGTACGTACGGTTCCCTCTGACAGCTGCATCCGCCGCGCGATCTGCGTGTTGGTGTAGCCCTCGGCAACGTACTGGAGGAGCTCGAGCTGGCGCGGGGTCAGTGCCGCGGGTGCTCGGCGGCGGCGCTCGGCGCTTCGGTACGCCGCGATCAGGTGCGGCCGCAGCAGCGTGAGCACCAGCCGGTCCCGCTCGTCGTAGTCGCGGCCCGGACCGCGCCACAGATACAGCCGGGTGGAGTGTCCGGGTACGTCGGGTAGGTAGACCATCAGCGCCCGCATGCGCCCGAAGCCGTAGTCGATGCCCATCGGGCTCGCCCGCCACTGGCGGTCGGAGACGAAGTCGCTCAACTTGGTCACGTTGATGATGTCGCCAGTGCGCTGCGCGTAGTTACAAGCGTCCGACGTCTTGTCGAGCTCCCAGTAGTGCGGGTCCGGAGGGTCGTTGCCGATCGCTACGAACCGGGACTCGCCGAGGACCTGCTCGAGTACGAACTCTTCCTGAGCGGGCCGGTCACGGCACAGCTTCATGGAGTCGCTGTGGAACAGGTCGCGCATGCACTCCATCAACTCCCACGGCAACCCGGGGCCGGGATCGTCCACCTTCAAGGCGAGCAGGTCGCGCATCGCATCCAGGTCCCGCCCGCTGATGCCGTCCGCCATGACTCCCTCCCACCTGCGACGCTACGCCGCCGCCGTGCCGGGTGCCATACGCGACAGCGCGTATTCCGGGCCGCCGGCCGCCATACCTAGCGTCGAAACGAGTCCGGGATCCGAACCGGGCACCCTTCATGAGGAGGATGGTCATGAACTACGCACGCACAGCAATCTCAGTCGCAGCGCTCGCTGTCAGCGCCATCGCACTCGGTGCGTCCACCGCGGCCGCAACTCACCCCGCCGAAAATGGCACAGTCACTTTCCACGACCCTCCGCCACCCAAGACCGTCGAGGTTTCGGTCGACGACACCACCTCTGAAGCTGTCCAGGTCGGTGCCTCCGCCCTCGGCGGTGCCGGCCTCGCGCTCGGTGCAGTCCTGATCTACCGACGCCGTCAGGTCCTGAACCGGTAGGCAGAGCCGGAAGTGGCGGCGCCGCAGTGCGCAGTCAGGGATGTCTGTCCATCGAACATCGCTGTCCGGGCAGGCGCTTTGAGGCGCTCGAACAGTCGGCCTACCTTCGATGCGACGAAGGCCGGGTGTGTCTGCCCGGCGTACCTGCTCCGATGACTGAGGAGGCCGGACGAGATGCTGGACACGACCGTGCGCTATGTCACCGAGGACCAGCTCACCAGCTATCACGAGGACGGGTACTTGCTGGTCAAGGGTCTGCTCGAGCCGGAAGAGGCCGCGATGTACCGCGCTGAGCAGCACGCCTTGGCGCGGCGGCTGGCGTCGCCGGATACGGCTGATCCGACCTGGGGGTCGGCCCGGGAGCTCACCGACGCACCGACCACGCTGTCGGGCTGGCATGACGTGCAGTTCTACTCGGCGGCCTTCAGCCGGCTGATCACCGACGACCGGTTGACGGGCGTGGCAGCGGCCCTGATGGGTACGCCGAATGTCCAGCTGCATCACACCAAGGTGTTCATCAAGCCTCCCGAGAACGGGTCGCCGTTCCCGATGCACCAGGATCACCCGTTCTTCCCGCACAGCAAGCACTCCGTGCTCGCCGCGATCGTGCACCTCGACGACGCGCCGGAGGAAAGGGGCTGCGTGCGGGTGGTGCCTGGCAGTCACAAGCTCGGCCCGCTCGAACATCTCCAGGACGGTCTGCCGCACCTGGCGGCGGATCGGTTCCCGATCGAGGCGGCGGTTCCGGTCGAGGCCGAGGCCGGCGACGTGCTCTTCTTCGGGTACCTGACGGTGCACGGGTCGGGGGTCAACGTCAGCTCCGAAGCACGGACGACGCTGCTGGTGCAGATGCGCGATCCACAGGACAAGCCGACCGAGGACCTGCATCCGTCGCGGGGACAGGGGATGATGTTGCGGGGGATCGACCCGGACGCGCGAGCCTGACCGCGCCTCGGCTTTGCTGGAGGAGATTTGGCCACGGCGGACCCGTTCACAGAGCTCGACCGGCTGGCGCTCAGCGTGGCGCCGGCCGGCCAGCCGGCGGAGATGCTCGCCTGGGGCGACGTCCCGCCGGTCCCGTGGCGCAACGAGCCGCACGTGCATTCCTACTTCGAGGTCTGCTACGCCTACGCCGGCGAAGGTGTGTTCACCGTGGCCGACGAGCAGCTGACCGTCTCGGAGGGCGAGTTGTTCGTCGCACGGCCGGGGGAGCCGCACCAGATCGTGTCGTCGACACGGCAGCCGCTCGGCCTGCGGTTCTGGGGGTTCAGTGTCGATGGCAGCGCCCATCGGGACTTGTTCACGGAGTTCCGCGAGTCGGACGTCCGGATCGCGCCGGCGACACCGGACGTTCCGCGGTTGCTGGACCTGCTGGCGGCCGAGGCCGGTACGCCGCAACCGGCGACGTACGAGCTCCTGCGGATTCTCACCGAGGCACTGCTGGTGGCATCGGCGCGGAGGCTGGTCCACAGCGGAGGCCGACCGGTCGCACTGGACGGCCGAGGTGGTCACCACAGCGCGCAGCGGATGGCTCGGTTCATCGACGACAACCTCGGCCGGCCGATCGGCGTCGGCGACGTCGCGGCCGAGGTTCATCTGTCCGAGCGGCATGCCGCCAGGTTGTTCCTTGCCGCGCACGGACGGCCGATTCGTGCGTACGTACGAGAGCGACGGCTGGAGCGGGCGGCCGAGCTGCTGGCCGGCCGCGCGCACAGCATCAAGGAGGTGGCCCACCTTTGCGGCTACCCGGATGTCCGCTACTTCACGACGGCTTTCAGATTCTGGGCGGGCCTGACGCCAGGCGCCTTCCGCGACACCGGCGGAACGGTGTTCACCTGAGATCGTTCAGGCATCTCAGCACAGGTCGGGTGGTCAGCTCCGCGGCTTCCAGCGGCCGGTCGCTGCGGATCGTGAACGAGGCCGTCTCACCCGGGAGCAGGTTGACCATCGCGGTGTCCACCGAGGCCGACGGGTCGAGCCGGTCCGGGAACAGCGTGAGGTCGCGCAGCACGGTGCGGGCGGTGACGACGACCCGGGTGCCGTCCGGTGCCGATTCCACCACGGCGTCGTAACCGGCCTTCGGATAGGCGATGTCCCGGTCGGAGACGTACGTCCACCACACCCGGCCGGCCACCAGCAGCTCGGTGCGCTCGTCACCGGGGGTGGCGACATCGGCCGGCAGTTCCAGCGTCAGCGCTGAAGTCGCTGGAGCGTCGATCTCGAGCCGGACGGCCGCGAGCTCGGTGCCGTCGAGCGCGATACGCCGTACGACGATCTCCTCCTGCCACGTGTCGATGCCGTCATTGACGGCGATCAGCGCCACTGTGTCGCCTCGTGGCTGGAAGGTGAGGAGCCGGGGTGCATAGGAATGGCGCAGCGCGTACCACAGCAGCTTGTGCCGGCCTTCGCCGTCGATGGCGGCCCACGACACCACCGGCCAGCAGTCGTTGAGCTGCCAGACGACGGTGCCCATGCAGCGGCCGCGGTGCGATCGGAAGTGCTCGAGGCCCAGGCTGATCGCTCTGGCCTGGTTGAGCTGCGCGAGGTAGTGCCAGTCGTCCTCGTCGCGGTGCGGCGGCAGGTAGGCCTCCAGCGCGGCCGCGATCTTGGCGTCTCCGTCGGCCGCCTTCTGGTGGTAACCGTGCTGCATGGTGGACCAGTTCGCCGGACCCTGGAACCCGAATTCCGCAACGAACCGCGGCACCGAGGCGCGGTATCCGGCGTAGTCCGGGTCCTTCCACCAGACGTCCCACTGGTGCGTGCTCCCGTGGCCGGGCTCGTTGGGGTAGATGTCCGGGTCACCGGCGTACGGGCTGCCCGGCCAGTACGGCCTCGTCGGGTCCAGCTCGGCGACTGTTTTCGGCAGCAGATCGAAGTAGTAGCCGGCGCCCCAGGTCCGGTCGGCCAGCTGCTCGCGCCAGCCCCATTCGTGAAATCCCCACACGCACTCGTTGTTCCCTGTCCAGGTGACCAGGCTCGGATGCGACGCCAGCCGGACCACCTGCTCGCGTGCCTCGGCGGCGACCTCCCCGTGCAACGGCTCTTCCTCGGAGTACGCCGCGCAGGCGAAGAGGAAGTCCTGGCCGACCAGGAGCCCGAGCTCGTCTGCGACGTCGTAGAAATCGTCGGACTCGTAGATCCCGCCACCCCACACGCGCAGGTAGTTCACGCCGGCCTCACAGGCCTGGCGCAGTCGGTGCTCGTACCGCTCGCGGGTCAGTCGGGACGGGAAACAGTCGTCGGGGATCCAGTTCACACCCTTGACGAACACCGGGAGGTCGTTCACCACAAGCGTGTACGCCGACCCGTCCTCATCTGGTGTCGTGTCGAGCACCACCGACCGGAATCCGATCCGGCGTTGCCACCGGTCCAGCGTTCGGCCGTCGCTCGTCGCCAGCGTCACCTCGAGGTCGTACAACGGTTGGTCGCCGTATCCCCGCGGCCACCAGATGGCGGGATCCGGCACGGTCAAACCGGCCTCTACGTGCGGGGTACCCGGCGCGACCGCAACCTGCACCGCAACGCCGCCCACCGTGGCGGTGAGCAGCAGCGGCTCGTGGCCGGCCCAGGCGACGTCCGCCCGGACCTCGACCTGCCCGTTGCGACTGACCAGCGGACGCACGGTGTCCAGCCGGGCCACCGACCACGAATGCAGCGCGATCGGGCGCCAGATGCCACTCGTGACCAGCGCCGGTCCCCAGTCCCAGCCGAAGTTGCAGGCCATCTTGCGAATCTGGTTGTACGGCTTGTCGTACCCGTGCGGAAGGTCCGGGAAGCCGTGGGCGTAGCGCAGCGGCGACGCGAAATCGACGGTCAGGCTGTTGTCGCCGGAACGCAGGAAGTCGCGGACGTCGAAGCGGTGACTGCGGTGCATGTTCGCCGCCTGGCCGATCTCGACATCGTTCAGGATCACCGTCGCGACGGTGTCCAGGCCGTCGCAGACCAGGTCGACACGGTCGTCGCCCTCGTCGGTCCAGCTGAACGTCGTGCGGTACGACCAATCGCTCTCGCCGATCCAGCCGAGCTTTGCCTCGTTGTCGCCGTGGTACGGGTCCGGGATCAGGCCCGCGGCCAGCAGGTCGGTGTGGACGCAGCCGGGCACGGTGGCCGGGACTCGCCGGCCGGCGACGTTCGTGGGCACGGCGGAGCCATTGCCTACGGCAAGGGACCAGCCCTGGTCGATCGGTCGGCGTCGGGTCATCGTCTGCTCCTCGGTGGGGCGGTGGACTCGCGGACGATCAGCTCGATGGGATCGCTCACGACCTCACGGATCTCCGCGGACGGGCTCTCGTTCAGCAGCAGTTCGACCGCGCGGGCACCCAAGAGCTGCAACGGCATCCGCACGGTCGTGAGCGGCGGCACCAGGCTGGCCGCGAGGTCGAGGTCGTGGACAGCGATCACCGATACCTGGTCGGGTACGGCGACCGACATCTGGTACGCCGCGTGCAGAGCACCGACCGCCGATGCCACCGTGCCGACGAACACCGCGGTCGGCGGTGACGGAGAGCGGAGCAGTTGCCGCATCGCCTCGGCCCCGCCCGCCACGCTGTACTCCGCCGCGACGACGAGGTCCTGGTCGGGACTCAGCCCGGCCCGGCGCAGCGCGGCGACGTAACCGTTGCGGCGGCGGCGCGCGGTGTCGACGCCGCGAGGGCCGGCGATGTGCGCGATCCGCTCGTGGCCCAGTCCGACCAGATGGGTGACCGCCAGCGCCGCCGCCTTCTGGTCGTCCAACGCGACATAGCGGCGCTTGCCGGCACCGGCCTGGTTGAGCAGCAGCCACGGCAACCCGACCCGGTCGAGCTCGGTCTGGGTCTGGGTGGACATCGCATCGGTCACCAGCGCCAGGCCGTCGACACGGCCGTGGCCGAGCAGTTCGAGATAGCTGTCCGGCGTCATCCCTGCGCCGCGCACCGAACCGGTGACCAGGACGCCACCGACCTTCGCAGCGGCCTGTTCGGCTCCCATGATGATCTCGGCGTACACCGGGTTGGCGAAGTCCGGGATGAGCAGGCCGAGGGTCTGGGTGCGCGCCGTGCGCAGGCTCCGAGCGGCAGCGTGCGGCCGGTACTCGAGCATGGCGATGGCGTCGAGGACGCGCTGCCGGGTGCTGTCGCGGATGGTCAACCGTGGGTCGTCGTTCACCAGCCGGGACACCACCGACCGGTCGACCTTCGCCAGCGCGGCGACGTCCGCGATGGTGCTTCGGCGTCGTTTGGGCCCTGAGGTACTCATACCGGGTCCAGGTGCTGTGCCTGGCCGGTGTCGATCGACCGGTACAAGGCCTCGACGAGCGCGAGTGTGCGCAGGTTGTCCTGGGCGGCGGTCGGTGCCTGCTGTCCGGTGGCGATCCATGCGAGCAGACCCGCCATCGGGCCGGCGAACGCGTCGGGCACCCACCGGGTGGATACCGGGTAGTGCAGCCAGCCGTCAGTTGGCAGCACGGCGCTGTGCAGCCGCAGGGTGTCCGGCCGCCCGTGCGGATAGTCGTACATCAGGCCGAGGGTGCCGTGTACGGCGCCACGGGTTCCGTTGATCCGAAACTCGGCCCGCTGGTCGGCGCTGAGATTGTTGTGGTTGGCATGCACCACGGCGCGCCGCTCGCCGGTGAAGACCAGCGTGCTGATGGTGTGAGTCTCACCGCGCGTCTTCTGCTCAGGCACTCGTGAAGCGGTGGCGAAGACCCTGAGCGGGTCGCCGAGGATGGAGCGCACCGCGTCCAGGTAGTGGATCGAGTGATAGGTGATCTCCAGCCGGTCGGAGTCGACCAACCATCCCCAGCCGGAGAAGTCGGTCGCCACGTCGACGGTGAACGCGATCGTGGTGACCTCGCCGATCCAGCCGGCGGCGACGATCTCGCGGGCGACCGCGATGCCCTCGTCCCAGCGCAACTGCTGGTTGACCGCCATCCGCACGCCGGCAGCCTCGGCGTCACCAGCGAGCCGCCGGGCGGTGGCCAGGTCGGGGGCGAGGGGCTTCTGGCACAGCAGATGCTTGCCAGCGGCAACTGCGGCGGTGGCGACGGACGGCTGTGCGGTGGGAACGACGGCGATGTCGACCACCTCGACGTCCGGGTCGGCGAGCAGGTCGTCGAGACAGGCGTAGACGTGCGGCAGTTCGTGGCGGGTCGCGACCTCGCGGGCCTGCGCCGCGTCAAGGTCGTAGATGCCGCGGATGTCCAGGCCGTGCGCCCGGTACGCCGGTAGGTGCGCGACGTCGACGATCTCGCCGGCGCCGACGACCGCGATCGGGCGGCGGTGGGCGTCGGGGATCCGGATTCGTACCTGATCGGCGATCCCCGCCAGCTGCTCAAGCATCGGAATCACCCAGACCCCGGATGCGGTAGAACTCGGTCGCGGTGCCGCCGAGGATCCGCGCACGCTCGGCCGGAGCCAGTGTCTCCAGCAGCCGCTGAGTCTCGGCCCACACCTTCGGGTAGCCCCCGGCGAGCACGCTGACCGGCCAGTCGCCGCCGTACATCATTCGGTCCGGGCCGAACAGGTCAAGGCTGTACTCGACGTACGGGCGGAGGTCGTCGGCGGTCCAGGTCGACCAGTCGGCCGCGGTATTGAGGCCGGACAGCTTGACGTAGACGTTCGGGTTCTCGGCGGCCGCACGCAGCAGACCGGCCCACGGCTCCCAGCCCTGATCGGCGATCGGCGGCTTGGCCAGATGATCGATGACCATCCGCAGTCCTGGATGCCGCTCGGACACATACGGCACGTGCTCGAGATGGCGAGGCAGGACCGCAACGACGTCGAACGTCATATCGCGCTGCGTCAACAGCGCCAGGCCCTCCTGGACCTCGGCACGCTGCAGCCAATCCGGGTCGGGATCCTCGTGGATCAGGTGACGGATGCCGACGATGCGCGGATCGCCCGCGTAGAGGTCGAGTGCCGCGGCCGCCTCGTCAGGACGGTCGAGTGGTACCCACCCCACGATCGCCGCGATGACAGGCCAGCGGTCCGCGACCTCGATCATGTACTCCGTGTCGGCGAACGAATCCATCGATTGCACGATCACCGTGTGATCGACACCGGCTTGGTCGAGTCGGTCCTCGAGATCCGGCTCCTCCCAGGTCCGGTGGATCACGCCGTGATCGGGGGTGAGCCACGGGTAGTCGACCCGGTCGAGATTCCAGAAGTGCTGGTGTGCGTCGATGACGGTCATGGGCCTGCGTTCTCCTGTCGGCCGGTCCGGAGCGGTTGCCGCTCCGGCGGCTGGACCAGTTCCAGCGTATGGTCGTCGGGATCGAGGAAGTAGCAGGTGGCGCCGCCGGTGTTGACTCCCGCGGTGATCCGGGCGGGCGGCCCGACGAATCTGACTCCGTGCACGCAGAGCCGGGTGTAGGTCGCGTCGATGTCGCCGACCGTGAAGGCCAAGTGCGCCGTACCGGGGTCGCAGCGCCGGGCCGGACTGGCGGAGCCGCGGGGGCTGAGGTACTGCACGAGCTCGATGTCATGGCTGCTCGCCGCCGGTTGTGGCCGGTTCGGCAGGGCCAGTTGCGCGACGAGGAGGTGCGCGTCGTCGAAGCCTACGAGCTGGGAGATGTACGGACTGCGGCTCTCCTGCCGGTGCACCAGCCGCAACCCGAGCAGGTCGCGGTAGAACACGATCGACCGCTCGATGTCGGCGACGTGCAGTCCGGCGTGCCAGATCCCTTGCATCATGAATGACCTCAGCGAGTGCCGGCGACCGGCGACGAGACGGCGGCTCGTAGGTCGGAGGCGATGCTGTCGGCGGACGGGACGAGCGCGGTGGCCAGCGAGGGCGCGGCCGGCAGCCGGGTGTCCGGAGTGGCGATCCGTACCGGTGGCGCCAGCAGCGGTACGCCGGCCTCTGCCACCCGCGCGACGATCTCCGCACCGAACCCTCCGGTCCGGTTGGCCTCGTGGACGACGGCCAGGCGTCCGGTCCGGGACACGCTGTCCAGGACCGCCTCGATGTCGAGCGGATTCAGCCAGACCATCTCCAGAACGTCGGTGTCGATGCCGTCGGCATCGAGCGCCTCGGCGGCTCTGAGAACTCGGTGCGTCATCGCGCCCCAGGTCACGACGGTCATGCCGGTGCCGGTACGTCGCTGGGCCGACCACCCCATCCGTCGCGGGCTGGTGCGTAGCTCGACCGGTTCCTTACGCCCTGCGTACAGAGTGCGGTTCTCGACGACGATCACCGGGTCGTCGGCCGTGGCGGCGGCGATGAGTGCGTCGTACGCGTCCTGTGGCGTGCTCGGCATCGCGACCCGCAGGCCAGGCGTGTGCAGGAAGAACGCTTCCAGGCATTGGGAGTGTTGTGCGCAAGCACCCGGCGCGTTGCCCTGCTGGGTGCGTACGACGATCGGCGCCGGCGCGGAGCCGCGGGACACGTACCGCGCGTTCGCGGCCTGATTCACCAGCTGGTCCAGGGCGACGAGCGCGAAGTCGGCCCACATGATCTCCACGATCGGCCGGCAGCCCATGAGCGCGGATCCCACCGCACTGCCGAGGATCGCCGACTCGCTGATCGGCGTGTCGAAGACCCGGCCAGGACCGAAGGACTGTCGCAACCCGCGGGTCACACCGAACACACCACCGGGCTCGGCGACGTCCTCGCCGTACACGAGCACGCGTGGATCGCTGTCGAGGAGATGCCGGAGTGCGGCATTGACGGCCCCGCCGTACGTGAGCTGTGCGATCTCAGGCATAGAGGTGCTCCCGTGCGGTCGAAGCATCGGCTGGTGGTGCGGCGAGCGCCGCGTCGGCCGCTGCGGCCATCTCGGCGTACGCCTGGTCCCTGATGTCGTCCAGCTCCGCGACGGTCAGGCCTGTTGCCGCTCCCAACCGGACGATCGGCTCTGTACGGCGGGCCGCCTCGATCTCGCCGGGTGGACGGTACTCCTGGGCGTCGCCGATGTAGTGGCCGACGAGTCGTTGCGTCATCAACTCGAGCAATGCCGGACCTTCGCCGGCGCGGGCCCGCTCGGCCGCGTCGGCGACGGCCGTCCGGACGGCCGCCGGATCGTTGCCGTCGACACGGTGTCCGGTGAATCCGTACGCCGCCGCGCGCCGCCACAGTTCCGGCTCGCCGACCATCGCGGCGATCGGCGTCAGCTCGGAGTAGCCGTTGTTCTCGCAGACGAACAGGACCGGCAATCGCAACGCCGCCGCCATGTTCATCCCCTCGTGCACTGCGCCCTGGTTCATCGCGCCGTCACCGAACACGGCGACAGCCAGGCGATCGTCACCGCGGACCCGAGCCGCGAGGGCGGCGCCGACAGCGATCGGCACGCCGGCGCCGACGATCGAGTTCTCGCCGTGGAACCCGTACTCGGGCGCAGTGAAGTACGCAGAGCCGCCGCGGCCCCCGTTCACGCCAGTGCTGCGGCCGAGCAGCTCTGCGAACATCTCCTCAGCCGGCACTCCGCGGGCCATGGCCCAGCCATGCCCACGGTAGGTGGCGAACAGCGCGTCATCAGGCCTGAGCTCGGTGCAGGTCCCGACCGGCCCCGCCTCCTGACCGATGCACAGGTGCACCGAGCCGACGATCGCGTCCGCGAGCCGAAGTTCACGCACCTTCTCCTCGAAGGCCCGGATCCGCCACATCGCCCGCAGATCCGCGAGCCGCACCACCAGCTCCGGGTCGCTCATACGCCCTCCCTTGTGATCAGTTCCTTGCGGGTCTGCTGCCAGTCGGTGACCGCGGCCACGCAGATCGCGGCAGCTTCACCCAGATACGACTCGGGTGCAATGTCGAGGGGACCGACGCCGGCGCGCTGCTCGGGTGTCAGCAGAGCCTGGAACTCGGTGGCGAGGTCCGTGCCGCCGGCGCGGGCCTGCTTGGCAGCCTGGTAGGCCAGGTCGAACGCGCCCGCGCGGCCGAGGACGTCGGTCAGCTGCATCATCACAGCCTCACTCATCAGCAAGCCGCCGTCGCGGGCGAGGTTGCCGGCCATAGCCTCCGGGAAGACCTGGATGGTTGCCGCGGTGTCAGCCGTGAGCCGTACGGCGGAGGCGCAACTTGCCAGCGTGAGTGGCACGGCATGCCACTCCACCTGCCACTCGCCTGCGCTGCGCTCGTGACCGGCCTCCATCGCGCGGAGCATGCTGGTCGCGGTCGATCCCGCGGTGATCCCGAAGCCGATGATGGCCTCGCAGATGATCGGGTTGGCCTTCTGCGGCATGGTGGAGGAGGCGCCCCGGTGGTGCCCGTCGCGCTCACGCACTTCGGCGATCTCGGACCGGGACAGGTCGACGATCTCGCGCGCGAAGCGCACGCAGGTCGCCGCGGCCGCGGAACACGTCAAGCAGAAGCGTGCCAGCCGATCCCGGCTCACGTGCCACGGCACGTCGACCGGAGTCAGGCCGAGCCGGCCCGCCAGGGCGTGCCGGACCTGGGCGGCCTGCTCGCCGAGTGCGGCATTCGTGCCGCCGGCTCCGAACAGAGAGACCGCGACGGCCTCGCGCCGAGCCTGGTCGATGTCGCGCGTGTGCCGGGTGACCTCGGCCAGAAACACCGCGAGCTTCGCGCCGAAGGTGGTCGGGACGGCTTGCTGGCCGTGGGTTCGTGCGGCCATCACTGTCCCCGCATGCTCCTCGGTCTGCCGGGCGAGCGCATCGCCGAGATCCGTCAGCAGCCCGAGCAGGCGGCGCGCGGTGCGGTCCAGTTGCAGGGACAGGCCGGTGTCCATGATGTCCTGGGTGGTGGCGCCGTAGTGGACCCGGCCGGCGGGCCCGGCCGGCAGGTTCGCGGCGATCATCCGGACCAGTGGGTGAATCGGATAGCCGACTATGCGGGCCTGGATCCACAGGCTGTCCAGGTCGATGTTGTCCAGCGTGCACACGCCGGCGATCTGATCGGCGTCGGACCGCGCGATGACTCCGGCGTCGGCCTGCGACTGTGCCAGTGCGGCCTCGACGTCGAGCCAAGCCTGCACCGCCGCGTCCTCGCTCCAGATCCCGGCCGTGACGGTGTCGGCGTGCAGCGTGTCGAGCAGGTTGAACCAGCCGACGCGGCTTCCGGATGTCTCGTTCATCAGTCCATCTCCAAGCCGCCGTCGACGTTGAGCGCCTGGCCGGTCACGAACGAGGCCAGGTCACTCAGCAGAAAGGCGACCACGTTCGCGACTTCCTTGGGTGTGCCCGTGCGGGCCAACGGTGTGCTGCGTCGCACTTCGTCCAGCCAGCGCTCTCCGGCCCCGACGCCGAAGTGGGCATCCCGATCGCGCATGATCGCGTCCCACATCGCGGTGCGGACGACGCCCGGGCAGACCGCGTTGCAGCGCACCCGGGGTGCGTACGCCAGCGCTGCCGACTTGGTCATCGACAACAGGCCGGCCTTCGACGCGGCGTAGTGAGGCGCGTCCGGACGGCCGGACCGGGCCGCCACCGAAGCGATCGTGACGATCGCACCACCGGTCTCGCGCATCGCGGTTGCCGCTGCCTGGGTGACCAGGAACGTCGAGGTGAGGTTGACCGCGAGGATGCGCTCCCAATCCGCTGCGACGACCTCCGCGAACGGCGTCGTCCGCATGATGCCCGCGCAGTTCACCAGGCCGTCGAGTCCGCCGAGCGTGGCAGCCGCATGTCCGGCCAGCGCACTCGCCTCGGCGGTGTTGGACAGATCTGCCGGCAGGGCGGTGACCTTCCCACTGCCGGCCAGTCCACCGGCCAGCTGGTCCAGGTCATCGGTGCCGATATCGCTGAGAGCGAGCTGCGCCCCGCCCTCGCTCAGCAGCCGTGCGACCGCCGAGCCGATCCCCCCGGCCGCGCCGGTGACGAGGATCCGCCGTCCCTCGAGGTTGCGAACCATGCCTACCAGCCATCCCATCGCGTGGCGGTGACCGCGTCCCGCGTCCGTCGGCGAAACATCGGTCAATCGGTTGACGAGCACTGTAGACGAGCCGAACGGCGGCCGACAAGGCGTCCAAACCCGGCTGATTTGCTTGCATTTGACGTATTGACAGTGTAGATGCCGGTCACTAGCGTCTGGCCTCACGCACGAATTGATCAACCGGTTGACTAGAACTCCCAGACAAGTACGTCGACGCCCCGCGACGTCTTGCCGGATCGATCCGTAGCTGTCCCTGAGCCGCCTACCAAGTCCCCCTGAGGACGCACAGAACCATGAGGAGACAGTCATGCCGACCGACCGTGAGACGAACGATCTGGTCCGCCGGGTCGCACGGGGTGAGATGTCCCGGCGAGCCTTCGTGACGCGCGCCGTCGCGCTCGGATTGTCGGCCACCGGCATCGCATCGGTGCTGGCGGCCTGTAGCGGTGGTGACGACGCCACGGGCTCGTCGTTGTCCGGTGCGGTGAAGGGCCCGGCGACGACACCACGCGCCGACGTGCTCTATCCCGACGGGTACGTCGGGCCGATCGCCTCGACCAAGAGCAAGGTCACGACCGATCCGGTGACGCTGAAGGTGGTCGTGCCGGCCGACCCGCTGGTCGGTGACTGGAGCAAGAACCCGTTCACCACCTGGCTCGAACAGCGCACGGGTGTCCACATCGAGTGGCAGACGGTCACCGCCGAGGACACGATCACCAAGGTCAACGCGATGATCGCGGCCAACGAGCTCCCGGACATCTTCATGTCCATCGGCTTCACGCCGGCCCAGGAGCTGCTCTACGGATCGCAGGGTCTGTTCCAGCCGCTGAACAACTACATCGACGACTACGGCGTCGAGCTGCAGCGAGTGCTGAAGGAATATCCCGACGCCAAGTCGCTGATCACCTCGACCGACAAGAACATCTACTCGCTGCCGAACCTGAACGACTGCTTCCACTGCTCCGCCGGCGCCGACCGGACCTGGATCTTCAAGCCCTGGCTGGACAAACTCGGGCTGAAGATGCCGCAGACGCTCGACGAGTTCGAGCAGGTCCTGCAGGCATTCAAGTCCGGGGACCCGAACGGCGACGGCAAGACGGGCGACGAGGTCCCGTTCATGGGCTACTCGTGGGAGGGCATGGACACCTATTTCATGGGCGCGTTCATGTACAACCCGGGCACCCCGTGGCTGGTGCTGAACGACGGCAATGTCGACGTGACCTTCGACAAGCCGCAGTGGCGCGAGGGTCTGAAGTACATGAACAAGCTGGCCAAGCAGGGCCTGCTGCCGAAGGTGAGCTTCACCCAGGACGAGGACGCGCTGAAGCGGCTCGGCAACAAGGCCGGCGCACCGGTGCTGGGCTCGGTGCGGGCCTTCTACCAGGGCTCGTTCGTCAACATCGAGGACAAGGGCGCGAACGCCCGTTGGCGCTCCTACGAGACGGTCCCGCAGCTGGCCGGACCGGACGGCACCCGGGTGGCGGCATGGAACTACTACGGTGCGGTCACCACCGGGACCATGGTGATCACGAAAGCCTGCAAACACCCGGAGATCGCGTTCATGTGGGCCGACGCCCAGTACGAGCTCGAGGCCGTCCTGCGGTCGACCTCCGGGGTGCTCGGCCAGGACTGGAACTGGGCGAAGAAGGGCGAGATCGGGCTGAGTGGCAAGCAGGCGATCTGGACGTCGACGAGCGACTACGGCTCGTCCAAGCTCGACGGCAAGACCTGGAACCAGAAGAGCGTCCAGTACCGCTCGACCGACTTCCGGATGGCGCAGACGGTGGACCAGAAGAATCCGCCGTTCGAGAAGCCGCTGCACGAGTTCACCGCACGCGACTACTACGCCTACAAGCAGGACAAGGGGCTCCAGTTGCCGCCGCTCGGTCTGTCCGAGGACCAGGCAGCGCAGGCTGGTGAGATGTCCACCACGATCAACAACTATGTCTCGCAGATGGTGGCCAAGTTCAGCCTCGGCGACGTCGATGTCAACGACGACAAGCAGTGGGACGGCTACCTCGCGACGCTGGACAAGATGGGCCTGAAGAACTACCTGGCCATCCAGCAGGACGCGTACCAGAAGAAGTACAAGTAATCGGCGGAACTGGGGGCGACTCGATGGCAGCAGCGGCGGAGCGCGACAGCGGGCCGGACCGGCTCTTCACAGTGGCGAACTACCTGGTCCTCGGTGTCTTTCTGCTGATGGTTCTGTACCCGTTGACGTACATCGTCAGCGCGTCCCTGAGCGATCCGCAGGCGGTGGCCGCCGGCAAGGTCTGGCTGTGGCCGGTGAACTTCGACCTCGACGGTTACAAGGTGATCTTCGAGTACAAGTCGATCGCGCGGGGATTCGCGAACTCGATCTTCTACGCGGTCGCCGGGGCGGTGTTCAGTGTCGTCGTCACACTGCTCGCGGCGTACCCGTTGTCGCGCCGCGACCTGTACGGTCGCGGCCTGATCACGGCGTACTTCGTGTTCCCGATGCTGTTCAGTGGCGGCATGATCCCGACGTACCTGGTCGTTCAGCAGACTCACCTGCTGAACACCCGGTGGGCCCTGATCGTGCCGACCGCGCTGGGGATCTGGAACGTCATCATCACCCGCACGTACTTCCAGATGACGATCCCGGACGAGCTGCTCGAGGCGGCGCGGGTCGACGGCTGCGACGATTTCAGGTTCTTCCTCCGGGTCGTCCTGCCGTTGTCCAAGCCGATCATCGCGGTCAACGCACTGCTGTACGCCGTCGGCCAGTGGAACCAGTTCTTCAACGCACTGATCTACCTGACCGACGACCAGTTGTTCCCGCTCCAACTGGTACTGCGGCAGATCCTGGTCCAGAACACCGTCGATCCGAGCCAGCTGAGTGACCCGACGGCGCTCGCTCGTCAGGAGCATCTGCGCGACCTGGTGAAGTACAGCCTGATCGTGGTCAGCAGCCTGCCGCCGTTGCTCGCGTATCCGTTCGTGCAGAAGTACTTCGTCAAGGGCCTGATGATCGGGTCGCTGAAGGGCTGACTGATGACCACTGTGCTGTCGTCGCGTCGCGACCAGAAGGCGGACAGCGCCGCGGCCCCGCCCCGGCCGCGCCGGCGGGTCCGCGTGCTGCGCGAGCTCAAGCGCTGCTGGCAGCTGTACGTCATGCTCGCGGTGCCGATGCTGTTGCTTGCCATCTACAACTACTGGCCGATGTACGGCGTCCAGATCGCGTTCCGCGACTACAACGTCGTCGACGGGATCACCGGCAGTCCGTGGGCCGGCCTCAAGTACTTCCAGCGGTTCGTGGAGTCGTACCAGTTCTGGCCAGTGGTGAAGAACACGATCGTGCTCAACCTCTACGAGTTGGTGGCCACGTTCCCGTTGCCCATCGTGCTCGCGATCGGGCTGAACTACGTACGGCGGCGGTGGTTCGGCCGAACCGTGCAGATGGTCACCTACGCCCCGCACTTCATCTCCACCGTGATCGTCGTCGGGATGGTGTTCGTGCTCGCGGACCCGAACACCGGACTGCTCAACGGCCTCCTGCACCTGGTCGGCCTGGGCCCGATCGATGTGACGTCGCCGGGCTGGTTCCGGCACGTGTACGTGTGGTCCGGCGCGTGGCAGAGCGTGGGGTTCTCGGCGGTGGTCTACCTCGCCGCGCTGAGCGGGATCGATCCGCAGTTGTACGAGGCGGCCGTCATCGACGGCGCGTCGAAGCTGCGCCGGATCTGGCACATCGACCTCCCCGGCATCGCGCCGGTGGCGGTCATCCTGTTCGTCCTCACCATGGGGTCGATGTTCACGCTCGGGTTCGAGAAGGTCCTGTTGCTGCAGAACCCGTTGAACTTCGGCGTGTCAGAGGTCATCGACACGTATGTCTACAAGGTGGGTCTGGCGTCCGACATCCCGCAGTACTCCTATGCGACGGCGATCGGGCTGTTCAAATCCATCCTCGCCCTCGTGCTCATGCTGTCGGCCAACAAGATCGCCCGGAGGACGTCAGGCTGGAGCCTGTGGTGACGCACGCCTGCCGGTAGGTCCAGTACTCACCGAAGTCCGCCCATTCTTCGTGAGGTTGTCATGCTCAGAAAGCTCATCACGTCTGCATCCGTCTTCGCTCTGACATCGATGTCACTAATGGCCGTGACCGGCGCACCGGCGTACGCGGCCTCGGTGTACTACGTCGACTCCGCGGCCGGCAGCGACAGCACCGGATCCGGCAACTCGGCCAGCCCCTGGAAGACCATCGGCAAGGCGGCGTCGGTGGCCGGGGCGGGCGACACCGTCAAGATCCGGTCCGGCACCTACCGCGAGACGGTGCGGCCGGCGAACAGCGGTACGTCGGCCGCGCCGATCACGTTCGAGCCCGATTCCGGCGCCGACGTGACGGTGAGCGGCGCCGACCTGCTGACCAGCTCCTGGTCCGCGCAGGGCAACGACATCTTCCGCGCCACCGCGAATCTGCCGATGGGGCACTTCCTCGACCAGGTGTACGTCGACGGGGTCGCGAACAACCTGGCCCGATCCCCGAACACCCCGGTCGGCAACAGCTACGACCCGGCCTTGTGGAACCGGAACCCGTCGGCGTCGAACCAGAACCTGCTCAACGACCCGGTGAACCTCGACCAGCCGGCCGGCACGTGGGACGGCGCCGCGGTGTTCGCCGAGGACTCCGGATCCTGGAACTTCAGCAGCGTGCTGGTCGACCACTCCACCCCCGGCAACCTGAACCTGAAACGCGACCAGAAGTCGTATCAGCTCAAGCTGTCCGGCTACAACAACACGCTGCAGCTCGTCGGCCCGGGCGGGGTCCTCGGCACGTACGGACTGACGGTCGCGCCGAACACGACGTACAACCTCAAGGTCGTGACGGCCGGCAGCTCGATCCAGGTCTTCGTGAACAACGGCGCGACCCCGGTGATCGCGGTGACGAACTCCGATCTTGCCGAGGGCAGCTTCGGGCTCGGGCTGGAGTCGAACAGCGGGTCGGCCGCGGCCAAGGGTGAGTTCACCAACGTCAACGCCACCATCACCAGCCAGGACACCAACCAGGCGTCGGGCCGGCACACCGCGACCTTCGCCAGCAACATCCGCGGCTGGTCGATGCCGGTCGACACCGGCTGGTGGGAGACCGACGGGTCCGTGCTCAAGGGCACGACACAGCCCCAGGTGGGCGCGACCACGGCTCGGTACGAGACACCGACGACGGCCAAGAACTTCAGCTACTCGGCCGACGTCAAGCTGACCTCGGCCGGGATCGCGACGATGACCTTCCGCAAGGAGATGCAGCCGGGCTGGATCGTCGACCTGGCCAACTGGGGGTACGGCGGCGGCGAGGACGGCACGGAGTACTTCGTCATGGGCAGGCTCGCGGCGCTCGACTACCCGGGGGAGTGGTACTTCGACAAGGCCGCGGGCCAGCTGTCCCTGCGGACCACCGGTAGCGACAATCCCGCCGGCCACACGATCGAGTACAAGGCACGCAACCTGGCCTTCGACCTGTACAGCCGCTCGAACGTGGTGGTCAAGGGTGTCAAGTTGTTCGCCGCCTCGATCGACACGACCGACGGTTCGAACGACGTGATCGACGGCATCAATGCCAAGTACGTCACCGACTACTATCTGCAGAACGGCTGGACGTCAGGCATCTGCCTGTGCGGTACGAACGGCACGCTCAAGAACAGCGAGATCGCCTACTCGTCCGGATCGCTGGTGACGCTGCAGAAGGACGACAACAAACTCGTCAACAACTCGATCCACGACGCGACGTACGGCGGGTTCGTCTTCAACTCCGCGATCGAGTTGCTCGGCAAGGGCCATCTGGTCAGCAACAACAACGTCTACCATTCCGGGCGGTCGCTGATCGGCGGTGAGTTCTTCGCCAACATCATCCAGTACAACGACTTCCATCACGGCAACTACTTCGCCCATGACACCGGGATGCTCTACACCGCGCACAACGATCTGGGCAACTCCGAGATCCACCACAACTACTGGCACGACAACGTCCATCGCAGCAACGGGGAAGGCGACTGGACCGGAGGGATCTATCTGGACGAGTCGTCGGCGAACGCGCTGATCTACGACAACGTGACCTGGAACCTCACCTGGGAAGGCATCGTCGCGAACCATCTGTCGAACTTCGTCCAGATCTACAACAACACGACGTACAACAACTCCGGCATCCGGGTCTCCGAGCCGACGTACGGCATCGACGCGTACGGCGACCGGATCCAGAACAACATCGCGACCAACGAGCTCGGGACCGGCGCGACGGCGATCGGGGCGGTCTTCGGCAACAACTTCCCGCTCGGCGGCGACCCGCAGTACGTCGATGCCCTGCGCAACGACCTGCATCTGCAGTCGGCGTCGGCCGCACGTAACGCCGCAACCCCGATCCGAGGGATCACCGAAGGATTCGAGGGATCCGCTCCCGACATCGGGGCGTACGAGGTCGGCGGCGCGGACTGGACCGCCGGACAGAACCTCGAGAACCCACCGATCGTTTCCTACCAGCCGGTCGACACAGACTACGAGAACCTCGCGGTCAACGGCAGCCTCGACCTCAACCGGATGCAGCACCCACAGCTGAACAGCCTGTACGGCTGGACCCGGACCGGATCGGGCACCGCGCAGCCGGTGCTGGACGTCAACGGCGGCACACTGTCGAGCCGGTTCAAGTCCGAGACCGGTGTCGCGCTCGGCACCGGAGCCGACGGCATCGAACAGACCATCACCGGCCTGTCGCCGAACACGACGTACGAGGTCCGGGGATATCTGCGTGCGGAGGCGGCCGGCCAGACGGTCCGGCTCGGGGTGAAGAACTACGGCGGCACCGACACCGGCCTGGACGAGAGCGGGACGGCGTGGGGCGAGAAGACCTTCACCTTCACCACCGGCGCGGCCGCCACCAGCGCGACGGTCTACGCGAGTAAGTCGACGACTGGTGGCTATGCGTTCGTCGACGACATCATGGTGCACGCGACGGCGCCGACCCCCAAGCCGATGCTGCGCGTGAGCGATGTCTCGGTCGCCGAGGGCGACTCGGGGACCACGTCCGCGTCCTTCAAGGTCACCCTGAGTCCGGCGAGCACGGGCACGGTGACAGTCCCGTACTCCACCGCCGACGGCACTGCGACCGCACCGGACGACTACGCGGCGACGAGCGGGACGCTGACCTTCGCTCCGGGCGAGGTGAGCACATTGGTGACCGTACCGGTCGTCGGCGACACCTTGGTGGAACCGGAGCAGTCGTTCGTCCTCAAGCTCTCCACCCCGGCAGGCGCGACCATCGCCGACGGTATCGGAGTCGGCACGATCGTGGCGGACGACGCATCGATCGGCACCGTCAGCATCAACGACCACACCGCCGGAACCGGGCTCAACCAGTTCGACTTCCGCGGGAACTGGCCGACCAACACGAACAGCACGGCGTACCAGAACGACGTGACGTTCGCGGACCGCACCGACGACTACTACCTGGTCCGGTTCATCGGCACCCAGGTCAAGCTGATCACCGAGAAGGACACGGTGATGGGGATCGCGGCCGTCTCGGTCGACAGTGGGCCGGAGACGATGGTCGACCTCTACGCTTCGGCGCACGCCGGCCAGCAACTCGTGTACACCAGTCCGCTCCTCGGTTCCGGACAACACGTGCTGAAGGTCCGGATCACCGGCACCAAGAACGCCGGTGCGAGCTGGACCTGGACGACTGCGGACCGGGTCGACGTCATCAACGCGCCGGTCACCACCACCTCGGTGAACGACCACACGGTCGGCACCGGGCTCAACCAGTTCGAGTTCGCCGGGAACTGGGCGACCAACACCAACGCCACGGCCTACCAGAGCGATGTGACGTTCTCGGACCGGGCCGACGACTACTACCAGGTCCGCTTCGCCGGCACGCAGGTCAACGTCTACTCGGAGCGGGACACGACCATGGGGATCGCCGCGATCTCCGTCGACGGCGGGGCCGAGACGCTGATCGACAACTACGCGACGACCCACGCCGGCAACGTCTTGGTCTACTCGAGCCCGCCGCTGACGCCCGGTCAGCACATCGTGAAGGTCCGCGTCACCGGGACGAAGAACGCCGGCGCGAGCTGGACGTGGCACGTCGCGGACCGTGTCGAGGTGTTCTCGTGAGGCAGGAGCATGGCTCCCGGACAACAAGGGGTGGACTGATGCGAAGGAAGCGAACAGGCTCTGTCGTGGCCGCTCTGGCCGCGCTCGCGCTGGTATCGGGATCCGCAGTCGTCGCCGAGGCCGCACCGGCCGCGGCAGTGGGCACTGCGTACTATGTCGACGCGGCCAGGGGCAACGACACCAAGGGCAACGGCAGCGCGCAGAAGCCGTGGAAGACGATCAGCAAGGCCGCGGCGCAGGCTGGGGCCGGCGACACCGTCAAGATCCGGTCCGGCACGTATCGCGAGACCGTCCGGCCGAAGAACTCCGGCACGTCCGGCCGGCCGATCACCTTCGAGCCCGACAACGGTGCGAAGGTCACCGTCAGCGGAGCCGATCTGCTGACTGGATCATGGTCGGCGACCCATGACAGCATCTACCGCTCGCCGGCCTCGCTGCCGATGGGCGATTTCCTCGACCAGGTGTACGTCGACGGAGTGGCGAACAACCTCGCCCGGTCGCCGAACACCCCCGTCGGGAACCTGTACGACCCGAACCTGTGGGACCGCGACGCAGCGGGATCGACCGGCAGTCTGCTGCACGATCCCGTGAACCTGAACCAGCCGGCCGGGACCTGGGACGGGGCGGCGTTGTTCGTCGAGGACGCCGGCGCCTGGAACTTCAGCAGCGTGCTGGTCAAGAACTCGACTCCCGGTGACCTGCACCTCGACAGGTCGCAGGACAAGTACCAGGTGAAGCTCTCCACGTACGACGACACCGTGACCCTGTACGGCCCGGGTGGCGTGCTGGGTTCGGACAGCATGCCGATCTCTCCGGACACGACGTACCACGTCGAGGTCAGTGCGATCGGCGGCAACATCGTGGTGTCGGTCGACGGCGACAAAGTCATCTCGGTCTCGGGGGCCACGATCGCCGAAGGCACGTTCGGGTTCGCTGTCGAGTCGGACAGCGCCGACGTGCCCGCGCGGGCCGACTTCACGAACGTTGACGCCGAGATCCTCAGCACCAACCCGGCCCACGAGCCGACGGGACTGGTCGCTCCGACCTTCGCGAGCAACATCAACGGGTGGGTCAAGGGGGAGGAGACCGGCTGGTGGGAGTCCGACGGCACCAGCATGCACGGCTTCACGCAACCGCAGTCCAAAGGGACCATCGCGCAGTACGAGACCGGTAAGCCTGCCAAGGACTTCGTCTACTCGGCTGACCTGAAGCCGACCACCGAAGGTGTGGTGTCGCTGAGTTTCCGCAAGGAGTTGTCGAAGGGCTACGTGATCGACCTGGCCGACTGGGGACTCGGCGGGTCGGAGTACTTCATCATGGGCAAGCTGGCCGCGCTGGATTACCCGGGTGAGTGGTTCTACGACAAGACCGCGGGCCAGCTCTACCTGCGCACCACGGGGAGCGACAGCCCGAAGCGGCACAGGATCGAGTACAAGGCGCGCGACCTGGCCTTCGACCTGACCGAGCGGTCGAACATGCTTGTCAAGGGCATCAATCTGTTCGCGGCCACGATCGACACCGCGCGCGGCTCGGACAACGTCATCGACGGCATCGACGCCAAGTACCCCAACGACTACAACCTCCAGTGGGGCGCGGGGCGTGGTGGCGGCATCTGTGTGTGCGGTACCCGAGACACCCTGAAGAACAGCGAGATCGCCTACGCCTCCGGCTCGCTGGTGACAGTGGGGGGTCAGCACAACAAGCTGGTCAACAACCTGATCCACGACGGCACCTACGGCGGGATCGTGTTCAACTCCGCGATCGAGGTGACCGGACTCGGCCACCTGATCAGCAACAACACCGTCTACAACTCCGGTCGGTCCCTGATCGGCGGTGAGTTCCATTCGTCGATCATCCAGTACAACGACTTCTCCAAGGGCGACTACTTCGCCCACGACACCGGTCTGCTGTACGTCGCACACAATGACCTGGGTCACTCCGAGATCCATCACAACTACTTCCACGACAACGCTCACCGCAGCAACGGCGAGGGTGACTACACCTGCGGCATCTATCTGGACGAGTCCTCGGCCAACGCACTGGTTTACGACAACGTGACCTGGAACATCAGTTGGCAGGGCATCGTCGTGAACCGGCTGTCGAACTTCGTCCAGGTGTACAACAACACGACGTACAACCACAGCGGCATCCAGGTCTCGGAGCCGACGTACGGCCTGGACGCGTACGGCGACCGGATCGTGAACAACATCGTGGTCGACGGGATCGGCACCGGCGCCTCGAACATCGGCGCGGTGTTCAGCAACAACCTGGACCAGGGCGACCCGGGGTTCGCCGACCCGGCCGCGCACGACTTCCAGCTGGCGCCCGGCTCACCCGCCCGGGACCGGGGCACGCCGATTCGGGGCATCACCGACGGCTTCACCGGTAGCGCCCCCGACATCGGCGCGTTCGAGGCCGGCGGCGCGACGTGGACGGCCGGGCACGACCCCACCGACCCACCGGACCCGCAGTTCGGGTTCCTCGACACCGACTACACGGATCTGATGGTCAACGGCAGCCTCGACCTGAACCGGATCGGACAGCCGACGATCAACAGCCTGTTCGGCTGGACCCGGACCCATGACAAGACCGCGCAGCCGACGTACGACCATGCCGACGGCGCGGTGACGGCCCGGTATCACTTCAAGACCGGGATCGCGCTCGGTACCGGGGAGGACGGCATCGAGCAGACGGTCACCGGCTTGACGCCCAACACGACGTACAGGATCAGGGGCTTCCTGCGGGCGAACTCCGACGGACAGACGGTCCGGCTCGGCGTGAAGGACTACGGCGGACCCGAGGTCTACGAGGAGCAGAGCGCGACGTCATGGACCGACAAGACCATCACGTTCGCGACGGGTCCGAACAGCACCAGTGCGACGATCTACGGCTACAAGCCGACGACCGGCGGCTACGCGTGGGTGGACGACATCTACATGTACGCGCCGCCGATGTCGCTGGACATCAGCGACGCGGCCGTTCCCGAAGGCAATTCCGGTACGTCGACGGCCACTGTCCGCGTGACGCTGACTCCGGCCAGCGCCGGCCCCGTGACGGTCCACTACGCCACGGCCGACGACACAGCGGTCGCGGGACAGGACTACCTGTCCGCCAGCGGGACGCTGACGTTCGCACCGGGTGAGACCACCAAGGACATCCCGGTCACGATCACAGGCGACACCACCGACGAACCGGACGAGCGATTCTTCGTGAACCTGTCCAACGCGACCGGCGGAGCGGCGATCCACGACGGTTCGGCCTTCGTCACCGTGTCCAACGACGAGCCGCCGCCGGACGGGGTCGTCCGGGTCAACGATCACACGACCGGGACCGGGCTCAACCAGTTCGAGTTCGTCGGGGGATGGGGCGTGAACACCAACCCGTCCGCGTACCAGAACGACGTGACGTTCTCGAACGTGAGCGGCGACTACTACCAGGTGCGGTTCAGCGGCACGCAGGTCAAGCTCTACTCCGAGTTGGGCAGCGTGATGGGGATCGTCGGGGTCACGGTCGACGGTGGCGCGGAGACGCTGGTGGACAACTACTCGGCGACCTCGGCCGGTCAGGTACTGCGCTACACCAGCCCGGTGCTGCCGGCCGGTGACCACCTCCTGAAGGTACGGATCACCGGGACGAAGAACGACAACGCGGCCGGCACCTGGTCGGTCGCGGATCGCGTCGACATCACGACCTGACTCGAGGTTCCCCGGGGCCGGGCCGGCCCCGGGGAACGCCACCACTGAACGGAGCGACTCTTGAGCAGGTTGACGTACGACGCACAGTCGTTCAGCCACGACGGCGAGCGGATCTGGATCGTCGGCGGTGAGGTGCACTACTTTCGGCATCCCCGGGCCGAATGGCGCGACGTGCTGGTGCGGGCCAGGAACGCCGGGCTCAACACGATCGCGACGTACGTGCCCTGGAACTTCCACGAGCAGGTGGAAGGCACGGTCGACTTCGAGGGCGACAAGGACCTCGCCCACTACCTCGACCTGATCGCGGAGCTGGGGATGTGGGCGATGGTGCGTCCGGGTCCGTACATCTGCAGCGAGTGGGACGGGGGCGGACTGCCGGCTTGGCTGTCCGCACGGCCGGTCCGGCGGTTCCGGGAGGACGACCCGGTCTACCTGGCCGCGGTGGAAAGCTGGTTCGGCCGGCTGTTGCCGATTGTCAGCGCGCGCCAGGCCACCAACGGCGGTCCGGTCCTCACAGTCCAGAACGAGAACGAGTATCCCGGCGGCTGGGACGACTCGATGCGCCGCTACGTGCACAAGCTGACGGACCTGTTCCGCAAGCACAGCATCGACGTACCCATCCTCGCCTGCAACGTGCATGCGGCCGGACCGACGACCGTGAAGATCAACAACTCCACCGACCCGGCCGACCAGATCCTCGACCCGGACCTGATTCTCACCTACAACCACCACACCGAGGTCGATCAGGTCGAAGACTTCCGGGCCAAGCAGCCGGACGCTCCGCTGATCGTCTCCGAGTTCTGGTCGGGCGCGCCGCACTACTGGGGTGAACCGGTCACCGACTGGCCGGACGCGGCGTCGCTGGCCCGGGCAGCGAACGAGTACACGTCGGCCGGAACACAACTCGTCTACTACATGTTCGAGGGCGGCACGAACTTCGGATTCTGGGCCGGCAACAACATCGTCACCTCGTACGCGTCCGGCTACCCGGTCGGCGCGGGCGGACTGCTGACCGAGAAGTACTACGCCATCCGTCCGCCGAACCTGTTCGCGAACCAGTTCGCCGAGTTCCTTGCCGATAGCAACGAGGTCGCCGACGAGTGGGGCGTCGAAGGTGCGCGCGTGGTCGCACGACGGTCCAGTAGGGGAGACCTGCTGTTCGTCTCCACCGCTGACGGACGGGCCGAGGTTGTCCTGACACTCGCCAACGGACGGTCGCTACCGGTATCGCTGGGTGAGGTGCGGGCGGCCGTGCTACCGGCGAACCTCGCCGTGTTCGACGGCGTCACCATCGACTATGGGAACCTGTCGCTGCTGGTACGCGACGAGGCCCGGCGGACGGTGGTGCTGTACGGCCCGGCCGGCACCGACGGTGTCCTCAGCGTCAACGGCGAGGAGCTCGTGATCCCGGTGCGCCGCCGCGCCGTCGAGCATCGCGCCGTCGAGCACCGGTCTGCGGGCGACGTCGTACTGGTCGTCGTCGACGAGGAGATGGCTCGGCGTTGCTGGCTCGCGGGCGGCCAGGTCGTCTTCGGCCCGGACTACGTGGGGGACGGCGACTCGCTCGACGTCATGGTCAGCGCCGGCTCGCCACCGGTCGTCAGCCTGGACCGGACCGGGCGGCCGGTGCCGCATCCGTGTGAGCCGATGGAGCACGACACGAGTCCGCCCGAGCTGTCCGGATGGCGCGAGTCTCCGGCCGGCCTGGACCCCTCGTCCGGGTGGCTCACGCTGGCCGAACCGGTGTCCCACGAGCGCCTCGGCGTCACTCAGGGATACGTGTGGTACGCGGCCGAGGTGGAGTCCGCGGAAGCCGGCGTACGGAATCTGCTGCTCACTCAGGCCCCGAACCGGGTCTCGGTCTGGGTGAACGGGACGTACAACGGCACCCATGCCGCTCGGCGCTCGGTGCGGATGCGGGACGAGTACGCGCATCCGGCCGACTGGGCCTTCGAGCAACTGCCGGTGACGCTGGCCGCGGGGACGAACCGGCTGGTCTTCCTCTCCGACGACCTCGGGCACAACTACGACGTACCGGTTCCGGTCGGCATCCAGGGCCCGGTGTTCGCAGGGTCTCGCCGCATCGAGATCGCCGGTGTCCAGGAGATCGAGCCGCAACCGGTGTCCGCCGAGGCGTTCGGCTTCCTCTACGACACCTTCCACCGCACGCCGGAGCCACTGCCGGCGGTCGAGTTCGACCTGACGCTCGGGCCGGACGAGGAGGCGTTGGTGGTGATCCACGGCGTGCACGCGTGGGTACACGCCGGCGGCGTCGAGGTGCCGCCGATGTCGTTCCCGGAATCGCCATGGACGATGTTCTCCGCGATCAAGCGCTGGCTCAGCTGGCAGATCCCGCACAGTGCCGGCAAGGTCCGGGTGCAGTACGCCGGCTGCTCGGTGGGGGCCGTCCTGGACGAGCTGGTCGTGACGGTCCGGGTCCAGTACACCGGGTGCTCGGCGCAGGACGTCCTGGACAACCTCGCCGTGTACGCCGTTCCGGCGCGGGGTCGATGCGTGAACTGGCAGTGGCGGCGCTGGGAAGCAGACCCCGGCGCGGCCGGGACGGCCGTGACGACGGGAGCCGTCGACAGCAGTGTGCTGGTCCTGCTGCCCGCAGGGGCGCGGCTCGCGCCGAAGAATCGGGTGCTGTCGCCGTCGTGGTTCGAGACGCGGTTCCCGATGCCGGCGGGCAATCAGCCGGTCTACCTCGACATCGGTGCGCTCGACAAAGGCCAGATCTTCCTGAACGGTCGCAATGCCGGCCGGTACTGGCGGTCCGGTGGTGCCCAGCAGTCGTATTACCTGCCGCGAAGCTGGATGAGCGACGACAACCGGCTGGTCGTCTTCGACGAGCTCGGCTGCCGGCCGCACCACGCCCGGCTGGTGTACGGCGACGCCGGGCGCTGGACCGAGGTACGTCTGTCGGCGGACTGAACGCCGTACTTCGAGAGAAAGGAGCCGCCGATGACCGTGTCGGCACAGCAGCGCACATCGGCGCTGGCGCAGTACGAACGCGACGGATACATGATCTTCAGGGACGTCGTCGACCCCGAGCTCGTTGCCGAGGCCAACCACCATGTGGCGTGGCTGCAGGAACGCCACCCCGACGTACGGCCCGAAGATCTCGGGCACTTGTACGTCAAGGACGATCCGTTCTGGGTCCGGCTGATCGGCGACCACCGGCTGCTCGACATCGCCGAGTTGTTCGTCGGCCCCGACATCGCTCTGTTCGCATCGCACTACATCAGCAAGCCGCCGTACTCCGGCAAGGCGGTGCTGTGGCACCAGGACGGATCTCTGTGGCCGCTCGATCCGATCGAGGTGGTGACGTTGTGGCTGGCCGTCGACCACTCGACGCCGGCGAACGGCTGCGTACGACTCATCCCCGGCAGTCACAAGAACGAGTTCAGCGAGGTGCTGCTCAACGATCGGGTCGACAATGTCCTCGGCCTGGAGATCGCGTCCAAGGACGTCGACGAGTCCCGTGCCGTCGACATGGTGCTGGCCCCCGGCGACGTCGAAGTCCACCATCCGAACATCATTCACGGCAGCAACGCGAACACCTCGCCGAATCGGCGCTGTGGTCTCACCATCCGCTACATCCCGACCTCAACCAAGATCACCGGAGACGAGCAACCGTTCCCGAGTGCGTTCCTGCTGCGCGGCCGGCCGGGCGTCAACGTCTACAACCCGCGCCCTCGTTACGTCTCCGATCGGCATCTGCCGTTCCGCGGTTCCGACACCTGGAACTGACACCTAACTGTTGCTGCAAGCAATCAGCTCGCCGTTGACGACAACCGTGGCGAGGTCGCCGATGCCGCCGGTGGGGGTGCGGGTCAATTGGAGGAGGTCGGCGCGGGTGCCGACCTCCAGGCGGCCACGGTCGCGCAGGCCGAGCAGGTCGGCGGGGGTGGTCGTGGCCATGGTGACGGCAGTTTCGAGGGGGAGGCCGCCGGGGCTGGTGGACCAGCGGAGGCAGTCGAGGAGAGAGGCGCCACTGCCGGCGAGGTACGGCGTGCCGTGGAGACGGAGGCTGCCGTCGCCGGTGACGGTGACTGCGCCGCCGACCGCCGTCCGATAGTCGCCGGGCGCGCAACCGGCAAGGGCGGCCGCGTCGCTGGTGAGGACGCACCGGGAAGGCCCCTTGGCGCGGACGAGGGCGGCGAAGGTGTCGGCGGGCAGATGGTGGCCGTCGGCAATCAAGCCCGCTGTGAGGGCGTCCTCGGTCAGTTGCGCCCAGATCGGGTTCTGGTGGCGGTGGATCTGGGCGGGAAGACCGTTGCCGAGATGCGTGGAGAGTCGCCCGCCCGCGGCCGCGAAGGCGTGCACGTCGGCGGCCGTCGCCAGCGAGTGCCCGACCGACGGGAGTACGCCGTGTGCTGCGAGGTGGCGGGTGAACCCGATGGCGCCGGTGCGTTCGGGGGCGACGGTCATGATCGCGATCGCGCCGTCGGCCGCGGCCTGCCAGCGATCGAACTCGCCGGCGTCGGGATCGCGGATGACGGCCGGGTCGTGGGCGCCGCGGGCACCGTCCGCCGACGAGATGTACGGCCCCTCCAGATGCAGCCCCGGTACGCCGTACGCCGTGTGGGCATCGGATACGCGCGCCGCGGCAGCTCGCTTGACCAGGGTGGTCGTGGTCGGGGCGTCGGCGGAGATGATCGTCGGGAAGACCGTCGTCACGCCCTGTCCCCAGAGTGCGCGGACCAGGTCGGGCAGTTCGCTCGCCGGGCGGGACGGGTCGTTGACGTCGAGGCCGCCGTACCCGTTGAGCTGGAGGTCGACCAGGCCGGGGATCAGCAGCAGATCCGGCGCGGACGGGTGGTCGGCGATCTCCTCGATGCCGGCGGCGCAGAACCGCACCCGCACGCCCCGGCCGCCGGCCGTGTGACCTTCCAGGACCTCGCTCGACACAGTGGGCCTCCTCAGGCGTCCGGTTCGGGGACAACACAACAGCATCTTGGGACTCACGGCAAAACCTGCTAGTTTGCTGCAAACGTTTGTAGCCTACACCGTCAATCCGTCCCGAGGAGTGCACGTGCTCGACACCCGGACCCAGATCGAGGATCTCCGCCTCGAAGTCTTCGCCGACACCGCGGACATGGCTGCTGCGGCCGCCGCCGGCACCGCCGAGGTGCTCAGTCGCGCGGTCGCCGAGCGCGGCGCGGCCCGCGTCGTGATCGCCACCGGCAACTCGCAACTCGCGTTCGTCACCGCCCTCGCCGGGTACGACGTGCCGTGGTCGCAGGTCACCGTCTTCCACATGGACGAGTACGTCGGCATCGACGCCAACCATCCGGCGTCGTTCCGGCGCTGGATCGCCGAACGGATCGCGGAGCCGTTCGGGCCGGCGCGGGTCGAGTACATCGACGGCGAGACGCCCGATGTCGACGCCGAGTGTGCGCGGTACGAGGCACTGCTGCGGGAGTCTCCGATCGACCTGACCTGTATGGGGATCGGGGAGAACGGGCACCTTGCGTTCAACGAGCCGGGGCAGGCAGAGTTCGACGACCCGCGCTGGGTCAAGCCGATCACGCTGACGCCGGAATCGCTGCACCAGCAGGTCGGTGAGGGGCACTTCCCGGACGTCGCGTCGGTGCCGCCGACGGCGATCTCGCTGACGGTTCCGGCACTGCTCAGCGCCCGGGTGGTGCAGGTCGTCGCCCCCGAGCAGCGCAAGGCCGCCGCGGTCCGCAACACCCTGACGCTGCCGATCGACGCCGCCTGCCCGTCGACGATCCTCCGCCGTACTCCGCACGCCAAGCTCTACCTCGACGCCGCCTCCGCCGCCGCCTCCCTCGATCTCCTCCCCGCCACCGCCTGACATCCCATTCCCGACTCGCGGGGTTGTCCCCTCGCGAGTTGGGATGGGCGGTCAGCTCAGGTCGAGCAGCGCGGCGAGGTTGATGGGGCGGCGGGTGGCGATCGACTGGGTCAGAGCGTCGCCCATGGCCACGGCGTACGCCGCTTCTGTGCTGGTCGCCATCAGGCCCAGCTCGACGGACTCGGGGCTCGGGCCGGTGAAGAGGTCACGCCGCATCAGCGGGTCCGCGCCGCCGTGGCCGCCGGCTTCCGGGTGTACCTCGACGACGCGGGTCGGGCCGAAGAGTTCGGAGACGGTGATGTGGTCGGAGGTCGGTAGCGCGGCGCCGTCCACGGTGCGGCCGTGCAGCAACGAGATCGAGCCGTGGGTGCCGGCAATGCTGACCCGGAATCCTTCCCACGTGCTGGAGAAGTCGATTGAGTACGTCAGACTCGCGCCGCTCGGGTAGCGCGCGATCGCGCTGTACGTGTCCTCGATGTCGATCTCGGCGTCGTACAGGTACAGCGGCCGCGATCCCGGATACTGCCCGGGATAGTGCAGCCCGAACAGGCCCGCTCGGGCGGTGTTGTCGTCGGTGGGGAAGACCCCGGACTCCTGCTGGGCAAGGAAGTACGGGTCCTTCGCGCGCAGTTCGCCGACGGACAGTTCGCCGCCGGGGCGATGTGGGCTCGCCGGGCCGTAGTAGTTCATAGCGCCGTAGCCGAAGATCTCGTCCGGCGCGGAGCCGATCCACCAGTTGAGCAGGTCGAAGTGGTGCGACGACTTGTGGACCTGCAATCCGCCGGAGAGCGAGCGCCGGCGGTTCCAGCGCAGGAAGTAGCTCGCTCCGTGCCGCAGGTCGACGTGGTAGTCCATCACGACGCGCGTGATCCGCCCGATCGTGCCGGCCAGGATCAGCTGCTTCACCTCGCGATGCGCGGCCGGGTAGCGGAAGTTGTGGGTGATCTGGACGGTCCCGTTCGAGGAACGTTCGGCCGCGAGCACAGCCCGCGCGGCTGCGGCAGTGCTGACCATCGGCTTCTCGGTGATCACGTCCACGTCGTGCCGCAGCGCGCCGATGATGTACTCCTCGTGCGTGTGATCGGGCGAGGTGACGATCACCGCGTCCGGTACGACGATCGCGAGCATCTCGTCGTACTGCGTCGGTGGGAAGAACGGGATGGGTGAGCGGCCGAGGCGCTGCAGTGCCTGGTTGAACTCGGCGACCCGGTCCGCGTCGGTGTCGACGATCGCCACCACCTCGGCGTACCCGGACAGGTCGTCCTCGTCGCTGCCGTACCCGAAACCCCCGTCGGCGGTGCGGTCGGTCAGTCCGAGGATCGGCAGGACGAAGCTGGCCAGACCGCGGGCGGACAGACCGCAGACGGCGTACCGGCGGATCGAGGACATGGGTCTCCTTCAGCTGAGATCAGTCGAGCAACCGGCAGCAGGCGCTGTCGGCCGCGTACAGGCCAAGGCTCTCGAACAAGGTCCGCGCGATCACCCGGTGGCCGCGACCGCTCGGGTGGGTCGGGTCGGCCATCCACCGGGCCGGTGCCCAGCCGTTCCCGGCGGTGGTCCAGTGCGCGAAGTGATCGACCAGCACCACATTCCGCCGAGTGGCGACGGTGCGGATCGTTTCGGCGTACGCCGGGAGGTGGTCGCCGAGGTTGTACCGGCAGGTCCGCAGTACGGCGGTCGGCGTCTGAGCGACCACGATCGCGCCGGTCTCGAGGATGGTGGTCAGCAGGGTGTCGTAGCGCTGCGCGAACTTCTCGACGCCGTCCGCCCCGGCCTTCGCATCGTTGGTGCCTACGCCGATCAGGACCAGGCCGGGCGCGAGGTCGAGTGCGGCGGGGAGCCGGGCGAGGGTGTCCTCGGTGTTCGCCCCGGAGACGGCCCAGCGGACGAACGAGTCGCCGTGCCGGGTGAGCTCGTAGCGGATCCGTTCCTCGAGCAACTGGACGTAGTCACGTTCGGCGCCGGTCCAGTGCGCGCCCTGGGCAATGCTGTCGCCCATCGTGGACCAGCGGATCGGCCGGTCCGACTGTAGTGCGGCCGCCAGGGCCGGCCTCCCTGTGCTGTTCGACATGGCAGACACGATAGCAAGATTCTCTGCTATTGCGACAAACGTTTGCAGTCCGTATCGTCCAGCGCACCCCCTCCGCCACTGGGGAGAACTGAGTTACGAGAGGAATGTCCATGAGACTCCGCCGAACGTCCCTGGCCGCGCTGGTTCTCGCAGCCGGCCTGGGACTGCTCGCACCGTTCGCGCAGGCCAGTGAACCGAGTCCACCTGTGCCCGACCAGGCCGGTGGCACCTGCGCACCTGCGCAGTCGTCCGTCCCGTTGCCGGTGACCCGGGATCACGGCGTACTGCAGGCGCAGGTGTTCGACCGCCAGGTCGCCGATCCGTCCGTGTACGCGGGCCGGGTCGGATTCGTCTGGGCCGCGCTGCAGTCGGCCCAACCTCAAGGTGTGCTGGCCAGTTCGTACGTCACCGCGTTCCGCAACGCGCCCGCCCGGCAGTACACGCCGGAGTGGTTCAAGACCAACCATCCGGACTGGATCGAGTACACCCCCGACCGGACGACGCCGGCCTGGGAGTTCAACAACCAGGTCTATACGCCGATCGACATCAGCAACCCCGAGGTCCGGCAGTGGTACACCAGCACGCTGCTCGACCCGGCGATCGCGGCCGGCTTCAAGGTGATTGCCGTCGACAACATCGGCGTACGCAACGACTTTCACGTCAGTGGTCACTATGACGTCGATGGTCAGTGGGTGCAGCAGTTCGGCTCCGACCCGAAGGACCCGGCGTGGGTCGCCGACGTACTGGACTGGCTGCGATACCTGCGGGACTACGCGCACGCCCGCGGCGTCGCGGTCGCGTTCAACCTGACGTTCAACGGAAGCCTGCACGACGAGTTTCAGGACAAGTCGCCGGAGTACATGGCCGCGCTCGACCAGATGATCGACATCTCCGACATCTGGCTGAACGAGCAGGGCTTCACGGTGCACCGGGTGGAGAACGTGACCGACGACGAGTGGCAGCTGATGTTCGACCTGCTGCGCCGGCACCGCTGCACGCCGTCCGTCGTGATGAACAAGCTGCCCACCAGCTTCTGGTACGAGGCAACGCCTGAGCAGCGGCAGTGGGTCGTGGCGAACTACCTGCTGTACCGCGAGGCCCCGGCGATGCTCGAGAGCACCGGGAGCAAGGACTACGCGGGCTTCAACGAGATCCCGGAGATGGCGGCCGACCTCGGTACGGCGATCACTCCGCCAGTACGACGTGGCCCGGTGTTGTGGACGCGGTCGTACCGGGACGGGATCACCGTGGTGAACCCGTCGTCGGCACAGCCGGCGCAGCTGCGACTCCCCTCCGGGACGTTCACCGACCTGCACGGCGTGCAGTACACGGGCCGGATCGACGTACCCGCCAACACCGGTTTGGTCCTGAAGAAGAGCTAGTTGTTCACCGGGGGTCGGCCGGCGCGACGCCGGTCGACCCCCGGATCACGAGGCGGGTCTCGAGCTTGACCGTTGTCGGTGCGCCGAGCTCCTCGCCGTCGCGCAGTTGGTCGAGCAGCAGGTCCACCGCCGCCGAGCCGAGCTCCGCGGCCGGGACGTGGATCGAGGTCAGCATCGGGTGCGTCACCGTGGAGAGCGGGCTGTCGTCGATGCCGATCACGCTGATCTCGCGGCCGACCTGCATGCCCCGCTCGGTGAGCCGGGACATCACGCCGAGCGCGATCAGGTCGTCGTAGGCGATCGCGGCCGCGACCTCGGCGGACTGCAACAGGTCGGCGGCCCGCATACCGGCCTGGATCTGCGGCTCGAACGGGCCGAGCTCGCGCAGCTCCACATCGTTGGCCGCGCACGCCGTCGCGAGTGCGTCGCGGCGCTGCTGGTTGGACCAGGACCGCCGCGGGCCGGCCAGGTAGCAGATCCGGCGGTGTCCGAGCGAGACCAGGTGCTCGACCGCCTCCTGCATTCCCTCGGCCTCGTCGATCACCACACTGCGGGCGCCCTCGACCTCACGGTTCACGAAGACCACCGGGAGCTGCTGGGCGAGCCTGGTCAGCTCGGCGGGCGCGGTCCGCGGCGACGCGAGGATCAGGCCGTCGACCTGACGGCTCAGCCCGCGGGCGAGCTCGAGCTCGTCGGCGACGTGCTCGTCGGTATCCGCGATCAGTACGGCGTACCGCTTGTCGCGGGCGCGGGCCTGGACCGCCTTGATGATCGGCGGGAAGAACGGGTTCGCGATGTCCGGCACGACCAGGCCGACGGTGTCGGTCCGGCCGGACACCAGCGAGCGGCCGGCCCGGCTCGGCGCGTACCCGAGCTGCCGGGCGACCCGCTCGATCCGGGTCCGGGTCTCGGCGTTGACCTTCTCCGGATCGGTCAGCGCCCGCGACACGGTCGAGGTCGACACGTTGCAGGCCGCGGCCACCTCCGCCAGCGTGACAGCCAATGCAAGCTCCCCGGTTGTCGTGATAGATCAGTGCTCGTTGCCGCATCGTACCGCAAACGATTGCCGTGACTCTTGACCCTGATTGTAACCACTTGGTCGGGATTCCACTGCAAACAGTTGACTCTTGCTGCAAACGTTGGCAGTCTCATCTCACTCCGGCCGGTCCGGCCGGGGATCGAAGGGAGATCCCGTGCGCTCCAGGATGAAACTGACAGCGGTCGTGGCCGGTCTGGCCGCGCTGTCCGGGCTGACGGCCTGTTCGGGAGGCGGTTCTGCGGCCGGCGCGGCCGGAAGTGCGCCACCGTTGACCGTCGCGGCGTACTCGCAGCCGACCCTGCAGCCGAACTTCAACCCGTTCTCGGTGAACGCGTTGCGCGGCACCATCGGGCTGATCTACGAGCAGCTGTTCGACTTCAACACCGCGCACCAGAACGAGTTCATGCCGAGTCTGGTCACGAAATACACCTGGGCCGCCGGCGGGAAGGCGATCGACCTGAGCCTGGACAACCGGGCGAAGTGGTCCGACGGCAGCGCGCTGACCGCGGACGACGTGATCTTCACCTTCGACTACCTGAAGCAGCACCAGTTGCTCGCGCTGCCGGTCGACACGGTGATCAAGACCGCCGACGGCGTGCACCTGACGTTCAGCAAGCCGGAGTACGCCGCGATCCAGGATCTGGGCCGGACCGTGATCGTTCCGAAGAAGGTGTGGGCGGGCAAGGACCCGGACACCGACACGAACCTGCAGCCGATGGGCAGCGGTCCGTACTCGCTCGGCCAGGTGACCGGGCAGCAGGCGACGTTCACAGCGCGCTCGGACTACTGGAAGCAGAAGGTCCCGGTGCCGCAGATCACCTACGTGACCACCAGCAGCACCAACCTGCTGACCCAGCAGTTGGTCCGGCACGAGGTCGATCTGGCGTACGCGGGAATCCCCGACGTGAAGAACCAGTTCGTGCAGCGCGACGCCGCGCAGAACCACCTCTGGCCGATCTACGCCAGCATGAAGCCGCTGATGCTGAACCTGACGCGCAAGCCGTTCGACAACGTGCACGTCCGCAAGGGCCTCGCGCTGGCGATCGACCGGCAGGCGGTCACCGACGCGTACAACCCGGGCGTCTACCAGCCGGTGGGTCCGACCGGTCTCTACCAGGGCAACTGGTCGTCCTGGATCGCGCCTGCCGACCGCGACCCGGTGAAGCCGGACAAGGCGGCCGCGCTGGCCGAGTTCGCACAGGCCGGGTACCAGCAGCAGGGCGGCAAGCTGATCGGTGCCGACGGCAAGCAGTTGACGCTGCGGATCCTCACTGTCAGCGCGTTCGCGGACGGGATGGCGTACTCGCAGGAGCTGGCCGGTCAGCTCGCCGCGCTGGGCATCGATGCCGCGGTGAACGGCGTACCGTCGGCGGCGTACACCGGTGACGAGGACAAGCGTGACTTCGACGCGATCTACGGTGACGCGTTCACGTTCGGCACGAACCCGTACACGTTCTACGACCGGATGCTGTCGGTGAAGTCGAAGACCAACCTGGTCGGCTGGAACGACGCGGCCACCGAGACCGCGCTGGGAGCGCTCGCCCAGGCCGCACCGGATGCACAGCTGGCCGCGTCCAAGCCGTTGCAGCAGATCATGCTGACCCAGCTGCCGGTGATCCCGGTGGCGGTGAAGGGTACGCCGTACATGTACAACACCGAGCACTGGACCGGCTGGCCGAGTGCCGACGATCCGTACACGACGCCGGATCCGGGGGCGATCAGCGGGGTGTTCGCGTCCAAGCTGTTCCTCTCGCTGAAGCCGGCATGACCCGAGTTCTGGGTACGCCGTTCGTGCAGCGGATCGGGTTCTATCTGCTGGCCGCCTGGTCCGCTGTCACGATCAACTTCGTCCTGCCGCGGTTGATGCCGGGTGATCCGGCGTCGGCGATCCTGTTCAAGATGTCCGAGCTCGGGCCGGTGTCGGAGCAGCAGGAGGAGTTGGTGCACCGGCTGTTCGGCGGCGCGCGCGGGCAGTCCTGGTGGCACGAGTACGTCAGCTATCTGAACGGGATCATCCATCTGGACTTCGGCCGGTCGATCTCGTTCTACCCGGCGACCGTCTCGTCGGTGGTGAAGTCGGGCTTCCTGTGGACGTTGCTGCTGGTCGGCGGCGCGACCATGATCGCGTTCGTGCTCGGCACCTGCCTCGGCATCGTGGCAGGCTGGCGGCCAGGCCGGGCGGTCGACTCGGTCGGCAGCCTGACGTCGATCTTCCTGCACTCGCTGCCGTACTTCTGGGTGGCGCTGATCCTCGCGTACCTGTTCTCGTTCACGCTCGGCTGGTTCCCGCTGTCCGGCGGCTCCGACATCGGGCTGGTGCCCGGGTTCACGCGGGACTTCCTGAACAGTGCGGTCCGGCACGCGATGTTGCCGGCCGCAACCATCGTGCTGACGTCGGTGAGCGGCTGGATGATCCACATGCGCAACATGATGGCCTCGGTGGTGAACGAGGACTACGTGTTACTGGCGCAGGCGAAGGGCCTGCCAGGGCACCGGGTGGTGTTCTCGTACGCCGCGCGGAACGCCGTACTGCCGAGCATCAGTGGCTTCGCGGTGTCGATCGGCATGGTGGTCGGCGGGTCGCTGCTCACCGAGATGGTGTTCAACTATCCCGGTCTCGGCAGCCTGCTCAACCAGGCGATCGTGAACGTCGACTATCCGCTGATGCAGGGTCTGTTCCTGATCATCTCGCTGACCGTGCTGGCGGCGAACTTCGTGGTCGACTCGCTGTATGTGCTGATCGACCCGCGCACCCGGGAGGTGTCGTGATCCGACGACTGGTCTCAGTTGGTGACCGGAAGGTGACCGTCGGCCTGACGGTGCTCGTGGTGATGCTGCTCGTCGCGGTCCTCGGACCGGTCTTCGTCAGTTCGGTGCTCGGTCAGTCGCCGACTACGCTGCACGCGGGTCCGCCGCTGGCCGGCCCGTCGGGGGCGCATTGGCTGGGTACGACGTCGTCCGGCGTGGACGTGTTCGCGCAGTTCATCACCGGGACGCGGGTCTCGGTGTTCGTCGGCCTGATCGGTGGGACGATCTCGACGTTCCTCGCCGTACTGTTCGGGCTGGTCAGCGGGTACCACTCGGGGAAGGCGGGTGCCGCGCTGACGGGGTTCGTCAACATCTTCCTGGTCATCCCGGGACTGCCGTTGCTGCTCCTGATCGCCAGCTACACCAGGGGTCGTGGCGGGTGGCCGGCGGTTGCGCTGATCATCGGTCTGACCAGTTGGGCCGGTGGTGCTCGGGTGAAACGAGCGCAGACGCTGTCGCTGCGCAATCGCGATTTCGTCGCAGCGGCCCGGTACAGCGGTGACAAGCAGTCCCGCGTGCTGTTCATGGAGGTCGTGCCACATCTGGCTCCCGTGATCGCGTCGACGTTCCTGTTCGCGGTCGTCGGGTCGATCGCGGCGGAGGCGGGCCTGGACTTCATCGGTGCCGGAAACACGAACACGGTCAGCTGGGGCACGATGCTCTACTGGGCGCAGTCGCAAGGGGCGTTGCAGGGCGGTGCCTGGTGGTGGTTCCTGCCGCCGGGCCTCGGCATCGCCCTGGTCGGTACGGCGGCGGGCCTGGTGAACTTCGGCATCGACGAGTTGTCGGATCCACGTCGCCGTACCTTGCGAACCTCTGCGCGTCCCAAGCGGCGGAAGGTGGTGGCGGCATGACGCTGCTCGAAGTCCGTGACCTGGTCGTCGAGTACGGGACGGATCAGGCGGTGCGGGCGGTCGACCGGGTGTCGTTCGACGTCGGGCGTGGCGAGATCTTCGGCGTACTCGGCGAGAGCGGCAGCGGGAAGACGACGCTGATGACCGCGATCACCCGGTTGCAACGCCCGCCGGCCCGGATCGCCGGCGGCACGGTGACGTATCGGCCGTCGGACGGGCCGCCGGCCGAGCTGGTCGGCTGCTCTCCGCAGCAGCTGCGCGACCTGCGCTGGGAGCGGGTCGCCGTGGTGTTCCAGAGCGCGATGAGCTCGCTGAATCCGGTGATGCGGATCGGCACGCAGTTCGCCGACGCGATCCGGGCGCACCGGTCGATAAAGCGCGCTGCGGCGTGGGACCGAGCCGCGGACCTGCTTGACCTTGTCGGCATTCCACGCGACCGAGTGCGCGGCTACCCGCACGAGCTCTCCGGCGGAATGCGGCAGCGGGCCGCAATCGCGTTGTCACTCGCCTGTGAGCCGGACCTGGTCGTGATGGACGAGCCGACCACGGCGGTCGACGTGGTGATGCAGCGCCAGATCCTCGACAACCTCAAGCAACTGCAGGACAGCTTCGGCTTCTCGGTCCTGTTCGTCACCCACGACCTGTCCCTGCTCGTCGAGCTCGCCGACCGGATCATGGTGATGTACGCGGGACGCGCGGTCGAGATCGCGCCGGCGGCCGACATCTACCGCGACCCGAAACACCCGTACACCCAGGGATTGCGGGACTCGTTCCCGTCGCTGCACGGACCCCGTCGCGAACTGCGCGGGATCGGCGGCGCCCCGCCCGACCTGCGGCAGCTGCCGGCCGGGTGCGCGTTCGAACCCCGTTGCCCGCAACGCGTCGACGACTGCCGCGAGACATCGCCGGCCTTGATCGAACGTGACCACACGCAGGCAGCCTGTCTGCTGCTCGACCTTCAGGAGGTGCGCCATGCTGGAGGCCGTTGACGTCACGAAGCGGATGCCGCTGCACGGCCGGCGGCACGGGCAGTGGTTCACCGCGGTCGACTCGGCTTCGTTGAAGCTGGAGACCGGGAAGGTGGTCGCGCTCGTTGGTGAGAGTGGTTCGGGCAAGAGCACGCTGGCCCGGATCCTCACGCTCGGGGACGAGCCCACCGCGGGCACGATCCGCCTGGCCGGCAAGGAGGTCAGTACGCGCCGACGGGCGGATCGGCAGGCGCACTTCGGTCAGGTGCAGCTGATCATGCAGGACCCGTTCGCCTCCCTGAACCAGTTGCACCGCGTGCGCTACATCCTCAGCCGGCCGCTGCGGAACTTCGGCAAGGACGATGATCTGACCGAGCGGATCATCGGGCTGCTCGAGCGGGTGAATCTGACGCCGGGGGAGCAGTACATCGACAAGTACCCGCACGAGCTGTCTGGTGGCCAACGGCAACGAGTCGCGATCGCGCGGGCGCTGGCGGCCGACCCGGTGGTGCTGATCGGCGACGAGCCGGTGTCGATGCTGGACGTGTCGATCCGCCTCGACGTACTGCGGTTGTTCGCGGACCTGTGCGCTCGGGACGGGCTGGCGATGCTGTACATCACGCACGACATCGCGAGTGCGCGGTACTTCGCCGACGAGATCACCGTGATCTACGCGGCCCGGATGGTCGAGGGCGGTCCGGCGGAGGAGGTGACGCAACGGCCGCGGCATCCGTACACGCAGCTGCTGCTGGAGTCCTCGCCGGATCCGGATCGTGACGGTGAACGCCGTACCCTGCCGATCGTCGACGCGTCGAACGAGCCGCTCGATCGGGAGCAGGAGCTCGCCGGTTGTCCGTTCGCGGCCCGGTGCCCGCACGCGATGCCGGTGTGCAGCGAGCAGCCGCCGCCCACGACCAGCACCGTCAACGGGCATTGGTCGCGCTGCTGGCTGAACGATTGATCCGCTCCGCGATCCAGCCGATTCACCCCCGCGAGCTGACCGGCGCTAGCCGTCGCGCCCGCTTCTTTCGGCGAGGCGTTGGAGTTGCCCTGTGTGTACGTCGCTCACCCATTCCCAGCCCGGCTTGGCCGATGAGCCGACTCGCGGGTCGCCGGGGTCCTGGCCGTCGCGCAAGGCTCGCACGTAGGCCTGATCCTGGTCGATCCGTGCGCGCAGCTCATCCGCTCCGCCGACGGCCCCATGGCCCGGGACGACGACAGTGACGTCGTCCGCGACGCCCGCGAACAGCCGCAGCCCGGCGAGGTAGTCCTCGAGCGGGTCAGCGGCGGTGCCGTACAGGTCGAGCATCGGAACCAGGACATCGGAAAGCATGTCGCCGGCGACGAGAACACCGCGTTCCTCGATCAACAGTGCCGCATGGCCCGGGGCATGTCCCTGATGCTCGATAAGCCTGACCTTCGGGCCGTCCCAAGGAAGATGGGTCGTTCCGGCGGGTAGACCGGTGATGAGGCCGAACAAGTCCAGCGGAATCTCGTCCGCGACTTCCGGCGGCAGCCCCTCGGCGACGCGGGCCTTCCAATCCGCGTTCGACAGCAGATCTTCCAGAGCTGCCGCGCAGCGGGCCGTGCCGTACCTGGGCGCATCGCCGAACTCGGCGTACCAGAGCACGTGATCCCAATCAGGATGCGTCGCGAAGCCTGCCACAACGGGCCGGCCGCCTGCGCGGAGGTCTTCCGCGAGACAGGCCATTTCGTCGCCTGTTATTCCGGGGTCGATGAGCAGCACGCCGGCGCTGCCCTGCACGACAACGGCGTTGTTCTGGATCAACTCGCTCTGGTGGATCAGTACACCTTCCGCAACCTGCGTCAGCATGCTCCGGCCTCCTTGACGTCGCGGATCGCGTAGCGGTGCATCGTGACGCCCTGCTTGAACGATCGCTGCTCGAGCAGCTCGAGGTCGATCGGCAGGTCGTAGTCGTCGAACAGCGGCCGGCCGAAGCCGAGGATCGCGGGATGGGTGGCGAGCAGCAACTCATCAAGCAGCCCTGCCCGGAGCAGCTGCGTCGCGAGCGCCGCGCCGCCGACCCCGATGATGCCGTCGGTCTCGGCCCGGAGCACGGCAAGCTGCCCGATCGCGTCGTCTCCGCCGATGATCCGGGTGTTGTGATCGGCGCTGTCGCGGGTGCGGGAGACGAGCACCTTGGGTTTGGCCGTCCAGATCTCGGCGAACTCACGCATGAAGTCCGGCAGCGACGCGTCCTCGCGTCCCCGTGGCCAGTACTCCTCCATCGTCTCGTAGATGACCCGGCCGTGGACCATCAGCGCGAGGGCCTGAGCGTGCGCGTTGAACGCGCGGTGCAGTTCCTCGTCGATGCGCAGCCACTCGCCCGCGCCGTCGTCCCCAGGGACTTGCTCGATCCGCAGGTCGAGGGACACGTTCATCGAATACACGAAGCGGCCCATCATCCCCCTCTTCCGAATAGTGCTTGCGTTCTGCAATCACTATATTGGGATGCAAACAGCTGTCAAGGAGGAGTCGTGGAACCACGGTCCGGATGTCCGATCAACGCCGCCGTCGAGGTGCTCGGAGATCGCTGGTCGTTGCTCGTACTGCGCGACGTCATCTTCGGCGACCGCCGCTACTTCCGGGCGCTGCTCACCGGATCGATCGAGGGCATCGCCTCGAACATCCTCGCCGACCGCCTCGTGCGCCTCGTCGAAGCAGGGATCCTCAAGCGTGGCACGGCCGCGCGGGGACAGCGCGCTCAGTACAGCCTCACGGAAGCCGGCATCCAGACGCTCCCGATCATCTACGCCCTCGGTAACTGGGGCCTCGACTGGCGCTCCGGCACCGCCGAGCTCCGCAGCCGGCAGCAACTCATGCGCGACGAGGGTCCGGCGTTCATCGAGGAGCTCATGGACGAACTCCGCACCCGCCACCTCGGCGCCCCGCCAAAACCGCACGACGGTCCAGGCCCCTTCGAACGCCTCGACGCTGCCTACGCCGCAGCCGCCGACCAACACGCCGACTAACGACCCCGAAGGAACTCATCGACCGTGCTCACGCAGCGGGGCTCACCAGGTCGTGTGCGGCCGCGGCGAAGGCGTGGACCCGGGCGGTGGCACCGTCCGTACGCCACATCAGGCGCCAGTGCACCGGCGGTGCATCCGGGAAGGGGACGTAGGCGACATCGGGGCGCAGGTAGTAGCGCCTGGCGTGGGCGCCGATCGGGAAGACTCCCCGGCCGGCACCGACGAGGGTCAGGATCTCCTGGAACGACCCGGCCGCCGGACCGGACTCCATCGGTGGTTCGGCCGGGGTCTGGCCCGGCGGATCGGAGCTGGGCAGATCATCGGGCGTCCGCAGTACGGTGACCCCGGCGAGGTCCTCGACCGAGACGGACCGCCGATCGGCAAAGGGGTGTCCGGACGGCACTGCGAGCATCCGTGCCTCGGTCACGAGCGCGGGTCCCGTGACGAGATCGTCCCGCTCGCTGAGGAAGCAGGTCAGCAGCACCTCCACCTCGCCGTCGAGCAGCCTCGGTACGGCGTCGTCGAGCTGCACCTCGCGAACCAGGACCTCGCAGCCGGGCTCGCGAGCATGCAGCAGCTCGGCGGCCTCAAGGAGCAGTTGACCTCCGGCCGCACCGACGAAGCCGACGCGCAGGGTGCCTGTGATGCCGCGGGCCGACTGAACTGCCCGTTCGAACCCGGCCACGATCAGCTCCCGCGCGGGCCGCAGGTCCTCGGACAGCCTCTGCCCGATGGGGGTCAGCTCCACGCGGCGACTGGTGCGGTTGAACAGCGGCGCGCCGACGCGCCGTTCCAGTCCCTTGATCGTCTGGCTGACCCGGGCTGTGGAAACGTGCATCCGCTCGGCAGTTCGACCGAAATGAAGTTCCTCGGCGAGCGTCAGGAATGTCTCCAGCTCGTAGCGCTCCAGCATTCCCGGTCTCCTTCGTTAAGGCACACTTCACGAGCGTTGCACAGGTTCGCGTTGATCGACAGAGCGGCTCCGACGAGGGTGAAGGAGTCCGAGCTTCGTACGACGTGGCAGGAGAATCCATGCGCAACACCCGTGATCAGGCTCCGACCACTCCGACCGGGACGAACGCAGCCGTCGGGCCGCGCGTTGCCGACCACGACCTCCCCACGGTCTCGCCTGTGCCGCTGATGCAGCTCTCCATCGGCTTCTGGTCATTCAAGGCGCTGGCGACCGCACACGAGCTGGACCTCTTCGCCCGTTTGTCCGACACCGACGGTCACACCGTCGACGAACTTGCCGAGCTGCTGGGCGTCGCCCAACGGCCGGTCGAGTTGCTGGTAACCGCGTGCGCATCCATCGGGTTGCTCGAGCGCCGGGACGGGCGCTACGCCAACAGCGCGCTGGCTGACGAGTTCCTCGTTCCCGGCAAGGCTTTCGACTTCGGCGGCTGGGTGGAGATGCTCGACCGCAGGCTCTACCCGGCGTGGGGCAGACTGACCGAGGCGGTGCGAACCAATCGGCCGACGAGCTGGAACCCCGACGAGCAGGAGCACTTGTTCGTCGGTGAGGACCCCCAGTTACTGGCCGTGTTCTGGGAGGCGATGCACTCACTGTCGACGTTCACCGCGCGCGAACTCGGCGCACACGTCGACCTGTCTGCCTCCACCGCCCTGCTCGACATCGGCGGCGGCTCCGGGGCCTACGACATCGAACTGTGCCGGCGCTTCCCCAACCTGCGGGCAACGGTGTTCGATCTGCCGCCGGTCTGCGAGATCGCCTCGACGAAGCTCGTGGCAGCAGGCTACGAGGACCGCATCGCGGTCACCCCCGGCGACTTCCTCGCCGATCCCGAACTCCCAGCAGGCCATGACGTCGTACTGCTGTCCATGATCATGCACGACTGGACGCCGGAGCAGGACCTGGCGGTCTTGCGCAAGTGCTTTGCGGCCTTGCCTTCCGGCGGTCGGATCGTGATCAGCGAGTTGCTGGTCAACGACGAGAAGACCGGGCCACCGGCAGCCGCCTTGATGAGCCTGAACATGTTGGTGGAAACGGTTGGTCGCAACTACACCGCGGCTGAGTACGAGCAATGGCTGCACGCCACCGGGTTCGTGGACGTCCACACGGTGTCCTTCGACGCCCCCGGCGCCAACGGCGCAGTCCTCGCCCACAAACCGTAACCGCATCGGCCGAACACCCCCAGGCCCGCGCGTAACAACCAAAGTTGGGGTCGGGACCCCATGGTTGGGGGGTGCTGTCGCGACAAGACTGACTTGCCAGAGCGGTCGCCGAGAAAGAGGCGGCCAGGGAGGTCAGGGTGAACAGTGTCGAGGCGTTCGGTCAGATCGGGCGAGGCGCAGCGATGCGCGCCGCGGACATAGCCGTTGGTCTGCCCACTGTCACGGTGTTCGATCCTGTGGTGAAGGCCGTGCGGTTGATGGCGGTCGGGCGGATGCCGGGCCTGGTCGTCGTGGACGTCGGTGGGCGGCCGCTGGCGGTTCTGCCTGGATCCCAGGTGCTGAGGTTGAGCATTCCCGCGGCGTTTCAGGATGATCCGATGCTCGTGCGGGCTGTCGACGAGTCGTCGGCGGATGCCTTCTGGCGTGAACTGGGTGGTCTGACGGTTGGTGACTGCCTGCCGGGAACGCCGGCCAGGCCGGCGACGGTGACCGCGGAGGCGACCCTGCTGGAGATTGCGGCGTTGATGGCGCGTGCCCGCAGCCCGCTGGTCGCAGTGGTCGGCAGCGACGGAGTCCTGACCGGTGTGATCACGTTGGAACGGTTGCTGACGAGTCTGGCGGTGACCGGGCTCGGTGACCAGTCGTCGGGATGAGTCGTGAGGCCTCTCGTCGCGCTCGGGATCTTCGGATTGGCGTTCTTCTACATCGCGACGGAGAAGGCGAACAAAGTACGGGTCGTCCTGATCGGTGCCGCCGGCATGCTGTTGCTCGGGCTGGCGCCGGGTACGGAGGTGTTCTTCTCCGAGCATGAGGGGATCGACTGGAACGTCATCTTCCTGCTGCTCGGAATGATGATCGTGATCGGCATCATCAAGCAGACCGGCGTCTTCGACTATCTGGGGATCTGGGCGGCGAAGCGATCGCGGGGTGAGCCGTACCGGCTGATGGTGCTGTTGATGATCATCACCGCGGTCGCGTCGCCGTTCCTGGACAACGTGACCACGATCATGTTGGTTGCCCCGGTCACCATTGTGGTGTGCGAACGACTGCGGATCCCGCCGCAGCCCTACCTGATCGCCGAGGTGCTCGCCTCGAACATCGGCGGCGCGGCGACGCTGATCGGTGATCCGCCGAACATCATCATCGGAAGCCGGGCGGGGTTGTCGTTCAACGACTTCGTGGTGCACATGACGCCGATCGTGGTGATCGTGTTCGCATTGTTCGTCGTACTGACGAGATTCCTGTTCCGCAAGAGCTTCCGGTACAACCCGGAGCAGGTCGCCGCGGTGATGGCGCTGCAGGAGCGGCGTGCGATCCGCGACGCGGGGTTGCTGGTGCGATGCCTGGCAGTGCTGGCGGTCATGATCGTCGGGTTCGCTCTGCATTCGGTGCTTCACCTCGAGCCGTCGCTGGTGGCGCTGCTCGGCGCCGGCGCGATGTTGCTCGTGTCCCGGTCTGATGTGCCTGAGGTCCTGCGTGAGGTCGAGTGGTCGACGCTGGTCTTCTTCATGGGCTTGTTCATCATGGTTTCGGGCCTGGTCAACACCGGCGTGATCGGAGCGATCGGTGACTGGGCGGTGGCGGCAATCGGCGACAACTACTTGGTGGCTGCGACAGCCTTGCTGTTCGGTTCCGGCGTACTCGGGGCGTTCTTCGACAACATTCCGTACGTCGCCACGATGACGCCTGTGGTCGAAGGCGTGGTCGAGCAGGCGCCGGATCACCGCACCGGACAGTCGCTGTGGTGGGCGTTCGCTCTGGGTGCGGACTTCGGCGGCAACGGTACGGCGGTCGCCGCGAGCGCGAATGTGGTTGCCCTCGGCATCGCATCGCGCAGTGGCCACCACATCACGTTCTGGCAGTTCACCCGGTACGGCATCGTGGTGACCGCACTGAGTATCGGATTGGCCTGGGTGTACGTGTGGCTGCGCTACTTCACCTGATGTCCGGCGGCGCGCAGTACACAGGCCGTCAACTCGACATCGATGCGGTCGATCCGCAGCGCGGTCAGCCGCACGCCGCGAACTGTGATCAGGGTCTGCTCGAGGTCGTGATCGTACGTCGGCAGGACCGCCAGCGATGCCAGGCCGGACCGATGGATGAGCCCACCGAGCGTGCGCTCCGCCTCGTCCGCCGCGAGTTGCAGAGGCTCCAGCGAGCTTCGCGCGGCAAGCGCTGGATCGACGATGCAGAAGGTGGCCTCGGCGAGGAGCCGGACCTCCGCGCCCTCTGTGGATCGCCCGCACACCACCAGGGGCATCCGGATGGGACCGCGCGCGAGGAGGACCTGGCGCTCCAGTCCAACGATGTGGAAGGTCAGGCCGGACGCGGCAACCCGGACGACGCGTCCGGAACGGACGACGACCAGCCAGTGTCCGGTCGGTACGAGTCGTGCCGAGCCCGCGATGACCGCAGCGCTCAGGAGGATCGCGAACACGACCCAAGGCGCGGCCCCGGTCGGCGCCGGAGTCCACAGTGCGAGTGCTGCCGGCATGTCAACTCCCGAAGTACTGGTGCGGCAGGACGCCTGCCGACGACCCCCTCGGCTCACCGGGCGCGTCCCGCCGCCCCTCCAGTCTCGGAGGTGACAGCCCGCCGCGGAATGAGTGCTACCACCCACTTCTGCCCCGGTTCATGGACAGTGTTCGAGGCGGTGGGGGACGCTGGGGTGGTGAGATCGGGAGCGGGATTGCCGTTGTACTGGCGGGTTTGCCTGATCAACGGGCTGGTGTTCGTTGTCGGCACGTTGGCCTTGGCCCTGGCGCCGATCACTGTGTCCGCGACGGTTCTGGTCTCGGAGGCGGTGGTGCTTCTGCTTGGCTTGGTCGGCATCGTCGTGCTGAACGCGGCGCTGTTGCGGACGAGTCTCGCGCCGCTGGACCGCTTGAGCCGGCTGATGGAGACCGTGGACCTGCAGCGGCCAGGCCGTCGGCTACCGGAGTCGGGCAGTGGCGCGGTCGGTCAGCTGGTACGAGGGTTCAATGCCATGATCGAGCGCCTCGAGACCGAGCGGGGGACAAGCAACGCGAAGGCTCTGGCCGCGCAGGAGGCGGAGCGGCATCGCATCGCCCGGGAGTTGCACGACGAGATCGGCCAGGGGCTCACAGCCATGCTTCTGGGCCTGAGGCAACTGTCGACGAGAGTGCCGGCCGAGGTTCGGCATGACCTGCTGAAGGTCCAGCGCACATCCACACCCGGCCTGCCTGATCTCGGCACGGAACGAGAACTGGTCGTCTACCGGGTAGCACAGGAGGCGCTGACGAACGTTGCCCGCCATGCCCAGGCCCGGACCGTGCGGCTCGCCCTGCAGCGCCAGGGATCTGCGGTGGTCCTCGCGGTGGACGACGACGGACAGGGCCTGCGAGGAGCTGCCGAAGGCACCGGGATCAACGGAATGCGGGAGCGTGCGTTCCTGATCGGCGCGCAACTGGTCGTGGGGGTGGGAGAGCTCGGTGGTACGTCGGTCCGCCTGACCGTCCCGTTGGACCCGGTGCGATGATCCGGATCCTGCTGGCTGACGACCACACCCTGGTACGTCGCGGCGTACGACTGATCCTCGACAGTGAGCCGGACCTGCAAGTGGTGGCCGAGGCAAGCGACGGTGCCGAGGCCGTGGAGGCGTTCCGCCGGACTCCCATCGATCTGGCGGTACTCGATGTGGCGATGCCGCGGATGACGGGATTGCAGGCGGCCCGCGAGCTGTCACGCCGGCGGGACCCGCCGCGGATGCTGATGTTGTCGATGTACGACAACGAGCAGTACTTCTTCGCGGCGCTCAAGGCCGGCGCCTGCGGCTACGTGCTGAAGTCGGTCGCCGACCGTGACCTCGTCGACGCCTGCCGCGCGGCCGCTCGGGGTGAGTCCTTTCTCTATCCCGGCGTGGTGAGCACGTTGGTCCGCGACTACCTCGAGCGAGTTCGCCGCGGCGAACGAGTGCCGGGGCAGGTGCTGACCGAGCGCGAGGACGAGGTGGTCAAGCTGATCGCCGAAGGCCACTCCTCCAAGGAGATCGCCGCCGTCTTGACGATCAGCCCCAAGACCGTCGAACGCCATCGCGCCAACATCCTCCAGAAACTGGGCATGCGCGACCGCACCGAACTCACCCGCTACGCCATCCGCGCCGGCCTGATCGAGCCATGATCTCCTAGCGCCGTGCTGTGCGTGTCACTGGCGACGCGCAGTACGGTCGAAGGAGGGCAACTCACGAGAGGACCACAGACATGAGCATCGACCGGGGGCTGCTGGCGACGTTGGAGGCCAAGCCGGGCAAGGAGGAAGAACTGCGCGCGTTCCTCGAGAAGGGGCGGGAGCTCGCGGCCGCCGAAGAGGGGACAGTCACCTGGTACGCGTTCCGGCTCGGGCCGACGACGTTCGGGATCTTCGACACGTTCGCCGACGAGGACGGCCGGCAGGCCCACCTCAACGGCGAGATCCCGGCCGCCCTAGGCCAGTTCGGTCCCGATCTACTGGCCGCCGACCCGGACATCCGCACGATCGACGTCATCGCGGTCAAGTAGCGCAACGGCCGGGTGGCGTAGATCAGGAGTACGCCGAGGTGGCAGTGGGGAGCCTGGTCAGGAAGTCGAGCAGCAAGTTGTTCACGTGGTCGGGTGCGTCGAGTTGTGGCCAGTGGCCGATGCCGTTGATCCGCTCGTACCGCCACGGGGCGTCGACGAAAGCTGCGGTGCCGGTCAGTGCCTGTTCGGTGACAGCGAGATCTTCGGTGCTCCAGATTCCCATGGTCGGTGCCTGAATGGGCGGGAGCTCCGTCGGCGGCCGGATCAGCGATTCGGGCGGCAGGATCGCCCGGTACACACCGAGACTCGCGGTGAGAGCCGCGGGGTCGCGGAGGTGTCTGATGACGGAGTCGATGTCTGGGTGCCGGATCCAGTTGCGCAGGTTGGCGAAGTCGTCGGCAGCGAGCCAGCGTTCGGCGATGCCGGGAAACTGGAACAGCAGCATGTACCAGGATTTCTGGCGTTGTTCCCAGCCTGCGGCGGCGAACGCCGCCGGGTGGCCGACCGACACGCAGGTCAGGCTGGCGACCCGTTCGGGCGCCAGGGCCGCGAGCACTGCGCCAATCGCACCGCCCCAGTCGTGTCCCACGACATTCGCCTGGGGTACCCCGAGCAGGTCGAGGAGTCCGATGAGGTCGCTGACCTGCTGGATGATTCCGTAGCTGGCGACAGTGTCGGGTTTGTCGGAGTGACCGAATCCGCGGAGGTCGGGTGCGATGGTTCGGTAGCCGGCCTCGCCGAGCGCGGTGATCTGGTGGCGCCAGACCTGATGGCTGTCGGGCCAGCCGTGGAGCAGGAGGACGGGTTGACCGTTGCCGTTGTCCTCTACCTCGAGGACTGTTCCGTTGACGTCCAGGCGCATGGCGAGCTCCTTGCTCGTAGGGGTGGTCGTCGGCGTCAGCCCGCAGCGACGATCGCGGACAGGAGTTCCGCGCGGTTGGGGCCAGGTACCGGGTATTGGGGCGCGTTGGCGCCGAGTGTCAGGACCTTGCCGACCAGGCCGGGCGCTGCCAGCGCCTCCTGCGGAGTACTGAGCATCGACACGACGGACATGTAGGCACGCAGTACGTCGGGATCGTGTTGTGCGGCTGCGTACAGCGCTTTGGTCATCGCCCAGCCGGCGTCTGATGTGCGGTAGGTCTGGCCGGTGACATCGGCAGCGATCTCGTTCAGCCGGTGCCGGTCGAAGGCCAGCGTCATCCTGTACAGCGGGGTGACCGTGCTCTCGGTGATCTCGTCGAAGCGCCGTACCAATTTCTCCGGCTGGTCGGGGCTGACGTCGCGGAGCAGGTCGCGGAGTGCGCAGGCGTGCAGCATCCCGATCGACGCGCCGCGTCCGAGCGAGGGGTTGGTGCACGCCCACGCGTCGCCGACCGCGACGAGCCCGGTCACGACCGGTTCGCCGTCGACGACGAACCGGCGGTACCGGTCTTCGATGCCGGCGATCACCTGTACGTCGGTGATCGGTTCGCCCTCGCCCCAGTGGGCGGCGGTCGGGTAGAGCCTCAGCGCCGCCATCCAGGCGGAGGTGTCGCGCAGTCCGCGCAGCTGCTTGTCTCGCGCGGAGGTGATGAACCCGACGCCCCAGGTGTCGTTGTCGCAGGGAAGGGTCAGGATCGACAGGCTGTCGAAGTGCTGGAGCAGTGTGCCCAGGGCCGCGGGGCGGGATCCATCTGTCGAACGGAAGTGGCGGGCGTAGTACACGAATCCTGAGTCCTCGCGCTCCTCGTGCGGGCGGCGGCCCCCGGCGGACTCGACCATCGCGGCGATCGGTGAGCGTCGCCCGGTCGCGTCGACGACGAGATCGGCACGCAGTACGGCGCCGCCGTCGATCACCACACCGGTCACGTGTGGTGCTGCCCCGACCAAAGAGCGTCCGGTGAGCAATCCGGTGACCGTGACGCCGCGGCGGATCGAGACACCGTGGGTCCTTTGCGCGACAGCAGCGGCTGCTGCCTCGAGGATCGGACGCCGGGCCGTCACTGTGTCGAATCTGTCGTCGCCGTCGCGCCGGCCGCCGGTCAGGTCGCGTGGCAGTTCGTCGAACACGTTCACGCGGGCGCCGCCGAGGGCGATCACCTGGTCGAGTACGGCCCGAAGTTCGTGCTGCATCAGCGCCCGCCAGCGGGGCAGCATGAAGTGCAACTGACGGAACTGGTTGACTCCCGGCCGTTGCCACCTCTGCCAAACGTTCTGGGCATCGTTGCCGGGGGCGGCCTGGTCGCGTTCCAGGATCGTCACGCTGTGGCCGTCGTGGGCCAGGAGCGTCGCGGTGACCAGACCGTTCAGGCCTGCGCCCAGTACGAGGATTTCCGCCATCTCACACCTCCGGAGCTGTATCAGTGCCGGAAGCGTGCGGCCGCCCGCTGCTCATTTGCCAGACCATTCGCTGTCCAATCACTGTCCGGACGCCGTACGAGCTGTCCATCCGTCTTGACCGCTGACCAGGCGGGGGGCAGGTTGGACTGAGGCGCGGCGCGCGAGGATGCTCGGAGTGCCGAAGGGGGTGGCGCATGACGAGCCGTGGCAAAGCGACGCAGACGGCACAGCTCGGTGCGTTCACTGTTGCGGATCGGCTCCGGCAGGCGCGGCGCCGGCGGTTCGTCGGGCGGACCGGTGAGCTCGAGTTGTTCCGAACTGCGTTGACGTCGGGCGGATCCGGCTTCACCGTGCTGTTCGTTTACGGGCCGGGAGGGATCGGGAAGACCGCTTTGCTCGGCGCTCTCGCCGAGGCCGCCGAGGAGGCGGGTGCTACGGCGGTGCGGCTGGACGCCCGGACGGTCGAGCCGTCGCCGCCCGCGTTCTACGCTGCACTCGGCGCGGCTCTCGGCCTGCCAGAACGAGCAGCACCGCTGGAGAGCCTCGCTGCGCACAGTCGCCCGATTCTCTTCATCGACACCTACGAGCAGTTGGTGCCGCTGGACAACTGGCTGCGTGAGGAGTTCCTGCCGGAGCTTCCCGCGGCCGCGCTGGTCGTGGTGGCCGGGCGTACGCCGCCTTCGCCGCACTGGGCGAGCGATCCTGGCTGGGGCGAGCTGCTGCAAGTAGTTGCCCTGCGCAACCTGCAACCCGACGACGCACGCGCCTACCTGCACGCCGCGGATGTGCCCGAGGATCTGCATGGACGAGTGCTGGAGATGACGCACGGTCATCCGCTCGCTCTGTCCCTGCTGGCCGATGTCGTCGAGCAGCACCGAGGTGCCCTCGCGCCGGGCCTGTCTCTGCACGAGACGCCGGACGTGGTGCGGGTACTGCTCGAACACTTCGTCGAGTGGGTTCCCAGCCCACGGCACCGCGAAGCGTTGGAGGCCTGCGCGCACGCCCGGTTCACCACGGAGGACCTGCTGCGTACGGCGCTCGGCGGAGACGACACGCATGAGCTGTTCGGCTGGCTGCGCGGGCTGTCATTCGTCGAGGAGGACCCGTACGGCGTGTTCCCGCACGACGTGGCGCGGGATGTCCTCGACGCGGATCTGCGCTGGCGGGACCGCGCGTCGTACGCCGATCTGCACCGGCGGGTACGTCGGCACCTCGTGGAGCAGGCACGCCGTACCAGGGGACTGGAACAGCACCGGTGGGCTGCCGACATCATCTTCCTGCACCGCAACAACCCGGTGATGCGGAGCTTCTGGGACTGGGAGACCTTTGGTCACGCGTTCCCCGACGAGCTCCGCGAGGAGGACCGCGCTCCCATCCTCGCGATGACCGAGCGGTACCAGACGGCCGAGCAGGCCGAGCTGGTGAGGCACTGGATGGAGCACCCTGCTGCGAGGTTCATTCCCATCCGGGCCGGAACCGGCGAGCCGATCGGCTACGGCGGGGCGATCACCCTCGATCAAGCCGGCGAGTCCGATCTCGCCGCCGACCCCGGCACCGCGGCGATCTGGCAGTACGCGCAGAGACACGGTCCGCCGCGACCAGGCGAGAGCGTTCATGCGGCCAGGTTCCTCATCGACCGCCATGCCTACCAGAGGCCGTCTGCATCGAACAACGTGATCACCGCGTGGCACATCCAGCACATCCTCACTACCCCGCGCCTGTCGTGGGACTTCATCGCGTGTTACGAGGACGGAGCCTTCTGGGAGCCTTTCTTCGCCTACATCGACTACCACCGAGCCCACGAGGCGGAGTACGACATCGGCACCCATCACTACGCGGTGTTCGCGCACGACTTCCGGCGGCTGGACCCCGCGGCCTGGCTGGAGCTGATGTCCGACCGCGAGATCGGCGCCCCCGCCGGACCGCCAACCGGCGCCGACCCGGAACTGTTGCTCTCCCAGCCCGACTTCGCCCACTCGGTCCGTGCCGCCCTGCGCTGTCTGCACCGGCCGGACCGGCTCGCCGGCAATCCACTCCTGCGCTCCAGGCTGATCCGCGACCGCGGTGACCCCTCCGCCGACACGCTGCGTGCCCTCGTCCTGGAGGCCGCTGAGTCACTCCGGGTCGACCCCCGTGACGACAGACCGTTCCGGGCGATAGACCGTACTTTCCTACGGCCCGCCGGCACTCAGGAACGGGCCGCGGAGGTGCTCGGCCTGCCTTTCACCACCTACCGCCGCCACCTCGCCCGAGGCGTCGACCGCATCATCGACTGGCTATGGACCCGAGAAGTACACGGCCCCCAGGGCCTACCACCCCCACCTCGCTGAGGTGACCCGGCCCACCTGAGCGTCGCCTGTTGCCCGCTGAGTGTTGTCCCGCTCGTGCCGATCAGCAGCAACATCGAGGTCGCCACGGTCATGGACTTGTGGCTGGCCGCCGTTCGGGAGAGTCGCCGACGAGTTCTGGGTGAGTTGGATGTTTATCGGTATACGACTGGCGTCAGAATTGGATCGTGACCGCAACCATCCACCTCGTGCACGGCCCGGCGAGCCGTATGCCGGCGGACTGCCACGAGCTCCGCTCGCATCTGCACGAGGTTCTTGCGGAGCCTCAGGATCCCATCGCCTTGCCCCGTTTCCGGCGATGGTCGCGTGCCCTGAGGATCTGAGCACCTCGCGAACACTGACAGCCACCATCCGTGGGTTGCCTGGAGATGGTCGCTGTGCGCTGACCACCAGCCGATCTGGTGATCCGTCCGACTCCCTGGTCGCTGTGATGCCAGATCCGGGAAGCCGTCTCAACACCATGAAGAAGGGACAGACTGATGCTCGATCCCGTCGTCGGCAAAGGTCAGCTGACCGAGACTGACCGCTTCATCTTCGAGTCGTGGGGCTACTTCATGATTCCCAACGTCTTGACGAAGGACGAGGCCGCCGAGGCTTACGATGTTTCGCGGCGTCTGCACCAGAACCGCGACCGCGCGTTCGGGCAGATCGGCCGGAGCTACGAGAGCGAGCCGGTTCTCGAGCGGCTGATCGATCATCCTGACGTCCTTCCGAAAGTGCAGGGACTGCTCGGCGACCGATTCGTGCTGCAAGCAGGCTGGAACACCATGCAGCCGGCGCACGCGGGGAACGGCCGTTGGCACCAGGACGGATCGGCCGCCTTCGACTTCAAGGACCTGGGATACCCGGTTCCGTTGCTTCAGCTCCGCGTTTCGTATCTGCTCACCGATCAGACTGTGCCCGGCATGGGCAACATGGAGCTGATTCCCGGCAGCCACCGCTCGCGGGTCGGTCTACCCGATGCAGTCCGTGAGCCCAACGACGACATCGCGATCGGGCATGTGGTGTGCGCCGAGGCCGGGGCTGCTCTGGTGTTCCACAACGGTGTCTGGCATCGAACCTTCCGCCATGATGGCGATTACGACCGTTTCACAACGCACTACGTCTACAGCCCACCGTGGGTCCGCCCGGCCGACCGTTTCAGCAACGACCCCGAGTTCCTTGAGCGCACCACGCCGCTGAGGCGCGCGTTGCTGGGGGAGTTCGCAAGGCCGGACGCCCCGTTCGGCGCCAACTACGATCCGCTGCCGATCTGACGTACGGACTCGCTTCCCTGCGACACCGGCCTTTGCGTTGAGTTGGAGGCCGGTGACTCGTAGGTGGTGGTGAAAACTTTGTTCGCCCTTGGCGCGTCAAATGAGTGTCCAAGGGGGGCATCGTGAAATCTCTTCACACCATTCGTTCTGTCAACGTCCGTCTACCTATCCATGTCAGGTGTTCGAACTCGCCGCCGACTCTGCGCCGGCCGGCTTCTTCACGTCGCGTCCGGCATCTCTGCACGCGGCCTGCGGTCGCGCGATGAAACGTCATTCGTTCGTCCGCGGTCTGTTGACCGCAACAACCCTGGTGACAGGCCTGCTCTTCTTGGGGAGTACGTCGGCGTCAGCGAAGAACACCGAGCACGCCACGGCTACCGGAAGCACAGCACTCGAGAGCCAGACCACCACGGTTCTGCCGCCGGTATTCGGCAAGGCGCGGTTGACGTGCCACGACGAAGGCGCCGTCGTCGCCGCCAAGCTGTACAACCCGAACGCGACGCTCCAGCACTACATGGTCGGGATCACGGCGGGCGATGTGCAGGACACCTACGTCGTCTCGCCGGCCGCGCGTGGCACTGAGTTCGTCGAGTTCGGTGGTCTGCCCAACGGTACGTACTTGCTCCAGGCTCAGAATGCCGACGGGGACTTCGTCGCCGAAGTCCGGGGGCGTGTGCAGTGCGACGTCACGCCGCCCACTGGAACACCAACCGGCACGCCCACTGGAACACCAACCGGCACGCCCACGGGTACGCCGACCGCACCACCGTCGCAGACGCCGACGACCGGTACGTCGTCCCCGACGACGCCGGTGGCCGTGCCAACTGCGGTGGAGGCTGGTCTTGCTGGACCGGTCGCGCAGAATGACTCCGACCAAACCCGGACGATCGTCGGCGCCGGCCTGTTGGTTGCCGTCGGCATCATGATCGGCCTGGCCGTGCTCCTGGTACGGCGTCGCCGCGGACTGCACCAGCTCTGACCGGGATCGTCCCGCATGGGTAGAAACCGACGTACCCGCCGCGACCGGCTGGCCTCATCACGTCGAGGCCAGGTGGTCGTGGTGGTCGGCGTTCTGCTCGCGTTGCTGGCCGGATCGGTGGTGTTCGACCGGTCGACCCGCGACGAGGCGTCGCCGACGTCCAGGCTGGCCAAACCGGCCACGAGCTCTGCTGTTGCCCGGTCCGAGAATGCCGTGCAGAGCGTGCCGAGCCGAATCCTGCTCCCACAGCTCGCCCTGTCGGCGCGGGTGATCCCGATAGCCGCCGAAGCCGGCGTACTCACGCCGCCGTCGAACCCGCGCGTCGTGGGCTGGTGGTCGGGCGGTGCCCGGCCCGGGGACCTGCTCGGCTCGGCCGTCATGACCGCGCACACCGTACACACCGGCGGCGGCGCCTTCGACGATCTCGACCAACTTCGGCCGGGCGCGATCGCGACCGTCATCACCAGCACTGGCCGGATCACCTACGTCGTGACATCAGTGACGAACTACCCCAAACGATCGCTCGCGAAGCACGCCGCGGAGCTCTTCGACCACAACACCCAAGGCCGGCTCGTACTCGTCACCTGCGAGGACTGGAACGGCACGGCCTACCTCAGCAACACCGTCGTCATCGCCAAACCGGTCCCGTGACCACGAACACTTCCGGCACCGCGAGTGACTCGCCGCAACGTCGGGCAGTGGTTGGCGAGGGCGCGTCGACGGCGAGCGATGGGTCGCTGGGTCGAGTACGCCGATCACGGCACCCGTGAGGCCACCTGGGTCCGCGAGTACGCCACCAACGTGACCGGAGTGGTCATCCCGAACTCCGGGCACTGGCTGTACCAAGTGCACCCCGCCGAGCTCACCAGCGTCCTCCTGCAGTTCCTGCGATAACCGGGTACATGTCAGCTCCGTGGGACGTTTGGCAAGCGCTAGTCAGTACTGACGACCCGAGGAGCTGCCGCGAGCGCGGTGGAGATCTACTCCACCTTCGAAGGCACCTCCGAAATCCAGCGCCTCGTCATAGCCGGGTCCTCGAAGGCGGCCTCCACCAGCTGAGCGGCTAGGTCTGTGGTCACGGTGGTGGGCCGAAGCCAAAATCCGTTGTCACCGGTGACATATCACATTACACTTCACCGGTAGTTCCAAGCCGTGCGGTGCCGGAATGGCGATCGACAGGTCGACTTCACGCCGCACCACAGGTCCAACGGAAGCCATGGCCAAGACCGCCTGAGTTGCACCAGGAGGAAGTCATCTACAGCGTTGAGGACTACGCTCGGGCGGAATCGTTCCTTCCCTGGCAGATGGAGACTCGGGTACCCGGAGAGGTCACCGAGATCGCATGGCTGCCGGGCTCACCCCGGTATCGGTTCAAGCTGAGTACGCAGGAGGGCTGGCGTTACCGCATCGCCGATGCGTCGGCCGGCACCGAACACCAGGATGCGTTCGACCATGAAGGCCTGGCTGCTGCGCTGGTCGAAGCAACCGACGAGAAGGTTGACCCCAGTCGCCTCAAGCCGACGCGGATCGACTACCGGGGCGCCGATGATCTCGAGTTCGATTTCAACGATGCCCGGTGGCGTTGGGACGGCATCGAGCTACGGCAGTTCAGTGAGGAAGATCAATTCGGGGTACGTTCCCCGGACGGCACCAAGATCGCTTTCAATCGTGATCACGACTTGTGGGTCCGCGAGGTGGCGACAGGCATCGAGCGCCGTTTGACCTGCGGCGGCAAGGAAGGGTCGTTCTACGGCGCAGTTCTGCCGTCCCCGCTGCGCGCCGCCGGACTGCCCGGGGCCGGACAGCCGTGGAAGGACACCAAAGTCCTTTGGTCGCCCGACAGCAGCCGACTACTGACCCATCGGGTCGACACCGCTGGTGCCGGGACCATCACCATGAGCCTGTCGACGCCGCGGTCTGGCAGCATTCGACCGGAGGCGGTGGAGTACTTCTATCCCTTGCCGGGCGATGATCCGCTGCCGACGGTGACTTTGGTCATCATCGACCTCGCATCCGGCGACAGTACTCCGGTTGATATAGCACCGCTGGAGCTCTACTACTACGGCAGCCCGATCCCCGGTCCCGACAGCAGTTCGCGCACTATGTGGTGGCGACAGGACGGGTCATCGCTTTACCTGTTGCGGCTGTTCCGCGGCGATCGGCACGCGACCCTGTATGAGATCGGTGCCGACGGTTCAAGTCGTGTCATCGTGGACGAGGAGGCGGAGACGCCGGTCGACTCCAATCTGTCGACGTCGGGTCCGGTGAATCACCGGACCATTGAAGATCAGGATCTGACGCTCTGGTATTCGCAGCGTGACGGCTGGGGCCATCTGTACACATACCGCACCTCAACCGGGACGCTGCTCAATCAACTGACCTCGGGCGAGTGGGCGGTCGCGGATGTACTGCACGTCGGCGACGGGTACGTCTACTTCACGGCAGTGGGCAAAGACGTGAGTGAGGATCCGTACCTCCGTCGGCTGTATCGGGTGCGGCTGGACGGTTCGTCTGAACCGGAGTTGCTGACCCCGCAGGATGGCAGCCACGAGGTCAGCTTCGCGCCGGACGGCGGCTATTTCATCAGCACGTGGTCGAAGGTCGACAGGGCCCCGGTGGCGGAGCTGGCCCGTTCCTCGGGGGAGAGCGTCGGCGTCATCGCTGAAGTGGACCTTTCTGCGCTGACCGAGTCCGGTTGGCAGTTCCCGGAACGCTTCTCGGCTCCCTCCCGGGACGGCAGGACCCGGGTGTACGGCGTGATCGTCCGACCGACCAACTTCGACCCGGACAAGAGTTATCCGGTGATCGATTCGATCTACGGCGGGCCGCAGATGAACCAGGCTCCGGTTGGTCTGACCGAAGCGGCGCGGATCTGGGCGGCACAGGCGATCGCTGAACTCGGTTTCGTCGTCGTGCTGATCGACGGGTTGGGCATGCCGTACCGGTCGAAGGAATTCCGTGACGTCGCCTATCGCAATCTCGGCGATGCCGGCCTGCCGGATCACATCAGCGCGATGCGGGACCTGAAGGTCCGGTACCCGAATCTTGATCTCGATCGGGTCGGCATCTTCGGGCACTCGGCTGGTGGATACGCTTCGACGCGCGCGATCCTGGCACATCCGGAGTTCTACAAGGTCTGTGTGTCGGGTGCCGGCAACCATGATCATCGGACCGACAAGGCGTGGTGGATCGAGCGCTACCAGGGTTGGCCTGTCGGTGATCATTACATCGAGCAGGCCAATCGGACGCTCGCCGGCAGGTTGCAGGGCAAGTTGCTGCTGATTCACGGTGAGGCCGATGAGAACGTGCCGGTCGCCTCGACGCTGTCGCTGGCCGACGCGTTGATCGCCGCGGACAAGGACTTCGACCTGCTGATCCTGCCGAACCGGTCGCACGCCTGTGGTTCAGAGCCGTACGTGATCAGGCGACGGTGGGACTACTTCGTCCGGCACTTGGCCGGGCAGGAGCCACCGAACTACAGCATCCGTAAGTCCTGACCGGAGCCGGCGGCGCTGGGTCACTGGTCCAGTTCGCAAGCGAATAATTCAGCTGCCGCTGGCGATCGATCGGTGTTCGGAAGTGAAGGCAGACAGCGATGCCCCATGGGAGTTGCCTAAGTGGTTAAATACTTGGCTCGCCGCATCGGCGGTTGGTTGCTGATGGTTATCGTGGCAACCAACATCACCTACTTCTTGGCCAATGCGTTTCTTGATCCGCGCACACTGTTCGTCGGTCGGCGGCCACCGCTGACGGAGAAGCAAGTCGACACCTTGCTGCAGGCGAACAACCTGAATAGTCATGAGAGCATCTTCCTGCGGTGGTGGACGTGGGCGAAGGACATCGTTCTGCACTGGGACTGGGGAAACAGCCCTACTGGCGATCCGGTGAACGGCGAAATCGCCTTCCGCATCGGTGTGAGCGCCGAGTTGCTGCTGGGTGCCTTCGTGCTGTACACGGTCATCGGCATCAGCCTGGGCATCTACAGCGCATCCCGGCAGTACAAGGTGCCGGACCGCATCGTCCAGGCGACCTCGATCATCACCTTGAACATACCGGTCGTGGTGATGTCGCTGGCGATCGTGCTGGCCGCAATCTGGGTCAACCAGAAGGTCGGCATCCGAATGTTCTACGTGACCGGGTCGTCGTCGGCTGATGCCCACGGGTTCGGCAAGATCATCGACCTGCTACAACATCTGACGCTGCCGACGATCTCACTGGTGATCATCAGTTACGCAGGTACTCAGATGCTGCAACGATCGTTGCTGTTGGACACCATATCCGCCGACTATGTGCGAATGGCACGCGCCAAGGGATTGACCAAGGCGCAAGCGATCCGCAAGCACGCGTTACGGACATCGTTGATTCCGGTCGCCACTCAAGTGGCCTTCTCGATTCCTGGACTGTTCACCGGGGCGGTGCTGACCGAGACGATCTTCAACTGGCAGGGCATGGGCCAGTACTTCATCGACACGCTGAACAAGATGAACATCAACGGAGTGGTCGCGGTCGCGGCCTTCGGCGCCATGATGACGGCCATCGGAGCAGTCCTCGCCGATATCGCCGTTGTCGTCCTGGATCCGAGAGTGCGGGTGCATTGAGATGAGCGTCAATGACGTCCAAGACCAGCTGGCGGCGGGCGCGCTGGAGCGAGAGGACTCGACCGGCGCGACGGCGACGAGTACACGGAAGCGGTTGTCGCGGAGGGAGCTCTATACCCGCCGGTTTCTGCGGAACCGTCCGGCGGTGGCGGGCCTGATCATCTTCGCCGTGATCGTCCTGTTCTCGATCTTTGGAGGATTGGCTGCCCAGCACAGCTATTTGGAGACCGACTTCCTGAATCTCTCGGCGCCGCCATCCGCCGATCATTGGTTCGGCACGAATAATGCTGGAAACGACCTGTATGCAGAAACGGTTCACGGTCTGCAGCGCTCGTTGATCATCGCGCTGATTGTCTCGACCGGTACGACTGTGATTTCTGCGGTCGTTGGGGCCGCGGCAGCGTACTTCGGGGGTTCTCTTGAGCGTGTGGTGCTGGGCGTCATCCACTTCCTCATGGTTGTTCCGACCTTCTTGATCCTGGCTCTTTTCTCGAACCGGTCCGGTGGCAGTTGGATCGTGATCGCCGTCATCATGTTATTGGTCAATTGGTTCTGGCCTGCCCGCGTCGTCTGGACATTGTCATTGTCTGTTCGCGAACGCGATTATGTCAGCGCGTCGCGCTATATGGGGGTGTCCGGATTGCGCATCGTCGTTCGGCATATAATCCCAAATATCGGCTCGCTGCTCATTATTCAATTCACTCTGGGAGTTGTTGGCGCGGTGCTGTCGGAGACCGGACTGTCGTTCATCGGATTCGGTGTCAAGCCGCCCGATGTCTCGCTGGGAGCCCTGATCGGCGGCGGCGCGGACACGGTGTCGAGCGCGCCCTGGCTGTTCTACTTCCCAGCAGCCGCTCTGACCTTGTTGACGGTGTCGATGGCATTGGTCTCTGACGGCCTGCGGGATGCCTTCGATCCCACCTCCGCGGCGGGGGGCCGCGCATGACCGTGACGAAGATTGTCGACCTGCCGCAGTCCAGTCAGTCCGATGCGCTGCTCGCAGTTCGGGACCTGCGGGTGAGTTTCCCGTCCGAAGCCGGCCGGGTGGACGCCGTTGCCGGAGTCTCGTTCGACCTGCAACCCGGTCGTACGCTGGGCATCGTCGGCGAGTCCGGTTCGGGTAAGTCGGTGACCTCGCTGGCGATCATGGGGCTGCTGAACGATGCCGCTTCGGTGCACGGATCGATCACGCTCGGCGGCCGGGAGCTGCTCGGGCTGGACGACCGCGCCATGTCGAGGATCCGTGGCAAGGACATCTCGATGGTCTTCCAGGATCCGCTGTCCACATTGACCCCGGTCTTCACCATTGGTGACCAGCTGGTCGAGGCTCTGACGATCCACGGCACCATGGGGAGACGTCAGGCAGCCGAACGGGCCGTCGAGTTGCTTCGGCTGGTCGGGATCCCGCAACCGGAGAGCCGGTTGAAGTCCTTCCCCCACGAGTTCTCCGGCGGCATGCGGCAGCGAGTCGTGATCGCGATCGCGATCGCGAACAACCCGCAGGTGATCATCGCCGACGAGCCGACGACGGCGCTGGACGTAACCATTCAGGCCCAGATCCTGCAGGTGCTCAAGCGCGCCCAGGACGAGACGGGTGCTGCAGTAATCATGATCACGCACGACATGGGCGTGGTGGCCAGCGTCGCGGATGACGTCGTCGTGATGTACGCCGGCCGACCGGTCGAGCATGCCTCGGTCTATGAGGTCTTCGCCAAGCCGAGGATGCCCTACACGATCGGGCTGCTGGCCGCGATTCCGCGAGCCGATCGTCGTGACGCGCAGTCTCTGGTGCCGATCCAAGGTAACCCTCCGATCCTGATCAACCTGCCCGACCAGTGCCAGTTCGCAGACCGCTGCCCGATCGCGATTGATGCCTGCCGAGACGAGGTTCCGCAACTCGAGGCGGTCCTGAACGGCTCGAACGATGACAACGGCCTCGGGCATGATCGCGACTCCGAGCACCAGGTTGCCTGTGTCCGTGCCGCTGAGATCGGAGACGGTGGCACGATCAAGGGTCGGCCGATCTTCCCGGTCCCGGAGATCGCCGCAAGTGATCTCGCGCAGGTTCCCCGTGGTGAGCGGAAGCCGGTGCTGGCTGTTGACAACCTGGTCAAAGAGTTCCCGCTGTTGAAGGGCGCAGTTCTCAAGCGACGGATCGGGACGGTCTATGCGGTCAACGGCATCTCCTTCGACATTCGCGAAGGGGAGACGATGGCGATCGTCGGGGAGTCTGGCTGTGGCAAGACGACCACCCTGTTGGAGATCATGGAGTTGGCACCCCAGCACGGGAGCGACATCCAGATCGACGGTCGCAGCGTCACGGGCCTGAACAAGCGTGAGATCAGGACTGTCCGCCGCGACCTGCAGATCGTCTTCCAGGATCCCATGGGTTCACTCAATCCGCGATCGACCGTATTCGACCTGATCGCGGAGCCGATGCGGGCATTCCGCTACTCCTCCGGCGAGGTCGAGAAGCGGGTCGAGGAACTGATGGATCTGGTTGGCCTCAATCCGGAGCACAGCGACCGGTTTCCGGCTGCGTTCTCCGGCGGGCAGCGGCAGCGGATCGGCATCGCGCGAGCTCTGGCGACCAATCCGAAGCTGATCGTGCTGGACGAACCGGTATCGGCCCTGGACGTCTCCATTCAAGCCGGGGTCATCAACCTTCTGGAAGAGCTGAAGGCAAAGCTCGGCATCTCATTCCTGTTCGTGGCGCACGACCTGTCGGTGGTGCGGCACATCGCCGACCGGATCGGTGTGATGTATCTGGGCAAGTTCGTCGAGTACGGCGAGGTTGACGCAGTCTTTGAGGATCCACAGCACCCGTACACGGCGGCGCTGCTGTCGGCGATCCCACTGCCAGACCCGGTGAAGGAACGCACCCGGGAACGGATCCTGCTGACCGGTGACCTGCCGAGCCCGATCGACAATTCGCCGGGGTGCCGGTTCGTCAGCCGCTGCCAGCTCCACCAAAGTCTCGAACCGGATCGTCAGGCGCGCTGTCGGGACGAGACACCTGCACTCACTGGTGTTGACGGTGCGCATGTCAATGCATGCCACTGGCGGTGACGAGTGTCTTTGTGCTGTCACGCCGATGCTGGGATTCACGACCGAAAGAGGAGCCGGGTGGTCACCCGTAGACCCCGGCCCGCCGGAAGGAAGGAGACAAGAGATGGAACTTCGTAATGGGGCCTTCGGTGTGGCAGCCGGTGCGCTGGCTGTTGTGCTGACGATGTCGGCGTGCTCGGCCAGCAAAGGCAACGGCGCCGGCAACGGCGATGACGACACGAAGAAGCTTGCCAACACGTTCAGCGTGGACTGGAATCCGCAGCCGCGGGACAAGATCAAAGATGGTGGCACCGTGACGATCCCAGTCACGGAGATTCCCTCCCAGGAGAACACGATGGCTGTCGGTACGACGACAGCGAGCGCGGCGATCTGGAACTGGTACAACCCGCAATTGACGTTCTTGACGCCGGAGGGCAAGTGGTCGTACAACAAGGACTATCTGTCCGACGTCAGCCGCTCGGAAAAGGGCGGCAGCACGGTCGTCACGTACACCCTCAATCCCAAGGCCGTCTGGAATGACGGCACTCCGATGACGTGGAAGAGTTTCGAGCTGACCTGGAAGTCCTGCAACGGGTCGGATTCGAAATACCAGACGACCAGCGACTGCTCGAACGTCACATCGGTGAAGCAGGGCGTGAATGACCGGCAGGCCGTGGTCACCTATGACGGCCCGTACGCCTGGTGGCAGAGCGGGTTCGGGGCGATTCTGAATCCGCACGTCACCAACTCTGACATCTTCAACAATGCCTACCAGAACAAGTTGCAGGAGGCCTGGGGTGCCGGGCCGTACACGGTGGCCAGTGCGAACTTCAAGGCCGGCCGGATCGTGTTCAAGCGCAACCCGAGGTGGTGGGGAAACAAGGGCAAGCTGGATCAGGTCGTCTATCAGCAGATGGAGGAGACCGCCGAGATCAACGCGTTCAAGAACGGCGAGGTTGATCTGGCGACGACGGCTACCAAAGACCGGCTGACCCAGGTCCAGGGAATGTCGGATGTCACCGTCCACCGGTCGACGTCGAACGGCATCAGCCTGTTGATTCTCAACGCGTCTCGTCCGCAGTTGAAGGATGTCAATGTGCGGAAGGCGATCTTGGAAGGGATTGACCGCACGACCTTGGCCAAGATCCAGTACAACGGCCTCGGGTACACCGGCGCGGTCGGCGGATCGTTGATCTTGCTGCCCTTCCAGAACGGCTATTCCGATTCGGCCGGCAACGCCGGCTACAAGTTCAGCACCGATGAGGCGAACAAACTGCTCGACGCGGCCGGCTGGAAGATGGGCGCCGACGGCGTCCGCGAAAAGGACGGACAGAAGCTCACGATCCAGTTCCCGTTGTCCGGAGACGATCCGAGCACCGTCGCCCAGGGCAAGGCGATCATCTCCATGGAGAAGGAGATCGGCGTCCAGGTCAACATCAAGCAGATTGCCAGCGCGGACTTCATCAAGACGCTCACCGGCCACGACTGGGACGCATTCATGTCCGGCTTCTCCATGAGTGACCCGTACGGAGCAAACTACATGTGCTACTTCTACTGCTCCCCGGCCGCCGGCCAGGCAGCGGCCGGCAACAACAGTGCCGCCGGTACCAAGGCACTGGACACGCAGATGCGGGCACTGGCCAAGATCCCGGACCCGGACAAGCAGACCCAGGCGGCGATGAAACTCGAGTCCGATTGGTACCAGCAGACCTGGGGTGAGCTGCCGACCGTCAACGGCCCCGCGGTGGTCACGACCAAGAAGGGATTGGCCAACCTCGCACCGGTTCCGTTCTTCGGGCTGGCCGCCTACGGCTCGGTTCCGGTGGAGGACTTCGGCTGGGAGAAGTGATCCTGTTTCAGGTGTCCATGTGCATCACTGCAAGATCAATCGAAGGAATCCCCTTGTTCACAACGCGTCCTGAGCTGGTCGGCGATGTTGGGATGGTGGCCAGTACGCACTGGCTGGCCTCTCAGACCGGGATGTCCGTGCTGGAGCGCGGTGGCAATGCCGCCGACGCGGCAGTGGCTGCCGGGTTCGTGTTGCAGGTGGTCGAGCCGCACCTGAACGGGCCGGGTGGCGACGTGCCGATCCTGTTGTGGTCCGAAGTCGATCAGAAGGTGTCTGTCGTCTGCGGACAGGGCGTCGCTCCCGACGCCGCTACGGGCGAACGGCTACGCGATCTCGGGCTGGACATCATGCCCGGGACCGGTCACCTGCCCACTGTCGTACCGGGCGCGTTCGGTGCGTGGATGACGTTGTTGCAGCAGTGGGGCACCTGGTCGGTACGCGATGTGCTCGAACCAGCCATCCACTACGCGCGCGACGGCCACCCGCTGCTGCGACGGGTGAGCGACGCGATCGGCACCGTCCAGCAGCTGTTCACCGAGCACTGGCCGACGTCGGCGGAGACCTGGTTGCCCGGAGGCTCGGTCCCGATGGCCAATTCACGCTTCAAGCGGCCGGCGCTCGCGGCCACGTACGAACGGATCATCGCCGAATCGGCTGCCGCGGGCGGCACCCGGAACCAGCAGATCGATGCCGCGAAGAACGCCTGGTACAGAGGTTTCGTTGCCGAGGCGATCGAACGCTACTGCACCAGGACGCCGGTGATGGATACCACCGGCGAGGCACATGTCGGTCTGATGACCGCAGATGATCTTGCCCGGTGGGATGCGGCGGTCGAGGAACCGGTGACGTTCGACTACCACAACTACACGGTGTGCAAGACCGGGCCGTGGGGTCAGGGCCCGGTGTTCCTTCAGCAGTTGGCGCTGTTGCAGGGATTTGATCTCGAGTCGATGAAGCCGGGCAGTGCGGACTGGGTGCACAGCATCATCGAGGCGGGAAAGCTTGCGTACGCCGACCGCGAGGCCTGGTACGGAGACCCTGCCTTCGTCGACGTACCACTGGCCGACCTGCTGAGCCCCGGTTACAACGACGACCGCCGGACGTTGATCAGCGACAAGGCGTCGTTCAGCCTTCGTCCGGGCAACCCTGGCGGGCGTAGGCCGATGATGCCTGCCTACCCGGACTCGCCGCAGATCGACGCCGCGGGTGCGGGTGAGCCGACGATCAGCGCTGCCGGAGAGGTGCGTGGTGACACCTGCCATCTCGACGTCGTAGACAGCTCCGGGATGATGATCGCCGCGACCCCGAGTGGTGGCTGGTTCCAGGCGTCGCCGACGGTCCCGGACCTGGGTTTCTGCTTGAGCACCCGCGGCCAGATGTTCTGGGTCGAGCAGGGCCTGCCGAATTCGATCGCACCGGGGAAGCGTCCGCGGACGACCTTGACGCCGTCGCTCGCCCTCCGGGATGGCAAGCCCTGGCTCGCCTTCGGTACGCCCGGTGGTGATTTCCAGGATCAGTGGACGCTGCACTTCTTCCTCAACGTCGTGCACGGAGGACTGAATCTGCAGGAGGCGATCGATCAGCCGGAGTTCCACTCGATCCATATGCCGAATTCGTTCTATCCCCGGGACACGCACCTGGGCCAGTTGCTGATCGAAGGCAGGTTCGATCCGGCCGTGATCAAGGAGCTGGAGCGTCGTGGGCACGGCGTGACGGTCCGCGGCGACTGGGCCATGGGGTACGTCAGCGCGGTGGCGCGAGAGGGTGACTGGCTCAAGGCCGCCGCGAACCCGCGCGGCATGCAGGGATACGCGGTCGGACGCTAGCGATCAAGGAGCAGATCAGTGACGATCACGTCAACCAATGATGCCGGGACACGGCGAGGGCCGGCGGTGGCCGCAACGGGCCGATACGGCCGCGGACTCGGTCGGCAGCACGTCACGCTCGGGGACGGGCTGCTCAGTGACTGGCAGTTGCGCAATGCCGAGGTAACAGTCCCGCACACGCTGGAGCAACTCAGTAGGGCGGGAAACCTGCACAACTTCCGGCGGTTGATCGGCGAGGCCGATGGGCCGTACCGCGGTCGCTATGCGTTCCTGGATACCGATATCTACAAGACACTGGAAGGGCTGGCCTACCTGGCCGATGACCAGCGACAGCCGGGTGTCCAGGAGTTCATCACTGAATCCATCCGGCTGATCGGCGCAGTGCAGGCGCAGGACGGATACATCGGAACCTTCTACCAGGCGACCGACCGGACCAAGGAGCCCTGGTCCGACCTGACCTGGGGACACGAGTTGTACAACCTCGGTCATCTCATCCAGGCTGCCGTCGCTCTGCGGCGCCAGTCCGGGGATGACACGCTGCTGGAGGTCGCAGTACGGTTCGCCGACCTGGTCTGGCAGCGCTATGGCGAGGACGGGGAGCCCAGGTACTGCGGGCATCCCGAGATCGAGATGGCGCTTGTCGAGCTCTTCCGCGAGACCGGCGACGAACGCTGGCTGTGTCAGGCGGAGCTCTTCGTCGAGCGTCGTGGCAGCGGCGGGCTGGTGCATTCGATCTTTCCCGCGGAGTACTTCGCTGACCACGTACCGCTGCGCGAGATGGAGTCGGTGACCGGTCACGCGGTTCGGATGATGTATCTGGCGGCGGGCGCCACCGATGTCGCCCTCGAGCGGGGCGACGCCGGCATTCTGGCCGAACTCGAACGGCTCTTCGACGACATGGTTGCCGGCAAGCTCTATCTCACCGGTGGGCTGGGGTCCCGGCACACCGACGAGGCGATCGGTGATCGTTTCGAGCTGCCCAGCGATCGGGCGTACGCCGAGACCTGCGCGGCGATCGGTGCCATGCAGTGGGCCTGGCGGCTGTTCCTGGCCACCGGGCGGTCGGACGTTCTGGACGTCTTCGAACGTGTGCTCTACAACGCTTACGCAGTCGGGATCTCCGCAGACGGTGCCGCCTTCTTCTACGACAATCCACTGCAACGACGCCCTGATCACTCCCAGCGCAGTGGCGCCGAGTCCGGCGGCGAAGTCCTCCGTCGCAGTTGGTTCGGCTGCCCCTGCTGCCCGCCCAACGTGATCCGCTGGATGGCCGAACTCCAAGATCATCTCGCCCTGGCCGATGATCATTCGCTGACCCTGGCGGTGCTGGCCTCGGCGACCATATCTTCGCCCGCACTGGATGTCACGGTGCAGACGGCCTATCCCTGGGACGGGACCGTGACTGTCACCGTCGATCGTGCCGGCGACGGCCCTGCACTGGTCAGGGTCCGGGTTCCGGCCTGGAGTGGCGCCGTCAAGATCACGCTGAACGGTGTCGAGCAGTCCACCCCCATCGTCGACGGCTGGCTTGTCGTGAACCGCACTTGGCTGGCCGGCGACGTGCTGCAACTGACCATGCAGCTGCCGGTCCGGATCATGGAACCGCATCCACACCTGGACGCGGTCCGGGGCACGGTCGCCGTGACCTGCGGACCGCTGGTCTACTGCCTCGAGCAGTGCGACGTCGGATTCGGAGTTGATGACGTCGTCCTCGACCCGGCCGCAGTCCCCGGTGATCATCATCCTCAGGTCAATGGGCAGCCGGAGGACCCGGTCGATGCCGGGATCGCCGTTCCGGTGACTTCCGCGCCGACGGCCGGACGGGAGCTGTACACCGAGTTCCGGATAGCCGACGAGAGCCCCGCCACCGATCCGCCGACGGCCCGGACCCGGGCGATCTTCACGCCCTACTTCCTGTGGGGCAACCGGGGCGCACACCCGATGAGGGTCTGGCTCCGCCTCTCCTGACCTGCCAACCCGGAAGGATCACATGCCTGACGTCATCGCTGAGTACACGCACCCGGGTGTCCACGTCACCGAGCGCACGATCAGCGTCCCGCTGGACTGGGACCAACCGAACGGCGAACAGATCACCGTTTTCGTACGAGAGTTGGTCGATCCGCCTCGCCGCCGGGATGATCTCCCGCTGCTGGTATATCTGCAGGGCGGACCGGGCGGAAAGTCACCCCGGCCGGTCGGAAAGTCCGGCTGGCTCGGTGTGGCGCTGGAGCGGTACCGGGTCGTACTGCTCGACCAGCGAGGAACTGGGCGTAGTACACCGATCGATGCCGTGTCGATCCAGCGGCGGGGAACCCCGGCCGAGCAGGCGGAGTTCCTGACCCGGTTCCGGGCTGATTCGATCGTCCGGGACGCCGAGGCCGTACGCACCAAGATCTACGGCGGGCGGCGGTGGGCGACGCTTGGGCAGAGTTTCGGCGGCTTCATCACGTTGACCTATCTGTCCTTCGCCCCGGACGGCTTGGCCGCCTGCTATGTGACCGGTGGCATCCCGGGAGTGCCGCCGGTCGCAGCCGAGGTATACCGGCGCACTTTCCCGAGGGTGATCGCCAAGACCAGTGCCTACTACAAGCGTTACCCCCACGATGTCGCCACCGTCTCGGCCATCGCTGATCGCCTCGCCGCCGGTGACGTCGTGCTGCCGGACGGCGATCGGCTCAGCGTGCAACGATTCCAGTCGATCGGCGGTGATCTTGGGTTCGGTCCCGGAGCAGAGCGCCTGCACTGGCTGATCACCGAGGCGTTCGCCGAGCCGGATCGGCTGTCTGATGACTTCCTGCAACAGGTGCAGGTGCGGACCGCGCAACGTGGCGGGCCACTGTTCTGGACGCTGCAGGAGTCGATCTACGGCGAAGGCGACAACGGTCCGATCGGCTGGGCCGCGGAGACCGAGGCCGCCAATCATCCGGAGTGCTCCCCAGATGCCAGGCCGCTGCACTTCACCGGGGAGATGACCTATCGGTGGATGTTCGACGAGATTGCGGCTCTTCGTCCCTTTGCTGCCGCAGTCGATCAACTGGCCCGGCGTACCAGCTGGTCGCGGCTCTACGACACCGATCGGCTGGCCGCCAACGAGGTACCGGTGGCGTGCGCGGTCTACCACGACGACATGTTCGTCGACTCCGGACTGCAGCTCCAGACCCTGACCGGAGTCGGTAACAGCCGGGCCTGGGTCAGCAACGAATGGGAACACGACGGGGTCGGCGACGTACGCGTCCTGCGTGGCCTGCTCGAGCGGATCGACGATGACGGAGGCGAGCGACGATGAGTACATCCACAACCAATGATCACAAGATTCCGTATCTGGGAACCCGGCCGCCGCGGCTGACCACGGTGCCGGCGTTCGTCGACAACATTGGCCGCGGCTGGGAGGGCCGGACGATCCCGGCACCGGCCATCGACGGTGCTGCCGCGTCGGCGGCCGCACATCGCGACCGTCTGCGCGCAGCCCTGCCGGGCAAGCTGGTGCTGGTGGCAGCGGGCCGCGCGCCGGTCCGCGTCAATGACACTTCCTACGACTTCCGGGCCGACAGCGATTTCCTCTGGCTGACCGGCGTCGGCATCGAGGACGCGTACCTGCTCGTCGGCTCGGATGCGTCAGCGGACACGCTGTTCATGCCACCGCCGTTCCGGCCTGGCGAGACCGGCTTCTTCTCCGATGCCTCGCACGGGGAACTCTGGGTCGGGCCGTCAGCCGGGATCACTGAGTGGTCCCAGGCACTGGGCATCACCGTCCGTCCGGGCACGGAGCTGGAATCGGCAATCTCCGGAGCCGGCACGGTTCTGGCCGGCCGCCGGGTGCCGGCCACGGAGTTGGCGGTGGAACGCTCCGAAGTCCTGGATCGAGTCTGTTCCGATCTTCGCCGGATCAAGGACGACTGGGAGATCGGCCAACTCCGGTACGCCATCGATCAGACCGTTGAGGGCTTCGCTGCGGTGGCCCGGGAGATCCCGGCGGCGATCGGAGCACGTGGGCCGGTGCGTGGCGAGCGCTGGCTGCAGGGCACCTTCGATCGGTACGCTCGGGCGGTCGGCAAGGGGCCGGGTTACTCGACCATCGTCGGTTCCGGTTCGCACGCCCCGATCCTGCACTGGGTGCGGTGCGACGGCCCGATCCACGAAGACCAGGCGTTGTTGCTGGACATGGGCGTGGAGGCGGACAGCGGCTACACCGCTGATGTCACCCGGACGTTGCCGGCCTCGGGAACCTTCAGCGCCGACCAACGGAGAGTTCACGATCTGGTCGAGCAGGCGCATCGCGCGGGACTGGCCCAGGTCCGTCCTGGCAACACCTACAGCGACTTCCACTTCGCGGCCATGGAAACGATTGCTCGTGGCCTGGAGGACTGGGGACTGCTGCCGGTCTCGGTCGACGAGGCCCTGTCGCCCGCAGGGCAACAGCATCGCCGTTGGTTGGTCTGCGGCATTGGTCACCATCTGGGGCTGGACGTCCACGATTGCTCGCAGTCGAGCTGGGAGACCTATCAGGGCGCTCCGCTCGAGCCGGATATGGTGCTGACCGTTGAGCCCGGCCTGTACTTCCATGCTCACGATCTGACGGTGCCGCCGGAGCTTCGGGGGATCGGTGTCCGGCTGGAGGATGATGTCCTCGTGACTTCCGAGGGGTCGGAAGTCCTGAGCGACGCGCTCCCGATCGACGCCGATGGGCTGGAGGTGTGGACGCGCGAGAGGCTCGACAAAGAATGGTAAGGAGTGGATGAATGGCTGCCCAGACGATTACCGGTTTCGCGCGGCTTCAGAAGCGGGAGTCGCTTCGCGATTCGGTGGGCAATGCCGTCCGAGCCGCGATTGTCTCCGGCGCGATGCGGCCGGGGGAGGTGCATTCAGCGCCGGCGATCGGCAACATGCTCGGCGTGTCGCCGACACCGGTGCGAGAGGCCATGCTGGACCTTGTACGCGAGGGCATGGTCGAGGCACTGCCCAACAAGGGCTATCGGGTAACGGAGATCAGCGACGCCGATCTCGACGCGATCGCGGCGGTGCGGCAACTGCTCGAACCGCCGGTCGTGGGTGAGCTCGCGACCACGATTCCGGTCGAAGAGCTACCACCGCTGCGGGACCTGGCTGAGGCGATCGTGGAGGCGGTCGACCGGGAGGATCTGGTCGGCTACATCGAGGCCGATCGGGTGTTCCATCTGTCGTTGCTCGGGCACGCGCAGAATCCGGTCCTGAGCAGCATCGTCTCCGAGCTTCGGACCCGGACCCGGCTTCTCGGCCTGAGGCCACTCCTGGAGTCCGGGCGGTTGCGAGCCTCGGCTGCCGAGCACCACGACCTCCTGGATCTGATCGAGGCGCGCGATGGTGCCGCCGCCGAGGCCCTGATGCACCGCCACATCGCCCACGTCCGCTCCGATTGGGCGGGTCCACGTGCCCGCGATGCCAACGACAAGATGTCAGGTTCCTGACTACAAGAACGACCTACAGCTGGGAGGACCGAACCAGGTGACGACCGAGAAGGTCAACGACGACAAGACCGAGGACGTCGGTGAGACCGAGGAACCGACCGACAACCTGGTCACCACGACGCACACCATCAGCGGTCCCGGCTGGGAGCTCGAGTACGAGACGATCACCGGCACGATGGTGATCAACGAGGAACTTGTCGAGGACGAGAAGTTCGCCGGTCACAAGCCGAAGGCCGAGGTCTTCGTCACGTCCTATGTCGCCAAGGGCGGTGACGGCGAACGGCCGGTGGTGTTCGCGTTCAACGGCGGGCCGGGCTCCAGCTCGGTCTGGCTGCACCTCGGGCTCTTCGGGCCGCGCCGGGTGCTGGCGGGCGATGTCGACGATCCACGGACCGCGCCGTACGGGCTCGCCGACAACGCCGAAACGCTGCTCCGGTACGCGGATCTGGTGTTCATCGATCCGATGACGACCGGCTACACGCGCGCGGTGGTGGGCGGCAAGCCGGCCGAATACCACGGCTATACCCGGGATCGTGATCTTGTCGGCGAGGTGATCAGGATCTGGCTCGGCCGGCACCAGCGCTGGCTGTCACCGAAGTTCCTGGCCGGCGAGTCGTACGGCACCACCCGGGCCGCCTCGCTGGCCGGCCACCTGGTCACCCGGCACGGCATCGCCCTGAACGGGATCATCCTGATCAGTGCGGTGCTGGACTTCGGCACCATCCGCTTCACCCACGGAAATGATCTTCCGTACGTGCACTTCCTGCCGACCTACGCGGCGACCGCCGCCTACCACCGGGGCCTCAGCACGGGTGAGGTGGAGGAGCGGATCGAACGGGCGCGGACGTTTGCCACCGAGATCTTCGCCCCAGCGCTGGCAAGGGGATCGCGGCTGTCGGCCGACGAGCGGGCCGCGCTGGCGAATGGCCTGTCGGACCTGATCGGCTTGGATCCCGGCTACATCGAACGAGCCCGGTTCCGGATCGAGCACATGCACTTCTTCGCCGAACTGTTGCGTGACCGTGGTCTGGACACCGGCCGGTTGGACACCAGGTTCACTTCTGTGCCGGCCAACCTCAACAACGAGGTGCAGGAGACCGACCCGTCGCACATGTTCATCTTCTTCCCGTACACCGCGGCGTTCAATCAGTACGTCCGCGCCGAGCTGGGGTTCCACAGTGATCTCGAGTACGAGATCCTGACCGGACGCGTACAGCCCTGGTCCTACAAGGAATTCGAGGGGCGAGCGGTGACGACCACGGACGAGTTGTCCGCCGCCCTGCGGGCTCAGCCCGACCTGCGGGTGTACGTCGGGTTCGGTTACTACGACGGCGCAACGCCGTTCTCGGCCAGCGAGTACGTCCTTGATCATCTCGACGTGCCGTCCGAGATCACCGACAAGATCGTCCGGAAGTACTATCCGGCCGGCCATATGACCTACGTACACGAGGAAGTCCGGGTCGCGCAGTCCGCCGACATCGCTGCCTTCGTGCTCGGGGAGAGCAATGAGTGATCAGTACGACAGCTTCAGCAAGATCGCCGAGGACGAATGGGCCTGGCGCCGGAAGGAGATCCCGGACCGGTCGCTCGACGAGCCGCTCGAGCCACGGCTGCCCGACGTCGGACCGGAGCGGCAGGAGTACCGGGCCGTCCGCTGGCGGGAGGTCGATGATCAACTCGAGAAGATCGACCGATCCCGGCTGACGCCCGAGCAGGCCGAGGATTTCGACGTCTACCGCTTCCAGATCAAGACCCTGATCGGCCGGCAGGCGTACCGGATGTTCGAACGGCCGGCCAATGCGGACTCCGCCTTCTGGATGGACCTGACCAGCCAATCCCGTCGCAGGCTCGGCTCGGCCGACGACGCCGGGACCTACGTCGAGTGGCTGCGGCAGGTCCCTGGTTACATCGATCAGAACATCGAGAACATGCGCGCGGGCGTCAAGCGTGGCTTCGCTCCGGCCCAGGTCTCCATGATCGGGAGGGAGGCGACGATCCGGTCGGTGGCGGAATCCCGGCCCGAGGACGTGAGCTTCGTCGAGCCGTTCGGGACGCTGCCCGAGACACTCGCCGGTCGCGAGCAGTTGATCACCGCCGGTCACGAAGTCATCGCCAGCGAGGTCCTGCCGGCGTTCCGCAGGCTCCTGGATTTCTTCACAAGTGAGTACTTTCCGGGACTACCGGTCGACATCGCGGCGGTCGATGGACCGGGTGGCGAGGAGTTCTACGCCTATCAGCTGCACGAGTACGCGACGACCGAGCTGACCGCCCGGCAGATCCACGAGATCGGCCTGGAACAGGTGGCCTCCCTCCGCGCCGAGATGGCCGAGGTCGCCGCCACGGTGGGGTTCGCCGATGCCGACGCGATGCTGGCGTTCATGCGTACCGACCCGAAGTTCTACGCGACCACGACGACGGAATTGCTGCGGTTCGCGGCCTGGCAGGCCAAGAAGTTCGACGCCGTGGCGCACCACTACTTCGGCCGGCTGCCGCGCATGCGATTCGGCATCGAGGAGCCGCCGCCAGACCTGGCGCCGTTCTACACCTTCGGCCGCGGCGGACCGCACCGCTACATCCTCAACACCTACAACCTGGCCGCCCGGCCGCTCTATTCGATCCCGGCACTCACCCTGCACGAGGCTGCCCCCGGGCACGCGTTCCAGATCCCGTTCGCCCACGAACAGACCCAGCACCCGGAGTTCCGGCAGAAGGTCTACATCTCGGCGTACGGCGAGGGCTGGGGACTGTACAGCGAACGGCTCGGCGTCGAGATGGGCATGTACGAGACGCCGTTCGAGCTGATGGGCATGCTCAGCTACCAGATGTGGCGCGCTGTCCGGCTGGTGATCGATCCCGGGATGCATGCGCTCGGCTGGAGCCGTGAGCGGGCGCAGGACTATCTCCGAGACAACACCGCGATCAGTGAGCATGAAATCGTCACAGAGGTCGACCGCTACATCGCCTGGCCAGGGCAGGCGACGGCGTACTACCTCGGAATGCTCAAGATCACCGAGGCCCGTCGCCGGGCCGAACACTCACTCGGCGCCGACTTCGACGTCCGGAACTTCCATGATCAGATCCTGTCGCTGGGCAGCGTGCCGCTGCCGGTGATCGACCACGCGATCGACAGCTTCATCGCCCGGGGCGGATCGTCGCCGTTCACCGACCCGGAGACGCGATGATCACCAGCATCAACAACGCCACGGTCCTCGACCTCACCGGAACCGAGGCGACCTTGGTCCCCGACCAGCAGCTCGTCATCGAGGATGATCGAATCCGGTCGGTCGGTGGCGCGCAGCAGCTGCATGATCGTGAGCTGATCACCATCGATGCGGGCGGCCGGGTGGTGCTGCCCGGGCTGATCGACGGTCATGTCCACGTCACCGCATACCAGGTGGACCTGGGCGCGCTGGAGGACGTTCCGGCGAGCTACCGGGCCTTCCGGGCAGCGGAGCTGATGCGCGGGATGCTGGATCGCGGGTTCACCACGGTCCGCGATGTCGGCGGCGCGGACTTCGGGCTGGCGCGGGCAGTCGGCGAGGGCCGGATCCCCGGTCCACGGCTGATCTTCGGTGGTCGCGCGCTCTCCCAGTCCGGCGGTCACGGCGACGGCCGACTGCCGGGCCGTGATCACCATGAGGATTGTTGTGAGTCCTTGAGCACCATCGCCGACGGCGTGGACGAGGTGCTCCGTGCCGCCCGGAACGAGCTCCGTCGCGGAGCCCAGCACATCAAGATCATGTTGGGTGGCGGCGTCGCGTCACCGACCGACAAGATCTCCGATGTGCAGTACTCGCCAGAGGAGATCCGGGCAGCCGTTCTGGCCGCGACCAACGCCGGAATGTACGTCGCCGGTCACGCCTATACGAACGCTGCCGTCCGCCAGGGTCTCGAGAACGGGGTCCGCTCGATCGAGCACGGTAACCTGATGGACGAATCTGTCTTCGGGCTCTTCGGCGAACGCGATGCCTTCTACGTCCCGACGCTGGTCGCCTACGACGCCATGGGCCGGGCGGGAACGTCGATCGGGCTGACGCGGGACAACGTACGGAAGAACGCCCAGGTCGTCGAGCGTGGTGTGGCCACCCTGGAGGCCGCCGACCGCGCCGGGCTCAAGATCGTCTTCGGTACCGACCTGCTGGGCGAACTGCAGTGTCAACAGAATCGCGAATTCGAGATCCGCAAGGACGTCCAGAGCGCCGAGTCGATCATCCGGTCCGCGACGACGGTCGCGGCGGAGTTGATCGGCATGGCCGGCGAGGTCGGTGTGCTGGTACCCGGCGCCGTCGCCGACCTGTTGATCATCGACGGCAACCCACTCGATGACGTCGGCCTGCTCGCCGATCCGGCCAGGAACCTCCGGGCGGTGATCGCCAACGGAACGATCCACCGATGCGACCTGTGATGATCAGTGGCCGGGGCGCCGGGACCGCGACAGGCCAAAAGCCGGCGAACTGTTCCCGGCCTCGCGCTACCACCCGTTCTTTGGCGAGGGCTCGGCGCGCTGGGGACGCCGAGCCGCCCGGAATCAGATCGAGTTCGGGATCGGGTACCTCCCCTGCAGGAGCGGCTGGATCTTCGCTTCCAGGCCGTCGAGCACTGCTTTGGCTGATGCCTTGCCGGTGGCGATCTGCTCGATCGCAGGCGTCAGTACCTCCTGGATAGCGGGAACGTTCTTGAGTACCTGGGTGAAGTCGCGGACCGAGTGGTTGAGCCGGTAGTCGACGGCCGCGGTGCGGTACTCGGGCGGGTGTACATCGTTCTTGGTCCAGGATTCGATCGAGGCGTCGTCGGAGTAGTACTTGGTCTCGACCGGCATCCAGAGCCCCTTCTTGAAGAGGTCGCTGTTGCTGCCGTCGACGCTGTAGGCGTAGAGCTCCATCGCTTGCTCCGGGTGTTTGGTGGTGGCCGACATGACCCGGCAGCTCCCGGCCTCCTGGGTGATCGGTTCCTGGTACGACGGCAGTACGCCGATGCCGTACTTGAGATTGCTCTCTCCCATGTCGAGCAGAGTCCACTGACCGTCGATCGCCATCGCAACCCGCTTGGTCTGCAACTGCACAGTGGTGGTCGGAGCGTTCCCGCCGTCGCCGCCACCGAGCTGCGCCGGGCTGGGGGCGACCCGGTGCTTGTAGACCAGGTCCTGCAGGTCCTGGAACACTTTGACGCACTCGGGACTGTTGAGCATGTACTTGGTGCCGGTCTCGTCGGCGACATCACCGCCGTTGCTGCGGATCAGCGGATACCACGTCCACTGGGTCGTCAACGGAGCCGAGATGCCGAACTGGCGGATGCTGTCGGGCTTGAAACCGGAGTCGCTCGGCTTCTTGCCGTTCTGGTCGAGGGTCAGGGCGGTCGCCGCCTCGAGCAGCTTGTCCCAGGACCACGCTTGGTCGGCCGTCGCCGGCGGGGTCATCGACGCGTCGGGTATCAGGTCCTTGTTGTACCAGAGCAGGCTGATCTCGCTGGCCGCCGGAGTCCCGGCGACCTTCTTGTCCCCGTACCAGAAGAAGTTCTGGGCCTTGCGGCCGGACAGCTGCGCGTACTTCTCGATGTAGGGGTAGATGTTGGCGATCTTGCCCTGCTCGGCCAGCCGGTACGCCGTCGGCGCCGCCATGTACGCCACGTCGGGAAGATTGCCGCTGGCAACGAGAGTGTTGACCTTCGTCTCGTAGTCGCCGGGCACGTGCACCGGCTGCACCTTGACGCCAGAGTGCGACTTCTGGAAGGCCTGCATCATCTGCTCGATCGCAGCCTTCTCGTTGGCGGAACCCCAGTACATGAACTGCAGGTTCGCCGTCCCGCCGCTGCTGCTCTTGGTGGTTGATTGCCCGCCGCAACCATAGAGGCCGAGCCCGGCGGCGCCGAGGGCGCCGAGGAAGGCTCGCCGGGACAGGCCGGACGGGATGGAACGTGGATCGGGTGGCATCGCTGTCTCCTTCGAACGCGATGGAAAGCTGATGGGAGGCGACGTGTCAGGCTCGAGAGACAGTCGTCGGCAGGTGCTGGGTCAGATAGTCCTGTGACACTTGCAGGCCCTCGACGATCTCGGCACGGCTCTCCTCGTCGACGCACAAGGTGACCCCGTCGTCGAGGCCGGCAATGGTGTCCAGGACACTCTGCAGATCCACGGATCCCTGCCCCAGCAGGCGGAACTCGTCGTCCTTGTAGTCTTTCAGGTGGATGTTGTCGAGCACGGACGCGAAATCGGTCAGTATGGCGGGGATGTCGGTGACCCCGGACCTCAACAGGTGCCCCGTGTCAACCGTGAGCCGCAGTGTGTTCTCGCGCACCGCGCCGAAGAACACCTCGAAATCGCGACGATGCATCACGGGCTCGCCGGTGTGGTGGTGCAGTGAGAGTGCCACGCCATGTACGGCGGCTTCCTCGGCGTGATCGGAGAGCTCACCCGCGAAGCGGATCAGGTCAGCGTCCTCCAACCCGTCCCGGGGAACGTCGTGGCACAATACGACCCGCGGAGAACCGACCGCGCCGGCGAACTGGATCATTCTGCGGAGCCGTTCTGTTCCCGCTTCGTCGAGCGGGTTCATGGTGATCAGGGACGAGACGTGTCCGGGCTCGGTGCCCCAGTCCTCGCGGAAGCGCTCGGCGCCGACGACTGGGTCGTCGAGGTAGTCGCCGTACTGGTTGCCCTTCAGTTGAAGGCCGGCGAACCCGAACGCGGGGTAGCGGTCGAACAGCAGCCGCTGCTGCTCGGCTCCGCGGGTGGGCTTGGAGAACGCCATCGTCACCACGGCAGACCATCCTTCAACTCGATCGGGGCGCCGGTGTCGGCGGAGCGGTACGCCGCATCCAGCAGGGCTACTGTTCGCAGGTTGTCGCGGCCGCTGTTGGCGGGCTCGACTCCGGTCTCCACGGCGGTCAGGAGGCGATCGAGCCCGAGGAACATTGCCTCCGACCGTTCGGGACCGACGAGCGGGTTGGGAAGCGTCTTGGTCTCGCCATCGCGGTGCAGGTGGGCTTCGGCGTACCCGAGTTGGAGCGTGCCCGTCGTACCGAAGACCAGTGTTTCGGTGCGTTCGACGCGGCTCGAGAAGCTCTGCAGGTAGGTGACGGGGGTGTCGCCGAAGAAGATCTGGACGCTGGCGTCGGTTTCACCGGCGCTGTCGACGGCAGGGGAGGAGAAGGTGCGCGCCGACAACCAGGTCGCTTCGCGTCCGAGCAGCACACGGAAGCCGTCGAACCAGTGGATGCCCATGACCGACAGCGCGTGGTGTTCCTGGGACAGGCGCCAGCCTTTGTCCTGCCTGAAAGTCAACTCCTGCTGGGAGATGGCGAGGACATCGCCGATCTCGCCCTGGTCGATCAGTTCACGACCGAGGCCGATGGCGTAGCTGTCGCGGAAGTTCTGGTTGACGGCGAGTTGGACGCCGGCGGCGGCGCAGGCGTCGACGATGGCGCGGGCATCGGCCAGGTCGAACGACAGCGGCTTCTCGACGAAGATGTGCTTTCCAGCGGCCGCGAGTTCCAGTACGGCGGACGTCCGGACGTGGCTCGGCGTACAGACGACTGCGACGTCCCAGCCGCCGGCTTCGATCATTTGGTCGACAGACTCGTAGGTGCGAGTGACCCCGAAGGTGTCGCGTACCCAGTCACGTCGTTCGGGGAGCGGGTCGCAGGCGGTGACGACTTCGACCCTGTCGGGATGCTTGGCGTAGCTGGTGAGGTGGGTGCGGGAGATGTTTCCCGCGCCGACGAGAGCGATCTTGTGTGCGGTCATGTGCCTTCCCGTGCAGTCGGCGGAAGAGTGTGGTCAGCCCTTGACCCCGGTCAGCGTGACGCCCTCGATGAGGTAACGCTGGGCGAAGAAGAACAGGATGATGATCGGCAGGATGGTCGTGGTTGCGGCCGCCATGAGGTAGCCCCACTGGGCGTTGTAGACGCCCTGGAAGGAGGCGAGGCCGAGGGCGAGGGTGAACTTGCTGCTGTCGTTGAGGTAGATCAGCGGATCGAGGAACTCGTTCCAGGTCCGGATGAAGGTGAAGATCCCGACGACCATCAATGCCGGCTTCGACAGCGGGACGATCACCTGCCAGAAGACCCGCCAGGGAGAGGCGCCGTCGATGTACGCCGCTTCGTCGAGTTCGTACGGAATGGTCAGGAAGAACTGCCTGAGCAGGAAGACGTTGAAGATCCCGCCGCCGGCGCCCCCGAGCCAGGCCGGCACGATCAACGGGTAGTACGTGTTGATCGCCTGGACCGTGTCCCACATCAGGAAGGTCGGCACCAGCAGGACCGCCTGGGGCAGCATCAGCCCGCTGAGCAGAATGCCGAACACGATGTTGCGCCCGCGCCACCGCAGCCGGGAGAAGCTGAAGGCGGCGATCGAACAGGTGAGCAGGGTCCCGACCACGGTGAAGATCTCGATGATCATCGTGTTCACGAAGTACCGGGCGAACGGCTGTGCGGTCAGCGCTCCGCTGAAGTTGGACCACTCGAAGGGCTTCGGAATCCACTCGGGCGGAGCGATGAACATCTGGTTGTTGTCCATCAGCGCGCTGCGGACGAGCCAGACGAAGGGCAGGACGGTCGGGATCACTCCGGCGATGAGCACGATGTAGAGGACGACCCTGCGCATTCGGCGGCGACGCTGATAGTCCGGCGCAGTGGTATTTCCAGGCGCAGAGGGCTTCTCTCCGGTCTTCGCGGAGACTGCTGTCAGGACGGTCATCGCGCAGCTCCCATCTCGTAATAGACCCAGCGGCTGGAGGAGCGGAACAGCGCGACGGTGATCACCATGACGAGCACGAACAGAGCCCACGCCAGCGCGCTGGCGTAGCCCATCTCGCTCTTCGTGAACGCCGTCGTGTAGAGGTAGTACACGTAGAAGGTCGAGGCGTTGTTCGGACCGCCCTGGGTCATGATGTACGCCTGGTTGAAGACCTGGAACGTCCCGATGATGCTGGTGACGAGGTTGTAGAACAGCACCGGCGTCATCATCGGCAGCGTCACGTGCCGGAACTGCCGCCACGATCCGCCACCGTCGATCGCGACGGCCTCGTAGAGATGCCGGGGCACCCCCTGCAACCCGGCCAGGAAGATCACCATGATGTTCCCGAAGCCCCACGTGCTCATCAGGATCAGCGACGGTACGACGGCCTCCTCGCTGAAGACCCAGTTGGACGTGGGCAACCCCAGTTGGCGCAGCGTGGAGTTGAGCAGACCGAAATCGGGATTGAAGATCCACAGCCACAACACGGCGTTCGCAACGCTCGGCACCAAGGTCGGCAGGTAGTAGACGGTTCGATAGACCCCGAGCCCGCGGACCTTCGCGTTGAGCAACATCGCGATCGCGAAGGCGACGATCAGCGTGAGCGGCACCGCTCCCAGCGTGTAGTACGTCGTGACGCCGAGCGACTTGAGAAAGAGCGGATCGTTCGTGAACATCTTGGTGTAGTTCTCGATGCCGACGAAGGAGGGCGCTGAGCCGATCGTCCAGTCGGTGAGGCTCAGGATTGCCGAGGCCGCCATCGGCACCAGGGTGAAGACGACGAAGCCGATGATCGCCGGCGCCGCGAGCAACAGACCCCACCGGCGCTCCAGCCTGGCCTGTCCGCTGACTCCGAACCGGCGTCTCTGTGTCGTCGGTGGCTCGGCAGAGCGACGTACCAAAGTGTCTTGGGTCATGGCTACTCGCCGACGACTTCTCGGTCAGGTGTGGAGAACGCGATCATCAGGACCGCGGGTTCGGAGCCGACGTTGCGCGCGTTGTGAACCGTCCCGGCCGGGATCGAGATGGTGTCACCCGCGGACATCGGCAGCTGCTCGTCGCCGAGCCGGTGGTCGATCGTTCCACTGACGACGTGCAGCACCTCGTCGCAGTTCGGGTGATGGTGCGGGGGATTCTGCTGGCCCGGCTCGATTGTGCAGCGACCGACGGTCATGGTGTCGGAGTTTCCGATGGCCCCGGACACCATCCAATCGAGCCGGCCCCAGTCCTGCGGTTCGACGACGACTTTGCCGGCGGGGGTCAGTCCACCACGGCCCACGATGTTCTCCTGTCGTTGACTGTCCGTTTCGGTCTGGTGCCATCCTGGATACAGGAGACCAAAGGGGACAGTGCCAATTCGGCACTCGTGGGTGGGCCACCCGAGCTGGTCAGGTACGGTCGCCGACGATCCGCCAGGCCTCGGCCAGGGCGTGCACACCGGCCAGCAGTTGATCGTGATCGGCCGCGAAGCCGATGCGCAGATAGTCGTCGTACGCGTCGATGCAGCTGAAGGTCGGGCCGGGCAGCAGTTGGACGCCGAGGCGCTCGGCGCGTTGCACCAGGCTGGTCGCGCATGGTGCCGGGAGCCGGACCCACAGGGAAGCCCCACCGGCTGGAACGACCGGTTCGCAGTCAGGTAGAAGCTCTTGGAGGACGGTGAGAACGAGGTCACGAGCCGCACCCAGGACTCGGCGGCGCTCGGCCCTGGCCTCGCCGATGCGGGGGAGAAGCCGAGCTGTGGTCACTTGCGCGAGCAACGAGGTGCCGAGATCTTCGCCTGCCTTGATCGGCGCGAGTGACGCGACAGTGGCCGGATCGGCCCGGAGCCATCCGACGCGCAGGCCGCCCCAGAAGGACTTGCTGACCGAACCGACGGTGATGACGGTCGAGCCCCACGCGGCCATCGGTGTGGCCGGCGGTCCGTCGATCATGGCGTCGGCCAAGGTCGTGTCGTCGAGAACAATCAGTCCGAGTGATGCCGCGGTGATGGCGAGTTGGCGGCGCCGGCCGGGGTTCATCACCGACCCGGTCGGGTTGTGGACGGTGGACTGCATCACGAGGAGTCTCGGCTTGGTACGTCGTACCGCTGCCACCAACTCGGCTGTCTCGATGCCGTGCGGACCTCGCCGGATCGGCTCGAGTCGAGCGCCGGCTGCGCGCAGTACCTCGATCGCGCCGCGGAAGGACGGCTCCTCCACCAGTGCGACCGAGCCCGGCTCGAGCATCGAGACCGCGGCCATCCGCATGGCCTGCTGGGCGCCTGAGGTGATGAGGATCTGATCCGGTGTGGTCGGCAGGCCGACCGCGGTGTAGTAGCGGGCGACCTCGTCACGGAGCGCGGGCAGGCCCTCGGGCAGGTAGCCGTGTGAGTCGACGAGTGGCGCGAGCTCGGGTCCGACGACCGACGCCGCGTCCACCACCAGGCGAAGCCCGGGCAGCGCGGCGCTGCGGAGATCGATGCGCGACGCGATGCCCGCCGTCGTTGCCAGGAAGGACTCGAACCGGTCGTCGCCACGGACACCGAGGAACTGGCGGGCCGAGCTGACGTACGTGCCGTCCCCGCGCCGGCTTGTCAGGATGCCGTCACCGCGCAACTCGTCGAACGCCGCGCCGACGGTGTTGCGGCTGACATCGAGTGCTTCGGCGAGGGAGCGTTCGGACGGCAGCCGGACCCCGGCGGCGAGCTTGCCGGAAACCACGAGCATCCGGAGATGACTGGCGAGCTGCGTGTGGAGCGCTCCCTCGCCTAGTCCCCAGTCGCCCATCAGGCGGACCATCTGGTGAACGTTCAGCGGAGTAACCATTCGCGAGGAATTGGCTCTCGTTGGCTTCATTCCGGTCCTCCATCATGGGACAGAACTTCGGGAGGAGACCATGGCCACCGTCGCACTCGTCGGCACGCTCGACACCAAGAGCTCCGAATATCTCTTCGTCGCCGAACGACTCCGGGATCTCGGAGTCGAGGTGATCATGATCGACTGCGGAGTGCTGGGGGAGCCTGGCTTTGTCCCGCAGATCGATCGTTACCACGTCGCCAGGGTTGCCGGCGAGGATCTCGATCGACTGGCCTCCGCGGGGGATCGCGGAGCCGCCGTGCAGGCGATGTCGCGCGGCGCGGCCAGGGTTGTCGAGCAGCTGTACGGTGAGGGCAGGCTACAGGGGGCGCTCGCGTTGGGCGGGACCGGCGGAACGTCGCTGGCCGCCGCGGCCTTCCGGCCACTGCCGCTCGGGGTGCCGAAGTTGATCGTTTCGACAGCGGCTGCCGGCGACAACGCGCCCTACGTCGGCGAGACGGATCTGATCCTGGCACCGAGCGTGGTCGACGTCGCCGGGCTGAACCGTATCTCGACCCGCGTCCTCGGTAACGCGGCCGCGGCGATGGCCGGCATGGTGACCGCGCCGCCAGTCAGGCCTTCGAGTGACGAGAAGCCGTTGGTGGCGGCGAGCATGTTCGGTGTCACGACCCCGTGCGTCACCCGGGCCCGGGAGCAGCTGGAAGCGCTGGGGTACGAGGTGCTCGTGTTCCACATGACTGGAGCGGGCGGGCGGACACTGGAGTCGCTGGTGTCGAACGGCGTACTCGCCGGAGTCCTCGATGTCACGACGACCGAGCTCGCCGATCACCTCGTCGGCGGGATCTTCGACGCCGGCCCGGACCGGCTCTGCGCCGCGGCCCGCACCGGGACTCCCGCGGTGATCTCCCTCGGCGCGTTGGACATGGTCAACTTCGGGCCGCACGAGAGTGTGCCCGAACGCTTCGCCGGACGCCTGACCTATCGCCACAACGCCACGACGACCCTGATGCGTACGACGCCCGAGGAGTGCCGGGAACTCGGGACCCAACTGGCCGCGAAGGTTGGGCAGTCGGTCGGACCGGCCACGGTCTTCATTCCGTTGAACGGCATCTCGGCGATCGCCGTGAAGGACGGCGCGTTCTACGACCCGGAGGCCGATCAGGAGTTGTTCGAGAGCGTCCGGTCGGGGTTGCGCGACAGCCAGGTCGAGTTGATCGAGCTGAGCTGCGACATCAACGCCGTGGAGTTCGCCGACGCGATGGTGCAGCGACTGCACGCAGCCATATCCGCCGCCGCCACTAGCGGGCCGCGACCACGAGTTCACGAGGGAGATTGAGCATGGGTCGAATCGAGCGCCACGACATCCTGCAGCGGCTGCGCAGCAAGGTGGAGCGGCACGAGCCGATCGTCGGCGGCGGAGCAGGCACCGGCCTGTCCGCCAAGTGCGAAGAGGCCGGGGGCATCGACCTGATCATCGTCTACAACTCCGGACGGTTCCGGATGGCCGGCCGCGGATCGCTGGCCGGCCTCCTGGCCTATGGCAACGCGAACGACATCGTGCTCGAGATGGCGGCCGAGATCGTCACGGTCGTCGACCGCACGCCGGTGCTGGCCGGCGTCAACGCCACCGATCCGTTCCTCCAGCCGGCGGCGTTCCTGGCGGAACTCGTGACCGCCGGATACTCCGGGGTACAGAACTTCCCGACCGTTGGACTGATCGACGGCAGCTTCCGGGCCAACCTCGAGGAGACCGGAATGGGCTACCGCCATGAGGTCGAGCTGATCAGGCTCGCGGCCGAGCGAGACCTGCTGACGACGCCGTACGTCTTCTCCGCCGAGGACGCGATCGCGATGACCGCGGCCGGCGCCGACGTCATCGTGTGCCACATGGGCCTGACCACCGGCGGGCAGATCGGAGCCGAGACCGCCCGCAGCCTCGACGACTGCGTGCAACTGAGCAACGAGTGGTCCGAGGCTGCTCGCGGAGTCCGGGACGACGTCATCGTGCTCGCACATGGCGGCCCGATCGCCGAGCCTGGTGACGCAGAATACCTACTGCGCAAGTCCACCGGCGTCCACGGCTTCTATGGCGCGTCCTCAATGGAGCGGCTCCCGGTCGAACGAGCCTTGACCGAGCAGGTACGGGCGTTCACGGAGGTCACGTTCTAGGCAGACATCGACTCGCCACAAACGTTGTCATCGCCTTGGTAGAGCCCACGGGGCCACCGGCGTCAGGTCCCGGGAGGTTCGCAGAACCTCGACCAGATCCTGGGCCGGTGGCGGTGAGGTCAGGTTCGGTACCGGAAGATGATTCGGCCTCGGGTCAGGTCGTACGGGCTGAGCTCCACCAGGACGCGGTCTTCGGGGAGGATCTTGATGTAGTTCTTCCGGATCTTTCCGCTGATGTGGGCGAGGACCTGGTGGCCGTTGGTGAGCTCGACCCGGAAGTTGGCGTTGCGCAGGCACTCGACGACGGTGCCCTCGACTTCGATGCCGCCTGCTGTTCTGGGCATCGTCAGGCCTTTCCCGGCTGGTGAATCAGTTCCAGGCTGCCGCCCGTACGGCGCGCGCCGAGCCCCTCGAACAGCGCCATCGCGGCTGTGTTGGTCTCGTCGACCTCGGCCGTGGCTGCTTCGAAACCGGAGAGGTGCAGCCCACCTAGCACTTGACTCAGCAACGCCCGGGCGATGCCGTGCCGTTGCTCGGTCGCCAGCACCGCGACCAGTCCGATGCGCGGGCGCCGGGTCATCGTCGCTACCCGGACCAGCCCGACGTACCGATCGTCTCGCACCGCGACGGTGTACTTCGATGGGTCGATCGGTCTCGTCCCGCCTTGCCAGGGCAGCACCTCCGCGGGCATTGTCTGCCAGCCGACGGCGGACTCGACCTCGGTGCGAATCGCCCGGTCCAACTCGCGCAACGGAGCCTCCGCCACTGCATCGGCGGTCGCGATCACCACCCCAGCAGGCGCAGCCGCCGTGGGAAGACTCGCGGGTACGACGAACTCCGACTCGCGGCGCCACTGCGTGAACCCGGCGCGTTCCCAGCTGGCTCTGAGGTCGCGGTCGGTCTCGTCGACCACCGTGTATTGCGGTCTCGACTGGCCGGCCAGCATCGCGGCGGCGAGCCGGTCGAAGACAGTGCTGCGCCAGGTGTCGATGCTGAGGAAGGTCCGGCCGTCGAGCCGCCGCGAAGCGTGACCACGGCCGACCACCAGGTCGTTCTCGATCGCGTGCCATTGATTGTCCGCGACGCGCGAGATCGTCACCGCGTAGGCACCGAGGCCCGCACTGTTAGGTACAGAGTTCATAGGTGTTTCCTTTCGGGAGTGCCGAAGTTCTCGAGGCGCTCCCGGCGACACCTATGTCAGTCGTCCGCCCGTGACCACGAGACGGGGAGCACCCACTGCGTTACAGCGTTCATGGGGTCTCACCTCCAGGCGTGATGTCACGGACCACGGCACGGTACCAACCGGTCCACCGCACCAGCCAACCATTTACTGGGCAGACCAGGAGGGTGCCGGTCGCTCAGCCTTCATCTCGCCCCACGGTAGCGGTCGGTAACCATGGGCCGGATTCCTGTAGTGGCATTGCTACTTCGGTGGATCGACCGTCGCGATCGACGTGTTCAGGAACCGAGTGAACGTCTCCAGCATGCAGTCGGCATGCGGGTCGGCGTCTTCGCCCGGATCAGCATGGTCGTGATCGTGGCCGGCCTCCCTGTGCTCATGCCGGCCGCTGATCGCGTCGTGCTCCGGGCAGTACGAACCCTCGAGGTAGACGCCGAGGTGCCAGCTGCCGGGGGTAGGTCTCTCGTCGACATGGAAGTGTGCCGGACCGTCGCCATGTTCGGAGACGGCGACCTCCTCGTCGATCACTGCTGCCAGCTCTGGCCGCTCTCGCTCGAGAAGCCCCAGCAGGATCGCGGTGTCGATCCGACGGCTGGACCGCTTGTCGCCCGGAACGCGGTACGTCGCACGGCGTGGAATGTCCGTCGGCTCGATCCGTCGGACGGTGTCGGCGATGTCGATCGCCGGACCGACGAGCCGTCCGAAGACCGAGGTGTCGACGATGCCGCCCGCGAGCGCATTCGCGGCTACCGAGACCTTGAACCCGTCCGTGCGCTCGACGAGCTCTCGCTCGGGTGCCAGTTCCACCTGCAGCCGGGTCCGGGCGTAGATGTTGACGACGATCGCGCAGGCATCGGCGCTGTCGTTGTTCGTGCCGGTCGCGCCGACGTCGAGGCGATGCCGTGCCGGCGAGGGAACTCCTCGTACTGCGCTCATTCGGAGTTTCTGGTCGAGGAGCCGGGCATGACGCGGTCCGCGGACTGGTCCTGCGCTGACGGGGATCATGAGGTCGCCCGGCAGGAACATCGTCATCGCGGTGTCGTCGCGAGCGCGATATGACACCATCAGCCGCCATTGCCCGACCCAGCAGGAAGCGTCCGCGCTGTCGCGTTGGAGGACGAGAGTCAGGCGGCCGTTCGATCGGTTGACCGTCACGTCGGGTGTTCGGCCGCAGCCGCAACTGCCGCCGCCATGGCCCGCATGGCCGCTGTGTTGGCCGGCCGTCCCGTCCGGTCGCTGCGCCGCCCCAGTGTGGCCGGATCCATCGGCGTAGACGGTGGTGCCGTCCGGTGCCTGGAGATGGAACGACCAGTTCGGGTCGCTGAAGTCCATGCCCTGGGTGGTGATCAGGAACGCGTCTTCGCCGCTCGTCGCCCAGAATTCCAGGTGGGTGTGCTCGCCTGCGTAGAGCTCGATGACCGGGTCGAAGACGGTGCTGAAGCCGATTGCGCGGGCGAGCGCGTTCGAGTAGAACTTGTCGATCGTGCCCGCGTTCTCGCCGTGGAAGACCTGGCTGAAGCCCAGCGTCCGGCCTTTCGCCACCATGGCGGCCAGCGTCGGGTAGTCGACGTCCGCCGCAGTCCCGAAACCCATCGCGAAGATTGCCGTATTGGCGAACGAGCCGTCGGGGATGGACGTCATCGGCGATCCGGAGGTCAGCATCCCGTCGGTCAGCATGGCCAGGTAGCGAGGCTCGTCCGCCGGGATCCAACTGTCCGGCGGCTCGACGAGCGTGTCCTCCACGTCCTGAAGCGCGTCGGCCAGCGGCGTCCCTCCGCTTGGCGTCATGCCGGCGACCACGCCGTCGAACGTCGCCTTGCTGTAGGACGTGCCCGGCTTGATCAAGCCGTACGGCGTGCCGGGAAAGACCGGGCTGAAGTCGTTCGAGACCAGCGAGCGGAACGTCTTGATCCCCGCGGTGACGTAGATCGCGCCACTTTGCTGGACCGTCTCGGCGTCCTGCAGGAAGGCCGACACGCCGCGTTTCGCCGCTTCCCACTTGGTGATCGTGCCGCTGCCCGTCATCGGGTCCGGAGTCAGCGCTGTCATGCTGCCGGTGCGGTCGAGGCCGATGCCGATCACTGCCAGCGAGTCATAGGTGTAGCCGTACGCGGCGCGATAGTTCAGCGTGTCCTGATTCCGGGCTGTGCCGATCGCGGAGGTGTCAGGCATGACGATCGTCGGAAACGACACGGTCGAGGAGTAACCGGCGATGGTGCCGACCCATGGGTACATCGGGTCGGCCGGGCCGTGTTCGGGCTTGGCGCCGACCAACGGATAGTCGGTCGCATGGCCGTCGGACTGCCACATCGCCCACAGCCGGTCGATGTTGCAGTGGTGGAGGTAGAACATCGGATCGAACGGCGAGATCGCCGGTTTGCCCATGTGGCCGCCGATGTAGCCGTGCATGCCGTTGTGGAGTTGACTACCGGAGGGAACCGAGGTCCCGAACTCGTTGCGGCCGGTTTCAAGGATGACCTGGAAGTTGCGGTAGCCGGTCTGGCCGAGCACAGTCCGAAGGTCTGCGGCCGACGGCAGGCCGCCGAAACCGCCCACGGTGCGCTTGAGTCCACCGGCCGAGGTCCCGAAATCGGGATGCAGGTTCCAGCCGTTGAGCCCGGCCGGGTACCAGGGCGGCAGGGGCGTCGGATTGCCTGCGGTTCCCGGCCTGTTCGGGGCGAAATAGCCACTGCTGACGAGCTGGGACCCAGCCGAGCCGTTCGGCCCGAGGAACGTGTCAACGAGTAACGGCGCGGGGTCTGTCCAGTCCCAGTACGGCAGCATCACTCCGGCCACATAGCTTTGAAGCTGGAGTTCGAACCGGTGCAGGAAGTAGCGATGCCAGCTGAGGAAGCTGTAGGAGCCGGTGCCACCGTGCCCAAAGTTGACCGTCAGGGCCGAACCTGGCGCCCGGCCCCGTTGGATCATCTGATGCATGGCGACGTACTCGTCCCACCGGCTGTACTGGGCGGCCGGAACTGCGGCCGGATTGACGATGTCGGCCTTCATCAGGACGCACGCCTTGACGAAGTTCTCTCGCTCGGTCGCGGTGAGGAACTTGGCGTTCTTGCGGATACCCATGACCTGGCCCCCCGGCTGGATCGGCACGTGTCGCAAGCGCCCGAGCGACATCGCGAACATCCCCTATCTACGGAGTACTCGCATCCGCCGCCTGAGACACGATCCTTCAGCATGGTCCTACTGGCCATTGCCTGCAGCAACGTCATGGGAGCGGGTACGTCGGTCCCGGACGAAGCGGGCGACGTTCAAGACGATCACCAGCCACACGATCGCGACCGTCCAGCCGGCGAGTACGTCGGTAGCCCAGTGGTAGCCGAGGTAGACGCGGCTCAGCCCGATGCCGATGCTCATCACGACCGCGACCGCGAGAATCGCGGTCCGGTTCCGGAGTGATCTGATTCTGGCCATCACCAAGGCGGCCACCGTGAGGAAGACCGTCGAGTTCAGTGCGTGACCGGACGGGAACGCGAACGTGTTCGAGACGGGACCCAGGACGAGAGTGACATCCGGACGTGCGCGTCCGATGAGGAGTTTCAGGCCACTCGACAAGGCTGACGAACCGATCATTGCGAGCAGCACACCACAGGAGTGCGCCATTGAATAAGTCCCCGGGCATCTAGCGCAGCACTGTGGCTGTGTGCGGGATTGTCGTCATTCGTGGTGCTCTGTCCAGCGGCGGCTGAAGCCGCGCATGATCGAGCCGCCGATGGGCTGGAGGAGCGGTGTCAGGAGGCGGCCGTACAGTCGCATGCCGGGCAGCCGTAGTCCAAGCAGGTATCCCACGCGGGTACCTTCGCCGGTGCGGGCCGCGGCCATTCCGAAGACCACGTACCGGCTCTGCATCAGACACCATCCAGAGCGCAGCACCACCTCGAACAGTGCGCGGAGACCGATCCGGTCGCGCACCTGAGCGCGCATTCGTTCGCCGTTTCGCTCTGTGATCTGGATCGAGGTGATGCTCGGTGTGTAGTTCAGGAAGCTGTGTTCGAGGTCGCTGAGCTCGGCCCAGATGCGGTCGAAATCGGCGGGGACCACTGTCTCGCTGAGCAGCGTGCCAGGGAGGGCGGCGTGCAGGGCGCGGAGCCGACGTACGTCGTCGAGCTCGCTGATCGGCCAGTTCACGGTCTACTCCTCTCGTCCAGCCAAGCCTTCCGAAAGCTTCGCCGGCCACGGAACAGCCGGGACCGCACGGTCCCGGCGGGAATCTCCAGCAGCTCACTGGCGCGCTGCTCATCCAATCCGACTGACGCCACAGGAACTACCCGATCCAGGCCAGCCTGGCAGGCTCGGGTGATCACGCCTCTGCGGGCGGATGGAATCGCTCAGTCGGAGTTGGAGCACACATCATCGAGTACATCTCCCACTGAGTTTGGTGCCGAGAGCCACTACCGGACAGGACTGGTACCGCGGAGGAGGTCACGAGGTCGGGCCGCTCGACGTACGAGGCGACGGCGAGCGCTGCTGGAGGAAGTCGGCAACCGCGGCGGCGATCAGCCGATCCTCGCGTCCGGTCACTCGCCGGGGAGCTGGGCGGCGATGAGGTCGACGCGCTCGATGGAGGGCTGTCCAGCAAACAGCTCCGCGGCTGCAGGTCCCTGCAGTGTTTCGCCGTCGGCCTCGAGGTGAGCCTGACGGTTGGCCTCGTCGACGGAGGCGTCGAAGACTCCGAACGTCGTAGGCCCGAGGCGCAGCGCGAACCAGACGACCGTCGCCGTCTCCGCCCGTACGTGGCCCAGCGCCGACCTCAGCATGGCCTCGACCTCCCGCACCCTGTCGGACTTGGCCTCGATGCGGATGAGCAGTCCCACGCCAGTGGCCTACTCGGCTAAGGGAGCTTGGCCGCGAGGATGTCGGTGGGGACGAGCGCGGGCGGTTCGGCGAACACATCCGATCCCTCCATGAGCCTGTCTCTGCCTGCTTCCAGATGTGCCTGCCGGCCGGACTCGTGCGGGAAGGCGTCGACGATCGCGAAGGTTGACGGCCCGAGCCGGAGAGCAAGCCAGACGATGGTGTCAGGCTCCTGCCGAACCACCTCGACAGCTGCCTTGAGGCGTGCTTCCACCTCCGCTTCCCTCCCCGGCTTGGCCTCGACCCGGATGAAGAACCCCAGGGTGACGACGGCGTCACTCGCCTCGGTGTGCTGAATGCTCATTCCGTTCCTTTCTTGACTTATAGGTACAGAATTTGGGTAGCCGTAACGTTTTCCGAAAAGATCGGACTTAGAGGGTGGTGAGCACTGCGTCGACGACCCTGCGCAGCCGGTCCGGGCTGTCGGCGGTCTTCGCAACCACACTCATGCCGATGCTGGCGTTGAGCAACAAACTCGCCACCTCGCGGGAATCGCGATCGGCATCGATCTCCCCGCCACGCTGGCCCTCCTCGATGGCCGCCTGAAACGCGCTCTCCATGCGATCGAAGACACCTCTCACGATCTTGGCGGCGATGTCGTCGACGCCGGCAAGTTCGGCCGCGGTGTTCACGGCCAGGCATCCACGGCGACGCGGGTCGGCGAGATAGGCGTCCACCAATCTCTCCAGCGCGGTGCGAAGCCGCGCCCGCACGGATCCCGGCCCTTCTAACACCTCAACCAGTCCCGCGACGCGGTTCTCGCCGTACCGTCGCAGGGCCTGTTCGAACAAGGCGTGCTTGCTGGTGAACGTGTTGTAGAGACTGCCTTTGCCTATGCCGAGTTCGTGGACCAGGTCTTGCGGCGTCGTCAAGGCATATCCCTTGCGCCAGAACACGTCTACAGCCTTGTCGATCGCGGCGTCCGGCTCGAACTGCTTCGGTCTGCCCACGCGGAGACGCTAGCTGATTCTTTACCTGAAGGTCAAATAAAGTTCGGGGCAGGCCGGTCCGAGATCCCGACACCGTGGCCCCGGCCACCGCGAAGCGGTTCCGCGGGTTGTGGTCATGAGGCTGGGTGATCTGTGCCGCCAGTAGCTCGGACGTGTGAGGCCTCGATTCCTTCGAGGTTGGCGGCGTCACGATCCGACCGGCGTCGGCGCGGGGGTCGCGGTCGGGGTCTCGGAGTCGCGCGCAGACAAGTACGCGTCGGACCGCCCTTCGACGTGCAGGTGGGGCATCCAGCGCTCCAGCGGACGGGGCAGCCACCAGTTGCGGTGACCGAGCAGCCGCATCACCGCCGGGACCAGCAACATGCGGACGATCGTCGCGTCCACCAGAATCGCGGCCGCCATGCCCACCCCGAAGGACTTCAGGGTCACGTCGTCGAGCGCGATCATCGCCGCGAAGACCACGATCATGATGGACGCGGCGGCGGTGATCACGCGGCCGGTCCCGGCCAGCCCGGAGAGGATGGCCTGACTGTTGTCGCGGGTGCGTACCCACGTCTCGCTCATCCGGCTGACCAGGAAGACCTCGTAGTCCATCGAGAGCCCGAACAGCAGGGCGAACATGATCACTGGAACGTACCCCGCCAGCGGTGCCGCCGAGTCGATGCCGATCAGCCGGCCGGCCCAGCCTCCCTCGAGGAAGAACGCCAGTACGCCGTACGCCGCCGCCACGGACAGGAGGTTCATCACTGCCGCGGTGGCGGCGATGACGATACTGCGGAATGCCACGAGCAGAAGGAGCATGGACACGAGGACGACTCCGCCGATGAGGTACGGGAGCCGGTCGACGACTGATGAGTTGAGGTCGATCGTCGTGGCGGTCCTCCCGCCGACATGTGCGTGCGTATCGGTGCCCTTGACGGCGGCCGGGATCACGTTGTCCCGGACCGAGCGCACCAGGTCCACGGTGGCGCTGTCTTGCGGTCCTGTGGCGGGCACGACTGTGATGAGCGCGGTGTCGCCGGTCGAGTTGACCTGTGGCGGTGACACTGCGGCGACACCGGCTGTCGCCTGGAGTCCCGCGTGCAGCTGCTTGATGACCGTGTCGCCCTGGGCCTGGCCGAGATCCGCGACCACCAGCAGAGGACCGCTGGTGCCCGGACCGAAGCCTTCGGCCAGCATGTCGTAGCCCTGCCGGTTGGAGGTGTCTTCAGGATCGTTGCCCGCGTCGGGCATGGCGAACCGGACGCCGAGGAAGGGGACGGCAAGCAAGACCAGTACGGCGATGGCTCCGGCAGCGGCGAGCACGCTGTGTCGCTGCACCAGCCGGCTCCACCGCACCCAGCCGGCTGCTGGGACCACGTGGCCGTCAGCCGAGACCCGCGCGACACGGCGGCGTCCGAGTGGCAGTCGCAACCGGTCGATCCACCTGCCCAGGTAGCCCAACAGCGCGGGGAACAGCGTCAGAGCGGCGAGCATCACGATCAGTAGCGCCACCATCGTGACGACGGCGGTGCCGTCCATGATGGACAGTCCCATCGCGAAGAGCCCGCCCATGCTCACGATCACCGTTCCACCGGCGACGAGGACGGCCCGGCCGGCGGTGTCGAGTGTCGCCACCGTTGCCAGTTCAGGATCGAGCCCCACGGCCCGCCACTCCCGGAACCGGGTGACCATCAGCAGCGCATAGTCGATGCCCACGGCGATGCCGAGCATCGCCCCGATGAGCGGCGCGAAGTCGGGCACGTCCACCACCGCCGCCATCAGGCCGACCAGGCTGGAGCTCACCAGCAGCCCGCCGACAGCCAAGGCTAGAGGCAGGCCGGCTGCCACCAGTGATCCGAACGTGATCAGCAGGATCACGGCGGCCGCCATCAGCCCGAGCATCTCGGTGGTGCCGCCCTGCGGCGCTTCTGCCCGCTGAACCGCCTGGCCAGTGAGGGCGATCTCCAGGCCTTCGCCCTCGGCATGGTCGGTCGCAGCCAGCAACCTCTCGGTGTCCTCGACCGGCATGTCGTTGGGGTTGGCGACGTCGAGATAGACGCGTGCGACCAGGGTCCGGCCATCCGGTGAGGGAGCAGTACCGGTGGCGTACGGATCCTCCACGTCCGCGACATGTGGCATGCCGCGCAGCTTCCCGAGGAGTGCCTCGACCCGGCCTTGGACCTCGCTGCCGGCCACGTTGTCGGCGCGGGCCACCAAATCGACGCGATCGCCCGCCTGAGCCGGGAATCGCTCTGTCAGCAGCGTCTGTGCTTGCTCCGAGTCCGACCCCGGCAGGGTCGTGCCGTTGACCTTCTCTCCTCCGAACGCGGCCGACAGGCCGATGGCCAGCCCTAGTGCCAGCAGCCAAGCCAGCAACACCATCCCGCGCCGGCGGAAGGACAGGCGTGCCAGCCGTCCCAACGGGCCCGGGCGTACGGGATCGGCACCGTAGTGGCGGTCGTCGGGCAGGTACGTGTCGGTCATGAAGGCCTCCGTCAGTGATGTAACGGAGTTGATCGTCTCGCCGGTGACGACGCCGGTACGTCCGTTCGAGGACGGCACTGTCTACGCCTTTCGACGTAGACGTCACGGGCCGGATCGCGCTCTTCGTCGTACTGGCCCGCGCACCGGACGGGAGTCCCTGCCGCGGCCGAAGACCTATGATCGCGACATGCAAGCCCGCGCCGTCTCGTACCGCCTGCCTGCGCTTGCGTTGGACCTGTGTCTCGCCCTCTTCATCACGGTGATGCAGGTCCAAGGCAGCCTGGCCAAAGTGGCAGCCGACCCCGATTCGGTGTTACGTCCCCTCTCGGACCTCGGCTACCTCGGATACGTCTTGCTCATCGTCAGTGGCGCCGTCGTCGCTCTGCGGCGCCAGTTCCCGGTGGCGGTCTTCGCGATCACCGCGGTCGCCAGCCTGATCTACTACACCCTGGACTTCCCGGACGGACCTGGCTGGCTCGGGCTCTTCGTCGCCCTCTACAGCCTCGCTGCGTGTGGCGACGGGCGCCGGTCGCTGGCGATCGCCGCCGTCGGGATCACGGTGCTGACCGCCGGCTGGCTGGTCGCCGCCACAGATATCGAGCCGCCCGCCGCCATCGGGTGGGTGTTCTTCCGGATCGGGGCCTCGGTGATGAGCGTCGCCCTCGGCGAGTCGGTCCGGACTCGACGTGTCATCGCTGCCGACGCGCTGGAGCGGGCCGAGCTGGCCGAACGAACCCGCGAGGAGGAAGCACGGGCCCGGGTCGACGAAGAACGACTCAGGATCGCTCGCGAGGTGCACGACACCGTCGCTCATGCCATCGCCATCATCAATGTCCAGTCCGGTGTCACCGCCCACCTCCTCGACAAACGGCCCGAACGGACACGCGAGGCGCTGGAGGCCATCGAGCAGACCAGCTCCAAAGCACTGCACGAGATGCGGTCCATCCTCGGCGTACTCCGAGATGCCGACGACGGGCGAGCGCTGCACCCTGGCCTCGGACAGATCGACGAGTTGTTCGCCAACGCGCGCCACGCCGGACTCGAGATGATGCTCGAGAGTGCGCCGTCCACCCCGGCATTGCCGACCGCGGTGGACAGCGCTGCTTTCCGAATCCTCCAAGAGTCGATCACGAACGTGATCCGCCACGTAGGTCCGACCCGGGTGACGGTCGGGCTCGGCTACGGAGTCGACTCCCTCGAGTTGAGCGTGACCAACGAACGTGGCCACGCCCAGAGCAATGGCGCAAGATCCGCTGTACCAGGGCGTGGGATCATTGGCATGCGCGAGCGGTGTCAACTCCTGGGCGGCGATCTCGACGCCGGGCCGATAGCCGATGGCGGGTTCGCGGTTGTTGCACGACTGCCCTTTGCGCCGGCGGGAGCGACATGCCGTTGAAGACGTCCCTCGACGACACGCCGATCAAGGTGCTGGTCGTCGACGACGAGGGTCTCGTGCGTTCCGGCTTCAGGGCGCTCCTCGAAGCCGAGGACGGCATCGAAGTGGTAGGTGAAGCCACCAACGGAGTTCAGGCCGTCGAACAAGCCCGCGCCACCCGGCCCCACGTCGTACTCATGGACATCCGGATGCCGAAGATGGACGGCATCCAGGCCACTCAACAGATCGCCGCGACACCCGGACTCCAGCACGTTCGCGTCCTCATCCTGACCACCTACGACACCGACGCGTACGTCTTCGAGGGACTCCAGGCCGGTGCCAGCGGGTTCCTGCTCAAAGACGCCGGTCCCGCCGAGCTCCTCCACGGCATCCGTGTCGTCGCCGCCGGAGACTCGCTGCTCGCACCGCGAATCACCCGACGCCTCATCTCACAGTTCACCGCTCAACGAACAGTCAGCCAGGCAGCCGACGAACGGCTCGCGGTGCTCACCGAACGAGAACGCGAAGTTCTGTCCCTGGTTGGTCAGGGCATGAGCAATCAGGAGATCGGCGCCGAGCTGTTCCTCAGCCCAGCCACCGCACGCACCCACGTCAGCCACGCCATGGTGAAACTCCGTGCCCGCGACCGCGCGCAACTCGTTGTCATCGCCTATCAAACAGGCCTGGTCAGCGCCCAACCTTGACCAGCAGCCTTCCAGCCCACCGCGACCTCGTCATGTGGCCAGCAGCGTTTCCCGATCGAGACGGGTCAGCTTCTCCGGGTTGGCGATCCCGTAGATCCCTGTGATGCGGCCGCCCGCGACTTGCACGCTGGCCACACCGACGGGTTGGCCGTCGAGGTCGATCCTGACCGCCGGCGCGCCGTTGACCCACGTGGCGTGTACGACGAGGCCGTCGTACCTGCCCACCGCGGCCAAGGCATCCGCCACGCGCTTGGCTCCCTCGAGCGGCCGTCGGGCCGCAGGAGCTAGCCCACCGCCGTCGCCCACTGCCACCACGTCCGGGGCCAGCACAGTCAGGAGTGCATCGACGTCCCCGGTCCGGATCGCGACGAGGAACCGCTCGACGACCTCCTCCTGCTCCGCGCGGGTGACCCGGGTCCGCGGGCGTCGGGCCGCCACGTGACGGCGCGCCCGGTGGGCGATCTGTCGGACGGTCGCCGGAGTCTTGTCGAGCGCCTCTGCGATCTCGTCGTACGGCACCGCGAAGACCTCGCGCAGCACGAACACGGCCCGCTCGGTCGGGCCCAGCGTCTCCAGCACGGTGAGCATGGCAATCGAGACGCTGTCCGCGAGCGCGACATCATTGGCAACGTCAGGGGTGGTCAGCAGCGGCTCGGGCAGCCACTGGCCGACATACTTCTCGCGAAGGCGCGAGAGCGTCCGCATCCGGTTGAGCGCCTGCCGGGTGACGATGCGGATCAGGAACGCGCGGGGGCTGTGTACCTCCCGTTGGTCGACGTCGGCCCACTGCAGCCAGCTCTCCTGGACGACGTCCTCGGCGTCGGCCGCCGAGGAGAGCATCTCGTAGGCGACGGTGAAGAGCAGGCTGCGATGAGCCTCGAACTCCTCGGTGCCATTCGGTGTGCTCATGACTGCGACGCTACGCCGGTCGCAGACCTCGAGGGCTCGGTCAGTGGACGGAGGCCGCACGCCGCCGCGAAGCCCTGAGACTCGAAGGGCCCGATCGCGATGTTCATTCGGGCAGCCATGTTCGCCAGCGTGATGTAGGCGGTCAGCTCCAGCAGAGCCGGTGCCCCGAGACTGTTCAACAACCTCGCCGAGAGTTCATCTGTCACCGTCGGCGGCGTCTGGCTCATCGCTTCGGCGTACTCCATCACGTCACGCTCGAGCGGGGTGAAGACGTCGGACTCGCGCCAGCCCGGCACCTCGCGGGCCTTCTTCACATCGAGGCCGTCGTGGTTCGCCATGAAATAGCCGAGGTCGAGGCAGAACCTGCAGCCGATCAGAGCCATGGTCGCCATATGGGCGAAGGCCTTGAGGTTCTCGTCGCACTCGTTCCACTTCTTCGCCTTCTTCGACAGGCCCATCATGGTCATCAGAACCGGCTTGTTGTGCCACATCACTTCCAGCTGCTCCGGTACCTCGCCCAACATCTTCCGGCTGACTCTCTTGGCTACCGCGCCGAGAACTCCGGTGATCTCGGTCTTGGGGATCCTGGTCTCGGACATCTCGTCTCCTGGTTGCGTTGGTTGGACCATCGGTCGGTCACCCCATGAGTCACCGGAGGCGGACTAGATGTGACATCCGGTCAGGACCTTGCCTGAGCCGGGGATGCTCACGGATCCGGCGACGACTGGGCGCCCCTCCCGCGACATGACCGAGTTCGCCGCCGACCACGCCGTGCTCTTCGCCGCCCACGGCACCGGGTGACTCGGCCCCTGGTGCTGGCGATCCCAGGAGCGACGGTCGCTAGCTGCGTTTGCGCGGGATCATCGTTGGAGCATCCAGAGGAGGAAACGTGAGCACGTTCGAGGTTGCTGACTTTGCCATCGCGGTGCCGGACGACGACGTCGCAGACCTACGCCGTCGCCTGTCGTCGACGCGCCGGCCCAGATCTTGGCCCGAGCCTGCCTGGTTGGCGGGAACCGACCGCGACGTCCTCGCTCACCTGGTCGCCTACTGGGCCGACGGATTCGACTGGCGCAGTCACGAACGACGCCTGAACGCTGAGCCGCAGCGAATCGCAACCGTCAGCGGACAACGGGTTCACCTCCTCCACGTCCGCGCGGACGAGCCGACGGGCCTTCCGATGATCCTCACCAACGGGTGGCCGAGCACCTTCGCCGAGATGATCCCACTGGCGCACCGCCTCGCCGGCCTCGGACACGACGTCGTCGTACCGTCTCTGCCCGGGTTCACCTTCTCCGATCAGGCAGCCGAGGCTCCGGCCGCGGTTCCGACGTACGAGCTCTGGCATCGCCTCATGTTGGGTCTCGGCTACGACCGCTACCTAGCGCACGGGGGTGACCTCGGAGCCGGGATCACCTCGCGTCTCGGGGCCGCCCATTCGGAAGCAGTCGCAGGCATCCATCTGATGGCTGTGATGGCGGCCGTCGACCACAGCGACCTCACGGCAGCAGAGGAGGCCTACCTGTCGGGGATCGAATCCTGGACCAGCGACGGCGGCGCCTACCAACATCAGCAGCAGACTCGGCCCCTGACGCTGGCATACGGCCTGAGCGACTCGCCGGCTGGTCTGCTGGCCTGGATCCTTGAGAAGTACCGAGCCTGGAGTGACTGCGGCGGAGACATCAGCACTCGATGGACCGAGGACGAGATCCTGGTGCAGGCCTCGCTCTACTGGTTCACCAACACGATCGGTACGTCGTTCCGGCCCTACTTCGACTACGTGGCGCATCCGATGCCGCGGCCCGTGATGGGCGACCTTCCGACCGCAGTCGCGGCATTCCCGTACGACATCTCGGTGCCGCCGCGCGAATACGCCGAGCGCACCTACCACGTCGTGCGCTACACCCGCTTCGACCACGGCGGACACTTCGCACCGCATGAGGAGCCGGAATCACTCGCCCGAGACATCCACGACTTCGCCGCAGCCCTGTCTGTTTGACTGGGGCAGCACGGTCGAGACGCGACCGTGCACACGTTATGATGACCGTGAACAGGTTGTTCCGTGTCCGCGGCCCCCAGATCCTGTCCTCGGCGCGGTTTGAGGCCGCCAGCTCACACACGCTCCTTGCTGGAGCTTGATGTGGGACCGGGGTAACCCGAGGGTGACCGCTCCACGGCGACCCGCAGTGCTTGGCTCACACGTCACACGTCGCCGGCTCGGCGTTCCTTGGTCACAAGGCGAAGCGTCGGGCGAACTCGACGATGGTGGTCGGCCGGACACCGGGGTAGCGCTCGTTGTCGAGTGGATCGAGCTTGGCTTTGCCCGTGATCATCGCCCAGAGGTACTGCAAGGCAACGAAGTCCTCCGGGCCGGACGCGCTGGCCCTGCGGCGCTCGATCTCCGCAGCCAGCTCGTCGGCGGTGCCTCGCCGCCGCAGTTCGAGGCTTCGGCCGGATCCACGCTCAAGTGCCGCGTGGAACTCCTTCATGGTCAGTACGTCGCCGGCGACCCGAACCGGTCGGCCGGTGGTGCCGGGATCAAGTGCAACAGCAGCCGTGTACGCCGCCGTGTCCGCGATTTCGCAGACGTTGTGCACGATGAGGAACTAGTAGTCGCCTTCGAACGGATCGCCGACTCACCGTCACGAAGCCAGCTACCGACCCGTGATCGGGATCAACCCGAACGGGTGCCGACGTCGGCGAGTGTCCGCAACGTAAACTGGCCGCCGTGGGGACGCCAGATCGTGCGGCAAGGGCCGAAGAGGTGACGTGGCTTGCGCGAGGGGCGGCTGACTGGTTGGTCGGCAAAGTTGCCGACTGCAAGGACCCGTCGCTCTACCACGGCATGGCCGGGATCGTGCTCGCGCTGCAGGAAGCGGCGCAGCACTTCGGCGACGATCGCTATCACCATGCAGTGGCAGCGGGCGTGGATGCTCTGACGGCGAGCGTCGACAGTCTTGAGGACTCGTCGCTGTACTTCGGCTTGGCCGGCGTCGCTGCTGGGCTGCGGGCACTTGGCAGTCCCGATGCGGCAGACCGGGCGCTGGGCCGGATTCGGGATCGCTTCGATGGGCAGCGCTGGAGCCCGATGTTCGAGCTCTTCGCCGGCAACGCCGGCATAGGGCTTGGTGCACTGTCTGCGGGTGATGTGGACCTGGCCGTTGCGGCGGTGACGCCCTACCTCACTACGGCGGATCGGACGGCATGTGGCGTGAACTGGCCGGTCCGGCCCTCTCCGCCTCGGTCCCATCACATTGCGCACGGCACCCTGGGCATCGTCTATGCGCTGGCCGCCGTCGGTCGAGCCGCTGACCGGGAGGATCTGGTCGACCTTGCTCTCACCGGAGCGGCAGACGTCGTGGGCCGCAATGAGGCTGGTCCCGACGGCTTCCTTGTACCGCACTCCGACCCACCGCACCGGCCTGATGTGGTCGAGCGGTTCAGCCTTGGTTGGTGCAATGGTCCGGCGGGCGACGCACAAGTCTTTCGCCTGCTCGCGCAGGTCACTGGAGACTCGGCCTGGATTCGACTCGGTGACAGATGCTGGCAAACGGTCACACAGTCCGGGTTGCCGCATCGGATCCGTCCGGGTTTCTGGGACAACCACGGGCGGTGCTGCGGGACCGCAGGCGTGCTGGCCCTGGCCTGCGACCGAATCGTGGAACGTGGTGACGACTTCGAGTTCGCCGACGTCCTGGTCGATGACCTGGTGACTCACGCAATCGTCGATGAAGCCGGCGTTCGCTGGTCGAATCATGAGCACCGCGCAGACCCACCAGACCCTGAACCGCGCCCCGGATGGGCCATGGGCAACGCAGGCATCGTTCGTGAGTTGCTGCGCTACGCACGACTGAACGAGGGCGGCTTCGGCGGCTATGCAGTCGCGTGGCCGGACCATCCCGTCACAGACGCGAACCCGTAACGAACCTGTCCTCCGAGCCCCGGGCGACCTTGAAGGCTGCTCTCGAGCCTCAGCAGTTCGCAACCGCTACCTGGGCTTGGTTTCGCAGGCCGGCGCGCAGTGGGATACACATCGGTTTACCACTGACCGGGTGCGGCACGACTTTGGATTCGACTCCGAACACGTCGCGGATGGTGTCGCAGGTGAAGACGTCTTCGGGGGTGCCTTGGGTGACGAGGGTGCCGGATTTCATGACGAAGACGTGGTCGGCGTATTCGGCGGCCATGTTGAAGTCGTGCAGCACCATCGCGACGGTTTTGCCTTGTTCCTGGTTGAGCTGGTGCAGCAGGTCGAGTACTTCGAGCTGGTAGGCGACGTCGAGGTAGGTGGTGGGTTCGTCGAGCAGGATGAGGTCGGTGCCTTGGGCGAGGCAGAGCGCGATCCAGACGCGTTGGCGCTGTCCGCCGGACAGTTGGTCGACGTGTTGGTGGCGCAGTTCGGTGGTGCTGGTGACGTCCATGGCCCATTCGACGGTGTCTTTGTCGGCCTGGCTGGGGACCTTGAGGGAGGTGCGGTGGGGGTGGCGGCCGAACCAGACCAGGTCTTCGACCGAGATCGACTCGGGCGTGACCAGGACCTGGGGCAGGATCGCCAG